>JBMORW010000065.1:0-2220 GCA_049322695.1 Bacillota bacterium | reverse complement strand
CTGCGGTATCTGATACTGGTTTAGTACAGCCTTGTTCTCCTGATACCATTCCTGTGGTGTAAAAGGCTCAAAGTCTGTTCCGTAAGTGGTTGTTGTGCTTACATCCACTCTGGGGATATGTGCCAGGTAGTAAGGGGATATGTGCCAGGCACCAAAGTTATCCAGTTATTCTTTCATGCCTATCCAACATATCCTTTTTAAGCTTCCTATCCATAGTCTGTATCAGTGTATGATAGTTGCTGTCTGTAAACACATATGTATATACTGTATAACCCATTATGGAACTATGCTCTTCAAGCTACCTTATGAAATCACTTTTTATCTATATTTTCTTTGATTATATACTACTTATTGTTTCCTCTAACGATTACATGATATATCTCGCCATGGTATTCTTCTCTCCATGGCTTTCCATATAAAAAGCCTCCTGACAATACCAATATCCTAATATTACCAGAAGGCTCATATTCGGTCAATAACTGGATAACTCCGGTGCCTGACACCTATCTCTATATTGTTACAATAAAAAACATGGTATAAAGCATTTTAAAAGTTTGCACTACAATGGTTGCACTTTATTGATTTTATGTCTACTCGCATGATAAGAAGAAAGGTCACATCAGCCGAAACTGTGTGACCTTCACTTTTTTTACTATTCTACTTCAAATATAATGCTATACAAGTAATTATCTCCATTATTTTTGTTGTATTCAGTAATGTACTCAAATGCCTTTTTCTTACTCTCTTGAACAATACTTTCACTAATTGACTTATTTGAATACCAGCTATCATATGTTGACTCAATTTCGTTATCATTGTATGTATAAACATCTCCGCCAAGAATTACATACCCTATTTTAGTTAAATAATCAATCACTCTTAAAGCATCTTGACTCTTCCAAGCTATTTCAGATATACCCATAGACTCAAGGCTTTGCCCCACACTCAATAATTCTTTTGGTAAGCAAGTATATTTATTATTATTCACAAATTACACCTTCCTTTGCTATTTATTTGGTTTAAATAACCTATGATTACATGTTACTCCATCAGGCTCAATGATGTATTCAAATATACCCTCTTTGCCTTTGTAACTTCCTGGTATTTCAACCTTTGTTCTAACTATTTTATCTCCGCCAGTTATTTGAGTAACCTTACCGTTAGCTCCAAAGCCTTCAACACTTTCTGGGAAACCATGATAATCACCTTGTTTCATTTGTGCCTTAACTTTATCTGTAAACTTAATATTCTCTAACGGATTAGACTTAGGCGTTCCCCCATTAACAATTCCACTATTTGCCTTTGCAGCTTCTATTCCAGATAAACCTTCTTCTATGGCATAAAAATCATCCTTATAGAATGAGTCTTTCTTCTTTACAGAACTCCAGTCACTTGCTGCACCTGCAAACACTACCAAGTAAGCTCCACCAACTTCTCCCCATGCATACCCTTCATCGAATAAGTCTTTCATCCATTCTTCTGGATACTGACTCATATCTACTAAATCTGTTGAAGAACCAAACATACCATGTGCAAATCCATCTGAAAATGGCGAATTATATATAAGATAAACTACATCAGGGTCAATCCGATTACCATTTCTGTCATATAATATAGGATTGCCGTACTTATCTGTATTACCGGTGCCATTTTCCTTCGACAGCTGGCTAGCTATGTACTTACCTTCACCATAAAGCTCATATTGAGTAGAATATGATACATCACTCTGCTTAGCAGGCGGTATGCTACCGCCATTCTTCACATTAATAGCATGCAGCAGATTGGAATATGTCTCTATTCCCACTGCGCCGTCAGCTGTAATACCGAACTGCTTTTGCAGCAGCTTGTTCTTGCTCTTCTCTATATCATCGGTATTTGCTTTTGATTGGGACCTGAGTACAGCCATTGTACCTGTGATGTTTCCTGTTGAGGAATATGTCCATGAGCTTCTTTCAAATACATACTGTACTTCATTCTTCTGTATTTCTTCCGGCAGTTCTCCGTATTGGTTCAGCTAATCCTTGTTCTCTCCATACCACTCTATAGGGGTGAAGGGTGTGAAGGCTGTGCCGTAGTCTACAGATACTTCATATTCTGTGGTAGACCAGTCAGCCAGAACCTGAGTAAGCTCTCTTCCCTCATCGTCTGTATATGTATAGCACAGTGCATATACTTCTATCCAGTATTCATATGTAGTGTCTACCCATGAGGTGTACCAGC
>JBMORW010000064.1:0-147748 GCA_049322695.1 Bacillota bacterium | reverse complement strand
TTTTCTGTAAGGCCATTATACTATATTTTTATCACTTAATATACAGTTCAAACCCAGACAATATCGAATTTAGTCTTACATTATTGAAACTTTCTTTTCACTGGAATTTAACTTTTCAATCAACGATTTTGAAAATACTTGCTGATAGCTGTTTTATTTTATGTATAATACATACCTGAACATCATCCAGAAGTGACATATGCTTCCATACAGTACAAAAATGTGGAAAATCTCATGGAAACCGAAGGCTTTTGATTTTATTCTGGGCCATTTGGTGCCATATATCAAAGCACCCGTTGTATACATTATTCCACCTGCTATCATCCACAGAATACCATTGAAAGGCACAGATTTAATCAATGGCATAAAAGCTATGATTACCAGCCAGCCCATTATTACATAGAAAAGTGTATAAAGCCAGCGCGGTGCGTTAAACCAAAACAGCTTCAATATGATACCTGCCATGGCTATACCCCATATGCTGCACAGCAAGCTCCAGCCCCAGCCACCTCTAAGCGGCACAAGGCATATAGGTGTATAAGTGCCTGCAATAAGTACATATATCATAATATGGTCAATTTTCCTCAATACTCTGGTGCTTTTTTCGGAAGCTATTACAAGATGATATATACTGCTTGCTGAATAAAGCAGAATAAGACTGGCTCCAAATATTGAGAAGCCGATAATATGCCAGACTGTACCAACATTAATAGCATATCTAACCAATAATACTAGTCCTAGTATCGAGAGTACGACACCAAATAAATGTGAAAAACCGCTTACTGGATCCTTTACCTTGACCGACATACATCCACACTCCTTAGCTATATAAACATAACGTTACATAGTAATCATTACTACATCACATATTATTATAATAACTCATTAACTATTTATGCGCAATATATAAATTTTTTTAAAGCCTATATACTATGATTATGCTCAATATTCAATTGTACATTCATAAAAATATGTTTATAATTAAGCTATGACACCGGTCTGTCAGTTTGTCGCCAATAATTCTGATGATTTCTGGAGTGATATGGTAATGGAACAAAACATGAATATTAAAAATATGGTCAAAGAGCTCTTTAACGGTAAGGATATACGTCCCGAAGAACTTCCTGATATTGAACTATATATGGACCAGGTTACAACTTTTATAGACAATAAGCTTGGTTTCTTAAAGAGAAGTCCTGCTGATAAGCTCTTAACAAAAACTATGATAAACAACTATACAAAATCAAAAATACTTTTACCGTCCAATAACAAAAAGTATGATAAGGATCATATGATAGTACTGATTCTTATTTATTATCTCAAGCAGATTCTGTCAATTAATGATATTCATGACTTATTTCTGCCGTTATTTAAAAGAATTACTGCTGAAAAAGACTCAACAACTCTTACAGTAATATATTCACTGTTTCTTGATATCAAGGCGTCTGATTATGACAGCTTTACATCAGACTTGGACTCAAAGCTTGAGCTTATTAAGAGCAAGACTCAGAATATGAAGGAAAATGACAAAGAATTTGCAGAAAAACTGCTTACAGTTCTGATTCTGATTTTTCAGGCATATTCGCAAAAAAGACTTGCTGAGAAGATAATAGATGAATATTTTGTAATACCAAGAAAAACAAAATAGAATACTGTATAAGTCCCGTTACATCATAATGCATATTCTTTAACGAGACTTATATGGTATTCTATTATGCTTCTTTTATGACTTTGGAAGTACTATTCTGAATAGTGCTCCTCCCATTTTCCCGTTAAGGGCATCTATTTGCCCTTTGTGTCCTTCTATTATTGCCTTTGTTATTGCCAAACCAAGTCCGGAATTTCCGTCTTTTCCTTTATAGAATCTATCAAATACCTTCTTTTCCTCTCCTTCTGCAAAGCCTCTTCCATCATCTTCAATTTCTATAATGGTTTTATTTACATCTTCGTTTGTCGATAGCTTTATTGTACTTTTTGCATATCTTACAGCATTTCCCAAGATATTAATCAGAGCGCGCAGCAGCTTTTCTTTATCATATAGACCTGTATGAACTGCGTCAAGCTGCGATGCAATGCTGATCCCACCTTCATCCGCAAGGGGTTTTATACTATTAACGGCAGTTCTAATTATTTCTTGAAGGCTGATTTTTTCAAAAGTATACTTTTCATCAATATTTTCCAGCTTGGTTAAATAGATTATTTCATCTACAGTTCTTTTCAACCTCTGGCATTGTTCAATAATAATATTCAGGCTTTCATCTGCCTCTTTTCCCTCCACCACCTTGTCCTTCACTGCCTCAGCATAGCCCTGTATGGACATCAGCGGTGTCTTTAGCTCGTGGGAAGTATTCTGCAGGAACTTCTTTTGGGTAATTTCGTATTGCTTGATTTTAATAATCATATCCTTAAAACAAGCATCCAGTTCCTCAATTTCATCACCTGTTTTTATATCCCTATGATTTATAATTTTATCTCTTGAATAATCATTCATTTTTTTCATCAGTTGTCTTATGGGCCTGGTTATACTCTTTTCAAAGGCAAAACCCATAAGCAGTGCAAATACACCTGCAATAAGAAAGCTTATAATTTGTGATCTTCTCATCAATTGATTGATGCCATATACATTTTCCACCTGAGTATATAGTATGACATACCCTCTTGTAGAACCAGTTTTTGCAACAATAGGTATTTTCTCAACAACATAGCCTTTAGCCCTTATCCTATCCAGTCTGTCAATTATATCCAATATATTATTGTTGTTCTGATTACTTCCAAATATTGCTTTTCCCTCATTATTCAAAATTATCATTTCAGCATCAACGAATTTTCGTGCTGTTTTAATCATCCTGAGCCTTTCTGAAATTTTTTCCGAGAGCTTATCGTTAACATTTCTCGTATTCCACACTGGAATATTTGCTAAGAGCTCTGCTATGCTTTTTCCTTCCTCCTGAAGCTGCTTTTTTGTCTCATTTAAAAGATAGTTTCTTGACAGTGCATTAAACAAGACAGCCGCTATAATAAAGAATATAAGCAGTATTAGAAAATAGGTAATTAACAGCTTTTTTCCTATTCTGTTAGCCATCTATCTTATACCCGTAGCCCCAGACTGTCACAATCTCTACTTGAGATCCTGCATCTGACAGCTTCTTCCTTATTCTCTTTACCAAGTCATCAATAATTCTTGAATCACCTATGTAATCATATCCCCATATCCTTTCAACAAGCTGTTCTCTGTTAAAGGGCTTTCCTCTGTTGCTTACCAGAAATTCAAACAGCTCATATTCCTTGGTAGTCAGTTTTAGCTCACAGCCATCTACACCGACATATCTTTTTTCCTTATTAACAACTAAATTATCAATATAAATTTCACTTTTATTGCTTACCGATGGTTTTTCCAATCTCTTAAATATGTTCTTCACTCTGGCAACCAGTTCTCTTGGGCTGAAGGGCTTTGACAGATAATCATCTCCGCCTATTTCCAAACCCAATACTCTATCAAACTCCTCATCCTTTGCCGAAACAAAAATAATAGGTACATCACTTGTCTTTCTTATTTCCTTGCACAAGTCAAGCCCATCCATGCCAGGCATCATTATATCCAATACCAAAAGGTCCGGCTCTAATCTGTCAAGCTCACTTATCACATTATACCCATCGCTAAAGGTTGTAACCTTGTAGCCTTCCCTTTCAAGGTACTTTTTCAAAAGATCTCTTATTGAAGTCTCATCATCAATGATAAATACATGCTTCATAAGTTGCGCCTCCTTAATAATCATGTAAATAATATTATTATAATACAGTTTTTAGTAAAACAGATATGAAATTTGTGTAAAAAGTGTGAGAAAAACCCCATAATCCGAATCATATAATCAGGATTATGAGGTCCTTTTACTCTACCTTACCAAAGTCTTTAAACGGCCAAAGCCTCAATTTGACTTCTCCAATAACTCTTTCCATTTCCACGAAGCCTACAGTTGTTCTTCTGCTGTCGTTACTGTTCAATCTGTTATCTCCCATAACAAATATACAGCCTTCAGCAACTACTGTATCAATCTCACCATCTGTAATACCATCTTTGAGATAAGGTTCATCCAGCTTTACATTGTTTCTGAACACCTCACCGTTTGCTATTCTGATACTATCACCAGGTAATCCTATTACCCTTTTAACCAAAGCCTTTTTAATGCCAAGTGTCCTATAAATCTTCCAAGGATGAGGCAAATCAGTTTTAAAGGCTATTATATCTCCATATTGAGGTTCACTGAACCTATATGTTGCTCTAATCAATATATCCTTGTCATTCAATGTAGGATTCATTGACTGTCCTTCTACTATAACCAGACCACCAAACAAATTTATTAAAAATGCTATCAAGGCCGCTGCAGTAATAGTTATTACCCATTCCAATATCTCTTTTCTTATTTTTGTCATAATACTTCTCCTAATATAAATACTAAACCTACTCAATATTATAGATAAACAATATCTTCATTATACTTTTAAAAACTATACTATATGTGCAAAAATATACCTATAATCAAAGCTCATACTAATACTAATATAGCATAAATATTATTTTTTTCCAAATAGTGTATTTATGATTCTAAAAGCATCAGTCAGAGATTTCAAGTTTACCTGTTAGTACTGCTATTCCTCCTATTTTTACTGCTGAAATACTATCTCCGTTTATTTCCAGCTTTGCTACTATTTCAGAAGGATTGTTCAGTGAATAGCCCTGTTCAAAAACCAAGCCGTAGGTTTGATCCAGACTAATAAGCTTATGCTTCCATAAGTAACAGGCCAATGCACCGTTTGATGTGCCTGTTGCTGATTCTTCAGGTATATCATACAGTGGTGCAAAATTTCTGCAGTGGGCTGTCGAGTTGTTCATTGTTTCCATACTAAACGCATGTACACCAATAACATGGTATTTGATACTAAGCTCCACTATTTTGGACATGTCCGGCTTTATGTCCAATAAAGTCTTAAGGCAGTCAATAGGAACCATTATATCTCTCAGCCCTGTAGATACAATTTGAACAGGCAGGGCAGAGCTAATATTGCATTCAGAAATACCTAGGCAATCAGCTATTTCACTACTTGGAACAAAATCAAAATACTCAGGTAAGGTCTGATTCATAAACACTCTATTGTCATTATGAACTTCTACGTCAAGTACCCCTGCCATTGTCTCCATAGTGTATTTACCTTTATCAATAATTCCCAGTCCTGTCATAAGGCTGAAGGCCGCAATTGTTGCATGACCGCAAAGATCAACCTCTGAACTGGGTGTAAAAAAGCGCGCTCTGTAGTCCGCTTTGGAGGATTCCTGTATAAATACGGTTTCAGAAAAACCTACCTCCTTTGCAGTCCTCTGCATTTGCTGCAAAGTAAGCTGATTTTGTGCTATTACTACTCCGGCAGGATTACCTCCTGAATTATTTTTTGCAAATGAACTCAATGTATAAACCAACAAAATATTCACCACCTAGAAAAACATACAACTTATAATAGCACAAAAGAATACCGGTGTATATATGTCTCATACTCTTATCATATTTTATCCTGTATTCTCACTTTGCAGTCCTTTCTCGAATAAATCCTTGATGCATCTTGCTACGCCGCATGAATCATTGCTGCCTATTACTTTGGTAGCAAACTTTTTCAAATCATCAACTGCATTTTCCACAGCATATTTACTATCAGCTATCTCAAACATCGAGCAGTCATTCAAATTATCCCCGAAGCACACAACCCTTTCTGCTCCAATATAGTTTTTCAGGAATTCAACTGCCTTTCTTTTATTGGCATTTCTATGGGTTATTTCCAGCCAATGGCATTTAGAGTATATGTCTTCCATATAATGATAAATCATATCATATTTCAACATCAGGCTTTTATATGTGGGAAACAGCCTTTCTTCGCTATCTATAGCCAATATAGATACAATCTTTAAGCTGCTTTCTATATGTATTTCATCGACTAATGTCAGACGTTTATCGTTATTTGCTTTCCTATCGTTGAAATAGTGTTCTTCTCCATGATTGTATACACCCTTATAAAACACCTTGCTTTCGTTGTTTTTGTCTCTAGCAAATATGATAGGCGATAGCCCATTGTCCTTCAGCAGCTTAATGATTTGTATTGTCTCTTCATTATTCATAAAATTTTCAAGTATGTACCTTCCGGCAGCAATATCATATACATATACTCCGTTATGTACTATTATGGGAAGTTTGAGTTTAAGAGGTTCTATCAGCCTGCCGGCTGATTCGTATGAACGAGCTGTAGCAACAGTGAAGTTGAGCCCCTTCATTATTAAGTCGTTTATTGTTTGTATAGTTTCGCTGCAAAGCTGCTTTTGAGAGTTCAGCAGCGTTCCATCCAAGTCAGATACATACAAATCCATTTACTGCCTCCTATTTTTACGTCAATATCTTTTCAAAGGATATAATCTCCAAGCTTTCCTCTACTATAAAGCTCCCAGTTTTACAAAATCCAAGCTTACTATACAGATTTGTCGCAGGCCTGTTCAGCTTGCCTGTGGATACTATCATCCTGCTAATTCCATCCAAGGTCTCCAGATATCTGATAAGCTTCGTAGCAATCCCTTTGGAAAAATACTGCGGTTTAATGGCAACCCTGTATATATCCAGGGTATTATCTTCAATCATAAACGATACAATGCCGGCCAGTGCGTTCTCTTCAAAATATCCGTAAAAAAACTCTTTGCATACCTTTAATTGCTCCAATGTCTCAACCAATGGCGGAATGCGGTCATAGCCTATCAAATCTGCTTCTACTCGATAGGCCTCTCTCTGCAGCTCCAATACCTCCCTGGCAACCACTTCATCCTTTAAATCCAAAATGCGTATCATAGCAATCACCTTATCAGAGTAATGTCTTTACAGCTTCCCAAAGTGCATCACAAAGTTCATTGCTTTCAAAATCTCTACCGTAGGAAACGTACTGAGTGATTTCCCTGCCTACACCGCTAATATCTTCTTTATTCTTTATATCCAAATAGAAGCTGCCCTCCCCGTAACCATTATCTCTTAATATTCTTATCATCTGTCCAATGTTCAGTATCGGCATGCAATCGTTTTTATTGAAATACTCCGGTACTGTGTCAATCAGTTCAAAGCTTTCTTCATCAGCCTCAAAATCCACTTCTTCATCCTCAAAGGATTCATTTTCATCAGGCTTGACATCACTCATACCTTTCAGATTTCTTATTGTTATATTGTAGAATTTCTTACCATAGGACTGCTGTACAATTATTTCTCCAACCACAACTTCCACAAGGTCATAGACATCATTCTCGGCGTCCCTGCAGACATAAGCTACTGCAAGATCATACAGCTCAGGAAGCCAAAGATTATTCAGTGCATCTCTCTGTGATGCGTCCAATTGGAGTAGATCATCGACTGTTATATGTTGCTTCATAAAGTTCCTCCTTTATTTTGAAAACTTATTTTTTACTGCTGTAACCAGATATTCATTACATAGCATAAATGCTATACTTCCTATTAAACACCCTAGGAAGTTCAGGATTATATCATCTACATCAAACACTCCTCTTTTTGTTATAAGCTGTACAAACTCCAGTGTAATTATATAAGCAAACGATAGCAATAAAGCACTGTGCTTTGTCTTATGCATCACAGCCTTTATCAAGTATCCTATGGGCACAAACACAGCAATATTTCCAAGTAAATTGTAGATGACAATCCTTATATCCAGACTGCTTCCATATACTATGTATCTTTGTATAGTGTCAAATGGTATCAAGCTGTATCTATATACTTCTTCTGCTTGCCTTATATAATCAGAATAGGCATAAAAGAGCATTCTCCACAGCAGCAAAAGTGTATAGGCTATTAAAATACCAAGAAGCCACATCCTATATCTCTTAGCATTCATATTTTCACCTTTTTTAAACTATTTCTATCCAATACCTTTTCATATACTGGTCATCATTTTCATCATATATCTCCGATTCAAACACCCCTCCATTTTTCTCTATTATTCTCGAAGAGAGTTCATTATCTCTGGCACAGGTTATCAGCACCTTTTCCAGTCTCAGCTTCAGTTCCTTTACCTTTTCCAGCCCAAGTCCCAAAATAGCAGTTCCATAGCCCTTGCCCCTGGACAGTGGAGCTATGTCGTATCCGATATTTCCAATGTATTTTGCTACATATTCAGAATCGAGAGAAGTCCTTATACGGATTACTCCATGAATCTTCTTAGTACTGTCACTCAGCCAGTATGTTCTGGTAGCAACGAAGCCCTCTGGTAAACCTAAACCTTTGGTTTGACTATCCAATAATTGCAGATATGCATCAAAGTCCTCCAGACCCTTTTTGTACAAACCATAGTAAAATTCTTCGCCATAGTTTTCATACTCTCTTACCATGGCTTGAAATGCTTCTTTATATGTCTGCTGTGGCTCTACTAAAAAAATAATACTGTCCATAATGCTCCTCCAAAACACAAATTGCGTATAAGCAGATAGTATAATAATCCCTTATTGTTCTAACATAATCATTATAATACAAAACTCAAGGATAAACTACCAGTCTGTTTACTTCAATAATTCAGTATAATTCAACTCAGGTTTAAAGATACTAATTATCAAAACAATATACAGAAAGAGTGGTAATATGGAAAACAAAATAAGGCAGCAGATAAACAAACTTACTTCAAAAATCATAGAGGCAGCTCCTGATGTCATTTTACTCGAGTTTCCTTTGGTAAATCTATTTATGATAGGAAAAGAGAGAGCAGCTTCAGGCGAGTGGGTTCTGGTGGATACAGGCACAGAAAACAGTGCGGAAGCTATATTCAGTGCGGCTGAAAAGCGCTTCGGTAAAAACAGTATTCCAGGATCTATAATTCTTACACATGGTCACTTTGATCATGTAGGTGCCATCAAAGATGTTCTTGAACAGTGGAACATTCCTGTATATGCACATAAAAATGAAATCCCGTACTTAACAGGCAGAAAAGAATACCTTCCTCCGGATCCCACTGTAGACGACGGCTTATTGGCTAAGCTTTCCCCGCTCTTCCCTAAAGAGCCTGTTCATCTGGGAGATAAGGTAAAGCCTCTTCCTGATGATGGAAGCATACCCGGCTTGCCGGAATGGAAATGGATTCACACGCCGGGCCATACTCCCGGACAAATTTCACTATTCAGGGAAAGAGATAGAGTCCTTATTTCAGCGGACGCTGTAACAACAGTGAAGCAGGAATCAGCACTGGCAGTATTGACCAAGGATACAGAGCTCCATGGCCCTCCTGCATATTTTACAACTGATTGGCATGAAGCCCGATTGTCTGTGGAAAGAATCAGAAATCTAAATCCTTCAATAATCATTTCCAGTCATGGCTTACCGATGAAGGGAGAAGAAATGCAGAAACAGCTTGATATATTGACCCATGAATTTGAAAATGTTGCCGTTCCTGATTATGGAAGATATATAGAGTAAAAAACAAAGTCCGCTATTTGGCAGAAAACAAAAGCTAGCTGTTTAATGGCGGACTTTGGTTTACAGATAAGGAATTTATATCATCAAGCCTTAGACAGCTCAATGAAAGCAATACAACTGCAGGTGTATAAAACAGCCATATTGCACTGTTGACAAGCATCCATGTAAATCCTGTCTTCATTACACCGTCAAGTCCCACACATATATCACAGAGATAAAAACAAACCATTCCCGCAGCAATCAGTTTTGAATTTGCTTTTGGTGTCAGCTTTAAAACATAATTGGTCAAAGCTGCCAATAGAGAAGTGCTGAGTATTATTCCATAGATAAATACCAAAGGCATCAATGACATAAATACATGATCTTTGAAGCAGATGTATGCAAAGCATCTCAGAGTCAGCAACATAGCTGCCAGTATTCCGGCAGAAGACATAAGCAGCATTTTTTGACGCTTTGCTGCCTTCATCAATCCTCTTAGCATCCCCTTACTATGCCTATATATCAGCAGCAGCTGGCATATAGCAAAAAGAACTATTGCCATAATCGTAGCTCGTGTCAGAAATGCTGCCTCCCCTATAATAGCAAGGCAAATAACTATTTTCATGAGCTTCAAATCCCCGGTATCCATCTCACATCCATGTGATATAAACAATAAGTAAGCTGACAGAACAACTGTAATCCTTTTTATTACATCATTGGGAACAGCTTTATAAAGACTATAAAATCCAAATAATCTGGATAAATCGATTAACATAGCAAAAATACTTACGGCAATAATAACCACAAGTATTCTGTATATCTGTTTTCTCTTTACTTCAGGCATATCCCACACTCCAAAAGCATTTACCACATATTATGTCATTTTGCAAAGCAAATATGTATATGCATTTCGGAGTTCTGGCTGTTTATTTTTTTATAAGCTTCTCGTTGCCTCTTTTGAAATTCCCTGTTATCTTCGCCATAATCAGCTGTGCTTCCTTATGTTCAGCATTCTGTATTTTGGACAGGAATTTTTCGCTTTCCTTAGCCTTAAGTATCATCACTTGCTTTCCATGCCAGAATATGAAAACTTTATTATCCTTTGAAACCTTATAGCTAAATACTTCCTCATCCAGTCTGTTTCGCTTATCTATATTATCCAATTTCATTTCTCCTTGACTTTATTCTTATTCACAATATCAGCCTCTATATTGCATGTCATTCATTATCGGTGATGGAACAGAAAAATATCCTTCTTTGATATATATATCCCAGAAACCATCACACTTTGAGTACAACCTGCATTCTGTGCAGGAAGTGTGCTTAATAAACGGTAAATTCTCAGCAAAGCTTATAGAGTTTTTCAGCTGTCTTTTCTTTGTTACATAGTATTTGCCTTCTTTTTCACTATGCCCTACATATTGCCTGATTTCAGGACTTATATAGCATGCAGGCACCCCCTTTATTACAGGAGGCTTGCCTGAATCAGCAAATTCCACTGCAAGCCTTTCTATAACTGGAACTATGTTTTTTTTACTTGTAAGATATCCGGACTGGCTGTTTACCTTACCTATAGGAAACACCAGTGTTAGGGTTGGGAACACAATGTCCATATCCTTCAGCTTGTAAACAGTTGTGTCCACATAATTTAGGTTTTGCCCATGTATAACTGTATTAGTCTGTATCTCAGGCTTTGTCAGCCTGTGCATAAAAATAATCTTTTCCTTAAACTCTTCTTCATTTATATAGTTTTCTGAATCAGGTGTTATTGATAACACAATTCTATCAAAGAAGCTATTTACCAGCTCTATCAAAGATTTTGACAGTCCCTTGCCTGATGTTATAATAACCTTTTCTTTAAGTTTGTAATTTGAAAGGCACTTCAATAAATCATAAAACCTATTGTCATCATATATTTCACCGCCGGATAATATCAGCCTCTTTATAATCCCTGCTGAAAGGAAATATTCAATGTTATTCTTAGCTTCTTCTACACTCATGTTTTGAGAAGGATCATTTGTTTTAGTGCAAAACCCGCAGTTGTTTCTACAATCTCCGCTGAAGTTAAGCTGAAGTATCATTTCATTATCCAAAGTACTACCCCCTGAAATCAAAAGCCGGTATGATTGGCATCTGTATTTACTACTTTATGCCGCGCTTCTTTGCACTTAATGACTCGTTAATATGTACCATAAGGTGTCTAGTAACAGGCATAAGCAGTATACCCGCTACATTTTTTCTGCCCCAGAAGTCTATTAACCAATTTGCACCCTTGACATCCAGAACAGCCTTCTCAGCAATTACTCGCTGCAAACCTTCCTTCTTAACCTTTCTCTTTAGGTCTTCAGGCATAAAGCTCATTATCAACTCGCGAGTATTCCTGCCAACTGCCATCCTGTACTCACGCAGCTCCCTCATGTTTATACCTCTGCTAAAATCAAGTATTTGTTCCGCTGTCATAGCATTACCGGTATCAGTAATAGTAGAATTTATTCTATCCAACCAGCAATCTTTGTTAATTATCTGTTCTTTATCTGCCACAAGTATGTTCATTGTAATATCTTGTATTCTTGTTGAGTGCCAGATACCATACGCTATTGTCCTTCCCTTGGAATTCGCAGCTGTTCTGAACATGTTATCATCCAGGTCTTCCCATATATCATCTTCAAAGGTTCTATCATCTGTGCCTGACATTCTTGCCTCATGTACCAGTGAGTGCTGCAGCAGGCATAGGTCTATAGCCTCCTTGAATCTGGCAGGCTTTGATAGCAGTTCTCTTAAGACTGTTTGCCTGTTATTCCATTGTGATCTTTTTTCTTCCATGCAACATACCTCCTTATCATTAAAGCTGAAGCATTGATGCTTTAGCTCTACCCAATATATCCCTTCTGCTTCAGCCATAGTAAGGACTCCTCTGTTTCATCCGACTTGGTTTCTAATGACCATTTAGCATCAGGAGCGTATTTTTCAAGCAGCTCCAGTGTATTTTCAATATCTATTTTACCTCTCAATATTCCGAAATGCTTGTCAGACTTCCCGTCATTATTATGTAAATGTACATACCTTATTTTGCTGTTCAAACCCTTTACCCACCGTTCAAGCAGCATATTGGAATTTATATGGGCATGTCCTACATCAAGACATAAAGAGAATTTTGAACTATCTACAGCTTCCACCTCTTGTCATTACCTTCATTGTCCAAAATGCTTATCTAAGAAGCTCAATATAGTCTCGGTATATTCTTTATCCTTTTCCGGCTCTAAGAAGCTTGCATCTTTTAAAATTAGATGTAAATCTCCTTCTCGCACCCAAGTCTCAACATGCTTCGGAGCATTTGCCATAATCCTTTCAAAGCTTGCAAAGGGTACTTGAGAGTCATCTTTTGAATGCATCAGCAAAGCAGGACGATTCCCAAGCTTTTTTATCTCTTTTTTAGGAGATATATTAAAGCTCTCAAAACCATATTTAAAAGTCGTATATAGTTTAACAAAGGGCTTCTGGATAGCAGCCAGGAATTTTGGTGAATCCATCAACAGCATATTGTCATGGAAAGCATCCTCCCAGGAGGAATATGCAGATAAGCTTATCAATCCATCGATTTCAGGAATTTCTCCAATGGAATTGATTGCTGTGGCACCACCCATGGATAATCCAAATACAACAATCGGTACATCCTTATACCTTGTATCGTTTTTGATATACTCTACTGCGGCTTCTGTATCCAGATATTCCTTGAAGCCGACACAGATAACATCTCCTTCACTTTCCCCATGTGCACGCATTTCCACAAGTATTGAAGCATAGCCCTTTTCAAGCAGCAGCTTTGAATGACCGTAGAATGCTGTTACGGATGGATTATGGATTCCAGAAAGAAAAATTACTACAGCTTTAGGATTAGGTGCATAAACTTCATAAGCCACAATATTCAACCCATCTGAGGTCTGTAAACTCAACTTGTTTGAGGATAATCCAAATTCCTCTGCAGTAAACACCTTCTTAAAGTCTACACGTCTGTCAACCATATCCTTCATCATTAATGGAGGCATTGCTGCAAGCGAAAAAAATATCAATAAAAATATTGAAATCACTATCCATTTAACAACCTTCCGCAATCTTCTTTTACCAGTCTTAGGCTTATTTATAATCTCACCGTTTATCTCTGCTTTACTCATATATACCTCCCCTTGCTTTTTGTTTTCAGCTTTCCTGTATCTGACCTATTCAAAAGTTTACCCGAATCAAGCAATATGGCTTGATACTGCTGCTCATTTTTTTACTCTTCCCCAATCGCATTTAACTCTTTCATATACTAACTTTACTTTACTCTAATAAATACTGCTTTGCCAATTCTTTTATTCTCTTAAAAAAACCGGCAATGCCATTAAAGGTATCTATCAGTCTAATCATTTTAACACGTCCTGCAACATTATTTAATCTTTACTGTATGCTAAGTATTTTTTTAACGTATTAACATGCATTGGGTAAAATTTACTGCATTCTTCACTCATAAGCCTTTCCAGCTCATTCAGCGATATCCACCTTATAGCTCTTGATTCACTGCTGTTCGCAAGTACATCTCCATCTACCCTGCATATGAAGGTCTGAACCATTATTGGGTACACCCCTTCAATGTTCTGTGAGCTTGCGAAGGGAGCATAGCTAAGCACCTTATAGCCATTTGATTCCAATATGGATGATTCAGTTTCTCCTTGTATCTCCACTACATCCAATCCGGTTTCTTCTTTTATTTCTCTTCTCAGACAATCATATATGTTTTCAAATTCTCTTATCTTTCCTGCAGGTATTTCTAATTGCCCCTCCTCTAATGGCGCATCATCCTTAAAACGCTCCTGAATCAGAATATGCTTAACTCCATTGACGGTCTTTTCTATTATTCCTGCGACACCCGGTATCATGAATCTTTCCATTTAGTGACCTCCATTAAAACAAGTACATTGCAGTTTAGTCTCTTCCTATTTTGTCAGATCCAATTTGAAGAATACTTCTCCTATGTTGCCTTCATTAATTCCATTCAGTATGCCACACTCCACAAAGCCTTTTTTTCTGTGCCACTTCTGCGGCTCTGCTTCATCAACCTGAGAGGAGCTCAAAAGCAGCTCAAACCCGTTTATTTGAAGAAAATCTACCAGATAATTCAGCATCAGGGTTCCAATTCCCTTACCCCTATGCTCGGGCTTTAACAGAATAAGACTTAAGTAAGGCAGCTCTGTCCATATATATTCAAGCTTAATATATCCTATAATTTGTCCGCAACGTTCTGCTACTATTATCTCATGTAAATTTATTTTGCTCTCTATTATATCCTCACGCTTAGAATGGTCAAACTCTACGCATGCTTCTAAATCCTTCATTTCAGCGAATCTTACAATAATTGAAACATCACTATTCATGATAATCCTCCCGTAGTATTGATAATAGCTCATCTTTTGTTATTGCATATATATCTGAGCTTCCAAATGTCCCATCCTTGTGCTTCTTGTATTTCTTTAGTGTTCCTTCATACTTCATTCCTGCTTTTTCCATCACCTTTCCGGACGCAGGATTTTTTGCATCATGCTTTGCTTGTATTCTGTTCATCCCAACTTCAAAAAACAAAAAATCTATAACTGCCTTTAATGCCTCAGTCATCAAACCCCTATTCCAAAAGGACCTCCCCAGATAATAGCCTATATCACACCTCTCATGTGTTTCACTGAACTCATTTACTGCGATATGTCCGACTGCCTGGCTGGATTCCTTCAATACTATACACCAGCTGTATGTATCAGGCTTCTCATATTCTTTTATCCAGCCGGTAAGTATTTTTTTTGTAATATCAGCGGAATCATGCGGAATCCAACTCAAAAATCTGGCAACCTTATCATCATTTACACAGTTATTGAACATATCCCTGGCATCTTCAATTGTGAATTTTCTAAGTATCAGGTGTTCTGTTTCTATAGTTAGCGTACCCTTGTGCCTAAGCATGTTTATATCCTCTTTTCTAATGTTTATCATCCTCAAATAGCTTTATGAAATTCTTCTGGGTTTTTCTGTCTAAATATCCTATATTCTCATAGAACTTGTGAGCATCACTTCTTTCAATACCAGAAACCAATCTGATGCCCTTATAGCCGTTAGCCTTTGCATAAGCTTCCATTGCATTCATTAGCATTTCGCCTATTCCCAGCCTTCTTTTCCCTTGTTTTACTACAAGTCCCATTATATTTATCAAAGAGTCATAATACAGAGTTTCATATGGGCTGCCATGCACGTATCCAACAGCTCTACCGTCATGCTCAGCCACGTATATGACATCTTTGGTATTTATAAGAACATAATCTATTCTGTTCCTTAGCTTTTCTATATCATAGCTGTATCCCAGCTGGCTGTTCAGAATATATATATCCTCATAATCCTCTGGTTTGATGCTTCTTATTACTATGCACATAGGCTGACCCCTCTTCATAAAATCCATCTAATAAGCTTTCTGTTTACTAATATTGATACCCTAACTTATCATATTAAAAAATGCTATTCCATAAGTCCTCTGCTGCTGTGAAAATAGTTCAAAAGCTTGTACTAATTGTCAGATCCTATATCACCCTTGACTGCAAATCTACTTTTGTACTTATTAATAGCTGATACAAGCACAGCTTCCATATCTACTCCTGTGCTGTTTGCTATGCAAATCAGTGAAAACAGCACATCGCCAAATTCCTCTTCCCATTTGGGAGGCCTGCAGAAAGCCTCTTTACCATAATCACTTCCCTTTAGATACTCCTTTGACAGCTCTCCTATTTCAGAAAACAGATCGAGCATTCTAATCTCTGTAGATGCGGTAAGGTTATACTCCTCAACAAACATTGATATGAGCTTCTGTATTGCGGCCAATTCCATGGCATACCTCCTTAAATAATTGAAATTGTTATGTATATCTGCCAGTCTATATATCTTATTTGGCTCTTATTTTTACCATATAACAGGCTTTTTTATTACTTGCCTTTCATAGCTTCGATTTCTGATGCAATGCTTGCACCTATTCTGCTAATGCCAATCAACGTATTCAATTATCTGACATACAATGCATTTAGCATTGTCTTTTAAGGAGTACTCTTCGGCTACTTTCTTAGCTGACTGCAAATCTTGAATGGCATCAACATATAGTTTATTCTCATTATTTACTTTCACTTCACAGGTAACCAATTCATGTTCTCCCCAGGATGGTATGGTATATCTTTGCTGCTGACTGCTCAATACAACATATTTTCCAATATATGAATCTTCCGAATGCTCGATTTCAGGCATATCACGTTCAAAAACTATTTTCCCGTTATCATATAAGCAAACTCGTTCAAAAACAAGTATTGACTTGTATCCCATTGGAACAGCCTTTAACACTCCTTCATTGGAATAGGGGTGCATAAAATCTTCGTATTCACCCAGGTATGTCAATCCGCCAGCTTCAATAAAATGGTGATAGTACGAATTACTGCTGAAAGGAGTACACCCGGAATCTTCAGGATACATATATTTGATCAGTTCAAAATATGCTGATTCATCTTCATAGGCCCAATATTCTTCCTGAGTGTTATATATCAGGTTTCTTTTCTTATAATCCCTTGCCTCTGGCGCTGCCATGCTTATACCTCCTTATGACATTAACTGATACACTCTCAGTTTGCTGCAACTCTCTTAATATTAAATCTCTCTGCATATTACTTGCAATTCTATCTTCAGCTGCACACCATGATTTTTAGGCTGAGCTGGTTATTCCAGACTTTCCTTGAATATTACTCTAAGCAGTTCATCAGGTATTTCCTGATTATGATATACCTGCAGCATACCCTTAGGAGTTGTTTTGTAATCCGAAAGCTCATGTATATGTGTTTGAATCGCTTTTGCCTCAATATTCAAATGATCTTTGAAAGGTATAATACGAACAAAATTATCCTCTGCGTAATATGAAGGCAGCTTCGCCCACAGCTTTTCCTTGATTGTTAGAGTAGTGCTCTCATATACAAGTTTATGCAGAATATAAAACCTTTGTTTTGTCTGCTCATCAAATTTCTCAATATAACTGCAAATATCTTCTATCATCCATATCTCTCCTTCATATTATATTTTTGATATATTAAAAAGATAACTTACATTACAGCTCTCAGCTGTACTTAGCTAAGTTTCACAGAAGTTATTAACTATCTTATTCTGCTATACCTTCAAATGCAAACGACTAATTATGCTTGTCCCTCGCTTCTAGCCAAGCAGTGACATTATTACAATACCTAATACAAAGCTAGCTATATTGGCAAATACTGAAAAGCAAACTCTCCTCAGTTTTGTATGATTTTTTAAATATATCGCAAACAATACAGCTTCTATAACAATTATAAATATTTCAATAAGAAAATATATCACCAGTGCTCCCAATACCCCTATCGAGTACATTCCAAAAAAAACCAAAGCTGTCAGCAGTACTTGGGTTGAAATATTTATAAATAAAAAGACTCTAAAATTTTCCTTTAAATTAAAGCCGAACATCAATAGTACTAATCCTTCAATCAAAAGAGTAAGGAAGCAAGTGGTGAAAAACTGCAATATGTATGAAATAAGCAATGGTCCTTCTACAGCTTCTCCACTGTTAAAGTCAAAGTAAACAGTGCTGTTGAACGCCCTCCTTTTGATTTCATTTGATACAATGGTTTTACCTTCCTCGGTAACCACTATGAGCTTAAAGCTGCTTGGCACTCTATAGCTATAATCCATAATACACTTTCCATTTTCCACTTTGCATATTATATCACCGTTTATTCTGTACAAATCATTTACTACTGCCGGCCTCCATCCATCAACATTATAGCTCTTTAGTTTTCCTACCAGCATTTTATTGTATTTGGGCTCATCAAAGCTTCCTCTATCACTGCTGCCGGATGAACCCTCTATCAGAAGATCTGCATAACATTCTATGTCAGGCATGTTTTTCATTACCACTCTCAATGATGGTTTGGGACCTGCATCGGCATGAACACTGCTGCTTATAAAGGAGCATAAAACAGCTACTAATATAAATGCTATATATTTTTTCAAAAGATTTCTCTCCTCTCTAATTAGCAAGTACAAAGGTAATAATGGTGCACTACCTCTGATTTCACATTCCGGATATCATGTGTTTATCTACACAGATAATCCCACAAGGTGAATGGAACAAATAACCAGTTTTAACGCCTGGCAATATAAGATTGAAAACTACATTGGCTTAAGGTTTTGATTCAATCTTTCTACTATTTTATGTAATCTCTTGATTCGGACTTCTTCTGACTTTGCATCAAAATAGTGACTGGCATAAACTCGCTTTACTGATGGAGACATACCTAGAAAATTGGAATATGCCGGCTCAACATTCTTTATCTGATCTATAAACTGATTAATATGATCCTCTGTGATTTCAAGGCGTTCTTTAGCTTTGAAACAGTTATTCTGCTTTGCTTCATCAATCTTTGCCCTGCCAAAGTCAGTCATTCTTCCTGCTGCCTCAAGCTGTTCTGCTAAAGCTATATTTTTTGCTGACCATTCGGTATTTTTTCGTCTTTGTGCAAAATACTTGATATATGTTTTATCATCAATACTTTTGATTTGGCTGTCTATCCAACCAAAACACAAAGCTTCCTCTAGTGCTTCATTAGCTGTTAAGGTTTTCGGTCCGCCTTCTTTTCCAAATACAAGCCATATCCCTTCATTGGATAAACAATTTACTTGTAACCATTTTCTAAAATCTTCAGGCGTCTCAAATTGTATTTGATTCTTCATTGCACCATCTCCCGCATAAAATATTGTATCTGGCTTGTCCTGCTATCTAAACCACGTTGCATTGCAGTATCTCTTTAAACAGATGTTTTTTTAATTAATAGAATGCTATAATTGCTTTTTTCTTCTACACTTACTTCCAACCCATCATACAGAATAACAAGATCTTCGATAACTTGATGCAATATTCTATCCATCTTCCAAGTTGAAGCAAATACTATTAACCCGCCTGTTTTTACTACTCTGACCATTTCCTTAAAAACTGAAGGGATAATTTCAATCAAATGACCCAAAGCGTTATAGCAGACTGCGGCATCAAATGTCCCATCCTCCAAATCTAAAGCATCTGCACTCATTTCTAAAAACTCTATGTTGTCGGAAATATTATTCAGCCCTCTGCATTTAAATCTATCAAGGGAAATATCTGTCGCAAGTACCTTTTCTGCATATTTACTTGCACTTATACTGAAATCCGAATCTCCACATGCTATTTCCAGTATATTTTTTCCCTCCAAATAAGCACAGAGAGTTTTTGTGATATTATCTATTGCTTTCATAAATTTACTGCCTTTCTTCAATATCCCAATCAGTCATTAACCATTACACCTATACCTTATTCCTTTTGGGGATTATGCTTTCCTTATATTTGATTATATTTCGTCTGGATCTTCAAGCAAAATGATAATAAAGCAAAGAAAATGTTCAGATATGTAATCTTTGTTATTATACCTATATTGAGTTCTCTAACTCGTTTAATTACTGATTAAAGTCATCGGTTAGAAATCTATAACCACATTATTGCTTATATGCAAAGGTTACGAGCCATTGTGGTATGGCAGATAAAGGATTATGCGTCAGATCGCTTAATCTGTCTTTATCGTCAAATCGTTCCTTCACAGATGAATACCATAGACTGTCAAACAAATCATATCCGGATTGTAGTTCGATTAGGGCATATAGGCGTAGCTTAGATGCCAGCAGCCACCGTGTTATATCCCCCACTCGCCAATAACGCCTGTTGGAAGCAGTCTGTGGTCTGAGGTCATCATAAGTCCTGTAAATATAAATCTCTGGGATTTTCTTTTCGAATAGGTTCATAAATGGATGCGTATCCAGCATCACAAGCAGACCGTTTTGCTTTAAAACTCTTTTGTAATTTTCATACATCATATATAAATCATCTGTAAAGCTGCAAACATCAGGAGCAGTATATAGAATATCATACGTGTTCTCATCAAATGATTCCAGCCGGAAGCCGGTAAAATCCTTTATATCTATATCCAAATGGTTTTCTATCGCGAAATCAATCGTATGCTGCTTCTTTTCTTCTGACAAATCTATATATGTTACTTCTGCGCCAAGACGGCAAAAAGCTATTGCCGGCCGGTTATCCCCATTACCAATCACCAAAATTTTACTGCCATATGCATTTTTCTCGCCAAATAGTATCTGCCATACCTTTTCCGGGAATGCGCTGCTGGGGTTATTAATGGCATCGCCCAGTCCTTGAGATTCAATGGCTTCCGACACAATGCCAGTTGTATGTGTTAAAGCAAAATGCACCAATTTCCCCGTGCTATCGCTCGCATCAATGATACATATGTTTTGATGTTCATCGCTTTCATATACTGCCTGATTAAACAAACCTCTTTCCTTAACCAGGTTATCCGCTAACTCACGAACCGTACATCGATCACTGAGTCCGGTCACATAACTGATAATACCGTCACAATCATGAGGAATAATCTCATTTTCACCAAAGAGTACAATAGTGATAGGAACCCCTAGTTCCAAAGCATATGCCATACGGTGAGACCCCTCCAGCAATTGTATTGTACCGTCTGTGTAGAATCCTCTGAGAACTATGCTGCCATGCAGCTCAACGTTCTTTTTTACATTATTACAGTGACTTTGCATTCCATTCAATGCATATATTTTCATGTATAACTCCCCCTTTTATTTCTATAACTTGTACTGCCTTTCTCATTACATATACAATTAATAATAGTTCATTAATAAAGTGAGGTTGACAGCCTTAGACCCAAAGCAAAAGCATACAGTATCTCGCAGAGAGCCCACGCACTCGCAATACCCCTATTTTCTGCGGCTTACAGGGAGTCCAGCTTACACTGATCAAACAACAATACCTTCATTTATCTGCAACCAGTCTCTCTTTAACAAATCCATATACATAACATCAGTGAATGATCCTGTTCTCACATCAAAATAGCCATCTCTAATTATCCCTATTTCCTTGAATCCAAGCCTCCTATAAAGGCTGTGAGCTCTCTTGTTATCTATCATCGATGTTAACTCAATTTTATTTAGATTAAGTGACCTGAACAAAAAATCTATAAAGTGGTAGAGTGCATCCTTACCATAGCCTTGCCCCTGCTCGCTTGTTTCACATATCTTTATCCCAAATTCACAGCTCTGATTTCTCTTATTCCAGCCGGAATAGTTCATTTCACCAATTGGCTGCATATTATCTTTCCTACAAATCATAAATCTCTTTTTATCCGGGAAAACATCATAGCTTTCTATTTCAGACAGAATGTTCATCCTGATTGCCTCTTTGCTCTGCATGGTACCAAAAGGGAAGCTAGCATGAGCCATCATCTGTCCATCATTCCACCACTTATGAAGAAGCTCTTCATCCCCTAACTCCAATTGCCTGATAACTATCTTTTTTCCATAAATCATTTTTTACCTCCCATTGATCGGCCTGGGAAGGCAATAGTCCGAGTAATTTGGTCCCAGGCTATTCCTACTGTTCTTTGACTGTTGTATATATTGCTCAAGTTCTTTTAGTACAAGTTTTGCATTATCATTAAAACCATGCTGTCTTGAACAAGAAAAACATGTTGCACAGAATTGAAACAGCATCAATAACCGAATGATAAACAGCCCCTTTGGTTCACTATTAAAATAATTATAATTGCATGTCCTCCAAAAACGTATTTTTTAGCAGTTCACTCACTCAAAAGGATATGGCTTTGCTATATCCCTGCCTTATAACCTTACTTTGAAAACACAATCATTTCCACCACACGCAATGGCTTCAATCACTTCAGATTCAACAGGCTTATCACATATTATGCTATACATTTTCATAACATGTCCATTGCAGCATTCACACCATGTTTTTGATATAGGTTCGTAGTTTTCCAGCTTCCTGAACATACCGCATACACATTTGTCCAACCCAAAGGATACAGTAATAGAATCAGCTTCCTTCTTAACATAACCTGGAGCTATTATACTGGAGTATTCTCTGCAAAACTCATCAAGATCACTAGTTCTTTCTTTCACTTCATTTATTGCGGAAATTTGTATTTTAGTCGGGTTACAGGTGTGCTTTCGCCTAACTCTTATTATTGTCTCTCTATCAAGAGACTTATCTAATCTATCCATAATTGTCTTTCCTAAAATGCCTGCTCATTAGCTGGCATTTTATTCGGAAGAGCTGAATATTCAGGAAACAATTTTGTCGCCATCTCTTCACCTAAAACCTCTTTGATACTTATGTATATTTGATAAAACTTATAGATTGCCATAAATATCCCTCCATAAGTACCAGTTATTATAGTGTTTATAATTATAGTAATTGTCTTAGAAGTTCTATTAAAGTTCCTCTGATTTTTTTGCAAAATACAGTTCCAAAAAGAATTAAGCTAACTCCAATTGAAGTCAATAACCATCCTGATATTCCATTAATTTTAAACAGCAAAGCATAAGTAACAGTTAGTATTCCAATAAGTGTCATTGTTAAAAATGGCATTATTTTAAGCATCAATATCACTCCTAGTATTTAAACTTAATTTCAAGCATTTTAGATGTATCTATGCGAGATCCTACCTTAATTACAGTATAATCGCGTACAGGAGTCCATTGAACATCCCTCTACTTATGCCAAACACTTCAGTATAAAATGATGTATAAGTAATAAAATCATATATATACTTGAAAATATCAATCATCCAAACTTGCACATATTTCAATCTGATTGCCTTCTGGGTCAGCCACAAAACTCACTCTCATTCCATACGGTTCTGTTGTGGGCGGATAAATCGATGTAGCCCCAATTTTCAGCAGTCTTTCATAATCTCTATCTACATCGTCTGCATTCTCAACATTACAGGATACTTGAAAAGTACCATTTATTCCGTCTGTATAGGAAAATCTATCAGTTGAATCTCTTACGCATAAATTAAAAAAGATTCCTGTAGACATTCGTACTCCTGCAAAGCTACCCCCATTCCATTCAATATCACAGCCCATAGCATCACGGTAAAATTCAACCATCTTTTCAATATCCTTAACATAAATGCCAATAGCTCCAATCTCAAGTTTCATTTTATATCCTCCCAGTATTTGTATTGATAATATTTAGTTCTCATTTTCCCATTGCTGGGCAGCTTCAGAATCATACTGCAAAAATCCGCCGCATGTCATAAAACAAAACACGTTGGCGATCTCCGCAAACTTATAGGCTATTACAGTCTTTCTCTATTCTTAATTCCATTCAATGAGCTATCGATTTTTTTGCAATTGAGCATTACATCATTATGCCCGTGAAACTTCAACCTTTTCAGCAGCTTTCTTTCTAATTCTATTATCTCTTTTTCTAATACGCCAATTTTTCTCCCTTCTTCAATTCCCATCCATATTTTATCTAAAATAATCCGATATATAAAATTAATGCCAACATTTTTCCTTGCAATTTCATTATAACCTTCTAAAACAATATCTAAAGCATCTGTTGGAATCATGTAAAAATCTATTGCCGGATCTGCCCAACCAGAATCACCCCAATCAATAATGGATAATAGCCGGTCATTTTCTGTGCATATGAAATTGTACGCATTTGTATCTCCATGCACAAAACATTTTTCATAAGTAAAAGTCTGATCCTTATATTTGTTTTCAACTAGTTCTAATAAATATAAGGATTTGCTTTCATTATTAAGTAAACCCTCGATTATCATATCTTTAGCGTAGTCTCTGTCAGGATTATCAAGCCACCCTTTCGGGTCTTCACATTTTTTTATACTAACATGTAATTTCCCAAGTTCATATCCTATTTCCTTCCATGTATTATTATAGTTAAGATAGTTATCAATCTCACCAAGAGTTACTCCATGAACTCTTTCCCAGATAGAATATGTCTTGTTTAGAATTGTATAGGAACTATCAAAGCAGATTAATTTTGGAGTTTTTATCCCAATTGACCTAGCCAATGGAGCTGCAACAGATTCAGTAAAAGCATCAGAAATTGCTTCTGGATGATCTGTAGGAATCCTTAAAACAAAATTCTGTGTTGCGTATATCTCATTTGCAATACCACAGGTAGTTAATTTGACAAAAGGCTCCTCTATTTGATTCTTATTGAAAATATTTCTAATAACTTCATCCATATTTACCCTCTTTCCAATTACATAATAGTATAATTATACAGTATATCTTCATATTTTAATTCTAGCGAAAGAATGTTGGATATAATATTTCTTCATTAGCAGCTTTGATTGTTATCCATTTAAACTCGTATATATGCATTCCTTCTGTAACAGAAAAACATTCCTCTTCTGATGCTAAACTATCACCCTTGCAATTAATTAGTTGTATGACAAGAAATAGCACTTATAACACTTTCATCTTTTACTCCAAATAGCAGCCTTGATATTTCTTTTGATAGCTTCTGATGAATAATCAGTGGAAATTCTCTTTCTTCCGGTAATATATCTAAATGAAGATTTTCAGCAATTTCTATTTTGATATCATTTGGAATAACAGCACTAATATCATGCAATATTCCTGCAAGCTCTGCTTTGTCTGTATCTTCATCGTAAATCATTGCAAGTCGTTTTGCTTCGGCTGCTACTTGTTTTGAATGTTCAGCTACAATACGCTTACCATAGTCGTGAAGCAAAATAACACTACATTCATTGATATTATTAACACTACCAATCCTTTTCCTTATATCGAATAATAGTGGATGCATAATTTCTCCTATCTATAAAGCACTATATTTTAATCAATGGCTATATTATAATTTCTAAATACTAATAAGAAAGTTCGGTTTGTAAAGGAGATGTACTTGTCCCGCCGGCGTAGTAGTGTTGACAGGTAATGGACCATACTCCGCAAATCGGGAACCGCTAGTACGGCAGCACTCCAGATATAGCCCCCTAGGTCCTTATCATTTATGTGCATATATAAAAATATAGAATTGACCTTAATTACTTAATTCCTTTAGTAATAAATCTTAAAGCCTAACGATTTGTACAAATTTTTTGCATCTGCAAATGCCCTTGTAGTAATAATCTTTGACCCTTTTGCAAAGGCTTCTTCAACTGCCGTCTGACATAATGCCCGTGCTAATCCTTTCTTTCTGAAGCCATCAAGTGTGGCTACGAACTCAAGTGATGAAACACCATTGTTGTTTAAAATGGCAGAAACAGCTGCTGGCTTACCCTCATAGTATCCAATATAACAAGGCATGATCCCATTTTTGCAAATATCAAAATGATTTATCCTGTGCATAATGGGATAACCATCATGCAGAACCGAATTACAAATATCTGCCCAAATGCTGAACTCATCGATAGTTAAGACTTGTTTCACAGATATTTGATCATTGGCTTTACTATAAACAGTTTTTTCTTCAGGAAATATCGCCATATACAGCTCTTCATCATCCTCATGTTGCTCGGGAGTCAAGATAGGCCTATCCTTACCCCAAACCAGGTCAGCAATTCTGTCGGAAAGACATAATCCCCACCAAGTATGTACATCTAAAGCTTTAATTTCGTTGATTTTTTGAACAGCTTCTTCATCATTTAAATGCTCGAGTGTTACATCAAATAATGATGTTCCTCCCTTCTGCCCCTCTTTAGGATAAATCATGGAATAACAGCCATTATTAACAAACTCCATATGGGAAGCGTTACCTAATTGCCTGCAGTAAAAATTAGCTCCCTCATCAATTAACTTCATTATTTCCGAACTATTCATGTTTTTACTCCTCCTTTTTTCTTATGGCATATGATATACTCGGGGTCACTATGCAGTAAACGGTACGCATTCACGGCACCTATAATTGCTTACTTTCGGTAAGAGAAGAGAATGTGTATCATGCCATCAGCGCAGATGCTTTGTTATGCAACAGCCAGCAGCTGATAAGGTCAGTTTATACAAAATCACTCAATATATTTATGTAATCTGGTCTTTCTATCTTAAAAATGTTATCTGCAATATATTTATCAAGTTCCAATCCATTGTCCCCTACTAATATTGCGTCGAAGTCGAACTCACCATAGTTTTCTTGCATTGCCTTACCACCATTGATAAATAAGTGAAATGGTGCATACTCCATTATTGCTCTGTAAACATTAGCTACAGATTTGTGCAAATCAATGTGTATTCTCGGTCTCCAGCACACTGTCTCACCAATTTGGTACATTTTTCTAGGTACAGCTCCTACAAAAAGCTTTACATTGTTTGAGAATATTGCATTTGGCCTTTTTGAAGCTGCGGGTATAGCAATTCTAAGTTTGTATTCTTTCAGACATTTTGGCACATAGTGTTCTTCACCATTAATAGTAACTCGGTCGGCTTCTTCCTTGTCCAGATCCAATATTCTAACCCTCGGGTCCTTTGTAAGACTTTCCAACCCAATGCTCTTGAGATTATCATCCAAATATCCGTCAGCACACTCAGCAACAGCACAAACACACCCCTTATTTATAAAATAAGTTACTACATTATTTAGAATCTCAGCATCTGTACGCGGATGTTCCGGCTCTGGAGGTCTTGCGAGATTAATCTTAATCAGAACAGTTTCATTCTCTTTTAAATGTGAAATATAATTCGAAGAGTCCAAAAAACTGGTCAAATCTATAATGTTACTGCACTTATTAATCATACTTATACCTCAAATTTATTTTTAATACTAAGCTTTAATCATGGATGACTGCTCTTGTTGTCAATTTGTGCTTAAAGGTCCGCATTCACTACTCTTTTCGGTTGGCGATAGGGATGCGCCTTGTGTTGTATAAGCAGATACATTGTAATGTGAAGTTTAACAACCCACAGAGCAAGAGCAGCATGGACGCTGCAGCTTTAAAACTATTATTTTCTCAAAATTACTTCTCTTTCACCATTTAGCTTTGCATAGAAGTATAGTAAATTTCTATCCTTAATAAATGTAAGTATTTCATCATTTGTATAATATCTAAAAATCATGCCTCTTCTAGCCTCATCTATGTACTTGAAACTTCCATCTTCCAGCACTTCATATCTAAATCTCTTGTCTTCATCTTCAAACCCATCAAATGATAGGTAAATAAGTCCATTCTTTTTTGTTATTCTGAAAAGCTCATTTAACGCATTATTTGCTTCTTGAAATGTAAGATGGTCAATTACTGCATGTGCAATAACTCCATCAAAACATTCATCTTCATATTTAATGTCAGTTATACTACAAACAATATAGCTGCCAACTTGTAGATTAAGGTCTTCAAGCATAGTTTTTGTCAAATCAACAGATCTTTCTGATATATCAAAACCACTTACTTTGAAGCTATTGCTGCTACATATAGCGCTGTACTTTCCAAATCCACATGCTGCATCACATACATGGGATATATTATTCTCTTTAAAAATATCTATAAATTTATAGTTGCTTCCTAAATTGATATATTTCTTATAATCTTTAGCTTCTGATTCTGCCCACACATTTTCCCAAAAACTACACATTTGCTATCTTTCACCTCCCATCTCACATAGACTTTATATACATCCCTTGAAATATCATATCTAAAAAAACATCTACTGTATTTCAGTTGTTTATTAATTATGTCAGAATATTATCTTCCAAAACTTTAGTCGTCAAGCGGGCAAGTTCAGTGCAATTATACTCAGCCTTACATATAACGATCCGCGTCTATGACTCCTGCGAGCTTACTGTCTGTTAGCGAATGGGATTTGGGCTTTGTGCCGACAGCTTAGATGCATTGTTATAAGATGTGGGGTGTCTACAGAGGTCAGAGCAGCAAGAATGTTGCGATACTAAAAATATGTAGTAAAACAACTTCTGATTATATACATTTTACTAGCAATACTTCTAACGCTTTTGATGGCTCAACTATTGAACTCCAACCCGACTCTGCAAATTTTCTGATAGTTTTGTGAGTTCTTGATTTTAAGCTAACATGCTTTATACCTTCATAAATATTGCAAATATTATTTACAATCATATAGAATTTGAACAATGAACATTTTTTTAGTATATTGAATATCCGCAGTTAATATCAAATGGCATAATTAGCAGCTTTTGAATATCTTTGAGATGATTTTTAAAAAACCATTCTGTCGCCTTGCCATAATTCTCCTTACTGTCGAACTCCCAATAAGAATAGTACTTAACACATTTAACAATCTTGGTTAACTCTCGCGGTGGTTCTCCACTAACGACACCATCAATGGTAAAAAAACGCTTGACATATTTGATGTCAATACAACCCATTTGCTGTTTTTGCTCGTCAGCTATCGTCGTTATCAACGCTTCAAAATCATTCATCTTATCAGGTTTCACTTGAAATAACTTAACCTCAGAAAAACTTTTTTTCATTTCACGCACCTCACTGTTATATAAATTATCTCTAGTTCGTATTTTAACTAACACATAAATACAGAGCTATACTTGCTCAACCTGCCACAGGACGTGGCGGTCTCTGCACCTATGTCATATAACGGTCCGCATTCACGACACCCCTGAACAGGGTCGTAAAGCCTCGTGCCCTCTTGTTCAGAGGCTGACATGACATCAGCTCCTTAAACTTCTCTTATTAATTCTGCTTTATCACTTGTTTTTTCCCAAATTCAAAAATTATAAATACTAAACTTATCAAAAAAGCTATTCCTCCTACCATTACTCCACTAGCCAATATAGTATTTTTTGCTAAATACCCAACTATACCAATTATACATAATGCACCATTTATTAGTAGGAATATCCCTGATATTTTTTTAATATCTTTGAATAGCATGTACCCATATATAATAGATGGAATTCCAAGAATAGAATATGCTAGGCCATTTATAAATCCTATAACTGATTCGCTCTTTGACTGAACTAGTTGCATAGCAAACAATATATCCCCTGAAGTCCTAATTGTATTGTAAGCTATAGAAGGTACAATCGTAATTTGAATGGAATAGCAAACAATGTTCATTACACCATAAAATGGTATAAACATTAAACCTATCAGTGCTAATTTCTTGTTTTTATCAAGAAAGTACATAAATAATAATGTAAATAACCACACTACAGCAAAAGTTAGAACAGTTGCATTTACATAGTTAACAGTATAAAACACATCAGGATTTGATACCCATTTTAAATAGTCCAAATCTGACCAAGATGGTTTTATTTGCGACATTGAAATTGCAGTGAAAATTACCCAATTTATTGTCATAGCAGCTGATAATAATGCAGATTTTTTTATTAATTGCTGTATTGCCATAAGAATAACCCCCTTAGCATATTTGAACTCATAACTAGACACATCACTAATTTATATAAAATTAAGAAAAAATCTACAACACCCTGCTCATGCCCGTAAACCCTTTGGTTGGGCTAATGCAGCGACTGACTCGGTTAGAGAAAGGGAATGGGCTTTGTGCGTCCACGTAGGCGCATTGTATATGAAGGGCTGAGCCATATATTTTTCAGAAACCGCTATGACAGCAACCTTTCAAAATAATTTAAGTATCGTCCTTTGTTACATTTGATTCATTCCAGCTTTTTGCTCTTAATAATGATGAACTTGTTTTCGATATTATTTCCAAGACAATATCGCTAACGCTTCTATCCTCTGTGTGGATTTTTTCTTCTGTTATTTCTGTATCAAATGCAGTTAAGCATTTGTCAATGTGCTGTACAGCCCAGCAATCTTCTGTTTCACCTCGGTGTATTAGTCTATTTATGATTGTTTGCTTCGTTGCACATAAAATGAAATGATGAACTTTTATTCCTTCATTAGCTAAACGACTAATAATTTCATCATAATACTGCCTGATGTAAATCGTCATTGGTACAATTATGATTCCATCGTAATTGTCATCAATATACTTTAGAATCTTATAGTTAACCTCGCGCCATATTTGAATATGTTGAAAGTTGCCTTTCCTCTTCATTTCTTGAGGAAAGTTGTCCCATAAAAAGTAGCCAACTTGTTCGGGATCATAAACATGTGAATGAGAAATGCTCCTGCTTAACTCTTCAGCAACACTTGATTTTCCCGACCCAAAAGCACCATTAATCCATAATATCATGGAATTACCTCATCTTTCATCTAACTTCACATATTTTGTAAATAATCAAGAAATAATCTCCATAGACACTTCTTTCAATAGTTCACACAAGGATGCGCGTTTCTATGCATGGTCACCTAACGTCACGCACTCACGACACCCCTGAATGCTTATTCTCGGTTACCGGAGGGAATATGCTTTGTGGTGACAGAATAGATGCATTGTTATACGCCGTTCGATGACCCAAGCTTCAGTGATTGGCAAGGACGCTAATAATCTAATGTTAGTCTATTCGATATCCTCTTAATGCCCTTCCCATAAGTTTATTAGCTATTCTGACAGCTTCGTTTCTTTTTTTGCTTGGCGCAGAAATTAATATTCCATTAGGCTTGTATACGCCATCGTCAGCCTGTTCAAAAACTTCAATAGTAAATTCTTTGAATAATCTGCTTATAAATATCATCCCATTAAACTCTGAACTATTTCTATCAAATGGATTCATCTCCAAAGATGCCATTCCTCTTTTGTTGAATTTCAATGAGCACTCTTCAAAAACATACTCACCTATAATGAGCTTTCCTGAGAACTCATCATTACCCACAAATAAATCAATCGTATATTTACCATCAATATAAATATTTAGAGGAACTACATCTTCTAGATTATTTTTCTGAAACATAACTCCTTCGTATTCATAATGTATCTCTCTTTGAGTATACTGCATATAAAACCATGTGCATAAGTAGAATAAAATAAGAATGAGTGGTAATGGCTTTGTTTCCTTATGGATCAATTTAAAAAATCTGAACATAAACCAATCTCCTTTGATAATCTCTGAAAAATCCGGGCAGAACGCCTGGCAACTCGCTGAATGTCGTATAACGGTCCGCATCTACGACGCCCCTGAGCCTACAGGATTGAATTGAGCTCTAGTATATGCTCGCCATATCCTTAGCGAAATCAATCCGACTCGGTTGGCAAAGGGATGTGTCTTGTACCGACAGCGTAGTTTCAGCAGCTGACAAGGAGGTCAGTCAGCTAATCCAATAATAATAGATGCTCTCTGCTGTTCATGAATCCAATGTATCTATTACTTCCATTTATAACCCATAAATGAACAGCTGTATCTCCGTTATAAATACCATACTCCGTATTCATTGGTAACTGCATAAAGCTTTTGAATAACATGTTTATCATCCCACCATGTGAAACAATAATAACTCGTTTATCAGGTGGATATTCATGCATTACTCTTGATAATACTGCTTCTGCTCGCGCCCTAAACTCAATCAATGTTTCTTGCTCATAGTATCTTTGATGTGGTTTTTTCCCTTCTATTGGTATCGGATATTTCACTTTGGCCTCTTCGAAGGTCAATCCAGCAAGTAAACCATTATTGAACTCCATAAGATTATCATCGTAATCAACCCTAACTCCAGTTTTCTCTGATATAATCTCAGAAGTCATTACTGCCCTCTTCAAAGTACTGCTTAATATATAGTCCGGAGGAAACTTTTCTAGTATCCAGTTAGAAAGTAATTCTGCTTGCTTTACTCCCAAGTCTGTAAGGGAAAAATCAGCTCTCCCTTCGTGTCTGCCCAGCAAATCCGCTTCTGATTGCCCGTGTCTTATGATTAATAGCTCCAATTGGTTACCTCCTATGTAAACCATGCATGGATGCACGGAAAATGCTCTATATATTTTATAACGTCACGCACTCACAACACCCCTGAATGCTATTCTCGGTTACCGGAGGGAATGTGCCTTGTGGTGACAGAGTAGATGTGTTGTTAGATATCGTGTGGTGTCCCTAGCTTTAGAAATTGCCAAGGATTGCAGCCACTAAACGACAGCTATTCAATTTCCTCATACTGCTTTTCATAGTTCCTTTTTAAATTAGCTTCATATTTATCCTTGTATGCATTTGAAAATTCTTCTGCTGTAATATGAAACCTATTAAGAACATCGGTAAAATACATTAGAACATCCCCAAGTTCTTCAATAAACCGCTCTCTAACAATGGGATTGTTCATTATCTCTTCTTCACCTTTCTTTTTGATTATTGCAATTGTTTCTCCGATTTCTTCAATCATATATAGTATAAAATTTCTGCCATACTCAGGTTCCATTGGAGACCAACTATGTTTATGTTGCTCCCATAAAGTGTATGACATGTTTAACAAATCAGATACTCTTAAATCCTTCTCATTCAAAATAGTCACCTCATATCCTTATGTAGCGGGCTCCAGCGCAGAACAGCACAGACGCGCACCCTAATAAAACTATACTCATATATTTATCATAACCGTGATATAATATTATCATAATTATGATAACCTCAAAGGAGTGATTTATATGCCGATTATTAGACCAATCTCTGAACTTCGAAATAACTTCAATGATATAGCCGAAATTTGCCATTCAGAATCTGAACCTGTGTTTATTACAAAGAATGTCCAAGGTGACCTCGTCGTGATGGGCATAGCTCTTTATGAGAAACAACAGGCATTAATTGAACTATAATATAGTTTTTTGCTTTAGCAAATGCCCTTGCAAGCGAGGTCAGGACGACCGTGCAAATAATCCGCCACATGTCTTATAACGGTCCGCATCTACGACGCCCCGGATTGCTTACTCTCGGTTAGCGAAGGGGAGTGGGCTTTGTGCCGACCACGTAGATGCATTGTTATGTAACGTTTGCTCCCAAACCTTATAGGAATACCCTAATAAATGTAATATGCAGTGTAAAAAATAAGTCAGACCTATAAGTCTGACCCTAGTCTATTATCTCACCATAAGTCCATAACTCATATTCACTTAGATATACTTTATCATTCCAACTAATTTCATATCCACCTTGGTCAACTTTTACAGTCTTAAATAAAGCTTCATCCTTTAAAGGTTCAAACCTCATTTCTGTAAGCCTTGGCAAAATATGAAACCTTTTTGAATCCCATTGTCAAATCTAACAATTAAAGCAAAGTATTCTTGCGTTATGACATCTTGAATCTTTGTATATAACAACCACCCTTACTCTAATCCTTCCAACTGCTTGAGTTCCTTACTATTCCACATCTCAATAAGTTCTTCTTTATGTAAGTTTGTCCGCTAAATTACTAGCTTCCTTGCACTTAGGGGTAAATCACCTTCAATTAACTGAGCTAAACTAATATCAATTATTCTAACACATTCACCATAAATAGCATGGAAATGTAGTGGCATATGACATTAAAATGCATTTTAATAACTATTCCACTAAACCTCGAAATTACTGGCATTTGACTCAAACTCCCTAATGTATATTATACCAAAAAAACATAGCTTCATAGTAGTACCCAAGCAAAATATGGGAGCAGATGTCATATAGTGATTCGCATCTACGACTCCCCTGAGCTTACAGCCTTTTGAAGCTTCTGTGCGAACTTGTGAGCTCTTAGTCTCCAGAGGCAAGAGCGGCAAGGACGCCGCGGGCCTTAGGTGCTTCCATTTCACACATTAAGAAAGAATGGATATTTATAGGGTATCAGCTTAGTTATGAGTTGCTATTGTTAAAATTTATTTTCACAGGTCAATCCAATATATCAGTTGAGGTTTATTGTCATATATGTTCTCGCCAGCAAGTCTTCCGCCGCAGCTGATTGCCGTTTTGGCAGACGCGATATTTTCCTTATCACAGGTAATCAAAACCTTGAGTATTCCCATCTGTCTTGCAACATCTAAAACAAGTGATAATTGTTGTTTACCATAACCTTTTTTTCTTTCCGACGGACGAATGCCATAACCGATATGTCCGCCATGCTGTTCTAATTCAGGCGTAAGTGAATGACGGAGCTGAATAGAACCGATTATTTTATTATCAGATTTTCTCATTGAAAAAAAAGTGCTTGCATGGACATTATTCCTCAATTTATCTTTTTCTATTGAAAGTGCAACCTCCAGCCATTCGTTAAAATTGTCATAGCTTGCTATTCCACAGCTCCCATTGATATTAGTTTCCCCATGCCTAAAATATTCCTGGCGATACTCCCATATTAAATCAGCTAATGCTTTAGAAGGTTTTTTCAATATTAAATCATTCATGGACGCCTCCAAAAATAAAAATTATCTCTACTTTACGCTTTTCAACATTAGTGCATATAAGCTTATTCATATATAAACATCATTTGGGAAAAATGCGCCAAGGAGAGCGCACTTTCCTGGGCGTTTCTTATAACGTCATGATTATACGACGCCTGCGAGCTTACAACGTAGTGGCTTGGTTAGTAAGCAGAGTGTAGTAGTGCAGGGCACTCTGCGATGGACTGAGCCCCGCAGAGCCAAGAGCAGCAAGGACGCTGCAGCCTTAAACCTAAAGCACCCTATATAGCTTAATATCTTAGTACCATATCTATTTCACCGTCTTCTATATCATTCAAACGTACAAACCCTAGTTGAGTGTATAACTTCTCTGCACACTCATTTCCTTCTTTGTACGTTAAAACAATCTCTTTGCACCTTTCGTCAGTCTTCATCCAGTTAATAGCCAAAATCATCGCTTCCTTCCCATAACCTCTACCCTGATACCTCTCATCTATCATAAACTGCCATATAAAGTAGTTACAGAATCTTTCATTAAAGCGTATCAACATAAAACCTACCATGATATCATCTTCATATACAGCAAAAGGAGTGACAATATGATAGTATACATAAGCTTTTGCCAGTGAATGAGCATTTGATGATACAAAACTTTCCTGATCAGCTCTTACCTTCAGGTTTAAACACTCTTTGTAATTATCTTCCGTGATTCTCTCAAGCCTAACCATATATGTACCTCCTCTAGACAAAACAATTCTTCGTAGGTGCACGAGCATATAAACGGCGCTAGGACGGCGCGCCAAATGCTTAGTTTGTCTCCTAACGTCCCACATCTACGACGCCCCTGAATGCTTACTCTCGGTTAGCTAAGGAGATATGCATTGTACCGACAGCGTAGATGCATTGTTAGGCGACGGATAGCAGCTCTAGTTTCAGCGGCTGGCATGGACGCCAGCTTCTCTAATAAACCTTCTGCTTACTGTTTATAATATCAATTATCTTATCTAAAGTCTCTTCAACTGTTAAATTAGTTGTATCTATAGTTGGATATTCCAATTTATCATACATATATCTTATTGATAATGCTCTCTTAATCCTATCTTCGTCTCTCTCATCTTCTATCATTCGATTAATATTCTCTTGTTCTTCGCAATTTATAGTTATTGGTATAAAATCAAATGTGATATCTTTCAGATTCTCCATAACCTTGTCATATATCATTTTCCTAGGACCATGAAAACCATAGTTAAATATGACATACTCAATAGAAGAACACAATAAATAACTTCGTAGAAGTTGTGTCATATTGCTAATACTTAAGTTATTAATTTCATCATTGAAAAAAAACGGATTTATCATTCTACACCATTCAGGCTCAACTAGTGCAGAATTAATTAACTTCCTATTTAGTGCTATAGTTAAAGTAGTTTTTCCCACTCCATTTGGACCACAAATTAGAATAAGCTTTTTCATAATTCTTCTCCTTGTAAGTGTATATTGTGACTTATAAATTTGTGATGACATAATATTTATTAGTTCACTTGGATTATACTGACAATATGCTTAACCCGGCCAATGACGGCCGGAAAACTGCGTTATCTTTCGCCTAACGGTCCGCATTGTGACACCTCGGAGCCTGACAAAGAGCTGCTTATGCCCGGGACCCTTTGGGTTATGGACTAGTCAGAAACCGACTCGGTTAGCGAAGGGTTGTGAGCTTGTCCCTGTCCGCGTAGATGCAAAGTTAATGAAGGGTCGAGCCCTGCAGTTACAAGAGCGGCAAGGACGCTGCGATCTTTAAATCTCTACATGATAATTACTTATAATTTTTATAGACTATTTCTCTAATTCTTTTTAACTGTCTTTCAATAGCATCAATATTACTTCTCCATAAATAATGCTCTCCAAAACCACCATACTCTAATGTGACTATTTCGGGATTAGATCTTTGAATAACATATTCTAATATTTCATAATCTTCCTTATCCATTTCCAGATGGCTATCTCTTAATCCATCCACTGTATCTCTAGTACCCACTACATGTACTTCTCTTACTCTATCAAGCGGCAATGCATCTAAATACTCTTTTACAGGTATACTTAGCCCGCTAGCCGATACTTTTGCATGTGCAATATCAAGTAATAACCCTACTTCTTGTTCAATGCATAATTCATTAATAAGTCTAGGTGACACTGAGTGTTTAATAATTCTAGAATTATTCTTTTCATAGTATGGTGTATATGGTAAATTTTCAATAAGTATGTCAATAGTCAGATTTCTTTTCCATACTTTTAAGCAATATCCCATACGCTCTTTTACCATCTCATAAGTAATTTCTTCTTCTTGCCAGTCAGACATATATGCCCCACAATGCAACCCTATAAACTTGCTATCGAAAAAATCTATTGTGTATCTAACCCTATCCCAATCCAAATTTTCCAAATTTGCAGCACCAGTATGTTGTGGTACATCTACTCCTATTCCATGCAATAATAAAATTCCATAGTTCTTATATTCTAGCGGGATTTTTTCATCTAATTTAGATAAAGCAACTTTCACATAATCTACTGACAATTTTTGCTTGTCAATTAAAACCATTAACTCTGTTGACAAATTGCAACCTATTTTCATGTGCTACCTCGCTTATATATATTAAAAGCCATACTCTTCATTAACTATTATTAACTTGATTCTATCACTATCTGATTGACCCTCAATTATAGAAAGAATATTACATACTCTATCTTTAGAAACGCAATCTATGCATTTCTTCATGCAGACACAAGGAGGATTATATCCTGCTCTCTTCGCATTTAAAGGTGATGATATATTTTTAGCTCTATCTATTGCATCATAAACTGTACTTACAATCTTGTTTTTTCCTACTATAACTATAACCTTGTCTGGACCAAAGCTAATTGCAGCGACTCTATTGCCGCTATGGTCAATGTTAACAATTCGTCCATCTACTGAAACAGCATTTGAACCAGTAATATACCAATCTGCTAAGAGCGCCTTCTTTTTCAAAGTTTTTCTTTCTTCTGCCGTTTTGGCTAACTCTTTGTCATAAACAAGATTTCCCCTGATAATTAAACTTTGCACTATGTCCATTGCCTGAAGAGTTTTTGAATGCCCTATTCCAACGGAGCATGTAATAGGAATTATGTTTAATACATGTTTTTTAACCTCTTCTAAAGTTTCAAAATACTCTACTTCAATATTTCTTAACTTGAAATTTTCTATTAATTCTTTTATATGGTTATCATTCATATTCAACCTCCGCATTTGTTGTATATACTATTAATATTTCGCTTTATTGCTACTGCAGACTTTCTGTTGCACCACTGACGCGCAAAAATGCTCAACCTTTCGTATAACGGTCCGCATCTGCGACTCCCCTGAGCTTACTCTCGGCTAGCAAAGGGGATGTGCCTTGTGCTGTCCACGTAGATGCATTGTATGTGATGGATGCCTCTCTCTAATGCATTACCTTAACAATTCCTAATATTAACTACATTAAGTAGAAATATAGACATCATACGCTTCGTAAGTAAAGCCAGCTAGAATAATAAGGTTTTTCACAAATTTTTTTGGACCATAGATGTACATTTCCATATCAGTAAAGTTTATAGAAATCATCTCATTCCAAATACCAGATGAAAACAATGAAACATAAATAATGCTATTAGAACTTTCTGATTTTATTTTCCATTCCATTCTTTCCATAGCATCTTTTAACTTCTGTGAATCAACAGATTTATTATCAATCCTTACTACTTTTCTTACATATGCAAAATTGGGGACTATTATCAACGAATATAAGAAAGAAGTAAAAACTAAAGATGCAAAACTGTATAACCCATAATTCCTGAAAAAAGCAAGACCAAACACACTTCTAAATACAATAACTACTAAGTTTATTACTGACAGAACTGCGAAATATGAAACAAAAAGCTTCAGAAAAGTAGCTATTCGAATATTATTCCTTTTCATGCCTTACCTTCTTTCTACTTCTACTCTATAAATAAGCTCATTAGCACTACCCTAACAGTAAAATGAGGCATCTTTCACATAACGTCACGCATCTAGGACTCCCCCCTGAGCTTACAGGACTTGGCTGAATCTTAATACTGACCCCTCAGCACTTGTTGAAGACATGTCCGACTAGGTTAGCAAAGGGGATGTGGGTTTGTGCCGACAGCGTAGATGCATTGTCATATGCAGTAGGGGGTCCCGCAGAGCCAAGGCCGTCAAGGAAGACGACCTCCCTAAAAAAACTACTCTTTCCTCAACACTATCGATTGGAAGTAATATTTACTGCCAGTTTCTATCCTCTCAAAACTTACCAACACAAAAAATTCCGATACTATTCTTTTTATAGAATCATCTGTATAAAATGAGAAGAATCTTTGGGGAGAATAAAAATCTTCCTCCCAAATGCCTTCTTTATCTTCCCCACCATATACACCCATGAAAAATAATCCTGAAGGTTTTAATTTATCTTTTATACCTTGTAATACTTGAGGTAAATAGTTCTTCTCAACATGCAACAGACTATTCATAGCCCATACTGCATCAAAAGATTTATCTATTCTATGAAGCTCATGGAAATCCAGTTCATATGCTTCAATACCTTTATCTCGACATAGTCTTACCATCTCATCAGATAAATCAACTGCAGTTACTTGCAAGTTGCTATCCTTGAAAAATTTACTGTCTCTACCGTGCCCAGCACCAATATCTAAAATAGTGCTTTTTCCTTCTTTCTTTATGATTTGCAAGAACACTTCTCGTGGTTTTACCTTCCAGTCTTGCATCTCATTTTTTTCTCTTATGTGAGCATTATTGTTGTATGCTTTCTTCAGATTATCTCTATTAATACAATACAAGCTAAAACCTCATTTCTTTTATTTCTTCTTCTGAAACATCCCAGACTAAATCCGCTCAAGGATGCGCGGTCTTTGCCCACTATTACATATAACGGTGCGTGTTTGCGACGCACGCGAACTTACAAGGATTTGCTGATGCCCGGGTACCCTTTGGGTGGACTAATGCAGCGACTAACTCGGTTAACAAAGGGGATGTGTCTTTTACTGACAGCGTAGATGCATTTTTATATGAAGGGTCGAGCCCCGCAGAGGCAAGAGCAGCATCCTATATTAATACGCCTAATACATATATGTAATATAAGGATTCATTCCCTGTGATTTTGTAAAATTGTAGCTTTGTAAGTAGTACCATTTTTTTCAACTGCTATTGCATCTTTTATATCTATACTTTTAATTCTAAAAACTTTACTCCCAATAGGTATAAAATTTGCATCTCCGTTCTTTTCTGGCATTGGTTCTTTAACACGTATTACTTCTCCAATTTGCTCTGCCAGATTTTCATCATAAACCTCTTCTATAGATAGTCCGTAAACACTATTCCCCCACATTATTGCTATGGGATAATCACTATTTTTTGTTTTTGGCACGCATCCATATATAACTATAATTATTATTATTAATATAATTATTGATACTGTTCTATTAATATTCTTCATTGTACCTCCCTACTTTGCTTATTCTTGCATAAAATAGCTTACAGCGATATTCTTTCTAAACGCAACAGGACGGCGCGACAATTGCTCCACCTTTCATATAACGTCGCGCAGCTACGACGCCCCTGAGCTTACAAGTGTCTTAGAGCCTTAGTGCGAGTTCACGAGCTCTTAGGTTCTAAGATGCTGACTCGGTTAGCGAAGGGGATGTGGTAAAACCCGACAGCGTAGATGCATTGTTATCTGATGGATGAGGCCTAGTGATTCAGAGGCGACCACGGATGGGAGCCCCTTAAACTTCTCTCCGCAAACCACTTATTTCACGACATATAAGTATAACGAACCAACTTTACTTCGTATAATGCTTATATTTCAAGGGTTATTTATTCTGTAATTCTTGTCGTGCTAAGCAATTTATCTTTTTTACAAAATCAGTTTTTGCATATGTATACCCATCTCTATCATGCTCAAATTGAGGTTTCAACTCAAGCTTTAGCTTACCATATTCATCAGCGACATCTGGATGTTTTATTAAATAGTCTCTAAAATATAGTTCATCCCAATCTCCGCTATAACGAACATGGATATGGAATACTTGACCTTCAAATCCTCGTTGGGTATAGCCTTTTAGGAAGGTTAAATGGGGAGCAGGGTTTTTAGGAATTTTATTACACTCATATCCAGCAGCGTCCATATTGTTAAAGAGCTGTTCAATGTCTGTATCATCATTAATTTGAAGCAAAATATCAACGGTAGGTTTGGCAATTATATTTGGGATTGAAGTACTGCCTATATGGTCAATCTGTTTGATATTTGATTTGCCAATCACTTTTTCTAATATAGATTTTTCTTCAATATATCTTTCTTTCCATGCAGGATTGTGTTCTTCAAGAATTATCGGAAACAATTGCCACAATTCTTCATTTGTCATCTCACCAAGTGATTTGCTCATATTTATCCTCCTGTACACTATATAAATAATCTCAAGCTTGTAGTTTCAAATATCACGTACTTAATAAATTCTCCAACGTCATTCTTATACATACCGTGCAAGGATGCACGGCTTTTGGCCCCATCTTTCCAATAACGGTTCGCATCTACGACTCCCCTGAGCTTTACAGGATATGTCTTCGCCAGCATAGGTGCATTGTTATGTAAAGTTCCCTGCCCCGCGAAGCCAGAGTCGAGCACGGACGTCCGACCCTCATAATTACTTAACTTGCTTATTCTTTCGATACTTTTCAATTCTAGTAAAATTGTCATATGCAAGTAAAAAATCATTATACTCAGATATACAGAACTCACTTCCTAATTTCTCTTTTGCCTCATCAATTGAAAGTCCTTTTCTTTCTTCGAAGGTATTGCATGGTAAATCGTCACAATCTCCACAACTGTGAATATTTCTATCTATTACGCATTTCCGAACGGGACAACTCATATCTATCCTCTTTGCGTTCTCTTTATTGCATCTGCAACCATCACAGTATATGTTTTCTGGTGAAATGTTTAGCTCGTAATATTTATTCCAGATGTTGCTCAGTTGCTCCCTTTGATCTTCCTTCTTAATGTTGGGAGCAAACGCCTTACATAAATCACATCTGTAACCACACATTGTTATTCTTTCCATAACATTTTCCTCCCCTTGAATTTATATAACCTTAAGTTATTGCCCTGACAAAACGCGATACGATGTCGCGACAAATGTAGGGAATTTTATATAACGTCACACATTCACGACGCCCCTAACTTACTCTCAGTTAACGAAGGTGCTGTGGTGCAACCCAACAGCGTAGATGCATTGCTATACACAGTACGGTGCCCTAGCTTCAGCGGCTGACAAGAAGGTCAGCCACTTTAAGCGAGATCATCATTTTGATATCATTTCAATTATTTCATTACTTACATCTTCTTCTGTTTTTCCATTTGTGTAGACAATGAATTTTGCCAATTTTCTATTTGAATAGTGTGTTAAAAAGTGTTCATTGAGTACACATTTATTTCTTTTATTCAGAATCTCCATTGACTTTACTATATCATCACAAGGTAAAAGTAGTATTATATTGTCATATGGCTCAAGTACATTTTTAACTTTCTGAAATAGTTCTTCATCTTCATATACTGAGTGACCTGCACCAAAATCAAAAACACAATCGCCGTATGATTCTAAAACTCGTTTTACTGCATGCGCCTCATATTTCTTCCAATACTTATATACGCCCTTTACTCCAGAAGTAAAGAATATAAAATTCTGCTTCAAATTGCTAAACCCTATCTCTTTGTAGTAAGTCCATCGAATATCATCAAGCGAACATAGTGACATCTCAAGTTTTTGTGAAAGCAACTTTGCAATTGTACTTTTTCCTACCCCAACTGGGCCTATTAGAATAATATCTCTCATACAAGACCTCCAAGTTTATAAACCCGCCATGGAGGGCGGGAAGATACGCCACATTGCGTATAATGTCACGCGTCTACGACACCCCTGAGCTTACTCTCGGTTAATGAAGGGGCTGTGCCTTGTGCTGTCCACGTAGATGCATTGTTATCTGCAGTATGACGACTTCTTGTTCAGAGGTTGCCATGGACGGCAACCCCTTTAGAAATGCCACGTGTTTATGGTCTAGATTATCTATATAAAATCTTCCTTCTTAGAAAGTACTTTCAGCCTAGTTTTGTGCACTTTTGCATTCCTAATTTCTTTTTCTGCTGTCTGATTGAACTCATCATATTTGTCAAGTATCTCATCATCACATGCAGAAAAATCCTTTAAAATCTTTTTACTTACTTCTTTACTCTTTGTAGCGTATTTTGTGTAATTAGTGATTTCCTTCTTTATCTTACCTTTCTCGATCTCTGAAGGATTCTCATAATTGTGAATTCTTTTATAGCTTTCATATTTATTCTTGCTCATAAATCGTTACCTCACTTTATTGCTTTGGAACACTTATACACTTATAGTATAAAAAAATCGAGATAGTAAAATAGAAAGAACATATATAATAGAAAGTTATACATTAACTATCTGGTTTGAGAATACAGCTCTGCGTAGGCTTTCTATAAGAAATTCGGGAATGGATGCCCGACAACTTGCCATATTGCATATAACGCTCCACATCTACGACACCCCTGAGCTTACTCTCGGTTAGCGAAGGGGATGTGGTAAAACCCGACAGCGTAGATGCATTGTTATGTGTCGTGTGGAGGCTTCAACGGCATAGCCGCATGGACGCGGCGCCTTAATAAAATTGCACTTATATAATTATCATAATCGTGATATAATATTATCATAATTATGATAATTTTAAGGAGTGAGTTATATGCCGATTATTAGACCAATCTCGGATCTTCGAAATAACTTCAATGACATAGCTGATATTTGTCATTCAGAATCAGAGCCTGTATTTATAACAAAGAATGGTCAAGGTGACCTTGTCGTCATGAGTATTGCCCTCTATGAGAAACAACAAGCACTAATTGAACTGTACCAAAAGCTGTCAGAAGCAGAGGCTGAAAGTAAATCAGCTTCACCAAGGGTCTCGCACAAAAACCTGATGAGAGACTTAAGGGAGACTATCAATGGAAAAAAGATATAATATTGAATATTCACCTAGTGCTGTCAATGACTTAAATGATATAGTCGATTATATCAAGAATGATAGTTCGCAATCAGCAAAAAACTTTGTTGATAAAGTAGATGAAACTATCTCAAAACTGGAATACTTTCCATACATGGGTGTAGTACCAAAAGATATAAGACTTCAAAGGCTGGGCTATAGAGTACTTATTGTAGAAAACCATTTAGTGTTTTATGTAGTAATAGAAGATATAGTTGAAATTAGACGTATAATATCGGGTAAACGCAAGTACAGCTTTCTTCTTTAGCAAACGCTCTAGTAAGCGAGGTCAGGACGACCGGGTAAACAATCTGCCACATGTCACATAACGTCCTGCTTCTACGACACCCCTGAGCTTACAGCCTTTTAAGAATTCTTAGATAGCTCTTATCTTGAATTATCAAAAGGCGTCTCGGTTAGCGAAGAGGTTGTGGCTTGTCTCGACCGCGTTGATGCATTGTTATAAGATATGGGGCGTCCCACAGAGACAAGAGCAGCATGGACGCTGCGACCTTTAAAATATCTATATAGCATTTTATAAACATTGTGCAGCAGTATTGGTACTGAAAATGCTTATTTCAAAGCTACAATAAACTTTCTATAGTCCTTTCTAATACTGTATTCCACGGTCTTGAATCAATTACTTTAACTCCCAATTTTTTACAGTAACCTGATAGCCATTTACCATATGCGACACTGATATCTGCTCTATAGTCTTGTAAAGCTCCACCTTCTCTTGATAAATAATTCTGTAATATTTGATTTTTATCTGATTCCTGTATGAAAATTGATTTTATATCTGGATTATCAAATGATACAGTAAGTTCGGGAAAAATAAAATCGCCCTCAATAATGATAGGTAATTTATCTTCAATATGCCTGTTCGCAAGCTTTTTTAATACAGGTGCCATTTCTTTGCTAACATCTATAAGCCAGTTTACATTGTCACTAACTCCAATGTTTTTCCAGTCTATACCCGTATCCCAATAATGTATTGCCGGGAAATTTTCCTTCGTCGTGACTGATTTTATAGATAAGTAAATATCATCTGCTTCCAAAACATTTACACCATAAAAGTTAGCTATTTCATAAGCAAGTCTTGATTTTCCAGTACCCGAAGGCCCTCCTACAAACAATACAGTCCAATTTCTATCTTTGTTCAAATTATCAACCCCATCCTAATTCATTAAAATACGTGCATTATATAAATTAACAATACTGCATAACATTAAACTGTTATGCAACTTCAGAGAAAAACTTATACAATCCGCCACAGGACGTGGCGGTCTCTGCGACCCATTTCTTATAACGTCACGCATTCACGACGCCCCTGAGCTTACTCTCGGTTAGCGAAGGGTGTGTGCTTTATGCTGTCAACGTAGATGCATTGTTAGGTGATCGTCGGATGACCCATAATTCAGAAGCCACCAAGGACGGCGGCTCCTAAACACTAACTTTCAAAGACATCTCATTTAAATCAATTATTGCTCCAACTTTCATTAGCAAATCAAGACCTAACAGTCCATTTATTCACCCTCTTGGGTCAATAACACCAAAATCCATCTTGATTTCTCCGATACTAACATCACCAAGCATAGCCGTTTCAATGCTTTTAGAGAAAAAATTGTGCAAACTTCCACCTACTCCATAGAATGAATTGACACTATCATGAGGTTCAGCAAATATTCCAATATCTTCTACTACATCCGGTGATATTATTGATTCTGCTGCTCCAGTGTCAATTACAATATTATCTATATCTTTGGATATACCTCTGAATGTAATCTGCATAGATGTAAATATGAGACCATCCCTTAATTCAACTTTCATTAGATCGCACCTCGAAATCCAAAGATATTCTTAATTTCGATTTCAATCTTTTCTTTTCCTGTATGAAAAACAATAATATCATCTTTAGCACGCACTAATTCTCTTGTTGCTTCTTTTTCATCTTCATATGCTTTTATTACTGCCATATCATCAATGTACCTAATGTTATTCTCAATATGTGACTCAAGGACTTGAAGCTTAACAAACTTATCTGGATAGATCTTTCTTACTTCATCCCATTTCATTAGTTCCACCACCTTATATGTTCATAAGTATATTATATCATTTATGTGGATATTTACTCTATATGGAAATTATAAACCGCGCATGGACGAGCGGACAACTCATCCGATGTCACCTAACGGTGCGCATCTACGACGCCCCTGAGCTTACAGGATTTGTCTGAGTCTTAGTGTTGCTTCTGCAATTCTTAACGAAGACAAATCCGTCTAGGTTAGCGAAGGGAGTGTGGTAGTGCGGATGCTACTTGCTTCTACATCTTCCACCCGACAGCGTGAATGCATTGTTCTACGAAGGATGATGCCCCGCAAAGCAAGAGCAGCAAGGACGCTGCGGCCTTAAGAACTCCTATAATTCGCAATTTATAAATGTTGTGCGTAGTTTGGTACTAAAAATGCTTATACTGTGTGCAATCCATCAATCCATTTTAATTTCCTCAAACAATTCGTCAATGTATGTATATTGTTCCCATGTTGTGAATGTTCCCTCGTCAATCATACGGTTAATTTCATCACGGCTTGCCCACATTGCATTGCAGGTTTCATCAGGAGCAAGAATTACGGTTGATATGTCTACATTTTGCCGAAATAACCAAACATCAGCCAAACCGCGACATTCAACGTCGCTACACGGTAAGTGATGTTTAATCATTCGTCCGTTCTGCGGCTCAAGAATAATACCTAATTCTTCTTTTGCTTCTTTCAATGCCGTAGTCAAGCTATCATCGCCCGCAACCGCATTTCCACCCGTACATTCCCACATATTTGGGAACGTCTTGTTCGGCGACCTTTGCGATATAAGGTATTCACCGTTGTCATTCTCAATCCAAACATAAACCTCAAGGTGAAATTCGCCTTTGTTCATGGGCTTGCCACGCTCGTGAACACGTCCTGTTACATTACCGTTTTTATCTAATATATCCCAAAGTTCAACCAAGTTTATTCCTCCATTCGTGTACGTTATACGTACAAAATATAAATAATAAGTACTTCGTCATATTCTACTAATGAGTAAAAACATACTACAACGCTAAACCTAAACAAATCCGGGCAGGACGCCCGGCAATATGCATCATCTTTCGTAGAACGGTGCGCGTTTGCGACGCCTGCGAACTTACAGGACTGATTGAACTTAGAGCTCGTTCACATGCTCTTAGTGAAATCAGTCCGACTCGGTTAGTGAGCGGAGTGTGGCAAGTGCGCATACTGGCTTGCACTTACTTCTGCCCGTCAGCGCAAATGCATTGTTAGGCGCAGTTTGGCGACCCTAGCTTCAGCGGTTGGCATGGATGCCAACTTCTTAAATATATTTACTTATCATAGTGTTCACATACTTATCTAACTTATTTCTTACTAATTCATCTTCAATTAAATCACCCTTAATTGACCTTCTACCATACTCTCTCGAAGATAATAATACACTCTCTGGATAAAAATCCTTATTGGTAAAGTCATAAAATGCTTCATGGAGTGCCATATCAGCACCAGATGATAAGTTTCCTATCACAATTAGATTTATCTTTCTTAGATAATCCTTGTCATAATCAAATGACTTCCTAAAGACCCCTTGTCCTCTCTCAGATAAAATAAAGTATGATGATGCTAAATGACCTCTAAATGTTGGAATTGCACTTATTATAATATCCGAATCAATTAACTTCTCAAAAAGTTTACTGGCATCATCAGCTTTGATACATTGTTCTTTCTGAAAGCATTGATATCCACATAATCCACATGGTGTTATTTGATAATCGAAAAAGTTAAGCACTTCAGTATGATGTCCCAGCTTTTCATATTGCTTGAGACAATAATCTACGCAGTCGAAACAATTCCCATCCTTGCGCGAACTAAAATTCATACCAACTATCTTCATATATATTCTCCCTTGATATAGTAATTCTTTCATATGTGCTTATAAAACCGGGCATGGATGCCCGGAAGAAACGCCAAATTGCGCCTAACGTATGTATTTGTGACTAAATGTCGCAAATACATAATAAATTGTGTTGTATCCGACGTTGTGTCGTTAATGTAAATCTCTATGTGTATGTAATGCCTATGTGTGATTAGTCGCCTTTTTTCAGTTCCGTAATGCTGATAAGTCTATCCAGTGGACTTTGAATCTGCCTGATGTTCTTCTCTGAGACATGAGTGTATATTTCAGTCGTACTGCTGTTTACATGCCCGAGAAGCTCTTGGATATATCTTAGATCAACACCGTTTTCCAACAAGTGCGTTGCAAAAGAATGCCTAAGCGTGTGTATTGATACATCTTTTTTTATTCCTACTGCTTTTTTTGCGTTTTCAAATACTCTTTGGGCTGTACGTTCTGTCAGATGTCCTTTGTAATCCTGGCTTGGAAAGAGCCACTCGTCAGGTCTGTACTTTTTTACATATTGTCTAAGAATCTCTAAGGATGTTTGAGACAGCAATGTATACCTGTCCTTTTTTCCTTTCCCCTGTACTATGTGAATCATATTTCTTTTGCTATCAATATCGGTAACTCTCAATCTTACAAGCTCTCCCACTCTTAATCCGGCGGAATAAGTTAGGTAAAGCATTGCTCTATGCTTAAGATTTTCAGTGCCATTCAGAATCTGTACCACTTCTTCACGACTTAAGACTTCAGGAAGCTTTTTCTCTCTTTTCGGCCTTGAAAGTTTTACTACCACATCACCTCTGTTCAACACATGTCTGTATAGAAATTTTATGGCACTTACAGCTTGATTGACATAAGAATGAGAATCCTCTTTTATATCCAGTAAGGTCACAAGATAACTATCTATGTGAGTACTGTTAAGTTCATGAGGATGAGCAGCAAAATGAGAAACTAGCCTTGATATGTGCCCTATGTATGCATCCCTGGTTCTGAAGCTGTAACCCTTAAGTATGAGCTTGCTTTTCATTTCGTCCAATAATGCCTTTTCCCAGCCATTTGCATCTGAATGATTATCTGAAGCTTCTTTGCTTGTACTCTTTCTGAATATTACCTGGTTTGCCCCAAAAAGTTTTGTCAATTGGTTCAGTGAATCTTTGCTGTTTGGGATTGTCCAGACTTTGTTTCGAGGATCCCATTGTCTGCCTCTTATAGTTCTGATTTTCTGAACATATTCTTCATCATATATAAAGGACAGTATCAATTCTTCATCATTCTTTTTAAAAACCGATATAGACATTGTATACCTCCTTCCACCAAGTCACTGTTGCTTACATAATTATACATTATTTACTCATAATATTTAACTATAATTATGCTTATAATAGCAACAATCGTTTGACATTTTTCGAGTTTTTTCGCACAAAAAATAATCAGATAAGGTTATTCCCCATCTGATTAAGCAGAAGCAAACATTTCTTTATTATTCAAATAATCAGTTCATTCTCTTATTCTCAATATATAGTATACAGCTGAATATCACTTCAACTGCTAGCATTACAAGGGCAAGAACATATGTCTCATATCTATGCCCGATAACCAATGCCAATATTGGTACTGTTACAGAAAATGCGATATAGCTTTTTGATTTGTAGAGCCAGCCATAGGGCAGCAAGTGAGCACCAAATATCATGGTTATCACCATCAGCATTTTCTCAGGAACAGCAGAGTATACCCACATGGCAATCAACAAATAAAGCAGCTGATTCGTTGAAAACAATATACCCAGATTTGATAGTGGGTTATCTTTATTTGAAAACTCCACCTTAATAAGCTTAGAAATCAGAAATGCCAGGGGCACCAAGGGTGCTGTACAGCAGAAGGTATAGAAGTTCTTTGTTAATATTGGCAGTGATGTAGAATGAACATATAAAAGCGCTGCCCAGATTATAATCGAAGCCAATATGAAGTGTAAGCCTTTCTTCTGCTTTTTAGCAATGTCCTGTCTAAGTAATTCCAGATTCATCCCTTTACCTCCAAAATATATTCCTTATAGCAAACAAAAAATATACGCCCCCAGATGATTCCTGAGTTTGTAAATTTATTGTACTGTATTATAATAACATATTTAACTGTCAGATTAAAAATAGTTTTACATGGGAGAATGCCTCCCATATAAAACTATCATGAACAGCTGTTGTATTATCTTTGTTCTACAAATTTGAAGTTTACTACATCAAATAGACCTAGGTCGGTAAGCTTCAGCTCAGGTATAACAGGCAGTGCAAGGAATGCCAGTGTCATGAATGGGTCATAGTCTCTGGATATTCCCATGCCGTAGGCTACCTTCAACATTGCTTCCAGCTTATCCTGTACTTCTTCCAGGGATTTGTCACTCATGAGCCCAGCTATAGGCAGCACCAGGGAGTCTTTTATTTCACCCTGTGCAGCTATTGCTATACCTCCTCCTATTTGCTGGAGATGCTGCACAGCAAGCTTCATATCCTCATCATTGTCTCCTATAACTACTATATTGTGTGAATCATGGGCTACCGATGAAGCAATGGCTCCGTTTTTTAGTCCCATCCCTTTTACAAGGGCAAGCCCTGTGTTGCCTGTGGCATGATGTCTTTCTATTACTGCCAGCTTTAAGAGCTGCTCACCATCCTTGGTATAGTAACCTCTGTCCCTCCTTATTACCTCAAGCTTAAGGTCATTGGTTACCAGAGAGTGAGGTATGAGACCAATGACTCTCATAGTATCATTGAAATGCTTGAAATCAAAGCAGTTATCGGCAAGCGGCTTGATATTGACTGAGTTTCGCATTCTGGAGTCATTAATACTCTTTATTTCAAATAACGCTTTGCCTTCCTGGGCTACCAGCCTGCCTTTTTTATAGACCTGATAAACCTCTACATTTTCCAGGTTATTGAGTACTACCAGGTTGGCTTTGTAGCCTGGTGCAATGCCTCCCACATTGTCAAGGTTATAGCAGCGGGCAGCGTTTATTGTTGCCATCTGTATAGCCTTTACAGGGTCTATACCATGCTTTATTGCAACCCTGATGTTGTTGTCTATGTGACCGTCTACCAATATATCCTCAGGATGCCTGTCATCAGTACAGAACATGCATCTGCTGAAGGTACTGTCGTTGAGTGCAGGTATCAGACCTACAACATTGCGTGCTGCCGAGCCCTCCCTGAACATGATATGCATGCCCAGTCTCAGCCTTTCCATGGCTTCCTCTGCAGTGGAGCATTCATGCTCTGTTCTTACACCCGGTAGTATGTAGCCGTTGAGGTCCTTGCCGCTTATGCCAGGCGCATGACCATCCATGTATTTGTGCATGTTCTTTGCCATTACTATCTTATTTATGACGGATTTTTCACAGCCTATGATATTCGGAAAATCCATCAGCTCTCCCAAGCCCAATACTCTCGGATGGTTGATGAGCTCCAGAAGGTCCTCTGCCTTAAGTACACTGCCTGCATTTTCAAAGGGTGTGGCAGGTACGCAGGATGGAAGCATTATGTGCACATCCAGCGGAATATTTTCCGCTCCCTCTATCATATACTTGATACCTGATATACCCTTTACATTGGCTATTTCATGAGGGTCAGCTATTACTGCAGTTGTACCGCGTGCAACTACTGCCTTGGCAAACTCTCCCGGAGTAACAAGAGAGGATTCTATGTGCACGTGTCCATCTATAAAGCCGGGACAAAGGTATTTGCCCTCCATATCCAGCTCTACGGCACCTTGATATTCTCCGATGCCCGCTATATAACCGTCATGTACTGCTACATCAGTCTTATATATCTCTCCGGTAAATACATTTATTAGATTAATATTCTTGAAAACAAGCTGTGCCTTCATTCTGCCGGTGGCAACGTCTATCATTGCCATTATGATATCTCTCACTAAGACACCTCCTTAAAGTAAACATTACTTTTCATTTATCAGCCTTACAATTTCCTGCGGGCTTGCCGGAAGCTTTGTAACCCTCACTCCCGTTGCATCATATATTGCATTGAGTATTGCAGGCATGGCTGCAAGCATAACCGGCTCCCCTATTCCCTTTGCCCCAAAGGGTGCTGTGGATTCCGGATCTTCTATGATAATATTCTTTATCTCTGGCATATCCAAAGATGTAGGTATAATATAGTTTGAGAAATTATCGTTTTTGATTCTGCCGTCTTTAAGACCCAGATCCTCATACAGTGTCCAGCTCATCCCCATCGCAAAGCCGCCTTCTATCTGTCCCTCTATAAGAGTTGGGTTGACAGCTCTGCCTACATCCTGTGCACATACAGCCTTGAGTACATCCACCTTGCCTGTTTCCGTGTCTACCTCTACCTCAACACAATAGGTAGCAAAGGTATAAGGCCAGTAAGGCGCTCCCTGTCCTGTTTCATCATCCATCCTCACACTGTGGGCAGTAAAGGTCCTGTCTATCTTCAGACTTCTGTTTGTTTTTAATGCTTCTTTATAAAGCTCTATAAAAGTGGCTTTCTTGTCCGGCAAACCTCTTACTTCAACTGCACCACTTATTATGCGTAAGCCTGCAGTGCTGTTGGTGCCCAGCATTTCCTTTGCCAGTTCAAGCAGCTCCTGCTTAAGGCTTTCACAAGCAATTCTGATGCCGTTGCCTGTGTTGTAGGTCTGCCTGCTGGCCGCTGCCGTACCTGAGTCGGGTGTTTTGCTGGTGTCTTCATTTATAAGTATTATTTCTTCCAGGCTTACACCCATAGCCTCTGCTGCTATCTGGCTGAGTGCAGTCTTTGCTCCCTGTCCTACCTCTGTAGCTCCTGCATATACATATATTCTGCCATCCTCCCTGAGCTCGGCGCGAGCATTGGATACATCAGGAAAGCCGTTGCCATAGCCTGTTCCATAGAATATTGATGCTATTCCCTTACCTCTCTTTTTCATTACCGCACCCCCTCATGGAACTCGAAGCCTGCTTCTTTTGCAGCTTTGATTATGGTTTCTGCCAGAGGAACTGATTCTTCCAATACCTGCCCTGTGGCAGTCTCGCTTCCCGGCCTGAAGCAGTTCTTCAATCGTATTTCAACCGGGTTGATATTTAAACGTCTGGCTATTTCGTCTACCTGCTGCTCATATGCCATAGGCACCTGTGCCGCTCCGAAGCCTCTCATGGCTCCTGTAAAGGGATTGTTGGTATATACTGCATAGCTGTCCACCTTGACATTAGGTATGCAGTAAGGACCTGTGGCATGTACTCCCGCTTTTCTTAAAACATTTATGGCCCAGGAGGCATGTGCACCGGAATCCCCTATGATCTCTGCCTCCATAGCATGCAGAGTTCCGTCCTTCAATGCTCCTGTCCTGAATTTCATAAGCATTGGATGTCTTTTGGAATGTGCCTGAAATGACTCTTCTCTTGTATAGATGGTTTTTATGGGTCTGTTAAGCTTTATGGCTGCCAGAGCCAGATGTATCTGTACGGTTATGTCCTCTCTACCGCCAAAGGCTCCGCCTACAGCTGCCGTCAATATTCTTATCTTTTCATGAGGAAGCCCAAGTGCCTCAGCTACTTCCTCCCTGTCATAGTGAGGGTACTGAGTTGCAACTATAATAGTTATGGTACCGTCCTCTTCAATATATGAAACTCCCGCTTCCGGCTGCAAAAACACGTGATCCACCATGGAGGTTTCATAGGTATTCTCCACTATCACTTCACATTCAGCAAAGGCTTTGTCTATATCTCCCTTGCGTAGCTTATAATGATATATTATATTGCTGTCGCCATGTATTTTGGGAGCATCTTCCTTCATAGCCTCCACAGGGTCAAACACAGCAGGCAGCTCCTTGTACTCTATTTCTACCAGCTTTGCCGCTTCTCTGGCTGCTTCCATAGACTCCGCCACTACAAAGGCTATGGGCTCACCTATACGTATGGTCTTGTGGCTGCAGAACACCTCATGGTCCTTAAAGAGCACACCATGATGGTTTTTGCCGGGTACATCCTCTGCAGTAAATACATGGAGTACGCCCGGAAATGATAGCGCCCTGCTCTTGTCAACCTTAAGCTCTGCATGAGGTTTAACCGATCTTATGGTATATCCGTAAGCCATATTTTCCATATATATGTCAGCTGGATACAATGCTTTTCCTGAGACTTTGTCTCTGGCATCTACTCTTAGCTCGTTTTTGCCAATGGTTCGGAACTTTTCCATCATTCTTCACCATCCTTCTTCAGGTAGTCTGCTGCGAGCTCTATGGCCTTTTCTATCTTTTTGTAGCCAGTACATCTGCAAAGATTGCCTGATATTGCCGTTTTTATAGCCTGTGTATCAGGCTCAGGCTTTTTATCCAACAGGGCCTTCGCTGACAGTACCATACCCGGTGTGCAGAAGCCGCATTGCACAGCTCCCACATCTATAAATGCCTGCTGTATGGGGTGCAGCTTATCTCCATTCTCCAACCCTTCTATAGTCAGCACCTTCCTGCCCCTTATCTGTGAAGCGAGCACCAGACAGGAGTTTGCTGTCATACCGTCAATTATGACAGTACATGCACCGCATTCACCCTCACCACAGCCTTCCTTGGTGCCTGTCAGTCCTATTACATCCCTCAGAAGGTCTATAAGTCTCATGCTTGGGTCTGCCATTACCTCTATATCTTTATTATTCAAGCTAAAGCATATCTTTTCTTTTATATTTTCCATATGCATCACTTCCTTTACCGCATGGAAGAGCCATAGCTCTCTATGCACTTTTCTAAAGCTTCCTTGAATACTCCCTTTACTGCATGCTTCTTGTATACTATGGAAGCTCTGGTCTTTAATCGTTCCTCTACCTCAGTTGAAAGTATATCAGCAGCTTTCTGTATATCTATGTCCGGAAGTATTTTGCCTGTCAGGTACATTTCCACTCCCCGCTCTCTGGCAGCCTTTGAGCCCAGACTTCCGGTGCATACTGCGATGTCTGATATCCTGCCTTCTTCTGCCTTAAATCTTATGGCACATACTATTGTGGATATGGCCAAAGCATTTCTCTTTCCAAGCTTAGAAAAGCTGTTATACTCATACTCTGCTGGTTTAGGGAACACTATCGACTTCAACAGCTCTCCTTTTATAAGGCCGTTTTTGCTGCTGCCCAATACAAATTCGTCAATAGGCAGAACTCTTTCACCACTGCAACCGATTATCACGCATACTGCACCCAAAGACAGAAGTACAGGTATGCTGTCTGCCGCAGCTGCAGCATTGCAGATATTGCCTCCTATTGTAGCTCTGTTCTGTATCTGACAGGCACCTACCTTGGATGCGCATTCCCATAACGCAGGTATATTCTGCTTTATATATTCATTGCTGACTATATCGGAAAAGGTTGTCATAGCACCAAGCACTACCTCTGTATCTGTTATTGTTATGCCCTTCAGCTCAGCAATATAGCTCAGATCCAGGAGATATTGGAGCATAAGCTTTTCCTTCCGAAGCTCTATTATTAGGTCGGTTCCACCTGCTAGTACCTTTCCCCCCTCCTGCCGAAAAAGCTCAACAGCCTCCTGCAGGGAAACAGGTGCATATACCTTGATATTCATTTTTATCCCCCTTTTTACAAAACCAGCCATAAGGCTGGTTTATCGAGAAATTCCGCTTCTTTGTATTTGATTTTTTATAAGTCTGTTGCAGTTATCCTTTATTTCTCTCTCATCCAGCGTTGTAAGCTTTCTGTTTTCCATAAGCACCTTTCCGTTTACAATGGTGGTTACTACATCCTGTGCTCCTACTGCATACACCAGCTGTGACATTATATCCACCTCTGCAGTTGGTGTGGAATACAGGTTATCCAAATTAACTATCGCTATATCCGCCTTCTTGCCCCTTTCCAGACTGCCTGTCTCATTCTCCAATCCCATAGCTTTAGCTCCGCCAAGGGTTGCCAGCTCAAACACCCTTTCAGCAGGCATTGCAGTCGGGCTAAGCAGACGTACCTTCTGTATCATGGCTGCATTGCGCATCTCTCTGAACATGTCCAGATTGTTGTTGCAGGGTGCACCGTCTGCTCCTATTGATACAAAGGCTCCCATTTCCAGGAGTTCAGGTATTTTTGCTATGCCTGATGCAAGTTTCATATTTGAGCTTGGACAGTGGGATATCTTTGTTCCTGTATCGGCAAGTATCTTCATTTCCTCATCATCAAGCCAAATGCAGTGTGCAAGTATCAGGTTGGGTCCTGTAAGGCCGATTCTTTGCAGATACTTAACATTTCTCATACCTCTGTCTTTTTCTACAAACTCTATTTCTCCACGGTTTTCTGATGCATGTGTATGCACCATTACGTCGTATTCTTTAGCAAGCTTTGCTACTTCTATCAGCAGTTCTTCAGTACAGGACACTACAAAGCGCGGTGTAAAAGCATACTTTATCCTTCCACCGTCCTTCATGTGCCATTTCTTAAGAAGCTCCACACTTTCTCTTACAGAGTCTTCTTTGTTTTCCAAAAGACCCTTGGGAACATCACTGCTGTAGTCCATCATACATTTGCCTGTAACTGCCCTAATACCTGACTCGTATATTGCGTTTATTGCTTCGTCTGTGTGATGTACAGTCTCCATATCTACCAGCGCTGTTGTCCCGCCCTTTAAAAGCTCAGCTATACCAAGCTTTGCAGAATAATAGTTGGATTCTGCCGTATGCGAGCCCTCCAGCGGCCATACTCTCTTTTTCAGCCAGTCGAGAAGCTCCAGATCATCTGCCTGACCCCTTAATAGTGATTGTGTCAGATGTATATGGGTTTGGATCAGTCCCGGTATAACTGCCATACCCGCCGCATCTATTATCTTATCTGCCTTGACGTCCCCCATGTCAGGCGATATTTCCTCGATGCGGTCATCCTTTATAAGGACGCTGCCTTTAAGGATTTCTCTTTTAGGATTCATGGTAACTACTGTTCCATTCTCAATGAGAATAGTCGCCATGAGCCTCCCCCCTTTTCAGTTTTTATTCTATAAATGAGCAAGCTCATTTGTTGTATAGTTCTACCCTATTGTGTTTATTAATGATACTCATTAAAAAGCATCCTAAAAAAGGATATTTTGTAATAAGCATAATACGTCGCTTAGCCGGAATACCGGCTAAGCGACGTGTAAGCCTGACTTTTACAGTATGAACTTCAGTATGAATATTACTGATAGTATGTACATTATTATAGAAACATCCTTGAACTTTCCGGCAAAAACCTTCAATACTGTATATGAAAGTACACCGAATACTATACCTTCAGATATGCTGTATGTGAAAGGCATCATAACTATTGCTAGGAAAGCAGGTATTGCTTCTGTGTAATCCTTGAGGTTAATTTTTAGGATTGGCTCCATCATGAAAAGGCCAACAAGTATAAGCGCAGGAGCTGTAGCCGCTGCAGGAATTACTAGGAATATAGGTGAGAACAGAAGAGCAACCAGGAATAATACACCTGTTACCAGTGAAGTAAGACCTGTTCTTCCGCCTTCTGCAACACCTGAAGCACTTTCAACATATGTAGTTACTGTACTTGTTCCCAGTAAAGCTCCGCCTGTAGTACCAATAGCGTCTACTAAAAGCACCTGGCTTGCTCTTGGAAGCTTTCCGTCCTTGTCAAGCATGTTTGCCTTTGAGGAAACACCTATAACCGTACCAACTGTATCAAATACATCAACAAACAAGAAGGAGAATATTACTACTATGAAGTCGAATGTAAAAATATTAGACCAGCCTACATTAAATGGTGCCAAAGCTATTTCAGCAATTGACGGAGGTGTTTGGATTATACTTGTAGGCAGCTTTGTAACTCCAAAGAAGAAGCCTATTACTGTAGTGGCAAGTATACCAATAAATAATGAGCCCTTGACCTTATAATGAAGCAAGGCACCTGTTATTGCAAGACCGATAAGAGCGAGTACCACGCCAGGACTTGTCATATTACCAAGAGTTACAGGTGTTCCTTGATTAGGTATTACTATACCTGCGTTTACAAAGCCTATAAATGCTATGAACAGACCTATACCTGCACTAACTGCATATTTCAGATTCAACGGTATAGCATCAAGTATTGCTTCTCTGACTTTGAGGAATGACATTATTATAAATATTATACCTTCTACAAATACAGCTGTAAGAGCTAATTCCCAGCCATATTTAACTGCAACGGTAAATGCGAAGAAAGCATTAAGTCCCATACCGGGAGCCAAAGCAAAAGGATAGTTAGCCATAAATGCCATTAGTATTGTAGTAAAACCTGCTGCCAAGCATGTAGCCGTAATAAGTGCGCCGAAATTCATTCCTGTTGTGCTGAGTATTTGCGGGTTTACTATGATTATGTAAGCCATAGTCATAAAGGTTGTAATACCAGCAATTACCTCTGTTCTTACTGAGCTTTTGTTTTCACTGATTCTAAACAACTTTTCCAACATTCCTGTGTTTGCCTTTGAATTCACACCATTACCTCCCTTAAATATCTAGTATTGTGATTGATTAGTTTTCCGGTTTCACCTCCTTAACAAGATATGGATTAATTATAATAGTATTGCTAGTGTCTTGTTAAAGAATTCATTTACAGCAAGCAAGACACTTTGGTACTTTTTGACACTTGCATTACAATATTTTCCGTGACAAAATCAATCCGCAATTGGGCTCAAAACCTTGTAGTTATTAACATCCACAAGTCCCTTGTCGGTAATTTTCCACTTTGGGCTGGTTGACAGCGCCAGGAAGGACAGATGCATGAAGGGTGCATGTACCTTGACTCCCAGCTCTTCCTTAACCGTTCTGTGTATTTCTTCCATTTTATTGTTTAAGCCTATTCCGTCTAACTCATCCGTAATCAATCCACCAACAGGAAGTCTCATCTCATTAATTACTCTGCCGTTTTTTGCAACAGCGAGCCCGCCGTTCATTTCTATTACTCTGTTTATGGCAGCAGCTATATCCTTTTCATTGGTGCCTGCAGCTACAATATTATGGGTATCGTGGGCTACACTTTCAGCGAAGGCTCCCTCCCTGAAGCCAAAGCCCTTGACAAAGGCTTTGCCTATGTTTCCGCTTCTGCCATATCTCTCTACACATATAATATATGCTATATCCTTTGTTATATCACATTCCACCTTGCCCTTGACGACCTTTAGCTGCTCCTCTATGGCATCGGAAAGATTCTGGTCGGGTATGAGCCCGATGCACCTTGCTGTTACTGAGTTTTTTTCCGAGCGTATTTCCAGTTGTTCCGGGCTTACAAAGCCGCACTTCACTGAGTTTTTGGTTTCCTCCGGATATATGTACTTAGGTATTTCCACCAAAAGCTCACCGCCGTTTGCAGCCAGTCTGCCGTCTATAAATACGGCAATTACTGACATCTGATGCAAATCATCTATTACTGCTATGTCTGCCAGCCTTCCGGGAGTCAGGGCACCTACATTCCTGAGTCCGAAATACTCAGCAGGATTGATAGTAACCATTTGTATAGCCTGAACAGGCTCAACTCCCTGAGCAATGGTCCTTCTAACTATTTCATTCATATGCCCGAGCTTCACAAGATCCTCAGATAGCATATCGTCTGTGGCCAGTATAAGCCTCCTTGAGTCTAGCCCTTCTTCTGTCACTGCCTTTATGCATTCAGCCATGTTTTTCTGGGTTGAACCTTCTCTCATGAACACATACATGCCCTGCCTTAGCTTTTCAATGCATTCTTCCTTTGTGGTGGTTTCGTGACAGGAGCATTTACCTCCCGTGCAGATAATATGCGCAGCAAGCTCCTTACCAAAAAGCTCCGGAGCATTACCGTCCACTACCTTATTGTTCTCTACGGCATAGGTAGTGGATGCAACCAGATCATCTATTACTTCAGGTGTATGCTTGTATACGTTCTTTGCATTGCTGAAGCCCTGAAGCTCACCTATCCCTATTATGCCGTTATAGTTCAGAAGCTCCTCCATGTGCTTTGAGTTAACATCGTAGCCCGCTGTTTCCAGCTCAGGACAGTCAGGGGTAAGCGCCGGTACCACCAGATACACATGGTTGGGCATTTTCACTGCCTCATCTGCCATTGCCTTCATGCCCGTTACACCAAGTGCATTTCCTATTTCGTGAGGGTCAGCCACTAGAGTGGTAGTTCCTGACGGAATAGACAGCCTTGAAAACTCAGATATAGTGAGCATACTGCTTTCAAAGTGCATATGGGAATCTATAAAGCCAGGCGATATATATTTTCCTCTGACATCAATAGTAAGTGTCTTGTCTCCAATCAAGGATGAGCAATCACCTACAAGCATTATATACTTGTCCTTTATCGCAACATCAGCCGTATATATTTCTCTGGTTATGACGTTTATCACGTTTCCGCCGTACAGTACGACATCCGCATAACCGTCATCACTCATAAGGTGATCGATCAGCTTTCTATATACAATAGCCTTTTTAATACTTTCCGCCTTCAAGTTGAGACCTCCTTGTTTTTCAGTTTCGGGTTACGGGTTTCGAGTTACGGGATTGAGAAAAAGCTTCGAAGCATCGCTTTTGCTGCTCGCAACTCGCTCACTTAGAACTGCGATAGCTGTTCAAAGTGAGTCTCGCAACTTTTTACTGCTGCAAGTCTATTTTATCGACTATCCCTACTATTGCTGCATCTACGGGTACTTCGTGCTTGCGTACTGCAAAGGGAGCCACACTGCCGCTTACATATATCACTACTTCACCAACGCCTGCCCCTACAGTATCTACCGCAATGATAGGACTGTCCTTTTCTTTTCCCTGCATATCAAGGGGTTGTGTTATAAGGAGCTTAGCTCCTACCAGAGCCTCATCCTTTCTTGTGGCTATAACCGTGCCGATTACTTTTCCTATTAGCATTTGCTCATACCACCTTTGTAAATTATTTATATCAGCTCAAACTGGCCGCAAACAGGCTGTGAGTTGTATTCTATCTTAATTCCAGCTTAATCCTTTTCTTTTTCAGAAAATCCTTGGCTGAAGGTGTTATTATGTCTCCGGGATTTATCTTTAATACATCAATATCCTTCAGCTTCTCTAAATCCTTAACTGTTATAACTTGTTTCTTTGAATCATTACTTGAGCTGCGTTCCCATAAGACAGCTTTTTGAGTATCCGTCTTTGTCTGCCTCTTAAGAAGATTTTCAAGGGTCGTCATATCCCTGTTTATATTTATCATGGCTTTTCTACCGCTCATTCTACTTGAGAGCTCAAGCAGTATTTCATTTGCAAATAGCTTTTTATCCTTCATGGGAATACCCCCATATCTATAATTAATGTCGATATAGAGTTCTTCATAAGAAGAACTCTATATCATGTTTTAGTTATTACTTCTGGCTCTTTAATATAACTCTTTCAACTTCTGCATGTGGTCTTGGAATTACATGAACTGAGAACAATTCGCCTACTGCTCTTGCAGCTTCTGCACCAACCTCGGTAGCAGCCTTTACAGCTCCTACATCCCCTCTGACCATTACAGTAACCAAACCGAAGCCTATCTTTTCAAAGCCCTCGATAGTTACATTTGCAGCCTTTACCATTGCATCTGCAGCCTCTATAGCGCCTACCAGACCTTTAGTTTCTATTAAACCTAATGCTTCTCCACTCATTGTGTTTCCTCCTTAAATTCTTATATTTTAATTTTAACTTTGGCTTTGAGAATTTTTATCAGAAGTCTTGGCTTTTGCCTCCTGCTTCTTCTGTACTGCCGCATTGAAGCCGAATATAAGCTTCTCCAGCTCTTCATGAGGTCTTGGCATAACATGATGAGCCAGTACTTTTCCTACCTTGTTGGCAGCCTCTACTCCCGCATCTACTGCAGATCTGACAGCTGCAACCTGTCCTGCAATCTGTATGGTCACACTTATTGATTTGCCTGCACCGATTACTTTATTGCAGCCCACCAGCTTCACATCAGCGTTTTTGCAGGCAGCATCCAAAGCAGAAACAGCAGTTGCCATACCGATAACTTCTATTAAACCCAGTGCTCCATTCATAATCGAAAACTCCTTTTCAAGTCCACTTCGCTACTAGCTGCTAGCCACTAGCTTCTAGCTCCAAGTGGAACTTCGAAGTAATTACCCTATACCACAGCCAGAAGCTAGTAGCTAGTAGCTTATAATACACAATTACTTATTCTTCTTTAATCGTAAACTATCTAGTGTAACCATTCCACGATTTGAATTTGAGTATGTCGTTTTATAACCATCAGCAGTCCTGTTTTTATCCTTGAGTACATTCAGTATCAAAAAGCTTTGCTGCTCTTCCTTCAGATGTACCGGACTGCCGTAAGCGGTATTTTTTATATTTACCGTCTGGTCAGGTATTTTTCTGCCTTCCTTCACCAGTATATTATTAAGCATAGTCTTCATTAAAGGATTAGCCATTTATGCCGCCTCCCTAGTATAAGTCCATCATTGTGATGAACTTGAGGACTTCCTCATGAGGTCTGGGTATTACAGTATGAGCAATAAGCTCTCCCAGCTTCCCACAGGAGTTAGCTCCTATATCTACAGCAGACTGCACGGAGGCTACATCACCATCCACCATGACTGCCACCATCCCTGAGCCTACTATCTTAAACCTTACTATTTCTACATTAGCTGCCTTTACCATTGCATCAGATGCCTGCACGGCAGCTACCAGTCCTCTTGTCTCTACCATTCCCAGTGCCTTCTTAATCATAATTCATCAGCACCTACCCTTCAAGTCCGGGGAAATAATCCCTGAGATTTATTTTCTCGCTACCGGGTATTTTAGTTCTTTCAAACTTACCTTCCAGCGATCCTAGTGGTGCTGTTGCGTCTATTCCCAGCTTGGCAGTTACACCTCTAAGCTCGTGAGTAGGTTCCAAGGGTGAGCCCTTTGCTCCCGGTATTATCACTATATCCTGGTCTGCTTGAACTCTGGTAGCAATTGCCCACTCAACATCTCTGGGATTAAATATATCCACATCATGATCAACAATAACCACATGTTTGACATCCTTATTACTTGCCAGTGCAGCAATTATAGCACTCTTGCCGTCTCCCTCACTGGTCTTCTTGATGGATACAATTGCATGGAATCTGCAGCCTCCCACTGTAGGCAGATGCACTGCCTTTACTGAAGGTACCATATTCTTTACCTGCCAGTATAAATGCATCTCCCTCATCAATCCATTGGGCAGAACATGTTCGGAGCTGGATGGAAAGTTGAACTGGAATATAGGATTATTCCTATGGGTTATACAGCTTATCTCCATAACAGGCTGCATATTGCCTCCTCCATAATAGCCTGCCATCTCACCAAAGGGTCCTTCTTTTTCTCTTACCTTTGGAGGTATTATGCCTTCTATAACTATTTCAGCATAAGCAGGCACCAAAAGATCAACTGTCTCGCATTTTACTAGCTCCAATGGCTCTCCTCGAAGTGCACTGTCCACCTCGTATTTATCCAAACCATATATCTGTGAATTCACCTGTGAAGCTACCATGAATATGGGGTCATAGCCCAATATCACTGCTATCTCCATAGGCTTGTTATTTCTGTCAAACTCCGCTCCCTGATCCATGAGTAAGGGGGATTCTATGAGTACGCTCAGCTTATTTCCTCCCAAAACCTGCAGTCTTCTTACTGAGGTATGGGTTTTACCTGTAGTACTGTCCTTTACTGCCACAATACCCGCCGTAATAAAGGGATTTGAATCCTTCTCATGAAAGGTAGGCACAGGAAACATCTTTTTAACATCTATTCCTCTTTTAATAATATTCTCCTTGACGGGGCCTCCTGACACGACCTTATAAGGCTGTGGATTGGCAACTGCCTCTGTCAACGGAAAAATCAGCTGATCACTTGGAACTTCTAAAAGCTCTGCATATCTGGTTCTACAGCCGCATATTCCGGCTACTGCAGGCATGCTATAGCCCTTGGGCCTTTTAAAAAGCATCGCTCTGGTACCGTTAAACTTCCTGACCAGTGCACCCATGTCAAACTTTGGGTTGACCTCCTTCTCGCACACCAGCAGCTGATTGTTGTCTTCCAATCTTTTCATATATGCTCTTAGGGATTGTTTTTCCAAACCTTCACCCCCTGTCATCATATGTCTTCACCCCATCTTCCACTAATATTATGCTCAATATTGAATGCATCCAGCATTTTACCCGTCATGGAGCCGACTATATCGGCAATGCTCTGCGGATGATTGTAGAAGCCGGGAGAAGCCGGCATTATTGTTACTCCCATACGGGATAGCTTAAGCATATTTTCCAGATGTATCTGACTCAAGGGTGTTTCTCTGGGCACTATAACAAGCTTTCTGCCTTCCTTGAGAGTCACATCCGCACTTCTGGTCAGCAGTCCGTCGGAGTATCCAGCTGCTACTGCTGCCAGTGTTTTCATGGAACACGGCACAATAATCATGCCATCCGTTTTAAAGGTTCCGCTGGCAATCGGCGCAAACAGATTCTTGTTGTCATATATGCGTGAAGTATATGGGGATATTTCTTCCCTGGTAAACCCGCATTCGTGCTCCAGTACCTTTTCTCCCATATGTGACATTACTAAGTGAGCTTCTATACCAAGCTGCTTCATAGCCTGCAGTAAAGCAACCGAATATATGGCCCCGCTGCCTCCTGTTATACCTACTATTATTTTCATCGTTTGTCCTCCTTAAGGAGCAGTAAGCACAGTTACTCTACCTTGTTTTCCCTGTCTCCGCCGCCTACCCATGGGTCAAGACCCTTATCTATATCCTGGACAAACTCATCTATAGTCATAACCTTAGTGAATATTCTTAGGTCTACCAATCCATGCTGATGCATTTCTTCGTTCTTCGAATGAACACCGTCGCTTAGAGTAATAACTCTGTAAGCATTAGCAAGAGCATCTGCAGCTGTGGATCTGACACATACATTTGTCCATACTCCTGTAACTACAACTGTATCTATATTCTCTTCCTTCAGATAAAGGTCAAGGTCTGTATGCTGGAAGCCGCTGTGTCTTCTTTTCTGAACTATATACTCATCCTCTTGAGGATAAAGCTCAGGTATGAAGTCTGAGCCCCATGTTCCCTTGACGGCATGCACAGGTCTCACCCTGAAGTCAGCATCGTTCTTTCTGTGAGCTTCTTGTATGTGAATTATTTCAACATCATTCTTACCTGCTGCCCTTCTATCCCTAACCCATTTGAAAAGCTTCTGCAGGTTTGGAACTATAAGCTCTCCGCCGGGACATCTCAAAGGCGCTTTTTCGCCTACAAAATCATTCAGCATATCTATAACAAGTATTCCATATCTTGACATTATATCTCTCCTCTCAGGACTAAATTCGGCAAAACCTACTTAGAGAACGCACCAAGCTCCAACTGATGCGTTCTCCCGATAAGCATTCTTATACCTACCAATTAGTCTATCTTATTATTAACATTTCTTCTGTGAACATGATTAAAGAAGTCTGCACCTATAGCTTTGTAATTATCAAATTTTATCTTTCTGTCAAGCTCCTGGACGCTTTGTCTCTTAACAAACTGACCATAGCCGGGCTTAACCATTATCTTGCCCTGAACCTCATCCTTGCCTTCTTCATATACGAGAGCTCCACGGACAAGAGTCTTAACAACCTTACCTGTAAGCTTCAAGCCATGCAGTGGTGTATATTTGTTCTTCATGAAGGATACATCCTTATTAATAGTCCATTCCTTTTTGAGGTCAACTATTGTAAGGTCAGCATCTGAGCCTATAGCCATAGAACCTTTCTTAGGGAATATACCATAGTGTATAGCTGCATTCTTGCTAAGTACCTCAACAAGTCTTTCAAGGGTCAATCTGCCTTTATTGAGACCTTCACTCACTAGTATGTTTACCATGGTTTCAGTTCCTGCTATGCCTGGGAAAGCTGTCCAAATGTTCATTCCAGGAGCATCCTTCTCTACTGCAGCATCATCATTGTCCTTATTTGCCTGTATTTTATAGGGAGCATGGTCAGTTGCCACAAAATCAACACTTCCGTTTGCAAGCCCTTCCCAAAGCTCTAAATTATCCTGCTTTGTACGCAGTGGAGGAGCAATCTTTGCAAATGCACCGTATTCAGTCATAGCTTCAGGAGCATTCAGCACTAAATAATGAGGGCATACCTCCGATGTCACTTTCAAACCTCTCTTCTTGGCTTCACCTATAAGCCTTGCTCCAACGCCAGTACTCATATGTACAACGTGGTATCTTGCACCTGTCTCCTCTGAGAAGGCTATACCAAGCTGAATAGCTGCCTTTTCTGCAAGCTCAAGTCTTGCCTCTGACCAAGCAGGTCCATCCATTCTGCCTTCCTGCTGATACTTCTTAACATAATAATCGCACATAGCAAAGTTCTCTGCGTGTACTCCTACTGCAAGCCCTGTTTCTGCAACTACCTTGAAAACCTCATGCATTTCAGCGTCAGTAACTCTATTAAAAGTCGGAACTGATGGAGTCATATATACCTTGAAGGCCACAACACCTGCATCAGCCTGTTCTTTCACATTATGAAGATTGCCTTCTCTTACATCCTCACCTGTTGCACCGCCCCACATGCAATAATCAACAATTGCCTGTGGCGCTACTGCAGCAAGCTTGTCGTTAAGAGAGCTTACACATCTTACTGATCTTGGAAAGGAACAGCAAGGCATATCTATTATTGTTGTAACGCCGCCGGCAGCAGCTTGGCTTGTTCCTGTAAGGAAGGTTTCTCTATGAGTAAAGCCAGGATCCATATAGTGTGTATGAGAGTCAATGCAGCCGGGCAATACAAGATTGCCTTCAGCATCTATAGTTTTTTCTGCATCCAAACCTGTTACGTCTACTAAAAAACCAGAGATTTTCTCATCCTTTATAAGGATATTGGTCATTATTGTATCATTACCATTCATCATAGGTATTCTGGCATTTTTTACTATAACATCATATTTCATCAGACAAGCCTCCAATCATTATATTAGTTACGAGTACGCTTATACTAAGCGTTCGAGTTACGAGTTTCGAGGTTCAGTCCGACTTTTAAGTTTTTCTCGCAACCCTCAACCCGTATCCCCAAACTTTTATCTGTAATCTGTCTTCTTATACTTGTTATTTGATATTTGTTCCTGAGTTTTATCCCCCGCTTAAGTCTGATTTTGTCTGTTTATATATATTCATACTTCCCCTCCCGTTATATTATTGTGTTACCGGCTGTGCTTAAGACAACCCACTTTTACCCGTATAACCATTTTACCATAATTATTTAAATTGTTGTATTATTATTAAAAATATTCTTATTGTGAATTTACAACAAAATATATGAAAACAGCATATTCTTTATGTATATCTCATAACGAATTACAAAGTTTTTTTCCTTACAGCATCAGATTTTGTGCAGTTTTAACAATAATATTTGCTACCATTTACTGTTTTTGATATGATATACTATATTCTATAAGAATAAGTGAATATTTATATACATAAGGAGAGATAGTTATGGCTCTAAAGCTTATTGATCTTTCACAGGAAATATTCCAGGGAATGTCGGTATTTCCGATGCACCAAAATACCTTTATCATGACAAATATGACCCATGAAGAAAACATGAAAAAGACAGGCAGCAAGACTTTAGGCTTCTCCGCAAGAAACCTTCTGATAAGTGAGCATGGCGGAACCCACTGTGACGCAGTATGGGAATACAAGCCCAGCGGGGCTACTATAGATAAGATGCCCTTGAACTATTTCTGGGGAAGTGCAATTTGCATTGATCTAAGTAATGTACCTCCTACAAGATATATAACTCCAAGAGACCTTGAACAGGCAGTTAGGAAGTCAGGGCTGACCATAGAAAAGGGAGATATAGTGCTTTTGTATACTGGGCATTATGACAGGAGCTTCGGAACAGACAGGTGGCAAACCACCTACAGCGGTCTGAATATGGAGGCAGCCGAATGGCTTGCAAAGCAGGGAGTAGTCAATATAGGTGTGGATGCACCTGCAATAGACCATCCTGAGGATATTGATTTTTCAGGACACTACATATGTGGTAAATATGACATCACAAATACAGAAAACCTATGCAATCTCGATAAGGTAGTTAATAAACGCTTTATATACATCGGACTTCCTCTGAAGATAAGGGATGGTTCGGGCTCGCCAATACGTGCAGTGGCACTTGTAGAGGAATAATATAAGCAATACGTAATTGAAAAAGCTATAAGCCTGGAAAAAGAACAAGCTTACCTTGTTCTTTTTCCAGGCTTTATATGTCAGCTGTCAAATATTCAGTATACACATTTATACATATGGACTGTTGACCTTCCCGAGATATTTGCTTCCTTTGTTGACATTTCGAAAATCAAATGTGCTTATTCCTTCATTCTGCATGAATATATACTCAAAGTACTTGCCGTCTCTGTAGCCTACCTTCAAGGCTATTTCCTCATCGCTGAGACTTGTTTCTAAAAGCAGCTCTTTTGCTTTATTCAGTCTGTATTTATTGAAATACTCCATAAAGGATACACCTTCTTTTTCTTTGAACTGCTTATCCAGATAGCTAAATGGCACTTGAAGCTTAATGGCAGCTTTCGACAGATTCAAGTTCTCAAAATATCTTTCCTCAACAAGTCTCTTTGCATTGCTAAACAGTTCATTTCCCTTTTTGCTCCTCTGCTGTTCTACATAATCACAGATATGCACCAGTATATCTATAAAATATGAGAATGCCTCTTTAAGACTGGCCTTTTGCATTAAATCCCTGACCGAAAAGTGTTTGGACAGCAGCTCCTCAAGATTGACCTCCTGCTCTGTAGCGTACCTGCTGATTGATACAACAATATTCAGTAATATTTTGTGTATCAGTCTTTCAGGTAATGCCTCAAAGGCTTCAAGGGAAGATTGAAGCTCCTGTGCAAGCTTTACAGCCTTCTGACGATTGCCTATTACAGCTTCATACACTATCAGCTCTTCCTTTTTTATAGGGTACTTATAGGTTATTTTGTTTTCAGGTTCTACGTAATCAATATGTATCACGGAGTTAGCACCTATGTAAAAATTGTGTCTCAAGGCAGCCTTGGCTTGTCTGTAGGATGTATTGATATCCGAGGAGCTTTCTTGCATCCTGCCAATGCCTATTGTAACAGTTGTTACAGTTTCCAGCTTCGCAAGCTGCCTCAGCTCCTCAGCAAGCGCAGCTGCTTCTGCTGCATTTAATCCGCCACCAAGTATTATAGACAGCTCATCATAATTATTGATAAATGCGACACCGTTACCCTTTTGCTCCAGGGCTTCCTGTATTTTAGTCGCAAGTCTGAATATGAATATTTCCTTCTCGCTTTCATCAAATACCAATGAAAGCTTATCATAGTGATCAATCTTCACTATCATTACGGTATAACCCCTGCTCAGCTTTATACCGAAGTTATAAAGACTGTTTTCTATAAAGCTTTCATTTTCCAGATGGCCATGTATAAGATTGATAAGAAATCTATCCTTGAAAAGAGGAAGCAGATGCCTGTATTCTTCCTGTACCAGCTTTTCGCTCTCACTCTTTTTCATTTGGTCCTCCAGCACCTGTTTGGCCTGTATTAAGCTCTGCTCCAGCTCCTGCTGCTTTACCGGCTTGAAGATATAATCCAGAAGCCCCTCCTGCTGCGCCTTCTGAACATGCTGATACTCATCATAGTTGCAGTATATTATCACCTTTGTATTGGGGCGGCTGTACAGCACCTTTTTAAAAAGGTGATAGCCTGACAAAATAGGCAGTCTGAGCTCGCATATGATCAAGTCTATTTCTGACTTCTCCAATGCTTCAAATGCCTGCTTGCCGTCATCTGCTTCTTTAACAACCCTGAAGTCAAGCTTGGATGCAGTTATATAGTCCCTGATGCGTTTTCTGTTGTTTTTGTCCGAATCAGCCAAAAGTATCTTGAACATCGCCGCTCACCTCCCCATATCAAAGATTTATATGTAATATATCGGCTTTATTACAATAGTACTTAAAACAAAGCCTGATACCGATTAATCGATATCAGGCTCATATTATACTATTGGCTTCATTGTCGGGAATAGTATTACATCTCTTATTGAGTATGAATCAGTCAGGAACATTACTATTCTGTCAATACCTATTCCCAGACCTCCTGTAGGAGGCATACCTATCTCAAGTGAGTTCATGAAATCTTCATCCATAGCATAGGCTTCATCATCGCCCAGTTCTTTCTCTCTAGCCTGCTGCTCAAATCTTTCTCTCTGGTCGATAGGATCGTTAAGCTCTGAATATGCATTTCCTATTTCTCTTCCATAGCAAAAAGCTTCGAATCTTTCTGTCATTGTCGGATCATCATTCTTTTTCTTTGTTAAGGGAGAGATTTCCACCGGATAATCCATCAGGAAGGTTGGTTGTATAAGATGCTTTTCTGCATATGCCTCAAAGCATGCATTAAGTATATCACCCTTAGTACAGTCCTTAAGCTTTTTCTTAAGCTCATCCAATACCTTCAGCCTAACGGCAACTTCTCTTGCCTCTTCATCACTCTTTATTTCATTGAAGTCCACACCTGCATACTCTTTAACAGCATCTACCATTGTGAGTCTTCTCCAAGGGGGAGCAAAATCTATTTCCGTTCCCTGATAAACTACCTTGGTAGTTCCGTTAACCTCATAGCATACCCTGGATATCATGTTTTCCATAAGCTCCATCATACCGTGATAATCGGTATAGGCTTCATAAAGCTCTATCATAGTAAATTCCGGGTTGTGTCTAATATCAATTCCTTCATTTCTGAAGTTCTTGCCCATGTCATATACCTTCTCAAAGCCGCCGACTATAAGTCTTTTTAAATATAGCTCCGTAGCTATTCTAAGGTACAGGTCTATGTTCAGTGCATTGCTGTGCGTCAAAAACGGTCTTGCGGCTGCACCGCTGGCGATAGTTGACAATATTGGAGTCTCAACCTCCAGATATCCTCTTTCATCCAGAAATCTTCTTATGCCCGCAATTATTTTTGTTCTCTTTATGAAAGTATCTCTAACTTCAGGATTAACTATAAGGTCAACATATCTCTGTCTGTATCTCAGGTCAGGATCCTTCAGTCCATGCCATTTCTCAGGCAAAGGCTGAAGTGATTTGCAGAGAAGCTTGATCTCCTTTACATGGACGGAAATCTCTCCTCTCCTGGTTCTGAAGACATAGCCCTTTATACCGACTATATCACCTATATCATAGGTTTTAAAGATTTCATATTCGCTTTCGCCTATTTCATCCTGCTTTATATATGTCTGCAATCTGCCGTTTCTATCCTGAATATCACAGAAGGATGCTTTGCCCATATCTCTGAAGGACATTATTCTGCCGGCAATTGATACATCCTTACCTTCCATTTCTTCAAAGTTATCCTTTATATCGCTGGTATGGTGAGTTACATCATATTTCAAAATTTCGAAAGGGTTTTTACCCATCTCTTTAAGCTTTTCCAGCTTCTCTCTTCTTATCTGCTGTTGTTCGCTCAAATTGAGCTCGTCATTTGTCATAATGCTTCCCCCTATTTTCTTATCTCCAGAATTTCATATTTTATGACACCGTCAGGGACTATTATATCCACTACACTGCCTACAGCTTTGCCTATTAAAGCCTTGCCTACCGGTGACTCATTTGAAATCTTAAGGTTGATCGGATCTGCTTCAGCAGAGCCTACTATAACGTACTCTACCTCGTCATTGAACTCTATGTCCTTAAGCAGCACCTTTGAGCCGACACTGACCATATCAGTTTTTATATCATCCTCATCTATAACCTTTGCTGTTCTTAATATATTCTCGATTTGTGCTATCCTGCCTTCAACGAATGCCTGCTCATTCTTGGCTTCATCATACTCTGAGTTTTCGGATATATCACCAAAAGCAAGAGCCTGCTTGATTCTTAAAGCTACCTCTGACCTACGAGTGCTTTTTAAATGGTCCAATTCCTCCTCAAGCTTTGCCAAACCTTCAAGTGTAAGTATGTTTTCTTTACTCACAACCGCTCGCCTCCCGACTTTTTGTTTTATTGAAAATTTGCTATTTAACCTTTACAGCATAATAATCATCAATGTTTCTCCTTGTTTATTGATAATATGTGTGCTGTTTATAATTTTATTCCGTTATATATTGTTATGCTGAATAGCATATACCATTATAACCGTTTAATTCAAAACTATACGCTGTGTTACTCTGTCAATTTATCAGTGCTTTAACAGAAACACTGTAGATAATTTGATAGCTCTACAGTGCATTTCCAATATTTCCTGACTTTATTTGTCTATTATAAAGTAGGACTACTGCAATGTCAAGTGTCATTTATCTACTCTGTTCAGCCGTTCCAGCAGTCTATGACTGCACAGGCAGCCGTTTTTAGCTTATGTCAACAATGCCTTTTACTCCACTCTGTAATCAACTATTGGAAAACAGCTTACAAAGTCACAATAATGTAAATCTTTATTAAAAAATCTGATAATAGCAATCAACTCATCGTTATACTGCTCAATAACAGCTTTTTGTTCATTCCCACATTTCCCGTCAAACCACATAAATATGTCAGTAATGCTTTCTGCAGACCCCAGTGCCGCTTTTTCACTGATTATAGTCTTATTCTCCAGTTGATGTTCGTAGCTGCTAAGGTCCAGTTTGTCATCAACAATTAAAATGTCGGAGCTTTCAATGACCTTTTGAGCATCTCCACTAAATACTATGGAAATACCCTTTTTCTCCATAAACTCGCTGAAAATTTTGTTTTTGGTTTTTTTGTCCAGCTCCTTTGCTTCATACAGCATTACATTTGAGGCGTCATCAGATATTACATCCAGCAGCTTCAGGTTGTATTGTGCAACAAGGAAGCCAAAGCTCCCTCTTGTAAGCTTTCTACTGGTCTGTTCACACAGCTTCCGGACAGCAGCATACTTTTTGAAAGCAACAGCCTCTTCCAAGAATTCATTCTTTTTCAGGTGCAGCTCGTCACACAGTATTTTATCCTTTGACATAATCAGCTCTATTCTGTTTTCACTAAGCAGCTTTCTGAGACACATCAGTCTCTTCTTGCTGTTTTTCCTCTCATTTAATATCGGATATTCTATCAGAAAAATTGAGTAATTTTGATCCCTAAAATCAAAATTCAGTATATAGACAATCTTAGGCAGTGCAAAAAAACCTAAAAGACCTGTTACTTTACTGCTGAGCATAATACCTGCACTTCTATGAACCATATCCATATGCATCTCCAAATGTGTTTTACATTATGCATATGCCGATTATGACAAATAAATAACCACGAGGTTGCCCTCATGGTTTTTCATAGCTCTTACATATCTGCTGCCAGCTCATTAATCTGCTTATTGAGATAAACAACTCTTGGCTTGAAATTGATGTCTTCAAGTACCTTAAGATAATCATTGGAGGTTATTGCTTCAACATCCTTTTTTATCAACGATACAAGCAGCGCTTCAATGACATTGGTCCCAAAGGAACGGCCTGCAAAGTCAGGAGTTGAAGTTACCAATATGCTTATACCGCATTTTTCCATCCAAGCTATGTCATCCGGAGTGACAGTATTTGTCACTATCATTTTTCCATGCATATTTGCAGGCATATACTGCCTGATATAATGAAAATCTCCGGCAATAATATCTGCTTCCTCGAAATATTTATCAATCTTCCCTGCTTTGTTAGAATCATTGTTTTGCTCTTTTCCAGTAGGATAAAGCATTTCAAAGGGAAGCCTGCAGGCTATGGGTGCAAATATGCTGGCTATTCTGTCCAATGTCTTTAAGGACTTTATAGGAATATTGATTCCCAGTGCCACCATAAGATCTCCCAATACAAGCTCACAGCCAAGCGCTTCAAAGCCCTCTGCCATGGCGTACCTGTCTATTGCAGGCAGAACAAACACTTTCTTGCCATTAAGCCTTTCAACATTTTCATCAATGAACCTTGGCACTTCCTTTTCCAGAGAAATCTTCAGCCCGGAGCCGTCAACCATTGGTGTAATCTTTGCTGCTTCTCTTATAGGCATTGCATCCTTTATCTTGTATCTGTTTTTGCCGGCATTCAGATATACATCTATTCCACCCATACCAAAAGCATCAATCCTGCCATCCAGTTCCTGCACCATTGCTATTGCTTTTTGTATATCTCCGTCTGTACCTATTCTTTCTATAATGAAATTTTCTCCTGCGATTTCAAGCTCCATCCTGTGATTTCTTTTGGAGGAGCCTATGCTAATACTGACAATATGCTTCATTTCTCCTACCCCTTCAATATTTTAAGTATCTCTGTCAAAACATCGATGTCCACAGTTACATCTTCTTTTAAAGGAGATTTGCCTATATCTATTTCTATGATTTGATTATCAAGCATATCCTTTATGATTCTGATTCTGTAATCAGAAGCCATAACTATTACGGTGTCGAAGCTTCTGAACTTGTTTATGAGCTCCATAAGTCTGTTTATCAGTTGAGAACCGGAATCCTGAGAGGCAAATTCATTTCTCTCCTTTTCGGAAAGCAGCATGTAATAGTCTACCCCAAAATTCTTCAGAACTTTCTCGACATCATCCTTATTTCTTATCGGAAAGCCTACAGCTGCTATGCTCTGACCTTTTCTTACCTCACCGAGACCTTCAAGTCTTGATATAAAGGTTCTTTCAATACTTAATTTCTCGCCAGTATCAGCCTGAGACATACCCTGTGCTCTGAGAGTCAGAATATTATCAATGGCTTCGTTGATTTTCTTCCTGCTTAATACTTTATCTCCTATTCTTATAAGGTCCATACATTACACCTCATATGCATTTTCATACATTTTTTGTACACCACATTGTACACATATTTATTTTAATACTTTAAATATTATTACACAATATAAAAAAATATTATTACTGTTCAGATTTATCCTTTTCTGATAGAAACTGTATAAATATATATATACATAGTATTGCCTTTCAATACATAATATATTGACAAAATGAAATTAGGTCAATATAATTACAAATAAAACTATTATAAATAACAGACGTTGATGGGAAGAGTAGCCAGTTTTGCTCTGAAAGCGAATCAGGGTTGGTGAGAGCCTGAACAGCAGCATATTGTCGAAGGACATCCCGGAGTTGTTTGTCTGAACGTTAAACGCTAGGACATGACGGTTTCCCCCGTTACAGGGATTTGAGTGCCTGTTTGACAGGTTAAGTAGGATGGTACCGTGAGTAACTTATGCTCGCTCCTTTTGGGAGTGAGCATTTTTTATTGTATATGCTCTATTACTTGATTTTGTCGACAGGTTAATCAGGGTGGCAACGCGGATCCTTCCGTCCCTACATGGGATGGATTTTTTATTTTTTATCTCGTCTGCAGTCCGGAATGCAGGAGGGAGATGTAAGGCTGCATATACTGAAAGACTCACAAAATTTTATCTGTATGGAGGTATTATATGAAAAGAACAATGATAAACGAGCTTAACAGGAATATTGGGCAGCATGTAAAGCTTCAAGGCTGGCTGCACAGAATAAGAGAGTTGGGCAAAATAGCATTTTTGATACTGCGCGACAGAACAGGAATGGTGCAGTGTATTGCTGAGACGGCTGTAGTGAGTGTCAAAGGACTAAAGCTTGAGAGTGTAATTGAAATTATCGGTGAGGTAAAGCCAAATGAAAAGACAGTCTTGAGCCTGGAGGTATCTGTAACCGAAATAAAGGTAATATCAGCGGTTGAATATGATCTGCCCATAGAAATCAATAAAAATGAACTGGAGGCCAGTCTGGATACCATATTAAACAACAGAGTGCTTAGCCTCAGGAATCCCAAGGTAAATGCTGTATTCAAGCTTCAGGCAGTATTATCACAGGCTTTTGCAGACTATCTCAAAAATAACGGCTTTACACAGGTATATACATCAAAAATTGTTTCAGAGGGTACTGAAGGAGGTACAGAGGTATTTGAAATAAAATACTTTGATTCTAAGGCGTATCTTGCTCAAAGTCCTCAGTTTTATAAGCAAATGCTTGTGGGAGCAGGCTATGAAAGAGTATTTGAGATTGGCCATGTATATAGGGCTGAAAGCCATGATACAAACAGACATCTGAATGAATATGTAAGTCTGGACGTAGAAATGGGATTTATTGAAGATGAATATGATCTGATACGGCTTGAGACTGCACTGCTTAAGTACATGTTAAAGCAGCTTAAGGAAGAATGTAATGGAGAACTGGAGCTGCTGCAGATACTGCTTCCTGATATAAAGGATGAAATACCCTGCATACCCCTGCCCGAAGCATTACATATACTTAAAAAGGTATATGGCAAGATGGATTTAACTTCAGATATTGACCCTGAAGGTGAGAGATTGATATCAAGCTACGCATATGAGAAGCATGGAAGTGAATTTGTGTTCCTTACCCATTATCCCAGGGCTAAGCGACCTATGTACACCATGCCGGCAGAGAATGAGCTGACTCACAGCTTTGACCTTATTTTCAGAGGCCTTGAAATTACTACAGGCGGTCAGAGAATTCACAGCTACGAGCAGCTAAAGTCTTCAATATCCCAAAGAGGCCTTAACCCTGACTGCTATACAGGCTATCTGGATGTTTTCAAATACGGTATGCCCCCCCACGGAGGCTTTGCAATCGGACTTGAAAGGCTGACAGCTCAGCTTCTAGGCTTTAAAAACGTAAGAGAGGCGACGCTGTTTCCAAGAGATAGAAACAGGATAAAGCCATAAGGCGAAGCCTTACGGTTGCGAGTACCGCTTATACTAAGCGGACGAGTTGCGGGTTTTGAGATTAAGCGGGGCTTCGAAGCCCCTCCTATACACTCGCAACTCGTAACCATTAGTTATATGGACTCCTTATACTCCCCCAGCAGCTTCTCTATCTCCTCCACCTTGGTAAGCTTATTTATTTCCACCTTCACGTGTGAAGAGTTAGGCATGCCTTTCAGATACCAGGCAGCGTGCTTTCTCATCTCTTTCACGCTTGTGCTTTCACCCTTGAAGCTGGCTGCCAGATGCAGGTGCTCTATTATAGTACTGATTCTTTCCTCATAAGATGGCTCCGGCAGTAGTATGCCTGATTTGAGGTATTCTATAGTTCTTCTGAATATCCAGGGATTTCCCTCGGCACCTCTGGCTATCATGACAGCGTCGCAGCCTGTTTCCTCCAGCATTCTCTTTGCATCCTCAGGTGAAAAAACATCACCATTTCCTATTACGGGAACAGAAAGATTATCCTTGACTTTCTTAATAATATTCCAATCCGCTTTACCGCTGTAAAACTGTTCTCTTGTCCTGCCATGTACAGTTACTGCAGAAGCGCCTGATTTTGCAGCTAATCCGGCTATTTCAACGGCATTTATGGAGCTTTCGTCCCAGCCCTTTCTTATTTTTACCGTAACAGGTACCTTTACTGCACTTGATACCTTTTTTACTATTTCTTCAACAAGGTATGGCTTGAGCATAAGAGCTGAGCCATCACCATTCTTTACAATCTTGGGTGTAGGACAGCCCATGTTTATATCTATAATATCTGCCCCTCTGGCCTCAACTTTTTTCGCAGTCTCTGCCAGTATATCAGGATCACTTCCAAAAATCTGCACAGCAGAGGGCTTTTCTATATCTGCAAGCTCTAAAAGCTCGGCAGTATTCTGGCTCTTATAGTGCATGCCTTTTGCACTGACCATTTCAGTATAGGTCAGCCCGCAGCCCATCCTCCTGCACAATATCCGGTAAGCCATATCCGTAACCCCAGCCATAGGAGCAAGAAAGACGTTGTTTTCAATTTTTACATTTCCAATATTCATTAAAAAATCACCTAATAATTGTTATAGTTGCTGCTACACCGTATTAGACACTAGCTACTAGCTGCTAGCCACTAGGTTGAGTCAAGACTTCTAAGCCATTACTAAAGCCAGTAGCTAGAGGCCAGTAGCTTATATCAGCTTAGCTGATATTCCTCTCATATATTACTCTTAGACCTTCCAGTGTCAAAAGTCCGTTTACTATATCTATTGTCTCTGATTCTGTGGCTATAAGCTTGGATAGTCCTCCTGTTGCTACTACCACAGTCTTATCATTGCCAAGCTCCTTCTTCATCCTTCTCACTATGTAATCTACTTGGCCTACATGTCCGAATAATATACCTGACTGCATGCAGCTTACGGTATTTTTGCATATGACTGCTTCCGGCATTATCAGCTCTATTTTAGGAAGCTTCGCAGTTCTTTGGAATAACGCCTCAGATGCAATTTTTATACCCGGAGCTATTGCCCCGCCAAGGTATTCTCCCTTTTCAGATACTGCACAGAACTTGGTTGCTGTCCCCAGGTCCACAATAATTACCGGTCCTCCGTAAAGTTCATATGCAGCCACTGCATTTACCAGTCTGTCTGCACCAAGCTGCTTAGGATTGTCATATTTTATATTCATTCCTGTCTTTATACCGGGACCAATTACCAATGGCTCAGTCTTGAAATATTTTCTGGTCATATGCTCAAGCGTATACATTATAGGCGGTACTACAGAGGAGATGACTACTGCCTTCACTTCATTTGCATCATAGCCATGATGCCTGAAAAGCTGGTGAATAATCATTCCATACTCATCCGCAGTCTTGCTGGCATCTGTGAATAACCTCCAAAAATCCAGCAGAGTTCTATTTCTATATACACCCATAACAATATTAGTATTTCCCACATCAAAAACCAATATCATAAAATCCTCCATTCTGCCGCTTGCAGAATATAATTATGAACATACTTCCAAAGCGGCAGGCTGGAAGTATGATGCTTTTGTATATTGCATTAACATTTTATCACTATTGTTTTATTTTGCATAGATAACCCTGATTGTATAAAATCAAGCATATCCGTATATGCCCCTCACAGATACCTCGCCAGATGTGATTTCTCTGATTGTACCGTCCGGCAGCCTTAAAAGAAGCTGTCCGGCATCATTTATATCCACAGCCTCTCCTGTTATTTCTTCATGCTTATATACTGCCCTTACCTGTTTGCCCAGAAGAAGCAGATTGGATTTATATATATCAACTATGTCCTCCAGACTTCCGCTTCTGGAGAATCCAGTATAGTATTTTTCAAACCTGTTTAGTATCGCAGCTACAACCTCTTTTCTCACCATACTCTTTCCTGTCTCGATTTTTATGGAAGTGGCAGCACCTGCCAATTCAGCGGGAATATCATCATCATCCAGATTAGCATTTATACCTATGCCGACTATCAAATAGTTTATTGCGTCAACCTCTGCTCCCATCTCCGTCAGAATACCACATAGTTTTTTCCCGTTTGCCACTATGTCATTTGGCCATTTTATCCCTGAAGCTATTCCGGATATCTCTTTTATTGCATCATTAACAGCACAAGCTGCAACCAAAGTGACCCTTTGAGCATACAGCGGATTGATATCGGGCTTCAGCATTATAGTCATCCATATGCCCTTCCCTCTTGGTGATATCCAGCTTCTTCCCAACCTTCCCCTGCCAGCCGTCTGCATCTCAGCTATCACAACTGTGCCTTCTTCAAAGTCTTCCCCTGCCAGCTTTTTTGCATAATTGTTTGTTGAATCCAAACTATCAAAATACATTATGTGTTTACCTATTACCGAGGTTGTCAATAATGGGTCAATCTCCGCAGCTGACAGGTAGTCAGGACTCTCTATCAGCCTGTAACCCCTTTTAGTCTGCGATTCTATTTCATAGCCCATGGATTTCAACTGATTGATAGCCTTCCATACTGCAGTCCTGGAAACACTGAACATATTGCTCAATTCTTCCCCGGACACAAAAGTTCCAGTATTCTCCTTCAAAAGACTCAAAATCTTTTCTTTCATAATCAAGACTCCTGTCTATTACATTTAGTAGTTGTATTTAAAAATTTTAGCATCTATGAATATCATACAAATGTAATAAGGCAGACCGAAGCCTGCCTATATCTATCTTATTATCCCAGCATCGAAAGCAGAACACCTGCTGCTACTGCAGAGCCTATAACTCCTGCAACGTTTGGCCCCATGGCATGCATTAAAAGGTAGTTGTTGGGGTTAGCCTCCTGACCAACCTTTTGAGATACTCTCGCCGCCATAGGTACCGCCGAAACACCTGCAGAGCCTATAAGAGGATTGACCTTACCGCCGCTAGTAATATACATCAGCTTACCAAACAGTACTCCGCCTGCTGTACCGAAGGAAAAAGCTATCAGTCCAAGCACTATTATTGCCAATGTCTGCGTTTTCAGGAATACTTCCCCGTTGGCTGTTGCACCTACCGTAACACCCAAAAATATAACAACTATGTTTGTAAGCTCATTTTGGGCAGTCTTGGAAAGTCTCCCCAGTATACTTTGCAAATCAACTGCTTCTCTAATAAGGTTACCCAACATAAGCAGTCCAACCAACGCCGCTGCTGAAGGCAGTACCATTGATACAACTATAGTAACCAGTATTGGAAAAACGATCTTTTCTACTTTGGACACAGGTCTGAGCTGTTCCATTACTACTTCTCTTTCCTTCTTAGTAGTAAGCGCCTTCATAATAGGAGGCTGAATCAAAGGTACAAGCGCCATATAGGAATATGCTGCTACGGCGATGGGACCAAGAAGATGCGGAGCAAGCTTAGAAGTAAGGTATATGGCCGTCGGTCCGTCAGCCCCGCCTATTATTCCTATTGATGCCGCTTCCTTCAATGTAAAGGGTATACCCAAGTCGTTTAAGACTATTGCTCCGATAAAGGTCATAAAAATACCAAGCTGTGCCGCCGCACCAAGCAGTATACTTCTAGGGTTGGCAATCAACGGACCAAAGTCGGTCATAGCTCCTACTCCAAAGAAAATCAGAGGAGGATATATTCCAAGCTTGACTCCCTGATACAACCAGTAGAGTATTCCTCCCGGGTCAAGAAGCCTTTTGACTTCCTTTCCGTTCTCCATGATTGTTTCATATACAGGACCATTCATCAATCCGGCCATCGGCAGATTAGCCAACAGCATGCCAAAGGCTATAGGTACCAGAAGCAGCGGTTCAAAACCCTTTTTCAGAGCCAGATACATCAGTACACAAGATGCAATAATCATAGTTGCCTGCTGCCATGTGATAGTCGCAAAACCCATATTGTTATAAAACTTTAGTAGTTCATCCAGAAAGGTCATAAAAATCCCCCATTCAATTTGATACCCGGTAAATCAAAGCTACTTACTAACCAAGAACAACTAACACTTGACCTGTATTAACCGAATCACCTTGATGAACTGCTACAGATGTTACAGTACCGTCAGCAGGAGACATTATTTCATTTTCCATCTTCATTGCTTCAAGAATGCAAAGCACCTGCCCTCTTTTTACGGTCTGACCGGCAACAACATCTACTCTCAATATGGTTCCGGGCATAGGAGCATTAACAGAATTAGCGCCTGCTGGAACTGATACAGGAGCTGCTGCGGGTTTTGGAGCCGGTGCCGGTGCTGCAGCCGGAGCTGCTGCTGCCGGTTTTGGAGCCGGAGCCGGAGCTGCCGGTGCTGCCATAGGAGCCGAAGCTGTTCCACCCTTTACTTCTTCTACTTCAACTTCATAACTGTTTCCATTTACATTTATTATGAACTTTCTCATATTACACTACCTCCTAAAATCTATTGGACATTTGCTCTTGTCTTCCTGTTCTCGCCCATACAGGAGATGAATCGCCTACTCTGGTAATGCTTCTTACCACTAAGTCCCTTTTACCTCCCAGGCAAGCAGCCACTGCAGCAGTAATGACTGCTACAAGCTCGTTATCATCAGCTGCTTTATCTGCCTGCTCAACAGGTATATATTCAGGTATTTCACTGATTACCCTGACACTGTCAGCAGTTTTTTTTGTGTTATTCTGTTTAAAAGTTATTCTCATAAGCTCTATAATGTACCTTAGTAAAATGAGTACTGCAAATACTATACCCATTCCCAAAGCAGTTATAAACAGAGCATAAAGCATTACATTATTTTCCATCTAAAGTCCTCCTTACTAAACAGGCAGATTGCCGTGTTTCTTGGAAGGTCTGGTCTCTCTCTTGCTAGCAAGCATTTCAAAGGCATTTACTATTCTAGCTCTTGTAGTAGCAGGCTCTATTACATCATCAACATATCCCCTGCTTGCAGCTATATAAGGAGTTGCAAATTTGTCCCTGTATTCCTGAATTTTCTCTTTTCTCGCTTCGGCAGGGTTTTCTGCAGACTCGATGTCTTTTTTGAATATTATATTGGCTGCTCCGTCCGGACCCATAACTGCAATTTCAGCTTGCGGCCATGCAAATACCATATCTGCGCCCAAATCCTTGCTGCACATTGCAAGATAAGCTCCTCCATATGCCTTTCGTGTTATTACATTTACTATGGGAACAGTTGCTTCAGAATATGCATAAAGCATCTTGGCTCCATGTCTTATGATTCCGCCGTACTCCTGGTTTGTGCCAGGCAGGAAGCCCGGAACATCTATGAGATTCAATATCGGAATATTGAAAGCATCGCAGGTTCTTATAAATCTGCCTGCCTTATCCGATGCGTTTATATCAAGGCAGCCAGCAAGTATCTTAGGCTGATTGGCTATTATTCCAATGCTGGCACCGTTTAATCTTGCAAAGCAGGTTATGATATTCTGAGCATAATATGGCTGAACCTCCATAAACTCACCGTTATCAACCACGGCTCTTATAATATCCTTCATATCATATGGTTTATTAGGATTATCGGGTATTATAGTATTAAGTGCTTCTTCCACTCTGTTTAAATCATCGCTGCACTCGAAAACCGGTGCGGTTTCAAGATTGTTGGAAGGAAGGTAGCTCAAAAGATTTTTTATTTCAGCTATGCAGCTTTGCTCATTCTGGCTTATAAAATGTGCAACACCGCTTGTGCTGTTGTGGGTCATGGCTCCGCCAAGTGCCTCTGCAGAAACTTCTTCTCCCGTAACTGCCTTTATAACCTGAGGACCTGTTATGAACATCTGACTGGTTTTATCAACCATGAAGATGAAGTCAGTAAGTGCTGGTGAGTAAACTGCTCCTCCGGCACATGGTCCCATTATTACCGATATTTGAGGAATAACTCCTGATGCTATCGTATTTCTATAGAAAATCTGGCCATAGCCTGAAAGTGCATCTACACCCTCCTGTATTCTTGCTCCGCCTGAGTCATTGATTCCAACTACGGGAGCACCCATTTTCATGGCCAAATCAAGAACCTTGCATATTTTCTTGGCATGCATTTCACCAAGCGAACCTCCCACAACAGTGAAGTCCTGTGCATATGCATATACCAATCTTCCGTTTACTGTTCCATAGCCTGTTATTACACCTTCAGCAGGCGCATCCACTTCATCCATTCCGAACTCAGTGCATCTGTGCTTAACAAAAGCATCTAACTCCACGAAGCTGCCTTCATCCATGAGAAGGTTAAGCCTCTCTCTTGCAGTCAACTTGCCTGATTTATGCTGCTTGGCTATTCTATCCTCGCCGCCGCCTTCTCTTATGATATCCAGCCTTTGCTGCAGATCATTTATTCTATCCACTGACATAAGATTATTTCCTCCCCTGCTTACTTTCTTTCACAAAGCTCTATCAATACCCCGTTTGTGCTTTTTGGATGTAGGAAAGCTATTCTTGCTCCGCCTGCTCCATATCTTGGTTTTTCGTCAATAAGTCTTATTCCCTTTGCCTTCATATCTTCCAGAGCAGCTTCTATATCATCTACTCTGAATGCTATATGCTGTACTCCTTGTCCCTTTGCTTCTATGAATTTAGCAATGGGGCTGTCAGGAGCAGTTGCCTCCAATAGCTCTACCTCTGTATCTCCTATAGGAAGAAAGGCAACCTTAACTTTTTGCTCTTCTACTACTTCTGTTCCGTGAAGCTCAAGACCCAGAACCTCCTGATAGAATTTTATGGATTCCTCAAGATTGCTTACCGCTATCCCGATATGGTCAACCTTACTAGTCAATTTTATACCTCCTTACATTTCAAAAAGCTTTATAGAAAAATTGTTTTCATAATACATTCTACATTTAATATGTCCTATTGTCCAATAATTACATATTTTTTAACTGGGAAAAAAGCTTCATTGCAGCGGTATACGGGTCAGTATTCTTATCTGCCGTATCCATTACCAATCTGTCAATCAGTTCGCTGCCGTCGCTTGCATCCATTACTGATTTGACCATGTTGTACTTAAATATTTCCAATATTTCTGTTCTGAGGCTTTCTTTTCTTCTTCTTTCAAAACCGCCGCTGGCAATAAGATGCTCATAATGCTTGTCTATGGCATCCATCAGCTCTTCTATATTCTTATTGTCCTTTGCGATAACATTTATTACAGGAGGCCTGTATTCGGAGTTTTTATTAAAATCCAGCATAGTTTCTATTTCTGCAGCAGTACGTTCCGCTCCATCCCTGTCTGATTTGTTTACTGCAAATACATCTCCTATTTCCATAATGCCTGCCTTGATAGCCTGTATATCATCGCCAAGCCCCGGCACCATAACCATAACCACCGTATCTGCAAGCTTAACAATATCAACCTCTGACTGACCTACACCCACAGTCTCGATAAAAATGTAATCCATGCCAAAAATATCAAGTACTTTTACAGCACCATGGGCTGCCTTAGACAGCCCACCTAACGCACCTCTGGTGCCCATACTTCTTATAAATACTCCCGGATCTGTATTGAGATCGGACATTCTTACCCTGTCTCCCAAAATTGCTCCTCCCGTAAAAGGACTGGTAGGGTCAACAGCTATTATCCCTACCTTCTTATCCCTTGTTCGAAGCAGCTTTGCCAGCTTGTCGGTTACAGTACTTTTCCCTGCTCCGGGAGGACCGGTTATACCGATTACTCTTGCCTTACCGGTATATTTGTACAAATCCTTCAATATATCTATTGCATGTTCATCCTCATTTTCAACCATTGATATAAATCTGGCACAGGCTCTTTTGTCACCATTAAGCAAGCCTGCCTTTATATCCATAGAACCACCTTACGCTCTCTTCAGATTATTTCTGATAAAGTCTATAGTAACTGATGTTGGTGTTCCCGGTGTGAATATTGCTGCTATACCCGCCTCAATAAGCCCAGGTATATCATCTTCAGGTATTACGCCTCCGCCAACTACCAATACATCGTCGGCTCCTCTTTCCTTCAGAAGATTGACAACTTTGGGAAAAAGGTGATTATGAGCGCCTGAAAGCAGGCTCATTGCTACTACATCTGCATCCTCCTGTATAGCTGTTTCAACAATTTGCTCAGGTGTCTGCCTTAAACCTGTATATATAACTTCCATTCCTGCATCTCTCAAAGCTCTTGCTACAACCTTAGCTCCTCTGTCGTGACCATCAAGACCTGGCTTAGCTACTACTACTCTGATTGGTCGATTCATGATTATACCTCCAAAATTAAAATTTTGTCGTTACGTCTGACAACATATGTCACTGGTCACTGGTCGCTAGTCACTAGTAATTAAGGTTAACCTTCGAAGCAGTTCTTAATCCCAGTGTCTAGTAACCAGTACCTAGCGACTGATTTATAATATCACCGTTTGTTGATATTCCCCAAAAACTTCTCTTAATATTCCGCAGATTTCGCCCAGTGTTGCATATGCTCTTACTGCATCCAATATGAAAGGCATCAGGTTGTCATCTCCCTGTGCAGCCTTCCTTAATGCTTCAAGTGCAGATGTTACCTTTGCATTGTCTCTCGCAGCTCTTAGTTCTGCCAGCTTCTTAGCCTGAAGCTCACCAACTATAGGATCTACCTTTAGTAACCCCTTTGGCGGCTCTTCTGCAATCTTGAACTTATTCATTCCTACTATGACTCTGTCGCCTGATTCTATTTCCATTTGATATCTATAGGAGCTGTCCTGTATTTCCTGCTGTACATATCCTCTTTCTATTGCCTTTGCAGCTCCACCCATTTCATCTATCTTATTTATATATTCCATTGCCTTTTCTTCTATTTGGTTAGTAAGGCTTTCAACATAGTATGAACCTGCAAGAGGATCTATTGTCTCTGTAACACCGCTCTCATTATCAATTATCTGTTGTGTTCTGAGAGCTATTCTTACCGAATCCTCCGTAGGAAGTGCCAGAGCCTCATCCTTGGAGTTTGTATGAAGTGACTGAGTGCCGCCCAGTACAGCCGCAAGAGTCTGAATTGCAACTCTTACTATATTGTTGTCCGGCTGCTGTGCTGTCAATGTAGAACCGCCTGTTTGAGTATGGAATCTCAGCATCCAGGACTTTGCACTTTTAGCTTTAAATCTGTCCCTCATTATTTTTGCCCAAAGTCTTCTGGCAGCTCTGAATTTTGCAACTTCCTCCAAAAGATCATTGTGGGCATTAAAGAAGAATGACAGTCTGGGTGCAAAATCATCAACATCAAGTCCGGCTTTCATAGCTGCTTCTACATATGCGATACCGTCAGCCAATGTAAATGCAACCTCTTGAACTGCTGATGAGCCTGCTTCTCTGATATGATAGCCACTGATGGAAATCGTATTCCACTTGGGCACATGCTTTGAACAATATTCAAATATATTGGTTATAAGACGCATTGAAGGTTCTACGGGGAATATGTAAGTACCCCTTGCTATGTACTCTTTCAAAATATCATTTTGTATAGTACCGGACAGAGCATCTGCAGTTAAGCCCTGCTTTTCAGCTACTGCAATATACATTGCCAGTAATACTGATGCAGGTGCATTAATTGTCATTGAAGTTGTTATCTTATCCAACGGAATGCCATCAAACAGCACTTCCATATCCTTCAATGAATCTATAGCAACTCCTACCTTACCTACCTCGCCTTCTGACAACGGATGGTCTGAGTCATAGCCTATTTGTGTAGGCAGGTCAAAAGCAACCGATAGTCCTGTTTGTCCATGCTCCAAAAGATATTTGTACCTCTTGTTTGATTCTTCAGCAGTAGCAAAACCGGCATACTGCCTCATTGTCCAAGATTTGCCCCTGTACATAGTGGGTTGAACTCCTCTTGTGTAAGGATACTCCCCCGGGAAGGACAAATCTCTCTCATAGTCAAGCTCAGCTATATCAGCCGGCGTATAAACTCTTTTGATTTCGATGTCGGATGAAGTCTTGAACTTAAGCTTTTTCTCAGGAGCTTTAGCCAAGGATTTGGCTATGACCGTATTTTCCCAATGTTCTGTCGCTTCTTTGATCTGAGTAGTCTTTTCTTTGTCAAACATGATTACCCTCCTCAAGATTTTAAGTATATTTAAAATAGTGCGCTGAATTATGTTAAGGTCATACCTGCCACCATAAACAAAACGAAAAGTCATATTGAAAATGAACGTCTCGCAGTCATTTTGAAATATAACTTTCATTTTTGATTCTATCTTGCAAGTTTTCCTTCTTAACTAATTCTATGTTATCATATTTTTACCCTTATTGGGTATATTTATTTTTTGTTTATTTTTTAACAATGTGCTTAAAAGCCAGAATTCGTAATATATTGCGAAAACTGCAAGTTGTGTTTACAATTGCAGCATAACTTGCAGTTTTCGAAAACAACCAACAGCTTTCTGTGAACAGTGAGCAGTTGTCAGTGACCCAGATATCAAAATATCAATTTAAAATCTTAATTATCAATTGACAATAATCTATTTTCATCAACAGCATTACTTTGAAGCTTTTCAATGTATATAAAGTGTTTATTGATCATTGATAATTGGTTATTAGTCATTGTTTAACTTTTTTTTCGCCATCGCCTTTGGTATAAACTTTTCAAGATTTATTATGTATCTTTCATGGGTTCCTTCTCCTATTTTCTCAACCTCATCATAGGCTTCTATCTTAAAGGTGAGCTTCTTACCTTCTATTTTCAGCAGCTCGGCAGCCGCTCTGACCTTCATATCCACGGGGGTAGCCGCAATATGCTTTACATTCAGGCTTAATCCTACTGTCACATAGCCTTCAGGTAAAAAAGGATCCACAGCCTTTAATGCTGCATTTTCCATCATTCCTATCATCACAGGTGTCGCAAAGACCTTGACTTCGCCACTGCCAAAGCTTGCAGCAGTGTCTGATTCTCTGACAACTCTTTCTACCTCCGCACTCATTCCGCACTTCAGATCAAAATCCATACTTCTCACTCCTTTTTATACTTAGCATAAATATTATACCAAAAAAAGAAACAGCTTTCGCTGTTTCTTATGCATTTGCATATACTTCCTCAAATTCCTTATCGTCAAGCTTTTCTCTCTCAAGTAGAGCCTTAGCCACTCCATGCAGCTTCACAATATTTTCTTTGAGCAGTGCTTCTGCCTTCGTATATCCCCTATCAATAACTCCTCTTATTTCCTTATCTATAAGAGCAGCAATCTCTTCACTGTAATTTCTGCTTCTGGCAAGATCTCTACCTATAAACACCTCGTCATGGTCTGTACCGAATGTCATTGGTCCGAGTATATCGCTCATTCCATATTCTGTTACCATCTTTCTTGCTATGCTGGTAGCTCTCTCGATGTCATTTCTTGCTCCGGTGCTGATATCATCAAGTACAAGCTTTTCTGCCACTCTTCCTCCGAGAAGCATCACTATCTGCTGCTCCAGCTCTGACTTGGACATATAAAATTTATCCTGCTTTGGAAGTGATATTGTATATCCTCCTGCTCTGCCTCTGGGAACAATTGATATCTGATGTACAGGATCTGCATTAGGAAGCAGCTTCTGCACCACGGCATGGCCAGCTTCATGGTATGCAGTGAGCTTCTTGTCATGCTCACTGACAACTCTGCTCTTCTTTTCGGGTCCTGCAATTACTCTTATTGTAGCTTCTTCAAGCTCTTTATTTTCGATTTTTCTCTTATTCCTTCTTGCTGTCAGCAAAGCTGCTTCATTCATCAGGTTTTCCAAATCTGCAGGAGTAAAGCCTGCTGTGCTTTTTGCCAATACCTCAATTTCAACTTCTGCTGCAAGAGGTTTGTTTCTTGCATGTATCTTCAGAATCTCTTCTCTTGCTTTTACGTCAGGTATTCCCACTGTTATTTGTCTGTCGAAACGCCCCGGTCTTAATAACGCCGGATCCAGAATGTCAGGTCTGTTTGTTGCAGCTATGATGATTATACCTTCATTTACACTGAAGCCATCCATTTCTACAAGCAGCTGATTAAGTGTCTGTTCTCTTTCATCGTGTCCGCCGCCAAGTCCGGCACCTCTTTGTCTTCCTACTGCATCTATTTCATCGATGAATATGATACACGGCGCATTTTTCTTTGCTTGCTCGAACAAATCTCTTACACGTGATGCACCTACACCAACAAACATCTCTACAAAGTCAGAACCGCTTATGGAGAAGAAAGGTACTCCAGCCTCGCCTGCAACTGCTTTTGCAAGGTAAGTCTTCCCAGTGCCGGGAGGTCCTACCAGCAATACACCCTTTGGTATTCTGGCACCAAGCTCTATGAATCTCCTTGGCTGCTTGAGAAAATCAACAATTTCTCCAAGCTCTTCCTTTTCTTCGTCTGCTCCTGCAACATCTGAAAAAGTAATTTTCTTTTTGTCTTCAGTATGGAGCTTTGCTCTGCTTTTTCCAAAAGACATTACTCTGCTTCCACCGCCCTGAGACTGCTGGGTAAGAACAAAGAAGAATACAATGAAAAGCACCAGCAGGCCAATGGATGGTATAAGAGAAATCCAGAATGAGGATGTCGATCTGGGCAAATAGCTTACCTTCAGCTTGCCGCTGTCAACAAAGGTCTGAACTTTCTGGTTGAACTGCTCAGTTGGAACGTTTGATTCAAACTTTTTCTGATCGACTGTCTTTCCTCCAACTATAGAAGTGCCGTCAGAATCAGTTACTATAACTTCTGTTATTTTGCCTTCTGCTATGAATTTAATCAACTCATCATATGAAAGCTGCAGCTTAGCGCTTTCCAAATTAGTCAATATATGAACAAACATCAATATTATAATGAGTATCAACGCATAAAAGCTCATATTCCTAAGGAATTTTTTCAATACTAGCCCTCCTTCAATGCATCTTGTAGTTCAAAAAAGAAGCATCATAAATGGCGGATTTAACTAAATCCGCAATAAAAATATTTTAACATAATGTCATATAAATTACAACATTTGCAGCCAGTCAAAGATTTACAAATAGTGCTGTCCCAATACGACTATTTTGTATATACTTCAGGCTTCAGTACACATACAAAAGGAAGATTTCTGTATACTTCCGCATAATCAAGTCCATAACCTATGACAAACTCATCAGGTATCGTAAAGCCTGTATAAGCAATATCCACACTCACCTTACGTCTTTCAGGCTTATCGAGCAGGCTGCATACCTTTATGCTTTTCGGATTTCTGGATTTGAGTATTTCTATCAAGTAGCTCAGTGTCAAACCGGTATCAACTATATCTTCTACAATTAACACATTCTTATTATGTATATCAGCTTCCAGATCCTTTATTATTCTGACAACCCCTGATGACTTGGTAGAGGATCCATAGCTGGATACCACCATAAAATCCATTGTAAGCGGTAAATCTATTTCTCTGGAAAGATCTGATAAAAACAAAACGCAGCCCTTTAATACTCCGACTAATAACAGATCCTCACCTTTATAATCCTCAGTGATTTGCTTTCCAAGTTCCTTTATTCTGCTTTTTAGCTGTTCTTCACTAATCAGAATTTTAGCTATATCGTTTCTCATTTATTTGTCCCCCTTATATTATACTATTCAAATTGTTGCAGTTTTATTGCCTTGATTTATTACTCTGATCTCTAATACTTCTGAGGTAGTGGATGTAACCTTATATTTTTCGCTTATTCTCTTACCTACAACCCACACAATTTCTGAGCCGTCTGCTATCAATAATATGTTATCACGCATATCCTTGGGTATCTTCTCGTCAATAAAATATTCCTTAAGCTTTTTGCTTCCCTTCATGCCTATGGGTGAAAATATATCTCCTGCTTCCCTGTTTCTCAGAACAAGACTGCTTCTGATCTTGTCAAAATCAATGTAAGCAAGGTCTGCACCCGCATTTGACAGGTCAACCTCTCTCATACTTTTCCTTGCTATATTGAATATTTTACACTGCTCAGGAACATTATTGGTTGTATCATATTTTAAACTATAATAACATTTTTTATAATGCTTCTCAATATTTTTTGATATTATTAATTCATTATAAGAAACATATGCCCTGATAGCATGTGGAAGCTCAACAGCAGCTCCGGTGCCTTTTGTGATAAGCTCTGCCGCTGCATCTATATGTTTTTGCTCAAAGCCTGTAAGGCTGCCGTAAAGTCTATGAATTGCATATCTCACTAGTCTTCTTACAATAGCAACGTGACAGCAGCATAGGTTATGCTTATCAAACCGCACTGTATTTTCTTCACAAACTGCATTTTCATCAAAGTACTTCCTTGCCTGCAGCTCAATATATTCATTCTCATCCCTCACCAATCCTGCGAACCTTGACATAGCGGCATTAATATTGGGATTGAAATTCTTCATGATATAAGGTATAAGCTCCAGGCGAATCTTGTTCCGAGAGTAAATAGCCTGAAAATTTGTCTTATCAACTCTTGGCTCCAGATTATTCGCAGCACAGTAAGCATCTATTCTGCTTCTCTCGATTTCTATCAAAGGTCTAATAATACTTCCTCTCACAAAATCGATTCCCTTCAGACCATCCAGCCCTGTTCCTCTTAAAAAGCGCATTATTATTGTTTCTGCATTATCATTCAGATTCTGTGCCACGGCAATTTTATCGGCATTGACCTTACAGCGGACTTCTTCAAAAAGCCTGTATCTTATTTCTCTTCCGGCTTCCTCAGGCGATAATCCTGTTTTTTTGATGTATTCCGGAACATTGAAGGTTTCAATAAAGGAAGTTATACCCCAGTCACTGCAAATCTGTCTTACAAATTCGGCATCTTCTTCAGCTTCTCTGCCTCTGAACATATGGTTGAGATGGACAGCATAGAGCTTGAGCTCATATTCTTCAGTCAGCTCCTTTAAAGCATGAAGAAGGCATAAAGAGTCTGCGCCACCGGAAACTCCAACAACTACAGAATCACCCTTTGTAAGCATATTATACCTCTGAACTGTGTTTCTCAAGTCTGCCATGAAGTCGCCCATTATTTCACCACCAAACAGCTTTATTCAAAATTCATGCAATGCTTAAAATCTACTTTAATGCTTATGAATCAGCTTGTCAACAAGGTATGGAAGCAAAAACGATTTTTGTCATCATCTAAAGACAAAAATCGTTCCCATTAGCAGCAGACTCATAGTCAGCATAATTATTGCCGCATTAAGTGCTGCCTTTATGAAATTATTACAGCCGTCACTCTTTATATTTATTCTGGCTACATAATTGTAGAGTGATTCACAATCATTGATTTTACCTTGAAGGCATCTTTTTATTGTATCCTGAAGATTATATGGTATTCCTTGCTTCTTAAGCTTGTCGACAGATACCTCCAGCTTTTCCTCATAAGGATCAAGAAAACGGTTTAACAGCATTGAAACAAGAAGTATTGCCAATGCAAAGACTTGATAGGACTTATCCGCGAGCCTGTCACCCTTTCCCCAGCTGGCTCTGTCATACATCGGAGTATACTCCTTTACAGTGCTGCCTATCTCCGTTACACTTCCCATATCTACCAGTCTTATGCTTTTGTTTCTCCTGTCAATCATTATGTTTTCGTATTTCAAGTCAGTATATACGTATCCTTCATCATTGATTTCCTTCAGTATCTTTGTTAATATGCATATGATTTTCAGCTTTGCTCCCTTAGACAGCAGATTCCTTTTCAATGCATATCTGAGATCATAGCCCTGGATGTATTCCAAAATGAAATAATGATACAATTTGCCATCCTTCTCAAAATCGTCAAGCTCGTAAACCTCAGGAATATATTTGCTTCTGCTGAATTTCTTCAGATAGTTGTATTCTTTTGTTATACTTACCATATCCGTACTAAGCTTCATGGCGTATATATGACCATCCGTGCTCTGTACCAGATAAATTTCTCCAATACCTCCTGAGCCCAGTCTCTTAATCAGAAGATAGCGTTTATGTGTCCACTTTCCAGTTATTAGATCATATTTATTACTATACATAACAGCTTTCAATTTCATTTTGCATCAGAGCTTCCTGCTGCTCTGATTCACAGTTCGCCTTCAATATAAGCTGACAGGCTGCCTCTATGGCAGGCCCTGTTGGAGTTCCTCCACCTGCCTTTATCATCTCCAGCCTTCCTCTGAGAATTTCCATATCATCAGTGAAGCCGCATATTATGCTGCAGCTTTGATGACCTAAGCCTGAATAGCTTATTACAGCTAAACGACTGTTCCCCCTTCTTGCTTTTAGACTGTCCAAAAGCTCATATAGATTTTTGCGTGCAGTATCAAGCTTACTTCTCATACTTCCGCTGGTATCCAGAACTACTGCACACTTCAGGTTTATGCTGTCACCGTACTTTTCTATGAAATCAACTATTTTAAATCTTGATTGAGGTTCCAACTCATTCATATCCACCCCAACAATTGATTTTAGCTGTCTGCTGACTATCTGCTCTATAGTCTTCTGAGCAGTTTTTTGAGTCATGAGCTTCATTGTCCGTCCCAGATTTTCAATATGTGTGTACTCACACAGTCCTCCGCCTGCCCTTGCTATACCTTCAACTTCTTCTATATCCTTCTCGTCGCTTTCGCTGCCGCTTTCGATAACCGCTATGGTACTGACTGCGATACCCAGCTTTTTTGCCTTTGCTGCTGCCTCAACAGGACTTATACCCTGATTTGACCTGCCGTCGGTTATGACGATGATTTGCTTTATTTCACCGCTATCCTTTATATCGCTCATAAAAAAACCTCCTTAAAAGCTATAATTCCATTAGGAATTATTGCCATATAAGGAGGGGGATATACATATGCGCAGCATAAAGTTCGGGGACTTGGGTCAGTTGCGAGTTGCTGGTTACGGGGTTACGGGGTTGAACTCACAGATTCCGAAGGAATCTCCTCGAAGCACTGAAAGTGCACCCTCGTGCGTTGAAAACGCCCTCGCAACCGAATAACCGGCTAGTGCCGGTTACTCCCATATCTTCGCCACTAATACCGTCATATCGTCTTCTGCATAGCCGCCATTCAAGTCCAGACATTTATGCAGTATATCATCTGCCAGCTTTTGCGGGTTCCTGGTTTTCATTCCCAGTATCATATCAGCCAGCCACTGTTCTTTGTTTATATCCGTTTTATTGCTTTCCAGTATGCCGTCTGTAACCATGACAACATACTCGCCGTCCTTCAGTCTTTTTCTTATAAACTCCATCTCTATATTATTAAGTATACCTACCGGCAGCGAGCCTACTTTTATGACATCAACTCTGTCTTCATACTTAATAAATGTAGATACTGCGCCAACCTTTACAAACTCAACTTCACCGGTATATTGGTTTATCACTGTCATATCGATAGTAGCATAGCTTTCCTCATTGGATTTCATAAGCAGTAAAGAGTTTATGGTTCTCACTGCGACGTCCTTATCAAAGCCTGCATACAAAAACTTCTCCAAAAGCCTGATGGTTGTGTAGCTTTCCATGTCAGCCCTCGGTCCGCTTCCCATACCATCGCTTAATGCTATCATGAACTTTCCATCCTTCAGCTCAGTAAAGGAATAATTGTCTCCGGATACAGTTCCACATTTGTTGGCTTTAGCCATACCTGTGGCAACCTGATACTTCTGGGCTTCTTTAAGCTTTATACAGCACATGCCGTCATGTCCTATGTTACAGATGGAGTTGTTTTTGGTAAATCTTTTTCCTGTGGACTTATTTACTATGGGTATTATTTCTCTGACACATTCTCTTTTGCCGCTGCATGCAGGCACCTTTACGTCTACCTCCATTATACCTCCTGTCTGTGCCACAACCACGTCTTCAACTCTGACTGCTGCGTTATCAAGTGCAACCAGTAGCATTTCCTCCAGCTCCCTATTGAAATTCACATCCATATTAACCTGTAAAGCCAGATTCGAAACTACAGATGAAACTTCCCTCAGCTGATCGCAGACCACAAGTCTGCTCTCATTTATTTTTTTCTTCCAACTCAGGCTGTTTCTGAACAAATCATAATGATGCTTTAAGGATACAACAAGCTCATCAGATTTTATGCACCTTTCCTTCATAGAATCAGCCATTGCTCTTATATCCGTATCCCCCTCACCTTCTATTGCAGATAGCAGGTTGAACAAATACTGATAGCTTTTATAGAAGTTTCTCTTCCAGCAGCTGTTGCACATACCGCAGCTGCTGCAGCATTTATTTACTACCTGGTCAAGTATATTGGCTGCATCTGCCTGTGAAAAGTAATCATTGCTTTCCACACTGTCCTTAAGAGTCACTGCAAGCTCACTAAAAACCTCTGATATCTCTTTAAGTTTTTCTTTGGTATGCTCTCTAACTCTCCTGTTAAAGGATTTATCCTGCGCCGCTCCAAAGCTATGGACAGTTTTGAATGTGAACATATTTTTAATCATGTTGTTCGGTATAACCATAAAGATAACTGATGCGGTCAATATTTCATAAAACCTGATCAAAACCTCGGTTGAGCCGTTTATGTAGAAGGTCATCAATGCATTGCCCAAAATGAAGCCTATCGGACAGCCCAGCTTGCCTGCACCTTTTAGAATGCCGCAAAGCAGTCCACATAAGCCATATACTCCTATTGCAGCCGGTATTATAGAGCCTGATATTGCCTGAATTATACCCAGTATTATTCCAAGTGCGGCTCCGGTTCCTGTACTGCTGGTATATGAGAACAACATTACCAATAATATTATGCAGATATTCTTTATAGAAAAACCAAATATACTGAAATCAGCACCTACAAAGCAAAATGCCGATAGGATAGCCAGAGCAACTATTTCTTCTCCTGAAAGTATTCTTCTTTTGGTTATATTCTTAATGACAGGTACAGCACTGTCATATACAGATACAAATACACCTATCAATACAGATTCTATAATTATCATAAACAGATCATACAAATAATAGTTCTTGACATAAAAAATGAGATAGCCTGCAATCAGGTTGGATACTGCTGCAATTACGGATATTACAGCTTTTTTATTCAACCGGACTCTTCCGAAAATTACATATAATGCGGTGAATACTACTGTAGTGAAAATATATTTCAACAGCAGCTCGCTGCTGCCTATACTGACCACCCCAAGCAGCACGCTTACTGCTGTTAATGCAATATTAAGCTCATGCAGTACTACAACGGATAAAAAAGCTATACCGAACGGACTCATAAAATCAAGGACTACAGCTCTACCCAATAGGAACCCTATTACGCTGAAGACAGTATACATTCTTAACTGATTTCCGGCAATGAATGACTTGATCCAAGACAGCTTGTCCGCTTTGCCGGCTGTCGACTCCCCAATAAATACACCCTTTAATCTCCTGTATGGAAATATCTCTGTTCTATCTACCACTTGCTACACCACCTGATTAATATTTTATGATAATGCTTTTATGCATTTTAATTCCTGTGTAGTAGATTTTAACATAGTACAAGTAAAATATTTGTCAGGTTTGGTATGTATTGTATAAAAACTTTTAGACATAAAACTTAAATATCTGACATATATTATAGGTTATTTATACAGTTTCAATCCGTTTCTCATTATATTCATAAGTCTATCGTCCTCAGTGAAGCAGTATGTTCTGGAAGGTATTCCTGCAGCAGCGTCATAGTCCTTGCTGTTCCAATATATTGCCAGACTTATGCCATAGCTGTCAATCACATCAAACATATCCAAGAGCCATGCTGCTTTATCACCGCCGCAATCAGAGCATCCAAATTCTGTTATAACCAGTGGATAATTTATAAAATATTCCTTATATTCCTTTACCATAGGATCATAGATTTCTCTAAAGCTCTTCCACTTTTCAGCCTTATAATAATTACCGGTATTATAGCCTGTTAAGCCTATTATATCCACATATTCCACCCCGGGAAAATAGTTAAGATAGTGGTTCCACTTGAAATCAGGAAAATCACCCCAATTTGGATTCCAGACCCAAAGTACATTTTCAGCACCTGCTTCTCTAAATTTTCTATATATATGCTTCCAAACAATTATAAATATATCAGTATCCTTCTGATAGTGATAAGCGCAATAGTCGCACCAATCTCCGTTCATTTCGTTGTTAAGCCTGAACAGTATGGGCTTTTTCAAATCCTTCAATCTTTCTGCCAGTGTATTCAGTGCGTCGTCATGACACCCATCCAATATTTCATACATATAATTGGGATTATGAATGCCATATATTGTAGTTTGATATGTAAACTCAACAAATCTTCCGCTGCGGGTGATTTCCTTTAAGTTGCTGATATCAATTGTCTGCTTCAGATCATAATACTGCAGCAGAGCATTAAACTTGTAGTCTAAATCCTTTTCAAGCCTTTGCAGCTTTTGTAATCCTTTGATTGTGGATGGTTCAAATATCCCCCACTGCAGCTTGCTTTGGCAAAAGTTGTCATTATAGAATCTTTTAAGCCTGCCTTTATACTTACCATTATCATTCATCAATTTTATGGGTTTTAGGGTATTAGAGCTTTTTCTGTCAAAAATTGCAAACCTTGAAATAAAATCATTCACATTTATTTCAGCTTTGGATTTTATATAGATTGTATAAATCTCCTTTGAGCTTTTATATATTTCTACAGATGCAAAATATTTATAGTAATCAACATGTTTTAGGGCTTTAAGCTCCCATTTGTACAGCTTTGCCTTGTGCTCCCTGTAACTTATGTCCTGAGTTTTGACATTATATATATATGGTCCCTTTTTTATGCTGTTGTTCCCATAGCCGATAGTGTCTGAATCATCTTTACGTCCGCGAAAATCATCAAAGTATATTTCAACCTTTGTGCTATCACTTGTAAAGGAGGTTTTTACGGCTTCCATGCTGTCATCTAAAGTGAAGCCATTATAATCAAAGCTGAAGCCAAAGTATTCGTTTCTGTAAAGCTTTGTGCCAGGCTCGGGCTTCAGCAGGATGGATCCGAATTCATTGGCGCTGCAGCCTGCAAGCAGCAGACATACTGATAATATACATACAGACAATATATATCCAATCGTAATTATGGATATAAAGCTGACAGACTTTTTAGCTGTCCTCATCTATTATCCTCCTTGTCTTGTTTAGTGTTTTTCATGCTGTTATTAGTATTTTAATTTTTAAGGAAGATAAACAAAAAATAAAAAAACTCAGATTTCTCTGAGTTATCATTCATTTGGTAGCGGCGGTCAGATTCGAACCAACGACCGCTCGGGTACTAAAACCGTGCTCTACCCAGCTTATAAAACGTGATATACTGCGTAATACTGCGTCAAGCTGCACATCTTCCTCACTTACGTATGGCATATACGTGCATTCGTCAGAGGTTTGCTTTCCTTGTCTTACTTGCATCTGACGTTTCATATGGTGTAAGTTATTTTTTGTATCAACTACGCATGATTATGTTTTGTATGAATAACATTAAAATCAAAAAAATAAAAAACTCAGATTTCTCTGAGTTATCATTCATTTGGTAGCGGCGGTCAGATTCGAACCAACGACCGCTCGGGTATGAACCGAGTGCTCTAGCCAACTGAGCTACGCCGCCATGTATAAAACGCCTGTCCTATTGCACCTCACTACTCTAAGAGCATATTACTGTGCAAGTGTCTGCTAATTGCTGACCGTAGCCAGTAATCAACTCCAGGCTATGATGTTTCATTTGGTTGCGGGGGAGGGATTTGAACCCACGACCTCCGGGTTATGAGCCCGACGAGCTACCAGTCTGCTCTACCCCGCGATAATTAGTGGTGCCGAAGACCGGAATCGAACCGGTACGGTCTTTAGGACCGCAGGATTTTAAGTCCTGTGCGTCTGCCAGTTCCGCCACTTCGGCGTTCATTTTCTTGACGACAAATACTATTATATAACCTGCGAACCATTACGTCAATACTTTTTTTATATTATTTTATTCCAAATTCTACTTTATGTCACCATAAGCATAATCATTATTGTGTTTTTTTAATATAATATCAGTACTTCAGAAGTGCACCTTCCATGTTGTCATTATCACTGATTTTTACATTATCTATTCCTAATGCATCCATAATAAATCTCAGTATATAGATTCCTGCAGTTATTACATCTGCTCTTTCCCTTTGTAAACCTGTTATTCTAAACCTTTCCTCTACTTTCATACCGGCAAGCAGATCAAATGTATAAGCTAAGTATTCCTTACTTATACTAGTATTATGTATTAAGCTCGTATCATATACATCTGCTTTATTGTACATGGCAGCCAGAGTTATTGCTGTTCCTCCTATTGCAACTGCTTTGTTGATTTTTTTGTTTTTTAAGGTTTCGATACTGCCGCAAAACCGTTCCTTGAGCTTTTCACCAAGACACTCTACAGATGACCTGCGTACAGGATGCTCTTTGATACACATTTCAGTCATCCTGACTGCACCGGCATCAACGCTCTCAGAGAATTCAACTCCCGAGCTGCCGTAAAGTATAAGCTCGGTGCTTCCTCCACCAATATCTATTACCAATATGTTTTCGTCAACATAGTCTAAACCGCTTATTACACCAGAAATTCCAAGCTCGGCTTCCTCAGTACCGCTGATTGTCCTGATTTGTACCCCAGTACTATTATATGCCTTTTCCAAAAAAACATCCCTGTTTTTTGCATCTCTGACTGCACTTGTAGCAATTGCAACTATATTATCTGCACCGTATGCATGTGCAATTCTGCAATAGCTGCTAAAAACCTCCAGGTTTCTCATAATTGCTTCCTCAGAAAGCATGAATGACTTTGATACTCCTTCTCCAATACGAGTCACGTTCATGTACTTTTTCTTGTTTGTCAGTCTTCCGTTTTTCAGCTCGCAGAGAAGGAGCCTCATGGAATTGGTACCTATATCTATAGCTGCTTTTTTCATATAATCACCAACCCTGTTTATATCGTATCATGAACTAAATAAACTGCCGAAGTGTTCCGGCAGTTTTTGCTACTTATGAAATATATTAATATTTATAATTGCAATTAAAATTTTTGAGTATTGTCATTTCTCCTGTAACCGCCGTTCCTCTTGGAATCGGTGCTTTTCTTAAGCTGCTGGAGTTTTTCTTCACTGTCCTTAAGGAATTTTGCCAGTCTGTCTTCAAAAGAATTCCCCTGCCCTTTACTAAACTCCTGATTCCAGTCTATTTCGGCAGGTCGGTTGATTTTCTTTATTTCTTGTGCCTGCTTGATGGATAAATTGATCTTGCCATTCTTTTCAACAGATAGTACTTTAACTTTAACCTTATCTTTTTCTTTGATGAAATTTCGAATATCTTTTACATAAGTATCTGCGATTTCAGATATATGTACCAGACCAGTTTTTCCTTCAGGTAGCTGAATAAAAGCTCCAAAGCTGGTTATACTTGATACAATTCCCTCAACTACCTTACCTTCCTCGATAGGCATATTAAAAAAACTCCTCCTTTAATACTCAATAACCTGATATGGATATAATATATTAAAACCTAAGCCCTGTCAATATTCTTACTGCTTATCCTCCTCTTTGGACTCACTGTTCTCAGGTGTCTGCTTAATAAAAACCTTTTCACCTGGCTTTACCATGCCTAATTGCTCCCTGGCAGCCTTTTCAAGATATTCTAAGGTGCTTGAACTTTCAAGCTCAGCCTTCAGTCTTTCATTTTCCTTCTGTATCTGTTGTATTTTCTGCTCCAGCTCCTCATTCTGCTTCTTACTGCTCTCTATTTTAAACTGTAGATTGATTAAGGTTATAACAGAATATATAACAAATACAGTCATAAATATTCTAAACAAATTAATCTTTGTCTTTTTCATATGCAACCCCTCATAATCATTAAATAGCTTAACATTTAATATTTCGACGTTGTCACTATAATTCCTTTACTTCTTGCTTTTATTTTTTTTGAATATAAGCCTGAAATACTTGCTGTTATGACTTAATATTGCTGAAGGCAGCTTCTTTATTCTATAAAAGCTCCTCTTTCTTGCAGAAAAAAAACGAAAAATCTTGTCAAGTATATACCAGAGCAGGTTAAACATAAGCCTGAAGGGCAGCAGAATTATACTATTGGAGGTTTTATAAAAATGTATTACTGTATTTTTTATGTAATAGAAAATACCAACGGCTATTCTTCCTAATATTTTCTCATACAGTAAAAATCCTACAAGATATCCGATAAACACATATGCACGCAGTTCTCCATAATTACTTGAAAAAATCGCCCATACAAAAATCAAAAGTATTAATAGTAAAAAAACCGCGTCAAATATTGATTTGAATAGCTTGTCACTTCGCCGCCTTCCTCTTAGCACTCTATATATATCATAAAATATCCCTATCAGTATTCCCCCATATAATGTATACATAAAAACAAAGCTCTGAAATTCAACAGTCTCCACATTACTCCCCCCTTTATCCCAGATAATCTACCATTATGAGATTATACTGCCTATTTGAAAATACTGCTGAAGAAGCCTCCTGACTTCCTGTTCTCGCTTTTTTCCATATAGGTGCATGATATTACAAATCCCTCGATATATAGATTACCATCTTCTACATTGAGCTTATTGATGTGAAGTCCTGTCCCTTTTATACTTAGTCCTCCCATTTCCGTACTAAGCAGTATTGTGTTCTCATCAAAGCTGCTTACATCTTTTACTCCGGAAACAGTCATTTTTTCTCTTCCTTCTATTGTTATATTGTGTATTCTGGGTCTTATAGCTTTTCTGTCTTCCATTTCAAACCCCCCTGCATTATTATGTATTACACTGGGCACCCAATAGCATACAAGCATACTGAGCCCGTTTGTAAATATATATGCCGAAACTGCTGTTTTAAGTACGGCAGGGGTTATAAGCCATATCGAGAAAAAAGAGAGCTTTCGCTCTCTTAATCCAAAAGTCTATACATTTCCTTTGCAGCTTCCTTTGTAGCTCTATCAGTTATATCCAGTACCTCAACCTTTACGGATTTATCTCCATACACCACTTCAACAATATCTCCGATTTTTACGTCTGTACTGGGCTTCGCCTGCTTGCCATTGACATATACCTTCTCACCCTCACAGGCATCCTTTGCCACAGTTCTTCTTTTTATTAGCCTGGAATTTTTCAGATATTTATCCAATCTCATTTATATACTCCTTTCAAGTCCTCAAATTACAGTCGACATTTTTCGTACTTGCTTATTTATTTTAACATTTTCACGTATAATGCGACAACGGCTGGACAAAAAACAGAAAAATCAGGCTTCAGACCTGATTCTTCTCTTATTATGTAGTATTATTTGTTTACGAGATCCTTAAGATCCTTCCCTGGCTTGAAAACTGGAGCCTTTGAAGCAGGGATTTGGATTTCTTCTCTAGTTCTTGGGTTTCTTCCGATTCTAGCTGCTCTTTCCTTAACTTCGAAAGTACCAAAGCCAACTAATTGAACCTTGTCTCCACCTGCTAAAGCTTCTTCTACGCTTTCCACAAATGCCTTAAGAGCCTTTTCAGTATCTTTTTTTGTTAATTCGCTTTTTTCAGCCATTTTAGTAATAAGTTCTGATTTATTCATTTAGTTCCCTCCATTTAAATATTGTATAAGTTAAGCACAGTAAGCATATTCTATATGTTTTTCAAAAATCCTTCTTTTTATTTGCTAGTTTTAATCTTTTTTGCTTAAATTATGCATTTTTGCACTTTCCCAGAGCTCATCCAGCTCCTCCAGACTCATTTTTTCCATTTTTTTGCCTTGTTTTGTCGCATTTTCTTCTATGTATCTAAATCTACTGATAAATTTGTCATTTACTGCTCTTAATGCAAGCTCAGGCTGAATTTTTAAGAATCTGGCAAGGTTTACTACCGAAAAAAGCAAATCTCCCAGCTCTTCTTCTATTATGTGCTTGTCTTCTCCTTTATATACCTCTTTTAGCTCATCCAGCTCCTCTGCAACCTTATCCATAACATCCTCTATATTAGTCCAGTCAAAGCCTGCTAAAGCAGCTTTCTGCTGAATCTTATAGCTTCTGATAAGTGAGGGTAGTGCCTCAGGAATATCGGTAAGTGTTTGAGTGAAACTTACAATACCCTTCTGCTTCCTTTTAGATGCCTCCCAGCTCTTTAAGGCACCACTCTCAGAAGTTGCCTTTACATCGCCAAAAACATGTGGATGTCTCAATATAAGCTTATTTACTATGCCGGTTATTATATCATTAATATCAAACTCTCCATCTTCAGCTGCTATCTGTGCATGGAATACCACCTGAAGCAGCAAATCCCCAAGCTCTTCAATGAGCAGGTCTATATCATCCTTCTCAATTGCATCCAGCACCTCATAAGTCTCTTCCAACAGATAAGGTTTAAGTGACACTCTGGTTTGCTCCCTGTCCCATGGACATCCATCTTCTCCTCTAAGCCGTTTCATCAATGCAACAAGGTCATCCATAGACCTGTATTTCGAGCTTTCTTCTGCAGCCGGAATATATAGACTGGTTAAATAATCCACCCAGTCAATCCTGTCCAAATCATAAAGAGGAATTTTTTCTATTCTTTCCAGCCCGCTCACGCCGGCAGCTCTTATTATATAAAGTTCATAATCGTCATTATAGTATTCCATTAATTTGAGCTTTGTCTCTGATGCAACATATCTGTTATAAACCTGTGTCACTATATTGCCACACTTGGTATCAGGCTTTTGCATGTCCAGGCTTAATGCATCAACAACCTTTAATCCCTTTACAGGATCAATCCTTAATGCAGTAAGTACAGCATCAATAAAGCTTACAGCTGGTATTATATCAACATCATACTGCCCATTTGATCTATCTATAAGCAGCTCAACCGTTTTCTCAGCCACCAGCGGATGTCCGGGAACTGCATATACAACCTCTCCTGATGACAGACACCTTTCAATAATTCTGTCACTTATGCTTCTATATGTGTCTTCAAAGGTAGCTTCGCTTTCATATAAATCATCGCAGCTTTCAAAGCTTATGCCTGATTTTCTTAAATATTCAACACAGGGGTGTTTTTCAGTCCTCAGTATTAAAGACTCTGAGTTTTTCAAAACATCGAAGGCTTCCAGAGTAAGCTGCTTGTAATCACCTGACCCCAGACCAACTACTATTATCCTTGGCATTATATCTCTCCTTTATTTGATACCTTTTCGTCTCAGCATTCTGGAAAGCTTGTTTCCTCCCGGTGCAAGCTGTAGCTCCTCTATGGTTATGCCTTTAATTGCAATGAGCACTATCCCATATACTGCTGCTGCAATGAACATTGAAGCAAGTGTTGCTATTGAATTTCTTCCAATTGCATTGAATACCAGGCTGTATGCGAAGTATGCAGTAATGGACATAGCTGTAGTAGCTATAAAAGGCTTTACAAACATTCTGTTAAAATTCATGCCTTTAATAGTATTAAGTATAACCAGCATATTCAATATACATGCTATAGCATAACCAACTACCGTTCCAATAGCAGCTCCCCTTATATTTAATCCGGGAATCGATGTCAGATAATATGTAGCAAATATCTTTGCAATCGCGCATACTGCAAGGTTAATAAGAGGTATCCTCACTTTTCCCATACCTTGCAAAATGGCAGTCAGTGCCTGAAACAGGGTAAGGAATACTACCGATGGTGCCAGATACATTAAAGCAAGTCCTAAGCTTTCTGCTTCCTTTGGAAACATTAATAGCATTATCGGCTTTGCGAGTATCGTCAAACCCATTGCTGATGGAAAACCTATAATTATACTCAACCTGATTCCCAGCTCAGACTTTTTCTTTATAGACTCGAAATCTCTTCTGGCAAGCGACTCAGATATGGCAGGTACAAGACTTGCAGCAAGTGAAACTGTTAATACCTGCGGAAGGTTTATAAAAGAGCCTGCCATGCCCTTTAGCTGTCCCAGAAGACTTACAGCATCCTCATAGATATAACCTGCAGCCTGCAGTCTATCCATTACAATCAATGAATCCAACAGACTCATAATAGGTATTATGCTCCCTCCTATTGCAATAGGAATTGAGAATGCCACTATATGCTTCAAAATGGCCAGTGAGGATTCTCTATGACCTCCTGTAGAATCTGCATCTATTTTAATTCTGTGCCTGTTCTTAAAATATACATAAATAAGTATCAATACACTGAACAATCCGCCGATAGTAGTTCCAATTATCGTGCCGCCTGCTGCAGCCTTGTACCCCATTGGTATGAAGACAATTGCCAGGATGAATCCAAAGACCACTCTGCCCAATTGTTCACCAATTTGTGATATTGCACTGGGCGTCATATTCTGCATTCCCTGAAAGTAGCCTCTGAAGGCTCCGCTTATTGAGAATAAGAATATAGATGGAGCAACATACAGTATCGCAAGACTTGCACCGGGGTTATTGAAAAGTATGGCAAAAAACTCAGAGTATACCATCATTATGACAGACATTACCAAACCCAATACCAGCATCAAGACCAAGGCAACCCTGAATATTCTGTGTGCTTCATCCGCACGTCCTATTTCATATTTCTCGGATGTCAGCTTTGAAATAGCCGTCGGTATGGCATAAGCAGATAAAATCAGAGCCCAGGCGTATACATCATAGGCAGTCTGATAATAGCCCATCCCCTCTGAGGATATAATATTTCCTATAGGTATCCTATAAATCGCGCCAAGTATCTTGGTTATTACTCCTGCTGCTGCAAGTATTGCAGCCCCTTTAACAAAGGATTGTTTTCTAGATTCCATTTTGGACCTCCCTCATAATGCACCTGCTATAAAGTGTATTTTCAAGTAATATACATATTTTATGAAAACATATATATTTTAGCATATATATTCTCAGAAATATAGGGTTGAGGCTTAAGAAAGAATAAAATCCAAAGCCATGCAATATTTCATATATATATTATTATAATGATTACCTAAATATAATACAAAGTACCATTACAGCAAAAAAATAATAAGCAGCTGTCATCTGACTGCTGCTCATATGTGTTTTGCTAGGCCTGTTTGCTCTAAACTTTTGTAAGGAGTAAACATTGAAACTACTGCTCCATTTGTTTTCCTAAAAAGCTTGCTGCAGTTTCAGCAAGTTTTCTTTCCAAATCACCCATTTGTGTATTGGGTTCCCTGGACAGCAGGATTACAGCACCTATGGGGTCACCTTGAGAAATAATCGGCGCTACCACTCCAGCAGTATACTTTGATGCTCCATCCTCGTCTGCTGAAATGCTTATCATTTTGCTATCTCCTGCCACACTCATCATGACAGTAGTTTTCTCTTCCATGATTCTCTCAAGTGCCGGGCTTACCCTTTTATCCAGTAGCTCCTTTTTGGGTGCTCCTGCCACTGCAATTATGGTATCTCTATCGGCAATGCAGGTAATATGATCCATTGAGCTGTGAAGTGATTCTACATATTCTTTTGCGAATTCACTTAGCTCTCCAATAGGAGAATATTTCTTAAGTATCACTTCACCTTCTCTATCAGTGAATATTTCAAGTGGATCTCCTTCTCTGATTCTTAGTGTTCTTCTTATTTCTTTCGGTATTACAACTCTTCCAAGATCATCAATTCTTCTTACAATTCCGGTGGCCTTCACTTTTTATCCTCCTTTTTGATAAATTTGCATATGTACCTTTGTATAGCTTATTATTTTACCAAGGAATTTTTTTTATACACTTTTTTGTAAAAAAGGCTTCCATATGCCACGTCTTAAATTCATTGATGCCTTTTATGAAATGCATTGACGGAAAGCTTACACTATTGAAATTCTTTCTTTCCTATGCATTATAAAAAAGGCTTCCATATGCCACGTCTTAAACTCATTGATGCCTTTTATGAAACTCGTTTACGGAAAATCTGATACTACGTATCAATACATTAAGGAAATCTATATTTTCCTACTCGTTTTAAAAAAGGCTTCCATATGCCACGTCTTAAACTCATTGATGCCTTTTATGAAACTCGCTTACGGAAAATCTGATACTACGTATCAACACATTAAGGAAATCCATATTTTCCTACTCGTTATAAAAAAGGCTTCCATATGCCACATCTTAAATTCAATGCAAATAAAAAAGACCAATGCCCTTTAAAGTCGAACATTGATCTTAATGCTATTGATTTGCATATTGTTTACCCGGTAATTTTTATAGATTCTTCAGGTTCTTCTTGATATTTGCCGCTGTCCTCATTTCCTCTAGGAGATTCTCATACTCTTTATCCTTCTTTTGCCCTATCAATGAGTTTTTCAGTTCTTCCATCACATCTTCCAAAGCTTCACGCTTCTTCTCAGTAAGCTTTATTATATGGTAGCCATATTGAGTCTTGACAATTTCACTTACTTCACCGGGACTTAGAGCAAAAGCAGCCTTTTCAAACTCTTCAACCATATCTCCGCGTTTGAAAAAGTCCAGGTCCCCTCCTCTTTCCTTTGTGCCGGTGTCCTTTGAATACTGCTTGGCAAGTTCAGCAAAATCCTTGCCTTCCTTTATTTGAGTTTGTATGTTTTTTGCTTCTTCTTCAGTATCCACTAATATGTGGCTTGCTCTTACTGTTTCAAACTGGCCCACATTATTTGAATAATATATAGCTGCATCCTCTTCAGTCACTGTAATATTTTCAGTAAGCTTATCCTTCAGCTTGTTTATGGTCAGGTCAGTCCTTATACTGTTTTTGAAATAATCCAGGGTCATTTTTCTTGTGCTTAAGAATTCATTGAACTTCTCTTCAGTATCAAAGTATTCTCTTGCTTTTGCAAGCTCAGCCTCCACTTCCTCTTCCGTAGCTGCTATGCCAAGCTCATTAGCCTTTTTCTGCTGTATTTTTATGTCCACCATTGCATCGAGAACCTTTTCCTTGAACACATCAATGTATTTTCTGCCTTGAATTTCCTTCTCCCATATTTCCTTACCAAACTGCAGTTCATATTGTTCCTTTATAACATCAAACATTTCAGTGAATTCTGCTTTCTTTATATTTTCACCTGCCACCTCTGCAACCACAGTTTCTTTGTCAACCTCTGGGTCAACCTGCACAAACTGGCAGCCACTGAACAATAATGTAATTATTGCTGCGATAGTAACTGCTAATACTAATACTTTAGGTGCTTTTGTCACTTTTTCATCTCTCCCTTGAATTTACTTAACTTGTGCCTAATTAAATATTATACAGTAATTTGCTGCATCTGAAAACCATTTATTTTCTCCAGCAGCAGCTTAATTGCTTCAAGCAGCTCCTCTGTTCTCTCATCATCTATGCGTAAAGTGAAATATGGCTGCTCACTTGCAGTAAACAGTATCTTGTTTTTGTACAGTGATGCTATCATTATTGCCGCTTGGGGCTTAATATAATCACTTGATTTGAACTTGATTATCACATTGTTGGCAGTAATAGCCCCTGTCTTTTGAGTTATGGAAATAACTCCGCACTTCTTAGCTATATGCCTTATCATGGAAATCTTCATAAGATTCCTGACTGTCTCTGGAATATCCCCGAACCTGTCTTCTATTTCTTCTTCCACGTCATACATTTCCTCAGTATTTTCAATGTAAGCTATTTTTTTATAAATCTCTATTTTCTGCCCTTCGTCCTCTATATAAGTCTCCGGAATATAAGCATTTACCTGAATATCAATGGTTGTTTCTATTTCTAATACAGGCGGCTCACCCTTGAACTGTCTCAAGGTATCCTCCAGCAGCTTAATGTATAGGTCATAGCCTATGGCTTCCATATGTCCATGCTGCTCTCTGCCCAGTAGATTTCCTGTACCTCTGATTTCCAAGTCTCTCATAGCTATCTTAAAGCCGGAACCGAACTCGGTAAATTCCCTTATGGCCTGAAGGCGTTTTTCCGCAACCTCATTTAGTACCTTATCCTTCTGATAGGTAAAATATGCATAAGCGACTCTGTTGGAACGACCCACTCTGCCTCTCAGCTGATATAACTGGGAAAGCCCCATTTTATCTGCATCAGTAATTATTATAGTGTTTACATTCGGTATATCCAAGCCTGATTCTATTATTGTGGTACAAACAAGTACATTGCTCTCCCCATTATAGAAGTCCAGCATAGTATCTTCAAGCTGTTTTTCATCCATTTGCCCGTGTGCATAAGCAACCTTTGCCTCGGGTACCAGTTCCTTTATTCTCGCAGCAACCTTTGTAATGCTTCTGACTCTGTTGAACAGATAGTATACCTGGCCTCCCCTTGCCAGCTCCTTTACAATAGCATCCCTGATGACATCCTCATTATGCTCCATTACATAGGTTTGCACCGGATATCTTTCTTCAGGAGGTTCTTCTATGATGCTTATATCTCTTATACCTGTCATGGACATATGAAGAGTTCTCGGTATGGGTGTTGCAGATAAGGTCAACACATCGACGTTCTTCTTCAGTTCCTTTATTCTCTCCTTATGCACTACACCAAATCTTTGCTCCTCGTCAATTATTAGAAGACCAAGCTCCTTGAATACTACATCATTTTGTATCAATCTGTGTGTACCTATAATAACATCTATATTTCCTACTCTCAGTTCATTCAGAGTCCGCTTCTGCTCGGCAGCTGTCTTGAAGCGTGATAATACGTCAACTTTTATGGGAAAGCTGGAAAATCTCTGTATGCATGTATTATAATGCTGTTGAGCTAATATGGTTGTAGGGGCAAGTATTGCAACCTGCTTGCTGTCCATCACACTTTTAAATGCCGCTCTCAGTGCTACCTCAGTCTTTCCATAACCCACATCCCCGCATAGGAGTCTATCCATGACCTTGTCACTTTCCATGTCTTCTTTTATTTCTTCAATGCATTTCAATTGGTCATTAGTTTCCTCATACTGGAACATGTCCTCAAACTCCTTCTGCCACCGAGTATCCCTTGAAAACGCAAAGCCTTTTGCCTGCTGCCTTTCAGCATAAAGCTTCAAAAGGTCTTGTGCCATACTTTCAATAGCCTTCCTGGCTCTACCCTTAGTTTTAGCCCACTCGGCACTTCCTAGCTTGTTAAGCTTTGGACCTTTATCTTCTCCTCCGATGTACTTTTGTATCAAATCAAGCTGGTCTGTAGGTATATAGAGCTTATCATTGCCTGAATAACGAATATGAAGATAGTCTCTGGTCAGTCCTCCTACCTTCAGCTTCTCTATACCTATATACTGCCCTATGCCATGATTTTCATGAACAACATAATCTCCTATTTTCAGGTCTGTAAACACTTTAATAACCCTTCCCTTTTTCTTTTGAGAGGGTTTCTTAGTGCTTACAGTATACACTTCCTTTTCACTTATGACTGAATATCTTATGGAGCTGAATTCAAAGCCGCCGTTGAGTGTACCGGGTATAACCACAATGTCTCCTTCGGACAGCTCTCTGTCAAGCTCTTGTTTATACATGGCATTGATACCCGAATCTCTCAATGCAGCTGCAAGTCTTTTACCCTTGTCGCCGGTACCTGCAAGTATCAACACCCTGTATCTTTTACTTTTCCAATGCTCCACTTCTTCAATGAGAAGATTTATTTTCCCATGAAAAGGATGCATTGATCTGGTAACAAAGCTGACTATACTTTGAGGTCTGAAATCACTGCTGCTTTTCAAAAGTGTATTGAAGCATATCACCTTATACTGCTTAAGTCTCGGAACAAGCTCGTCATATGTAAACATTACATGGTACTGCTCAGGCAGCACTTCATTAGACTCCAACAGCTGCTTAAAATGTTCCTGAAACTCCAGGTCTATATTCTCACACCTTTGACGAACTCTGTTTGGCTCATCTATGATTACAATGCAATCATCAAAATAGTCAAGGAGGCTGTAAAACTTATCACCAAAAAAGCTTATGTATTTTTCTATGCCTTCAAAATAGATGCCTTGCTTCAGCCTTTCAATATCCTCAGACAGGTTTCTTTCCAGCTTCTCGGGCGACATACCTGTCGGCTTTTTCGCTGAGGACAGCTGCCTGCACCTTTTACTCAGTTCCTCTTCAAGCTTAAATCCTGCTGCTATCAGGTCTTCCTTTCTTAACAACAGCTCCTTTACGGGATATATCATTACATCATTGATTTTCGCTATGGATCTCTGTGTGATGACATCAAAAAATCTGATTGAATCAACCTCATCACCAAAAAGTTCAAATCTTATGGGATTATCTGATGTAGGAGGAAAAAAATCCACAATTCCTCCTCTTATGGAGAACTGTCCCTTACCCTCCACCATATCGACTCTTTCATAGCCCGACTGAATAAAAAATAAAAGAAGTTCGTCCAGATCTATGGCTTCTCCCAATGCAATCCGCTTTTTCATTGATGTAAAAATCTCAGGAAAAATAAGCTTCCCCAGCAAAGCTTCTACTGAAGTACATATTATTTTCTTCTTCTTTTCCAGTATCTCTGAAATAACCTTAAGTCTTTGCTGCCTTATTTCATTGCTTCTGGCATCTATGCGATGGAATATCATCTCTCCGGCAGGAAGCAGCTCGGCAGCTTCTTTGTTGAAAAAGTGCACATCCTCATACAGCTTTCTTGCTGCAATTTCATTATGAGTGACTATTATGCAGGACTTTTCAAACTGATTACTTACCGCTGCTGCAAGCAGGGCTTTTTGTGTATCGGAAATACCATGGGCTTCAATAACTTGTGCTCCCGACTTTAATGACTGCATAAACAGCTTATATTCCTGCATATCTTCCAAAGGCTTAATTATATTATTAAAGCTCAAGCTCCCACCTCCTTAGATTAAAAACAGCTTAGAGGTCGGATTCTTCACCCCACCCCTATGGTATATATAAAGTAAACCATCTACAGACATGCTGCGCTATTTATTATATTTATTCATTGCAGAATTTATACCCCTGGAAGCAATCTCCTCAACAGCCTTTGCTGCCTTTTCGACTGTTTCCGCCATTATTGGAATATCATCCTTATGAAAATTACTGATAACATAATCAGCCAGATCCATATAATCAGGCTTGCCGCCTATACCTATCCTTACCCTAGGAAAATCCTGGCTGTTTAGCAGGTATATTATTGATCTCATTCCATTATGAGTGCCCGAGCTCCCGTTAGGCCTTATCCTCAACTTCCCTATTGGCAGATCTATATCATCATATATTACTATAAGTCTGCTAACGTCAACCTTATACCAATGCAAAAGCTCCATAACGCTTTCTCCGCTTAAATTCATGAATGTCTGAGGCTTGGCCAGCACCACCTTTTCTCCGCCGACAGTGCCTTCACCGATTACAGCCTTGTGTTTGATTTTGCTTACGGATATTCCATGCTGTGATGCAAGATAATCTATTGTCATAAAGCCTACATTATGCTTTGTATATTTATACTTTTCTCCCGGGTTTCCCAATCCGACAATTATATACATGATAACCTCCAGGTAACAGCACTGCTATTTATAACAAACAAATAGCCGGGAAATTAAGTCTTTCCCGGTATAATACATTGTTAGGTTGCGAGTAACGCTTGTTCCAAGCGCTCGTGTTGCGAGTTGCGAGCTTAATGCAACTCTACTAAGACTTCCCCTGGTTTCTCGTAACTCGAAACCCGTAACCCGAAACAGTTGGTTTTCCAGCAACCATTTAATCAAACAATTTACTAAGCGATAATCCCTCATATACTATCTTGATTGCTTCTGCCAGAAGGGATGCAACTGACAGAACCTTTATCTTTTCTGATTCTCTGGTCAACGGTATAGAGTTTGTAACAATCAGCTCTTTGATTACAGATTCCTCTATTCTTTCATAAGCAGGACCCGATAACACCGGATGAGTACATGCAACATATACATCCTTGGCGCCCATATCCTTAAGCACCTTTGCTGCGTTTGTAACTGAACCTGCAGTATCTATGATATCATCTATAATAATACAGTTTCTGCCTTCAACGTCACCGATTATGTTCATTACCTCTGATACATTTGGTCTTGGCCTTCTTTTATCGATAATAGCTATGGGCGCATCAAGCTTGCCAGCAAGGTTTCTAGCTCTTGTAACACCACCCACGTCAGGTGATACTACAGTTATGTCATCCAGCTTTTTATTTATAAAATAGTTTATAATCAACGGTGCTGCATACAAATGGTCAACGGGAATATCAAAAAAACCCTGTATCTGCGGTGCATGAAGATCCATTGTAATTATGCGGTCTGCTCCTGCCGCCTCTATCAGATTAGCAACCAGTTTAGCGGATATCGGCTCTCTTGACTTAGACTTTCTATCTTGTCTCGCATACCCATAGAAAGGAATAACTGCGTTGATTCTTCCCGCAGATGCTCTTTTAAGTGCATCTATCATAATCAGAAGCTCCATGAGATTGTCATTTACCGGCTGACATGTTGATTGGATTACGAACACATCCGCTCCTCTTATGGATTCATTCATACTGACCCATATCTCACCATTGCTAAAAGTGCCTGCTTGAGCGTCTCCTAACGGCATACCCAGGTTAAAGGCTATGTCTTTGGCCAAATCCTTATTGGCATTGCCGCTCAGTATTTTGATGCTCTTTCCGTGAACATTCATTTACTAGAAACCTCCCAAATATTATTCTTTAGATTTATAATTATCACCTATTTGAATCTTTTTGCCCATCCTTCTTTGTTCTCCTGCTTTGCTCTCCCTATAGCAAGGCTTTCCTTTGGAACCTCTCTTGTTATTGTAGTCCCTGCAGCAACATATGAGTTCTCCTTAACAGTAACAGGTGCTATGAGGTTTACATTACAACCAATAAAGCAATTATCTTCTATTACTGTGCGGTTTTTCTTCCTTCCGTCGTAGTTAACAAATACAACCCCACAGCCTAGATTTACATTGCTGCCGACATCACCATCACCAACATAGGTAAGGTGTGACGCCTTAGAGTGATCTCCGAAGGTTGAATTTTTCATCTCAACAAAATCACCTATTCTTACATGTTTGCCAATTTTGTTTCCTGGTCTGATATACGCAAAGGGACCAACAGTAGTCTCATCTCCAATTGTACTTTCCAAAGCGACTGTATATTGAATAGTAACTCCTCTGCCGATTCTACAATCCCTTATCTGGCTTTGAGGCCCGATAATGCAGTCTTCGCCAATATGAGTGCTGCCTTCCAGTATAGTGCCCGGATATAAGACAGCATCTCTTTCTATCTTAACGGTTTTCTCTATATAGGTACTGTTAGGATCTATTATGGATACTCCATTCAGCATATGACCTTCCAGTATTCGTCTTCTCATTATTTCATTGGCCTGAGACAGCTGCAGCTTATTGTTTATACCCATTATTTCACTGGGATCATCAGTCTTATAAGCTCCTATTCTCAAGCCTCCATTTTTGAAAATACCTATAACATCCGTAAGATAGTATTCTCCCTGAGCATTATTGTTTGTAAGCTGTTTTATGGCCTTTTTCAACTCAGCCCCGTTAAAGAAATACATGCCGGAGTTTATCTCCTTTATGCTTTTTACATCGGGAGCTGCATCTCTCTCTTCAATTATTGCTTCTATCAGGCCTTCAACATCTCTGACTATTCTTCCATAGCCGGAAGGATTATCAAAATCTGCAGTAAGTACAGTAGCTCCAAATCCATTTTCAATATGACTCTGATGCATCTTAATTAAGGTCTCTGGCTTTGGAAGCGGTGTATCTCCATATAATACCAGCACATCACCGCTGTTTATAAATTCTTCCGCCTGCATAACCGCATGTCCTGTACCCAGCTGCTTTTCCTGCATTACAAACCTTACGTTCTTAATGGCTTTTATTACCTCGTCCGCACCATGGCCTACAACTACCACAGGCTCTTCACAGCCTATTTCTCTGGCACAGCTCACAACGTGCTCCAGCATAGGAATACCGCAAACCTTGTGCAAGACCTTAGGAGTCTTGGAATACATTCTCTTACCTTCACCTGCTGCCAGTATTATGGCTGTTACCCTGTTCGCACTTGTTATACTGTATACATTGTTCAATATATCACCTCTATTATACATTTGTTGCACTGTATTGTACATAATTTGTATACAAATATCGATATTTGTATTTCTTTGTATTTATAATGCTATTAAGCACTAATCATATTATAAATCTATTTTAACACAAAAAAGTTTATTTTTGGGTATGATTATACCCAAAAATAAACTCATTATACAAATCTCAAACTGATATCCATAGCTATAACAGAGTGAGTCAATGCCCCAACCGATATTATATCCACTCCGGTTTCTGCTACAGACCTGATATTTCTTTCTCCCTCCAGCTCAATATTGCCTGAAGCCTCCAGAAGCACCCTGCCCCCGGCTGCCTTTACTGCAGCTCTCATTTCCTCCAATGGCATGTTGTCCAGCATTACTATATCGGCACCTGCCTCAATTGCTTCCTTCATCATATCAATGGATTCTGCTTCCACCTCTATTTTTACGGCATGTGACAGCTTGGACTTTGCCGCTGCAACTGCTTTAGCTATTCCTCCGGCTGCCTTTATATGATTATCCTTTATAAGCACCATATCTGAAAGGTTATATCTGTGATTGCTGCCGCCACCTGTCTTTACGGCATATTTGTCCAGCATTCTGAGTCCCGGTACAGTCTTTCTCGTATCTACTATTTTTGTAGGCAGTTCCTTGATCTTCTCGGCATATATATTGGTCATGGTGGCAATACCGGACATTCTCTGAAGCAAATTTAAGGCAACTCTTTCACCCTTCAAAATGCTTTTGGCTTTACCGCTTATTTCTGCGACTATATCACCAACAGCCACCTTATCACCGTCATTCTTTCTTATTATGAAAACTATATCCTCATCCAGCAGCTGGAATACTCTTTTGCAGACCTCTACCCCGCACAAAACGCCTATCTGCTTGGCAATGAAATTACCCTTTATCAACACATCATCACTGATTGTTGAATCAGTTGTGACATCACCCCAACCTAAATCCTCTTCAAGTGCGGTTTTAATAATATTATCCACTGCAAAGCTGTTCAAACTATCACATCCCTAAATAAATTCAGCCGTAAGCAGCTGTGGTTGCGGGTTACGGGTTGCAGAACCTGACTCAAGAAGTTCCTCGCAACTCGTTACTCGGTGCTTTATAAAAGCACTACTCGAAATCGGTTGACATCAGTCAACTCTATAATGACTACCCAAGCTTTCTTTTCTTGCTATTGCGCTTTTCAGTATAATAGATGCTATATAGGCAATATTAAGCGTTTCAAGCTCATATACCTTTCTAAGGCTTGCAGCTTCAAGCCTGCTGATATATACTTCAATTTTCTCCAACGCTGTCATCATATCGTTGTAATTACGCTCAATACCCGCAAATCTATCCATTAGTAGCTGAATCTCAGACCTGGTTTCAGATATAAATGAGTACTTTGATTTTGATTTCCTTTTATACTCAAAATGCTTGCCATAGAAGCTCATATCATTAATCCTGCTGTTTATATGCTCCGCGCTTCTTCTCCCGAAAACCAGTCCCTCAAGAAGAGAGTTGCTGGCCAGCCTGTTTGCCCCATGAACCCCCGTACATGCAGCTTCACCACAGGAATATAGACCTTCCAGACTTGTTCTTCCCCATAAATCAGTCTTGATTCCACCCATGAAATAATGCTGCACAGGTACTACAGGAATAAGGTCCTTCGACATATCAATTCCTTCACTGAGGCATCTTTCAAAAACAGTCGGGAATCTCTTTTTCAAATGCTCTCTATCCTTGTGAGTAATATCCAGATATACGTAATCACTGCCTGTTTTTTTCATTTCAGAAAAAATTGCTCTGGACACTATGTCCCTCGGGGCTATTTCCGCCATCTCATGATATCTGCTCATGAACGGCTCTCCAGTTATATTTCTCAGTATTCCACCCTCACCCCTTACAGCCTCAGTTATCAAGAAGCTGCTCTTGCTGCTGTCCTTATTATATAAGGCTGTAGGATGGAATTGTACAAATTCCATATCTATAAGCTCGGCGCCTGCCCTGTATGCCATTGCTATACCGTCTCCGGTAATAATATCTTCGTTTGTCGTGTTCCTATAAACCTGACCAATACCTCCGCTCGCAATTATCACTGCCTTTGACCACAATACCTGCAAGCTTCTATTGCCAGCTTTTTCTTCCTTTGGCATAATCAAAACTCCGGAAACCCCGCCTTCTTGTGACAGTATGTCTATGGCAAAGCAGTTCTCGATTATTTTAATATTTGCCCTTTTTTTACATTCCGCTAAAAGCGAATCAACAACTTCCTTGCCGGTAGCATCCCCGTGAGCATGAACAACACGGAATCTCCCATGTCCCCCCTCGCGGGTTGTAGTAAGGGTTCCGTCAGGGTTTCTGTCAAAGTCAGTTCCTATATTGCACAGCACCTGTATATCCACAGGTGCTTCATTTACCATCAGTCTGACTGCCTCTTCGCTGCAATGCCCTGCTCCTGCCTTTATGGTATCATTGTAATGATATTCCGGCATATCATCTTCAGTTACAGCAGCAGCAATTCCGCCTTGAGCCAGATATGAGTTGTTCTTACTCATTTCCTGTTTGCTTAGAACACAAACACTTAAAACACCGTGAAGGTTTAGGGCAGCATATAATCCTGCTATGCCGCTTCCTACAATTATTACATCATATTTCTCCTGTTTTAGAGAACTGCTGTCAAAATCCAACAAATACCTTTGAGGCATAAGCTTCCCCCCTGTCTGTCTGACCGAGATATTTATTAAGCCTTTCAATCAGCTTATTTTCAACATCTCGTTCAGAGCCTTCAACGCTCTAACTCTTATATCTTCATCAATTTCTATCTGATGCTGCATATTAGCAAGTGCATTATATACATCCTGCAGTCTGGTCTTTTTCATGTTGGCACATATAAGTCCTGTAGACAGCAAGTAAAAATTCTTATACGGATTTTGCTTCTTTAAAGTATGTAATACTCCCTCTTCAGTGCCAATAATAATGTTCTTCTCGGGAATCTCACTGGCATATTTGATTATCTCAGAGGTACTTCCTAAAAAATCAGCCATTTTTTGAACTTCAGGCTCACATTCCGGGTGTACAAGTATCTTGGCATCAGGATACAACTCTCTTATTTTTATTACCTCACTAACCCTTACTCTCTTATGGGTTATGCAGAAGCCCTTCCATAAGATCATTTCCTTATCCTTTACTTTCCCCTCTATATATCTTCCCAGATTCTCATCCGGTGCAAAAATAATTTGCTTGTTATGAAGACTTTCAACAACCTTTATGGCATTTGAAGAGGTGCAGCAAATATCACTTTCAGCCTTTACCTCTGCAGCTGAATTGACATAGGTTACCACTGCAGCTTCAGGGTACTTCTGCCTTAGTTCTCTGATATCAGCTGCCGATACCATATCTGCCATAGGGCAGCCAGCATCTCTCACTGGTAAAAGCACAGTCTTTTGGGGAGACAGTATTTTAGCACTTTCTGCCATAAAATGTACCCCGCAAAATACTATCACATCATTGGAGGTATTGGCAGCATGCTTGCTTAGGGCATATGAATCGCCAACAACATCTGCAATATCCTGGACCTCAGGCACCTGATAGTTATGTGCAAGTATTATTGCGTTTTTCTCTTTTTTGAGCCTGATGATTTCTTCGGCTAGATTACGTTCCTTCACGTTAACCTTCTCCATTTCCTTTGTATGTTATTCCGGTTTACGATAACTAGTGCCTTGTAACATAATCCATTTCCGCAGTAAAGCTCTGGAGTTTTCTGCTTGTTCTGCAAGAATAGAAATGTGATAAAAATTACTAGACTATTGTTCATACTAGACTATATCACTTATTATAGTCTTTTTCAATATAAATGCCAAAAGATTGTTATATAGCCTGCCTGCCAAAAAATAATATTATCTCTCTCTCGGCACTTTCAGGAGAGTCAGAGCCGTGTACAGTATTCTGAGTAGTATTGATTCTGTAGTTTTTTCTTATTTCATCATTTATGCGTCTTACAGCTGATATTGCATCTTCTCCTGCAAGCTCGATTATTACAGAGGGTCCGGATGTAATGTAATCAATAAGTTCTTCAAAAAAATCCTTACCCTTGTGCTCTCTATAATGAATATTGGCTGTTTTTTCATCAATCTGGAGCATCTCAATATCCAGTACCCTAAGACCTGCACTTTCATAGTAATCTGTTATTTTGCCTATAAGATTTCTCCTGACACCGTCCGGTTTTATTATTACTAATGTTTTCTGGTCCATTTTCATCCCTCTTTTCAAGTTTATTTAGCTTGAGCTGGAAATGCATTTATCATGAGTATTAATTTATATTATATACCAATTTGCAGTATTAAAACATTATACAAAAAAACAGAGCCAAATGCTCTGTCAAACAAAAAAATCACGTCTCAAAACTCAATACTGTCTATTATGGAATATGCTTGAATCATCTTTCCCGAAAAATAATACTCTGCTTCTAATCCTCATCGTAATACTTCTTCAGCATGTATGGGTTATTGAATAACGGCGGCCAATAATACCAGGGATTCATATGCTTATACTTCTTATGATCCTTAACAGTTTCAAAGTACTCATAATCTTCGCTGCTTTCTTCAAACAAATCTTCCGGATCACTTTCGTACTTTTCATACCAATCCTTGATTCTCAGGTCATTGTTCTTTTCTTCATCATATATTTCCTCAAAAGCCCTTTGATATATATTTTGTCCTGCCGGGTATGTTCCATTTGTATGCACAGGACACATACAGGTATACTGCTGCTCATACGGGTGCCCGTATAAAAGCGGATAGCCGCTCATCATAGGACACCCGCATAAAGACGGGTATGAGTTCAGCAGCTGCTGCATTGGACAAATGTGTCCAGTATTATGGATTTCCTGCTTGCAGTACTTTTTATCCCTATTTTTGTCCTTTGTGTGCTCACGTTGTATGTGCTCATATCTTTTATCAGACATTATTATACCTCCTACAGCATGCCATCTTCAAATATATATTATATATATTACATGGCGACCTATATAATACATAAACATAAAAAACTCCATCGGGCTGATGGAGTTTTTTATGTTTTAATTGCAGTTATTATTCGTTCTTAACTTTTTCATATTCTTCTAAAATTGACGCTTGCAGCTTTTCTCTTGTAGCAGAATTTATGGGATGTGCTATATCCTTAAATTCTCCATCCGGAGTTTTTCTGCTTGGCATTGCTATGAATAAACCTTCCTGTCCTTCTATGACCTTGATGTCATGTACAACAAACTCGTTATCAAAGGTAACTGAGACAACCGCTTTCATCTTGCCTTCAGTGTTTACCTTTCTAATTCTTACATCTGTTATTTGCATTCTAGTTCACCACCTTCCCGCCTAGCTTTTTGTCATTTGCATAATAATTCGTCATTTAAGAGAATTTTCCTTCTTTTTCCCGCGATAATTTTCAGAAAACTTTATGAATTAACAATTTTCACCAGAAACAAATAACCAAATGTCAAAATCGATAACCAACTATCAATTGTTTCCTCCGCTTCCCGGGCCTTCTGTTTCCCTTCCGCAGCTGGCGGCTGTTTAAATCCCTATCTCTATATCTATGTTTTTGCTTCTGTTATCCACATCCTTCAGTATAAGAAGTGAATAGTAATCAGATATCAGCTTTGTTTCAGGTTCCAATGTTGATACTACAATTCCCGTTCCCACAACCTCAGCCTTAAACTCCTGCATAAGGTCATGCAAGCCCTTTACAGTACCTCCTGCCTTCATGAAATCATCTATGACAATTACCTTCGAATATTCCTTAAGCGACCTTTTAGATAAGGACATAGTCTGTATCTTGCCGGATGAGCCTGATACATAGTTTATGCTTATTGTAGCTCCTTCAGTTACTCTATTATCCCTTCTTGCTATGGCCAAGGGTAAGTTTAAGGCTCTCGCCGTCATCAAAGCCGGTATTATGCCTTTTGTTTCAATAGTAACAACATAATCTGCCTCGCAGCCGGAAAAACGGCTGGCAAATATCTCGCCTATTCTCGCAGAGTATACAGGATTATACATTATATCTGACATGTAAATAAAGCTTCCTGGTATTATTCTACTGGAATCCTTGAGTTTTATGCATATATCGCTTAAGAAATCCATGCTTCGCTTATCGCTTATCATGGGTCTATACCTAACCCCGCCTTGAGCACCGGGTATAGTTTCTATTATTCCGAGAGACATTTGCTCAACAAGCTTCTTTATTACACCTACATCCTCGCTTATTGTTGATTTTGCAGCATTAAGCAGGTCACAAAAATAGTTCAATGTAAAAACCTGATTGGGATTGTCGCTTAATATTTTCACCAATGCAGCTACCCTATCGTTTTTCCGAAGCCTTTCCATATTGTCTCCCCCTTGTAAAATACGTTTATTTTTCCCTTATGCCACTTTTTTATTCTGTTTCTATATAAGTGCAAAAAATCCTCTTTTGAAGCTTATAAAGGCTTTTTCGTAAAACTAATCAAACTAATAAGCAATCTACTCTTTATAAGCCGTTAAAGTCACCATTTCGTGGCTACAATAATATTATGTAATATGATTTTTTCTCCACAACATACAAACCTCAGTTTTCAGCACAAGCCGCGTATTTATCGTTGTGATAACTGCTTAAGAGCTTTGCTTTTCATAAATTGTCTTTTTATCACATCTTCAGCTTAAAAAACCACCATGTAGAGGAGTGTAACCTATGAATATATTCAAAGGCATTAGAAGGATCCATTTTGTGGGTATAGGCGGTATAAGTATGAGCGGGCTTGCTGAGATAATGCTCCATAATGGCTATGAGGTAAGCGGCTCTGATATCAGCGATGGCAGTTTGATAGAAAAATTGAGAAGTCACGGTGCAAAAATTACGATTCCTCATAGTATTGATTGCGTGGATGGAAGTGACCTTGTCGTATATACCGCTGCAGTAAAGCAGGATAATCCGGAGCTGTTACGCGCCAGAGAACTTAATATACCTGTCATAGACAGAGCAGCCTTCCTTGGAACCATCATGAGCAACTATAAATATGGAATTGCAATAGCCGGCTGCCATGGCAAAACCACTACAACCTCTTTAGTATCCTTAATCTTTAAAAATGCCTCCCTAGACCCCACCATACTTATTGGAGGAGAGCTTGATGCAATTGACGGAAATGTCCATGCAGGAAACAGTGAATATTTTATTACAGAGGCATGTGAATATGTAGAAAGCTTTCTTAAATTCCATCCTTTTGCCGCTGCAATACTAAATATTGAAGAAGATCATCTGGATTATTTCAGAGACCTGCAGCACATAATCCAGGCTTTTGTGAAATTCGTACAGCTGGTACCGAAGGAAGGCTGTCTCGTCGTCTGCGCCGACAACAAAAATGCAATGACAGCTGCAAGGGCTGCAAAATGCAATGTATTAACCTATGGTATAAAAAACAAAGCTGATTTCTACGCAAGTAAAATCAAGTTCAACAGCTTGGGATATCCCTCCTTTAGCGTATACTTCAGAAAGGAAGCCCTTGGCAGGTTCACTTTGAAAATTCCTGGAGTTCACAATGTGCTTAATGCATTGGCAGCAGCAGCAATAGCCGTTAATGCAGGCATAGCAGTTGATGTAATAAGGGACAGTTTAAAAGAGTATAAGGGTACTCATAGAAGATTTGATATTCAGGGCACAAAAAACAACATAACCGTAGTAGATGATTATGCACATCATCCCACAGAAATAAAAGCGACACTGGAAGCTGCAAAACAGTATCCTCATAATAAGATCTGGTGTGTTTTTCAGCCCCACACATATTCCAGAACAAAAACTCTGCTTAATGACTTTGCCAGTGCATTTCATGATGCAGACAGCGTCATAGTGGCAGACATATATGCTTCCAGAGAAAAGAACAGCGGTGAAATCCATTCATCAACCCTTGCAGAAAGGATAAACACTGTCAGCCATAATGCCAGGTATTATGATGACTTTTCTCAGATAGCCAGGGTTATTGCAAATGAGGCCAGACCAGGAGATCTTGTGTTTACAATGGGAGCAGGGGATATCTACAAGCTTGCTCCTTTGATACTTGACAATATCAAGTAGCTTAACCGCACTGCATACGTTAAAACATGCAGTGCTTTTAGTTTGCCGTATTGGCTTCTTTACCAGGCAGCAGCGCAAAATGCTCAGGACATAGAAACTGCATATATATACTTTTCTTTTAGTGTAAACACAAGCTATTATTTACTAAGAATGTTTGCTATAATGATAATAATTGAATTTTTTGTCTGATTTGCTCGCAATTTGCATATAGTATTATATGGGGGTTTTCACAATGACAAAGACAATTTTGATTGTCGATGATGATATGCTTATAACTACAACATTATCAACCCTTATCGAAATGACACTCGATTATAATGTGCTTACAAGCAATAATCCAGCTCAGGCTCTTGAGCTGGACGAGCTTAAGCAGAAAAAAATAGATATGATCATTTCTGATTTTATGATGCCTGAAATGAACGGGCTTGAGTTTCTGAAAAAAGCTGCAGAGGTTCATCCTGAAGCAGTAGTTATACTTCTTACAGGCTATGCTGATAAACAGAATGCCATTCGTTGCATAAATGAACTAGGTATATACTATTACCTGGAAAAGCCCTGGGATAATGACATACTGCTGAAAATAATAAAAAATGGCTTGGAAAAGAAGGACCTTCAGAATGAAATCAAACAGAACATTATTGAGCTGGAAAAGTCGAATCAGGAAATATCACGGCTCTATAGTCTGCTTGAAAACAACTATAATCAGGAAGTAAATAAGAATGAAGAACTTAATCAATGGAATAGAAAGCTTGAATATGCCGTTGCAGAACGAACTGCATCCTTACGCAATCTGTTGGATAATGCAGGGCAAGGCTTTTTGACCTTCGACTCCGATCTGATTGTACATCCACAGTATAGTCTGGAGTGCATAAACATATTCGGAAGGAACATTCAGAACAGCCGCTTCTCCGAATTGATTTTTCCCGATGATACTGAGCAGAGAAATTTTCTGGAGGTTATGCTTTCCAATATTTTAAGCAAGAAATCAGATAACAGGTTGGAAATCTATCTGTCTCTTTTACCCTCCGAAGTTAAGATAAACAACCGCTTTATTGAAGTGAAATATAAGCTCACCAGCCCTCCCGATACTATGGATCAGAAGTCCTTCATGGTTATCCTCACAGATATTACAGATAAAAGGAACCTGGAAAACAAGATAGAAGAAGAGCGCAATACACTCAGAATGGTAGTTAAAGCCATAGTTTACTACAGTGAGCTGATGGATTGCATCAATGATTACCATTGTTTTTTCGGGGAAAAAGCGTACTCCATATTAAAGTCCAGCCGCTCCATGGAAGATATGATATATGAGATTTTCAGACATGTACATACCTTTAAAGGAAGCTTCAGCCAGCTGGATATGACAGGTATTTCTTCAAAGCTTCATGAGCTTGAAGAAAGGCTTAGCGAGTTGAAAGCCAGACACTACGAGGTAAGTACCGATGAGATAAGAAAACTGTTCGAAAAATCAGATTTTGAGCATTGGCTGAACAACGAGCTGGATATACTTAAAAACTACCTGGGCAAAGACTTCTTCAAGCAGAGAGATTTGCTTTTTGTTGATAAGACAAGACTGATTGAAATTGAAAAGAAAATAATATCAATACTGCCGCCTGCAGAGTGCAGGCTGATATTGCCGGACATCAGGCAGCTAAGATATAAGCCTTTTCGTGAATTGTTGAAAACCTATCCTGATTATGTCATAAGACTATCGGAAAAGCTGGAAAAGCCTGTACATGACTTTGACGTTGAAGGTGGAAATTTTCTCGTGGATATAGACAAGTATAATGAGTTTGGCAAGACGCTTGTTCATATATTCAGAAACATTCTGGACCACGGTATAGAAAATACCGATGACAGAATAGCATTGGGGAAGGACTATTGCGGCACCATAAAATGCAGCATCAGTATTGACAACAAAAATATAAAGCTGATAATTTCCGATGATGGCTGCGGCATGGATCCCCGGCTAATAAGACAGAAGGCATTGGAAAAGGGTTTAATTTCTCAAGAAGAAGTTAATACTCTTACAGATAGCGATATACTGATGCTCATATTTGAAAACGGATTCTCTACAAAGGAAAATGTTTCAGAGCTTTCAGGAAGAGGTGTAGGACTGTCCGCAGTACAAAAAGAACTGCTTCGTCTGGGAGGACGGGTGAGTCTGTCAACACGCCTGAATGAGGGTACCGAGTTCTGCTTCATGCTTCCATACGAAGAAATATCAGCTATTTCTGAAATATCAATAACTTCAATAATGAATCCAATTATTGAGGTAACTAAGGATTTCATACTGAATTATACCGGTGAATCCATTACATCTGTGGACAACTTCAATATAGAGAAGCCTGACAAGCTGCTGCTTAAGGAGTACACAGCCTTTATAAACATAAAAGGAGCACTTAGGGGAATGTTCATCATAAGCATCGATGAAAAGCTGCTCCGAAGAATTATTAAAAAGTTCATTTTAGGCAGTCTGGACCCAAAGGATGAAAACGTCTATCTTGAGGATGTGCTTGCAGAATGCTCAAACACTATTTTAGGTAATTCAATAAAAAAATTCCCTGGTTTGGAAAACCTTTTAGCAATAACGACGCCAATAACTATTTCATCTAACAACGCCTTGGTAAAATACCCTGAGTCGATTATTTGGACTTGTGCAATGGAAACAACTAAGGGCAACCTTGGTTTGAGCTTTATTACCACCCATGATGCGAATATAATTTAACTCTATTCATACACATTTATTTATAATAGCTTTCACGAACAAATACGCTGAAATCAAACAAAGTACAAGGGGGAGTAATACTTGGCTAAAATAATGATAGTTGACGATTCTGTAGTAATGAGAAAGAATTTAAAAGCACTATTGACCCAAGGAAATCATACTGTAGTCTATGAAGCCTCTAACGGCTTTCAGGCATATAATGAATATGCAGACCATATGCCGGATGTTGTAACAATGGATATCACAATGCCAGGTATTAATGGTATCGATGCCGTCAAAAAGATTATTAAAGATTTCCCCAGTGCCAAAATTATAATGATAAGTGCATTGGATCAAAGAAATATGGTATTTGATGCATTGAAAAACGGAGCAAAGCACTACATCATAAAGCCTGTTACGGCTGAAAAAATAAATTCTGTTATAGACAGAATTATGAATAATGAAGATTTAAGCGAGTAAAGAAAATAAAGGGGTCATGTCTGACCCTTTTATTATTTATTCCTACCGAACATGGCAAATACAATGATCCCTATAACCCCAAAGACAAAGGCGGTCATGAAGTTCACAAAAGGGGATATTCCCCATAGAAGTGCACCTCCGAGGGCAGCAGCAGATACAATAATATCTCTTATAAAATAATACAGTCCAAAAGTTCTTGCTTTTGCATTCTCAGGTGCCAAATCCATTATCAATGCTTTTCTTGTAGGCTCTCCAAACTCCTTAAGTCCTCTTATGATAAAAGCGAAAATAAATGTCCATACACTGTTTGAGAGAAAAAATACCAAAGGGAATAATGTGAAAAAGCCGAAGGTAATAAGCACAAAGGGCTTCTTTCCGTATTTATCGGCGAAGTATGCGACAGGAATATATACCAAAAGTGCAGTAATCATCTCTATAACTGTGAATAATCCCACATGGAAGCTGGTCAGTCCTTTATGATTCACAATCCATATGGCAAGGTACGCATAGGGTATCTGTTCTGCAAAACGGACCAATATATCCGACAGCAACAGGCTTTTTAGAGCCGGACTGAAATGTGCCTTTCTCTCCTCTTCCTTTACTTCATTTTTTGCCTCATCCTCCATGTAACGGTTTATGAAGAAAAGAGAAGCAACACCAAGTACGAATGCTATAATAAAAGCTATTCTCATTCCCTGTATATTGTCGTAATAGGTAAGCAGGGCTCCACCGAAAACAGGACCTATAGCCATCGGTATCCTTCTTACAAGAGAATGTATTGAAACACCCATGGTTCTTTTGTTTTTGCTAACCACTTTGGAAACCATGCTCATGACAGCTGGCAGTGATATAGCTGTCCAGGATATGAAAAACATTGCACCAACCAATACAGCCTGCCAGGCAGGTATGAGAATTACAATCAGATAGCCTATTAAAGCTACTACAGTAAAAATCATCAGTGCCCTTTTGTAGCCTACCCTGTCAGATACAACTCCTCCAATAGGAGAATATACTGCACTTAAAAAATTATCAAGAAAGTTCAATATGCCTGCAGCATATGCAGTACCACCCAATGCAACAATGTACAGCGGAAGGAAGCGTTCAGACATATGCTCTCCCATACCTATAAGTATTACCATGACAATCATGGATATCATGCTTTTGTTTATAACCTTGCTTATAGCTGTATGCTTGTATTCTTTCATTATAGTCTGCCCTCCCTACTACATAAATAACTGCGGTAATGCTGATGTATTATTCACTCTCTATTCTTTTTCTTCTTCAACAGCATAGATGTATCCAGACTTTCCTTTTTCTTCTCAGCCTGTTTGGTCTTTGGTACAGTCTTTTCCTCAGGCTTTTCATCTGATAGCGGCCGGGCTTTCATAATGACCTCAGCATGCTCATTGGCTTTTTCCCTAACATTTATTGTCTTAAACTCAGTCTGTTTCCTCCCGGCTGCAGCCTTTGCCCTCATACTGTCAAGCACTACCTCAAGTCTCCCAAAATTGATGTTGAGACGCCTTAATGCAATATCAAAGAAAAATATTATCAACGCAGCTATTATTAAAAAATTGGTCAAATCCAGTATTCCATATACATTTTTCAGCTTTCCCCTGTAGACCTCCTGAGGCTCTGTTATAAAAGCTCCTTCTGATTCCTTTACCAGCCTATCCAATGAACTGTCTGCCGATCGAAGGCTGTATTCGGGAGAATACTGCACTGTAATTCCTGTCTCAATCGCTCCTGATATTTCACCATTTTTCTTCTCAACTGCCTTTACCAGATAACCGCCAGTTTCATTTATGTCAAAGCTGCCTACAAACTCCCCGGGCGCTACAGGTTGAAGAGATATATTAAAGCTCTGAAGTGCAGGTGTAACTATTGTTGCTTCAGCTTCTGTATTTTCATCCGCAGCAGAGCTTATGAGCTTAATTGTTCCTTTGTTCCCATCTGCTGCTGTTTCTATTTGAAGCCCATTATCGCTATACTTTTCTATAGTCCAGTTAATAATGTTCTGCCACAATGTCAGATTTTTTTCCCAGGTGACATAGTTTGCACTCCATTTTCCGCTTATGTCGGAGTTCCATGCTGCTGTCTTTCCCAATCCATACTGCCATATAGTGAGTATAGGATCTTCCTGGTCGCTGGATAATATGACCCTGGAAGTATCCTTAGGCGTAGCAGCAACATATCCAAACAGTGAGGGCAAGCCATGCTCAGCGGCTCCTGATAAAATAGGATGAAAAGAATTTAGTGCAGGTGCAAATTCCCTGTTATTCAGATAAGCCCTGGCTGCCATAAAGGTCTCTTTTGCAAAAATCCTGGGTATGTTGGAAAACTCCTCGGTGAAGTAATATCTCCCATTTCCTCCTTTTGCAATCGATTCCAGAAGCTGAGTATCTGACCCTTGACCAACAGCAACAGTGGATACGGTTATTTTGTCATTGCTGATTTTGCTGATCAGCTCCTCATAGCCTGTTCTTTCTGCCTGACCATCCGTCAGGAGTATGATATGCTTTATCTTTGAGTTTACTTTCCTTATCGTTTCATAGCCCTCTTCAAGTGCTGGAAGTATGCTGGTCCCCCCTCCAGGTCTTATGGTCCCTATATCATCTCTTATCTTTTCAGTATTTTCAGCTTTTTGAGTATCAACCACCCAGTAAACCGTATCGTCAAAGGCAATAACTCCAATACTATCGTTTTGTCTGAGTGAATCAAGAGTTCTTGCTGCAGCTTCTTTAGCAATATCAAGCTTTGTAATGCCTCCCTTTCCTTCAGACATGCTTCCTGATTTGTCTATTATGAGAAGCATGGTCATATCGGGTATTTCCTTTTTACCCTTAAGTTCCATATTCACAGGAAGCACCTTCTCAAGGGGAGTTTTATAATAACCTCCCAATGCAAATGAGTCCTCACCGCCTGCAGCTATAAATCCGCCTCCCATATCCCTTACATAAGGCTCCAATGAGTTCAGAAAGCCTTCATTGAGATTTTCCGCAGATACGTTGCAGGTTATAACCGTCTTGTAAGCAGACAGCTCTTGCAGACTTGAAGGAGCCCCTGAGGCTGTCACTCTTTTATATTCCATATCCGAGGCCTCCAGCATTTTTACTGCTTCATCAGCCTCTCCCTCTTTATCCTCAATAACAAGTATCCTTGGTTTATCCAATACGTTGATTATAGCCGTAGCCTCATTATTCCTGTTTTCAGAATCTGCATCAGGCTCAATAACTGCCCTGTAGCTTTTCAGACCCCCTGCCTCTGCCTTATCTCTGAAGACAAACCTGTTCATGCCCTTCTGAAGCTGCACTCTTTCCTCCACGGCACTATCTCTGCCCGATATCAAAGAAAGCCTGGCCATGGTATTTATCTTGCTTTGTATGTTAACTACTATGCTGAATTCCTCTCCAATACTCAGCTTTTTGGGTACTTCAATGCTTTCAACGGCTGCATCCTCAGCAAAGTCAGTATTCAGCCTGACCACTTTAAAGTCTATGCCCTGCTCCTTTATATACGATGTAAGCTTATTGCTTTCCCCTGAGTTTTCCTTGCCGTCAGTCAGCAATACTATCCTTTTCCTGCTGTTATCGGGAAAAAGTGAAACAGCAGCCGTAAGAGCCTTTTCTATATCAGTGAACATGCCGTTGGGCCTTGTCTGAATGCCGTCAAAAACCGCTTCTCTGGATACAAAGCTCTCTGCCAAAGCTTCTGCGCCAAAGGCAATAACTCCTGCATAGTCCTTTTCAGGCTTCAGCTTTACAGCCTTCTCTACAAAAGCTTCTATCTGACTCTTTACCTTTACAGTACTGTCTGATGCATCTACTACGAAAACTGTTGTTACAGTGTTAAGATTCCATTTAAGGCTGGTGCCTGCCAAAGCAAGGACAAGTAAAGAAACAACAGATATTCTCAGCATATGAATTAAGATTCTTCTCAGCCTGTACATTTTTCTTATATTTCTGCCTGTAAGCATCACATATAATACTGCAATTGGAATCAGCAGTAAAAAGAGAGGTTTCGCTATACTAATGACCACGGACATACACCCCCCATTCAGCTGCCGCAAGCAGTAAAACCAGCAAAATAACAATTGGCTGCAGTCTTCTGCCAAGCACTGTGTCTTCTCCAGTGTTTATATTTATGCCGTCACTTGCCTCAGCAAGCTCTTTCTCTGCAGCTGTGTCTGACTCTGATATAGGGAAGTTCACGGCAAATAAGCTTTCCAAAGCCTGTCCGTCGATTTTTTGTATAATTCTATATATTCCCTGCAGATCCGTATTTTCATAGGGCAAGAGCGGATAGCTCAGCTTTATGTCCTGTCTGCCGCCCTCAGGGTTCTCTATATGGACAAACTGTGCATTGGGCTTTACAGCTATTTCAATCGCATCACCGCAGGTATATACAGGCTTTTCTGCATCTTCAATGTCTATTAGGTATTCCAATGCATTGTGCATAAAAATCGGGAACTCCGGTGTAAGAACAAAATCACTGGAGTGCAGGTTAAAAGCAAGAACCACTGTTTTTCTGCCTTTATTCTCTCCGGCAGCAGCAACTGGTTTTTCCCCTGCTTCCATTATAACATGTGCCCAGTACGGCACTTCTATTAGTTTTGTTTTATCAATATAAAAAGCTGCTCCCTCAGTATATCTGGTAAGCTGATGAAGCTTGACAACCGCTTCTCCTCCCTGGGTTTCACCGGCAGTATCAAAAATACCATTGTCAGCAGGGGGATCAATAAGCATCAGACTTCCCGTCAACGGCAGCTTCTCAGGAACATTCCCGTCAAAAATATACAAATCATATTCTTCTGAGAACTTCTCACCAGGGTTTGTCTTATATAATTCAACACCTCTTACTGGAAGTAGCGCCTTTTCGATAAAGACATTTTTATCGGTAACAAGCAGCACCTTTTTGATGCTTTGCGCTCTTATTATATCGTAAATCACATTATCATCTGCAAGCTGATCCTCCTCGGACAGTTCAGCGCTTAAAACTCTATAGCCGGCATCACTGTTATCGAAATACAAAGTTTTAGTTTCTCCGGCCATAAGTTCTACATCAACAACATCCATCAGCTTATCATCTCCATATATAGACAGCTCCCTATACAAAGCCCTGTCACTCTTATTCGATACTCTGACCATGAGCTTTAGCCCGCTCTCAGTAATGCTGTGAGACATATACTCTATACATGCATTTTCAGATATGCTGTATAGATTGACTATCTCCCCTTTGATATTACCCATGCTAAAGCTGCTGTCCGTATAGAATATAGCCTTATAGCTGTTATATTGCTCTGCTATTGCTGCAACAAGCGAAGTCGCATCTGCTATGCTGCCCGCTGCCCTGCTGCTTTTTATGTCTCTTATTCTGGCAATTGCCTGTTCCTTGTCCTTTGTCTTAGCCAGCTCAATAACCGGGCGCTTTCCGCAGGTAATTACAGTTACCTCAGCATCTCTCCCCAGGTTTCTTATTTCTGACTCTGCAAATCTCTTGGCATTTTCCAGCCGTGTACTATCATTATACAAAGCATTCATGCTTCCGGAGTTATCTATTACAATTATGACATTGGGGCTGTATCCTCCCTTAAGACGTACAAATGGATCTGCCAGTGCAAGCACAAGCAGAGTGACAAAAAGCAGCTGCAGCAGAAGAAGTATGTTCCTCTTAAGCCTTTGCCAGGGAGTATTGACATCTATATCCTTCAATACCTGTTTCCATAGGTACGTACTGGATATTTCTCTCTCCTCAAACTTCTGCTTTAAAATATACAGTATTATGACAGGAGGTATAATAGAAAAAAACCAAAATGCCCACGGTGCAAAAAATCTCATATTCACACATCACCTTATTTCTATCTTATGATTCCTGTACGAACAAAATCCTCCAACACAGCCTTTTCTATTGAGTCGGCAGTAGAAAGCAGTACATAGGCTGCACCCATTCTGCTGCTTAATTCCTTAATATTGCTGATGAAGCTGCTTAGCGCCTTTTCATATTGCTTCATCAAAACAGGTGTCACTGCGATATCCACAGTATCTCTTGTCTCGCTGTCAAGAAGTCTTACCTGGCCGTCCATTGCAGGCTTCAGCTCCTCAGGGGACAATACATGTATAAGCACTACATCCTGGTTTTTATACAACAGGTATCTCACTGCCGCTTCTATTCCATCTGCAGAAAAAAAATCGGATATGATGAAGGAAATACCTTTGTTTTTTATATCCTTTCTTTTTACGGCTCCGCATACAGCTGTCTCTCCGGTAAACTCAAGCTCCTCAAGAAAGCTTATGCATCTGTCAAACATGTTTTTTCCCGTAACTATGGAGGATTGCTTAAGATTGTTCTGGTAAAGCGCATTTATAGACACTCTGTCCATATTGCTTAAAGCCAAAAAAGCCAGCACGCCCGCCAGCTTTAAGGAATACACAGACTTTGAAGGAGTGCCGCAGGACATAGACTTGCTGCAGTCTATAAAAACATTGACCAAAGCTTCTCTTTCCTCCATAAAAAGCTTTACAAAAAGCCTGTCAAACCTCCCAAAGGCATTCCAGTCTATCCTTCTGAAATCATCACCTGATGAATACTCCCTAAAATCCGAGAACTCAACTGAGCTTCCCTTGCTGCGTGATTTTCTGTTCCCTCCGGAGCCTTCAGACATAGTTATTATGGAATTAATAACCAGGCTTTCAAGTTTTTTTAAAAACTCAGCATCAAATATTCTCTCTTTCATGTAAACACAATCCTTTATTTAGCTACTAGCTTCTAGCCACTAGCCTTAAGTTTGTCTGCGAAGCCTTTCTAAGCCTGGCAGCCAGTAGCCAGCAGCTAGTGTCCAGTATCTCTGTCCACTGTCCACTGACATCTGACGACTGACGACTAACTCTAAGCAAGGCTTCGATGCTTTTTAAGAGCATAGTTGTTAGCTGTTAGCTGTTAATTCTAATATTCTCCATCAATTCCCTTATCAAATCATCTGTTGTGACGCCGTCTGCTATTGCATCAAAGTTCAAGAAGAAGCGGTGCCTTAATGCAGGATAAGCCACATATCTTATATCCTCAAAGGATACATTATATCTGCCCTCCATTAATGCTCTCGCCTTAGAGGTATTGATTATTGCCTGTGCAGCCCTTGGACTCGCTCCGAACCTGATGTATTTTTTGGCTGCAGCAGGTGCTCCAGAATCCTCAGGATGAGTAGCAAGCACAAGCTTTAATGCATATTCCTGAACGGCCTTTGCCATAGGAACCTCCTTAACTATGCTTCGCATTTCCATTATGTCTTTACCGTTAACTATCCTGTTTAGCTCTATGCTATCGTTAGATGTAGTTATATCAATTATTTCCTTCAGCTCTTCAAAGCTTGGGAACTTGACGTTCAGCTTAAATAAAAACCTGTCCAGCTGTGCTTCTGGAAGAGGATAGGTACCTTCCATTTCAATAGGGTTCTGCGTCGCAAGTACCATAAAGGGCTGAGACAGCTCATATGTAAGCTTTCCCACCGTAACAGTCTGCTCCTGCATGGCTTCCAGCAGAGCAGACTGTGTCTTTGGCGTCGCTCTGTTGATTTCATCTGCCAATACCAGGTTTGCAAAAACAGGCCCCCTCTGAAACTCAAAGCTGCTGTTTCCGGTTTGATCCTTGATTATAATATTTGTTCCGACAACGTCAGCAGGCATCAGGTCAGGTGTAAATTGAATCCTTGAAAAGCTAAGATCCATAACCTTTGCCAGTGTCTTGACCAGCTGTGTCTTGCCAAGACCCGGCACTCCTTCCAGCAATACATTTCCACCTGTCAATACAGCAAGCAGCACCTGCCTTACGATATCCTTCTGTCCTATAATGGCTTTGCCGATTTCTTTTTCTGCAGCATGAACATAATCAATCAACTGTTTTATCAAATTATCATTTATCTCCAATGTAGAACCTCCTATTCATCTTAATAGCCACGGGCTATGGGTCAGCCCCCAACCTCCAGCATTTATTTTTTGCGCCTAGTAAAGCTTTCAGGCGTTTACTTCTCTATTCATGTTACTCAACTCTATTGCACTAAATTACTGATGGCAGTTGTACGTAGCCGGTGGCTGGCAGCTGATGGCAGTACTTGAAGACTTAGTCTTCAAGTGAAGTAAAGTAATCCTTTACCAGATCTCTCATTCCCGGTGGTATGTCCGAAGAATCTATGCTTTCAAAGGCATCCTTCATATATTGTCCCAGTACCTGATTATATGGAACAGAGCTTCCTCTGACAGTCTTAGACTGGTTGGTCTCTGTTTGCTGAACATTGCCGCCGTCATTCTTCTCTCCGCTTAAGTTTGACTTTTCTCCTTCACCGCCAAGAGTTTTTGATGTAAATATATTTTCATATTCACCGATTTTCTTTCCAGAGCCGTCTTTTTTTATTATGCCCGACTCGCCCGGACTTTCAGCTGCCGGATTCTCAGTACCCATATCAGTGCCGCTGCCAGCACCGCCGTCTGCACCGTTCCCCTGACCGTTTGGCAGCTGGCCTTCCTGGCCCTGATTTCCTTGTCCCGGCATACTGCCTGAGCCCTGGTGTCCATCGTCACCTGAGCTGCCTTGACTTTGGCCTCTGCTTTTTTGAGACTGCATGTTCTGTAGCTGCTGGCTGATATGATTTAAAGCATCTTTCAGTTCCTCGTCAAACATCAACTGCTCCAGTGCTTTTCCCAGATTCGACATCTGGCTGCTCAGATCGCCGAATTCTCCGTTGGAAAGCTTTGAAGCCAAGCCCGATAATGCCTCTGCCAGCTCAGGGTTTTGTGAAAGCTCCTTTGCCAGCTTATTGAAATTATCAGCCAGCAGCTTTAGCTCTTCTTCTCTTAGATTCTTCAGCTTTTCTGCAAGCTGGTCCAGTTCCTTCTTAAGGGTATCCCGGTCTGTATTTTTCAGCATGTCAGCAAGATCCTTGGTTAAAGGATTTGCAGCCAGCGTTTTTAAGACCTTTTCCCTGCTCTGAAGAAGCTCCTGCTGATCCTTTATAAGCAGCTCAAGCTTTTTATTTGCCTTCAGTAAAGCCTTATCCATATCCTTTTCTGTTTTGGCTGCAGCCAGTTCCTTCTTAAGCTCATCAAGCCTTTTCTCCAGCTCTTGCTTCTGCTTTTCGGCGAGCTTTGGATCTAATTTCAGCTGTTTTATAATATTATCAAGCTTTTTCTGCTGTGCAGTTATTTTTTCCTTATGCTTTTGCAGTTCCTTGGCCTTTTCCTCCATGGGATTGGGTATAAACCCTGAGAAAAAAAGTATCAGAACTAATATCAACGAAGTCAGCAAATACTTCTTTTTAGGCTTTATAGGTATACCTTTTCTATAGTCAAGCTTTCTCAGATTTTTCAGCGCATCCTCTTTTTCCAGATCAGCAAAAGCAGAGCTTACACCTAAAAGCTCAATGGCCGTCAACGTTCTTTCCTTAAGCCCCAATGCATCTGCCTGCGCGGCAGCCTCAACTCTGCCTGGACGTCTGAAAAGGCAGTACAAAGCCGCTGACAGCATACCTGCCGTACATATTTTTGCTACATTCCAATAAACGCCATAAACAGGTACAAGCCTTGATATTACAACAATAATAATACCTACAGTCAAGGAAGCCGTTAATCCGATAATGATATAGTTTATCAACCTTGCTGCATGCATTCTGTTTTTTATTCGTTTTATGAGCATAAGCAATTCCTTTTCTGTACTGCTCATATAAAATCACTTCCAAATCAGATTTCAGTTTTGTTCTTACCGCGAAAAAGTCTCAGCTTACGTTTCACAGGATTAATTTTTCTTGCCGACAGTACAATTAGAACTATTGTTAACACTATATCAAAAATGATATTAATAATCCATGGCGATATTCCTTTTAAGTTTGCCGTGTTAGCCACAGACATCCCGGGAAGGAAGTTCAGGCTTCCTCCTGCATACCCGAACTGCTCTGTGAGAAGAGAAGCAAATCCAACCATAGGGTTAGTATAAAGCAGAGGAAAAAAGCCCTTGTAATCCCATCTGAAAAATATACCAATATAAAAATACGCTATAAGCAGTGTCCCAAGTATCATGAAAGCACCCGTACCATAAGTAAGTACAGTTGAAGCCGTAGTCCTTTTCAAATGTGAAGAGTAGAAAATCCCTATGCTGCCGGCCGCTATTGCCGTGACAATATAAAAAGCAAACAGCTGAGCAACCTCTGATGCAGATATTCCCCCAAACAGAAAGACTACGGAAAATATCGGCAGTGATGCAATTATGAGAAGTATGATTTGGCTCATTGAAGCTAAAAGCTTTCCAAGTATTATTGTTCTAGTAGGGAGCTTTGTGCAAAGCAGCAAATCCAAGGTCTGCTTTTCTCTTTCCCCTGAAATAGCACCGGAGGTCAGTGCAGGAGCTACAAACAATATCAATATGAACTGTATAAGCGCAAGTATGGTATAAGTACCAACCGTCCTTGAAGGATCAATTGTAGATGTGTATATGTTGCTGTAGGATTCATACATAACCAGCACCGTAACAAGAGTAAGGACAAGCAGGTACAGTATTATTATGCCTGCAGCCCTCCAGCCTCTCATCCTTACACGCATTTCCTTCAGCAATACCGGATTTATATTCATTACTGCCCGCCTCCCTTCGTCACTTTCATAAATACATCCTCAAGGTTTCCATCAAGCTGAGAAAAAGAAACCACAGGAACTCCTCTTGCTATAAGAGCTGAAAGCAGCTTGCTCATATCCTCGTCATTTCCTTCAAAGCCTGCCTGTATTACGTTCTCACTTTTTGTAAGCTTTCCTGTATTGGGATACTCCTTCAACAGCAGCTCTGCTTCCTCCAGCTTGTCGTTTACCTTTATTCTGATTACCCTGCTGCTGTACATCTGCTGCATTATCTCACTGACACTTCCGCTGACCACCATTCTGCCGTTATCAATAATCCCTATGTGCGTGCAAAGCTCAGCAAGCTCAGACAAAATATGTGAGCTGATGAGTATTGTCTTACCCATTTCACGCAGATTGCGCAGTATGTCCTTCATTTCTATTCTTGCTCTCGGATCCAGCCCTGAGGCGGGCTCATCCAGCACAAGCAGCTTTGGATTGTGTATAAGTGCTCTGGCTAGGCACAGCCTCTGCTTCATACCTCTGGATAAGCTGTCAACATATACATCCTTTTTCTCTGATAAATCCACCAATTCCAGCAGGTCCTCAGTTATCTTCTTTCTTTCCTTCTCCTTTATTTTATATATTGAAGCATAAAATTCAAGGTATTCATTTACCTTCAAGTCATCATATACACCAAAGAAATCAGGCATGTATCCGATGTTTTCTTTTATCTTCCTGCTGTTTCCTGTAACATCAGCGCCGTCCAGCTTTACTTCACCGGAGGTTGGAGTAAGAAGTCCGCATATAATCTTCATTGTTGTGGTTTTTCCTGCCCCATTGGGTCCAACAAAGCCATAAATTTCTCCTTCAGGTATTTCAAAGCTTAAGTCATTAACAGCAGTGAATCTCCCATATTTTTTGGTAAGGTTTCTTATTTCAAGCATTATTTCACACTTCCTTTCACAGATATTTGAGGAAGCGGCATTTCACCTTCGGCGAGGTCGATTTTTAGCATTAGAGTACTGCTCTCCGATACATATTTGTCTATATTCTCTGCATTGGCTGTAAAGGATTCTCCATATATTCTTTCCCAATCCTTCAGCTGATAATTGTATATGAATTTATCCGCATTCGTAGCTTTGGCAGTACATCTTACCTGTACTTCACTTACCGTAATGCCTTTATCTATTTCGTAGCTTAACTCCACACTGCCTGAGCCGTATATGAATTTTGACATTTCATCATAATGTCCATTTGTCATATTGTTTATTACGGTCGGCTTTATAAAACCCATGGGATAATACACATTAGATCCCTGCTTGAAATCAAGAGCGATATTAGTAGTTATAAATGATTTTTCTATTTTTTTTATTCTTTTGCCATTTACAAACAATTCTCCCGTCAATGGAGTCTTGCTCCACGCAAAAAGCTTTGCATTTAGAGGATCAGCATCAGCTCCCCAGTAGTAGTACTCAAGTATCTGTCTTTTTTGCATGTTTTCCCTTTGCTGCCTCAGCTGTGCTTCTGTAAGCCTGGATGCTGGAACACTGTATGGATCCTTGTATATTGCATTCATAAGATCATATCTGTTGCTGTAGTAATCCTTCAGCTTTTCATTTATATTTACGGATTCCCCGTTTAGCAGCTCTCCTATTGAAAAAAACTGGTTTTCAGTTACTATATAACATTCATAAAGATCAAAGCCTGTATTGTTCTTAATATTTCCTGTCAAACTGCTTCCGGTATAGTTCAACTTGGCGTCAAAGCTGCCTTTCAATCCTTTATCGCTGTCCAGTATTATATTTTTCATGCTCCATACGCCTGTTCTGTAATACTCTATGGCGGTTGAAGGAGAAAGAGTAATTTTGGAAATTACCTTGCCCTGTTCACTTTCATTTGCCGGAGGTCCATACATATAGCCGGTGTTGAAGGTCAAAGGCCTCATACTTACGCCTTCTTCCGCTTCCACCCTCATGTCCATTTTATTTGGGGTAAAAATTCCGGCATAGGTCTTCGGTTCAATAACACCTGAATTATCTACTTCCACAAGAGAAATAATATTTGCCATAGGCTCTGTCAGTCTTGTTCCGAAGCCAAAATAATATACCAGTATTGAGAACACAACAGCAATAACAGGTACCGTTACCCACATAAACTCCCTTCTGTCAAGCCTTTTCAGTATGAAATAGCTCAAAGGAGCAACAATGAATATATAAAGTAAAAACAAATACAGCAGATTTAACGGTTTTGGCTGTGGAAGCTCAGGTATGCTGCGCAGGCTGTTATCAATAGGATAGAGATTATCACGCATCATCGTCTGCTTTTCATAATAGGCACTGTTATAATGACCGGGCAGCAGTTTTCCTATTAAACTTTCTGCAAAGGCTTTGTTTCCTATCCAGCCGGCAAGAGGCTCCATGCCGAAATCAAAGGCTGCCACTGCAACAACACCCTTGTCCTTATCTACCTTCTGCACCAGCGGTATTCCCTCTGACTCTGCCAGTACAACAGAATCCTTAAGCCTTATGCTTAAAACATCAAGGACCATAGCAGCGCCTGCTTCAGCATTATTCATTATATTATTAAGAGCAGCCGTTTCAACGGATTGAACTTCATCCATTTCTCCGGTCAGAAAATCATCCTTAAATACAGCTAGGGTTTTGGTATATGCCGGGCCTGTTCCCAGTATCAATACACCGCCCCCGCTGACCCACTGCTTCAGTGCTGAATATTGCTCCTTGCTAAGCCTGGAGGTGTCAAAATTGCTTATTACAATAACATTAAACAGCTTTAAAGCCTCTCTGTCAGAAGGTAAATTTTTTTCATCCATACTAAGTGTATGGGTTTTAGAATGTCTGTTATTTGGCACAGGTATTTTATCAATATATCTGATGCTTTCATAATCGTCGCTTATTAGCCCAATAGTCAAAGTATCTGCAGAAAAAGGGGAGGTTGGCCTTAATATTTTTGTAATAAGCTTTTTCTTTCCCTCCACTATACTTGCATTTATCTTTGTGACATATCTGACTACCGGCACATTCATTATGAACTGCTTTGTAGAGTTTTTGGGCAAATTCACTTCAATGGAGTATATATTGATGTTATTGTATTCATCAGGCATCTCCAGCTGCAGTTCTCCATTGATATCCTTCAAATTATTCTCAATTTCGAAGAAAAAGGGAATGGTGCTTCCTATCTTGTAAAAGCTGTTGTAGCCTATATCTACATTTATTTTTAAATCTCCATCCCTCTCATACTGCCCAGCATTGGCTCCGGGAGAAAGCATCTGGAGCAATACTGTAAAAATAAGCAGTAAGGATATATATATAATTCTTTTTCTCAATTCATTACCCCCACTTCAGATGTAAATTTTTAGATAAATATATTCAGCCACCTTCTAAGACGAGAGCTGCTGCTGAAATGTTTCATTATGGATATTTTCCCATATATCTTAATTCTAAACCATTTTGACGCTGTGTCCAATGTAAAAAATATGACATAATGGGAACAATACAATATTAATTGCTATTAATTACAACTCTGTTAAAATGATTATGTAGATAAAAATATGGAGGTTACCATGGCTAAGATAATATTGAAAAAAGGCGAAGAGAAAAGAATACAGGCAGGGCACCCTTGGATATTCGACAATGAAGTGGATGCCATAGATGGAAGTTTTGAACCTGCTGACATAGTAGATGTTGTGGATTTCAAGGAAAGATTCATAGGCAGAGGCTATATTAATCCGAAATCCAAAATACTTGTTAGACTGCTTACCCGCGAACACGAGGAAATAAATAGAGAGTTCTTTAAAAAAAAGATATCCGATGCTTGGGAATATAGAAAAAAGCTGATGGATACCAACAGCTGCAGAGTAATCTTCGGAGAAGCTGATTTCATTCCGGCACTAATAGTTGATAAGTTTGGTGATTACCTGAGCATACAGACACTTGCTCTGGGTATAGAAAAATACAAGGCTATGATAGTTGAGCTTTTAGATGAAATTATACAACCAAAAGGTATTTATGAGAGGAACGACGTACAGATTAGAGAACTGGAAGGGCTTGAGCAGAAAAAGGGATTTATAAAAGGTCCCTTTGATACCAATGTAGAAATAATGGAAAACGAAGTAAAAATGATGGTGGATATAGAAAATGGTCAGAAAACAGGATATTTTCTTGACCAAAAGGAAAACAGGGCTGCTCTTAAGCCTTTTGTAAAGAATGCCCGTGTGCTGGATACCTTTACTCATACCGGTGGCTTCGCACTGCATGCAGCTTACTATGGTGCTTCTGAAGTTACGGCAGTGGATATATCAGAGCATGCAATAGAATACGTAAAAAGGAATGCAGAGCTGAACGGGCTTCAAGACAAAATTAAGGGAGTAACTGCCAATGTATTTGACCTGCTTAAGGAATATCAGATAAACAATGAAAAATTCGATGTGGTAATACTTGACCCTCCGGCATTCTGCAAATCCAAATCAGCAGTGGCAGGAGCGTACAGAGGCTACAAGGAAATTAACCTTCGAGGTATGAAGCTATTAAAGCCCGGAGGCTTCTTGGTGACCTGCAGCTGCTCACACTATATGTATTCGGATATGTTCATGCAGATGCTGCAGGAAGCTGCAAAGGATGCCAAGAGAATGCTAAGACAGGTGGAGTTCAGGACCCAGTCCAAGGATCATCCGATACTGCTGGGCTCCAATGAGTCCTTGTATTTGAAGTGTGCGATAATGCAGGTAGTTTAGCGGCCAATGGCAGCCGGTCGCTGGTTGCTGGTCGCTGGTAAAACAGAAGAGCATCGAAGACTATGCTCAGCCTTGCGACTAACCACTAATGACCTAGCCCAGGTAATACAAAAGTTTTGTGAGGTTTTCATGAGAAATTTTTTAATCGGAATGCATGGAAGATATCAGAAAGAGAAGTACGAAAGGGACTTCATGAGGGGCTATTACGGCATAGAGGCTTGTTTGTTTCCTGATGAAGATGAGTTGAAGCTGCTGCTGGAAGCTGCAGAAAAGGATGACTTCAAAATAGGCATCCATTTTCCATTGCTGAAGAAGCAATATATTTACCGTGACCCCCTTTTCATGTCCCTGGACAAGTCTATATCCAAGGAGGCTTATGAAAGCTTTGAAAAGGGTGTAAAGCATGCAAGAGATATTGGAGCAGAATATATACTTACTCATTTTCCAAAGCCTTTTGTAATGGACAGAAACCTTAACTGGAGTGACTGGCGATGCATGGAGCATGAAAGAGTTTATAAGGAGGAATATCCCTTAAGCATATTTAATGAGAAGCTGGCAGAAATGTTCGACAGACTGTCCGAAATGTCACAAAAGTATGATATGCAGATTGTGCTTGAGCATGATGCTATGGTCAAATCAATGTATACAACTGACATTCTCGAATATATGTTCAGTAAATACAGCAATCTGAAAATATGTCTTGATACCGGCAGGCTTCACCTTTTCAATAAAGTAGACCCTGAGTTCAACGTTACTGATTTTGTAACCACAATGTCTAAATATACTTACTTGATGCATCTTTGGAATGAAAAGGCCGGTTGTAATTCACAGAGGGGTCATTACCCCTGTCTGCCTGAGCTGAAGCCTTCAGAGGGCTGGGCGGATATAGAAGGCATTCTGAAAGCTGCTGCAGGCATTAATAAGAACATACTTTATAAATTTGAGCATGATTCTACCCTTATAAGCGACAAACAGCTGCAGCAATGCTACAGCTGGATAGACGTTATTGTGAATAAAGCATCAGCTAAATAACTATGTTTTTGATTCATAATGCATTGCTATATTGATACATAGCTAAGTCTGCTCATAATATCGAGTTCTTTTTCATATATGTCATATATTATCTTCGATATATCCTTCAGCAGGTCTCTGTTTAAACTTTCATGTATATCCCTGAACATATAGGCAGTTTTATCCCATAGCTCGCCTGCTTCATAGTACTCATCACCAAAATCAGTAAGCTGCTTTATATTCAGCTTGCTTCCGCATTCTCTCAGATAACTCCCGTACATCTTTCTAAAGGCTCCCCCGCCGCTGCCTCCTATATGACTTGTCATTATGAAGACATTGAAGGCTGCCCATCTCAGCTTTTCATCCTCAAAATCCGACCAGCCAGTCAGTCTATCTGAAAAATGCTTTATCCCTCTTATGCCTGCATTTTTTATAGGTGTATCCAGTATATTACGAGCATTATCTCTAACAGCTGCAAATACAGTACCAGCATCTATATCCTTAATTCCTTCAAAATCAAAAGTTACCCATTTGTTTTCCGGAGGATATACCCTGCATTTGGAGGCTCTTGCATTTTTCAAATCCTCAAGGTCAATTATATGAAAATCTTCAGGTATTGTTTCTTTGTTAAGCGTCACTGCAAAATCCTTACCATCTCTGTCTGATACATAGGCTGTACCCTGCTCTTCGTCCACTCCGAAAACCACTATGGAATGACCTCCAAAATGAGCGTCTTCAGGAAGCTTCAAGTATCTGAGGTAAGGCATGTCAGTATATACCATCACAGGCTTATCCTGCTTCAGCAGCTCAAGCATTGCATCGTAAGCTTTCTTTATGCTTGAGGTTTTATTAATCCCTATATTTATTCCCAGGCTTTCAGCTATCCTCTGCTCAAACTCCCCTATCTTGGCTCTATGGCCTATTATCGGATATGGCGCATCCTTGAACTCCCCATAGTAAAATCCCAGCCCCGAGCCAAGTCCAAAAAGCATTTCCTCTGAAATATCATGACCTGCATGCTTGAATATTTGTCTCATGGAGGTAGTTATGCAGTGCTTTCCGCTTAAGGGAACAAAATTTTCTATTATATACCTCATAGTACTCCTCCCGCAGTTATTTTTTCTTCATGGGCTGTCTGAGTATTGTCTTGAGCTTTTCGGGTGCTGTTTTTGTCATGTCACTTAAATATATTTCATGATGCTTACCTGTTTTGTCATAGCCGTTCTCCTCAATGTATTTATGTATTGCTTCAATATCCTGTTCTTCTTCGGTATAGGGACCGATATGCAGCAGCTGAGCAGAAAGACCCTCCTCATAGCTTTCAAATCTGAGGTTGTCCAAAGCCTTTATACCCTTTTTCTTCTTTGCTGCCTCCAAGCCATTTTCATATATTTCTCTTGTTACATACTCAGGCTGCATTATCATTAATGTCCATTTCCATCTGTGCTTGTTTTCCACAGTAAACTCATTCATATCATCCATCCACCACAATCCCTCAAGAGGCATTACCGAATAATCGATACCCTCTGCCTTTTTTATCATGAACTTAATGGTATAGGCAGTGGAAAACAGCGCAGATACTGCTTCTCCAAACCACGGAGTTTCGTTGGGATTGCCCTCTCCGTCTATCATTATAAAATTCATCTTGGGAACTTCAACCTCTTCTACCTTTTTAGAAGATGCGCTGTATATGTATTTCATTTCTTTTTTTATATCTACTTTCATGGCGACCTCCTTAGCCCTTCTTTACTATTGGGAAACTTGTTTCAGTTACATATTTTTGCTCATCATTTGTGTTTTCAGGCCCTACAAGATACTTCTCATGGTACGGTTCTGCCGCTACATAGCCATTTTCTGCTGTCCATCTCAAAAGTGCTGCATAAGCTTTTCCGATGGTGTAGTACGGCCCAACATGTATAGTGCTTACAAATCTACCGCCTTCTATCTCTCTTATGGTCAAGCCCTCCACCTTCTTCATAGCTGATACGGGCACACACTCCTCCACATCCACCGACTCAGGATTGTACTCTTCATCGTAGTATAATGCCATGGCAGGTCCTATAGGCTGCAAGCCTCCAATGGACATCCTCTTGAAAAGCTCTGCTATCAAAAAGCCCACTTCTTCTATTCTTACTCTTTTCCTTATTGAAGCTGCTGCTATTGGCTGTCTTTCTACAACCTCTATCCTGTAATTCATTACCTCCTCAAGTGTCTTGCTGCCTTCATACAAACTCTTTATTTTCTCGGTCAGTGCTGCTTTGGATTGGGCAATTCTATCCATTTGCAGCTCAAGCTCCTCCAGCTTACCTGCTAAAGCTTGCTGCATATAGTCAACATCCTTCCTGCTTATTATATTTCTTATTTCCTCAAGAGAGAAGGAGTATTCCTTAAGCTCACTGATAAGCAGAATATCTGCTACCTGCTCCGGAGAATAATATCTGTATTGAGTGAAGCTGTCCACCTGTGCAGGCTTCAAAAGACCTACTTCATCATAAAATCTCAGGGTCTTTGCAGAAACCCTGCTTATTCTGGAAAACTGTCCTATTGTGTACACATTACCACTTCCTCACCGGTTTAATATAAGTTTAAACCTTCCAGTCACTGGAAGGTCAATAGTTTTATTTCAAAAATCTATTTTTCTTAAAGTATATCAAAGATATGATAACCACAGTAAGACTAAGCGCTATAACAAAGTGATATCCATATACCCATTTGAACTCCGGCATATATTCGAAGTTCATGCCATACCAGCCTGCAATAAGGGTAAGTGGCAGAAATATAGTAGTTATGACAGTAAAAAACTTCATGGTCTTGTTAAGATTGATGTCCACCTGGGCTTGATATGCCTCACGCACCTGGGTTATATAGTCTCTCAGATTCAATACGTTGCTGTTGAGTCTGCTGATTCTGTTGTGTAGGATACTGTAAAGCCTAACGGTGCTTTCTTCAATAAGGCCGTTCTCGTTCTCTTCCAAATCCTCGGCAATATCCAAAAGAGGCTCATAATATCTTTTTAGGAACAAGAGCCTTTTCCTGAGATTTATAATATCTCTTATAAAATCTACGCCCTTGCCCTCCATAACCCTTTCTTCAAGCTCAGCTATCTTGCTCTCTATTTCCTTTAGAATCATATTATCCATGGAGGTAAGCTTATCCAAAAGCACATAGAGGGCTTTTGCAGGCGTTGATACGTAGGTTGTTGACTGTGAATAGTTTTTCCTGATTTCTTTTATTACATTTTCTATGAGCTTGCCCTCATCCCTGGTTATCAGCATTAAGCAGCATCTGGTGATATAGAAGTCCAATTCTGTAAGATTGAATCTTGTTGTTCCTTTGCTTATTATATTGAGCACTCCAAAACACATTTCATCATAAACCTCAAGTCTCGGCTGCTGTTTTTGATTTATACATTCCTGCACTGTGGCTTCGTGAAGCTTGAAATACTTATTATTCTCCACAAGCTCCTCCGGTGTCAATACAATCAGATAGCCATCAGCTTTGTTGCTGCAGAAGCTGACAAAATCCACCTTATGTAAATCTTTTTCACCCAATTTGTAAATATCCATAAAGCACATCTCCGTTAAATGAATTTTATTTTATTCTATCAGTTTTAGCGTATAAGCGCCATATAGTCATTAAAAATGAAAGACTCATCACCTGAATCATTCCAAGTGATGAGCCCTTCTATGTAAAATAATTGCGTTCGTGAATATGCTATTCACAGTTCAGTATGTTACCATAAAATCGCCAGCATGTCAATACTATCACAAATCATTTTCCAGCATAAACAGCTTCCAGCCATCGTCTTTTCGCCTGAAATGCAGATACCAGTAAAATGGTTTCTTCTTATCCTTAACTTTTATCTCCACACAGCTTGTAATGGTTCGGTCATGGTTTTCCACATACCATTTGAGTTTTTGATCACTCAATGCTTCATCAGTTGCCATATAGCCCTCAACATGGTTAACATTACTGATATAACGTATAAAGCTTGATCCGTCACGGTTGAGTATATATTCCGTATTAGTATCCAAAAAAGCTGCCAGCGCTTCCTTATCCCTTCTGAAGGCAGCCTTTACAAAATCTTCCGAGTTGTTCCTGATTACCTCCTCCACATCCTTTGCATTAATATGCTTCTTGAAGTTTTCATCATATAATACCCTGCCTATATCAGCAGATATTTTTTCAACCTTGTACTTATTTATATTATTCCTGCCTATCTGATAGGTATATATATTAAGCACAGCAATAGTTACAATCATAAGGCTTATAATAATACTGAAACCGCCAAAATATTTCTTCAACCGGATTCCCTCCATAATATTTACTGCTATTAGTATCTACAGTAACAACAATATTATGTTATTTGCAGGAAATATGTTGACAATTTTGTGCTGTAGTACTAATATATAATATAATTATCATAAGAAATGAAACCAATGACGGGAATAAAAAGATACAAGCATCAAGAGAGGAGACTGTAAGGTGTGATGTCTCCATGTATAAAATCTTTGTCCCACCCCCGAGGTTTGCTGCAAATGCACGGCAGGCACCGATATATGCCTCAAAGCCGGACTTCATGTCAAAAAGGGTGGTACCGCGGGTATATGACCTCGTCCCTGTTCAGGGATGGGGTCTTTCTTATTCTTGTCAAACAGTACAACAAATTTTTTATAGGAGGGTTAGCATGAGAACTACAAGATTATTTATGCCTACTATGAGAGAAGTGCCTGCAGAAGCTGAAAGCATAAGTCATAAGCTAATGCTTAAGGCAGGTCTTATAAGAAAGCTTGCATCAGGGGTATACTGCAATCTGCCTTTGGGCTTAAGGGCTCTTAAAAAGCTGGAAAACATCATACGGGAGGAAATGGACAGGTCGGGAGCCAGCGAGCTTCTTATGTCCTCACTGATTCCTGCCGAGCCATATAAGGAATCAGGCAGGTGGGAGGTATTCGGTCCTGAGATGTTCAGACTCAAAGACAGGACAAAAAGAGATTTCTGTATGGGTCCTACCCATGAGGAACTATTTACAAACATTGTAAAGCATGAGCTTAGGTCATACAGGGCATTGCCTGTAACACTTTATCAGATACAGACAAAATTCAGGGATGAAATAAGACCGCGCTTTGGAGTCATACGTTCCAGAGAATTCATAATGAAGGATGCTTACAGCTTCGACAAGGATGAAGCCGGTCTGGATGCATCATATAAAAGCATGTATGAGGCTTACTGCAGAATATTCAAGAGATGCGGATTGAGCTATATAGCAGTTGAAGCCGACACGGGAGCAAT
>JBMORW010000063.1:0-29906 GCA_049322695.1 Bacillota bacterium | reverse complement strand
ACCGTCCCTCGGCTTCGTCCTGCATTATCATTATACAACACAGCTTATTCTCAGCGTAATCTTTTGTGTGTACTCGAGTACGTTTTCATACATTCTACTGTGTCAAATCTTGCCATGGTTGTTCCTGACGCATTTTCACGTCCTCATGGTCTTTTTTATAGTGTAAACTTATACTCGGTGATAAGCTTCAAACTTTACTGAAAGGATAGGTGTCAGGGAAGCCCCCGAAAAAGTGGCATAAAGCTTGTGTTCCCACTACACCCTTGAATTAATATGCATAGTTTTTTAACATATCATGTTGCAGTTTAGCGATATAATTAGAATTGGCAGGGCTACCCCCGGTAGCTCTGCTTAACTTTTTGCAGCAGCATAGCTAGAACGACATAACAAGTTTACCATCCGTATTATATTTCGGACAGTATTAGCTATAGTAATATGTATTTTTGCACCTATGGGCTTTAGGTATCTGTACCTCCGCAATCCGTGATTTCTGACCATGGTAGCAAACCGTCTCTCAACCTTAAACCTGTTATTCTGAGCCTTCTGAAACTCCTCAGTTTTATTCTTTTCATGTCTTTTAATACGACATAATACCTCAGTGCCACTTCAAGCCTTCTTCCACCATGGACCTTACTCTTTTTATTCTTTCTGGCACATTGCTCTTGAAGAGGACATTTGCTTCATATTTTGTAGTCAAATTTGAATACCTTTATATTTCTGTTTGCCGTTATATCCTTTGTCACTATGTTCCTCAGTGGTAACACTATTGGGACATGTAGCCCTCTTTAAGTCCGCTGATATCTGAAATTCCTTAATACATTACACCATTGCTTCTCTGCTCGGTTCATTGTAGAAGTTGATATTTGAGGTGATTTCACTATCCTTCAGATATGCTCTGTTATCCACCTAAGTCCTTTCTATTTAAAGTATTTTCATATGAAGGATTTGCCAATTTGTTGTCGAAATATGTATGCTGAGGAAAATTATATCCAAATGGTTAAAATAAGTTTGAGGGGGAGCGATATGTTATTCAAGCGGAAGGACCAGAAATCGTCAGGGGATACAAGGCAGAAATCAGCAAATTCATCACCTGTAATCTTTCGAAGCAAGGCTGCAGTACTTAAGAACAACCAGAACAAAATACTGATTAGGCTTAAAAATCGAATCGATGAAACAACTCTGATTTCAAGTAATCTTATAAGTGCAATCAAAGAGATCAGCAGTTCTATTGAGGATCAGCTAAAATCCATTGATAGTGTTGTAGGAGAAATCAGCAACTACTCAGCTTTGGCTGAAGAGGTTATAGCAAGCATTGAAGACAGTAAGAGCATATCGCTTCAAACACTTGAAGTATCAAAAGAGGGTACAAATGCATTGGATCATTCTTTAAAGGCTATTGATGATATACAGAGTTCTGTTATGACGGTTAAAGCGGCAGTTAATGATTTGTATGATAAATCAAGTAATGTCGACCAATTATTGGCTTTAATCAAGGGGATTGCTGACAGCACCAATCTCTTAGCCCTTAATGCATCAATAGAGGCAGCAAGAGCAGGTGAAGCAGGACGCGGCTTTGCAGTTGTTGCTGATGAGGTAAAAAAGCTGGCAAGCAGAAGCATAGAGTCTGTGGCACATATTAATGATATTCTGACTGAAATCAAGCAAAGTATTAAAAATACAACAACTTTGATGGACATAACCGATGAAAAGGTAAATGTGGGCAGGACGCTTTCAAATAATACAAAAGCAGTTTTCCAAACAATTATTGAAGCTGCTAATAATACAGTAGCTGTATCCGAGGAAATGGGTCAGGCGGTTTCAACTCAGACCTCCTCTCTGGAGCATGTTATTGAATCTGCCCATTCTATGGGCAGGCAGTTTGCATTACTGGCAAACAAGGTTGAAACTACACAAATGAATACCGAATATGCATATACTTCTCTGGAAAATCTTCAAAGGCTTTCTGCGGAGCTGTCAGCCAACAGCGGGGAACTGCTTAATGAAATAAAGACAGATGATGCTATAAATGTGAATCTGAAGTCATGTACAAACTATCCTATTTCCCAAATGGATGCTATGAAATCATCTGATTTGATTGAAGCGCAAACCTTTGTAAATACTCATTCCACCCTTACTATAATCAATGAAAAAACAATGATTTCTCCCGGTATCGCCAAGTGTTGGCGTGTGCTGGATGATCAAGTCACATGGGAGTTTCAGCTCCGAAAAGGGGTTAAGTTCCATAATGGTGATGTACTGACTGCTGAGGATGTGGTGTTTTCATATGAAAGACTATTAAGTCCGAAGACAGAGTCTCCAAATGCCTGGATGATTTTTGACATTGAAGGCGCAGAAGACTTTGCAGCAGGAAAAACACAAAAAGTTTCAGGTTTGGAAATCGTTAATCCACAAGTTGTAAGAATTCGCTTAAAGAGTCCTTTTGCCGGATTTTTGCTAAATCTCGGGCAAGCTAACTGTCCGATTATTTCGAAGAAAGCCTGCCAGAGCAGCCAGCAAATTGTAGGCTGTGGTCCATATACTATTGAAGAAAACAGTAATGAGCGTATTCTTCTGAAGGCATTTAAGGATTATTATCTTGGTGAGCCTTATGTAGACACTATTGAAATTAGAACAAGTAATCAAGAGCTTATAGAAAAGTTCATCAGCAAGGAGTATGACTTTGTTAGGGTTGAAGATGATGCGGCTTATCAGGCTGCTAAAGCCCAAAACGCAAAAATTGATATAGTAGATATGCTGGGAGTATATTATCTTGGCTTCAATCTGACTTCCTCCCATCCGATTGTACAAAGTAAAGAAGCTCGACAGGCATTAAACTATGCGGTAAATAAGGAGAGGATTATCAAGGAGGTATTAGGGGTTTTGGGTTCTGTTGCATCAAGCCCGATGCCTGCATCAATGCTTGGTGGAAAAACACTTAAAGCCTATGAGTATGATCCTGAAAAGGCAAAGCGGCTTTTAAGACAAAGCGGAATCAAGAACTTCAATATGAATCTGGCTTCAAGAGACGGGTATTCAGGCGGTATATTCACTAAGACCCTTAAATATATATTGGAGGATCTGAAGACAATTGGACTGAACATAACGGTTAAAGATTCACCCAGCAGTGAGTTCATCACTCAAAAAAGATATGCCAGTAATGACATATTCCTGTCCAGATGGATAGGTGATAACGGAGATCAGGATAATTTTCTGGAGCCCTTGTTCAATCCAAATAGTGCATCAAATTATACAAAATACAATAATAGAGAAGTGTTAGATCTTATGGTACAGGCAAAAAGGCTGCTTAATCCATCAAAAAGATTGGAAATCTATTATAGAATAAACCAGATTCTAAATGATGAAGTTCCATGGGTTTATTTGTTCCATCCAAAGATAGGTATTGCATATCATGATCATATTGCCGGTGTAAGCTTGAACTCTCTCTCGGTTGTAAGGTTTGACCAGATATATACGAGCAAGTAAACAGCAGGAGACAAGGTGCACAGACACATCGTCCCACTGTCAAGACAGCCCTATAGCAGTGAAATACCTGCTGCAGGGCTGTTTTTATGCAGCTTAAAAGGTATAAAATAAGCGGAAAGTACAACAATATGCTTATAGCTGTAGGGAGATCGGTATGCTCAAAATTTAACAGGCCATAGGCTTTAGCTGTTTTGCTCAATATGATATAATATATAGGTTAGATGTTAAATCCAGAGTATTATGAATGAGTAAAGGTAAAAAGGAGGAAACTTTCTTGAAGGATAATGGGGTACACATAAAGGATGTACTTCCCGGCAGTATTGCTGCCGAGCTTGGAATAGAAAAGGGAGACAAGCTGATTTCCATAAATGGAGCTCATATAAAGGATATATTGGAATACAAGTTTTTGACTACCGACGAGTTTTTGGAGCTAGAAATAGAGAAGCCCAATAACGAAGTATGGATATTGGAGCTGGAAAAGGAATATGATGAGGATATAGGGATAGTATTTGACGGCATAATAGATAAGCCGCGATCCTGTCATAATAAATGCATATTCTGCTTTATCGATCAGATGCCCAAGGGCATGAGGGATTCCCTGTACTTTAAGGATGATGATGCAAGACTGTCTTTTTTGCAGGGCAACTTTGTATCGCTTACAAATCTTACATCAAGTGATATAAAGAGAATAATAAGATACAGGATAAGTCCAATAAATGTATCTGTACATACTACCGACCCTGAGCTGAGAGTCAGTATGCTGAATAACAAAAATGCCGGAAAAGCTCTGGAATACATGGAGGAGCTGAAGGATAACGGTATAGAGATGAAGGCACAGATAGTGCTGTGCCCCGGAGTAAATGACGGAGAGCAGCTGGATAAAACACTTGCTGATCTGGCTGAGCTTTATCCTGAGGTAAGCTGTGTAGCGGTTGTGCCTGTAGGCATAACAAAATACAGGGAGGGATTGTATCCGCTGAAGGCATTTGATAAGGACTCTTCAACCAAGGTCGTTGCGCAGATAGAGGAAAAACAAAAAATGTTTTTAGAAAAGCTTGGCACTCGCTTTGTGTTCGTGTCAGACGAGTTCTACATAACTGCACAAAAAGAGCTGCCGGAGTATGAAGCTTATGAAGGCTTTCCACAGCTGGAAAACGGCGTAGGACTTATTACACTTTTTGAAAATGAAATAGATGAGCAGCTGTCTGAGATCAAAAATGCCAAAGCTGCTGCTGATAAACGATTCTATGTCATAACCGGTGAATATGCATATAATACTATAGCTAAGGCAGCAGCTATGATAAAACAAAGGCTTGGGGCTCTGAACATAGAAGTCATAGCTGTTGAGAACAGCTTTTTCGGAAAGGCTGTCAAGGTATCTGGCTTGCTGACGGGTAAGGATATCATGAACAAGCTGAAGGAGTATATGTCAAACGGTACAAACCAAAATATCATTCTGATTCCCGATAATGTGCTAAAGGATGGAGATAATATTTTTCTGGATGATATAAAAGTGGAGGATATGGAGAAGGAGCTGAATGCCAGGGTTGTCATATGTAATCAGGATGGCAGCGATCTGATAAGGAATATTATAAATAATATGTGATTTACTAAGGAAGACGGAGGTGCAAGTATGGCAAAGCCTATAGCGGCAATAGTTGGAAGACCTAATGTAGGAAAATCAACTTTGTTTAATAAAATTGCCGGAAGAAGAATATCTATAGTTGAGGATATGCCCGGTGTTACCAGGGACAGAATCTATACAGAGGTGCAGTGGCTGGATAAGACCTTTACATTAATTGATACGGGTGGAATAGAGCCCGATGCAGAGGATATCATACTAAAGCAGATGAAGGTACAGGCGGAGGTGGCAATAGAGACTGCTGACGTCATAATGTTTATGGTAGACGGTCAGGAGGGTATTACCTCTACAGATCAGGAAGTTGCAGAGATGCTGAGAAGGACAAAAAAGCATATACTGCTCGTAGTCAATAAGATAGATGCACAAAAGTACAGGGATAATGTATATGAGTTTTATAATCTGGGTCTTGGTGAGCCTATAGCCATATCTGCAGGACAGCAGCTGGGCATAGGAGACCTTTTGGATGAGGTTGTAAAAAGCTTCCCCGATAAGGATGAAGAGGTTTATGATGACTTTACCATAAAGGTAGCTGTAGTAGGCAAACCGAACGTGGGGAAATCCTCATTGGTAAACAAGATACTGGGAGAGGAAAGGGTAATAGTAAGTGATATTCCCGGAACTACCAGGGATGCCATAGATACTCCCTTCAGTGTAGGAGAAGACAAATATGTGTTTATTGATACTGCAGGGATGCGTAAGAGAGGTAAAATATTTGAATCCATAGAAAGGTACAGCGTTGTAAGGTCGTTGTCTGCAATAGAGAGAGCAGATGTCTGCCTTGTGCTTATTGATGCACAAGAGGGTGTTACAGAGCAGGATACCAAGATTGCGGGATATGTGCATGATCAGGGAAAGGCATCAATAATCATAGTCAACAAATGGGATTTAATAGAAAAAGACGATAAGACCATGGAAAAGTTCAAGAAGGAAGTAAGAGCAAAGCTGCCTTTCATTGCCTATGCGCCGATATTGTTCATATCGGCTCTGACAGGTCAGAGAGTACATAAGATACTGGAGCTTGTTAAGTATGTTTCAAATCAAAGTGCAATGAGGATCTCAACAGGAATGATCAATGACATAATAAATGAGGCAGTGCTTATGAACCAGCCTGCAGTATCAGGAGGAAGAAGGCTTAAGCTGCTTTATACCACACAGGTATCAGTAAAGCCGCCGACCTTTGCTATTTTTGTAAACGATCCCAATCTTATGCATTTTTCTTACGAAAGATATCTGGAGAACCAAATAAGAAAGTCCTTTGGATTTGAGGGGACTCCTATAAGATTCTTATTAAGGCAGAGAGAAAGAGAGTAGCAATAAGGGGGTACAAAATGTATATTGATTATGCTTTAGTATGTGTCATCGCATATTTACTCGGTAACTTTTCAACTTCATATATAGTATCCAAAAGGACTGCTCATATTGACATCAGAGAGCATGGCAGCGGTAACGCAGGTGCTACCAATGTGTTGAGAGTACTTGGACTAAAGGCTGCGGCTGTTACCTTTATTGGAGATTCCATCAAGGGTGCTGCGGCAGTTATGATAGGCAGACATTTTCTGGGTGATATGGGAGTGCTGCTTGCAGGTGTGTTTGTAGTTCTTGGGCATAACTGGCCTATAGTGCTGAAGTTCAAGGGCGGTAAGGGTATAGCATCCACCATAGGCGTGATACTTGCAGTAAACCCACTTATAGGGCTTTTATCATTGGCAGTAGGTATACTTGTAATACTCATATTCAGGTATGTATCCCTAGGCTCGATAATAGGAATATGCATACTGCCCGTATCACTCTTAATCTTCAAGCAGCCCGGAGAAATGCTGATGCTGAGTATAATACTTGCTATCCTGGCAGTATACAGACATGCAGGAAATATTCAGAGGCTGCTAAACGGAACTGAAGCAAAAATAGGTCAGAGGAGCAGTTTGAAATAGGGGGCATTAAGTTGAGCACTAAAATATCTATAGTTGGAGCAGGGAGTTGGGGTACGGCTATAGCCACCCTCCTTGCGAATAAGGGCTGTGATGTGAAGCTCTGGGTTAGAAGAAAGGAGCTTCTGGATAAGCTTTATAAAAGCAGAATAAATGAAGCTTACCTGCCTTCTGTAAAGCTGCCGGAAAACGTCAGCTTTACAAATGATATGGAGGAAGGCTGCAAGGGAAGAGAGATAATAGTGTTGGCCACACCCTCACATATAGTGAGAGAAACAGCCGAAGCTTTAAAGTATGTAGTAAATAAACAGCAGATAATAGTCAATCTGGCAAAAGGTATTGAGAACGGCACGCTTCTGAGGATGTCGGAGGTAATAGAGGAAGTATTGCCTGATAACAGGATTTCAATAATGTCCGGTCCATGTCATGCAGAGGAGGTTGCTCAGAACATACCTACGGCAATAGTATCTACTGCAAGGGACAGATCAACGGCTGAGTATATACAGGACATCTTTATGACTCCACGCTTCAGGGTATACACCAATCCTGACCTTATCGGGGTTGAGCTGGGAGGTGCCCTGAAAAATATAATAGCTCTGGGAGCAGGTATTATTGATGGTCTTGGCTTCGGAGACAATACCAAGGCTGCACTTATGACCAGGGGGATTGTTGAAATGGCACGTTTGGGAGAGTCCCTAGGAGCCAGCAGACTAACCTTTGGAGGCTTATCGGGAATAGGTGATCTGATTGTTACCTGCACCAGCATGCACAGCAGAAACAGAAAAGCCGGAATAGCTCTGGGACAAGGAAAAAAGCTGGATGAAATACTTAGCGGCAGCAGTATGGTTATAGAGGGCATAAGGACCACCAAGTCAGCGTATTTCCTGGCTCAAAAGCAGGGTGTAGAGATGCCTATAACTGAGGAGATATATAATCTGCTGTATAATGATTCCGATATCAAGGATTCTGTGGAAAACCTCATGATGAGGTCGAAAACCCATGAAATAGAAGATATTGCATTGTTCAATTCTTCAGACTGGGGTACGGTCGGTAAATAACATAGTAATTGTATGAAACCTAACCAAGTGTTGCTGCGGACACTTGGTTTTTTTGTAATATTATCCTTTGATAATCATATATATATAGAGAACAAAGTCTAGTCACATATCCAATTTAGTCCTTTATTGATTACCGTCCGGTTTGCAGCCTGACAGGTAAAGTATTGAATCAAATATAAGGAGGGAAAAAAGTGGAAGGTTACGATGTATATCGCGATATAGCAGAAAGAACAGAAGGCAGCATATATATGGGGGTAGTTGGACCTGTCAGAACAGGCAAATCAACGTTTATAAAGAGATTCATGGATTTATTGGTGCTCCCGAATATGGATAATGAATTTAAAAAGGAAAGAACCAGAGATGAGCTTCCACAAAGTGCAAACGGAAGGACAATAATGACTACGGAGCCTAAGTTTGTACCCAATGAAGCAGTAGAACTGACTCTCAGAGAAAACGCCAAGTTCAAAGTAAGACTCATTGATTGTGTTGGATATCTTGTAGACGGAGCATTGGGACATTTTGAAGAGAATGCACCAAGAATGGTGAATACGCCTTGGTTTGAACACCAGATACCCTTTGAGGAAGCAGCAGAAATAGGCACCAGAAAGGTTATTGCCGATCACTCCACCATAGGTATAGTTGTAACAACCGACGGCTCAGTTACTGAGATTCCGCGCAGAAATTACATAGAAGCCGAAGAAAGAGTTATTAAGGAGCTCAAGGAGCTTGAAAAGCCCTTTATAATAGTTCTGAACTCATCCAGACCTGATTCACAGGAGACCATCGAGCTAAGGGAAGCACTGGAAACAAAGTATGATACTCCTGTAGTAATTGTTGACTGCCTGAAAATGGATATGAAGGATCTTGATGCAATATTGGAAAGGATTCTGTTTGAGTTCCCTGCAAAGGAAATCAATTTCCAAATGCCGAGATGGATGGACAGCCTTGATATGGACCACTGGCTCAAAAGGAGCATAGTGGAAAGCATACGTACGAATCTTGCAGGAGTATATAAGCTGAGAGACATAGATAATTCTGTATTTGGCTTTGATCTGAACGAAAACCTGAGTAAAACAGAAATAACAGATATGAATCTGGGTGAAGGTGTTATCAATATAAACATGACTCTCAGGGAAGGCTTGTTCTTCAGGATACTTGGAGAAGTATCAGGCTACGAAATCAGCGGAGACTATCAGCTTATCTCACTGGTTAAGGAACTGTCACAATCTAAGAAGGAGTATGACAAGGTACGCGATGCTTTAAAGGATGTGAAGGAGTTCGGCTATGGTATGGTAGCTCCGTCAGTAGAAGAAATCAAGCTGGAGGAGCCGGAAATAGCAAAGCAGGGCAACAAGTTCGGAGTTAAACTGCGCGCCAGTGCGCCGTCATTGCATATAATACGCTGCGATATAGAAACGGAAATAGCACCTATAATAGGCACTGAAAAGCAGAGTGAGGAGTTCATCAGATATTTTATGGAGGAGTTTGAGAATAATCCTCAAAAAATCTGGGAGTCCAACATGTTCGGCAAATCCCTTTATGACATGGTCAAGGAGGAGCTGCAAGGCAAGCTCTACAAAATGCCGGACGATATACAGGGAAAGCTGCAGCTGACACTGCAAAAGGTAGTAAACGATTCAAAGGGCGGCATAATCTGCATAATCATATAAAAAACCAGGCTCCTGTCATTCTGGCAGGAGCTTTATACTAGGAAATGCATGGAAAAGAAGGTATAATATTTATAGCGGGAATACTCATATGCTTAAAGGATGAGAAAACGGAGCGGGTGTGTAAATGTTGAAAAGGATTCTATGGGCAATAATACTGGCCATTGTGATATTTATCTTGCTGGTGGAGGCAGGTATAATAAAATAAACCGGCATTTTAAGATGCCGGTTGTCTGTTGTTTTATACCTTTGATATATTTTTTCCGTAGAAAATCTCTGCCATTTCCTTTTTGACCTTTTGCTTGATTTTTTTCTTTTCTCCGGGAAGCAGCTCTTTCTTGGTAACTCCGAAAAGATAGTTATCCAGGTCAAAATCCTTCAAAATCATCTTAGTATGGAAAATATTCTCCTGGTATACATTTACATCTATCATTTGATACAAGTCCTTTGTATCACTTGAAATGTAGTTCTGTATGGAGTTTATTTTGTGATCTATAAAGAACTTTTTGCCGTTGACATCTCTTGTAAAGCCTCTTACACGGTAGTCAATAGTCATAATATCAGAGTCAAAGGAGTGTATGAGGTAGTTCAACGCTTTAAGTGGTGATATACGTCCGCAGGTGGAGACGTCTATATCTGCCCTGAAGGTACTTATACCATCATCGGGATGACTCTCAGGATAAGTATGTACCGTAATATGGCTCTTATCCAGGTGTGCAAGAACTATTTCAGGCAGCGGACCAGGAGTTTCAGAATCGGATTCATGCTGAGCCCCAGGCTGGTCATTATGAACACCCTCTTCAGCTACAAGCATGGTAACGCTTGCACCCATAGGATCGTAATCCTGCTTGGCAATGTTAAGTATGTTAGCTCCTATAATTTCTGCAACATTCTTGAGAATAGTAGTCAATCTGTCTGCGTTATATTGCTCATCAATATATTCCAGATACCCTTTACGGTCTTCAGGGGACTTAGCATAACATATATCGTACATGTTAAAGCTTAAGGTCTTGGTAAGATTGTTAAATCCGTAAAGCTGAAGCTTTTTAATAGTTTTGATTTCCATCTCTACCTCCCGGTACACATAAAAGTATTTGTAAGCAAAACACTTGCTTAAGCATTGGAAGATGTAAAGTTCCTGCTTTAACAATTATATACCTGCAGTGCAAATATATCAAGGTCTCAATATGAAATTGAATGATTATTTATTATACAATTCAGTAGAAAAGCACGGTTTCCCGTGCTTTAATGCTATTTAAGGTTTTCAGGGTTAAGAACTTCAAGCTCCTTAAGTACAAATCTGCCGTCTTTTCTTATGAGAACATCATCAAACCAGATTTCGCCTCCACCGTATTCAGGGGTTTGTATAAGCACCAGATCCCAATGAACTGCAGATTTGTTTCCGTTATAGCAGTCATCATAAGAGCTTCCGGGTGTGAAGTGAATGCTGCCCATTATCTTTTCATCAAAAAGAGTATCCTTCATCGGCTTGATGATGTACGGGTTTACACCTATTGCAAACTCACCTGTATATCTTGCTCCTGCATCTGTATCAAATACCATGTTGATTCTATCAGTATCGTTTGCAGTAGCATTGACAATCTTACCATCCTTGAACTCCAGCCTTATGTTCTCATATGTAAAGCCTTGATATTCAGCAGGTGTGTTATATGAAATATATCCGTTTACAGAGTCCTTGACAGGTGCTGAGAATACTTCGCCATCTGGAATGTTTACAGTGCCTGCACATTTTACTGCCGGAAGACCTTTTATTGAGAATGTAAGGTCTGTTCCCTTTGCAGTAATCCTTACTCTGTCTGTTTTCTCCATCAGTTCAACCAAGGAATCCATCGCCTTTGACATCTTAGCATAATCCAGAGTGCAGACGTTGAAATAAAAATCTTCGAATTGCTCTGTACTCATGTTTGCCATTTGAGCCATGGCATCGTTGGGGTATCTCATTATACACCATTTAGTGTTTGGAACTCTTATTTCAGAATGTACTGTCTTAAGCCAGTTGCTTTGATATATATTCATTTTTTCTCCAGGTACGTCTGACCAGTCAGAAGTGTTTTTAGCACCTCTTATGCCTATGTAAGCCTGCATCTTTTTCATGCGCTCAGCCTCAAAATGAGCTATCTGCGTCATGTGTTCAACACTTGTTCCAAGCATCAGTTCCCTCATCATCGCTCTGTTCTTAACGGTAACAAAAGGATATGCTCCTATTCTGTGTGCTTCTCTGACAAGTGCAAGAGCAAGCTCTTCTCCTGAATCAAAGTACTCGATTAAAATGTTTTCTCCCGGTTGAAGATTAACTGAGTAGCTTAAAAGATTTTTTGCCATAAGCGCTATTCTTGGGTCCTTCATGTACTCAACCTCCTAAATGATTGTATATTTTGAGATAATATAAGCATATACCCAAATCTAATTATATAGGAATTATTCCAAAATGTAACTATTTTAAACACATTTATTTATACAAGCATTATTTTTCCAGCAGCTGCGAAATATTAGATTTATATGAGGTATTATACCTATAAAATTATATGAGCATAAAATATGCACATTTTTATTATACAGTTCATAAAAGCAAATGTAAAGATGACTGTGGTTAAATAAAATACTATAAATATTTGGACAATAAATTGAGAAAATTATATACTATCTATAAGAAGTGGCTACAAATGCTGACTGCAAAATAAATAGTCAGAGGAGTTTTGTTTATGAGAAAATTTGAAAGAGCATATGGAAGAGCCATGAAAACTTTTCTATGGTTTTTGCTGCCTATCAAAAAGATTTTTGTAGAAACTTTGTGCGAGGTACATGTTTTTATTAACAATCAAGCCTTGGAAATACTTAAGAATGACGGACATCTGGCTGAATATGAGTTTTTTACTCAATACAGGGAATGGCTAAACAAAGGTGTGGTATGGGCGGACCAGGATTTTAAGAGCCGAGATCACTTCTATAACCCCTATACCCATAAGGGCTTGTACGGCTGCAAAACTTCCAAGCATTGGTTTGAGGAATATTACAAGCTGGCCCTTGTGCATTGGGACTGCGGTGATAAGGAAAAGGGTATTTTCTATCTTGGGGCAGCTGTTCATCTTGTGCAGGATTCCACGATACCTCAACACGGAAACATCAATCTTCTGAAAAACCATAGAAGCTATGAACAGTGGATTAATAGAGTACATGATGATTTTGGGCACTATGCAGTATCAGATAAAGGCATATATAATGCTAGCCCATACAGCTACATAGAGGCAAATTCCAGATGTGCAATCGAGACACACAGAAGGTATGCACTGATAAAAAATCTTGGTGACAAATATTTCAGAATAACGAATATAATGTTTCCCTTGGCACAGCGTACTACAGCAGGCTGTCTTGTGAATTTTTACAACAGAATACATGAGTAAATGAAAAGTGAGTGTCAAAGGACACTCATTTACTTGCATTGAGAAGCTCCTTTAAGGACATACTTATGAAGCTTTTTTCGTCTTTTGCAGGATTTTTTATGAAGAATACTATCTGAGCGCCATCTTTTAAGGTATCTGTGATATCTATGAAAAATATCTCATAGTATATTTGCTTTAGCAGGTTTTTCAGGTCAGTGTATCCATGCTTTAAGTAAAATTCATGAACAGAACTGCTAGCTTTGATGTATGTATGTATAATGTCTCTTATATCTGTATAGTCATATCTTTTTATCATATCAGGAACAATGCTGTTTCCGTTGTTTGAGATCCAATCGAACTTCACAGACTCATTGAAAATACTTATACGGCTGTCAGAGCTGCTGTATTTATTAAGCATAAAGCTGTATAATACAGAGCAATTGGATGCAGCACTTCTTGGGGCTGTAAAATACTCTCTGCTGTTACAATACTCTGTAAACTCCCTGAAAAATTCAAAAAGATCATTGTTGTAATAGCTTTTAATGAGTTTGATTGTTCTTGCATACACTCCGGAATTATAAAATGTCTCAAGCAGCTTTTCCATATTCTTGAGCAGCAGCAGATCAGGGTAGCTCATCCACTTGGTTGACAGCACCTCATAGGGAGGATGCTCATTGTATTTCACTTCGTATTCAGAAGCTCTCTCCCTTATGCCTGAGCCCTTTAGAAGCTTCAAAAATCCCAGCTGTAGCATCTGAGGACCTAAATCTATAACAGCATTAAAGGATTTTTTGAAGCTGTCAATGCCTTCATAGGGCAGTCCGGCAATAAGGTCAAGGTGTATATGTGCGTTGCCTATCTTCAGAAGCTCTTCTACATTGCTTCTTACTCTCTCAAAATTCATTTTTCTCCTAATTTCAGAAAGAGTATCTGGATTGGTAGACTGCACTCCTATTTCAAATTGAAACATTCCTTGAGGTGCCTTACGCACCACCTCCAGAAAAGTATCATCAATCAAATCGGCTGCAACCTCAAAATGAAAATTGGTTTTTGCATTCTTACCTATTATATACTGCATTATCTCAATAGAGCGTTTACTGCTGCAATTGAAGGTCCTGTCTACAAGCTTTACCTGGCTTACCTGGTTTTTTATCATGATATCAATATCAGCTTTTACTCTCTCCATAGAAAAAAATCTTACGCCTTCCATGGTAGAGGACAGGCAGTACTGGCAGTTAAAAGGGCAGCCCCTGCTTGTTTCGTAATATATTATCTTGTTTTTAAGCTCCATAAAATCCTCATAGGCAAATGGTATGATGTCCAAGCTGTCAATAGCTTTGGCGGGCTTGCTATGTCTTATGCCTTTATTGGCTCTGCTGCAGACTCCGTCTATAGCAGGCAGTTTCTTTTCAGAGCTGTTAAGCTGCTGCACAAGCTCTCGAAAAGCAAGCTCACCCTCTCCAATGACTATATAATCTATATATGAATGCTTCTCTAAAAGCTCTTTTGAATCATAGCTTACCTCGGGCCCTCCAAGTATGATTATGCATTCTGGCAGTACTTTCTTGATACTGCTGCACAGCTTTAATACAAGCTCTATATTCCATATATAGCATGAGAATGCGATTATATTGGCATTTGCATTATATATGCTGCTCAAAATAGAAGAAAAGCTGTCGTTTATGCTCAGCTCCAGCAGCGAAATATCTGCATTAAGATCCCTGCAGAAGGCTTTCAAATAGCGTACAGCCAGGTTTGAGTGAGTATATTTTGCATTGATTGCTGCAAGCAAGTATCTGTTATCCATAGCATCCTCCAAATACAGTTATATGTATTATTATAACAGGATTTGGAGAAAGATATAAAGGAAAGTTGCAGGATTATAGAATGATTTCGAAGCCCTGCCGTAATACTCGCAACTCGCAGTTCGACCGTTTAGCATAAGCGGTACTCTTAACTGAATGCGCTGGCATTTAATAATAATTATTGATAAAATACTTGTATAGCATCATTAATTCGGAGGAATGTCCATGGACAAGAAAGTATTAAGTGCAGTTTTTGATGATATTGCGCTGCTATTGGAGCTGAAGGGTGAAAACCCTTTTAAGATCAAAGCCTATACCAATGCTGCCAGAGTACTGGAGCTTTTAGATGAGGATATTGATGATCTGATAAGACAAGACCGTCTGGAGGATATCAAGGGTATAGGAAAGGCAATTGCAGATAAGATAAGGGAGTTTGCAGCTACAGGTCACTTGGGTTTCTATGAGGAGCTAAAGTCCAAGGTGCCCGAGAGCATATTGGATATGCTAAAAATTCCGGGAGTAGGTCCCAAGAAGGTCAAGCTTCTTTATGAAAAGCTCAATATCAAGTCTATAGGCGAGCTTGAATATGCATGTATAGAAAACCGCCTGCTTTCTATTGAAGGTTTTGGCAAGAAAACTCAAGAAAATATATTGAAGGGTATAGAGCATATAAAAAAATTCAAGGGGCAATACCTTTACGGAGATGTCTGTGAGCAGGCACAGGAAGTATTGAATATGCTGAACTCCTCAGGAATGTTGTATAAATGTGAAATAACAGGCAGTCTCAGAAGAAAGAAGGAGGTTGTCAAGGATATTGACATGGTAGCAAGCGCAGAAAATCCTCAAGAGCTTGTTGAATACTTTACATCCCTGCCAATGGTTGAGGAGGTTGGAGCAAAGGGAGATACCAAAGCTGCAGTAAGACTGAAGTGCGGTATCAATATGGATTTGAGAATAGTTAAGGATTTTGAGTTTCCATATGTACTCAATCACTTTACTGGCAGCAAGGAGCACAATACTGCCGTGAGACACAGGGCAAAAGCTATGGGAATCAAGGTCAATGAGTATGGTCTGTTCCGGGGAGATGAGCTAATAAAATGCCGCAGTGAAGAGGATATTTACAACACTCTGGGTCTGGCATACATACCTCCCGAGCTTAGAGAAAACAACGGTGAAATAGAAGCAGCAGAAGAGAAAAGGCTGCCTGTGCTGATAAATGCAGAAGACATAAGGGGACTATTTCACATACATACCACCTACAGCGACGGCAGCAATACAATAGAAGAGTATGTCAGTGAAGCCGTGAGAATGGGAATGGACTATATAGGCATAACAGATCACAGCCGTTCGGCATACTACGCCAGAGGACTTAGTAATGAAGAACTGAAAAGACAGCTGGAGGAAATTGACAGCCTGAATTTTAAGCATAAAGGCTTCAGGATATTCAAGGGGATTGAATCGGATATACTGCCTGACGGGTCGCTGGATTATGATGAGGATATGCTTAAGGAGTTTGATTTTGTGATCGCATCTGTACATTCAGGCTTCAAGCTTCCGGGTGATAAAATGACTGAGAGGCTTATAAGCTCATTGAAGAATAAGTATACCACGATGCTGGGACATCTTACAGGGAGAATACTTTTGGCAAGGGAAGCCTATGAGCTGGATATCCACGCAGTAATAGATGCAGCTGCAAAGTACAACAAAATAATCGAGATTAATGCAGACCCTCACAGACTGGACCTTGACTGGAGATATCTTAAGTATGCAAGGGAAAAAGGAGTAAAGCTTTCAATCAATCCTGATGCACATAACATATACGGATTGAGAAATTATAGATATGGTGTAGGAATAGCCAGAAAAGGCTGGCTGGAAAGCGGGGATGTAATCAATACCTTGAGCAGGGATGAAATAATAAGCCGTTTTAGGGAGGTAAAATATGAAAACTGCTAATGATACTGCAGAAAGAGTCAGGAAGCTATGTGATATATTAATTAATGAATATCCGGAGGCACAGTGCTCGTTGCACTATGAAAACCCCCTGCAGCTTCTGATAGCCACAATACTTGCAGCCCAATGCACTGATGAACGCGTAAATATAGTCACAAAGGACTTGTTCAAAAAATATAAGGATGTTTATGACTTTGCTAATGCCAATCAGGAGGAGCTGGAGCAGGATATAAAATCAACGGGCTTTTTCAGGAATAAGGCAAAAAATATAATAGCATGCTGCAAGAGGCTTATTGATGCATACGGAGGGAAGGTGCCTGACAGTATGGAGGATTTGCTGACCTTGCCTGGTGTAGGAAGAAAGACTGCCAATGTAATATTGGGAAGTATATACAATGTGCCCGGAGTCATTGTGGATACGCACTGCAAAAGACTTTCCAACAGACTGGGGCTGACCAAAAACGAAGACCCTGAAAAAATCGAGTATGACTTGATGAAGGTAGTACCAAAGGAATTGTGGACGCTTTTCAGCCATTGGATGGTTTTCCACGGCAGGGCGGTATGTGATGCCAGAAAGCCCAGGTGTGAGGCCTGCAGGATTGCGCAGTATTGTGAATATAAACAATAATCATTGATTATTAATCGCTGGACATTGATCGTTGTTTTTTATAATCATTCGCAATTTTCTAAAAAATTATAGCGCTTAAAATATTTTTGTAAACGGTATTTAAATGTATAAAAAATAGCAGGAATTTAGATTTTCATAACGAATATAATAAAGTTGTGTATACAATGCTCAACAGGATTCGGATGTATTTCCGAACAGCCCTATGTATTATTTGGCTGCTGTGATACTCTTACCTGCAACAAGCAACAAAACTGGAAAGAGGTGGTGAGATATTTGTCGATTGAAGCAATAAAGGAAATACGTGAAGTAGAGCTGTTAGCTGAAGAAAAGATAAAGGCAGCTCAGCAACAGGCTAAGGATTTGATTTTGCAGACTGAAGAAAAAGCTGAAAGGCTGATCAGAGATTCAGTAGATGCACAGCTTGCGAAGAATAAGGCATTGATTGAAGCTGCAGCAATGGATGCAAATAAGGAAGCAGAAGCTAGAAAGCAGCTTAATACCAAGCAGTGTGAACTGTTGAAGGAAAAGGCCGATGTTAATTTCGAAAAGGCTGTAAAAATGGTTATGGAGAGGATTGTGAAGTAAAATATGGCTATAATTAAGATGAAAAAAGCTACCATAATAGCTCTCCAATCTGAAAAAGAGAAAATAATAAAAGCGCTTCAGGATTTCGGCGGCTTGCATATGACGGATACGGAAGAGAACATGTCCAAGTATGAAGATATAAAGTTGGTACAGGATGATGCTGCTGAAGAGGTAAATCAGTTGGAAGCTAAGCTTTCACAGGTAAAGTACTCACTGGAATTCATAAAAAGATTCGGCATTGTAAAAAAGCCAATGTTTTCTCCCAAAATTCAGTTATCTGAAGAAAACTACACTTCACATCTTATAGATGAGCAAAAGCTCAACCAAATCTATAATGACTGCAGAGAGATTGACATTAGGTTTTCTGAGCTTAAAAACAGAGAAGCAAAGCTGAATAATATGATATCTCAGCTTTCTTACTGGAAGGAGCTTAATGTAAACCTTGAAGAAATCAAAAACACAAGATACACAAATATGTCAATAGGTTTTGTTGCATCAAAATATGCTGAAGAGTTTAAGAATGCTTTAAATGCAGCTGATGCAAAGGTTTTTGTACAGGAAGTGAGCATGGGTAAGGAAAACACGTATTTTTTCCTTGTTTACCACAGTGAATTAGAAGATGGCATAGTTCTGCTAATGAAGCAGTATGGTTGGAGCAGGGTTGTTTTTAATGATATGACCGGTACTCCTGCTGATAATATTAAGAGGCTTTATGAAGAAATCGGCGAAATTGAAGAAATGCGTGCAGGTATAGAGGAAAAAGGCAAGGCTCTTGTGGCAAATACCGAGTATCTGGAAATACTGTCTGACATTTTGACTATTGAGAAAGATAAGAAGAGCGTAGTCAATAATTTCTTGAAGACTGAAAAAACCTTTGTTTTATCAGGCTGGGTTCCTGAATCATCTGTTGATGAGATGACAAAGCAAATGAACAAGGTCACTGACAATTATTCATTAAGCCTGGAAGAAGCAAAGGATGATGAAATCTATCCGACACTGCTGGATAATCCGTCACTTGCGCAGCCTGTAGAGTTTATTACAGACCAATACAGTGTGCCCAGCTCAAGAGGAATAGATCCGAATGTCATAATGGCACCCTTCTTTATATCCTTCTTCGGGATGATGGTAAGTGATGCTGTTTATGGCTTGTTCATTGCAGCTATATCCGCTGCAATTATGATAAAGGTCAAACCTCAGGGTAATTTCAAGAAGATGATAGGCCTTATGGTATTAGGCGGTTTGTCAACTGCATTATGGGGCGCATTGTTCGGCGGCTGGCTTGGTGGTATGATAAGCATCAAAGCCATTCTGTTTGATCCTCTGAAGGAGCCGTTCATGATGATAGGCTTGTGTGTCGGTATGGGTATACTGCATTTATTTGTGGGTATGGGCTTACAGGCATATAAGAGCATAAGAAACGGTAATGTTCTGGATGCAGTGTTTGATCAGGGATTCTGGTACTTGTTCCTTATAGGTTTATTAATGCTGGCTCTGCCTGCAACATCAGCTATAGGAAAGTATATGGCTATTGCAGGAGCTGCAGGTCTTATACTAACACAAGGCAGAAGTGAGAAAAATATTATAAAGAGACTGTTGTCAGGGGTTCTGAGCCTATATAACGTTACAGGCTTCCTTGGGGATGCCCTGTCATATCTGAGACTGTTTGCCCTTGGTCTGGCAACAGGAGTAATAGGCACGGTTATCAACTCAATGGCATTTATGATGGGCGGAAGCATAATAGGCTACTTTTTCATGATAATAGTACTGATAGTAGGTCATACCTTCAACATAGGCATAAATGTGCTTGGAGCTTATGTACACTCAAGCCGTCTGCAATATGTTGAATTCTTCAGTAAATTCTATGAAGGAGATGGAATTGCCTATAATCCCTTCAGAATAAAGACTAAATACATTGAAAAAAGATAGAATTCAATTATGTAAATTTAACTATATGTAAGAGGAGGAAACAAAATGAACTTTTTCGAATTCATGAACACTAACGGAGGTCTAATATTAGCATTTTTGGGTTCTGCAATAGCAGTGGGCTTTGCAGGCTGGGGTTCAGTTATAGGAGTAGGTATGACAGGTGTTGCTGCTGCAGGAGTAGTTACAGAAGATCCAAGCAAATTCGGTAAGACACTTCTTTTACAAGCACTGCCGGGTACACAAGGTATATACGGACTTCTTATCGGCTTTTTGATTTGGCAGAAGATAGGTGTTTTCGGTACATTAGCAACATTAAACCTTCAACAAGGTTTCCTTTTATTGGGTGCCAGTATTCCAATAGGACTTGTTGGCTTCGTTTCAGCAATATATCAAGGAAGAGCTGCTGCCGCAGGCTGCAACATAGTTGCAAAGAGACCTGAAGAGCTTGCTAAAGGTATGGTTTATGCTGCTATGGTTGAAACATATGCAGTGCTTGCACTCCTTGCTTCCTTCTTAATGCTGAACGGAATTAAGCTATAAGGGAGTGGCTTAAATGGCAGGAGTAGAAAAAATAAAGGAAAAGATTATTAAGGACAGCGAGGATAAAGCTGCCGAAATTATAGCGAATGCAAAGGCTCAAGCTGAAGATATACTCAAAAAAGCTCAGAGTGAAGCTGCACATAAGGCTGATGAGCTGGTAAAAAAAGCTGAGCATGAAATAAATGAAAAAAAGAGAATAGTTAATTCCATGGCAGAGCTGGAAATAAGAAACGAGCTTCTAAAGACAAAGCAGGAGCTTATTGAAAAGGTGTTTGTCAGTGCTTTGGATAAGCTAAGCTCAATGGATATTAATGAATACAAGAGTCTCATGAAGCAAATGATGGTTAAAGCAGTAGAGACAGGCGAAGAAGAGGTTATACTATCCGAAAAGGATAGAAAAACACTGTCTGAAAGCTTTGTGTCTGAAGTCAATGCTATGCTAAGTGCAAATGGCAAGCTTGGAGCATTAAAGCTTTCTAATGATACTGCAAATATCAGAGGAGGCTTTTTATTGAGAAGCAAGGGAATGGAAATAAACAACTCCTTTGAAGCTCTTATAAAGATGCATAGGGATGAGATTGAGCCAAAAGTTGCAGAATTACTCTTCTAGTTGCAGTTTTCGACAGGGAAAGGACTGGCTGGAAGAAAGGAGGATAAGCCTTAATGTTTGATAATAAATATCTTTACGCTGGAACCAGGACCAGAGTTTTGGAAACAAGGCTTTTAGACAGAAGCAAAATAGAAAGAATGATAGATGCTAAAAACGCTGAAGAGGTTATTAAGGTTCTTTCTGAGACTGAATATGCAACTTCTATATCTGAGATGAATGATGTTTACGATTATGAAAGCATATTGCTTAAGGAAATACTCAAAACCTATGCATATATAAGTGAAGTATCTCCCGAACCGGAGCTGACTGACATTTTTCTTCTGAAATATGATGTACACAATCTTAAGGTGCTTTTAAAGAGCATGATATTGGGTGAAGATAATGATAGTTTATTGATGAATATAGGTGTTATACCTGTTTCAAAGCTGAAGGAAGCAGTTAAGGACAGAGATTTCAGAGATTTTTATCCAAAGCTGGCTGAAGGCATTACAGAGATAATGAATAACCTGGAAACCACACCTGATCCTCAATATATAGACTTGGTTCTGGACAAGAGCTTGTACAGAGCGATATACGACATAGCAGTAAAAAGCAAGAGTGCTTTTTTAAAGGATTATTTGTCTAATCAGATAGATCTGATAAATATCAGGTCCTTTGTAAGAATAAAGGCCATTGGTTACGGCAGGGATTATCTCTCGAAGGTTATAATAGAAAACGGCTATATTGGAGCAGACTTCTATGATAAGAACTTTGAAGAGCCGGTTGATACTATTGCAGATAAGCTTTTAAGTACCAAGTATCACAGGGTTGTAGAGGAAGGTATGGAAAGCTATGCTGCAACCAAGACACTTACCAAGTATGAGAAGCTGGCTGACGATTTTATTTTCGACATTGCAAAGAAAGGTAAATACATAGCCTTCGGAATTGAGCCGCTGGTCGGATATTTAATGGCAAAGGAAAATGAAGTAAAAATAATCAGAATAATAATGGTTGGAAAGAACAATCAAATACCTAATGAGTTAATTAGAGAAAGGTTACGTGATGTTTATGTATAAGATTGGTGTAATTGGAGATAAGGATTCTATACTGGGCTTTAAAGCTTTGGGTATATCAGTTTTTCCGACCACTGATTACAGAGAAGCACACAAAACCGTTCTCAGGCTGGCAAAGGAAAACTATGCCGTAGTTTTCATCACCGAACAGCTGGCCAAGGATATGGGTGAAACCTTTGAAAATTTCAAAGATCAGTTAGTACCTGCGTTAATCATGATACCTAACAATCAGGGAACACTGGGCTTAGGAATAAAAGGAGTAAAGCAGTCAGTAGAAAAAGCAATTGGTGCGGATATATTATTCGGGAAAGAAGGTAGATAACTTGAAGGAAGGAAGAATTGTAAAGGTTTCCGGACCTCTGGTCATAGCTGAGGGTATGGATAATGCCAAGATGTATGACGTTGTCCGTGTAAGTGATAAGAAACTCATCGGCGAAATAATAGAAATTCGTGGAGACAAAGCTTCTATTCAGGTTTATGAGGAAACTTCCGGTCTTGGACCCGGTGAGCCTGTTGTAACAACAGGAGAGCCATTGAGTGTTGAGTTGGGCCCAGGACTTATTGAATCCATATTTGATGGTATTCAAAGACCTCTGGATGTCATTAGAAGTGCTGTTGGAGACAACATCACAAGAGGTGTGGAAGTTGACAAGCTGAACAGAACAAGAAAATGGAGCTTTAAGCCCACTGTAGAAAAAGGAACAAAGGTCTCCTCAGGAGATGTAATAGGCGTAGTAAAGGAAACTTCTATAGTAGATCATAAGATAATGGTTCCATATGGCATGGAGGGTACAATAGAAGATATATTTGAAGGTGAGTTCACAATCGAAGACACAATAGCAAGAATAGCTACTGCAGTAGGAATAAAGGAAGTACAGATGCTGCAGAAGTGGCCTGTAAGAAAGGGTAGACCATACAAGGAAAAACTGGCTCCTACAACACCAATGACAACAGGACAGAGAATAATAGACACCTTCTTCCCTGTTGCCAAGGGAGGTACCGCATGTATTCCGGGACCATTCGGAAGCGGTAAGACGGTTGTACAGCATCAGTTGGCTAAGTGGGCAGATGCCGAGATAGTTGTATATATAGGCTGCGGTGAACGTGGAAACGAAATGACAGACGTTCTTATGGAGTTCCCTGAGCTTAAAGACCCAAAAACCGGCGAGCCGCTAATGAAAAGAACAGTGCTTATAGCAAATACATCGGATATGCCTGTTGCTGCCCGTGAAGCAAGTATCTATACAGGTATAACAATAGCTGAGTATTTCAGAGACATGGGTTATTCTGTGGCACTTATGGCAGACTCAACCTCCAGATGGGCAGAGGCATTGAGAGAAATGTCAGGCCGCCTTGAGGAAATGCCTGGTGAAGAAGGATATCCTGCGTATCTTGGTTCTAAGGCAGCAGAGTTCTACGAAAGAGCAGGAAGAGTAATATGCATGGGCAGTGACGGCAGAGAAGGCGCACTTACAGCAGTCGGTGCAGTTTCACCTCCGGGCGGAGACTTGTCAGAGCCTGTTACACAAGCAACACTGCGTATAGTTAAGGTGTTCTGGGGCTTGGACTCAGCACTTGCATACAGAAGACACTTCCCGGCTATCAACTGGCTTCTGAGCTACTCGCTGTATCTTGACAGACTGGGTGACTGGTTTTCCAAGGAGGTATCACCAGACTGGGAGCATTTGAGGGCAGAAGCAATGAGAATACTGCAGGAAGAGGCAGAGCTGCAGGAAATAGTGAGACTTGTAGGTTTGGATGCATTATCAATAAAGGACAGATTCACATTGGAAACCTCAAAATCCATAAGAGAAGACTATCTGCATCAGAATGCATTCCATGATATAGACACCTATGCATCAATACAAAAGCAGTACAGAATGTTAAAGCTGATACTTATGTTCCATAACGAAGGTCAGAAAGCACTTGGCGAAGGTGCTATGTACAAGGATTTGGTAAGTCTTCCAGTAAGAGAAAGAATAGCAAAGGCAAAGCTTATCCTTGAAAATAATTTAAGTGAATTTGATGCCATTGAAGCAGACATAAGAAAGCAGGTTGCTTCTACTCTTTCGAATGGAGGAATATAAGAAATGCTTAAGGAATACAGAACCATACAAGAAGTCGCCGGACCGCTGATGCTTGTTGAGCAGGTCGAAGGCGTAAAATATAACGAACTGGTAGAAATAGAGCTCAAAAATGGTGAACTGAGAAGAGGAAGAGTACTGGAAGTTAGCGGAGACAAAGCATTGCTTCAGCTTTTCGAAGGCTCACAAGGCTTGAATATCAATGAGAGTAAGGTTAGATTCCTTGGTCACGGTCTGGAGCTTCCTGTATCAATGGATATGCTGGGAAGAGTATTCGACGGACTTGGAAGACCAAAGGACGGAGGACCCAAAATCATACCTGAAGCTAGACTGGACATTAACGGCAATCCCATAAACCCTGCTGCAAGAGACTATCCCTCTGAGTTTATCCAAACAGGTATATCAGCTATAGATGGTCTTAACACTCTTGTTAGAGGACAGAAGCTTCCTGTTTTCTCAGGCTCGGGTCTTCCTCATGCAAGACTTGCAGCTCAGATAGCAAGGCAGGCAAAGGTTTTGGGTACAGACAGCAAATTCGCTGTTGTATTTGCTGCTATAGGTATTACCTTTGAAGAAGCAGATTACTTTATATCTGACTTCAAAAAGACAGGAGCTATAGACAGAGCGGTACTATTTATGAACCTTGCAAATGACCCTGCAATAGAGCGTATAGCAACTCCCCGTATGGCCCTTACGGCAGCTGAGTACCTGGCTTACGAAAAGGGTATGCACGTGCTAGTTATTCTGACAGATATTACAAACTACTGCGATGCTCTTCGTGAGATATCTGCAGCAAGAAAGGAAGTACCGGGCAGAAGAGGTTATCCCGGATATCTGTATACTGACCTTGCAACTCTATATGAAAGAGCAGGAAGAATAAGGGACAGAGAGGGCTCAATAACTCAGATCCCAATACTGTCTATGCCTGAGGATGATAAGACACACCCGATTCCTGACCTTACAGGCTATATAACAGAGGGTCAGATAATACTCAGCAGAGAGTTATACAGAAAGGGAGTAATGCCTCCTATAGATGTTCTTCCATCCCTGTCACGTCTTAAGGATAAGGGTATCGGAAAGAACAAGACAAGAGAAGACCATGCAGATACAATGAACCAGCTTTTCGCAGCTTATGCAAGAGGTAAGGAAGCAAAAGAGCTTGCCGTTATCCTTGGTGAAGGTGCATTAAGTGAGTCAGACAGATTGTTTGCAAAGTTTGCAGATGAATTTGAGAAGAGATATGTATCACAAGGAGAACATGAGGACAGAAGTATTTTAGAGACTTTAGCAATCGGTTGGGAACTGTTGGCTATATTGCCAAGAACAGAGCTGAAGAGAGTTAAAGATGAGTATATCGAAAAATACCTGCCTAAAGGGGATGCTTAGTTATGGCAATTTTAAGAGTTAACCCCACCAGAATGGAGCTTACCAGGCTGAAGAAAAGGCTGAAAACTGCCAAAAGAGGACATAAGCTGCTTAAAGATAAGCAGGATGAGTTAATGAAGAAGTTCATTGAGCTTGTCAAGAAAAACAAGGAGCTTAGAGAAAATGTTGAAAAGGAGCTTACTCAAGCCTTTAAGGATTTTCTTATTGCCAGAGCCGTAATGTCCTCAGAAGTACTGGAGGAAGCAATAATGTTTCCTACACAGAAGATTTCACTTGAGCTGGAAGTAAAGAACATAATGAGTGTTAATTCTCCAATCTTCAAGCTGGTAAAGGAGCAAAATACCGAGCAATCAAGCATGTACCCCTATGGTTTTGCAAGTACATCCGGAGAGCTGGACAGTGCATTGTTTTCCTTACAGGGTGTTGTTGAAAGGCTTTTGGAGCTTGCACAGGTAGAAAAGACCTGTCAGCTTATGGCCAGTGAAATAGAAAAGACCAGAAGAAGAGTTAATGCACTTGAATATGTAATGATACCTCAACTGGTTGAAACGGTAAAGTACATTACCATGAAGCTGGATGAAAACGAAAGAGGTAACCGTGTAAGATTGATGAAGGTAAAGGACATGGTGGAAAAGAAAAGGGCTTAGATAAATTATTTAAATGAAATACCGCAGGATTTTTTCCTGCGGCTTTTTCATTTTTTGCTGTACTTAAGAGGTTGTATGAGGTACAAAGGTTGTGCAGCAAGTCCCGTCACTTGTTTCAGCATGACCGTCGCCCATGGGATTTACTTCAATAACGTTTGCATTACAATAGTGATTGTCATAGTAATAGCAGTTATTTACATTGCATTTTATGCTGTGATTATGGCTGTGCATTCTGTTTCTTTCAAGGTCATTGCTGTTTATATTTTTATTCATTATCACACCTCCTGTAGTTTACTGATTTTATTTTCTGCATTTTAAAATTAAAAATTCTCATAAACTGATTGGTAAATTATGCAGCATAAAATATATATAAATACTACAAATTTTGCAGATAATAAATTAAACATGTTTTGTGGAATCACCACAGCTCTGATAATAGAAAATTTAGCCGGAGCTTTACGAAAGGAGGAATATAATGGATTTTAATCAAGTAGTTCAAACAAGAAAAAGCGTTAAAAGATTCAAATCTGAAGATATACCAGAAAATAAGCTGGAAAGCATGCTGAATGCTGCGAGGGTTGCACCATCCTGGGGCAACAGGCAGTGCTGGAAGTTTGTGCTTGTAAGGAAGCAGGACATCAAGAAAAAGATTGCAGAAGCTATGCTGCCTGAGAATTCAGCGCATATGGGAGTAGAGCAGGCACCTCTAATCATTGTTGTTTGTGCAGAGCCTGAAAGCTCAGCAAAATCGAACAACCAGGAATATTATCTGGTAGACTCTGCCATAGCTATGGATCATCTGATATTGGCAGCACATAATGAGGGATTGGGAACTTGTTGGGTAGGAAAATTTGATGAGAATAAAATAAAGCAGCTGCTGAAGATACCCGAGCATTATAGGGTGGTTGCTCTTACGCCAGTAGGATATCCCGATGAATCACCCGATACAGAAAGCAGGCGTACAATAAATGAAATAGGCTACTTGGACGGTTGGGGTAATTACCTGCATTAAATTACATCCAAGGAAATTCAATATCAAAAGAATCGGATTATCACCGATTCTTTTTTAATATAACCTTTCCTTAACAAAGCTTTAACTTGCTTTTATTCTTTGTATTGTATACTGAAGTTGATAAATTTTGTGGGGTGTACATATGCATTTATTAAGAAAAGAAAGCAATAATGAAGAGCTGCTGAGAAAAATTGTAGAAGAGGAGCAAATATATACCTTATATCAGCCTATTGCTTCATTAATAGATGGTTCTATACTTGGATATGAAGCATTGAGCAGAGGGCCAAAGGGTACAGCATTGGAGAATCCGGGAGCACTTTTTGAAGAGGCAGTAAAGAACAATATGCTTTGGGAGCTGGAATATCTATGCAGAAAGAAGGCTATATACGGAGCGAGAGATATAATAAAAAACAAGAATCTGTTTATTAATGTTGACCCGAAAGTGATTTACGATGACAGGTTCAAAAGCGGTATGACAAAGGATTTTATTTCAGTGTATGATATTAATCCCTCAAATATAATATTTGAAATCACAGAATGGTCATTTATAGAGGATTACAGAAATTTCAAATCAGTTATAAATAATTACATAAATCAGGGCTACAGAATAGCAATAGATGATACCGGAGCAGGGTACTCAGGTCTTCGGATGTTGGCTGAGATGCATCCGAATTACATTAAAATAGATATGGAGCTTATAAGGGATATTGACAAAAAAGTTATAAATCAGGCATTAATCAAAACCCTCAATGATTTTGCAGCAGCAACCAATATGCACATAATTGCAGAGGGGATAGAGACAATAGATGAGATTACAACACTTATTGATTTGGGAATAAAGTATGGACAAGGCTATTTGCTTCAAAGACCCAATCACGAGTTTTTAGAAATTAACACTCACATTAAGGAGTTAATATTAGACAGGCAGAGACAGAAGCTCAAACAGAGCACATATACTACCAATTCAATGCCTATTGGCGAAATAGCCCGTTTTGATAAGTCAGTAACTCCTATGACTACAGGAAGTACGGTTAATGAAATATTCAGTAAAAATCCTTCCATATATGGAATTCCCGTAGAGGACAATGGAATACCTGTAGGCCTTATTATGAGGAATAATTTTTATGCAAACCTTGCTACACAATATGGCGTTGCTGTTTTTATGAACAGGCCGATAAAGCTATTGATGAATAAAAATCCGTTGATAGTTGATTATAATACTTCATTGGCACAGGTGTCCAAAATAGCTATCGGAAGAAGGGAAGAAGATTTGTATGACTATATAATAATCACCAAAAATGACAGATACTATGGGGTAACTACCGTTAAGAGTCTTCTTGAACATACAACTCAGCTGGAGCTTAATAAAGCCAAGCATTCAAATCCTCTTACAGGACTGCCGGGAAATATAAACTTGGAAACAAAATGTTAACATCTTGTTCAGTTTTGTTTGAAGGAATACTCACATAATATGTTGAAGTTAACAGTATAATAAAAGCAGAAATATTGAGGAGGTTTTTTTACATGTTTAAATGCGGAGTATGCGGTTATATTCATTATGGGGAGGAAGCTCCTGAGAAGTGCCCGAAGTGCGGAGCACCGGCAGAAAAATTTGTGAAGCTTACTGACGAGCAGGAAGCGCTTATCAGAAAATCTATAAGAACAAATGATATACATATGGAGCTTTGTGTACTGTTGGATAAGGTAATGGCTTTATGTGAAGAGGGTATTGAGCTGAACTTGGATCCGGGATGCGTTGATACCTTCCAGAAAGGAAAACAACACAGCCAGATAATAAAAAATATCGCAAAAACAGAAATGGCTATACATGTTGGCAAGAACAAGTGGTAATAAAGGTTCAAGGCACCTTAACTACAAACTGCTGACCACTAACAACTAAGTAAAGGTAAGGCTGTGAAGAAAGATGAAAATTTTACTGCCGGTATATTACATACCGGCAGTTTTTTCTTAATACTGATATTTATGAAAAAAATTTAATATTTAAAAAAAATTTATAAAGTTGTAGAATTATGTGTAAAATTAATGTAAAATTAAATTGGAGGATGGATAACTTAGCTTATTTTAAGCTGATGGATGGCGGGTTATTAAATTATGGGGGTGTTATAAAAAATGGGAATTAAATTTGCAAATAGAATGGAGAACATTAAGAGCTCCGCTATTCGCGAACTATTGAAGCTTACTGAGCAGCCGGACATAATATCATTTGCAGGTGGACTGCCTGCTCCGGAACTATTCCCAATCAAACAGCTTGAAGAGGTATGCTGCAACGTGCTGGAAAACGACGGCAAATCAGCACTTCAATACAGTGCTACCGATGGATATTTGCCTCTTAGAAAACACATTGCTGAACGTATGAAAAAGCTGGGAGTCAATTGTGCAGCGCAGGACATACTTATTACAAGCGGATCGCAACAAGGTTTGGAATTTACAGGCAGAATTTTTATCAACGAGGGTGATGTCGTTATTTGCGAAAGCCCAAGC
>JBMORW010000062.1:0-31615 GCA_049322695.1 Bacillota bacterium | reverse complement strand
GAGTTAGTCATCTTGAGACAGCCATTTACAACGGTTTTGCATATGCAGTTGTTAATGCGCCTATAATTATTGCTGATGGTATATTCAGCAAAAACTCTGTGGATGTGGAAATAAACAAGAAGCATTTTAAAAAAGTAAAGATAGCAAAGGAAATTGAGAGTACATCTAAAATGATAGTCATATCACACTTTAAAGGACACGAAATGGCTGGTTTTGGAGGTGCAATAAAAAATCTGGCCATGGGCTGTACACCTGCAGCAGGGAAACAGCAGCAGCACTCTTCGGTCAAGCCTCAGGCATCAGACAGCTGCGTAGGCTGTGAAAACTGCATGTCTTATTGTCCTGCAGAAGCGATTACAATCAGTGCAAAGAAAGCAACTATCGGAGAGGGCTGCATCGGCTGTGGAGAATGTATTTCGATCTGTCCTGTAAGAGCCATTATGCCTCAATGGAAGACAGACATACCTGTGTTCCTTGAAAGGATGACCGAATATGCTTACGGCGCTGTAAAGAACAAGCAGAATAATGTAGGATACATCAATGTACTGATGAACATTACACCTCTCTGCGACTGTTACGGCTTCAGTGGTGCATATATTGTTCCAGATATAGGAATACTGGCATCCCGTGACCCCATCGCAATTGATGCTGCTTCATATGATCTGGTAAATGCACAGGCAGGCAACCATAGCAGCAGCCTTAAATGTAATCATGAGCATGGCAAGGATAAGTTCAGAGGGCTATATGATAATGTGGATGCCACAATACAGCTGTCATATGGTGAAGAAATCGGTATGGGCAGAAGAGAATACGAGCTAATAAGAATATAAGTAACATATTTGCGAAATATGTCATAATATATAGCATATTTGACTTGAATAGGTAAACCAAATAATATATAGTAAGATTATAGAAAATTTTATAGTACTGGATGATGGTTTTCGGGAGAAATCTTCTTATAGTAAACAATTTGTGAGTCGATAGAAGGGGCCGAAGGAATAAGTTATTTAAATGCTGAATAACGAAGCTCTCAGGCAAAAGGACCGGAAGCTGGACAGACCTCTGGAAAGCGATAGCACCGAAGGATCAATTCAAAGGGCTGGATTTGCGGCATACGCAGTTCTGCTTTTGGAAGAATATCTCAGGTTAAAGACAGAGGTGGAAGCAAAGCTTCTGCCTCTTTTTATTTTTGCTGGAATTTATGTTAAAAAAATAACAAGTTGGAGTCATATAATGAAAGACAAATATATAGTCATTACTAATAATAAATCAGTACTGGAAAAGTATAATGAAAATATCAGCATTGAGTACGTAGAAACAACATATTTGGGCATATTACTAAGAGTAAGAGATAAGGTTCATGCCGGATACGAGCTGGTGACCCATCCTTTGATGGGAAGCGTAAAGCCAAATGAAACTCCATATAGAAGCATCATTATTAAAGCAGGTACGCAGGTGGATAGGCAGTCAATAGAAATAATTGAGAGCAGCATAATCAGCTGTGAAAGATTTTTAAAGGATAAACCGCTTCCTGAATGGAACGAAAAGGTACTTGAAGATTTTCGTTTTGTGGACATTAGGTTGTTTGAGAGTGCGCTATCAAGCACTTTCCCATACATGTTATAAAAGATAGTAAAAAATATGAGGTGAATGTTATGAGTAAGGTATATGATGTGGCAATAATAGGCGGAGGTCCTGCCGGTCTTGCAGCAGGCTTATATGCCGCACGCTCCAGAATGAGTTCAATAATAATTGAAAAAGGTAAATGGGGCGGTCAGGCTGCTACTACCGAGGAACTGGAAAACTATCCTGGATCTATAGAGCATGCTACCGGACCAAAGCTGGCAGAAAGAATGAAGAGTCAGGCAGAAGCCTTCGGTACAGAATGTATTAAGGATGAAGTGGTTGCATTCGAACCTGTTGGCGATATAAAGAAAATAATACTAAGCAATGGTGAGCTTCAGGCAAAGACAGTTATAATCGCAGCCGGTGCTCAGCCGATACTTCTTGGAGCTCCTGGTGAAATGGAGTTCAGAGGTAAGGGTGTATCTTATTGCGCAACCTGTGATGCAGATTTCTTTACTGAGCTTGAGGTTGTAGTAGTAGGCGGTGGAGACTCTGCAGTGGAAGAGGCTATTTATCTGACAAGATTTGCAGATAAAGTAACAATCATACACAGGAGAGATCAGTTCAGAGCAGCCAAGTCTATTGTTGAAAAGGCTATGAAGAATGAAAAGATCAGTGTTATATGGGATACAGTCGTTGAAGAGATATATGGTGACGGAATAGTTGAAGGGGTTAGACTGAAAAACCTCAAAACAGGTGAAGTAACTGATTATAGAACAGACGGAGTGTTTGTTTTTGTTGGCTATAGACCTACTGCAGAATTTGCAAGGGGCATAGTTGAAATGGATGATAAAGGCTACATTATTACTGATGAAAATATGAGAACCTCCGTAGAAGGTGTTTTTGCGGCGGGAGATGTAAGAAAAAAGCTTTTAAGACAGGTTGTAACTGCAACAGCAGACGGAGCAATAGCCGCAACAATGGCAGAGAAGTATATAGAAGAGAAGTTTCACAGATAGTCTGGGGGGTATTCCTGCTAGGTCAGTCACTAGTCGCTAGTAGCTAGGTTAAGGCGTATTTCGAAGTCTTACTAAAACCAGTGACCAGCGACCATTACAGTTATTCTTTGGTTTTTAACCATTGATATAAGAATTCTGAAGAAAAAGGAGGAAGAAAAATGATAGAACTGAACAAGGATAATTTTGATGCTGAAGTATTACATGCCCAAGGAGCTGTACTTGTAGATTTCTGGGGAGAAAAATGCGAGCCATGTAAAGCATTGATGCCTGAAGTTGAAAAGCTGGCAGGTGAGTATGGTGACAAAATAAAAATGTGCAAGCTCAACACAACAGAAAACAGAAGACTTGCGATAAGCCAGAAAGTACTTGGACTACCAACCTTTATCGTTTACAAAAACGGTGAAAGAGTAAAAGAAATAACCGGTGCTGATAACTGCACTCCTGAAGCAATTGAAAAGCTTATAAAGGAAAATATTTAGTAATAGTCAGAGTATTAAAAAACGCAAAAGAAATACACTATAATTAACGCAGTATGTGTATTTGTTATAACACAAGGGAGGTGAACCTTTTGCGTCTGGAATTGGGTAAAATATTTGTAAAAGATATGCAGTTTGGTGCTGTAACAAAGGTAGAAAACGGTGTTTTATATATCAATAAGGATGAATTGCTTCAGGCTATAGGTGGAGACGCAAGACTAGTCAAGATTGAAGCCGATATAGCCAAGCCGGGTGATGAGACAAGAATAATGCCTGTTAAGGATGTTATAGAGCCAAGAGTGAAGGTTGAGGGTCCCGGAGGAATTTTTCCGGGAGTGCTAAGTAAGGTGGATGTTGTAGGCTCAGGCAGGACAAACGTTTTAAAAGGTGCAGCTGTAGTAACCACCGGTAAGATAGTAGGCTTCCAGGAAGGCATCATAGATATGAGTGGTCCTGGTGCTGAATATACTCCTTTCTCCAAGACAAATAATCTTGTATTGGTTTGTACTCCTGTAGATAATCTACAGCAGCACGAGCATGAACATGCTGTAAGAATGGTTGGTCTTAAGGCAGCTGCTTATCTTGGTGAAGCAGGAAAGAGCATTACACCTGATGAAACAGCAGTTTATGAGACAATGCCGTTTGTTGAAGGTATCAAACAGTATCCCGAGCTTCCAAGGGTTGCATATGTTTATATGCTTCAGACTCAAGGCTTACTACATGATACCTATGTATATGGAGTGGATGCAAAAAGAATTGTTCCGACAATATTGTATCCTACAGAAATCATGGATGGAGCTATTATCAGCGGAAACTGCGTTTCAGCATGCGACAAAAATCCAACTTACAATCATATGAACAACCCTGTTATAGAAGATTTATATGCAAGACATGGTATAGATTACAACTTTGTTGGAGTGATTATTACAAATGAAAATGTTACTTTGATGGATAAGGAAAGATCATCCAACTGGACGGCTAAGCTGGCTGAATTTTTGAATCTTGATGCAGTAATCATATCTGAAGAAGGCTTTGGAAACCCTGATACAGATTTGATGATGAACTGCAAGAAAATAACTGCTAAGGGAATAAAAACTGTACTGATTACTGATGAATATGCCGGCAGGGATGGTGCATCTCAATCGCTGGCTGATGCAGATAAAGCTGCAGATGCAGTGATTACAGGCGGAAATGCCAATGAGGTAATAGAACTTCCGGCAATGAAGAAGGTAATAGGCTATCTTGAGCCTGCTGATATTATAGCAGGAGGCTTTGCAGGAAGCTTAAAACCCGATGGAAGCATAGTAGCTGAGCTCCAGGTAATAACAGGAGCTACAAGCGAAATAGGCTTCAATAAGTTGTCAGCGACACAATACTAAAACCCGGAGGGTTTTAGCAGTCACTAGTTACTAGTCACTAGTCACTGGGTTATGCAGGGCTTCGTAGCTTTTCTGAAACTAGTGACCAATGACCAGAAACCAGCGACCAAAATAAATTATGAAAGGATGTTAAGGATGTTAAAGGATAAAAAGGTTATCATCATAGGCGACAGAGATGGTATTCCTGCTCCTGCGATAGAAGAGTGCATAAAGACAGCCGGTGCTGAAATAGTATTTGCCTCTACTGAGTGCTTTGTCTGAACTGCCGCAGGTGCAATGGACCTCGAAAATCAAAAGAGAGTATTGGATTTATCCGAGAAGTATGGCAAGGAGAATATTGTTGTAGTTATCGGTACTTCAGAGGCTGAATCAGCAGGCTTGACTGCTGAAACAGTTACTGCTGGAGATCCTACTTTCGCAGGTCCTTTGGCTGGAGTCTCGTTGGGACTCAGAGTGTATCATATTTTTGAACTTAAGGATGCAGTAGATGCTGCTGTATATGATGAGCAGTGCGGCATGATGGAAATGGTTCTTGATGTCGATGCAATAAATAACGAAGTCAAGTCAATAAGGGAGCAGTTCTGTCAGTTCAAAGACTAGAAATGCCGTGTTAAAGATTAACTAATAGCTCACCCAGAGAGGAGGGAAGCTGCCAACATGATAAAGGTTGTGCATTATATAAACCAGTTTTACGGTGGTATCGGCGGAGAAGAAAAAGCTGATACAAAACCGGAAATACGCGAAGGAGTTGTTGGTCCAGGAATGGCACTCAAGGCTGCCCTTGGAGCCGATGCTGAAATAGTTGCTACAGTAATATGCGGCGACTCATATTTCAATGAAAATCTCGAAGCCGCTACTTCAGAGATTATTGAAATGGTTAAGAAATATAACCCTGACATGTTTGTTGCCGGTCCTGCTTTTAATGCAGGAAGATACGGAGTTGCATGCGGAAGCATTTGTAAGGCTGTAAACCAGGAATTGGATATTCCTGTGCTTACTGCAATGTATGTGGAGAATCCAGGTGCAGATATGTTTAAAAAGGACATATATATCATAAATACAGCAAATGCTGCTACAGGAATGAGACAGGCGATACCTGCAATGGCAAAGCTGGCTCTTAAGCTTGCAAACAAAGAAGCTATAGGTACACCGGCTGAAGAAGGCTATATCGCCAGAGGTATCAGAAAAAACATATTCAGGGCTGAAAGAGGTTCAAAGAGAGCTGTAGACATGCTTGTTGCAAAGCTTAAGGATCAAGCCTTTGATACTGAATACCCAATGCCTGACTTTGACAGGGTTGCTCCAAACCCGCCGGTAACAGAAATAAACAAGGCAAAAATAGCATTGGTTACATCAGGCGGTATTGTACCAAAGGGCAATCCGGACAGAATAGAATCCTCAAGTGCTTCCAAATACGGCAAGTATGATATAGAAGGTGTATTTGACCTGACGGCTGAAGCCTATGAAACAGCCCACGGCGGATATGACCCCGTATATGCTAATCTTGATGCAGACAGAGTATTGCCCGTTGACGTACTGAGGGATATGGAAAAGGAAGGGCTTATAGGGGAGCTTCACAGATACTTCTATTCAACGGTAGGTAACGGTACATCTGTTGCCAATTCAGTGAAATACGCTGCTGAATTTGCACAGGAGCTACTGGCTGACGGAGTTCAAGCAGTAATACTTACCTCAACCTGAGGTACCTGTACGCGTTGCGGTGCAACGATGGTAAAGGAAATAGAAAGAGTTGGAATACCTGTTGTGCATATATGCACAGTTGTTCCTATTTCACTGACTGTTGGAGCAAACAGAATAGTACCTTCAATAGCTATACCTCATCCCTTGGGAAACCCTGCAAAAACAATGGAAGAAGAAAAGCAGCTGAGAAGGGAAATAGTGCTTAAGGCATTGACTGCTCTCCAAACAGAAATACATGGTCAAACAGTATTTGATAAATAGTATTTCACTCATCGGGAAAGCGCACCTAAAAAAGATGCGCTTTCTTAGTTTCAAACAGCATGTAAATATGGAGGTGTAAATATAATGACATTACCTGTAGTAAAAGGTGCTGCTTATATTCTGGTACATACACCTGATATGATAGCACACTACGGAACTACCTGCGCTCTGGAGCGCGAAGCAAACCCGCAATCAGAGTTTCTCAAGAAGGTTCCCGAGCACATAAGAACCTTCAAAGAGGTTGTCAATTATGCTCCTAATCAGGCTTATATAGGCAACATACTGCCTGACGCGCTCAATAGTATCCCCAGGCCATGGTATGCAAACCCGATAGAAGATGCATCAGCAGAAGGAAAGATGGGTCAAATAGTTGAGCAGGAAGAATTCTATCTGGTCATGAAGCTGAGCGATGCATTTGATTTAGTAATGCTTGAAAAGGAATTTTTGAATGAAATAAAGGCGAAAGCCGCTACGAAGCCTATGTATACAGAAAAAGAACTGACTAAAATAAAAGAAGGCTTTGAATTATCAGAAATAGAAGCAAAGCTGGCAGAAGGTGCAGAACCGCTTTATTCAAAAAATAAGCTGGTTGGCTGTGTTAAAGCCGCGCATGATAAGGATAAGAACCTTACCTCACACATTATGGTTGAAAACCTTGTAGCAAAAGCATCAGGTGTAATTGCTCTCAAAAATCTTATATACAGAAACAACATAGCTGCTGAGTCTATTGAATATGTAATAGAATGCTCAGAAGAAGCCTGCGGTGATATGAACCAAAGAGGCGGAGGCAACTTTGCAAAGGCAATCTGTGAGAATGCAGGAGCAGTAGCGGCAACTGGCTCGGATACAAGAGGCTTTTGTGCAGCTCCAACTCATGCTCTCATTAATGCTGCCGCACTTGTAAAGGCAGGAGTGTATAAAAGCGTTGCCATAGTAGCCGGCGGTGCTACTGCAAAGCTTGGCATGAATGCAAGAGATCATGTTAATAAGGGCTTGCCTATATTGGAGGATTGCCTTGGGGGCTTTGCCGTATTGGTAACAGAAAACGATGGTATCAGTCCGGTGTTAAGAACTGATGTTGTAGGAAGACATACAGTTGGTACTGGCTCTTCTCCTCAGGCAGTTATGGAGTCTTTGATTACTAAGCCATTGGATGCTGTTGGCTTGAAGCTTACTGAAGTAGATAAGTACTCTGTAGAAATGCAAAATCCTGAAATAACAGAACCTGCGGGAGCGGGGGATGTGCCCATGGCAAACTTTAAAATGATTGCTGCATTGGGAGCAAAAAGAGGAGATATAGATAAGGCTGACATGATGAGCTTTATAAAGAATCATGGCATGCCCGGCTTTGCACCTACACAGGGGCATATACCCTCAGGCGTTCCGTTTGTAGGAGCTGCCAGAGAAATGATTATGTCTGGAAGCATACAAAGGGCTATGATAGTAGGAAAGGGCAGTCTTTTTCTCGGTAGAATGACTAATCAGTTTGACGGAGTATCCATAGTAATGGAGAAGAACACTGGTGCTGAATCAGATGCACATGCTGTATCAAAGGAAGAAATAAAGGGCATGGTGGCAGAAGCTATGAAAGAATTTGCAGCCTATTTGCTTGGTGGAAGGTAGGGTGAGCATATGTCTGAAAAAAATATCAAGGCCATGATAGGTGAGGTGTTTAGTGACATTGCTGATGCCATAGCAACGGGAGAGTTTGGCAAAAAGGTGCGGGTAGGTCTGACAACACTCGGAAGCGAGCATGGAACAGCCGAACTGATAAGAGGAGCTGAGCTTGCATCACAAAAATATAATGATTTTGAGGTCGTTTTGATTGGACCGAAGTCAGATACCAAATTAAGTCAAATAGAAGCTGCTACTGAGGAGGAAATGCATAGGAAAATGGATGAGCTGCTGGAAGGCAGAGAGCTTGATGCGGCAGTCACCATGCATTATAACTTTCCAATAGGAGTTTCCACAGTAGGCAGAGTCATTACCCCCGGTATGGGCAAAGAGCTGATTGTTGCTACTACTACAGGTACATCTTCCACTCACAGGGTAGAAGGCATGGTCAGAAATGCTATTTACGGAATAATTGCCGCAAAAGCTGTCGGAATAAAAGCCCCAACTGTAGGTATAATCAATATAGATGGTGCCAGACAGGTAGAGAGAATACTCAAGGAATTGAAATCAAACGGTTATGACATTAACTTTTCCGAATCTGTACGGGCAGACGGCGGCTGCATCATGAGAGGCAATGATCTGCTGGCTGCTGCTTCGGACATAATGGTAATGGATACTCTTACCGGAAACATAATGATGAAAGTATTTTCTTCCTTTACTACAGGCGGAAGCTATGAAGCACTTGGGTATGGCTACGGTCCTGGCGTTGGTGAGGATTATGACAAGATAATCTGCATACTGTCGCGAGCTTCAGGTGCACCTGTAGTATGTGAGGCCTTGAGATATGCGGCCAGCTGTGCAAGGGGTAAGCTTCAGCAAATTGCCGCAGAGGAATTTTCCAGAGCCAGAAAGGCCGGTCTGGATGAGTTGTTGAGTTCTCTGAAAGCTGATGCAAAGAAGGCTGATAAGCAGGAGTTCAAGATGCCAGATAAAAAGGTAGTAACAAAATCAATTGCAGGTATTGATATTCTAGAACTTGAAAATGCAGTGACTGCTCTCGGAAGAGCAGGCATCTATTCGGAAAGCGGAATGGGCTGCACAGGTCCAATAGTACTTGTTTCTGATGAAGAATATCTAAAAGCAGTGGAAATACTGCTAAGCGACAAGTATATTTCAGAGAGACCATTGGATTGTAATTGTTAGAAAAAGAGCCTTGATGTTTTATAGACATTAAGGCTCTTTTTTAACTTTAGGATTATATATACCATATATTGTATGTATTACTAAATATTTTTGAATGTCTACACTAAAATTGTTGTATATTTTTAACAAAAAATCTCATAAAAATGTTAGATTATATTGAAGGATTTACAAAATTGTTGTAGAATAGATATATGCTGCATGAAGCATCAAGCCTCATGCAAAAACATAATAAGGGGGAAATTTGATAATGAAGAGAGCTTTAGCATTGGTACTGGTATTAGTACTCACTCTCACAATGTTTGCTGGCTGCGGACAAAAGGCAGCAGTAAAGGCTAACGTAACTTACGGTATGGTTACTGACGTTGGTGGTCTTGGAGACAAGTCATTCAACGACTCAGCTTGGGAAGGTCTTAAGAGGGCTGAGAAGGAATTCGGAGTAGAGCCAAAGATACTTCAATCAACTAAACAGGAAGACTATGAAGCAAACCTTGGAAACATGGCTCAATCAGTTGATTTAACTATAGCAGTAGGCTTCTTGTTTGAAAACGCGATGAAGGCTGTTGCTGATCAATATCCAGATAAGAAGTTCGGTGTTATCGACACAGTTGCTGATAAGGCAAACGTAATGTCAGTTCTTTTCAAAGAGCATGAAGGTTCATTTCTTGTTGGTGTTATTGCCGGTTTAACTACAAAGTCAAACGTTATCGGCTTTGTCGGCGGTATGGAAATCCCTGTTATCGAGAAGTTCGAAGCTGGTTTCATAGCTGGTGTTAAGTCTGTTAACCCAAATGCTCAAGTACTGGTTGACTACACAGGCGACTTTGGTAAGGCTGACCTTGGTAAAGAAGTAGCACTTAAGCAGTTCGCTCAAAATGCTGACGTTATATTCCACGCTTCAGGCGCATGCGGAATCGGCGTTATCCAGGCTGCTGACGAAAAGGGCTTCTGGGCAATCGGCGTTGACCAAGACCAAGCTAAAGAATCAAAGAATAACAAAGTTCTTTGCAGTATGATTAAGAGAGTTGACACAGGTACATACACAATAACTAAGGCGCTTGTAGAAAACAAGTTCGAAGGCGGCAAGGTTATGACACTTGGTCTTAAGGAAGAAGGCGTTGGCTACAGCGATGGTGGTAAGAACGTTCCAGCCGAGATTTCAAAGAAGGCTGATGCTTACAAGAAATCCATTATAGAAGGCAAGATCGTTGTTCCAGCTACAAGAGCAGAGCTTGCTAACTTCAAGCCAGTTCAACCTTAATTAATAGCTAAGATATTATCAGATGCAGAGCAATCTGCATCTGATTTTGCGAGAACAGTGTTAAGAGCTAGACGCGGAGCTGCATAGAAATGCAGAAATTGCTTCTAGCTTTTAATTTGAAATGATAAATGTCAATATTTTAGTGGGAAATCTCATTTTTCCCGGTAATTGTTGATGATTATAAATATAGCATGTATAATAAGCTTATATGAGGACATATGTCTTACTTACCGGGTTGATAATGTGTCCGGGATATGGCTTCATAAAGTACAAAATGTATTTTTATGCAATTATACCTAATATACTAGGAAAGGTGGGAAGTCAATTGCCAACTGTAATAGAGATGAAAGGTATTAGCAAGACCTTTCCGGGAATAAAGGCCAATGATAATATATGCCTGTCAGTTGAGCAAGGGGAGATACATGTACTGTTGGGGGAAAACGGTGCAGGTAAATCTACCCTGATGAATATCCTTTATGGCTTGTATCATCCTGATGAAGGTGAAATACTGGTAAAAGGAAAGCCGGTCAGAATAAACAATCCTAATGTTGCTATATCCATGGGAATAGGTATGGTACATCAGCATTTCATGCTTGTACCTCCATTTACTGTAACAGAGAACATAATACTTGGTTCAGAGCCTTCGAAGGGCGTTGTCCTTGATATAAACAGGGCAAAAAAAGAAGTTGAAGAAATATCCAAAAAATATGAGCTGAAGGTTGATCCTGATGCGAAAATACAGGATATATCAGTAGGTATGCAGCAAAGAGTAGAAATACTTAAGACTTTATATAGAGGAGCAGAAATTCTTATACTGGACGAGCCTACAGCTGTTCTTACACCACAAGAAATAGAAGAGCTTGGTGTAATTATGAAGAGTCTGGTAAGCCAGGGCAAAACTATAATTCTTATCACTCATAAGCTTAAGGAAGTAATGGCAATGAGTGACAGAGTTACAATAATAAGAAGAGGAAAGGTTATAGATACTCTTAATACAGCTGACACAAACATAGATGAGCTTGCTGAAAAGATGGTAGGCAGAAAAGTTAATCTTACTGTTGAAAAGAATGAAAACAAAGCCGGCACACCTGTACTTGAGGTTAAGGGGCTAAAGGCTCTGGACAACAGAGATCTGGAAGCCGTTAAGGGTGTGGATTTTGAGGTCAAAGGCGGCGAAATACTTGGTATTGCAGGAGTTGATGGAAACGGCCAGCATGAGCTGATAGAAGCCATTACAGGTCTTCGAAAGACTATAGCAGGAGAAGTTCTAATAAACGGCAAAGAAATAACAGGTAAAGCTCCGAAGGACATAATAGCAAGCGGCGTCGGCCATATACCCGAAGACAGGCATAAGAGAGGGTTGGTGCTTAATTTCTCTCTGTTTGAAAACTGTATTTTGGGAAGCCACAGGTCCAAGGCTTACTCAAAGGGTAAATTCAGCCTGAATTATACAAAAATCAGAGAACACGCAAGAAAGCTCATTGCTGAGTTTGATGTAAGGACACCCAACGAAAAGGTAAAAGCAAGAGCACTGTCAGGCGGTAATCAGCAAAAGCTTATTATTGCAAGAGAAGTAGACAGAGACCCTTATCTCTGTATAGCTGCACAGCCTACAAGAGGTCTCGATGTAGGAGCTATAGAGTTTGTTCATAAGAGATTGGTTGAGCTTAGAGACAGCGGCAAGGCAGTACTGTTGGTATCTCTTGAATTAGATGAAATAATGTCGCTTTCTGACAGAATAGCCGTAATGTATGACGGCAAAATCGTAGGTGTTATGGATGCTAAGGATGCAACCGAGAAAAAGCTGGGTATATTAATGGCTGGCGGAAGTCAGCAGCAAGAATAGGGGGGATATGGAATGGATGCTCAAAGAAATGAACGCAAAGAGAATTTTAAAGAATCAATGAAGCAGCTGGCATATCCACTTATAGCCATTCTGGTTTCCTTTATTGCAGGAGGCATACTGGTAGCAGCTTTTGGAAACAATCCTGTAGTTGCATACTCAGCCTTAATAAAGGGAAGTCTTGGTGATGTTGGAAAGGTAGGAGAAACCCTTGTTGTTACAACCTATCTTATATTAACTGGTTTGTCTGTTGCTTTTGCATTCAGATGCGGACTATTTAACATAGGTGCTGAGGGACAATTCATAATAGGTACGCTGGTATCTCTGATGGTCGGATACAGCTTCAAGGGATTGCCTGCAATAATACACGTACCTTTGACACTTGCTTTAGGCGCTCTGGGCGGAGGTATCTGGGGTGGAATAATCGGCTGGCTGAAGGCAAGACTGGGTTCCCATGAGGTAATAAACAGTATTATGATGAACTATATAGCATATAATCTGTGCAACTATCTGACAATGAAGGTTTTTGGAGTGGAAGGAAAAGCATTTTCAGTTGAAATAGCTGATTCTGCAAAGCTTTTCAGGTTCTCTGATTTATCACCTGCATTTCAGTTTACAAGATTAAGCGGCGGTATATTGTTATCACTGGCTGCAGCTTTCATAACCTATTACCTGCTTAATAAAACCATAAGAGGCTATGAGGTTAGAGCTGTCGGCTTCAATCAATATGCTGCAGAGTATGGCGGCATAAGTGTACCAAAGAATGTAACCTTTGCAATGTTCTATGCAGGCGCTCTTTCAGGTCTCGCAGGAGCTATAATGACATCCGGCATGCAATACAGAGTGAACTACCTCATGGGCTTCACAGGCTACGGTATGGACGGTATTGCTGTTGCATTGGTTGGTAACAATCATCCTATAGGCGTTATACTGTCTGCACTTTTATTCGGTATACTCCAAAAGGGAGGACCTATGATGCAGATAGAAGGTATTGCAAAGGAAGTAGTGTTTATAGTACAGGGTATACTGATACTGTTTGTTGCAGCAGGCTTTGTCAAGACTATACATGACAACATGAAAGCAAAAAAAGCTGCAAAGCTGAGTCGTGAAAAGCTGAGTGTAAAAGGGGAGGGAAAGTAGAATGAAGGATATAGGATTTCTCACGTTACTTGCAATAATGATTCCATCGACTCTACGCTCTGCTACTCCTTTGATTTTTGCAGCGTTGGGCGGTAATTTTTCAGAGAGATCAGGTGTAGTTAATATCGCTCTGGAAGGTATTATGGCTGTTGGAGCGTTCTTTGCCGTATATTTCTCATATGTTACAGGTAACCCATGGATAGGCGTGCTTGGAGCCATGGTTGTAGGTGCCCTGTTCGCTTTGATACTGGCATATTTCAGTGTCAATCATAAAGCTAACCAGGTTGTTGTCGGTACTGCAATTATTATACTTGCAACAAGTCTCACAACCTTCCTGATGGTAGAAATATACGGAAGACCGGGTCAAACAGACAGTGTAAATAAAATTGCAGACTTAGCAGGACTTAACATACTCACTTATATAGCAGTAATCATGGTTGCAGTAACCTGGTTCATTATGTATAAAACGCCATTCGGACTCAGAATGAGAGCTGTCGGTGAACATCCAAAGGCTGCTGATACATTGGGAATAAATGTTGCTAAAACAAGATATATATGCGTTATAATAAGCGGTGTGCTGGCTGCCATAGGCGGAGCATCAATCTCCATAGGTAACCTTGCTTCCTTCAAGGAAGGCATGATTGGCGGAAGAGGCTTTATAGCACTTGCAGCGCTTATTTTCGGGAAATGGAATCCTGTAGGCGCATTTTTGGCTTGTCTCTTTTTCGGCTTTGCTGAAGCATTGAGATTGAATCTTGGAAGCTATTTCAATCTTCCGGGTGATTTCTTAAACGCTCTGCCTTATATTATGACCATGCTTGCCGTATCAGGCTTCATAGGTAAGTCAGTAGGACCGGCAGCAAGCGGTATACCTTATGAAAAGGGCGACAGATAAAATATTAAAATCAGTTCATGGCACAGTCAGATGATTGTGCCATGATTTTTTGCAAAAGCTAGAAGTATACACGAAAACTATGCCATGCTTTTACTTCGCATATATAATAATCGCTTTACTATTAGGACAAAAGAGAGAAATGTGTTATAATATACTTGTTGCAATTATTTAACGTAACTTTCAGAAAGATTACCTGTATTGTAAACCTAGAGGTGAATAGTATGAAAATGGGATATGAGCTTATAATTGAACAGCAGCAAAAGCTGGTAATGACGCCGGAACTAAGGCTTGCTCTTAAGATACTCCAACTTCCGGCAGTGGAGCTTGATGAATTGATTCAACATGAGCTGGAAACCAATCCCATTTTAGAGGTTGCTGAGGAAGTAAAGGAAGAAAAAGGCGAAAGCCAGTCAAAGCAAGAGCTGGAAAAGAAAATCTCACAAAAGGAAAACGATATTGACTGGAAGGAATACCTTCAATATCAAGGAAAGAGTCATTATCTGGAGCATTTTGAGAGTGATGATTCCCATGAAACATCCTATGATAACATGATAACCTATACAAATACCTTGAAGGACCATTTGCTTTTCCAACTGAATCTGTCCTTTGTTAAACATGAGCTTAGGGAAATAGGAGAATTTATCATAGAGAGCCTGGATGAGAATGGTTATCTGACAATATCAGTTGAAGAAATAGCAGCTATTTTAAAGGTTGCTGCAGTCAAGGTTGAGAAAGTGCTGGGCATAGTTCAGACCTTTGAGCCGCTGGGTATAGGAGCCAGAGATTTGAAGGAGTGTCTTATGATTCAGCTTCGAAACAAAGGACTGCTTACTGACAGATTGGAGCTGATTGTCAGTCAATATCTTGATGATATTGCCTGCAACAGAATAAGCGTTATAGCTAAGAAGCTTTCGATAACTACAGAAGAAGCACAAAAGCAGTGTGATGTTATAAAAAGTCTTGAGCCAAAGCCCGGAAGAGCTTTTGAAAGCAGCTCTGCCACCAGATATGTAATACCTGATGTATATATAGATAAAGTAGGCAATGAGTATGTACTTAGTGTTAATGATCATAATGGTTCCAGACTTACTATTAATCAATTCTATAAGAGCATACTCAGGTCAGAGGATAAGGCTTCACATGTCTCTGAATATATAAGCGGTAAGCTGTCTTCGGCAATGTGGCTTATCAGAAGTCTGGAACACAGAAGAAACACCTTGTATAACGTTATGAAGGCTATACTGGACTATCAGATTGAGTTTTTTGAAAGGGGAGTCATGTATTTGAAGACCATGACACTGAAAAACATAGCTGATCTGGTCAATGTACATGAATCAACGGTAAGCCGTGCTATAAATGGTAAATACGTTCAAACTCCGAGAGGAATTTTCGAAATAAAGTATTTTTTCAAAAGCGGTGTAGATAATCAGGATGGAGATTCTGTTTCATCTGAAAGCGTAAAGAAGCTTATCAAGAAGTTTATCAGCGAGGAAGTCAATACAAAGCCTCTGAGTGACCAGTGCCTGGCAGATACCCTGGCTAAAATGGGTTATGTGATATCCAGAAGAACAGTGGCAAAGTACAGGGATGAGCTGGGAATACCCTCATCTTCAAAAAGAAAAAGATATATATAGTATATGCTCCTTTCAATATAAAGGAGCTTTTTATATAAGAACAGGCTTTGGAACAATTTTCAAATTTACTTTGATTTAATAAGTGCTTAATATATTTTGCATATAATATATTTATATGCAAAATAATATAACCGACTTATAAAATCCGGTCTGTTGCAGTAGGCTTAGCTTTTTAAAAGAGATAAGATAAAGTAGATATACTTTCCATTTTGGTGTTGAAATAGAAAAATATTTATATTATAATGTTACTGACGGGACAGAAAAAGACAAGCGGGATAAAATATATCCAAGGGGAAGACGAAATGAATGAATTAATTCAACTTCAAATCAAACTGGTACCAGAAATCATTGATATTACCGAAAAAAGATACAGCATTCTCAGAACTGTTGAGTTCAATCAACCCATAGGGAGAAGAGCTCTTGCTGCAAATTTGAACAAAAGCGAAAGATGGGTAAGAAGCGAACTGGATTTCCTTAAGGATCAAGGCTTAATAGATATACAACCACTTGGTATGACGATAACTGATGAAGGAAAGTCACTTATCGGCAAACTGAGGGAATATATAGCAGAGCTTAAGGGGTTAAAGAATCTGGAACAGTACATAAAGGATACGCTGGGTATAATGGATGTTGTTATTGTTCCCGGGGACGCTGACCATGAGAGAGAAGCTGTAAGTGAAATAGCAAAGGCAGCTTTTGAATATGTAAAGCGCAGACTCAGAAACAATTCTGTAATAGCAGTCAGCGGCGGATATACATTGCTTGCAGTAGCGGAACAGTCGTATAAGGTAGACGCAAAAAATCTTGTAGTAGTACCTGCCAGAGGAGGCATCAAAGCCGATCTCGAAAGGCAAGCAAATATTGTAGCTGCAAAAATGGCCAAAAACATAGGCGGTGATTATTACTTGCTTCATCTGCCTGACAATATAGATGCAGAAATGCTTGAAAGAATGTCTGCCGACCCGGATATAGCAAAGGTAATGAAATATATCAAGAGCTCCGACATATTTATTTTTGGTTTAAGCTCATTGGAGGCAATCTCAAAAAAGAGGAATTTCACAACAGAGGAAATGAGGCACCTTGAGTCCCTCGCTGTTAAAGCAGAAGCCTTCGGCTGCTACTTTGACATTAATGGAAACATAGTGCATAAATCCAGCAGTATTGGTATAACAGACAGTGATTTAAACAACATCGATACTGTAATGGCTGTAGGCGGAGGTGTTTCCAAGGCACAGCCTTTGATACTGGTCAACAAGGGCAGAAGCAACAACGTTATAATAACAGATGAAGCTGCTGCCCGTGAAATATATAACATATTACGAGGAGGAAATTAGAAATGGCTTTAAAAGTAGGTATTAATGGTTTTGGCAGAATAGGAAGACTGGTTTTTCTGGCAATGGCAGAGCAAGGAATTCTTGGAAAGGAAATTGATGTTGTAGCGGTAGTAGACGTAACAACTGATGCGCAATACTTTGCATATCAATTGAAATATGATTCTGTTCAAGGCAGATTTAAAGGAACTCTTGAAACAAAGAAGAGCTCACCGGAGCTTGAAGCAGACGATATACTGGTTGTAAACGGACATGAAGTTAAGTGTGTTGCAGCTACCAAGGATCCTTCACAATTGCCATGGGGACAGCTTGGTGTAGAATATGTAATAGAATCAACAGGTCTTTTCACTGACTCGGAAAAGGCTAAAGGACACCTTGAAGCAGGTGCAAGGAAGGTTATCATATCAGCTCCTGGTAAGGGTGACGTAAAGACAATTGTTATGGGCGTTAATGAAAATGAGTATGATGCAGCTAAACACAATATAGTATCTAATGCTTCCTGTACCACAAACTGCCTGGCGCCTGTAGTACATGTACTTCTGAAGGAAGGTATAGGAATAGAAACAGGCTTAATGACTACAATACACTCATACACAGCAACTCAAAAGACAGTTGATGGTCCATCCAAGAAAGACTGGAGAGGCGGAAGAGCAGCAGCTATCAATATAATACCTTCAACTACAGGTGCAGCTAAGGCGGTTGGGGAAGTATTGCCTGCAACAAAGGGTAAGCTGACAGGTATGTCCTTCAGAGTACCGACACCGACAGTATCAGTAGTTGACCTGACTTTCACAGCTTCTAGAGATACTTCCATAGAAGAGATAGACAGCCTTATGAAAAAAGCATCAGAAACATACCTGAAGGGTATATTGGGATATGCAAATGAAGAAGTTGTATCAACTGACTTCATACATGATGAAAGATCCTCAATATACGATTCTCTTGCAACACTTCAGAACAACCTGAAGGGTGAAAAGAGGTTTTTCAAGCTTGTTTCATGGTATGACAACGAGTGGGGCTATTCAAACAGAGTTGTTGACCTTCTCAAGTTCATGGCAATGAAATAATATCAGAATAAATTATTCAGTCCGGTTTTGACTTTCTTCAAAACCGGGCTGAATCATGCTAAGAGAATTATCATGTTTATATATCCCAAACCTATAATAGGAGGTATTGCTATGTTAAATAAAAGAACAATAGAAGACATTGAGGTTAAGAGTAAAAAAGTTCTGGTCAGAGTGGATTTCAATGTTCCGCAGAACGAAGCCGGAGAAATAACAGATGACAGAAGAATTAGAGAAGCTTTGAGAACTGTCAATTATCTAATTAAGAACGGTGCTAAGGTCATACTTATGTCTCATCTGGGAAGACCAAAGGGCAAGTTTAATGAAAAATATTCCTTGAAGCCGGTGGCAGAGAGACTGGCAGCACTGCTTAATAAGGAAGTTATATTGGCTGATGATGTAATAGGCGAGAAGGTTGCACAACTGGTAAACGGACTGAAGGATGGAGATGTAATGCTTCTCGAGAACGTCAGATTCTATGAGCAGGAAGAAAAGAATGATGCAGAATTTGCCAAGAAGATAGCAGAGCTGGGAGATTTGTATGTTAATGACGCATTCGGAACAGCGCATAGAGCACATGCATCTACAGCAGGTGTTGCTGATTACCTGCCATCAGCTATTGGATATCTTATAAAGAAGGAGCTTGACTTTATGGGTAAGGCAATAACTGCTCCTGAGAGGCCTTTTGTAGCTATTCTTGGCGGTGCAAAAGTATCAGACAAAATAGGCGTAATAGAAAACCTTCTGGATAAGGTTGATACACTGTTGATTGGCGGCGGTATGGCATTTACCTTTTATAAGGCTATGGGCTATGAGATAGGAAAATCCATACTGGAGGCTGATAAGGTAGAGCTTGCTGCGGATATCCTGAAGAAGGCAGAGGCTAAAGGCGTTAAGCTGCTGCTGCCTGTTGATATTGTTGCTGCCCCTGAGTTTAAAAATGAAGCACCTATTATCACTGTTGATGCTGATAAGCTTCCTTCTGACCAACTGGGATTGGATATCGGCGAAAAGACAATGAGTATATATTCAGAAATAATAAAGGATGCAAAAACTGTTGTATGGAATGGACCCATGGGCGTATTTGAAATGTCTAACTTTGCAAAGGGCACATTTGCTCTTGCCGATGCAATGTCAAAATGCAGCGGGACAACAATAGTAGGCGGCGGAGATTCTGCAGCTGCTGTAGAACAGTTGGGCTTTGCAGATAAGATAACTCATATTTCAACAGGCGGCGGAGCTTCTTTGGAATTCCTTGAAGGAAAAGTGCTTCCGGGTATAGATGTAATAAACAATAAATAGTGAGGTGTAACCTATGAGAAGACCTGTAATAGCGGGTAATTGGAAAATGAATAAAACTGTAAGTGAAGCTGTAGAACTGGTCAATGCACTTAAACCCTTAGTACAAGATGCAAAAGCTGAGGTTGTTGTATGTCCTGTAGCATTATGTCTTACAGAGGTTGTAAAGTCTGTAAAAGGTAGCAATATACGTGTAGGTGCTCAAAATATGCATCATAAAGATAACGGAGCTTATACAGGTGAAATATCTCCCGTATTCATAAAGGACTTGGATGTCGAGTATGTAATATTGGGCCACTCGGAAAGAAGACAGTATTTTAAAGAAACAGATGCCGACATAAATTTAAAGACTATAGCTGCATTAAACCATGGTTTAAAGCCAATACTTTGTATAGGCGAAACCCTGGAAGAGAGAGAAAACGGTTCGACCTATGATGTCATAACAGCTCAAGTAAACGGAAGTATGGCAAATATGGAGAATATGAACCTTAATAATCTAATTATTGCGTATGAGCCTGTATGGGCTATAGGAACAGGTAAGACTGCTACAAAAGAGGATGCAAATGAAGTAATAGGCTTTATCAGAAAGCTTTTATCAGAGAAGTTCGGCACTGAGACTGCAGATGCTACCAGAATACTCTATGGAGGAAGCGTAAAATCCTCAAATATAAAAGAACTCATGGATATGCCTGAGATAGACGGCGCCCTAGTAGGCGGAGCAAGCCTGGAAGCTAAGGAATTTGCTGCAATAGTGAATTATTAGGCAAGCATAGGCTGGACCATAACGGGTCGGCTGCTAGCTTCTAGCCACTAGCTACTAGTTTTAAGTAACTCTTCGAAGTCCTGCATAAGTCCAGTAGCCAGAAGCCAGTGGCCAGTAGCCAATTAGCAAAAGCTTATAAGCAATTTTGAATCGATAACCCCCATAAACATTTGAAATTAGGAGGAATGTAAATTATGACGAGCATAATTACTGATGTGTTTGCACGAGAAATATTGGACTCAAGAGGGAATCCTACGATTGAAGTTGAGGTAGAACTGGAAAATGGTGTAGTCGGCAGAGCTGCAGTACCATCCGGCGCTTCAACAGGTGCTTTTGAAGCAGTTGAATTAAGAGACGGTGACAAGTCAAGATATCTTGGTAAAGGTGTTCTTCATGCTGTTGAGAATGTTAACGACATTATAGCTCCTGAGATAATAGGAATGGACTGCAGAGACCAGGTTGCTATAGATGAGCTTCTTATTGCTCTTGACGGCACACCAAACAAAGCTAAACTCGGTGCAAATGCAATACTTGGCGTATCACTTGCAGTAGCACATGCAGCAGCAGAAGCATGCGGACTTACTTTATATCAATACATAGGAGGGGTAAATGCTAAGACACTTCCTGTACCTATGATGAACATATTGAACGGTGGAGCTCATGCTGACAACAACGTTGACGTACAGGAGTTCATGGTTATGCCTGTAGGTGCTCCAAGCTTCAGAGAAGCATTGAGAATGTGTGCAGAAGTATTCCATAACCTTAAGGCTGTTTTGAAGGCAAAAGGCTATAACACAGCAGTAGGTGATGAAGGTGGGTTTGCTCCTAACCTTACCTCCAATGAAGAGGCTATTCAGGTAATTATAGAAGCTATTACAAAAGCAGGTTTCAAACCGGGTGAAGACATATTTATAGCAATGGACGTTGCTGCAACAGAGCTTTATAAGGAAGACGGCAAGTATCATCTGGAAGGTGAAGGTGTTGTTAAGTCTTCAGAGGAAATGGTTGCATTCTATGAGTATCTTATTAATAAATATCCCATTATATCAATTGAAGACGGTATGTCAGAAGAGGATTGGGACGGCTGGAAAATGCTAACAGATAAGTTAGGCAGCAGAGTGCAGCTGGTTGGTGACGACTTATTTGTTACAAACACCGAAAGACTTGAAAGAGGAATAAAGATGGGCGTTGCTAACTCAATACTCATAAAGGTTAATCAAATAGGTACACTTACAGAAACTCTCGATGCCATTCAAATGGCTAACAGAGCTGGCTACACTGCGGTTGTTTCGCACAGATCAGGTGAAACAGAGGATGTTACACTTGCAGACCTTGCTGTAGCGGTAAATGCCGGACAAATCAAGACTGGTGCACCTTCAAGAACTGACAGAGTTGCTAAGTACAACCAGCTTCTAAGAATAGAAGAGGGACTTGGTGAAATGTCAAAATATTTAGGAAAGAAGACATTCTTCAACCTATAGCAAACATAAAAAATAAAAAGCTGCTTATAATATAAATACAATGATGGGGTAATTTTTTATCCCATTATTGTATTTTATTATGCTTTATGTTAAAATGTTGTTTATGAACTGGGTTTAAAGCAAGCCCATATTAATGAAATTATTATTTTGCCATTCTCGTTCACATTCAAAGGCTCACAAATAATTTCATTGTTGCCGTTGAAAAGTTGGGCTTACCATCTTTTCATGCGGATACAAAGCTTTTAATAGGTTGACTATTACTATAGATTGGAGGTGTGAGGCTTGTTAACTTTATTAATGGTATTACTGGCACTGGTTTCACTGGTTGTTATTGCAGGAGTTCTCTTGCAGCCAGGTAAAAGTGCAGGATTGTCCGGTTCAATCGCAGGTGGTGCTGAACAGCTGTTTGGAAAAAGAAAAGGTAAAGGATATGAAGAATTAGCTGCCAAGATTACTACAGTTTGTGCAATACTTTTTATGCTTCTTTGTATTGTTTTGGTAGTACTTCAATAGTATTTTGATATCAGTAATAGCCTAACAAAGCTTTGTTGGGCTATATTGTGCTTGTACAATGTATACAGTATTATTGATTGTACATTGTGAATTGTTTGAAAATTACTGCCGAATTCCTGATATTATTACAAAATATAAATACAATTTGGGGAGGGTAAGTGAATGAATCTTGCATACTTGGCTCCAATAGCTGGAGTATTGGCTTTAGTGTTCGCATGGTTTTTAGCGGTCGGTATATTAAAAAAGGATGCCGGAAATGACAGGATGAAGGAAATAATGGGTTATATTCACGAAGGTGCCATGGCATTTCTTTTCAGGGAATATAAAGTACTTTCAGTTTTCGTCCTTGTTTTAGCTATAATTATCGGAATATTCCTGAAAAGTTGGCTTACAGCAGGTTGTTTTATAGCCGGTGCAGTATGCTCCGTTTTAGCTGGTTTCTTTGGGATGAAAGTTGCGACCAAAGCTAATGCAAGAACTGCAAATGCAGCGAGAGAGGGTCAAAATCCTGCTCTCGGAATAGCCTTCAAGGGTGGAGCCGTTATGGGAATGTGTGTTGCAGGATTGGGCTTACTCGGATTGGGCATATTATACATTATAATTGGTGAACCAAATATTATAACAGGCTTTGGTTTGGGTGCAAGCTCTATAGCTTTGTTTGCACGTGTCGGAGGTGGTATATATACTAAGGCTGCCGATGTTGGAGCTGACCTGGTTGGAAAGGTAGAAGCAGGAATACCGGAGGATGATCCGAGAAATCCCGCTGTTATTGCGGATAATGTCGGTGATAATGTTGGTGATGTTGCGGGTATGGGAGCCGACCTTTTTGAGTCATACGTAGGCTCAATTATATCAGCTATTACACTGGGTACTGCCGCTTTTGCAGGAAGTGCCGAAGGAGTCTTATATCCCCTTCTGCTCTCGGCTATAGGTATATGTGCATCCATAATAGGAAGTATGTTTGTAAGAACTGGTGAGAAAGCAAATCCGCAAAGCGCACTTAGAAATGGTACCTATGCAAGTGCTCTGATAGTATTGGTTTTCGCAGGAATATTGAGTAAGTATCTCTTTAACGGTTTTTATGCATTTTTCGCTGTTGCTTCAGGACTGATTACAGGGATGATAGTGGGCTTTGTAACAGAGGTGTATACATCGGGAGACTATGGCTATGTTAAGAAGATTTCGCAGCAATCCTTGACAGGAGCGGCAACAACCATAATAAGCGGCCTTGGCGTAGGAATGATGTCTACGGTTGCACCGGTATTGTTCATATCTATTGCCATTTTGGTTTCCTATAAGGCTGCAGGTCTGTATGGAATAGCTCTTGCAGCAGTTGGAATGTTATCAACTACTGGAATGACTGTTGCAGTTGATGCCTATGGTCCTATTGCAGATAATGCAGGAGGTATAGCAGAAATGTCGCATCTTCCGAAGGAAGTAAGAGCAGTCACTGACAAGCTTGATTCTGTAGGCAATACTACGGCAGCTATAGGAAAGGGCTTTGCCATAGGCTCAGCAGCACTTACTGCACTTGCACTTTTCGCATCCTATTCACAGGCTGTTAATTTGGAAATGATTGACCTGTTAAGACCTGAGGTAATGGTAGGTCTGTTTATCGGAGGTATGCTGCCATTTCTGTTCTCTGCCTTAACTATGGAGGCTGTTGGCAAAGCTGCATACAAAATGATAGAGGAAGTAAGAAGACAATTCAGAGATATACCCGGTATAATGGAAGGCTATGCAAAACCGGATTATGCAAAATGCGTAGATATATCCACTGCATCAGCCTTAAAGGAGATGGTGGTGCCCGGTTTATTGGCAGTAATAATACCTATTGCTGTGGGCATATATGATAAAGGCGCATTGGGAGGGCTTATAGCAGGCTCCTTGATTACAGGGGTGCTGCTTGCCATAATGATGGCAAATGCAGGCGGAGCTTGGGATAATGCAAAGAAGTTTGTGGAGTCCGGAGAGCACGGCGGCAAGGGAAGCGATGCTCACAAAGCTACAGTAGTTGGAGATACGGTAGGAGATCCTTTTAAAGATACTGCCGGACCTGCAATGAACATACTCATAAAGCTTATGACCATAGTTGCTCTTGTGTTTGCACCATTGTTCATGTAAAATTATAATGGATGGTTAATATTGTTATTAACCATCCATAACTTTTTTATTGGAGGAAAAATATGCTTTATGTAGGTATTTATGCAGTTGCAGTCAATATTTTAGGATTTATAGTAATGGGTTTTGATAAATGGAAAGCAAAAAACAACAGAAGGAGAATAAGTGAAAGGGACCTCATAACAATGGCAGCAATTGGCGGTGCTATTGGAGTAGAATTAGGAATGAGGCATTTTCATCATAAGACTCTTAACAGCAAGTTTGTTTTCGGAGTTCCTCTTCTGATTATCACAAACCTAATACTATATGGCTATGTCATATATGTAATAAGCAGATCATAAACCATGATTTCCTAGGAAATAATAATGAATTAGAATATTTCATATAATGCTTGACTTGTGTGCATAATATATTCATAGTCACTGGTCACTGGATGCTGGTGGCTGGCGGCTCATTGCCGGTGGCTGTTATGGAGGTCATTGTGAATACTGATGTGACAAAGGAATTTTATTATAAGGGTAATTGCACGGGAGTGCTTCTGATCCATGGCTTTTGCGGAACCCCTTCAGAAATGAGATATATTGGAGAGTACCTTAAAGAAAGAGGATTTACTGTTAAGGGCATATGCATAAGAGGACATGGTACAAGTGTAGCCGATATGAAAAAAACAAACTACAGGGATTGGATAAACTCCGCTGTGGAAGGATATAAAGCGCTGAAGCAGGAGTGTGATGAGGTTTTTGTTGTAGGATTATCTATGGGAGGCTTATTAGGGCTGTATCTTGCCAGAAATTTCGATGTAAAAGGCATAGTGAGCATGTCTGCACCCATAAGGATAATAAACAGAAAATCATATTTGGAATTGGCAAGAAAATGCATAAAAAGACGAAGATTCAGTATAACAAAGGATTTCGTTTTTAAATGCAGCGATAAGGCGGTTATCGGTTATGACAGAGCACCACTGAAAAGCATCTGCAATTTATTTTATTTAATAAGATATGTGAAGCAGAATCTTTATGCAATCAGGAAGCCGCTGCTTGTACTTCAATCCTATGGAGATAGAGTCGTTAACCCTGTAAGTGCTAATATAATTTATAGAAAAACCAATTCAGAAGATAAAAGCATTGTTTATCTGCACAACAGCGGTCACGTAATAACCTGTGACTGTGAAAAAGAGCTGGTATTTGAAGAAGTGTACCGTTTTATAAAGAGCAGAAGCAAGCATTAATCAAAAAGGAGGGTGACTGATGACAGAGCTTATTGAAGCAAAGTCAACTATTTTGAACTTTATGAGAGAGGATGCCTACAGACCCTTATCCTTTGACGAGCTGAAAACAGAGCTGAAGATAGATGAAGAGAATTTGGAAGTCTTTAATTTGGCATTGGAAGAGCTTGAAGCCAATGGCAACATAATTGTAACAAAAAAAAGAAAATACGGCATAACAGAGAGAATGAATCTGATAGCAGGCAGAATACAAGGTAATAAAAAGGGCTTTGCTTTTTTGATTCCTGATGATAAGACCTTTAAAGACATGTACATACCTATGGAAAAGCTTAATGGAGCCATGCACAATGACAGAGTAATTGCAAGGCTGACTACACCGGAGCTGCAGACCAAACGCAGCGAGGGTGAAGTAATAAGGATACTTAAGAGAGCCAATGAGAAGATTGTAGGAGTATTTGAGGACAATCGCAACTTTGGTTTTGTTGTACCTGACGATCCCAGGATTTATCAGGATGTTTTCGTATCCAAGGCAGATGCCAATGGTGCCAAAAACGGCTATAAGGTGGTAGTAGAGGTTACGCAATGGCCTGACGGCAGGAGAAACCCCGAAGGCAAAATAGTAGAGGTGTTGGGACACAAGGACGATATCGGCACTGATATATTATCCGTAATAAGAGGACATAACCTTCCTGAGGAATTTCCGCCTGAGGTATTAAAGCAAGCAGACAAGATACCTGAGACTGTAAGAGCAGAAGAAATAGAAAAAAGAAGAGACTTGAGAGACAAGGTCATTGTAACTATAGACGGAGAAGATGCCAAGGACTTGGACGATGCTGTAGGTGTGGAAAAGCTGCCTAACGGCAACTATCTGCTGGGGGTACACATAGCGGACGTAAGCCATTATGTTTTTGAAAACAGTTACCTTGATAAGGAAGCTCTGAAGAGAGGCACAAGTGTATATCTGATAGACAGAGTAATACCAATGCTTCCAAAACGCCTTTCTAACGGTATCTGCAGCTTGAATCCTCAGATAGAAAGACTCACATTAAGCTGTGATATGGAAATAAACAAAAACGGCAAGGTTATAAGATATGATATATACGAAAGCGTTATAAAAACCAAAGAGAGAATGACCTATAAAAATGTCAACAGGATATTGACTGACAATGATCCTGAGACCATAGAGAGATATAAGGAGCTTGTGCCTTACTTCAAGGTGATGGAAGAGCTTAGGCAGATTCTCAGTAAAAGACGAAGAAGCAGAGGAAGCATAGAGTTTGAGTTTCAGGAAACCAAAATAATACTTGATGATACTGGAGCTCCAGTAGAAATAAGACCATATGAGAGAGGACTGTCCGAGCAGATCATAGAAGAATTCATGCTGGTTTGCAATGAGACTATAGCTGAGCATATGTACTGGAAGGAAGCACCTTTCGTGTACAGGGTGCACGAGGATCCCGATCCTGAGAAGCTGGAGACCTTCAATGAGTTCATACATAACTTCGGCTATACTCTTAAGGGTTTGGCGGAAGTGCATCCTAAGGCTTTGCAGCAGCTTAACGATCAGATAAAAGGTACAAGAGAAGAACGCATAATCAGCACTTTGATGCTAAGGTCGTTGAAAAAGGCAAGATATACCAGCACCAGTCTTGGACACTTTGGACTGGCAGCAAAGTATTACTGTCACTTCACTTCCCCCATTAGAAGATATCCTGATTTGATAATACATAGAATAATCAAGGAGGATCTTCACGGCAAGCTTACTGAGAAAAGAATTGCAGAGTTGAACTCCAGGCTTGAGCAGATGGCTGACCACTCCTCTATTAGAGAACGTGCTGCAGACGAAGCTGAAAGAGAAGTTGAGGATTTAAAAAAGACTGAGTACATGCTTGAAAGAATTGATGAGGAATATGAGGGAATCATATCAAGCGTAACCTCATTTGGAATGTTTGTTGAGCTGGACAACACCATAGAAGGTTTAGTACACATAAGCAATATGGAGGATGATTATTATATATTCGATGAAAAGCATCACATGCTCATTGGTGAAAGACTGAAAAAGACCTATAAGATAGGTGATGTTGTCAAAATAAGGGTAGTACGTGCCGATATTTCCACCAGAACCATAGATTTCATACTGGTATAGAATAGAGAGCCACGCATAAAATATATGTGTGGCTCTTTTGATTTAACTGTTTTATAAGTTGATAGCAAATGCAAAGCTAATGGAAGCAAAAGGGGGACAGCACTTTTTGTTTTGCAATTTTATTGGAACTATTTTACATTGTGATTACAAATTTATTAAGTTATAATAGATAAGTTGACATCATGTAAGTCGGTGATATAATAGAAATTACAGTGTTGAATATGAAAACCGGGTGGGGATGAAATGGCTAAGGACGGTATAAAAGTTATAGCACAAAACAAAAAAGCGAGACACGACTACTTCATAGAGCAAACCTATGAGGCAGGCATTGAGCTTTCAGGCACAGAGGTCAAATCAATCCGCCAGGGCAGCGTTAACCTTAAGGACAGCTACGCGCAAGTCGAAAAAGGCGAAGTATACGTACACAACATGCATATAAGTCCATATGAAAAGGGGAACATATTCAATAAGGATCCCATGAGGACCCGCAGGCTACTGCTTCATAGATATGAGATTAACAAGCTCATAGGCTATGTACAGCAAAAGGGTTACACTCTGGTACCTCTCTCAATATATCTCAAGGGCAGCCTGGTAAAGGTTGAGCTGGCAGTAGCAAAGGGTAAGCTCTTGCATGACAAACGCCATGATATAGCAGAACGCGATGCGAAGCGAGAGATGGAAAGGGAGTTTAGAGGGAAGGATAACTACTAGACTACAGGGAACAGGGGTCAGTGGACAGGGATAATGGCCACCAGCCACCGGCACTTAGAAAAAAATGTGGACAGCTGACAGATGTCAGTTGACAGTGGTTAGGGAAATGACATGGATATTTTGACAATCGAAGCAATGACGAAACAGTATAATGCTTATTTCCTCTTTGATGCTTAGAGCATTAGAAGCGAGTAATACAAGGAATACGAAGAGCTGAAAATGAGCATATGTAGGTATATGTGAATATTTCAGTTACTGAGCAATGACGACGTAGTACGAAGCTTATAATGATATAGGGGGGCGTAAAGGTTTCGACGGGGGTAGTCGAGATTGAAGTAGCGAGCGGTGGTCCCAGAGGCACCATAAAAAGCTGGAACTTAAATTTAAACGCTAACGAAAATTACGCGTTAGCAGCCTAAGGGCTGCTCGTTCAACCCGGGGTTACCGCACCTTGGGATTGGGCGTCATTTAGCGGTGAACGTCATGTACAAAGCTTTGAGTATGTGATGCATTATGAAGCTACTGAAGCTGTAAGCCTGACGGAGGGCGTGCAGTAGAGGGAATGGCTGATGCTTTGCATCAGAATAATCACCGTCTGCGCTCGGAGAAGCTTTGGTCAAAGCACTTTCGGACAGGGGTTCGATTCCCCTCGCCTCCACCAAATATAATATTAGAGTTACATACAGAAAGGCTGTGAATAGCATATATTCACAGCCTTTTCATATTTTGTACTTTTTTCAAATCTAACATATGCTTCGCCAAGACTAGACAATATTCTTCAAAGGCGAAATGAGTTTTTAGTCGAAATATACCAGCAGTTTATTCACTCGAACAAATAAAATAACTGGATAACTTTGGAGCCTGGCACTTATTACTTCTGCTACTGTTGCTCAATGATATCTCTTTTAAGTACGAAGAACCTCTTTATGCAAATGACGGAACAATGTATTTACCTGACTTTACAATCAAGTGGCAAGGAGAAACTTATTACTGGGAGCATGTTGGTAGGTTAGACTTGCCTAAATATCGAGAACATTGGGATGTAAAGAAAAAGTGGTATGAGAAGCACTTCCCAGGACAACTGCTAGTAACATTTGAGGGGCAAGACCAAAGTAAACAGATTAAGGCTATACTTGAAGAAAATTTTAAAGTAAAATTAAAAAACTAAGTTGGAGTGATTTTATGTTGTTATATTCTGCATATAGAAGGCTAAATGACTTACTTGATAAAGAAGATGCATTTATAGAGGCTTTCAAACAGATTCTTGAAGAAAATGTATTTACAGCATTATACGCGATTAAGGCATTGGGTATAGGGGTAAATGTATATGGGAGTAATAAATATAAGAGGTTATTTAAAAATATATCCAAACTCATTGATAGTTATGAAATGCAGGAAAACGAGAAGAATGAATGGAGCCAGATTGTAAAACAGTCTTCAATACTATCTGAAGTATTTGAAAAGTTCTACAATCAGAAAGAATATCGAGAAGCAAACGCCGTTGATAAGAAAGTCAAACTTCATGCCTTCTTATTAGCTTTAGAGATTAAATGCAGAGTTTTTAATGATATAGTACATAATAGTAGTTCAAATAAAGATAATTATCCAATAAATATAAACTTTACGAAGGATTTCGGGGATTATCAACTCAGACTTGAGGATATGAACAGCGAGCAGCAATCGCGACTATTTGAGCATTTTACACAAGAAGTGGGTAAAGTAATAAGTTATATTTTATTCTATGATTGTAAGAATATTGCTTTTAAGGAGTTTGATTGTGTAATAGATGTTGATGATATACTAGCATCACTTGGACATTTTGCTTTAGTCGATAGAAGACAAATACTATTTGATATTTATCAAGATTAGCGATTTAATGAGTATGATTTTAAATTGGAAGAATCAAAGGTTCTAGTTGAGCCTAATGATATGTCTAGATTTATATCTGAGCATATTGCTGTTAATAGATTTGAAACGAAGAGAATTAATTTATTAAATAAGTATAATAATGGACAAAATTATAACCCTAGTCTTATTGATGCTAACACAAACATTTTGCCAATTAAGTGTTTTATTGACGAATTTGAACTTACTGATGCAAATGTGTGTATGGATTACTTTTTGTCAGCAACACTTAATGAATCTTGTAACGGGGTAAGGTTATGTGAATGGATTAGAGCTTTCGCTGTTTTAAGAAGAGAGGCAGATGATTATATTGAAAAAGCAAAGTTTCCCCAAAGTTTATCTATAGAGAATTGGTGTATGATTGGCAATATCGAGTATTGGAAGGAAAAGCTTACACATTATGGAGTTGCAGAGGATAGTGCCATTAAAATAATCAATACTCTAATATATGATGAAAAATCGCTTGATTTATTTGATAGTCCATTTATCTTACTGGGGGACAAGTTATTAATTTTACCCTCTATTGTTAAATCTGTACAAGGGTCAAGAGCAATGCTTTCCTTATTCGCACGTAAAGGATTTAACCTGAGTTTTGCAGGTTATAATTTTGAAGATATTATATTAAGCGAATTCCATAGGGCCAATATTGAAGCGAAAAGAGTTCATCGTAAAGTCCTTAATGCAGAGGGGAAAGAAGAAGAATATGAATGTGATATTGCCTTTAGCATAGGCAAAGATTTATACTTATGTGAATTGAAATATGATGTTCAGCCTATAAACTCAATGGATTTCTTTGAGTTTGAACAAAAGAAGAAAACAACAATCAATGAGCAGTTTAAAAGGATATCCAATTTTTATCTAAGTAATTTACATTATGTTAAAGAAGAACTAAACTTGAGCAAGAACTGGACTCCAAGAAAAATTTATAAACTCTTGATAGTTGTGTTTTGCAAGCACAAAATGCATAATGTAGCTTCCTATTTCTGCATAGGACACTTGCCTTCAATTTTACTCTATTTTTTTCTCAAAGCTTCTGCCAATCTATTGCTGTCTCCTGGGAATGATAT
>JBMORW010000061.1:30067-32979 GCA_049322695.1 Bacillota bacterium | reverse complement strand
CCTCCTTCAGTTCTTCAGACAAACTAAAGGATAACTTAATTTGAGGGGTGTTACAATGGACTTTTTGCATCGCAGACCGTTACACTTTTGGACTGCGTTTTGTTACACTTTTATATTACATTAAACACATAGTGCATCATGAATCTTAAGAAGCCTTTGGTTAGGTCTCTCTCTCCATAATCTTTGATTTTCTTGACAGCTGTAGACATATTATCAAACCATATTGCTGTGGGAACTCCGCCAATATGTTCAAATATAGCTTTTAATCCTTCAAGAAGACATTCTTGATTCTCACTTTTAAATAGCTGTGTATGCCCACCATTACTGTGTGGGTATGATATATTTAAATAGTGACCGTCATATGTAATTCCATTCTCAATAAATCTTGCTTCTCCAAAGTCCACCTGAGCTTCTCCAGGAGGATGGTCAAGTGGAAGTGAGCCATCAGTATCAATCTTCAGTTCCTTCTTAAGCTTTGCAACAAAGCTCCTGACTGATCTTTCCGAGACATCAAACTCATCTTTATACATCTCACGCAGTCTGTCATATACTCGTTTGGCAGTATGACGCTGCTTATGAGGTGCTTTCTCATCATCTGTCAGCCACCCTATTACTATGTCCCTATATGGAGATAGCTTTCCCGCTCTTAATTGCTTAGGTCTAGCCTCTATATTAAAGTTATTTTTCTCAACATATCTCTTTACAGTTTCGAAGTCATGTCCTATAATATCAGCTATTTTTCTTAAACTTTTCCCTTCAAATTTCTTCAAATATTTGATACGATATACTTGCTCCATTGTTAACATCTCCTTATTCTCCTTTTCAGTTTGGTCACTAAAAAGGATAGTATTTTTTAGGGGTGCTTGCAATGGAGTTCTTCCATTTTTTGCAGGGGTTTTTAACTTCCGCTGTGCTTGGTTTCTATTCTACCAAAAACACCAAGTTGGAATGATGAAGTGAGCATGCATAGATTTAGCTTATTAAAATACACCCAATAATTTATAATATATAGCACATCAAAATATACTTGCAATTTAGTTCAAATAAAAGTTGTGTTACAATAAATTTTATAAAAACTTAAGCTGTGTCATTTGGATTGAAGAAGCGAACAAATTAAGGCTTTTTGATTTATATGCATCAATAAGTGTTATTACACCATTAACAGTTATAATCCTCTAGTCTATGGAGGATTTTAACATTTTTTGTAGAATATGCACTCATATTATATTCACGTAGCAGTAATGACTATATTAAAATCAGTACTACTTTGTAGGCTGAATTCATTTAAAAATCGGAGGTGTAATATGGATAAACTTAGAATAAGAAATCTTAGATGTATAAGCGATACTGGAGATATTGAAATAAAACCTCTTACAGTTCTTGTGGGCAAAAACAGTTCTGGAAAAAGTACATTTCTAAGATCTTTTCCTCTGTTAAAACAAACAATTGAAACAAAAAGAAATGAGCCTATTTTATGGTATAGCAGCAATTATGTTGATTTCGGAAGTTTTGAAGAAAGCATTAACAAAAAAACTAAAGATACTATTGCATTTGAATTCGAATTTTGTGTCAAGAATGATGCTGTAATAGATGAAACATATACTAGGTATATGTATAATAGACCAAAATATATTACAAATAGCAATCTACTTAACAAATTTAGAGTAAGTGTTGAAAGCAAAAAAATGCACTTTGAAGTAATTAAACTGCATTATGAAGATAATATTATTGAGATTTGCTTTAAAAATAAAGATAAAATATCTGAACTAAGAATAAACAACAGAGAATTTGATGCAAAACTTATGTCTGTAGACTATAGAAATTATTATGGATTTTTACCTAAAATTCTATATAAGAATAGCGAACTCCATAAGTCAGTTAGCGACCTTTTTTTCGATTATTTGTATGATACTATAAAAGGTTTATCACATTCTGCTACAAAAGAAGATACTATTAGAACTTTTGTCCATAATATCGTTTGTAGTAATTCTGTTGGTATATTTGATTCAGTAAAAAGGCAAACAACATCAGCACAGAGGTTAAGAGAAAATATAAAAAACTTGAATATAACTGATGATGTTTTTCAAAAAATTAGAGACTTTGCTATTGGAATGCACTTAAATGGTCTAATAAACTTATGTAACAGATATCTTGAATTCTACTACTCATCCGTTAAGTATATAGCTCCATTAAGAGCTAGCGCTCAAAGGTATTATAGAGTACAAGGTTTAAATGTTGATGAAGTAGATCCATTAGGTCAAAACATACCAATGATTTTGCAAAATATGAGCGAAAAAGAGAAAGATTCCTTTAATAAGTGGGTTAGCTTAAATTTTAATTTTGTAATTGACACAATAACAGAAGGTGGTCATACCTCACTAAAGATAAGATATAAAGGTGATAATGAAGCTATAAACTTTACTGATACTGGTTTTGGTTATTCTCAAATACTACCAATTATCCTCCTATTATGGCAAAGTCAAAGTAGATACTATAATCCACGAAGCAGGCTTAATAATCTTGACAGAATGTTTAAAAGAATCACTGGAAATAACGGCATATCAACTATAGTAATAGAGCAACCGGAATTACACCTTCATCCTTCACTGCAAGCAAGGCTGGTAGATGCTTTTGCCCAAATTATTTTACTTTCTATTAACGAAAATTATAAGCTAAATATTATTATTGAGACTCACAGCGAAACTATTATTAATAGGATTGGATACATTATTGCAAAAAATCTCTATAATTTTAGTAATGAATATGTGAATGTATTAATCTTCAATCAAAATAGCAGTAATCTCTCAAATATTGAAGCTACTGGCTATTCTAATAAAGGATATTTATCCAAATGGCCTATAGGCTTCTTTAGTCCGGAGGATTTATAATGCTAATTAAAATTGACAATAGTA
>JBMORW010000061.1:0-30057 GCA_049322695.1 Bacillota bacterium | reverse complement strand
ATAAATGCTATAGATAACCTTGATATATATACCCCAGAGATAATAGCTTTGAATAATATTGCTATAGCTTATAGGGAAGGTTACCATATTATTATTGCCTCATTAGAAGTACTAGAACTTCTTAATAAGCTTGAAATCTTAGATAAAAGCTCAAGAAGTATCTATAATAACCTTTTATCAAAATTCACTTTTCTTGAATCCTACGAACAATGCTTTACTTGTTGTATAATCATTAGCAGCAATGAATGTAGATTTGAAAGGAATGAAAATAATAGTAAAATTGTATACCAAGTACCGTTGGTTTATTTTCAAAATCTTTCCGTATTACATCCATGCATTTTGTTGGCTGAAGATATTTCTGATTGTGAGTTTTACTTTAAAATGGGTATTAAGTTTTTGAAGGAAATGAACCATTATATGAACGTTAAACTTCAATTCGATTGGTGTAATGGTGGTGGATATAATAGTTATAAATGGTTAAAATATCATGTTGAATCAGAGCGAGTTGTATTATCTATTGCCGATAATGATAAATCATATCCAGAAGATAGAATAGGAGAAACATTACACGAACTTAAAAAAGTCTTTTTAGCCAATAAAAATAGTAGTATTATTGATTTGTATGAACTAGAAGTAAGAGAAAAAGAAAATCTAATTTCACCTTCAATTTATATGCTTTGTTCAAATATTACATCTAAAGATACTATCGACAAACTAGCAAAAATAGAACTTCATGATAAGCACCAAGAAAAGCTAAGGTATTTAGATATCAAAGATGGTATTATTGCAAAAAAATTAAAAAATTGTAGTCAGCTTAAATCATATTATAGTGAATTGTTTACCGATATAAGTGACTTAATTTCTTGTACAATTGAAGAAATAGATTTACAAGATGACGATACTATACTGATGAATGGAATAGGTAATTCTCTTAATGCTTTTGTAAAGGATGTTTTAGATGATGGGCTAGAATCAAAACTTTTGGAAGTCAAGAATCGTCCAAATATATCAAAAGAGTATATTGAAAATATAGAAAGCAAAATTAAAACAAAAAGCAATTTAGTAAGTTTTATACCAAGTTACATAAAATCAGATTGGGAATCTTTGTGCAAAAAAATTATATCATGGGGATGCTGCCATGAAATTATTGCTATATAAGAATCATTGACACTCATAATTTTAAAATATTACATTAAGTATGAGCCGCTAATACATAATAAGATACATATAAATTTAATAATATACCTACGATTATTTCTTTTTTATTCTATTAATTATAATATCGTTTGCAAAATGTTTGCAGATGCAATCAAAAAACCACTTGCCTAGAAGGTAAGTGGTTTCTACATTCATTGAAAATGGCGGAAAGAGAGGGATTCGAACCCTCGGTGGGGTATTAGCCCACACACGATTTCCAGTCGTGCGCCTTAGACCAGCTCAGCCATCTTTCCGCGGTTGAGTTTTGCTCGTACTAATGTATTATAATATATATGTTTTTAAATTTCAACAGGAAATTTGCGACTGCCTGTGTATATTAGTGCCTTAAGCGGTGCACAATTAAAAAACGATATGAAAAAAGTGGTAAATATGATATTGTATTATTAGAATTCAAGCTCACATACTAACAGAAAGGACGACTTTTTATGAAGATTTCCATTGATAAAACGTACTTGAAATACAGCATTTATATTATTTTAACCGCTACGGTGCTGTATATACTATATGAAATAGTTTCCAATGCAGGAAGCATTTTAAATGCAATAATGTCTGCACTGTCAGGCATCATAGGCCTTCTGACACCTTTTATTATTGCGTTTGTTATCGCTTATCTGCTGCACCCGGTGGTTTGCTGGATTGAGAAATATGTAATGGGCAATAAAAAGCTTTCCAAGATTTCCAAGCAGGATAAACTGAAGCGTACTATGAGCGTTCTGTTCACATATCTTCTGGTAGTCGGACTGTTTGCTCTTTTTATATACAGTACATATGCCATGATAGGCGGACAGATTACAAGGAATGTTGACATAGAAAGCATGATAGACACTATAAGTGATTATGCCGCAAGATATGAGGAGATTTTTACAAGGTTTACAGAGCAGCTGGATAAGAGCGGCTTGTCGGAGGATTTGAAGGCTCAGCTAAAAGGCTTTGCGGATACTACAAAGCATTTTCTAGGTACTGCCATAAATGGAATTTTCGGTTTCCTTGCACGTCTTGGTGGAAATCTTTTGAACATACTCTTGGGCTTGATAGTTTCCTTCTATCTTTTGAAGGATGTGGAATATTTCAAGATGCTGTACAAAGATGCTACAGGAATGCTTTTCAAGAGTCGGACAAATGAAAGAGTAACAGGCTTCATGAGTGACGTAAATGCTGTTGTATCCAGCTTCATAAGAGGACAGCTGCTGGACGGACTGATAGTGGGGATACTGAGCTCCATAGGTCTTGCACTTATAGGCTTAGATTTTCCTGTACTCATAGGTATGACTGCCGGTGTAGCAAATATTATTCCGTATTTCGGGCCTATAATAGGCTCTGTCCCTGCTGTTATAGTAGGATTATTAAGCGGAACCCCTCTCAAGGCACTGTTTGCAGTTCTTGTACTGGTTGCTGTACAGCAGCTGGATAGTATAATCATAGCTCCAAAGGTGGTAGGAGAAAGTGTGGGTCTGCATCCGGTTTTTGTAATGCTGTCCCTTATAGTGGGTGCATATTTCGGACTGCTGGGAATGCTGCTGGCAGTACCTACTGCGGGAATAGTAAAGCTTCTGATTATGCGCTGGGTGGCATATTATAAGCGCACAACAAGTGCAAATAGCTGATATACTGCCTTCGGCAAAAATGCCGGAGGCTTTTTACAAGGTGATGTGTATGTACGAGATAAAAGTAATAGATGAAATAATAAGACCTGCTGTTATTAAGCTGATAATTGAGAGCTGGGGCTCTGCGGTGATGGTTACCAGAGGAAGGCTGCACTATATGGACAGGCTTCCCGGGTATGTAGCGCTAAAGGATGGAGAAATAAAAGGCCTAATAACCTACTACATTGATAACGAACAATGCGAAATAACCTCCCTGGACAGCTTTGAGGAGAACAAGGGCATAGGTAGCAAGCTTCTAGTAGAGGTCAGAAGAACAGCTGAGAAATCCGGTTGTAAGAGATTGTGGCTCATTACCACCAATGACAATACAAATGCCCTCAGATTCTATCAGAAAAAGGGCTGGAACCTATGTGCCATACACTTGAATGCAGTGGATATGGCAAGAGAAATCAAACCTCAGATCCCTCTGTTGGGCTTTGACGGAATACCAATAAAGCATGAAATAGAGCTGGAGCTAGAAATACTCAAGGCAGGAGACTAATCCTGCCTTTTTGATTTCAGCTCTTTCTTTTTATATATACAAGACTCACTGCCAAGAGTCCTGCAGTCAGCATCAACAGATTGTATTTGCAGTAGAATTCTCCTTTTGTGAGACTGAAAAGGTAGAATATGCCTGTATGCTTGCCCTTAGTCATGTATTCAAACAGGTAATATGCAAAGGACAGCATATAACCTGCAGGCAGCTGGCCGGTAAGATTGATGACGGTAAAGGCCAATGAGCCTAAAAACAGTGAGGATATCCATGTGCCCCAAAGCATTCTCATCATATCGAACTCCGCCCCCTGAGCTTGGGCATAAAGCAAAACCGCACCTGTCAAAAGCAGGGATATGAGCATAGTTATAACAAATCTCAGTACTATTATGGACACATAGGCTGTTTTTCTTATATATACTGCCTCTTTGATGTTGTCATTCCATTCCAGGCTGGCAATATGAGAGTATAAAGCTATACCGGTAATGGAAAAATAAAGCTCTGTTATTCTCGCAAGCTCCCGCTCCTGCAGCAGGGTAAAGCTGAAAATAAAGGGAACCAGCAGCGCCAATACAGCGGCTGCGGCCGTATTTAAGTTAAGCAGCAGCTTTGCGTTGTAATAGGCGCAGTGGAGAAAACCTCGAAGCTCCATTGACAGCCCCTCTCTTTCTTGACAACACCCATGCTGCAGCTCCTGTCAGCAGCAGAGACATGCACATGTAGAATATCCTGTTTACTGTTATGGAGGGCAGCCATTTCATATAGCTGTCATATAGTCCAAGCTCATTGAACCTTATTACCATTTTGCCTAAGCCGTAATCTCCAACCAGTGGCAGCATGGAGAACACCCACAGTATAAACTGTATGACGATGGATACTATGCCGTTGCCAAACACTATAGAGGACAGCATTCCTGAGGCTATTGTAAACATAAGTGTCGGCAGTATCCATACTATGGTATACTTATAAAATGCCATGACATCTATTGTATACCCCTTTACTGCAGCCACCTGGGCAAAGGAATAGGTTGCATGGGTTGCCGGTATTAGGAACAATACAAGGGTTGTTATCAGCAGTGCAACATACTTTGAGAATACATAGCTGAGGGATGATACTCTTCTGCTGTATATAAGCTCATACATGTTGCTCCTTCTGTCCCTTGTAAGCAGGAAGGCTGCTATGAATATGGGGAAGAAGCCTGCCACTACACCCATATAGTCTGCAAATACCCTTCCATAGGCGCCCGTAAGCTTATCCTTCTCCTTAAGCTTCTCGAACTCCTCTACAGCTTCAGCATAGGTCATGGGTCGTCTTTTCAGTGCATCTATGTTCTTCTCTGAGTAGTAGGTATTGCCTCCCAATTCCTTATCAAGCTTCTTCAAAAGCTCCTTGTATTCTTCATAGCCAATGGCCGGGGTGAAGCCTTCAAAGTCTATACCCGGCTTCTGTTTACCTTCACTCATGGATAGCAGCTCTTCTCTGGAAAATTGAGAGATACCCTCAGGATATATTGCATCCATAGTACTGTCTATGCTTTGCAGCTGTTTTTCATTCAGCTTCACATCCCTGTTCAGCATAAAGCCCTGCTTCAAAATAATACCTGTCAAGTAATCCATGTACATATGCATATATATGGCACGCATCTCCTCAACAGGGTCAGTTATTTCTATACTGCCGAAATATTGATTCTGTCTTTGAGGATCCAGCACGGGCTCCAGAGAGGCATCACCAGAGGGCGGTGCGAACTGTGTGAAATAGAATAACAGAATTATGGCTGCCAGAAGATATATTGAAATGTTTTTGAGCTGCTGCTTAAGCTCCTTGCCAATAAGATTGATTAACATTTAGCTGACCCCCTTTATAATGCTCATATAGGCATCCTCAAGTGTAGGCTTTACTGCTGCTGCTTCAGCCAGAGGCTTTGCATCAGCCAGAAGCTTGAGCCTGATGTTTTCTCCTTCTGATACGGAGCTTATGATTGTATGCTTTTTCCTGATATCCTCCAGCTGATCTCTCTCTATAAGCACAGCCCATATATTCCCTTCTGCTCTCTTCAGAAGCTCTCTTACCTCGCCATTGTACACTATGGTACCCTTGTCAAGAATAGCCAGCTTTTCGCAGGTAAACTCAATGTCCTCCACTATATGGGTGGATAATATTACTATTCTGTTGTCGGAAAAATCCCTCAGCAGATTGCGGAAACGTATTCTTTCCTCGGGATCCAAGCCTGCTGTAGGCTCATCCACTATGAGAAGCTTCGGATCGTTCAGCAGTGCCTGAGCTATTCCAAGCCTTCTTTTCATGCCGCCTGACAATGCTCTTACCCTGGTATTCCTGTACCTCTCAAGATTCACTCTCTCCAGAAGCTCATTTATAAGCTCTTTTCTCCTTGCTCCGGGCTGAATATATGACAGCACAGCCAGATAGTCCATGGCTTCATACACTGTCAATCCAGCATACATTGAAAACTCCTGAGGAAGATAGCCTACCAGCTCGCGTATCCTTTTCTTCTGACCTATATCTATATCGCCGAGCTTGACAATGCCGTCAGTCTTTTCAATCAATGTCGTTAATATTCTCATCAAAGTGGTTTTACCAGCACCGTTAGGCCCCAAAAGGCCAAACATTCCGTAGGGTATGTCAAGACTTATACCCTTTAAGGCAGCATTGCTGCCGTAGTTTTTGCTTAAACTCTTTATCTCAACCTTCATATCAAGTCCTCCTAAAAATCTCCTTTTCATATAGATATTCATAGGCCGCTCCACAGCCAAGCAGTATGATGCCGGATACATATAATGCACCGGTATCATATCCTGCAACAAGTATCAAGGGAATTATGACAAACACCAATGCTGCAGCAAATGCAGCAAGCAGTCTCAGTCTCCTTTTGACAATAGCCCTGTTGTTTTCTCTAATTATGTCTTCTTCCCTTTTCATATATTCAAGGTATCTCACCTTTGACCAAACACCATCTATAAACTCTTCGTTTCCTTTTCTCTGATTAATCATTCCTATACCTCCTTTTCCAGAAGACCTTTAAGCTTCTGCCTCGCCCTGTACACCAGTATTTTTATCTGAGCTGTATTCTTACCCATTATTTTGGCTGCCTCCTTGTGAGACATCTCTTCAAGCTCGGTCAGGTACAATACTGTCCTGTAGTCTTCCTTCAGCTCCTTCAGCCTGCTTCTTAACAGCCTTGCTTCTTCTGCATACAGATACGCATCCTCCGGAGTATGCATATACGACGGCAAGAAGCAGGCTGTTTCCCATATGCTGTCCAAGCTTATTGGTCTTTTTTTTCGAAGGTAGTCAATACACTTGTTCTTGATTATTGAAAACAGATAGGTCTTGAAGGAATAGCGGTCATCATACCTGTCTCTGCCGACGTATATTTCTGCAAAGCTTTCCTGTACTATATCCTCAGCAACATATGCATCAAATATATACTGCCTGGCAAAGGCTTCCGCATTTGAGCGGTATTTTACTATAAGTCTTTCAAAGCTTTCCTTGTCTCCCTGCTTGAAGCTATTCATCAGCTGACGGTCATCTTGCATGCTATCCCTCCCTTCTGAAGTGTTTGGTTTCAATATTTATTCGTATAGAAGCTTCAAAGGTTACACTACGAGAAAAATTTTTTTCGTTATATATAATTATACGTTTTTTTGCAATAATCGTAAATTTATGCCAAATTATTACACTCCGGAACTCAACCATTGTACTATTTGTCTACTGCTGTAGAACTATTGTGCCTTCATTAAATTGACAGAATATGCACGCAAATCTATAATTATAATGTAGGCTTTTTACCACAGCTGATAATAGGGAGGGGTTAGATGATTTATACTTTTCTGGCGTTATTGATATTGCTGCTTTTGATTCTTGTATTGGCCGGTATGTTCTTTTCAAGTAAAATAATACATCCCAAAACCCGTTCCCATGAGTACTCGTATAATTATGAGGTTGAAAACGGAAAGCTGGACATAGACTGGTTTGAAGGCTTGCGCAGGGAAGAGGTTGCCATAGATTCTCAGTTTAATTACAAGCTGCATGGTCTTTTCTTTCCCGTTGAAGGCTCCAAAAAAACAGTTATTATATGTCACGGTATAACATATACGTACTATGGCTCCGTAAAATACATGAAGATGTTCTATGACAGAGGCTACAATGTTCTTATTTATGACCACCGCAACCACGGAAAAAGCGGAGGTGACAATACTACTCTGGGTTATTATGAAAAGTATGATTTGATGGCATGTACTGACTGGGTTTTCAACAGATGTTGGTTTGACTGCAAAATCGGAATACACGGAGAGTCCATGGGAGCAGCTACGGCACTCCAAAATGCAGCCATCGACCCCCGTATATCCTTTGTTATAGCAGATTGTGCATTCTCGGACCTAATAGAGCTTCTGAAATACAGACTTAAAAGGGAGTTCAGGCTGCCTGCTTTTCCTCTGCTTTATATAAGCAGCTTTATAACCAGACTTAGGACAGGCATGTATTTCAGCCAGGTATCGCCTATAAAGGCAATAAAAAATGTAGATACACCCATATTCTTTATCCATGGTGCGGATGATACTTATATTCCGCCAAGGATGAGTGAGGCTATGTTTAAAGTCAAAAAAGGTATCAGAAAGCTTTACCTAGCACCTGACTCAAAGCATGCAGGCTCGTATTCCGGCAATAAAGAGGAGTATACAAGACTGGTTAATGAGTTCCTGGATGAAATAGGAATGTAATATTAAAGCCCACTGTCAAATAAATGATAGTGGGCTCTGTATTTATATGTTATTTTAATATATATGTTCCTGTTACCGGATTATGGTCACTGTTTTCAAATTTCAGGTCATGACCCTGGACCTTTACCAGCTCAACATTGGGTGATATAAGCATACCGTCTATTACTGCTACAAAGTTGTAGCCCTCTTTGTAGGCAGTTGAGTTCTGTCTTACTGTAGGCACCATTTTGTCGGCTACCCACATAAAGCCCTCCGGCAAAAAATCCGATGGCATTTCTACACACCACTCCGGCCATACCTCCTCATATGTAAAGAGCTTAGGGTCTGTGCCGGGTATGACATGGTTCCAATCCCCGCCTACTATTACATAATTTCCGTTTTTATATTCATTGGATATATACTCCTTAAGGAAGCCAAGCTGCTGCTTTCTTATTTGTCCGCCCTTATCATAGGCTGACAGGTGTGCATTAATTAGTATCAGCTCCTTGCCGCCTTCCACAGGAATCCGGCTTTCTATAAAGCATCTGTCCAGCTCTGCAAGCTGTCTCGGCCAAGCCTCCTGGCCCGGGAACTGGTATCTGGTTGACTTTTCGGCACTATGCTTTGAGAAGGTCAGCAATCCACCATATGCCGAGCCCATAGGGTGAGTAAGAGGAACCGGCACCCATGGCACCTTGTAATTTACTGCAAAGGTTGATTCATAGACTGTCAGGCTTTCCTTCATATGCTTTACCTGATCCACCTTAAAGCTTCTCGATGACTTTATATCCACCTCCTGTAAAACCACAAAGGTTGAATCAAGCTCCATGAGAAACTTCGTTATGCTATCCAGATTCTTCATTGTTTGCTCCTTGCTGCTGGAACGTGACATGGTGCCCCCGTCAAGGAAAAAATCCTGACCTTTATCCAGCCCGCAGTAGCCGATGTTGAAGGTTGTTACAGTAAATGGTGTTCCTGTCTTAAGACTCTCAGCCTTCATGTCCGGTCCTTTTGTCGTCTCCAGAGTCAGTGTTTTCGGTGGCTTGTAATCAGTTACCGTCATGAATATAAAGTATCCAATAACAATAACCACTAATGCCAATACAATTATGCCCAAACCCTTCAATAGTTTTTTCATCCCTCTTCCCCCCATTTGATATCTAGAACAGTGTCAAACACACGGGCTTTTCATCTACTCTAAATATTTTGCTTACTATATCAATATAATTCGTATTGGAGATTTCTGCAAGTCCGTAGCCGATAAGTGATTTAAAGCTCACGGCGCCTATTATCATAGAGGAAAAATCTGCAATATCCATAGATATTTCCACTTCATAATCATCATCCTCATCCAGCACATAAGGAATACCATTTTTAAAGCTAACCACAGTTCCTCCCTCGTTTTCAGGCAGGAAGCTGTCATGAACATTTATTCTTATAGTGCATTGCTGGTTGTTGAAATTGTGGGTATTCAGCGCTCTGAACAGCTCTTTTACGTCTACCACCCTGTACATAATGCCTATTCCCTGCAGATTGGTCTGGTGGTATACAGGTGTAAACATATTGTCCGATCTGTCTCTTGGGTCTAAAAGCATATGGTGAAAATCTTCATCCTGAGTATTAAAAACTATTCTGTCTATCTGATCCAGCTGAGAATTCAGGAAGGTGTAAAACTCCATAAGTGTCTCAATATCCTCATGAACAAGCTGCTTGACCACTATGTCATTAGTTAGCATGTTTACTGAACCTGCACGCTCAAAGCTGTATATCATATAGCCTTTTATCCTGCCGTCTGCCTTGCTGCATATCATGTTGTTTTCAGGCCGCTTCATAAACCCATCCAGGTCATATTCAGTCATCTCTATCATTCCATGGGTTTTTTTCATTACTCTGTTGCAGCATTCTATTACCTGGGCTTTATCTGCCGCATCAAAGAATTTCAAACTCTTTTTAGTGTATCCCTTTGGCAGGTTTTCCGGCTTAATTTTATAATGATTCATTTTTGTGCCGAAGCCAAAGCCCATTTTTTTATAGAAATCCGGTCTGAAGGGGTATAGCATGGCTATGGGAGATTTATTGGCTATGCTGTATCTGAGAAAATATTCCACAATATCCTTTGCCACCTTCTCCTTCTTGTGCAGAAGCTGAACAGCTACTGAGCCCAGACCTGTGGACCTGACCATAATATTAAACATGTTCAACACATAATCATGGATTCTCATGCCTCCTACCAGCTCTTCTTCACGGAACACTCCATAGAAGTTCATCGTAGGCTCATTATTCTGCAGGTATATGAGCCTTTCCTCCATTTTCTGCTTGTCATCGGGATTTGTAACTCTGAATGCAGGGTATGCATTTCCCGATATCTCCACCCATTGCTTGAATTCTTCATCTCTAAGCTTTCTAATTGTACTCACATTGGCACCTCCTGTTTATCATTAACCCCTTATTATTTTAACGGCAACCTTTCTGCTTCTGGGTCCGTCAAACTCGCAAAAGTATACCCCCTGCCAGGTGCCCAGCAGCAGCTTGCCGTTTTGTATGATTATATGCAGCGAAAAGCCCATCATGCTTGCCTTTATATGTGCAGCAGAGTTCCCTTCAGCATGTCTATAGTTATCTTTCAAAGGCACTATCTTGTCCAACTCCATAAGCATGTCCCTTGCCACGTCAGGATCGGCATTTTCGTTTATGGTAATGCCGGCAGTGGTATGGGGTACATATATACAGCAGATACCCTCCCTGCACTGCGATTCTTCAACAAGCTTCTCTATTTCCCGGGAAATATCGACAAATTCCGTTCTGCTTCTGGTGCCCACATTAATATAGCCTAACATAGCTTACCCTCCTGACTACTTATTGCTCATCTCAATACCGGCTTGTGATAATCCGTATTATCTATTACAAACTGGCAACGCTCCAAGGGCTTGCACTCATCCAAATACCTCTGCTGTATGGGAATATATCTTGTCCTGTACCTGTCTAAAAACTCTATTCCGTATCTGGGAACATCCCTTATCTCTGCGCGTCTCAGTACCTCATCGAAGCTGATGTCCAGAAACACCCTTATGTCAAAGTATTTATCTATAGGCTCTCTATATAATAGTACTCCCTCCAAAATGACTATGGTATCCTCATCAGCAGTAAATTCCTTTTCCAGGGTGTATGTATCCTTATCCAAATCCAGCAAAGTAAGCTTTCGGTCCAATCTTCCTTTCAGCCTAAATGGCTCCAGCAGCTCCTTTTCCAGTAATTGCAGATTGAATGCGTTATTAATATAGCTGTCTATTGGATTGTCACCCATACGTCTTATTCTGCTGGGGTTGTGGAAGTCATCCATATGTATCAGCAGGGTTTTGTATCCTACGCTTTTCAAGTGCTGTTCCAACCCCATTGCAAACTGCGTCTTCCCGGAGGTATCCACTCCATTTATGCCTATCAGTCTGGCTTTTTTATCCGGTATATGCTTTTCCAGTATATCGTATATAAAAGATCTCATATGTCACCCCTTTGCTATGATTGTTTGTGTTTTCTGCCTTTACCGTTTGCTGAGCTGCGCGTCTCCCCTTCAGAGGCGTCATTAAACAGATAATTTTTCGTCTCCTTGAAAAGCTTCTCCACTTCCTCCACATTTGCCCGGAAGTACTTTATGTTCTTTAACCTTTCCTCGTGTACCAGTCCAATGGACTTCAGCTGTTCCAAATGATGAGATATTGTAGCTGTGGTGAGATTCATTTTTTCTGCAAGCAATTTTCCGTATGAAGTACCTCCAATAAGGCACTTGAGTATTTCCAGCCTTTTCCTGTCAGAAATAATCTTAAGCACTTCGGAAATCCTGTCTCCCAGCTCATCAACCATTGTCTTACCCTTGTTTAAGTCAAATATCACCAACTGTATCTCGGTATTATAAAATCTTATTCGGTGAGGACTGAAAAAATATGATGGTATGAAATAGTACTCCTTGAAATCATATAATTTCTTAAAGTCCCTGTTGACTATTTCCTTAGCCAACTCCAAGGGTGTAGTGTTCAAAAGCTTATGCTTTATTTCTTCTATTGCTGCAGCATATTTCTCTTCACAGTTGTCTATGATACTTTGAAGCTCGGGACAGTCCATCTCTCTAATGAGCTTAAGTATAGACTCTCTGAAGCTGTCTGTGTTACACAGCAGCTGGCTCAATCCCGTGAGATTACCTCTTGTAAGTATAGGCTTTTCTTCTACCAAAGCAATAATATCGTCAGGACTTCTTCTTACTTCGGATATCCTTTCCATGGATACCTCTTCGCCTAAAAAGGTATATATGAATTCAATCTCCTCACAATGCTTTATAGAGCTCACAAGCTCTTCAGTGTCATCAAATATTCTATCCTTCAGTACAAACTCTACCAGCTCAACACCGTGCAGCCTCAGTGTTGAAAAAAGCTTCAGAGTTTCCAGACTTTCTTCTGACAGCCTCTTTCTCATCATCGCTGCCCACTGCTCTGCAAACTGGTGATGGCTGCTGTCTGCAAGCAGCTGTATTGCAGCTATAAGCTCAATATTTTTGGAGCTTCCTATTATTCTTCTGGGCATGTCCACATTTACTTCTATATCGAGAGGCATGCTCATTCCCCCATTTCTATACTTACTATAAAGCTAGTAATATTATAGCATAATTTTGAACGGCTTTCGTTATTTTTCGAAGCGCATGATACTCCGTATTAACGGGCTGTAAAAAGGAAGCACGTCGAGCAACTTGCAGGACGTACTTCCTTTCAAATGAAGAGGTATGAGATTTCGATTCAATGAATCGGCTATTTCAGCTCTAATGAGCTTCTATATGACAAAGCTTCCATATCATGTACCATTATCATCGAGTCAGAGACAGTATATAAATTATCCTCTATATATAATATTCTCTTTATACTCTTATCGCATCCATTCCAATATTTGCCCGAATCCGAGTAGTCCTGTGCCTCTATATGTGAAATGGTGCCCTTAAGTTTGAAGCCGTTTTCTGTATCCAGACTGTAAACATATACACCGTCAAATGCAAGCTCACCGTAGTATGGCATTCCGTTTTTATCAAATTTGCTGCCTTTTACCTCCATTACATTTATGGGAAATGCCAGAAGTTTTTTTTCTCTGGAAAAAAGCAGTGCCTTATGATTGCTCAGAAGCTCAGAGTCTGTACCTCTGTCGCCTATTTTTATACTGAATTTTTCTACAGGCTTACTTACGTCGGTAACATCGAAAAGAGCTGCCTTCATGCCCAGATAATATGCATTTGTTCTTATGATTTCACCTTTTTCGTTCTTATGAGTCAGCTCTACCGTATCCTTTCCGAAGCCTATTATATGATTTTCGTCATAAGGGTGAAGGTAATCGCTGTAGCCAGGAATCTTGAGTTCGCCCAGAATCAGAGGCTTTTCAGGCTCCTTCAGGTCAATTACAAACAACGGATCCACAGTTTTAAAGGTAACCATATATGCCCTGTCACCCATAAATCTCACAGAATAAATCTGCTCTCCCGGTGCAATGTCTTCTATGCTGCCTATTATTTTCATATTATGGTCAAGTACGTAGAGGTTATTGCTTGACACACCTCCTGCTATACCCCACATGTTCCCCGTTGTAGTTGCTATACGGAAGCTGTTATTGTATTCATCCATGGAAAACTGATTCAGGATTCTTCCGGGCACTTGTGCCTTGCCGGTATAGTCAAGCCTTGCTCCGTTTATTGCAAGCCTGTATATTTCAGTTGTTTCTTCAATGAGCTTCGGTTTTTCCTTATCCTTTTTGGCTTCAGACAGCTCTGTTATTCCTATGTAATCATTGTAACCATATTTGCTTATTGCTATATATATGTTGTTCCTTGAGGCATATATGCATTGGCCTGCACCCAGATAGGCCGATATAGAAGCGCCGCGGCTTTCATTATCAAGATCTACAGCAGCAGTTATCAGATAATTAGGCTCAACAGAGCCGGGAAAATATCTTATACTATTGTAGTCAATATTTATAAATCCCTTTGCTACTGCTGTATCTCTGTAGGATGGAGTATCGTTAATATTTTTTTCGTAGAGCAGCCTGTAACAATCAATGTATCTGTTTGCTACAAGATATATATGTGAATCTATCTTTCTGGAGGACAAATACGTGCCCTCAAGCTCTACATCTCTTATTTGCTGTATATTAGACTTATCAGTTATATCAAATACTATCATTTTAGTCACATAGCTGTTATAGTAAGGGCGATGGTTTATATCGGTCCGGTCCGGCTCCATCCTGATGTTGGCCCTGTTTATTCCTATTACTGTGAGATACTTTTCATCTGCATAAAGCTCCAGAGGGCCTGACATATCAGCCTGCAAATCCATGCTTTCAATAACCTTCATATTGTCGTCGGGATATACCTCAGAAATTATTAGCCTGCTGCCGCTGATCTGATATATATATTTGCCGTCAGTCTTTATTATATCTGCCTCATCCACTCCGCTTACCTGTGTATTTGTTGCCGAGTATTCTTCCCCTGCATCAGTACTTGCAGCTGATTCCTTTGTTGATGTGTTTTTATCTGAAGACATTCCATTCCTCAAATACAAGCCGTACAGCGGAAATCCGTTAGTCATTGACCTTTCCAGTATGCTCTTGAGATTTTCGTAGGAACCTACAGTCGGCAGCTCATCAACAGCTTCTGCTATTGTAAACTTCATGAACATATTATTGTTCAGATTTCCTGAAGCCTCATATCTCAATGAATTCTTAATCCATAAAACATATGTCATACCCTCTTCATAAGGCTCAACCGGCATTATTTTTATGGATTTGCCGTCAATACTTAGCTCCCTGAATACATCTATTCTTTTTCCGGAACTGTCCAACACATATACACTGCTTTTAGTGATAGAATCCGGAAGTATTGGACGATCAAAGGGAATGGTGAACTCCATCCGTGGTGATACACCCTTCCTCTCTGGCAGCTCGATATCCGTTCCGATTTTTTCTATTGCTGTAGCCATGGATATGGTCATAACTACTATTAGCCCCAGGCATAAAATTTTTTTTGTCAAAGAAGGAATTCGCAAACCGCATACCCCCAAAAACTTAATATCTTCTTTTTATGACGTTATAGTTTTGGAAAAAGTTTCAAAAAAATACGGATTACTCCGTATTTTTGATAGATTGCTTATTTATAGATATTGACATCTGTGTTAAAGCCCGGAACCAAAAAACTGTCTGTATTCTCAAGTGCTATCTGCACAGCAACAGTAGTCTCTCCGCCCTGCTGGACAGCTTTTGAGGCTATTGCCGCTACATGCCCTTTATATACCTTGCTTTTGTCAGCTGTAAGTATTATATCTGCAGCCGCTCCCAGCTTTACTTCGCTTATGAACTCTTCAGGCACGTCTGCATTTACAACTACCGTGTCCATGTTCATTATGCTCAAGAGTTTTCTGCCATTTACAACATCCCCTCTTTGATAACCCAGATCAAGTACTACACCGTTTTCAACATCTGACACTACGTTGGTGTTGGAGAGGTATGCTTCGTTCAGTTTTACCTTCATGGCTTGAAGCTCAAGCTCCAGTATGCTTTTTCTCTCTTTAAGTATCCTTATGTCATATTTATCAACCAGGCTTGAGCCTTGAGCTTTTTCCAGCTCCAGCTTTACTATGTTCAGCTCTTTTTCCTTTGCAGCTATGCGGCTTTCATAATCGCTTATATCCAGTACTGCCAGCACATCACCTTTTTTAACCCTCTGACCTTCCGTCACCTTCATTTCTGTTATTACCGCAGGGATTTCTATAGTTATATTTCTGATATCCTTGACAGCTATCTTCCCGAAGGCCTCGATATATTGCTTCTCCACGGGAGCTGCAGTTAACTCTACTGTTGCTGACTCTGTCTGCTTTGCACAGCCTGTATTGATAAATATCGTTATCAGCATTAGTGCTGCCATTATCAAACCTATTTTTTTCATTATTCCAACACCCTTCCATCTCTTACATTTACTATTCTTTTGCCGTATTCGGCTGCTTCTCTAGAATGTGTAACCTGTACTATAGTCTTACCCCGTTCCCTGTTAATGCTCTCTAAAAGCTCCATAACCTCCATACCTGTCTTGCTGTCCAGATTCCCTATAGGCTCATCCGCAAGTATTATATCGGGCTCGTTTATCAGTGCCCTTGCAATGGCCACCCTCTGCTGCTGACCCCCTGACAGCTCCCTGGGTGTATGGTTTCTCCTGTCTGCCAGTCCAACTATATCAAGTATCTCACTCAGCTTCTTCTTGTAGTCCTTTATTCTTCTCCCATCCAGCAGGATTGGAAGCATGATGTTGTCCTCAACATTAAGATTAGGTATAAGGTTATAAAACTGAAAAACAAAACCTATGTCCCTTCTTCTTAGAATGCTCTGGTCCTTGTCCTTCAGTACGGACAGCTCTTTTCCGTTTATTGTGATACTGCCCTTTGTAGGCATGTCAAGCCCCCCTATCAGGTAAAGCAGAGTGCTTTTACCGGAGCCGGAAGGTCCCATTATGGACACAAATTCTCCCTTTTTGATTTTAATATTTACATCCTTCAGTACCTCTATGTCAAGGGTCCCAAGCCTGTAGGTCTTGCAAAGCCCCTTTGCTTCAATAACAGCCTCCGCTTCGGCAGAAGCTCCGCAGGGTTCATGTACAGCTATATTTTTCAAAGCTTGCATCGGTTATCCTCCTTAATAAGTATAAGTTCTTATTTACTCATATTTTACTGCCTCTATAATGTTAAATCTCGACGATTTAAAAGCAGGGCTTATGGACGCCACTACCGCCACCAGAGCTCCTCCAGCTATTGATTTTAAAAGCAAAGGTATTGAGTAATGCATATTTATAGGCATATCCATGGCTCTTAGCACATAGGGTATGGTCATTATCATCAAAACTCCCATTATAACCCCTATGCAGCCCCCTACAAAGCCTCCGCTCAAAGACTCCACAAATATCATTTTCACGGTCTGCAGCCTGCTCATACCCATAGACCTCATCATGGCTAGACTTCGCTTTCTTTCTATAAAGCTTATGGCATAGTTATTAAGTACCCCAAATACACCTATTACCATTGTCATTATTGAGAATATGTTGAATATATTGAACACAGCCGCATTTTGCTGCCTGTTTCTTATTTCCATTTCCTTTATCGTGATTATCCCCATATCAGTACTTCTGTACCTGTCCTTTATGAGCTTTGCCACATCATAGGGATTGCCTGAGGTCTTTAAAAGCAGCTGTGAGTATGTCTTCTGCTTCATATCCATTACAAAGTATTTTTCTGAGATGAGTCCCATTTGTCCATTCCATATTATACTGTCAAAGAAGCCCAAAATTGTATAGCGTCTGTCTCCTGAGCGAGTCTTTAGGGAAATAGTATCCCCTTTTTCCACCTTGAACTTGGTCTTCAGAGCAGTGCTCAAAAGTATGCTTCTACTGTCTTTAAGCCGCTCATAAAGCTGACTCTGATCTTCTGTAAAGCCCAGGTCAAAGTATTTACCGTGCTTGCTGGCATCAACTCCAAAAACAGCCATCAGTCTGTTTTTACCATCCGAGGTTTCTACGCCATATGCCATATAGCTGCCATAAACCTCTTCCACACCTTCAATGCGCCGTAGTGATGACAGAGTGCTTTTATCCATGCCGCTGCCCGTAACCTCAACATCATAAGTTATGTTCTTATAAACATTGGTTAACTCCTCAAACACGCTGTAGCTTATTGTATTGATAAGCAGCAGTGCTGATATACCCATTGCCAGCAGTGAAATATTGTTGAGCATGCTTTTATTATCCTTAAGATTTTTGGCTGCGAGCACGCCCTCATTTCCGAATATCAGCACATATACCCTTTCAAACACTATTATGAAACCCTTGGTCAAATAGGGTATAAGCAGCACTATAGATATGCAGGCAAGTGCAACAATAATAGAATTGACTATCATGGAAAGCTCCCTGGGAACAAAGGGAGGAACTATTATCACAACTGCAAGCAGAGCTGCGCCTGCAATAAGCTTCCATATGCTTTTTCTGTTTTTTGCTTCCAGCTTGTTAAGTACTATATCTTTTACAGGTATCTTCGAAACTCTGACTATCGGTATAAGCGAGCTAACAAAGGACAAACCCACTGCCAGAAGAAAAGCTGTAACAATATGCTCCGGCTGGAAGTTGATCTGGGCTTTTATGCCTGCCTCCTTCAGTCCGCTGTCCAGCATCATATTAGACATCAGCCACAATACTCCTACACCCATGGCACAGCCCAATGCCCCACCCAGTATTCCATATACAAGGCTTTGAGACAGAAGCACAAGGTCCGTCATCTTTCTGGTAGCACCGATGCTCCTGAAGGTTCCGACAACGGGCAGCATTTCCGCTGTTATTACCCTAAAGGAGGTGTATATAATAAACACACTTATGATCATTACCATAACTGACATCATGGTAAATGGAATGGTAAAGCTCTCCATCCCTCTTTTTATGTCTTCGGCAGGTATTGATTCAGTCACAGTATACCTTTTATATGCATTCTGAAGCTTTGTCAGCAGCTGTTGTTTGTGTGCTCCTTCAAGCTGCCTGATATAAAGGGTACTGACCTTCCCCTTTACACCATATATTTCCGCAAGGGTACCTAAAGGCAAAAGCATATTGGTATTTGAGCCGTCATCAGAGAAAATACCCGTCGGCTGAGCTATACCGTACACAAAAAATCTGTGCTTATGTTCGTTAATCGCAATTTCTATTTTGTCACCATAGCTGTATCCATGCCTTTTAGCAAAAACAGAATTAATGATTATCCTGCTGCCGCTAAAGGGCAGGTCCAGATTCCCTTCAACAAGCCTAATCGGGTTAAGGAGCTGCAGCTCCTCCAGCTTGTAGCCGTGAAGACTAATTCTCTGTATATCCTTTTCTGACATCTCAAATATTCCGCTGCCGCTTATACTCCCTATGGCATACTCCAGTTTTTCACTGAATTGTTCTGCCTCCTTAGTGCTGAAATATGGGGAGGGTGAGTCTGAATTGGCATATATCATTATTTCAGAGCTTCCTACAGCCTTCCTTATTCTTTCTACAACCATTTTCTCCATGCTTCCCGACATGGCACCTGATGCAAAGAAAAGTGCCGATGACATCATTATGGAAAACAGTATAAGGAAGGTTCGGAATTTCTTTTCTTTTATGCATTTTAGTGCAAATTTAAAAATTATTCCCATTCTAACCTCCATTTTGTTCTTTTGGCGCCTTATCCTTTTATACGAAAAACTTACATGTAATGTCTGCTTAATCTGGAAAAAGTTATCATGGGATTTTATAATATATTACCGGATAAGCATTAAAAATTTATAACAATTATCCGTTGTTTTCTGTTATAATTTTATTAAAATAATAGTAAAAAACTGCATATACATTAAGACTAGAGCTGAGGGGGTTATGATATGTTTGGAAACAAAGATTATTTTCCTTTTAAGTACAAGCTCAGCATCATTATGACAGCGTTGATTATTGCAGCCGTATCATTGATTGGCTTTATACAGTATGACAGTGTCAGAGACAGCTTGATAGAGGATTTTGATAAAAAAATAGACCTGCTCCAGAACATAGCTTTAAACTCGGTAAAGGATGCTGACTTTGCATACTTTACCTTGGAAAGCGAGCTGGAAACCAAAATGCGCCATATATCCTTCCAGATATTGCTGGATTACGAGATTATAAGAAACCCTGTGGATATGAAGCTTGATAAATACATAACCGATGAAGACTGGCTGGAGGTACACCTTATTGATGAGAATCACAACATAGCCTTTACAACCAATCCCGACCTGAAAAATGCTGATCTGGATATAAATGCTCACGCTGCTGAATTTTATAATACAATAATGAAAAACGGCGAATATGTATCAGACCGTGTAAACATCCTCGAGGAGGGCAGCAATACAATAAAGTATTCATATTTCCCTACAGGGGACAAGAAGTACATTATCCGGCTTGGAGCAAATCTAAATAAGTTCAACAGCCGTTTGAGGGATATGAGTATGGGCTTTGAGAATACGTTCAAGACATTAAAGAGCTATGACAGCTGCATTATAGATGTTTTAAAGTACAGCTCCGAAGGTAAAAGCTACAACCCTGAAAGTGCAAACATGAAGGTAAAGAGAATAGCGGATGAAAACCTGATGTATCTCAAGCAGGCAGCCGCGACAGAGTACGCAGTTGAGGTAGAAAAGCCTGATGGAAAAGGAAACACGGTTTTTTACAGGTATATACCTTATAAGGTTCTGACCTCAAAAAACGAGGGAAATATAGATGTAATTGAAATAATATACAACAATGCCAGCCTTAATTCCAAGCTTTCCGGAAACAGAGATGTAGTGGTGGCTGTTGTCATTGCTGCAGCTGTTGTGTCAGTCTTGCTTGGTCTTGCGATATCCAATATTGTATCAAAGCCTGTTGAAAAAATGATGGGTACAATCAACAGCGTAAACAAAGGAAATTTTAACCACTCCACCGGCATATACACCCATGATGAATTCAGACTGCTTGGCAAAAGCTTGGATGACATGCTGCACAATATCAAACAGCTTATAGACGAGAGAGAGCTTCATTCAAACGTTCTGCTGCAGAAAAACGCCGAGATAATCAGCCAGAAGGAAGAAATTACTGCATTATATGAAGAAACAACAGCCATGAATGAAGAGCTCTATAACCTCCTGGATGAACTAAGGGAAAACTATCTGAACACAGTAAGGGCGCTGGCAAAGTCAATAGAGGCAAAGGATCACTATACAAAAGGACACTGTGAGAGAGTCACCAGCTATGCTATTAAGGTAGGCAAAAAGCTTGGGCTGACTGACCCGGAGTTAAACGAACTGGAATTTGCATGCTTACTCCATGATATAGGAAAAATAGGCATACCTGACGGCATACTGAACAAAGAAAGCAAACTGACAGATGAAGAATTTGACATTATAAAAAAGCACAGCGAAATAGGCAGTGATATTATCAAGGATGTTGAGTTCCTTGAAAACAGCAGCAAGGTTCTGCTGCAGCATCACGAAAGAGTAGATGGTAAGGGATACCCCTATGGTCTTAAACATAATGAGATTTTAAGAATGGCAAGGATACTGGCTGTAGCCGATGCCTACGATGCCATGACCAGCAGCAGGCCATACAGAAAGGATGTCATGACTAAGGAACAGGCAATAGAACAGTTTTTAGCCAATAAGAATACGCAGTTTGACCCTGAAATTGTTGACGAGTTTATAAAAATTCTTAATGAAGAGGAATAAAAAGAAAGACTGAGCTCATCAGCTCAGTCTTTCTTTATATTTCTTTTTGTTTTTGTACATTTCTTCATCTGCTATGGTTATAAGCTCATCTGCTGATTTAGGGCTGTTACTGTCATATTCTGCAAAGCCGCCGCTTATACCTACGGTGTAAGCCTTTTCTCCGCTTCTATTGTACTCATCAAGTCTTTGCTGTATTCTGTCCCATATTATACCTGCATCCTCCTTGCCGCATTCAGGGAATACCAGGAGGAACTCATCTCCGCCAAGTCTGCACAGACTGTCAGCTTCTCTTATAGTATCCTTTAATATATTTGTTATAACTAGAATAAACTCATCACCCTCCTGATGTCCATACCTGTCATTTACATCCTTAAGCCCATTTAAATCTATATAACAGATAGTCAGCTGAAGAGTGTTTCTTTTGCACATCTGAAGCTGTTTTTCCAGAATGAGAAGTCCGGCTCTTCTATTGAGAACACCCGTAAGCATATCCGTTGTTGCATACATCTGCAGCTTGCTCTGTGCTTCCTTTATTTCGGATATATCTCTGACTACCCATACAGTTGCTACGTAGCTACCGTTCTCATCCCTTACAGAGGAGTTGGATATAAGGGCAGGAAACTCACTGCCGTCTTTTTTGCGGTGTGAGGTTTCGTTCTTGCTCACACTTTCTTCCAGTGAGTTTTCACGTTCTCCTGAATAGCAGCTTCCGCTGCCGCATAGTATAGATACCGGCTGGTTGGTTATTTCATCAGAGGTATAGCCGTAAGTATCCGTAAAGGCTTTGTTTACAAACAGTATTTTGTCATCACCGTCTGTTATATATACACTGTCTCCAATGCTCATTATTGCATGGGACAACAGTCTCAACTGCTTTTCATTCTCATGACGGCTTACTGCATTCTTTATGGTAATTGGTAGCATCTTGAGATAGTTGTTTTCCATGTCCTTAATAAGATAGTCCTTAATGCCCTGCTGCATAGCCTTTACAGCTATTTCTTCATTGCCTGCGCCTGTAGTGATTACTATGGGCGTATCTCTGAAGCACTCCAGAATATCAAAAGCCGTACCGTCACCAAGCATATAGTCCGTGATTATTACATCGTAGCTTTTTATTTGAGACCTTTGCTTTGCTTCTTTAGCAGAGCCTACTATCTCATAATCAAAATCCAGTTTCTTTGTTTCCACCGCTTTTCTGAATGCTATCTGATCAATTCTGTCATCCTCAATCAAAAGCAGACTATAAGGCTTTCTATTCATCACTTTTCCTCCATAAACAGTATTTTTAGCTAATTTGGCATTATACTGTAGGACCAGTAGCTGTCTATATTCTTCATAACGTTTATAAATTCTTTATAATCTACGGGCTTCAGCATATATCCAGCAACACTCAGCTTGAAGCTTTCAACTATATCCCTTTCTTGATTAGAGGTTGTAAGAACTATTACAGGTATCATCTTAAGCTCTTCATTCTGCTTTATTATTGACAAAAACTCTATGCCATTCATTCTTGGCATGTTCAAGTCCAGCAATATAAGTCCAGGCTTCTCGTTTTCGCTGTTTTTCAGATACTCCAGGGCTTCCTCGCCATTTCCGGCAACTGCAAGCACATTTGGTATGCTTACATCCCTTATTGCCCTTTTGACTGTCATTACATCCACCATATCATCTTCTACAAGCAGAATTGTCTTTTTGCTGTTCATCATATCTCTCCTTCGGCATTTAAAGTCAAATCAGTTTTTTGGTATTGTAAAGTAGAAGGTACTGCCCTCACCGGGAGTTGACTCTACCCATATTTTTCCCCCTATTGTGTCGATTATTTTCTTTACTATTGATAGACCTATACCTGTACTTTCAAATTTATCTCTCGGCTGCAAGGTCTGGAATATCTGGAATATCTTCTTATAATACCTTTCGTCTATCCCGGTACCATTGTCAGAAATGCTTATTTTCCAGTGTTCATCTTCTTCCTGGCAGTCTATATTGACTACTCCCTCAGGTTTGTCCATAAACTTAACAGCATTACTCAGCAGGTTTTGGAATATCTGCTCAATAAATATTTTATAGCATGAGATTTCCGGCAGCTTATTTTCAATATTCACCGTGATATTATCCGGCAGGGCGAGAAGCTCAAGCACCTCGTCCACCACCTTGTTAAGATCCAGTAGCTCCTTACTGTCGTTTATTCTGGACACTCTGGAGTATTGGAGTATACCCTCGATAAAGTTTTTCATCCTGTCTACTCTGTTTATCATAAGATTTATTATATCTTTTCCCTCACTGTCGAACTTGTCTCCATAATCAGTAATAAGCCAGTTAGCCAACGAGCCGATCCCTCTTAAAGGAGCCTTCAGGTCGTGGGAAACAATATAAGCAAAGTTATCCAGCTCCTGATTGGTTGTTTCCAGCTCCTTCAAAAGCCTTAACCTGTTTTCTTCAGCCAGCTTTCTCTGTGTTATGTCCTCTATCATTGCAATTATAAACTGGAAATCCTCGCCGGTGTTTAAAATATATGACATTTTGAGGTTTCCCCAGATAATGCTTCCATCCCTGCGTACATACCTTTTTTCTATTTCATAGCTGTCTATGCTTCCATTTATCAAATCATTGAAAAGCTTCATATCATGATCCAGGTCATCAGGATGAGTGATTTTCTGTATGCCTATATCTCGAAGCTCCTCGGAGTTATATCCCAAAATCCTTTCAAATGCCGGATTTGACTCTATTATTATTCCGTTTACATTCAGCAGCACTATTCCAATGGATGAACCTTCAAAGATAGCTCTGGACCATGCCTTGCTCTTTCTCAAAAGCTTTTCTATCATCTGCAAATCTGATATTTCCTGCATAAGCTGTTCATTTGTCTGTATTACCTCAAGATTTTTCTCTGCAAGCTCGTTTTTGACATTTTCAAGCTCGTAGAACATCAGTGTTATAGGATTCTTCAAAGCAGTTACCATCACTGCCGTATAGAAGAAGTAATAGGACAGCAGCTTTAAAAGATGCCCTGTTATCATTACCTCATCAGCAGAGCCCTTCGCTAATGCAAAGACCAAGCCGCTTGCAGCAGAAGCCAGCATAAAAAACAATACGCTTCTGTACAGCTTAAACCTTATATTCTTTCTTTTTGCTATCAGCAGTATTGCACTGATAATAAAAATACAGGAGGTTATATATTCACTTATTCTCTTAAAGGCGGTCATGCCTTTACCATCGATATAGCAGACTGGAAAGCTCTTATAATAAAAAATACTTAATATGACAGCGGAAACAATTATAATATAGACTGCTATGACAGCATAACTGTGTATCCTAAATCCCAAAGCCTTATAAAATACAAATGCAAGCAGCACGGTCAAGCTCTGAAGATATCTGGTGGCAATCCAGAGCTGAACTGATTTGTTTGTATCCATGATGCCAAACATACTTATACCATCAGAAGTAAAGGCATGCAGTATTTCCAGAAGAGCAATGAATCCAAAGGAAATGCCCAGAGAGGTCAAAAAATTGTTTTGTGATATCTCATAAGTATTTATAACTACTGCAAATACCACAAAGGCTGTTATTATTGCAAACAGTTCAACTGCCGTATGAAATGCTATATATCTGTACGTGCCTAATTGAAAAAGTGCATAAAGGATGATTCCCCATAGAAGTAATTTTGCAATGCTTTTAAATATTGTGCTTCGAGTACTGGTACTTATAGTGTCAAGTCTGTTTTCCTCCAATTTAACATTCACCTCTGATTTCCTATTATGCTGTAAATTAGACCTTATTCTGCATTTTTCTAAAATTTCCATTAATTTATTATACAATACATAAGCGCAAAGTATCTATACAAATAACATAAAACTCGTGAACTCAGCATTTATGCCGCTTATGCAAATCAAGAACACTTTTATTTCTGATAAAATCTTCAAGTTTATTAATATACGAGCACTGTAAATATATTCTCGACAAAAATACCAGCTTTCTTGACTTATATTATTTCCTTATATGGAAATACTTTTCTTATTATGCAATGAACTTGTTATACAGAAGGAAAGGATGGTGAAACGCCTGTCAAGGCGATTTATGAGTGAGTATAAGGTAGATACTGAAAAGCTGCACCGACTGGGAGATTATATCGATGGTCTGGAACAAAGTGAGGGAGAGCTCATAAACATTTTGAGAGAAGCCCAGGAGATATTCGGCTATCTTCCACAGGATGTGCAGCTTTTCATAGCCCGCAAGCTGGGTATTCCTGCTGCAAAGGTATTTGGAGTAGCCACTTTTTATTCTTTTTTTTCCATGGAACCAAGAGGCAAGCATGTCATTAGCGTGTGTATGGGCACCGCATGCTTTGTAAAGGGTGCGGACAAAGTACTGGATGAGCTGAGAAGTCGACTACAAATAGTCAACGGAAATACCTCTGAGGATGGAATGTACACCGTAGATACAGTCAGGTGCATTGGAGCCTGCGGGCTTGCTCCTGTGGTGCTTGTAGACGGCAAGGTGCATGGAAGGGTCAGAGCTGAAGATGTACCGGAAATACTTAAGAATATCGATACAAGCGAAAATATAGAAGAAAAGCTGGTTAATCATGTATAGGAGGTGTAACTATGACAATCAAGTCTTTTGAAGATTTGAAGGCCTTGCGCGATAAGCATAAAAGCAGCATAGACCTGAGAGAGGCCGGAAGTACGGAAGGTACAGTGCGTATTGCGGTAGGTATGGCTACCTGCGGCATTGCTTCTGGTGCCAGAGAGACCATCAATGCCATAGCCGATGAGGTAAGAAGGGAAAACCTTGACAATGTGACAGTAGTACAGACTGGCTGTATGGGCTACTGTTATGCAGAGCCAATCGTGGAGGTAAGAGTACCCAATCAGGAACCGGTGCTCTATGGAAAAATAAATGCCCATAAGGCCAGAGAAATTGTCCACAGACATATAAAGAACGGCCATATAATAGCTGACTGGGTACTGGAAAGGAATGGATACTAGTATGAGTACTCCCGTAAATAACAACTTCAGAATGGATATATTAGTATGCGGAGGTACTGGCTGTCAATCCTCAGACAGCTTTGAACTCGCTGAAGAACTCAAAAATGAGCTGGAAAGGCAGGGTTTTGAGAATGAAGCAAGAGTAGTAATCACGGGCTGTTTCGGCTTCTGTGAGCAGGGGCCTATAGTAAAGGTAATGCCTGATAATGTCTTTTATGTAAGGGTTGCACCTGACAATGCCAAACTGCTTGTCAAGGAACATATCCAAAAAGGCAGGATAGTACAGGAGCTGCTGTATGTGGAGCCTGAAACAAAACAGAGGTTGGATGAGCAAAGCGATATGCCCTTCTATAAGAAGCAAAACCGCATTGCTCTTAGAAACTGCGGCTTTATAGATCCCGAGAACATCAATGAATACATTGCTGCAGACGGCTATATGGCACTTGCCAAAGCACTGACATCAATGACTCAGAATCAAGTAACAGATGAAATAAAGCAAAGTGGTCTTCGAGGACGAGGTGGAGGAGGCTTCCCCACCGGTCTCAAGTGGGAGTACACCCGCAAATCCAAGTCTGATAAGAAATTTATTATATGCAATGCAGATGAAGGTGATCCCGGAGCATTTATGGACAGAAGCATACTTGAGGGTGACCCACACAGCGTTCTGGAAGCAATGGCCATTGCAGGCTATGCCATAGGCGCACAGAAAGGTTACATATATGTAAGGGCAGAGTACCCCCTTGCAATACACAGGCTGAAGATAGCTGTTCAGCAGGCCTATGAACTTGGGCTTCTAGGACAAAACATACTGGGAACAGGCTTTTCCTTTGATATATACCTCAAATATGGGGCGGGTGCCTTTGTATGCGGTGAAGAAACTGCTCTGATAAACTCTATTGAAGGCGGAAGGGGCGAGCCTACCGTCAAACCTCCGTTCCCGGCAGAAATAGGCTTGTGGAAGCAGCCAACCTGCATTAACAATGTAGAAACCCTGGCAAACATATGTCCCATAATACTCAACGGGGGTAAATGGTTTGCATCCATAGGCACAGAAAAAAGCCCTGGTACCAAGGTGTTTGCTCTTGCAGGAAAGGTAAACAACGTAGGTCTCGTAGAGGTGCCGATGGGCACAACCCTCAGGGACATAATATTCAACTTGGGTGGAGGTATAAAAGATAATAAAAAATTCAAGGCAGTACAGACCGGCGGACCTTCAGGAGGCTGCATACCTGAGCAATATCTCGACACCCCAATAGACTATGACTCCCTTGGTGAAATAGGCTCTATGATGGGCTCCGGAGGAATGATAGTAATGGATGAGGATAATTGTATGGTAAACATTGCCAGGTTTTACCTTGAGTTTACCGTTGATGAGTCCTGCGGAAGATGTACTGCCTGCAGAGTCGGAAACAAAAGGCTTCATGAAATGCTGACACATATTACGGAGGGTGAAGCAGAGATGGAGACATTGGAAAGACTCAAGGACCTCTCACAGATAATAAAGGATTCATCGCTGTGCGGTCTTGGTCAGACAGCTCCAAATCCCATACTAAGCACCATGAAATATTTCTGGCATGAGTATGTTGCTCATGTGCGTGATAGAACCTGTCCTGCAGGAGTATGCAAAGCACTCCTTAAATACCATATAATACCCGAAAAGTGCAAAGGCTGCACTTTATGTGCCAAAGCATGCCCTCAGGGAATAATTACAGGAAAAGTCAAAGAAGCTCATGTAATTGACAAAGAAGCCTGCATAAAGTGCGGAGAATGTGAGCGTGCGTGCAAATTTGGAGCCGTAACGAGGAGATAGATTGGAGTGAAGCTTATGTCTAAGGTTAATCTTATAATAAACGGCATGAAGGTGGCTGCGGAGAAAGGTATGACAATACTGGATGCTGCCAGGCTTGTAAACATAAATGTACCTACTCTGTGTCATCTGAATATTCATGATATAAAAATGGTAAACAGAACAGCCTCCTGCAGAGTGTGCCTGGTGGAGGTAGAAGGCAGGAGAAACCTGGCTCCTGCCTGTGCTACAGAGGCAACAGAAGGAATGAAGGTCATTACAGACTCTGCAAGAGCCATAAAATCCAGAAGAGCTATGGTAGAGCTTCTGCTGTCAGACCATCCTACCGACTGTCTGGTATGTGAGAGAAATACCAACTGCATGCTCCAGGGCATAGCTGCTGACCTGGGCATCCGTAAAATAAAATATGAGGGTGCAATATCTGAATATAAGAAGGATTCCTCCAGCCAGGCACTATATAGAAATTCCAATAAATGCATAATGTGCAGACGTTGCGAGACAATGTGTAATGAAGTACAGACAGTTGGTATATACTCTGCAGTGGATAAGGGCTTTGAAACAGTGGTATCGCCTGCTTTCGGCCTTCCTATGCTTGACACTCAGTGTGTCTTCTGCGGGCAGTGCACTCAGGTGTGCCCTACCGCTGCGTTGACTGAGGTAAGTCATGTGGCAAAAGTGTGGGAGGTGCTTGCAGATGAAGACCTTCACGTAGTAGTACAGACAGCGCCTGCTATAAGAGTTACCTTGGGTGAAAAATATGATATGAATGGTGCAGATGTTACCGGCAAAATGGTAGCAGCTCTCAGGAGACTTGGCTTTGATAGAGTATTTGACACCAATTTCGGTGCAGACGTTACTATAGTTGAAGAAGCTCATGAACTCATAGAAAGGCTGAAAAACGGAGGAAGACTCCCAATATTGACCAGCTGCTGTCCCAGCTGGGTAAAATTTATTGAGCATCAGTTCCCTAACCTATTGGAAATACCCTCTACCTGCAAATCTCCACATATAATACTTGGAACACTTACCAAAACCTATTATGCAGAAAAGCTCGGTATAGAACCGGAAAAAATAGTCATGGTATCGGTAATGCCTTGCATTGCTAAGAAATATGAGGTAATGAGGCCGGAAATGCAGCATGAGGGCAAGAAAAATGTTGATTATGTCATTACCACAAGAGAGCTTGCTGCAATGCTCAGCGAAGCAGGCATAGACTTTAAGAAGCTGTCTGATGATGAGTTTGACAGTCCAATGGGAGAATCATCTGGCGCTGCGGATATATTCGGCACTACCGGGGGAGTAATAGAGGCTGCTCTGCGCACCACCTATGAATGGCTGACAGGAAAAGAGCTCAAAAACGTCAATTTTAAAAAGGTCAGAGGCTTGGAGGGCTTAAAGGAAGCAACAGTCAAAATAAACGAAAAAAAAATAAGGATAGGTGTGGCCCATGGACTGGGTAATGCCAGAAAACTTCTGGAGGATATACAGGAGGGTAAGGCTGAATACCACGCCATTGAAATAATGGCTTGCCCCGGAGGCTGCATTGACGGAGGCGGCCAGCCCTATCATATGGGTGACATAGAGCTTGTCAAAAAGCGTATGGAAGCCTTGTACAAAATTGACACTAAAAAGCCTTTAAGAAAATCTCATGATAATCCGGCAGTCAAAAAACTGTATGAGGAATATCTGGGTGAAATAGGCGGAGAAAAAGCACATAAATTACTGCATACACATTTTACAGCAAGAGAAAAGATATAGAGAATAAAGCAGCAGGGACGGTTAATGTGAAAACAAAGAATATACTCTACTAAAAATTTGCATCACAAAAACACTATTTGTTATACCTCAAAAAATAGTATAATAAGCTTAGCTATTATTGCTTTGCGATTGATTTGGC
>JBMORW010000060.1:0-2461 GCA_049322695.1 Bacillota bacterium | reverse complement strand
TAAAATGGATCCTTTGTCAAGGACATTTTGAAAAAGAGGCATTACAAATTAAAAATGAATCATGTATCCTCTAAACATGGAGGAGATATGACGACTAAAGCACTGAATGTTATATCCTCATCGGATTAGTATTCAGTGCTTTAACTTTTATCTCATATCTGTCTAGCATATGTATCAGTTTATGGAGTCATTGGAATTATTCAAGGAATTTATGACCGGCAGTAAGTCACTCAATTATGTTAAGCGCTATTGCCTGCAGCTAGATGAATTTAAATGGCAGTGGTTTTATTACCAAATGAAAGAACCGGTTGAGTTCGTCGTTGATATAGAGTACCTATTCTATATCTTGAAGTGGATTCTGAAAGATGATTTTGACGACCTCGGTTATGCTGTTTATTTTCAGGTTATTATGGACCCGGAAATGCGTCCTGAACCTTTAATTAAGGATGAATGGTGGACAATTCTGGACAAAAGGTACAGAGGACGACTCATGGATGACCTTCCTATATGGGATAGTGACCATATAGATGATTCTACCCTCATGAAGGCAATAGAAGAAGATATTGTTGTCAGATTTTGATGGGATATTCTCCTGTGCGGAGATATTCTTCATACTGGTTCGGTGATAGCTTTGCCAAATCCCACTGGTATCTGTCTTTGTTATAGTAATCCATGTAAATATCCACTTCACTTTTTAAGTCATCGAAAGTATTGCACATGTCGATATGCATTTCATCCTTCATGTGCCCGAAGAAGGATTCTTGTGGAGCATTATCCCAGCAGTTTCCTCTGCGGGACATCGACTGGCGCAGCTCTTTGTCTTTTACAAGTGTCTGGAACTGAACACTTGTATAGTGGCATCCCTGATCTGAATGTATTAATGTTTCGGTACTTAGAGATATACCATGTTTTTCAATCAGTATATTGACCGTTTCCAATACAAAATCAACCTCCAACGATTCGCTGAGCACATATGCCAGTACTTGTTTCGTAAACGCATCCAGAATGGTAGACAGGTATACCTTGCAGCCGTTCCCATAAAACATGTATGTAATGTCTGTCAGCAGTACCGTACGCGGCCCATACTCCTTGAATTTACGATTAAGAAGGTTATCAGCCACATTGCTCGTTTTAAGTGCTTTTGCCATACGTCTATATGGATTGGCCTTCCTTATGGGACAGAAAAGCCCGAACTTTTTCATTAAGCGGCTGATTTTCTTCTGGTTCATACGAATACCCATATGCAAAAGCCGCATATATATCCCACGACGTCCTTTGTCGTATCCTCTGAACTGATAAGCCTCAAGGATTAGTTCGAAATCGGCCTTATCCATTTCATCTCTTGTGTTCCGTATATGGCCTGACTTAAGCCAGTTATAATAGCCAGACCTGGAGACACCTGCGGTTTCACATAGCCATGTGATATTCAGACAGTTATTATCTTTTTGTGTCATTTCTCTGATGAGCTTGAATTTTTCTTGTGGGCTTGCTTCCGCTCCGATACATATTTGGCTTTCCTGTCTAAAAATTCGATTTTTTTTAAAAACTCATTTTCCTGTTTAAGAAATTTCACCTGATGCTCCAAGCGAGCAATGCGTTCTTTATCTGATAGTTCCTTCGTCGAAGGCCGACCGGAACATTCCTTTCTCATGTCGCTAACATCACCATTGCGAGCCTGATATTTATATACATTTACAACAAATCTATCTATGCGCTTCTTACCAAGTATATGTGGATCAAATCCCATCTCTCTTAGGATTATCGAAGGAGGATTCCCTTGAAGATACTTTTCTGTAAATACAACTTTAAATTCATCGGTATAGGTAATTGCTTTATTACTCACATTCTTTACATATGGATTTAATTGTAATTGCTGTACCTGTTTATCGGTGAAATAATTTTTGCCCATAACCATCCTCCTCATAAATAGATTGTAACAAAAAAGACCCTGCAAAACAGAGTCAATTTAAAAATTGGTCATTAAGCCTCTTTTTATAATTGTCTATTTTACAGGATCCATTTTATTTTGCGGAGGCCTCTTTAAAAAGGTGCATATTCTGCCTCCAAGCAAAGCGGAAACAGAAAAAATGGAAAAAAAGCTTGCTTCCATTCACAGTAAGCTTCCAAGCTTGAAAAAGACCTTGAACGGATTGATAAACTCTTGGCTGAAGGCAAGCTGGAGAAACGGGAATATAACCGCCTCGTGAAGAAAATACAAACTGATCAGCAAAAGCTTATGCAGCAAAAAGAAACGCTCACAAAACAGGTGGAAAGTGCACATAAAGGGGAAGCGTGGCAGCAAGAGACCCGGTATGAGCTTGATACACGCAAAATGGCAATAATGGCAACCTTGCAGGATCATGTAATGATTTGCAGACGTTACGTATTGGGCCGTTTTCAGTCAATTATGCAAGAACTGCTGATTAGCAAACTAAAACAGCATCATAATGGTACTGATGAA
>JBMORW010000059.1:0-2581 GCA_049322695.1 Bacillota bacterium | reverse complement strand
AGTTTTTGACTTACTCAATAAATGAATAAGTCAAAAACTCAGGTCTGACCCCTTTGTACATTATGTAATTTTTATGATGTAAATTATAGATATTTATCCATTTTATGAAAACTTGCATTTATACATGCATATAATATAGTAAGTAGGTATTTCTGCAGAAGAAGACCCCCATCTTGATATACATAAAGAAAGGGGGTGTACTCATGTATGATATACTCATTAAACTTATGGTGGATTTGGTGCTTAAGCTTGTTGAGGCAATCATTAAGCAGCCAACATCCAGAAAAACATTGATTACTATGCTTGGTATAACTGCAGCACTTATGATTATCTGTTTTTTCCTAAAAGTACAAAACTGACAATGAAGTGGTCGTCACTTGCACTGGCGACCACTTCGCCTATTATTATATTTATTATCTTCACTAACAATATATGTTAATATAGTAAAAATTGGGCCTCAAAAAATGGTGTATTTTGTGGTTAGACATTATTTGCAGTCATCACAATCCTGTACATAGTATGAATCCCATAAAGTGCTGTTATTAGGACCCCATAAAGGACACTTATTTACGACACATCTATGGAAAAAACCTCGTCCATCCCAGTATACGCAGCACAGAGGATAAGAGTACGGGATTTTACCTATGCAGATTCCACAGGTCTTCCAGGGGCCAATTTCTCTGTGCGAGTTAGTAAATGAGTCATAACATGCATCTTTGCAAGCATAAATAGGGCCGAAACACTCTTTGTAGTAGTTGTTTATTCTATATTCATGAGGTTCACAATCTTCATATTTTTTTTTGTAATTATCTTTATCAGGATCATTTGTACTATCATAGTAAAAAGCTTTATAAGGACATGGCATTAATAAAACCTCCCAAAAACTGTACTAATTTACTTTATGCAGCTTATTTGAAAGAGTTACATTAATTGTTAAAACATTATATAGCGATTAAAAGGAGGTATTTCTTTTATATTGGTTATTAGTATCATGAAGAATAAAAATATTTAATAATTCAAAATATAAATCAAAAGTATTGTGGGGTGAAATATGAAGATAGCGATTGTAGGAGCCGGGCTGGCAGGTTTGTCCTGCGCATTGGAATTTGAAAGGCACGGAGTAATATGTCACATATATGAAAGAGATGGTTCAGTAGGTTGGGTATGGCCTTCATCATCCTTTTGGCCCAGAATATTTACCAATGACCTGGGCGAAATAGTGCATTACTTAAATGAAAAATTTGATATCAGCATTAATTACCTAGGAAAGGCAAGGAACATAGTTCTAAAATCGCCTAATTGCGAAGTTAGAGCAAGCGGGAGCAACTTAGGCTATTTTTTCGAGAGGGGTAAGCTATCAAAATCCATAGAAAATCAAATATATAGAAAACTGCACTATTCTCCTGTTTTTTTTAATACAAAGGCAGATTATATTAAGCTGGCTAAAGAATATGATTATGTCATTATTGCATCAGGCAAAACAGATGAAGCAAAAGACCTGGAGGTCTGGCAGGAATATGATAAGTGTTATATATATGGCGGTATTGCAATCGGCAGCTTTGATAATGAATCATCAACCATATACTTCAACACAGAATATGCAGGTACAGGTTATGCCAGAGTAACCCCTCTTACTTCAAGCCAGGCGGTAGTGGGAATATATGTTATAGGGCTAGGTGATGTAGAACTTGAGACAGACTCTCTATTTGAAAGATTTTTGAGTATGGAAAACTTGGTCAGTCTTGATTTTATATATAAGCTCAGACCTAATATATTTGAAATGGGCAGAGTAAGCAATGTAAAAAAAGGAAATATACATTTGACAGGCCGTGCTGCCGGATTGACCGACAGGCTTATCGGAGTAGGCGGTTATTATGCAATAATCAGCGGAATATTGGCAGCAAGATCTATAGTAAACGGGCAAGACTATGAAGAAATGATAAAGCCTTTGATAGAGGGTGTAGAAAATATATCTGCATTCAGAAGTATAATAAGCAAATATACGAATGATGATTTTGATAAACTGTTAAAAATACTGGGATTGCCTGGTATAAAGCAGATAATATACAATACCGATCTGAACTTTACTAATATTGCAGGCAGGATTTTAAAGCATTTAAACAGTTAACCGGAGCTTCATAGATAAAAAATATATATTTGAATAGGGGTCAGGCCTTACTTTTTCAATAGGCTAAGAAATGTCAAAAATTAAAGCTTGACCCCTATAGCTGTACTGTATTATTTTATTTCTTTATAACCGCATTTTTACAGCATGACCCAGAAGATAAAGAAACGCAAATGCAGGTATACGCAAAAGCTTTCTACCATCTGGAGTATCATGTATCCCAAAGTCATCTGCTCTTTTTGTAACAACAATAGCAGCAGATGCTTCATCAGCAAGTTCGCATATAGCATCATCATCTGCTAGAAGCACCAGGGACGGTTAAGAAGCACCAGGGACGGTTAATGTGAAAACAAAGAATATACTCTACTAAAAATTTGCATCACAAAAACACTATTTGTTATACCTCAAAAAATAGTATAATAAGCTTAGCTATTATTGCTTTGCGATTGATTTGGC
>JBMORW010000058.1:0-35207 GCA_049322695.1 Bacillota bacterium | reverse complement strand
TTTTCTGTAAGGCCATTATACTATATTTTTATCACTTAATATACAGTTCAAACCCAGACAATATCGAATTTAGTCTTACATTATTGAAACTTTCTTTTCACTGGAATTTAACTTTTCAATCAACGACTTTATTCATAACTATGGTTCCAATGTGTTTTTATAATATGAATTGCTGATCTGCTCGACATCCTCAACTGCCCCTATATTATCTTCCGGCTCATCAGGATAGCCGGAATCCTGCACATTGTATGTATTAAGCTGCTGCCATGTGTCTTCTCCGTCAAACCCTACCTTTTCCTCAACAGAGTTATCGGTAAATGACCTTCCATAGGGAGGATACAGCACCTGCTCTTCTATAGGTCTCCCTTTTTCCTCATCATGAGGCTTTAGCTCAAATTCATTCTCGCAATCAATGCATAATCTGGCATAAGGCCTTAGCTCCAACCTGTCTTCGTTTATCGATTTGTGGCAGGCTTCACATATGCCGTACTCACCGTGTTCTATTTTTCTTAAAGCAGCATCAATTTCACTTACAATGAACTTATCATTCAATCTGAATGATATGTTCTTTTCTGCTTCAAAGGTCTCTGTTCCCAGGTCGCCTGGATGATTGTCATAGGAGGACAGCTCACTTGTATCATCTCTTATGGATATGTCCATACCCATCTGATTGTCAAAAAGACTATCGATCCTGCGAGATTTTTCATCCTTGAGAAGCTCTTCAAAATGCTTAAGCTTTTCTGTATTCAATATATCAGCTCCTTTTGTATTATTTAGATGCTATAAATTGTCCTGAACTATTTTAACAATTTCTGCTATGAAGTTGCCTATTATGGGTATATTGAGCAATACAGCCGATCTAAGCATATACAACACAACCGCTCCGAGAATAGTAAAGCCAATGGCAGTACCAAAACCTCTCGCTAATCCCCCGAGGAAATTATTTATGAGTAGTGTCTTTGGCTGAGACATTATGCTGACATAATCACCTATTTTGGATTTCTCCAATACGAGTGCAATTTTATCCAATCTTGATTCCAGCTCTTTTACCTTTACCTCAGTCTTACTCATATATACTCCTCCCAAAAATAGCAAAAACCATGGAGTTTTACTATACTCCCTGGTTTTATTTTTTTAATATTGGCTTTAAAATATTCATTAGTGCTAAATTCCTCTTATGTCAGAGAAGCAGTTTTTAATTTCATTGATTCTTTTTGAAACTGCTTCAAACTCATCAAAACTCAATGACTGTTCCGAGTCTGACAGGGCCTTTTCAGGTATAGGGTGTACCTCAATCATTACCCCGTCAGCACCTGCAGCCAACGAAGCTAAAGACATAGGCAGAACCAGATCCCGCCTGCCGGTACCATGACTGGGGTCTACAATGACCGGCAGTCTGCAGAGCTTCTTAAGAATCGGTACTGCAGTAATGTCAAGGGTGTTTCTGGTGTAGTTCTCAAAGGTTCTTATTCCCCTTTCACATAGAACTATATTGTCATTACCCTCAAAAGCAATATATTCGGCAGCCATTAAAAAGTCTTCAATAGTCGCTGCCATTCCTCTTTTTAGCAATACCGGCTTGTCGGTTTTGCCAACTTCGCGAAGCAGAGAAAAATTCTGCATGTTTCTGCTGCCTACCTGAAACATATCCACATATTCGTATATATACTCTATATCTCTCGGATCCATAACCTCTGATACCACAGGCAATCCTGTGATTCTGGAAGCTTCTCTGAGGTAGTTCAGTCCCTCTTCCTTTAAGCCTTGAAAAGCATATGGAGATGTCCTTGGCTTAAATGCACCGCCTCTCAGCAGTACTGCACCCAAGCCCTTGACGAAATGAGCAGTTTCCATTATCATTTCAGCATCCTCTACTGAGCACGGTCCGGCAATTATGGTAAAATCACCATTACCAATGGATACATCCTTGATTTTGACTATCTTTCTAGCTTCATCATTTTTCCCTATATATCTTAAATCCATTCAGCTTCCTCCTGCTTGAACACTTATCCCTTGTAAATTACAGAATATATTATCCCACAATAAATATCAAATATCAATTAACAAATAACAGATTACAGATAGAAACTAAAAGCAGCTTCCTTTGTTGCGAGTACCGTTTATGTAAGCGGACGGGTTGTTTGTTACGAGCACTTGACCCCTGTTCCCTAGTCCCAGTCTCCTGTTATCTGGTATCTGGTTTATGGTATTTGGTTTTTGATAGTAAAAAACTCCTCCATATTTGCTATGAAAGAGTTACAATTCGATATATGTTTATTTAGTCTGCCAAATTGGTATTCAGTGCTTCCAGTTCAGCTTCCAACAGAGTTCTGAATCTTGTTTTGAAAACCTGTACCTCTTTCTTCAAAACCTCATATTCCCTGTGAATATCAACCACACTTGAGTTTGCGTTCTCAATTATCTTTTTTGCCTGATCCTCTGCTTCTTTAATAATATTTTCAGCTTTTTTTCTTGCTGCAGACACAACCTCTTCTGCTGTGCTTTGTGCGACCAGAAGAGTGTTCTGAAGAGTTTTCTCCATCATCGAATAGCTTTCGACCTTTTCATTGACTATGTTGATTCTATCCTTTAACTCACCATTTTCCCTATATAACCTCTCAAAATCAGCTACTACCTTATCAAGAAATTCGTCTACTTCCTCTTCCTTGAATCCTCTGAAAACCTTCTTGAATTCCTTATTGTGTATATCCATTGGAGTTAACATTGCTTAACCCTCCCTAAATAAATTTCTTGATTGATATTTTGATTCTATCCTTTTTGGTATTGCCGGATACTTCTTCAAGTACCGCCCTTCCCTTACCTCTAAGTGAAATCGTATCACCCGGCTTAACCTCCCTGGATGGAGAGTCAGTATCTTCCCAGTTCAGCTTCACTTTACCACCCTTGACTGCTTCCAGTGCTTTAGATCTTGAAATGCCATAAGCACTGCCGATTATACAATCAAGCCTCAGCGATGATACTGTTGTACTGATATGCTTGTAGTTATCAGTTTTTCGAATATCATCCTGCATCACTTGAGATCTGACTGCAATATTTCCTATTCTGCTTATATTCAACAATATGAAGCTTAAAATCTCACTTTTGCATATCAGATATGCAGCATTATCCTCCAGAATAATATCTCCAATCATTTCCCTTTTTATGCCGCTTCCAATAAAGCTTCCCAAAAAATCTCTGTGAGACAGCTTCTTGCCGGCTTCAAACCAGCTAAATCTAATTTTGCTTATAGCTGTATCTGCAGAAATATTATCAATATCCTCATGATATAGGAAGCAGATTTTTCTTTCAGCTTCTTCTATTCCTCCATCAAAGAAATAGCATACTCCCTTAAGCTTACCCAGTATTTCCGCAGTGATATTCTGCTGTCTGGGATCAAGAAAGTGTGTATGCTTTACGGTAAAATTCTTCACACAGTATTCAGCTGCATCCAGAATGCTGTTTACCAGCAGCCTGTCATCATAATCCTTGTATTTTTCTGCAAGATTTCTTTCGTACATAACATTACCTGATAAACATATAAAGCAGACTGATCAAAACAGGCTTAACAAGATAGTGTAGGAATAACGAAGCTACCAGTGGTGAGAAATCAAACATGCCAGTCTCTATGCCCAGCTTATGTATAAGCTTTCTGAAGGGCTCCAGTATAGGCTCTGTAAGCTGATACACCATCAGGTAATATCTGTTTCTGGGATCAATCCTCACTATTGAAAATATTATTCTCAACAAAATAAGTAAATTGAGCAGATTAAGAAAAATATCAACTGTTCTAATAATTAAAAATGACATATTATCCCGCTTTCTTTATTTATTATTTCAGCCAGCTGAATATACCTTCAAGGTCAAAGTCCTCATCATTCAGGCCGCTTTTTATCTTACCCATAATATCAACATTTGACGGAGCTACAACCACTATGCCATTTGATACCTTTTGAATTGTACCATCCAATGCAAAAACGGCTCCGCTGATAAAATCCACCATTCTTCTTGCAAGCTCCTTGTCGACATTTTCAAAGTTTACTATGATAGGCTTTTTGCTTTTCAGATTATTGCAAATCTCCTGTACTTCATCATAGCTGGTAGGCTCCATCAGTACAACCTTTATAGGCTGAGTTGCAGAATGGATATTTACCACGTTGTTCTTCTTTATGCCTGTTGTGGTAGGAACAGCTTCAATTACCGGCTTTGTAGCCGCAACCTCATCCTCATGCTCTTCCTCATTTTCGCCTATACCCATAAAATATAATACCTTGTTTAAAAAATTCGACATATAAATACCTCCATAAAAATTATATATAAAAAAATGCTATACATTATAGTTTCTTGCTCCAAAAATTCCTGTACCTATCCTGACCAGATTGGCTCCTTCCTCTATCGCCACCTCATAATCATTCGTCATACCCATTGAGAGATACTTCATTTCAATATTTTTTCCCGTAATTCTGGAGTATTCAACATACTTCTCTTTTAATAATCGGAAAAACGGCCTGACTTCTTCAACGTTGTCCAAAAATGGTGCTATAGTCATAAGTCCTACAACTTTCAGATTGTTAAACCTTAGAAGCTTTTCCAGAAAAGAATCCGCCTCCTCCAAGCTTATTCCGAATTTCGACTCCTCTTGTGCCACATTTATCTGCACCATAACTTCCTTTAACAAGCCGGCTTTTGCAGCCCTTTTTTCTATTTCCTCTGCAAGCCCTATACTATCAAGGGAGTGTATTAAATCTACTTTATCTATTATATATTTAACCTTATTGGTCTGTAAATGGCCTATAAGGTGCCATTTTACATTTTTTTGAATCTTTTCATATTTATCCGTCAGTTCCTGTACCTTGTTTTCACCGATATTGGTAATTCCGCATTCAAGTGCATAGTTGATTCTATCTATATCTATTGTCTTTGTAACACCTATTATTTCCACTTCTGCAGGATTTCTGCCCACTCTCCCGCAGGCGTTGTTTATGTTTTCTTTTATTCTGTCAATGTTACTTCTGATATAGTCCAAACCTTTCACCTTCCTATATGCTGCCGGGTATTATCTGGTTTTCCTTTACCCTGTTAACAGATTTTATAACTTCGTCAAACACCTTCAGCTTATGCCATAGGTCATTGTTATCAAGCTCATTTTCATTTATATTTTTCACTATGGAGTCTTTTCCGGAATTTACTATGACCTCTACTGGAACGAATTTGACTATCCCGCTCTTGTTCACATATACTCCGGTCATTCCATCCTTCGTGACTATACATACTGATGGTACTGAAAAGCCTTCAAAATAGTTTTTCACTATTTCAATATCTGCTATTCTCAGCTTATAATAGTCTTCAAGCCTTTCTCCGCATCTGAGTACTATGAGTCTCTCTCCGTTTTCCGCCTCCGAAATGCTCACTATGCTGCAGTTGATTTCTGAGTCTGCATCTCCCTTGAGCCTCAGCTTAATCCTTCTCCCCTTCTCCAGCCCCTCTGCATCTGCCTCACTTATGATACTGCATATATACCAGTCAAAGTTATCAATAACCTTTATTCCCTGCTGCTTCTCCTCCTGACCCTTATTGGCCTTTTCGGACAAGCCGCTTATAATATCCTTAATGCCGCTGATGTTGAAGCTTTCGAGATTTATCGGATTCAGCAGCTGTTCATATCCGTCCAGCTCGTAGCTTACAATACCGCTGCACTGTGCAAATACGACATCCATGCTGTTCTTGTATATTTCTTCCAGAGTAGCCTTTTCTGCGGTAAGCTGCTCGATGTTTTTTCCTGAAAAGCTGCCTTTTCCGTATATCAAGGACTTTTTATAAAGATTGCCTGCCAAATCAGTCTTTAGCTCTTCAAGTCTCTTAAAATCACCGGAACTGGAAATTGCTTTTATTTCAGTAACTTTTTCCAGGATTTTAGCTTCTACCTTTTCCTTATCAGAGGAAAAAAAGTTATTATCTATTTCAGATTTCTTTATCTCTTCTATTCTTTTGTTAAGTTCTGCAATCTTCAAGGATATATTCGCGTCAGTGTTGCTTGTCTTTGAGATTTCCAGTATTTTTGTGCCAAATGCAACTCTGACTCCTTCATTTATCTGATAGCTGTTGTTGATCTCCTCAGGCAGGGTTGTAACAAACTCCTTCCTGACAAACACAGCCTTTGTGCTTATGGTGTTTTCCACCCTGTCATAAGTCACAACCTCGGTGGACAGATTATAATATAAAAATCTGAACATATAAGATATGCATATTATGGCAAATAATACTGGAAATATGTATATTGAAGTATTTTTCTTCTTTTTTCTCTTGCGTGTCCTTTCCATTTCTATTGCACCTCTACACTATTTCTAATTAGCAACGACTATTGTTGCGCAATAGCTAACGTATTATATTTCTCCAAAGTTTTGTTTTATCCTTCAAAAAATGCATAAAATATGAAAAATGTATTAAAATAGTGCTAAATTACTATATATTAATAGGAAAACAAGCATATATGAAAACAGGAAGCAGGTAATTCCTGTTGAAATTTAAGTATAACTGTGATATATTATTATACGTATCGATTTTCTGGGTGTGGCGCAGCTTGGTAGCGCGCTTGAATGGGGTTCAAGAGGTCGCAGGTTCAAATCCTGTCACCCAGACCAGTTATGAATGATGAAAGCCAGTATTCTTAAGGAATGCTGGCTTGTTTGTTTTTAGATAAAGACCATACTTGTTAAGGATAAATATAGTATCTGTCCATTAAGTCTCCAATATACGGAGCTAGGTAACTGTGTTGCTGAATACTAAGAAGTTAATTGGTAATACTAATCCCGATAAAGGAGAAGTGATTATAATGACAGTTCAAAGTGATTTACAAAAAGCAATGGCTACCTGTGAATCGATGAGGGGTAGTTATGCATTGATGGCTGAGTCAACAGAAGACCAGCAGGCAAAGCAAATGTTTAACAGTATGAAAGCTGATATTGAGAAACATATTCAGTATCTGACTGACAGACTGGATTATATCAATCATAACAATCAATTAAACCAGAAAAATAAATAGCTTGTGTGTTTGGAGAAAACTTATATGGAGAGTACATTGAAAAATAACACCGGAAAACATAAGTATATCACCTTCCTCACAACCTTGTTCAAATGGGTACTGTGGGGAAGCATTATTGGAGTAACGGTAGGTTCAACAACAGCTTTCTTTAAAATAACTGTACAGTATCTTACAGACATCCGTGAGGCGAATCCTGCCCTACTATATTTCCTCCCCATTGGAGGAATTATCATAGGATATATATATAAGCATTTCGGCAAGGAGTCTGACAAAGGCAACAACGTCGTACTGGATTATATCCACAACGGCCAGGGAACTGTTCCTATCCGAATGGGCTTCCTGGCATTTTTCGCTTCCTTTATTACCCATCTGTTTGGGGGGTCAACAGGCAGAGAAGCTGCTGCAGTGCAGATGGGCGGCAGTATAACCGCAGCTGTTACCCGGCTGTTCAAGGTAGACAAAGCTGATCAGAGAATTCTCTTTATAAGCGGAATAAGCAGCGGGTTTGGCTCCGCCTTTAGTGCGCCTATATGCGGAACAGTTTTCGGAATAGAAGCCGTCTCTGTAGGACATATGAAGTATGAAGCGCTGATTCCCTGCTTTATATCCACCTTTACGGCCTATTTTACAACGAAGGCATGGGGAGCTCCGGTTGACCGGCATATTATCCATGAGATACCGTCTGTGGCAGCAGATACTATAATAAAGATAATTATCTTATCAATTCTCTTTAGCTTTACAAGTGTCCTTTACAGTAAGCTGAGACATAATATAGAAAACCTCTCCAAAAAATATATCAAGGACCCGGTGTTGATTGGCATGGTGGGCGGACTAACTATTATAGCATTAGTTCATATTGTAGGCTCAAGGGATTATACCGGACGTGGTTTAAAGCTGGTAACCGATGCCTTTGAGGGACATGTACCCGCTTACGCTTTTTTAGCTAAGCTAATTTTCACAGCAGTTACTATGGGAACTGGTTTTCGAGGCGGAGAAGCCATACCTCTCTTCTTTATTGGTGCAACCCTTGGAAATACTCTATCAGGGATAGTTGGTCTTCCAACCTCCTTCCTCGCAGGGATTGGTCTTATTGCTGTGTTTTGTGGTGCTGCTAACGCACCGATTTCCAGTTTTATATTAAGTATAGAAATGTTTAAAGGAAAAGGGGTTATTTTTTTCTTTATCGCCTGTGTAATCAGCTATATATTCTCAGGACATAATGGCATCTATACTTCACAAAAAATATATGAGCCAAAGAGCAGAATGCTGAATATCCCTAGCGGGAAGAGAATTGATTTTTTTCAGCAAAAGAGAAAATAACAGATACGCTCACAGCAATTACCGTTTCCATGCAGTGAATTATAGAAATATCTCCAGTAGAAACACATTAACTTTTTTTTACAATGCAGGAGGTATGTTACGTGGTTCAAGAAATCATACAATCGGCCGTTAAAACACTAATTGCCTATTCCGTACTCTTAATATCAACACGTAAAATGGGAAGAAAAATGGTGGCACAGGTAACTTTTTTTGATTTTGTCGTTGCAATCATTGTAGGTTCTGTTGTTGCAAATATATCTGTTAATCAGGATATGCCTTTAGTTTCAGGTCTGACCGTACTGACGGTACTCACAATTATGACAATAACCGTACAATTCCTTCTTCTGAAGAGCTTCCTGCTGAGAAAGCTCATTGACTTCGGTTCCATTATTGTGATTGAAAATGGTAAGATCATTTATGAGAACCTGAAAACAACCAGGTTACGCTTGGATAATTTGCTGATGCTGCTAAGGGAGAAGGATGCTTTTTCGATTGCAGATGTAGAATACGCGGTACTTGAGACAGACGGCAAGCTGTCAGTTTTAAAGAAGTCACAGAAACAGCCTGTAACTCCATCTGATTTGAATATACCGACAGCTTATAACGGACTTATGACCGATATTATTATGGATGGAAAAGTGCTTACAGAAAATTTGGAAGGTGTAAACCTTGACAGGGAATGGCTGTTACAGAAGCTCCGTGCTCAGAATTACTATAGTGTTGAGGACGTATTCTATGCAGGTTTGGATACAGCAGGGAACTTATATGTATCATCAAGAAACAGAAGTCGTCTGAAAAGGAAGCAGAGTGGAATCGAATAAAAATAATTTACTCACTGCAAAAACTAGTCTACTTGAATTAACACATATAGAGCCTGAAGCTCTACTTTGTATTCTGCTCCATCCTCCTTATAATATCCGTAGTACTGCAGCGGAGCTCGCATGGCACAGATTCAAATCCTGTAACCTAAGTCCCTATGCAGACAAGTCAAAAAGAAAAGACCCAAAATCAAGCTTAATCGTGATTACGGATCTCTGTTTTTTGAAATTATCTAGGTTTTTTCATGTTGACCAACTGCAAGAATCTCTCTTGTGAAGGCAAGCCGCTTAGCTTTTCCTTTTTAGGAAAAGCAGCGTCAAACTCCTCTGCCGCTTTCTCATCAATATCATATACCGGATCCTCAAAAAAACGTCCTGAGCAGTCAGCCAGTGCACCAGGGCACAGCTCCAGCGCTTGCAGCGGAACAGCATACATATTGCCCGGAGTTCCGATTCTATAGTTTTCAGCCTCAACAAAGCCGAATCTGCTGTAATAGTCAGGATCGCCATATATAAGTACAGCTTTGTATCCAAGTCCCTTTGCAACTTCTAAAGTATGCTCTATAAGCTTTCCTCCGATGCCGTTACTCTGGTATTCAGGAAGCACAGATACCGGTCCAAAGGTAATAACCTCATGCTGCTCACCGCAGTCGCCTACTATTTTGGACCTTGCATACATTATATTTCCTACGACTTTGCCATCAAGCTCTGCAACATAGTCCAGCTCCTTTATAAAAGCATCAGAAGCTCTCAATATATGTACCAGATAATGCTCGTTGCAGCCTGGAGCATGGTGATTCCAGAAGGCTTCTCTTGTAAGCACTTCAACGCTATGATAGTCAGATGCTGTCTCTTTGCGTAATATAATATCTTCCATTTCAATAACTCCCCTCCCAATTATGTTTTTATATTTCTGATGAATGTCTCAGTACTTCACCGCTTTCGGCAGCCCGATTATGCTATTACTTGCCATTAAACTCTATATAGTCTATTTGCAGACGGAGTTTCCTTCAGAGATGTTAGCATTAATTCTATTATACAAGATAAACAAAATAAAAATCGGTAAACATTGATTATATGTGTTTTTTCTTTAATTATATAGCACAAGAGAGTCAGGAATTATTAATACCATTCCGGAGCTTTTACACAAAATAAGTAAACTCGGAATGCAAAGAACAGCGTCACAGCTATTACTACCGCCTGAGAACTACTATATATAGCTTCGCTTTGTCTGTTCTATCCAGTTTGTAATAGTATCCAAAGCCAGAGGCAGGTTTCCTATTTGACAGTGGCTCTGTGCATTTTCCTCTTTAGTAAACAATCTAGCTGTCAGTGATCTCACATTTTTTAATGCTTCTATCTGTTGATAGAACTGTAAAACCGGAACTGCATAGTCCTCTTTTCCTGCCATTAACAATACATCCTGAGTAATTAACTCAGATACTTCTTTTGTTGTATACCTGTCAAGCCTTGCAAAATAATCGTATGGAGTATCTACACCGACTATATGCATGGCATGCTTTATAGCCCATTCAAACAGCATGTTCCTTTTCATTGCTTTTTTCATAATGCTGTTTATTATCCCCTTTGCTTTAAACCTAAAAAGACATCTGAACATTAACTGCATAGATGGACTGAATTTCTTAATCCAAACATTAGAGTCGTATAAGATGTCAAAGGCAACCACTCTCTTCACTCTTTTTTCGAATGCAGCGGCACGGATAACCATACAGCCGCCCATTGATATACCGATAAGTGTTACATCATCAAGTCCGAAATAGTCAAGTACAGACTTCACAGGCTTATGCCACTCATGGGTTAAATATACTCTATGATCCTCAAGAACACATCCTTGGCCTGGCCCTTCGAAGCAGATTATATCGAATCCTCTGTCTCTCAAATCAATAAGTATAGGTATAAATTCTTCGATATAGCTGTCAGACCCACCAAATATAACCAAGGTATCTATAGGGTTATCATGTCTTAATCTTAGGGCCGGTAAAGTAGTTGTTATACTATCATCCTTATATGGGATCATTGAATAATCCTTATCAGATAATTTGAAATACTGTCTAACCAGCTCCAGAAATCTGTTTCTGTATTTCTGTTTATCTTTATTATCGGAGAACATAAAAAATTCAGCTGATCTGTAATAATATGCGGCATGTAGAGTCCTACCCTCCAATAATGCCTTATTCCCCAAAATAATAAATTCTTTTGTAAAATTATTGAAATCTGTAAGTCTTGGTGCTATTTCTCTAATCTCCTGCAGTGCATCTTCTCCAAGATAGCTTATCCATCTGTTAAGCTGAAAATTAACTGCTGAATCAGGATGTATTTCATGATGTCCGCTTATAAATCTTTTATTATACATATCAAATACCCCTTTACTAACTTATTAATATGAAACATATTTCATATTTTATATTATATTTAATATCACCATTTGTCAATAATAATATGAAATATGTTTCATGTTTGTTGACATTATATTATAATTGACTTAATATTAGATTAGAGCTATTGAATAGCTGACATAAGGCTACATAATAGCTGCGATACTCATATCATAAGGTCTGAACACCTTCAGGCGTAAGTGTAATGTAGTCAAATACTATAGTTATATTAATCTTATCAGCAGTATACAAGACAAATTATGATTAAATCTTGGAGTGATAATGTGAAAAGAGAAATCAGAATACCTAAGCAAAAAAGGTCAATAGAGAAGAAAAATAAACTTATCAATACTGCTTTTTCAGTGTTTAGCGAAAAGGGTTACTATAATACAAACACAGCTGAAATTGCCAAGCAGGCGGGAATATCCACCGGAAGTCTATATGCCTATTTTGAAGATAAGCAAGCATTATTTTTTGAAGTCCTTAACAATTACTCTGAAATGATATCAAATATTATAATAAATAGACTGGCTAGATTTTACTCTGCAGAACACAGCTTGAACGAGATTATCAGAGAGTTAATTGATGCATTTATCGAGAGTCATAATATATCGCAGAGCTTTCACGAAGAAGTTGTTGCCTTAGGTCATCTGGATGAAAATATAAGGGCATATTTAAGTAATCAGCAGCAAACCATAGTTCAAAAATTTATTGATTTGTTTAAAACTCTGGGTTATGACCTAATCTATGAAAGAGAAAATTTCTACTGTGCTTATTTGTTTATTGATTTGACTTGCCATGAGCTTATTTTCAACAGTAATAGCTTAAACAGGGATGCGATGATAAATATTTGTGTTAAGACAGTTGTAAACCTGCTGGAAAAGCAGTAAATGATTTGTATGGCTCAATACCTTTAATAAAACTCTTTGTCATATATACTTTATGTATCTGGTACTTTATGTATCGGAGCACTTATTGCAGAAAAATGTGCAAAATATACAGCATTAATAACGTCTCTATGCGAGTAAATAAGGGATATAGTGGAGTGTAACACTAATCATAAAAATCATTAATGAAATTATAAAAAAGCCAGCGATTAAAAATCGATGGCTTATAGTTATTTGATAAGCTTTAGTAATCTAGTCAATAATATGTTTAAAGCATACCCTGACAGCTCAACAGAGTCTGTTCAGGTATAAGGGCTACACTTCAACAATCATTCCTGTTTTCAGTTCGCCCAGGTTGCTCATCCTTTGACTTAAGTAGCCATAAGCTTCTTCACCGGTACAATGGCAGGTATAATACTGTTTTACTTTGCTGCTGCTTAGAATGCTTGCAAGCTCATCTAAAAAGGCTTTTGAATCGGAATCCTTTGTATCCATGCCCATTAGATGAAATCCGCCAACTACTGAACGCAAATCACTATCTGTTATTTCTTTTGCTCGTTCCATTATATTGACTATTCCCTTATGGGCACAGCCGCAGAATAGATTGTAGCTGCCGTTTTCTTTAACCAGGAGGTTTATTTCATGCTCAAAGTCGTCTTTGTCAATATTCTTTTTACCGTATTCTTTTAAAAGCCTGCTGTTACCTTTCGGCAGCAGCTTGTTTCCCCTTACACTGCCAAATACAATCAGCTCATCATCGATATTTACGCTTTCATTTACGAATACAAGCCTGCTGCTACCGGACAGCCCCTTCTTCAACCCTATGTCATGCTTGAAAATCCCTAACAGCTTAACAAGATGATGATCAAAGGCGCCCCTGCCCATATATATCTTCGCTTTTTTATTGAGCTTCAGAAATGTTTCCAGCCCACCACCATGATCATAGTGTCCGTGAGATATAAATGCAATGTCAATGTCCTCAAGATTTATACCCAGCCTACCTGCATTATAAGAAAATGAAGCATCCCTCCCCGTATCAAACAGTATCTTATGATTTGCTGTCTCAATATAAAGCGATAATCCATGATTGTTTTTGTACTCTTTTGAGATAGCTCTGTTTTCATACAAAGTGATAATCTTCATAAAAATCCCCCTATTAATAAACTTACACATTCTGCCTGCATATACAAAAGCATTGGCTATTTATTTACTCAGAGTATATCTAAAGAAACTGACGCTTACACTTCCAAGGGTACTCCAGTCTGTATTCAAAGTTTAAGGTTTTCTGAAATAACAATTGCTCCGGCTCCAGTATATTGTTATACCCTGAAGCTCAATGTCTATATAAATATTATTATAATATTTGAGCTGTATTTTTGAAAGTCCGAAATAGTGAAAGAGTCTTCTCAACAGCTGGCTATCTGTTTTCATAGTCAGTCATTTTACTTAAGGTAATTTTTAGAAAGATAGTCGAAATTTGTTGAATAACAAAGGAATTATATGAAGCATGTCGAAAATATATTAATAAAATATTCTCAGGAAAATTCGCATAAGGGGGTGTGGTTTTGGCCGTAAACGCAGCCTGTGTATTCGAATCTGATTCAGATGCCAGAATCTTTATGGAGGCAATAGTTAAGAGAACGAAATCCTTCCTTGAAGAAGAAGGGGGCATTACAGAGCTTTCAGACACTATTGACTTTCATGAATCCCAAAGTCTTGTGCTAAAAAGCATGACAGCGATACTCACTGTTGAAGACGGCACTAAAACGGTACTTGCCTTCAGCTTTGACAGGGAACTTATCGACAGGCTGTTTGAGCAGTACTCCTTAGGAATCGAAATCCCTGAGGACGAAAGAGAGATGTATGTGGAAGAGACAGCCGGAGATATGATAAACATTGTAGTTGGGAATGCACTGGCCAGATTTCAGAAGCCCGGAGTAGCCTTCAAAATATCCACACCTCTGGTTATTAATGAAGTAAAGAGCATTTCCAGATATAAGAGTACAAGGTTTTACAGATCTCAAATAAGCACGGAGGCAGGCTCTATGACAGTGTATTGTGTCACTCCCGGTGAACTGTATAATAAATTTTTTATGCGAGAAAGGGTGTTGTAAAATGAAGGCTTTGAATGTTCTAATCGTGGACGATTCCAAAATAACTATAAAAAGACTGGCCGAAATGGTGGTTAATGCAGGACATAATGTTGTCTCCACTGCAACCTCTGGTATGCTTGCCCTTTCTGAATATAGAAAATATAAACCGGATATAGTGACAATGGATATAACAATGCCGGATATGGACGGATTGGAGGCAACAAAAAAACTGATAGAATATGACCCCAATGCTCTGGTAGTAATGATGACTTCCCATGGGCAGGAGCAAATTGTTATTGAATCCATAGGTGCAGGTGCCAAGGGATACCTTCTGAAACCCTTTGATGCCGACAGGCTCAAGTCAGTCCTGGAAGAAACTTATGAAAAGTATGGTGTTAAAAATGCTTGAGAATAATATGTTTAAGGCATTATTCGATATAATACCCTTCGGGATCTATGTCGTTGATGTAGAAAATTGCGAGATAGTATATATGAACAGGTTTATGATTGAAAAAAGAGGTGACTTTATAGGCAGAAAATGCCATGAAAGCATCTATGGTGAAGAGAAGCCATGTTATTTCTGCAAGATACCTCTGCTGCTAAGTCCGGACAGGAAGCCCAACGAAAACACCATTGTGTTTGAGAATTATAATGCTGTGGACGACAGTTGGTATCAGCTTCAGGAAAAGTGCCTGACCTGGCCTGACGGACGTTTGGTCAAGTACTCTATAGCTGTAGGGATCAATGAACTAAAAGCAACCCAGAACAGACTGGCAGAAGCACATGCTGTACTGGCTCTGAAGAATAAGGAACTGGAAAAACTATCAACTACTGACCGACTGACCAAACTCAACAACCGATTCAAGCTGGAAGAAATACTCAATCAAGAGCTTAAAAGCACCTGTCAAAACGGCAAGGAAATGGCAGTTCTGCTTCTGGATATAGATTATTTTAAAAAGGTTAACGACACATACGGACATCAGACAGGAGACTCAGTACTAGCAGAGTTTGCAAGGGTATTACTTGACAGCATCAGGAAGAATTACTATGCATCCCGATGGGGAGGCGAAGAATTCCTTATACTATGCCCTGAGACCGGCATTAAAAGTGCAATGTCATTTGCAGAAGATCTTAGGAGGATTATCGAGGAGTATACCTTTACCACTGAGAACAGAATTACCTGCAGTATAGGTTTGACTGTTTACAAAAACGGGGATGATGAAAACGCAATAATAGTCCGAGCGGACAAAGCACTTTATAAAGCCAAGCAAAACGGCCGCAACAGAGTGGAGATAGAATAACAAAATATAAGCCAGTAATCCCAAAGAATATAGCTGCAAGCTGTTGTTCGAGGCTGCTGGCTTATATTTTTTATTATATGAAATAAGCACGTGCAAGCATTACCAGTCTGTCATTATGATACATTCTGAGCAAAGAGGCTTTTTTGTTCTTATGAATAATATGGTGGTTATCTCCATAGATCGTATATGGCAGCATGCATATGTAGTTATCACCAGAGGTACACAGTTTAGCTTTTATTTTTCCAGCCGCAACGTTAACAAGCTCTGCAATGCCATCAATAAGGTCTTCCCACTCCAGTTCCTCCATTTTTATGCCTGTCATTGATGACACTACTCCTTTTGCACTATACTCAGACATACTTAAAGAAAACATTATATTCTTTGGTCCTGTAATGACTATTACTCCTGATATCTGCTGCTTTATTTCCTTCAGGACTTCTCCCGTTACCTTTTCTTCAAATACCTCCAAACCTGTCATTGTCCGCATAATATCCTTTATTGTATTGGAAAAGTAAAAGCCTGAAACACCCACATCGTCAACTTCAACCTGCTGGAGTCTTGTATAGTCTATATCCTTCATCTATTTCCCCCTTCCCACACACTGCTTAACCTTGATTGCAAGCTCTTCTGCAGTAAAGGGCTTTAAAAGATAATTGGCTACTCCGGCTTGAATTGCCTTCACAATGTTCTCCTTTTCTCCTTCGGTGGTTACCATCATAACAGGTATGCTTCTATACAAGGTTTCCTTTTTTATAACTTTCAAGAGCTCCAGACCATTCATCTCGGGCATGTTCCAATCAAGCAGAATCAGCTTGATACTCTCATACTCCTTTGAAAGCACCATTAGTGCTTCACTTCCGCTGGAAGCTTCCAAAACGGTATAATTCAACTCCTGCACAGCGTTTTTTATGACTTTACGGATTGTAGAAGAATCGTCAACCGACAAAATCTTAGGTCTGAAATCCATATGCTCACTCCCTTTTTCTATAATAAATACCGTTTTGATGCTGCTCCATAGAAAAATACTTACTGTAATCCTCATACAGCTCCGAGCTTCCGATAAACAATACCCCTCCGGGCTTCAAAGCTTTTGCCATTCCCTCCATTACGTGCTTTTTGAATCTTCCTGAGAAGTATATCAAAACATTTCTGCAGAAAACAATATCATACAGCTTGTCCGGATAATCATTTCCTATGAGGTTGAAATGACGGAAATCGACCCTTCTTTTTATTTCCTCGCTAAGCTTCCATATTCTGCCGGCTTTACTGAAATACATATACTTGTATTGATCCTCCAGCCCACGGGAAACCGATATTCCGTCATACTCTCCGGCAGCTGCCTTTAATATGGCATTTTTTGATATATCAGTAGCAAGTATTTCAATATTATCCTCCGGAACATCCGTTATGTTATTTATCCGCAGAAATCTGTTTATGCACATAGCTATTGAGTACGGCTCCTGTCCGTTGGAGCATGCAGCACTCCATATCCTCAACTTGTCCTTTAGATTATTCCTGTATACTTTGACAAAATCAGGCAGGAGCATATCCTCGATTATCTGCCAGGGAGTTCTGTCTCTAAACCAGAAGGTCTCATTAATTGCAACGGCTTCAATAATCTCCTCAATAATTTCCGGACTTTCCTCCAAACAAGCTCTCAGGTAAAGCTCCTCCAAACTTGATAATCCGTATTGTGGAAGAAGTCTGGATAGCTTGTTTTCCAAAAGGTATGATTTTTCTCTGCTTAAGGCAATTCCACATTTCTCTTCAATCAGCTGCTGTATCATAGCAAACCCTGCAGGACTGCTGTAATTATTCATATTTATCACCGCCTGCCCTTCGAAATCTGGTATATTCTGAAGCCAATATCCTTAATATCAGCTGTTTCGTCCGACAGTCCGGCTTCATGCACACACTTAGGCATACCGTATACGACACATGTACTTTCACTTTGTATAATGCAGTAGCAGTTGCATTTCTGCTTCAGTTCAAGCACTCCCTGCATACCATCATTTCCCATACCCGTAAGTATTACCGCCAATACATTCTTTCCTTTGTATGCATTTGCTGCAGAGTAAAAAAGAACATCGGCAGACGGGCGGACACCGTTGACAGAAGATGTGTCAAGCAAGCGTATTTTTCTATTGCTGTCATCTTCCTTATCAACGATCATATGCCGGTCTCCCGGGGCAATGAATACGTAACCCGGCTGTACCTTCTCTCCATTCTTACCCTCTCTGACCTCCTGAGTAAGCTTTTTGTCCAATTTTTCAGCAAGAGCTTTGGTAAACCCTGAAGGCATATGCTGTACAACCAGCACCGGTACCTTAAAATCTGCAGGAAGCTTGTGAAAAAGTGTTTCAAGGGCCATAGGCCCCCCGGTAGAAGAAGCGATCAATACCAGATCAATACCTTCCTGCACTATTCTATCCAGTATTTCTCTGCTGTCTGCTATAGGACCTTTGACCTCAGAAGGCTTGCTTACACCTCCTGCTGCAGGAACAGCGGTAAAGCTCCTAACTTTGATTTGTGCAAATATTGTCTGCAGCTGATTCTTTATCACTGCCATGTTTTTAGTTAAATTATCCTCACTGGGCTTCACTATATAATCTGTAATACTGTCACCTCCGGCACTCTCATTGCCGATGATGACCATTTCAACCTCGGGATGCTCCCGGGTCAGACGTTTCAAGACACCTGTCCCCGTCCTGGTAAGTAAATCAGCATCAATCAGAACTACATCTATTTTTTTTTGTGACATCAAGCTGAACATAATATCAGTATCCCATACGGCTTGCTCTACGATGCCAAAGCTTGTATCATTAACTGCTTCCGTGAAGAATTTTCTGTAGGTGCTGCTATTTTCTACGATTAGTGTTTTAAGCTTTTCCAAATTAACACCCCTTGCTTAAGGTCTCAGATTTCAATGCTTCCGTGATTGCTGAATATTTTCCCGGTATTGAGGACTATCAGCAGCTCCTCCTTCAATTTCACTATACTATCGATGTATTCACCTTCCACTGAGCCAATATTAGCCGGCGGAGCTTCAAAATCATCCCTTTCAACTTCAATTACATCTCCCGAACGGTCTATAAGAAATCCCACCTGGTTTGGGTCCTTGGGAGCTTTCAGAATTATGCAGGGAGCACCTGTCTGTCTGTCACCCCTGTCCAAGCCCAAAATTACACCAAGGTCAAAAAGAGTGACTATCTGCCCCCTCATATTGAAAAAGCCTATAATATGCGGCTTTGCGCCTGGGACAGCAGTCCAGTCCACTCTTCGGTTGATTTCCTTAACCAGCGTAACATTAATCCCGAAGTAACAATCACCAATATAAAAGGTCAGGAGTTTTTCCTTCATATAGTCCTCCTCCTTTCCTTTATAATCCTGCCAACTATATCCAGCAGACGAGACCTGTCCAGCTTAAACTCATAAGCATCAAAGCCTGCCTCGAGACCCTCACTCTTTTGCTTTTCCCCGGTGAGTGATGTAAGCGCTATTACAGGCAGAGTACAAAGCTTGCTGTCGGAACGGATACGCTTGACAAGCTCCAGTCCGCTCATTACGGGCATATTAATGTCACTGACCACTACATCTATCTGTTGTGTACTCAGTAGTTCCAGTGCCTCTTTTCCATCCTGGGCAACTATAACCCTGTAGCCGGCATTTTCAAGATAGTCCTTCTCCATTCGCTGGAAAAATGGAGTATCCTCTGCCAGAAGGATAGTTACCTTCTCTGTCAGTCTAGTGTCAGCTTCGACTCTGTAATGCTCCGGACTAGCCATTTCAAAAAGCTCGTAAATATTTACAAGCAGCACGATACTGCCGCAAATAATGCTGGACCCTACAACTCCCTTTGTCTTTATCCCGTCATCCTCAGCTATGTTTATGCGGGTTTGCACCGTATCCTTGATTTCTTCAATAAGAATACCAATAGGATGCTTGACCAGCTTTGGTATTATAACAAAATATTTGCCCCTTTCCCTCTTCTCGTTGTTTAAGGGCAGAAAACTTTCAGGACGTATTACTCTTAAAGCCTGTCCCCTGAACTGTATAAATTCTTTGTCTCCAATCCTTTCTATATCATCCGGTCTTATCTCCTCAACCCTTGAAACCATGCTCATGTCAATAGCCAGCGTCTCAGGACCCGAGCACTTGAACAGCAGCACGCTCTGATACTCATACATGCTTATCTTTTCCTGCTCACGTTCGTTAGCTCTTTTTTCATCCTGCCCTTCGGAATAATGCAGATTGGCTTTCTCTATTATTCCGCTGGGGTCAAGAATCAAGGCTGTCTTTCCGTCTCCCAGTATAGTAACCCCGGAGTAGCATTTACATTCCTTCACATATGCCGGCAGAGTCTTTACAAGTATTTCCTCACTTTCATGTATTGTATCCACTGCAAGACCCAATCTCCTGGAGCCTATTTTAATAACCAGTATTCTGATTATGTGCCCGGAGCCGTATTCACTTCGCTTTTCATCCAGTTCCTCTGCCAGCTTGCTTTCTTTCTCTTCTGAGGGTATGGCATGCCTCATATCAAACAGGTGCTTCCTTTTTTCAAGTTTTCTTTCTCCGGCAGCCTCATCAAAATAGGTTCTTTCCAGCCCTAAAACGCCAGCCAAATGTACAATGGGCAAAAGCCTGCCCCTCAGCCTCATAACCTCCGAATTGCTGATATACTCTATTTTACGTGAAGGATCGTTTGCTTTGATCCTGACTATTTCCTGAATATTTATCTGTGGAAGGGCAAATTTCTGCTTCTCCACCTCCACAATCAACGAGGGAATGATAGCAAGTGTAAGAGGGAGCAGCAGTCTAATGGTGGTGCCTGCCTTCTGTACTGTAAATATTTCAATCTTTCCACCTAGTCTCTCTATGTTGGTCTTTACCACATCCATTCCGACACCCCGTCCCGATAAATCAGTAACCTTTTCAGACGTCGAAAAGCCGGGCTTAAAAATCAGCTGTAGGATTTCCTGATCGGTCATGAGTGCAAGGTCGGCTTTGCCAACCAGTGCATTATCCAGGGCTTTCACCTTGATTCTTTCCAGATCAATACCTCTTCCATCATCTATTACATCTATGTATACATAGCCGCTTTCATGGTATGCTTTCAGACTCAACGTCCCTGTTCTGGGCTTTCCGAGAGCGGTCCGCTCCTCAGGCATTTCCATTCCATGGTCTATTGAGTTTCGAACAAGATGTGTCAGAGGATCATATAAGGCTTCTATTATGGACTTATCCAGCTCGACCTCAGACCCTTCAAGCACCAGCCGTATATCCTTACCCATTTTTTTGGCAAGCTCCCGTATTATTCTTGGAAATTTGCTGAAAACATTGGAAACAGGCTGCATGCGGGTCTGCATTACCCTCTCTTGCAGATTTGTTGTGATATGGTCGATGTTCTGGAGTATAACTTCAATTCCGGGTATTGATTTTCTATGGGGCTGCATTGTACGGAGAAGCTGATTTCTTGCCAGCACCATTTCACTGGCTACATTTAATAGACTGTTAAGCAGTGTGATATTGACTCTGATACTGTCTTCCACTGCAACATTCTGTAATTTAGTTTGCTGCATAGATCTTTCTGCCTCATCCTGAGCAGACTGACTATGTGCTGCAGCGATACGCTCTTCAATTTTTTCCGCTGCAGCAGGCTTACTCTCTTCAGCTTTCCATACTGCTTGTAGTTCACAAATATCTTCTTTTGGCTCTGTCAGAGCAGAGGGAAGTATATCCATTTCCAGAACTGTCGTAAATAGGATTTCGATATGGATATCCCCCTCCAAGCTTTCCAAATCAACATGACAATCTATGACACTGCCAAAGGATTGTATTTCCTTGAGAAGTTCCAGCATGCTGTTTCCCTTGTTGATAAAATCATTATAAAGTCTTCTTTTTAGTAGGTACAGTCTGCAGCCCCGCTCAATTTCGCTTAAAATTCTGGACTTTTTTGCTTCCTCCAAGTCCAAGCTGCTGCAGTCAAAGCTGCCGGAAGGCTGCTCTGATGCCTTCGAGGTCTTAATCTTTTCTGAGGAACTCCCTTGAAGTGCACAGGACAGCCTGTCCATAAGAACTGTTATATCAACACTCTCACTATTGGCCACGTCGTTGACCATTACTCTGAGACAGTCATTGGAACAAAGCAGTATGTCGATAATCTCCTCGTTTATCTCAAGCTTCCCGGAACGCGCTTCACCAAATACATTCTCCAAAGCATGTGAAAGAGCGACTATTTTTTTGAAATCAAAAAAGCTTGATGTACCTTTGATACTGTGAACGGCACGAAAAATATTATTGATACTTTCAGCGTTGACTCCTGCAGTATCCATATTCACGATTTCCGCTTCAACCGTATCCAAATGACCTATTGCCTCTTCTATAAAGCCTTGAATGAACTCTTCATCCTGCATCATACACTCACCTCGCTTCCATCGTTTTTAAAGTCCCGGCTATCCGTCAAATAACGGACAGCTCCGAAGCGGTTTCTGCCAATTTTTTGACTCCGACGTTGGCATCCGCAACACTCTTGGCTGCAATTTGCGAGTTGACTGCTATTTCGCTTGCTTTTTCAGTAATCAGGTTGACCTTCTGGGCAGCCGCAACAATGGCATTGGAGATATTCCCTGATACCGCCGACTGCTCCAGCACAGCTGCTGCAATGGTATTGGTTATGCTGGTCATTTCATCGATGACTTGCATTATGGTACCCATTGCACTTACAGCATCAGACATGTTCTTCTGCATAACCTCGATTTGAGCGCCAATTTCTTCCGTGGATTCAGCCGTTTGCTTTGCCAGCTCCTTTACTTCTCCCGCCACAACTGCGAAGCCCTTTCCTGCCTCGCCTGCTCCAGCCGCTTCTATAGCTGCATTTAGAGCCAGCATATTTGTCTGGTCAGCTATATCATTGATTACTTTTACTATTTTACCTATCTGTTTTGAAGATAGGTTGAGTGTTTCAATTATCCTGTTTGTATCTTTGGCCTTTATTTCAGCATCTGCGGTGATATTTTTTGAGCGGCCGCAGTTTTGACTTATCTCGTTAAGGGAAATATTGATTTCCTTCATTGCCAACACAACACTGTTTACAGATGCAGACACATCCCTTGCGAAGTCAGATGCATTATTTGTATGATCAGCTATACCGTCCACCAGTTCGTTTATTTTTTGTATTCCAGCAGAGGTTTGTTCAGATATTTCAGTAAGCTTTGATATTATCTTGTTAATCTCTTGGACCCTGTTTTGTCTTTCATCACTAAGCACCCTGACCTCATTCAGCATTGAATGGATTTCTTCGTTCTTTAATAAAAGTTCATTATTTTTCTGTTCCAGGGCATTCCTTTCCAAGCTGATTTCTCTGCGGTTATAATCCATACAGTTGTTGATGCTGTTGATTCCGTTGTATATTGCCTTAACCATATCCCTGCATGTATGGTATCCGCAGGCAGAGCAGTTCAGCTCCTTCTCCTTCTTATGCAGCTTATGCATTTTATCAAATATCTCTTCGTATTGCTGCTCTGTAGGCTCCTTTAAGTCTTCTGCCTTTAAGCCTTTGTTGTAATGTCTTATAAAATCTTCCAGCTTAAGTGTTTTATCAAAATACTTATATAGCCAGTCTATTTTCCTTGTTATTAGCTTGTTGCCTTTATCAGCCAGCTTCTGTACCTTCATGGCGTTGAACTTACTGTCTACATCGTCGACTGTGATATTCTTTGTTGTTGCAGTACCTATATTGCAGCCTGCCGAACAGTTCAGAATATCCACCAGCAAAGGAATCGGCTTTTTGCTTTTCAGTCTTTCTCCGTATACATTCAAATATTCATAAGCATGCTCATGACCTTCTATCTGCCTTACCCAGGCACCCTTTATCTTTGCCTCAACGTTCTCCCTCAACCCTCCCGGTCTGCTGAATAGGAAGCCAAGGCTGCAGCCTATATCCTCAAAGTCCTGGCTTTTAAATCCGCTAAGATTTATTCTATGCTTTTCCAGATATTTTTCCAGCTTCTCATATGTTACATTATACTGAACGTAACCTCCGGTATTTATGTCCCTAATTTCATTTACTTTAGCTATGCACGGAGACAAAAAGGCAATATCATTGTATACATTGGCGTATTTTTTGAGATAGATAGCCGTACATAACATGGGGCTGTGAACTGGCGCGAGATTATCCAGCAGCTCCGGCTTATATCTCTCTATGTAGCCCACTATGGCAGGACATGGCTGAGCGATGACAGATGACAGCTGCATGTCTTTGATAGCCTTTAAATAAGCCCAGGTCGTAATATCAGCGCCAAAGGAAACATCATATATGATTTCTACCCCCTTCGATTTAAGAAAACCAAATAAGCCTCCATAGTTCTCAAAGTTGGTTCTAATGGATGGTGCTGCTATAACAGCCAGCTTCTTTCCTTTATCCAGGTCATCAAAAAAACGTTCAGTGTCATCCGTGAAATCCCTTGCTTCATGGTCACAAACCTCGATACATTTGCCGCAAAGCACACATTTTTCAGGATTCACCTTAACCTTGTTATCTCCGTCTACATTGTAGGAAACATTAGCATCCAAAGCCAGGCAATACCTGATGCATTTGTTGCAGCCTACACAGTTCTCCTCCTTGACATGAATCACGTTATCCATTACACATCCCCCTTTAAAATTTCTTGAAACAAATGATATAAAATTAATTTTGCTAATTAGAGCTTCAGCAGCAATCCTGCAGCAATCACCTGCAAAAGAAAAGCCCTGTACGAGCTTTGCTAACTCATAGGGCATCCTGTAAGGTTATGCAAGCAAGTTTACCGGTTATCTGTCATAATGCTATTAATTACATTTTATACAAAATTTTCTGTTTGTTCAAGCAATACTGACAGTTTTAGATATCATTTAACATTGTTCGACAATATTATATCTTCCCTGTGAAATATAAATCCTGTCACTCAAGTAATAATGAAAATTGAGAATATTACATAATCGTCATCTGCATTATTCAAAATTCAGAATATTGAAAAGTTTTTTTTAGTACTTTTTTGTTACTATTTGTACCATTCCATATATACTTTATTAGGAATATTTAATATTAAATAATGGGAGGTATATTATGAAAGGGAAGAAAATGGGTCTAACCAGCAAAATACTGCTGGGCTTGTTATTCGGTCTTATTACAGGTCTTATTCTCAATACTATCGGTCCATCATACTTCAGGGACACTGTTCTTGTAAGCAACTTATTTACACTGTTTGGAGGCATTTTTATCAATGCCATCAAGATGCTGGTAGTACCTTTAGTGTTCATATCCATAGTTAATGGAGCAGCATCAGTGTCTGACATTAGAAAGCTTGGCAGAATGGGTGTCAAGACGCTTGGCTTTTATCTCGCTACTACAGCTATAGCCATTACAATAGCAATATTGCTTTCAATGGTAGTACAGCCCGGCATTGGTCTGGATATGTCATCCCTTGCAAAGACAGAGCCTAAGATAGCTGAGGCAAAAAGCTTTGTACAGATTCTGATAGATATGGTTCCTACAAATCCGGTTGCTTCACTTACAAGCGGTGATATGCTTCAAATTATCGTATATGCTCTGCTGGTGGGTGTTGCACTTGCTGCTATCAAAAGCAAGGTCAAGGGAGTACTTGAGCTTTTCGAGCAGCTGAACGAGCTTATGATGAAGATAGTAGATTTTGTAATGTATATAGCTCCTGTGGGTGTGTTCTGCCTTATAGCCAAGACATTTACAGGTCTAGGCTTCTCTGCAATGGCTCCGCTGATAAAATACATGTTCTGCGTACTGTTTGCTTTACTGCTTCATGCAGTATTTACTTACGGCGGTATGTTGACTGTCTTTACAAGATTGAATCCTGTTCAATTCGTCAAGAAATTCTGGCCTGCAATGGGAGTTGCGTTCTCAACTTCCAGCTCTAATGCAACACTGCCGGTTACTCTTGAAACCACAGAAAAGGGCCTTGGAGTCAATAAATCCATAGCATCCTTCACCATTCCGTTAGGAGCTACCATCAATATGGATGGTACTGCAATAATGCAGGGTGCTGCTACAATATTCATATCACAGCTTTATGGAATACCGCTAAGCTTCACGGCTATATTGACTGTAATAGCAACAGCTACACTGGCATCAATCGGTACAGCAGGCGTTCCGGGTGTTGGTCTGGTAATGCTTTCTATGGTTCTCCAGGCAGTTGGTCTTCCTGTTGAAGGTATTGCAATTATAATCGGTATAGATAGAATTCTTGATATGTGCAGAACAGTCATAAATATAACAGGTGACGCAGTATGTACAGTAATAGTTGCAAAATCCGAAGGTGAGTTTGATCAAGAGATTTACAACAGCAAAGCTGTAAAAACAGAAGGATTAAGTGCTTAAAAGCTATCTATAATGTCTATTTCATTTATTGGGCTGCACAACAGCCCAATCCCCCGAAAGCAAAGGGTCAGACTATAGCTACAAAGTCTGACCCTTATTATTTGCTAATCTATGCCCCGATACCATCTATATGAATTATATCTTCCTCTATCAATACTTCCTCAAACCTATCAACAACTTCCTTTTCATAATGAGTTCCTATGCAGCCTTTCAGCTCTGAGAGTGCCTCTTCTGGTTTTATTCCCCTTCGATATGGTCTGTCGGATACCATTGCATCAAAGCTGTCAATTACAGCTAATATTTTAGCCTCGAGAATAATATCATTCCCTCTGATATGATTTGGATATCCCCTTCCATCCAGCCTTTCATGATGCTGCAGAATTATCCTTGCAATATCCTCGCCCATCTCCTTTGCGAGTATAACATAGCCATCAATCGCATGCCTTTTTACAATTTCATATTCTGTTTCCGACAGACTGTCAGGCTTGTTTAATATCTGTACAGGTGTATTTATCTTCCCTATGTCATGGCACATGGCTGCAATTATTGTGTTTACGATTCTCTTATCAGAAAGTCCCATCTTTCTGGATATTTGCCTGGATAGCTGCCCGACTCTGCAGCAATGGTCATAAGTATAGTTGTCTTTTTGCTGAATACTTTGCAGCATTTGATTTATCAATCTATTCTCAAATGCAACCTGTTCGTATATATTCTTTTCGGTAATCCACAAAATGCTTGAATCAACAATACACTTAAAAAAAATAGAGTCTTGTATATTCTTTACCGTAAAACAATCTCCCTTTTTATATAAGGATTTGTCCCGCTGATGCTCCAGCACCCCATCCAAAATATAATAAATATTCAGTGAATTTCTGCACTCATAAGGCTGGCAAATAAGCATAGAATTCCTCTTAAGGCTCATAAGCATCGCTTCCGTGCCAGAGTCCTTAACCTTTAACTCATAGGTACAACTAGTATTGCCGGATGTATGAATACTCTCACCCTGCCTTACAGTATTAAACCCCTTCATATTTTCCCTCCACTAAACAAAAATAAAAAAAATAAGTATCTTAATTACATTATATCAAATTATAGTTTCTTAAGAATGTTAAATATTGTACTTTTGTATAAAATTTTGCGGAATATTGATTATGTATATTGTCTTCAGTCCTGCAGGTATGTTGTAAGGAACACTCTTGATTTGCCTTCAACTATTTCATTTTCATAGAAATCCGAGTATTTAATGAGCTCAGCCATTGCTTCTTCTTCTATACTTGTTTTATATAGTATTTCAATACTTCTATTGACATAGTATCTTTCCAGGGTAACAGTAAAAAATCTCATACGCAGTCTCCTACCTGTTTTTAAGTATATTATGTCCGTTTCTTAAATCTTCTATTGCCTTGTGCTGAGATTACTTTCAGGCTTAAAGGCACAAGATACTTTTTACTCGATTCTGTTTACCGGTATGAATCTCTTAGTCTGGCCTGTTACATTATCTTCCCTGTCAGGATCAATATCAGAAATAAAATCCTCAAGTGTTCTTACCCAAACACCTGAATAATCGTAAATATTTCTATAGATGACCAGCTCCTTTTCAGTATTCGCATCCTTACCAACGGCTTCAATTATGTAATAATTACCCTTGAAGTGCCTGTAAATTCTCTTTGGTTGAATATTATTTTCCATAGACCTGCTCCTTTTAATTTTTTGCTCAGTCTCAGATTCTGTTGATTTTTTCTATTATATCCTCCACCGCATGGTCAACCAGTGCATCAATATATGCTTCATTGAAAGATTTTAAGAGCATCAGGGAACTATAGTATACATTTCTTAAGATATCTTTATCTTCTTCCGAAATACCGGTTATCATCTCAAGATTTGCGGCTATTTCCTTTAGTCTCTCCTCCAGCCTGATATCAGTTCTCTTCTTTAATGCATTTGAATAAGCAGATATATCCTCCAATACCTGATTCTTGGATATAAGCATAATACCCGCCTCCTTTACTAATACTAATACTCTTCCAAGTCAAAAAACAGCAGATATAAAGCAAATACCACCCATTGGTGGTATTTCAATATTAATAGCTGTTTGCAAGCTCAAAAACCTTCTCTTTGATTTCCTGCAGCTCCTCAATAGTCATCTGCTCCAACTTTTCTTTTTCAAAGAGATTTGGTGAATACTCCATAATATAATCAACCAACTCATAGTAATTATGCTTGCTGATGATATCGTTATATTTTTGCATTTCTTCTTCGGAATTAATTACTGCTATCAAAACCGCCTTTTCTCTGTCGTGAATGACTATCCTCTTATTTTCAAAGGTTATTGTCGCTTTTGACGTCAGACTGAGTGCTATTTTTCCTTCATGTCTTATTTCTATCTCTATATTCTTTACATCATCAATACATATCTCTGTATCAATGTCCTTGATAACAACAGCTTTTTTTTCGTTTAGATTTAGCTGCTGCTTACTTTTCAACACATCACCATTATAGAAATATATTCTTTCATTGTTCATATATTTCGCCCCCTTTTCAGAATATTCATTCTTATCTAAAATATATTATAATTTCGAAAAAATTACAACTAACAAATAATATTAAAATAGCCGGTTTTTTAAAAAAACCAGCTATTTTCCAATTATACCGCCCGCTGCCTCATATATTATTATCACATGCTTCAGCGCAGCCTTTTCTTTAGCGGACAAAGTCCTTGTAAAGCTTTTATTCTCACCTGCACAGGTTATGGAAGCCATTTTTGAGTCTGCAATACTTTTCAACATATTATAGCTGCTGTTTTCAACACTGGCATCATACCATTCCCATGCAAGCTCCTGAGTACTATCCTTTGAAACAGAAAATTTGGGAGGAGTTATACTATACTCACTGCCATCAACAATAATTATATATTTTTGAATATTCAGCATTTCCTCTCCGGCATATTGTATACGCAGCTTCAACCAGGGAAGCCCCGGATCCTTTTCTCCAAAGTAGAGGTAAAATGCATTTACATCTGTCTGAGTGGGAGAAGCTACATCCCTGTACCATATTATTCCCTGAGCTTCATCGATGTACTCCTTTACAGCCTTTTTTGCCTCCCTCAGCATTTTTGCATCCACTTGGGCAGGGATGGAAGAAGATGTTCTGGCTATGTTCATTATCGCAGCCTTCATCTCAAGAGCCTTTGCTGTTTCAGGCGAAGCAGGATGCATATTGTTGAGGAGGTATATAAGGTCCAGTGATCTATTATACTCTTTAGCATTGTAGAACTTATTGAGCTGCTCAAATATAATAAGAGGATTGTATTTGAGACTTTCCAGCTCTTCCTTCAATATTGCGGTTTCCTTCTCTTTTCTTTCTAATTGCTCTATCTGAGCCTTAAGGCTCTCATTTTCTTTAATAAGTGCATCCAGCTGTTCCGTATTCTGGGTACAGCCGGTAAAAACCAATATAGTTCCTACTGCCAAGCATAATAATACTCTCTTCAAAATATCACACCTACACTTTCTTTTGTGTACACAATATGACAAAATCAATATATCACTCAGCAGGTTCACAGACCTGCTGCAAATCCACTGTCCTTCCTTTGTATAAAACAAATGTAAAACCAGCCAGTGCAAACAGGCTGAATATTAATATATACAATCCATACTGTGATATAAATGCATCCCCAAGTACCCTGCTTATTACTACTGAAGTTGAATTATACAGCACATGAATGGCTATAGGAGCCCAAATACTCTTGTACCACCTGTAAACCAGCCCCAGAAAAATGCCCAGCACAAAAGCATAAAGTCCTTGGAGAATATTCATATGATATATAGCAAACAGTAATGCCTGAATTACAATAACAGCATTGACCTTCATATGCTCCTTCAACTCATTATAAATCATTCCTCTGAATAGTATTTCTTCAAACAACGGAGCAATAATACCTACGGTAAGCAAAGTCACTATAAAGCTGTTGTTGCCGATTAAAGCCTCAATAAGCTCACTATGCTCGGGGAAGTATTTATATATGGAGGTTGTATATAACGTTGTGACCGTAAATAAATTAAGGGCTATGCCGAATAATCCAATGGTAAAAAGCTTACCAAATCCGACGCTGGAAAAACCGCAGGTCGTAAATATATTTCTTTTTCTTATCTTATAAATAAGCATATACAACAGAAAAGTTATTATTCCTGACAAGAATATAACCAAACCCATACTTCCTGATATAATTTCAACTATACTGTCAGGATTCAGCTGTTGTCCGTCAAGCATCAGCTTAACGCTCTCAATTATACCTATAACCATGAACAGTGCAGTCTGCACTACATAGTATAGCAACAAAAATAACAATATAAGACCAATAAGCTTTAAATATTTCATTTAGTCCTCCTTTAAATTGCTTTCCGCTAAAATAAGGTTATTTATTTCTTTGTATCTGAAGCATATCATCAAATGGTCATTTACCATTCCAGCAGCCTGCATGAATGAATAGCATATTGTTGAGCCTACGAACTTAAAGCCCCTCTTCATAAGATCCTTGCTCATTATATCAGATGTGCCGGTTGTAACAGGCACTTCACTTAACTCCTTCCAGCAGTTTATAACAGGTCTGCCGTCAACAAACCTCCATATATAGTTGTCAAAGGACCCGAACTCCTCCTGAATCTTAATAAAGGCTCTGGCATTTGTAATAGCTGCTTCAATTTTTCTTCTATTTCTGATTATACCACTATCCAACAGGAGATTTTCAACCTTTTCATCACTGTATTCTGCTATTTTTCTTACGTCAAACCCATCAAAGGCTCTTCTGTAGTTTTCTCTTTTTTTCAATATTGTAATCCAGCTTAAGCCAGCTTGAGCTCCATCCAAAAGTATAAACTCAAACCACTTTGTATCATCATGTACAGGTACACCCCATTCATTATCATGATAATTGATATATATGGGGTCAACTCCTGCCCAGCTGCATCTTTGACACATTTTTCTCCCCCCTGACTTAGTTACAGTTTCATTAACGGTATTATACGAGAAAAAGCAAAACTACTAAATATTCTAATACATCTACCATTTTACCAATAAAAGCAGAAAATTGAAATCAAATCGACAAAAAAAGTGCATTATCATAAATCTGATAATGCATAATGAGGTATTCATATAAGATTTTATATTAACATGCCAGGTTCACTTGAAGTCTTATTATTATACCGTCCTTTACCTCGGCATGGAACAGATGGTATTCATTAGAAAGGTCAAAGCTGTATACTTTGCTTCCTTTTTCCTTGTACTCAATAATTTCTGACGGTTCACCGTATAAGTCAATAAGCTTATTAACGCCATCGCCCGTCTTAAGTCCTCTTGGTGTAGGATAGCTGCTGTCGGTAGTTGAAATGTAGCTGACTTCACCGTTGCTTATTACAATATCCAAGCCCTGATAGAACAGTTTTTCTATTTTATTGGACTCATCCTTTGATATATTTTGGGGCTCAGCTTGCAGTATATTGTTCACATCTTCCCTGGTCATTCGCACAGATAAGCTTCCCAAGGTCAAATCACCCAGTGCAAGCTCACTTGCAGGCAGCAGCTGGCAGTCCAGACTGCTATGATCTTGAACTGCTACAATACTGAAATCATAGCTCTTTATGCCATTCAGATAAGAATTGCTGAAGCCCAACAGTACTGCTTTTAATGAAATATCCATAGTCATAATTTCAGGCTGAGTCTTTCCTATGCTTATTTTCAACGTATCATCTGTTTTTTCAACACCTGAAACACTATACAGTATTGAGCTTGAGCTCTGTACCGGCATCACAGCAAGTATAGTATTATTCCTAAAGAAATCATCATTAAAGGTTGAGCCAGCCACATCGCTGTCATATGTCAGTTGATACTTTTCTATCAGCTCATTGAACTGCTTTGTGCTCTTTACAAGCACATTATAAACCTGACCCTTTTCTTCCAGCTTCAGCTGCTCGTTATATAGCTCATCGCTGTATCCGCCATTCATATATACATCAAAATACACCTTAAAATCCTCCAAAGCCGGTTCAGTTTGTCCGGTAGGCTGTTCAACCACAGTTCCTGCTCTATCATCATTCAGTGTAGAAGGTACAACGGCTGAACAAGCAGTGTTCACCATTAATGCTGCAGCAATCACGACAACGGCTATTTTCTTTTTATACATTTGTTTTCTCTCCTTAATATTTTCTTAATAGAACTGCATAGCTATTTATCATACAATAACAAATCAAGTCTCAGGTTGCGACCCATTCAGACAAACCTTATGTATTGTTATTTGATTCTTTGACTGCTGCATCAAATCAAAAGTTTCATGATTTATATGCTGTAACAAAAATGAAATAAAGACTAGACCTGAGTCTAGCCTTTTACAATTTCAATAAATCTTTTTGCAAACTCGCTTGTTGTCTTTAGGTCGGCATCCGAAGGTGCAAAGTTGAATCGCAAGCCTGACTCTACGACCTTGAACTTAAGTGATTTCATGCGTTCTTCAAGCATTTTCACTGCTTCACCGCTCCAGCCGTAAGAGCCAAAAGCAGCAGCCGGCTTATTTCTGACATTTATAGGACAAATTACGGATAAAGCATCCCAAACAGGCTTCAATGCATCCTGATTAAAGGTGGGTGAGCCTATCAACACACCATCAGCATACTCAACCTTCTTCTTTATATCCATAAGATCATATTGTGATATATCAACAATCTCAACATCAAGTGTGTTGTCCTCAGACATAGTTCTAAAAAGCTCTTCTGCTATTGTCCTTGTATATCCGTAAGCTGACACATATCCTATCAGTATATATTTCTTATCCTTGGGCAGAACTGCATCCTGACTCCACTCCATGTACATGCCTATGTATTTGTCTATATTTTCTGTAAGCACAGGTCCGTGGCTTGTTCCTACCATTTGTATATCCATATTCTCTATCTTGGACATGGCTTTTATGGCATGGTCTTTGAAAGGACCCATAATTACATCAAAGTAATATTTGAAGGCCTTCATAAAATCTCCGGATTCCACATCAAGCACTACATCACCCTTGGGACAGAAATGGCAGCCAAGTACATCACCGCTGAACAGCACCTTTTCATCAATATAATACGTAAACATTGTATCAGGCCAATGCAAAAATGGTGCTGAAATAAACTTAAATGCCTTATTTCCCAGTAAAAGCTCTTCATTATCACCAACTACCCTGCAATCAAAATCCTGATTCAGCATTCCTCTTAGATATAAGGAAGCAGGTTTGCTGCAAATTACCTGAGCTTTGGGGTATCTGACCAGTAGATTCTTAAGTGAGCCTGAGTGGTCAGGCTCAGTGTGATTTGATATTATATAATGTATATCTTCGCTGCCTATTACAGCTTCTATGTTTTTTACATACTCATCATAAAAGCCTACTTTAGCTGTCTCTACAAGTATATTTTTTTCTCCTCTGATCAGATAGGAGTTGTAAGTTGTCCCAAACTCTGTCTTCATTATTACATCAAAAACTCTAAGATTTGGATCACGCACTCCAATCCAGAACAGATCTTTTTTTAATTCATGTAATTTCATACTGTCCTCCAGTTTACTTGAAAGCTCACAAGTGCTTTGTGGTAAAACTTATTACCAGCTTTCAGATCACTATTTATTCCTTTTCAAACATATCCTTACCTACACCGCAAAGTGGACAAACCCAATCCTCCGGTATATCTTCAAAAGCTGTGCCAGGAGCAATACCGCTGTCCGGATCTCCTTGTGCAGGATCATAAACATAACCGCATGCTGTGCATACCCATCTTTCCATAAAAACACTCCTCCTAAAATTAATAATCATTATTATTTAGTATTCGTTCTAATTATAGCACAATTTAGTCAATTTTGCCAGCTATTTTTTATTATATTATTCTTAATATATTTTTATAACATAACTTATATTTTATGCAAAATAACTGCAATAGTGATTGAAGCCACATTTCGGGCATATGCATTTTACTGCGGAGAAAATCCGGCATATACAATAAAAAATTCCCCTTTCGGGGAATTTTTATAATGATTTTAGCACTTTACCAAGTCTTTTTATGCCTTCTACTATTTTATCCTCAGGCATGTTTGAGTAGTTAAGCCTGCAGTGGTTGGCATTTCCTCCGTTTGGATAAAAAGGCTCACCGGGAACAAATGCTACCTTTTCCTCAAGAGCAAGCTTTAAAACATCTTTGGCATCCATTCCTTCAGGCAGCGTTACCCATGCAAACAATCCGCCCTGTGGATGTGTAAATGTTACATTTGAAGGAAATTCTGCCCTCATAGTATCAAGCATAAGATCTCTTCTTACCCTATATATTTTTATGAGGTTCTCTATATGCTCCTCGATATTATACATATCCAGGTATTTGCTGACTTCTCTTTGTGCAATTGTGCTGCTCTGCAAGTCTGCACCCTGCTTAACAATAATATACTTCTGCAGTATTTCCTGCTCTGCAACTACCCATCCAAGCCTCAAGCCGGGACAGAAAATCTTTGAAAAGGTTCCTAAATGTATTACCAAACCCTTGGTATCAAGGGATTTTAGAGACGGCAGGTGCTCACCCTCAAATCTTAACTCGCCATACGGGTTATCTTCAACTACGGGCATCTCATATTTGTTAGCCAACTCTATGAGACGTTTTCTTCTCTCAAGGTTCATTGTTCTTCCGGTTGGATTTTGGAAATCAGGAATTGTATATATGAACTTTGCATTAGGATACTGTATCAGTGCCTTCTCAAGCTCATCTATTAACATTCCTTCCTCATCCATAGGAATCTCTACAAACTTAGGAATATATGCCTTAAATGCATTTAGTGCGCCAAGATAGCTTGGGCTTTCGCAAATAACGATATCGCCTTCATTGATGAAAATTTTGCCGGTAAACTCAAGTCCTTGCTGTGAACCGCTGGTCATCAGTATGTTTTTCGCATCACATGCCATG
>JBMORW010000057.1:0-162169 GCA_049322695.1 Bacillota bacterium | reverse complement strand
ATAGTATTTGGTCGTGACAGCTGGCGATTAAGACATTCATTAATGAAACAATCTAACAACTAAATATAATTTGGGGTGTTACACTTTTGCATTGCATTTCGTTACAGAAAACTCTTGCAAAAAACACACTATGGATTTAAAAGTAACTTTTGCAATCCTAATAGTGGGAATGAGAAAGGTTCAGTAGAAAACAAGGTAGGCTACCATCGCCGGAATCTCTTTGTGCCGGTTCCGGAGTTTAAGGACTTACGAGAGTATAACAAGGAACTTCTGCATCGCTGTGACAGAGATATGGAAAGAAAGCATTACAAGGGTATTGGGTTGATAAAGGAGCTGTTTGAGGAAGATAAGAAGGAATTTTTTAAACTTCCAGAAGTTCCATTTGAAGTATATTTACACGAATTCGCAAAGGCTGATAACTATGGCAAAGTTAAGTTTGATACTAGGATATATTCATCCTCCCCTAGTGCAGCAGGTACTCAAGTGATGATTAAGGCAGGAGCTTATGATGTTGAAATCCTTGATAGTGATTGCAACCTTATTGTCAGACATAAGAGGTTATATGGAGATGAGAGAGTCTATGATTTGGACTCCTTTGTTGTTGTCAATAAAAAATGTGCAAAAAAGGCAGAGAAAATTGAGCAGGTATGTAACCCTTTTGTTCAAAATAATAATGGGCAGAAAAGTGAGAACAGTTTTGGCAGTAACTGATCTCACTTTGTTTTAGGTGGATAGTATTAATCTGAATATTCTTCTTCTGTTCCTAACTGTGCATCAGGTAAGTCTTCAATAGAATCTGATTTTTTAGGTCTTCCACGTTTTCCCGAAGGTGCAACAAGCCCCTCTCTTTCCCTCATCCTGTAACTGTCACCATTGATAACAATGAAATTACAGTGATGAACAAATCTGTCCAGAATCGCTGTTGCCAATACTGGATCAAACAGGATTTTCCCCCATTCCTCAAAAGTCTTGTTTGATGTAATTATGGTAGAGCGCTGTTCATAGCGCTTTGCAATCACTTCATAGAAGTCATCAACACTTGTCTGATTTAATTTACGAAGCCCTAACTCGTCAATAATCAGTAGATCAGGCTGTGAATAACGCCTTATACGTTGTTGAAATGAGTTGTCAGCACGAGACATGTATAGGTCTTCCAGCATATCACTTAAAGTGGCAAACAGAACTGTATATCCCTGAGTAACTGCTTTTATTCCTATGGAGATAGCTAAATGTGTCTTTCCAGTGCCTGGAGGTCCAATAAATGCAATGTTTTCTTTCTTGCGTATAAACTCACATGTACCAAGGTGGTAAATAGTCTGCCGATTGATACTTGGCTGATAACTGAAATTAAACTCCTCCATTGTTTTATGCTGTGGGAATTTTGCTTTCTGCTGTCTCTTATGATTTCCATTGTTAGTTCGATTAAGCAGTTCATCATTAATCAGAATTTCTAAGAACTCCTGATATGAAAGCTTCTCACGAATAGCCTGCTCTATTCTCATATCAGCAGTTTTGATAACACCTGAAAGTCGGAGGTTCTTTAGTTTAAGCTGTAGTGCATCATTCATGTCCTATCACCCCCAGTGATGTCATATGTCCATATTGTGATAAGTCTCTTGAGATTTCTGTTAGATCAGTACTCACGATATCAACTGCTCTTTTATCATCAACCGGCAGGATCACCAAACCACGTTCACATATCTTCTTGACTGTCCCATAGGTGATTGAATTGTAATACAATGCTCTTCGACAAGCTAAATCGATTATACTGTTATCATATTTTTTCCTAAGTGCCAAAACTCCGGAAATATTATGATGTATATATTTGCCCACTATACCCTTCCTGCAGAATTCATGGAAGAACTCCAAGGCATAAGGTCCGATTTGTTGCATTTCAATTTCTTGTCTTGACAAAATCTGTTCAGATGTAATATTCTTTGATTCAGGATAATGTGATGTATTTGTTATGTATTCGCCCTTCAAGCCTTGGCAGAGGTTATGGAGGGCTATTTCTTCGTTCTTACAAAATACCTTGATTAAGTTATTAATTTCAAGCACGTCCACCTCTGAACCAACAAATCCATGAGGGACAGAGTAGTAATTGCCACCATAGGCTATATGGCAATTAGGATTCACTATTGCACGAGCTGTCTTAGAAAAGATAAAGTCTTCTGAAGGAAGTTTTAGCAATTTTCTCTTCTCCTCTTCTTCAAACAGTTCTAATGGTACTTTTTTAATTGTTCCGTGAATACGTTTATTTGCAATATCATCTAACCATCTCTTTAAAAAGTCTCTAGCATCTTCAATATTATTAAAATCTCTACCCTTAAAGCAGTTGACTTTAATATGTTTGACATTAGACTCTACCTTGCCCTTATCAGTAGGAGTATAGACTCTACATGGTTGTGCATAAAATCCATAGTGTGCGGCAAAGGCTGCATAAGTTCGCTGCAGAATTGGCTCATAGAAATCGGCCTCAATGACAGCTGCTTTTAAATTATCAATCTTAACTGTTTCCGGAACTCCACCGAAAAAGTGAAAAGCTTCCACATGTGATTGAATAAAGGATTTGACGGACTGGTCAAACACAATGGTGGCATACATGTATCAGGAATAACTTAATGACATGACAAACACCCATGCTTTTCTTGGCTTGCCATTAACCTTAATGGTACCAATATATCCAAAATCCACTTGTGCTTCCTCACCTGGCAGTGCTATGAGAACCATGTAGGATTTAGGTGGTGACTGCAATATCTTTCTTGCATAATCTCTGACTGCGGTGTAACTCCCCTTGTAGTTAAATTCTCGAATTAGATCTTGATAAATGCGTTGTCTCGATAATCCTTTATTTAATTGAATCTCAATGAATTCCCGATACTCGTCCAGCATAGAAGGATGTGGTTTTTTAACAAGTTGTTTTTCACCTCCTTCATCGCTTAATATGACCTTTCTGACGGTGTTTCTGCTAATGCCCAAGGTTCTAGCAATATGTGATTGACTAAATCCCTTTTTGTATAGCGTCTTGATTGTAGTTTGCATTGCTACCTCCAACATAAAAAAATTTCCCCTTTCGGGGGGAGCCACCAAACAAATATTATACAATACCTGCTCATTTTTCTCCGCCCAAAATGGTCAATTTAATTATGCCAGTAACATTTTGCTCCTTAATTCTAGTTCTTCTTCTAATACCTTTAGCAGAAAGTCTTGGTATGTCATATTACTTATATCTGCCTTTTCTATGAATATATCTGCATAGTTTTTTAGATTTGTCAGGTTTAGAAGCTTTGCACATTCTTTTATCTGCGTTAGTTTTTCCATCTGGTTTTATCCTCCTTCAAAGCATATATGTATTCGCTGATGTGCCTTATTTCAGGCTTTAAGCCTTTGTACTTTGAAGGAATATCAATATTTGCCTTAGTATCTCTCGATACTACCTTGCTCTCAGCTTTAAGATACTGAAGCACATCTTTAAATGATGTTGCACTCCATAGGCTTCATTCTACGCAGTAGCTCAATGCCTTCTTAATTATTTCATTACTGTAGCCTTCTACAGACCTTTAAATCACTCCCAGTTGATCTTTGAAATATCTTGATTTCTCGCGTCTTATATTCTCTAGAAGAATCTTTGCATTTTCACTGCTGCCCAGTTCTGTAAAGGTTTTTTCTGCTATCTTATCTAAAGGTGTATTGATGTCTCTTTCAGGATGTATAATCTTTATCAAGCAGCCCTTATCAATACATATCGGATGCGTAACATATATCTGTTTTGTTTGTACATTATGGTATTGTCTTTTCTGACTGGATAGGTTAATATATCATCAGAATGTTTCGTTATGAACATTTCTGGGACTGGCAGTAAGTGTTGTTTTTCAAGGGCTAACACTTCTGCCGGTATTTTTTTGGTTATCTCATGAACCTTTGCATTTCCAGTTCTCTCAAGCCATTTTATGCCTCATCATTTAGAATCTCTAGATTTTTAAAAATCCTGTATCTTGCAAAGTTGATTTTCACATACTTTACAGCGGCTTCAACCTTACCTTTACTCTCCGGGTCAAAGCCTCTGCAGAGCCTTACCTTGAAATTCATAGCCTTTCTAAACACTTCAAAGCCCTCGGTAAATATTATATCTCCATGGTTCTCGCTTACAGTCAGCACTCGGTCCTGATCATACACAATTTCCTTAGGCATGCCGCCGAAAAATTCAAAAGCCTTACGATGCATTTCAATGAATGTCAGTGTGGTTAGGGGCTTGTCTGACCAATGCACAAACTTATGTCTTGAATTTGAGAGTACCATAGCAAAACAATATACCTTGATACTAGTGCCATCGTATCTTTTCATCCAGATCTGCCCCATATCCACTTGAGCCTAATATCCCATAGGTAGTTCTTCGACAGCTTCGTACTGCCTGGTGGTAATTTGCTTTGGTATCTTATGTTTTTCCCTTAATTTCTGAATGAAGTCTCTAAGCGTCCTGTCCTTAATGGTGGAGTCATTGTATTTTCCCTTAATCCAATCATTTATCTGAGCTGCAGATATATCACTATATTCCTTGAGCCAATCAAGGATGATAGCTTCATATTTCTTAAGCTTCTTCTTTCTTGATTTTGACTTCTGGAAAAGGGAAGCATACTCTTCGTGGCTCATATCCCAGTACTTATCAACAGACTTGTAATTGATACCTAGTTTTCTTTCAACCTGAGACTTATTAAGTCCCATCTCTTTGTATTTCTTGATTTCAGCAAACATTTTCCATCCCTTCAAATCCATGTCCTCCTCTGATGAAATTGACTATTCAATTCTATCAGAGTTAGGTGTATTATTGTATTAATTGGAAATTATTCTCCGTTTTTGTTTGCCGAAATTTCTCCATTTTATTTTACCATTCACAATAGAAGCTCCGATAAAAAACCGGTGCTTTTTTGTTTGCACTAGTACTCGGAGAGATGGATTCGTACGAATCTATCCGTTCGGCACACGAAGGGCATTCGGCGTTAAAAACACCCTTGATGGGTGTTTTTAGCCGAATGCGAAGAGACCCTTGTGGTCGACGAGGGCGGTGTAAGAAATCGTAGGTGATTGTTCGGCAGCACAATACTGCCCTCTTTCTCTGCTACTGATAATTTGATAAATTTGGTGACTGGGAGTCTGCGAAATAGTCAACAAGCTTTAAAAATTCTCTATTTTGATGAATGCTAAATCTTTATAGCAGTGATAAAAACCCATTAAAGCGAATTCTAGTGCTTTGTTTAACAAAACACTTGATCATGATTATTTAAACAAGGACTTTTTCTGAGCTTTCCCTGACATCTATTATCCCTAATACCATCTTTTATTTTTACTTACTTTTTTTATACTCCATGAAATCAATAAGATAGATGCAAATGTGTAAACCAATGTCGCTATTACTTCAATATACTGAACCCCATATAGCTTTAACGAAAATGGTGTTGTGATTATGAATAGTATAATAGCTATATATTCTAGTATTCTTGCTGAATAAGCCATCTTAATTGCTATATGTTGCCTATCTGAGCCTGATACTACATGATGTTCATATACCATTAGATTAATAATCAGTGATATAGGAGCTACAAGTACCATTGTAAAGATCATCAAATCATTATAAGTAACTATAGTATCTCTAATAACTTTTATGATTGGATAGCTGTCAACTTCATTCCACACTAATATAGTGTATATAACAAAAATAGTATAGAATACTACAAATAGGAAAAGATTTTTTACAATAGACCAGAAGATTTTTATAATCTTATCAAAGATATCAAATAAATCCATTTAATACACATCCTTTGTTTTTTTACAGGATAAAATATTAAGCGAATTATTGTCAATATGTCTTGAAAAGAATTATTCTATAAAAATCCATCAGTAAGCTTTGTTTCAGTTAAAGGGATAGTAGTTATTCTTTTGTATATTTCACTTCAAATAAGGAGACAGAGGTAAAGAAGTATTATGCCTTTAAAGAATCTGAGGAAGTTAAACACTTATAGTTTTTTTACTTGAAAGTATAAATATTTCATCGGAGTTATTCGCCCAGCTATAGCTACCCCTCACAATTAGATCATAATTTATATCAAGTTTATAAAGGGTTATCTTTTTTATTTCTTCATCTTCAACTGGGCAGAATGTTCCACCGGGTTCTTCGTGTAAGAAGAAGTCTCCCTGCACAGAATTGCAGTTGGAGCAATGATTATTGAAGTATGATGTATCACTAGCTTTGGTATAGCCTTGTTTGTAGTCGACTGAATGCTTTTGCATAATGTTAAGTATATCATTAGGAAGTTTTTCAATGTTTGATATGAAGGAAAAGCCTAATTCTTGTTTATAAAGCATCTTCTGATTATTATCATCAGTATCAAGGTCATAGATAATATGACAAGCCAGCGTTATTACTCGAGTTTGCTTTTTACATTTCCAGCACTGTGTCATAGATTCTGCTAAATATAATGGAACCTCAATGATTATGTCTCCAAAATCAATATTAATCCAATCCTTAAATTTCGTAATATCAGAATATTTACTTCTAGGGATATACCAGGTCTTACGTTCTATATCCCAATATGCACCTAATGATTTCGCTTCATCTTTTCTACTGAAAGGAACATTTAGTTTTAACATAGACATCTCCCCCTATAAAATGAATATTACTTGTGATTGATCAATTTGTTTCTGCCCTATTATGCTTCTTAGGTATCCCATGTATGAAAAGACCTGATAAAATGAAAGCACTTATGATTAATGAAAACCAGAATCCTATTCTTGTGAAGTCATTGTCAGGCATATATATTTTCAGATTACTTGATATTCCAAATGCTTTATTGAAAAGATAAATAAACAGATAAGCATTAATCGACGAAACAGCGAGTTTCCCGATAAAAGTATCCACAGCATATTGAATACCGTTCATTGAGACATGAAGCTTTAGCAGCTTTTCACAAACTAATAATTGAATTAATAATATTACCGCAAAAGCAATCAAACTCACAGTACTCACGTACACCAGTATCTTTGAAAAGGCATGTATGTATTCGACATCAAATAAATGCATCGATGAGTTCAATTTATCAGGTATTAATGCAGTTACTACTTTATTAATGGGCATTAATACTATCTCAAAGGTTTCTCCCGAGTCAATTCTTGCTTCTGACAAAATGAAGAGCAAGATAAGCACAAAGTATTGTTTTTCCAAAGACAAAAACTCTTTTACTGCATCTTTTAAGCTTTGAAACATATTTAAATCAAAACCACCTTTCTTGTTAAATCTTCAAATTTTGAATTACATCTCTAGGTTATAAATTGGAAGCTTGTCATTTTTGAGATATACTCTTCTAATTGATACTTTTCTAATATTCGGGGATCATAGGCAGTATTGTAACAGATCACGATGTTTAGTTTATCTTCCTTTTCAAGGATGCTTTCCCATATCATTGAAGTATTGTTGGAGGGTTGTCCATTTGGATATTTGTCACAACGAGGCGGTACTAAATGATCAAATAGCCTGATAAAACATCACTACCCTTTTGGTTTCTTTCACCAATATATATTACTTCACCAAGTTTGTTTGCAATAACATAGACACCTTTACCGTGATAGTCTATTTGCTTTTTTTCAAATTCGCCTATTGCAATTATTCCTTTATTAATAATATCTTTATAGATATTGCCTATCCATCGATTTTTTTTCCCCCCTTGGCTAATTCATTAATAATACATTGCTATAATCTGCAATAGCGGGGAACTCGAGTACAACAGTACAAAACTCACAAGATAATCCCTCTCTTACGTTAAATTTCATTATCAAGTCTCTTATTTGATGTATTTCCATATTTCAAACAACTCCCCAATACAAAGTTTCTTATACTCTGTAAAGCAAGTTTCTAGTAGTAGATCACCATGCTCGTAATTAAACCATATCATAAATTGGTTTGGATGAGCAAATACAATAGAAGAATTGAATTTCGATGAGATTTAATATCATGTGCCATCAAAGTCGCTTATTGGTATTTTTTGTTTGCTGAACGACGAAGGTGTCTGATATAATAATATTGTCTGACAAAATTTAAGGAGCGTTGTTGAATGAAAATAGAGAAGCGATGTAGTAATATTGATGATTTTATGGAAATGTTCATTGATAACCTATCTGACGATAATTTAACTATGGATTATGACAGCAAACACGCAGAGCAGACATGGGTAGCCTTAACAAATAGTGATATAGATTTTTATTGTAAGCATGGATATATCGATGTTAAATTTCAGATCGAAGAGCGAACATATCAAATAAAGAAAAGAAGAGGGAGACCATCGAAGAAAGGGACTAAAGGGCATCGTATTACAGTAAGGTTAAATGAAAATCAATACAAAGCATTAAATGACTATTGCAGAGCTAATAAAATTATAGATAAGTCAGATGCAATTAGAGCAGCGATTGATGTAATGATAGGAATTGATAAATAGATAGTTTTTTAAGCATATATTTTTATTTGCATGTGGAGGATTTATGTATAAAGTAAAATGGGATACAGATATAAATGGGATATTGTTAACAGATCAAGTTGATGAATCTATGCAAATTGTAGCACCAAGACCCGTCTATTACGAAGAATTGTGTTTACTTGGAGTAAACCGTGAACGGTGGAAATTCGAAGAAACAAATCAACCACTTTTGTGGGCGATTGAACGAAGATATTTTTATAAAGGCAAATTAGTTGCAGAGGCACGTGGCGGAAATATATACAATGAGCCGGAAATCATTTATCATGAACAGTGGCTAACTATTGAGCCGATAAATGTTCCACTGATGTTGCAAAGAAATTCAGAAGCATTATTCGTTTTAGAAAACGAAGCAATGGATTTTGTTCAACAAACATACGAAAAGAATAGAGAACGGATTGATCGTTTTGTTGTAGCTTTTAGTGGAGGTAAAGATTCGCAAGTCGTATTAGATATTGTTGGAAGAGTCATTCCACCGAAAGAGTATGTAGTTGTTTTTACTGATACAGATATGGAAATCCCTGATACATATCATACTGTGGATTATACAAGGAAGCTATATAAAGAGAAATACCCCGATCTGGATTTTATAGTTGCAGAGAACGAAACATCTGCAATTGAATTATGGAAAGTATTTGGGCCACCGAGTAGAATTCATAGATGGTGTTGCTCCGTATTAAAAACATCTCTCTTCGGGAGAACAATGAAAAGAGAACTAGGTGGAATAAAACAACCAAAGTTATTAGTTTTTGAAGGCGTTAGAGCAAGTGAAAGCAGTAAAAGAGAATCGTATAATAGAATCGGGGTTGGTGTAAAGCATGTCAATATAACAAATTCCAGAATAATTTTAGATTGGAATTTATCCGAAGTATATTTATATATGCTTTATCGGAATATTGAGATAAACAAAGGATATAGGTATGGATTGAATAGAGTTGGATGCAGCATATGTCCATTTGCCTCAGATTGGTCTGAATTCATTATTAGTAGGAAGTATCCAGAGCTGACATCAAAGTTTGTCAGTGTAATTGAAGAATTAGCAAGAAATATTGGGGTAAAAACACAGGAAAAAGTCAATGACTATATCAAGACAGGGAATTGGAAAAAGAAATCTGGAGGTAAAGGACTTGATGTAGATAATTCACGTTTGGACATTATTACGAAGGAACCAGACCTAGAAGCTGTGATTACTAACCCCAAACAAGATGTATTAAAATGGCTTCGAACGTTGGGAAGCGTTGTAGCAAAACCCAATGAAGATAAAATAGTAGGTGAAGTATACCACGAAGGCGAGAAATTCAATTTCGAAATTAAACATCTTGAGAATGGTAAAACATTGTTTAAAACACTTAATACAAGCAAAAAGCCAATATACATCGGTAGAATCATCAGAATTCTAAATAAGGCAGCTTACTGTGTAAGTTGTGGTGTTTGTGAAATTGAGTGTCCGACAGGGGCTCTTAGAATCATTCCAGAATTAGATATTGACAGGGATATGTGTAAAAAGTGCAAGAACTGCTTACACTTTGTTGGTAAAGGTTGCTTGCTTGCTGATAAAAGAAATGTATCGGAGGGAGAGATAAAATTGAACTTGAAAACATCAAGTATTGATAAGTATTCAACATTCGGTATACGCGAAGAGTGGATAAAGACGTTCTTTGTAGAAATGGATAACTGGATAATTAATAATGGTTTAGGAACAAAACAAGTTCCTGCGATGATAAATTGGCTCAGAGAAGCAGAGTTATTAGAATCAAAAGCGAAATTACCTTCAGAGCTTGCTAAAGTACTGAGACCTATATTTTTTAAAGATGCTTTAATTGTATGGGAAATAATGTGGATTAATCTATACTTTAATTCAACAATTATTAACTGGTATGTAAAGAACATAGAATTTAGTGTTAAATACATGCGAAATTTAGAGTTGCTTGCATTGCTTAAGAACAGCTTTGAGAACTTAAATGACACAACACTTAATAACCCCTTATCTGCAATTATCAATATGTTTGGTGAAACGCCTTTCGGAAAACAAATGAAATTAGGTATTCTTGAAAAGAAAGGAAAAGTTACAAAAAGTATTATGAAGATAGGGCTTGATATACCGAGAGAAATTACTATAGCTTACTTCTTGTACAAGGTTGCAAAAGTAAACAATAGATATGAATGGACGGTATCAGAATTTTATTCTGGAAACGAAATTGGTCCCTATGAACTATTCGGTATTACTAGAACTTCCTTTGAAAATTGTTTAAGATCCTTACAAGAGAACCAATATGATATCGTTAGAGCAGATTTAGTTGCAGGATTAGATAATATCCATTTGAGGGATGATTTAAGTTGTTTAAAGGTGATTGATTTACTAATGAACAGTTAATGATAGAGGTGATTTTTTGAAGACGAATAAGAACTGTTTATGTGGTAGAAAACTGGACAAGGATATTGTTGCATTAAACAAAAAAATGCTAGGTAGACAAGTTAAGCGGTTATTATGTATCGACTGTCTATCTAAGGTGCTAGGAGTAAGCGAAAGTGAACTTGTTAATAAGATAGCAGAGTTCAAAGAACAAGGATGCTCATTATTTCTTTAATAAATTATAACGGGGGCGTAAAGATGAAGTATTCTGATATTATTTCAATAAATAGTTACTTTCAGGATGTATTTGATATTGTTTCGGAAGAGGGTGACTATTGGAAGAGTTTTATTCCAAACAACAAATTTGATGGGATGCTGAAGTCTGTAATTACTTGCTTAGTAAATCCAGAGGTGAAAAAGCGAAAATCCATTTGGATACAAGGAACATATGGCACTGGTAAAAGCCATGCAACTTCTGTTATAAAACATATACTGAGTGATAGTTTCGGTGAAGTAGAAGAGTATCTTAACAATCACAAAAATCATCAACTTAAGGCAGAAGTGTTAAATTTTAGAAAGAATAACAAGGTTTTTCCGGTACTATTGAAAGGTGTTTATAATATCACAGATAATAAAGACCTTGACTTTGTGCTGCAAAATCAGGTCAAAAGAGCTTTAAAAGATAGTGGTATTTCACTAAATACAAAAAGTGATTTTGAGCTGATAATTGATATGTTAAACGATCCAGACTTTGATGATTTCTGGAAAAGAGTTATAAAAAGTAATCAAGAGCTTTCTATGCAATTAAATTCAGCACAAGATTTAATTCCTTATATGGAACAAGGTAACCATGAAATGTTAAAAAAAGTGCATGAGCTACTCAAGGAAAAGAAGATGTTTGTAGCTTATAAATCTATTACTGACTGGTTAGAAGAAGTACTCAAGGAATTAGTAAGCAAAAATAAAGCAAATAGTTTGATGATTTTCTGGGATGAAGCTACAGCTCTGATAGATTCTTCGGAACGGAAAGTGATATTGAATCAACTGCAGAACATTGCGGAATTGAGCAAAAAAGGTATCTATCTTTATATAGTGTCACATAAAAAACTAGATGTTATTGAGAGTTATAAAGAACTAAAAGAGGATGAAAAAAACCAAGCGAAAGATAGATTTGAGATTGAAGATTACTCAATGCAACCTATAACTACTTACCATATTATTTCTGGTGCATTAAAGAAAAGTGATCCTGAAAAATGGCTGGAGTTAAAAAATAGATTTATTGAGAATAACCCTTCAATTGGTGACATTATAAACAAACTTACTTCTATTGAAGGCGTTGAGGTAAAGGAAAAAATTAAAGATATATTCCCCATACATCCGTATACTGCTTACTTAGCTACATTTGTATCAAGGAATATTGGTTCTACAGAAAGAAGTATATTCAAATTCCTTAACGATAAGGAGTTAGGTTTTATCAAGTATATAGAAAATGATATAGAAAACAATGAATTATTGACAGCTAATTATATTTGGGATTTCTTCTTAGAAGACTTCAACAAAGACACAACAGGTAGGTTTTCGGCAGTAATCGATAAATTTGGTATTCACGAAAGTATTTTAGATGAAAAAGGAAATGAATATATTGCTGTTTTTAAAGTTGCTTTATTATTGAATATACTTTATAAGATCACAATAACGGCTAATAATAATCCAGAAAAAAATTTAGTAATACCACATGAAAACAATATTAAATCAGCCTTTGTAGGTACTGGTATTTATAATAATGTGAATGCTATTCTAGAGTATTTTGATAATAATCAAATAGTTCACAGGTCTCCTGAAGGATTATATGAAGTTGCCTTTTCAGCTCTTCCATCTCACAAGGTAGAAGAGCAAAAGCGTAAAGAACTTTTGAGTTATGAGGACATAACATCTGTATTGAATAACTTTGGTGCTAAGAAACTGGAACTGAGTAATCAAATAAAGCAAGGGATATTAAGAGAAACAGAAATTAATTTTTATTGGGCTGGAGAAATAGAATCAAGTTTAAGGAAAAAAATTGAGAGCGGCTTTAAGAAACCATATGCAATTCATATTGCTGTGCTGTTGCTACGAGGAAAAACTCCTGTGTTGGATGACTTAATTGGCAAAGAAGAAAAGTCTAAAAGTATTGTCATAGAAGCTATAAAGAAGCTTGCTGAGGAAGAAGAATTTAGTAATAGTATTTTTTTGCTGATAAATGAGGAGTTTGGTAATAAGCGTCTTGAAAGGTTAGCAGAGAATATAGCAAACTACAATGTTTCAAATACACTCAATCTTCAAAATGAGGCAAACTTATACTTAAACAGATCAGAACAATATATAAGCGATTGGATAAACACTATTAAATCTGGTGAAGTCGATGTTATTTTTAATGGGCAAACTTATAAAAAAGCATTCTCTGTAATAGCCAAGTATTTGAATGAAGATATTTCAAAAAAAATCTTTAGATATGGTCTTGATAACATGAGTAGCCTTGCTGTAACAACTGTATGGAGTACTGCTAAATCAGAAAAAGCCGTAGAACACTTTACATTTGCTGATTCCAGAGATGATTTACTTGAGAAGCTAAGTAAAAGTAGTCAATTTAAAACCTTAAGCAATATTTTGAAGAATAGTTCAGGTGAATTCATTATTACTAATAATTTAAAGCTTAGAGATGATGTAGACACTGAACATCCTACATATAAAGTATATTCAAAAGTTAAAGAAGTGTTAGAAAAGCAAAAAGGTAAGACAACCTTTAACTTGGGAACTGAATTAGCTTTTTTACATCGTCCTCCGTATGGGCTATATACAAATATGGTTAATATGGCTCTGACAGGTTATGCACTTCGAGATTTTATAGGAAATGTCTATGAGGAAAGTACTGGTAAGCTCGTTGAGAAAGATCTAATGCGTGATAAAGTACTGAGTCTCTTTGATTATTGGCAATCGGGTGATGATAAAGAAAAACTCAATCTAAGATTTAGTACGGAAGAGGAAAAGAAATTATTAGAGAAGCTTAAAAGTATTTTTAAACTAGATAGTACTGATGGGTTGAATAATGTTAAATGGAAAATTAGGGAGCAGTTCGTAGAAAAGTATAAATGTCCATTATGGGCACTAAAATACTCCGCTGATCTAGTAAGTGATAATTTGCAGAAAGCATTGGACGAATTATTCAAATTTACCGTTTCACTGGACACGGAAATAGGACAAACTGAAATTAACAAGCTACTTGACATTATTGAAAACAACATAATTGATATCTTGCAGATAACAAAAAAGGAAAACGCTTCAAACAGTTTCAATGAGTATTTAAAAGCAATCGAAGATATTGAGATACAAGAAGAGGAAATAGGCTCTATTTTTGATCATTTATCTACTTGCATGCAAGAGGAACTGTCATTCTGGAAAGAAGACGATGTAAAGTATAAGGTAGTATTATGGAAGATTAAGCAGCAATCAGAGAAGAAAAAACAGAATGATGCAGGCAATGGTGCTAGCGGAGGCTATGGAGGTAATGGCTATAATGGTGGCAATGGTAGTGCCTTTGATCCAAGTAACGGATATACAACAGGTGAAGGTAATACAGCATCAGATTCAGATCGTGTAGAGAAGAAAAATAGGGTCATTAATAAAGTAAAAGGATATAATGGTTCGGTTGAAACACTAAAAGAAAAGTTTGTAAAACTGCTAGAAGAGCATACTGAGTTACTAGATACTATAGACGGTTTATTCGAATAGGAAGTGAATAATATGCAGAGCTTTATTGAAAAACTCAAAAGTAAAATATTGCATGATAAATCCCTTGGGGGAAGTTATCAACGGTATCCTATAAGACTTATTTTTGTTAATGATTTAGGGTCTTATAAGACTATGGTTGAATTCTTTGAAGCAGCAGATGTCAATGTAATAGAGCTAAGCTCAACTTTGGTCAAGGATGATGGATGGATTGATCCAATTACAATAACAAATATAATCAGTAAACTTGATAGTAAAAAAGATAGTATTGTCGTTGGTGTATCAGAGCTTATGAGGTTCTATAAAAAGAGTAACTTTGAAGCTTTTATCCAGACTCTATTTAGTTCAATAGAAAACAAAAGTGGTATTAATCGAAGAATTTATATCCCCTTTGTTGGTCTCTATGATGTAGTATTTAATCTATTTAAGGAACGATTTCACAGGATACACGAGATTACGCCATATATTTCTTTATATGAAGAGAATGAAAAAGACTTGTTAAACTTTTACATAACAGATGTTGAGGTAGATACTGAGTTTGACGAATGCATAATAACAAGTACTAGAGAGTGGATGGATTTTTGGAAAAAGGGTAATGACTTTTATAGAAATACAGTAATTTGCTCTTCAGAAACATTAAACTATTGGTACAAGAATTCAATACCTGATAATATTCTTATCTTTGATAAAATTGAAAATATTAAGGAATTAATCCAAAGAACAAAGAGTGTTGTGATTCCATTAGAATACATAGATAATGAAAAAGTGTATTGGCAGAGATTACTTGAAGATAGGAATTTAGTATATAATACATCTTTCGAACAAATTATTAAAAAGAATTTTTCAGCTACCGAGATAACATTACACAATTTATTAATGTACTGGTTCGATAATAAAGATAAATATAAAAGATGGCTATTAAAGTCGTATGTCAAAAATTTTTGGCTACCAAATTCATCATACCTATGGGATGTTATGATGGATATTCAAGGATATGATGATATAGAGCTTGTAAAACTACTTTGGTTTAAAGTATTCGAATTAAGCAATATTAGTGAGACATATTATAAAGACCGATATAAGTTATTGAAAACTGTTCAAATATACTTTTCTGTTGAGAAGATACTCACACTAGAACAAGAATTAGAGCAAAAGATTACAATGATTGATAGAAGATACGAGAGAATTAATGTACTTACAGATATTACGAATTTTGAGAGATCTTACATTCTTAACTCATATAGTTCAGGTGAAATAGAGATTCAGAAGGTAAGAGAGCTTTTTCCTGATTTATATAGTTATATAATTAGTACTAGTTATGATAATAAGGATAAGGATACGATAAGTTGGGTAAACGAATATATTGAAGAATATAAAACATCTAAAATTAAAAATACTCTCTCTGACCGATTAAGAGATAGATTGGCAACAAAGAATAAAGACTCAGATAGTTTCTTTTCCTGGTATTATGGAATGGAAAGCTTAAAAACAGTTTTACAAAAAGAAAGGGTAGATAAAGTTATAGTTGTTGATGCACTTGGGTTGGAATGGGTAAATTTGTTTGAATCAGTTCTTTCTGAGTTTGATATTTTCGTTCAAAAAAGATATATAGCAAGAGCGAACCTACCTACTATTACTAGAACAAATAAGAATTTTGAATATGTTGCATGGATAAAAGAATTCGATAAGAATGCTCACGAATCAGGAGCCTATGATTACCCTATCTCCTTTCTAAAAGAGATTAAACTAATAAGAGAAATAGTCGAGAATAAAATCGGTTTAGAAAAAGACGAAGTAGTTGCAATAGTAGCTGATCATGGATTATCTATTATGCCACACTTGGTAATGTCACATAAAGCATATTCTTTTGAGGATTCAGAGCATGAAGGTCGCTGCTTATGCTTGAATGATGGACATACTCTCTCGGACTGTGAAGATTATGTAATGTACGAAAGCGATTATCCCGAGTATCACAAATGGGCAGTAAGCCTTAATTATACTTCATTAAATAGGAAACCCATTCGTGAAGTTCATGGTGGAGCAACACCAGAAGAGGTATTAATTCCAATCTTAATTGTTTCTACTAACAAACAAAAGATTATTAGGGAACAAAGTAAATTTACATTAATAGATGATTTTATTGATAACAATAATACTACAATTAGAGTAAAGATTGAGCCTACTCCTTCTGTTAAACCGATAGTAATTGATGAAAGTGGTATCAATTATATAGTCAGTTGTAAAGGGGATGATATTTGGAGCGTAGATTTAAAAGGCTTTAAAGGCACAAAAATTGTTGTAAAAACAGATTTACATGAGAGAGAGTTTAGTATAAGTGTTAAGAAAGCTATGAAAGAGAGGGATTTATTCTGAGTAGTTCATTAGATACTAAGATAAAAAGGTATTTCCCCGATGAGTCAGTTTACAAAGTTCCAGAAAGATATAGTATTTTTTCGGGTAAGAACTTACCTTCTTTTATAAAAGATTGGCTAATTAAAAGATATACAGATGAATTTGGTGATCTTGATAAGAGTGGACTTTTAGATTTTTTGGATAGGCATATTCCCCATAAAGAGAGCAATATTAAAAGTAGATTAATACACGGTGAAGAGATTAAAATCTTAGCACGAATAGTCATTGAAACCGATTTAAAAAAAGATATTTTTAAGTTCTCGATTCCTGATGTAGGCATAAAGATGGAAGAAGGTAGAATACCAAAATATATTATGAGGAAACATGATACATTAAAGGAAGGTGAACAATGGGGAGTAGTTAGTATTATATATATCCCTCCTGAAGGAAAAGAAAATGGATATGTAGAGTTGATAGATTTTAAACCATTCAAACCATATGATATAGATATAGAATATTTTCGTAATATTCGCCGAGAGTTTTCTTTAGAAGAGTGGGCAAACTTACTCATACGTTCTATGGAATATAATCCAGATGGGTTTAGTAGCCTGACTCAGAAAATACTGTTTTTATCTAGACTTATTGTTTTTGTTGAACCCAACGTAAATATAATAGAATTGGCACCAAAGGGTACAGGTAAGTCGTATGTATTTGGAAACTTGAGTAAATATGGATGGCAAATAAGTGGCGGAACCGTATCTAGAGCCAAACTGTTTTATGATCTAGCAAAAGATTCACCGGGAATTATTACTGCATATGATTTTGTGGCAATGGATGAGATTCAAACAATAACATTTTCAGATGAAAATGAACTAAGAGGTGCACTCAAAGGTTATCTAGAGTCTGGCGGTTTTACCGTAGGAAAGAGAAGGCAAACATCTACAGCTAGTTTAATTCTACTAGGCAATATTCCTTTAAATGAAGATTCTAGACCAATAAATAGTAGATACTTTGCTGAGTTACCAAACTTTTTTCAGGAGTCTGCTCTATTAGACCGTTTTCACGGATTTATTGAAGGCTGGAAATTGCCAAGAATAAATGAAGACTTAAAAATGAAAGGTTATTCATTAAATGTAGAGTATTTTTCAGAGGTACTTAATTCAATTCGAACACTTTCTGATTATTCAGCGACAGTAAGTGATTTATTAGATATCCCTAAAAAGGCAGATACACGGGATACGACAGCAGTGAAAAAGCTTACTTCAGGATATCTAAAGCTACTATTTCCGCATGTAAGAAATGCAGAGGATATTAATAAAGAAGATTTTAAGAATTTCTGTTTTGATGTAGCTATCGAGAAAAGGGCAATTGTCAGAAAACAGATTTCATTAATTGATAGCGAATTCAGGAATGAAATGCCTGATATAAAGATGAAGGAATTATATAGTTAATAGAGTTTGTTATTTAAGTTTAATACGAATTCAAAAGTTTTGATTGACTAACTTATTGCTATAAAAAATTAAGCAAGGATTGATTTGTATGATACTTTATCATAGGACAGTATTAAAGATTGCACAATCAATACTTGATATCGGGTTCATAGATAGTACTGAACTTTATTTGACTACAGAAGAGTTTACCGGCGTATGGTTTTCAAATATATCTTTAGACATAAATGAAGGTGCTGATGGAGATACATTATTACAAATAAAGTTCAATTTTACTGAGGAAGAGATAGACCAATATGAGTGGAAAGAGGGCGAAAAACCATATAGGGAATTTCTTATGCCAGCAGCTTTTGCTAATAATAGGATGATATCAATAAGAACTGTTGAAGACGAGGATGAAGAGCTTGAACAATCAATATGATTGATAAAAACAAAGTAAATTCTTGTTGATGTAGTCTAAAATGAAACGGAGTGAGGCAATCTAATGAAATCTAACTCTGAAATAATTGCTTTAATAAACAACCTTGATAATTGCATCGCTGATGATCTAGAATCTCAGGACTTAGATTTTAAGGAATGGAATGAAAGAAGCATCAACGATTCTGTGAACTTGGTTGTTAAGATGGCTGTATGCATGGCTAATGGCGGTGGCGGTACAGTGGTATTTGGTATTCGGGACAGAGTAAAAGGAAAAGCAAATGCAATTGTAGGTGTACCATCAATAGTTGATATAAGCACGCTTCAAAAGACTGTATACGATAGAACAGAGCCGCACATCACTCCAGTTTTCGAATGGTTTGATTTTAATGAATATAGTGCAAGGGTAATACTTATGAAGGTGTTTCCTGGGATGCCGCCTTATACTGAGAGTAACGGAGCTGCAACGATAAGAATAGGGAAAGAATGTGTGCCACTGACTGGAACATTGAGAAGGCAAATGCTTGAAGTAAGTGGGACATCCGATTTCACCAGTAACACTTTAGATGTGCCATGGAAGGATGTTGTGTCTCCTATCGCAATGGAGAGAATTAGGACGATGATGTCTCAGGAGCGTGCACCAGAGACATTGTATAATATGTCCGATGAAGATTTGCTAAGCTCTATAGGAGCTATAAAGAACGGCAATCTAACCTTCGGTGGATTGTTGATAGTTGGTAATAATGAAGCTATTGCCAAATATGTGCCAAGTCATCTTTGGTCATTTAGAAAGATGCTAAGCACTACGGAGTATGCAATAAAGGATGATGGTAATCATGCAATCCCTCTTGCTCTCCATGAAATCGAAAGATATATGGCTGCTGAGAATCCTACGACTACAATTGAGGTGGGATTCTTACATCCTGAATATAGCGTATACCCCAAAATTGCTCTAAGAGAAGCTTTGCTGAATGCTTTTGTCCATAGAGATTATAGAATGCCAGGAGCAGTAATGCTGAAGAGTTATCCGGATAAAATGATATTAACAAATGCAGGTAATTTTATAGGCGGCATAACACCGGACAATATTTTGCACCATCCACCAGTTGCACGAAACGGACATCTTGTAGATTTATTGGATAAGCTTAGATTAGTCAACAGGTCAAATTTGGGTGTGCCTAGAATATACAAATCACTATTAGTGGAGGGGAAAGAACCACCGCAATATAGGGAAATTGGTGATACTGTAGAATTGACCATAATGGCATCCTCTATTGTGCCATCCTTCAGACAAGCAATAAAGGATTTGAATGATAAGGGCATAAGTATTGATGTTGACCACCTTATTGTATTGAATTATTTAATCAGGCATAGAGAGATTGATACATTTATAACATCAAAAATTTGCCAAAGAAGTATTGACCAGGCTAGAGAGCTATTAACATATATGGAAAACAATCTTCAGCTGCTCCAATCTGGAGGTCAATCTAAAGGGAAGTATTATACTTTAAGCAGACTTTTATATGACGCTATTGAGAAAAATGCATCATACGACCGTGATAGACGATTAGATAAAGAAGCTATGAAAGTAAGGATATTATCAATTCTCAAAGAGCGAAATCTAACAAATGCTGAGATAAGGCAGATAACAGAACTAGACCGGCAGCAGGTTCTTCGACTGATGAGAGAACTCGAGCAAAATAATGTGAAAATAAGTGGGACTGGCAGAGCTGCTTACTATTATCTTGAAAAGAATGAATCATAAAAGCATCATGATGCATTTGTGTGATGCAAATAATTTTTAAATGCATCAAATTAATGCATCAAGACATTGTTTGATGCATTTAGAACATAAAGCTTAATTAAAAGCACTTGATATGCAGATACTAATTCAAAGTGTTGATAAAATTACTATGAATAGTAGATGAAGCAGAACAGTTGACTTCTAAAATTATAATCGTAAAATCGGATTTGGTAGAATCAAGTAAATTCAATGGTTAAGCTAATGAACTCGTGATAACATTTTGATAACAAATTGATAACATTTACCCAAAACTAATCGATACAGAGCAAAAATTGGAGTAGACCAGAAGCATTGAAAACACTGTGTTTGTCGATACTCAATGCTACTGGTCATTACTATCTAAAAAACTCATTAGGGAACTGGAAGTCGTGTGTGGGCTAATACCCCACCGAGGGTTCGAATCCCTCTCTTTCCGCCACTATAAGAATTTAGACGTTTCAATGATTTGAGACGTTTTTTTATTTTTTGCTTTTAACTTAAAATAAAAGTTTTGAGACCTGCATTATGAGAACAAAATCGTGTGGTTATGTTAAGCTATCAAAGATACTGTATATCTTAAAGGTGAGCAAAATCAATGATTTTATTGTTGTATAACAATTAATTTACAGAAAACTAAAAGCGTTCTATGGTAGCATTGTGGTAACATATTTTTCACATGACAAAATTATGCTGTATGGTACAGTAATATAAATCTGCTAAGCTTTGGAATAGCGGAAGAAAACACTATGCTGCTGGAGAACGCTTTTATTGCAAGTGAACTGATGAATTGATTAGAAGTATGGATAAAGCTTCGTCAGCATAGACGCATAGCTTTAACTTAGTTGAAAAATCATTGTAAAAAACTATTTGTAATTAGAAGTATAATGTATTAGAATATTAATATCAACTAAAACCTCCGTAAATTTTTAAATGTACGGAGGTTTACGATAAGGTGGTTAAATGAAATCAGATAAAATTGAAATTTTTAATAAAATTATGAATATGTCCAATGGATATGTTTCTGCCAAGGAATTGAATAAAGCAGGGTTAAATAGCTATGATATATCGTGTTTATCAGATTTAGGCTATATTGATAAAGTGAAGAGAGGACTTTATAGAAAGTGTAATGTGAATGATGAATACAATGAGATGGTAGAAGTGAGCAAAATTGTTCCCAATGGATTTATATGCTTGCTTTCGGCATTGGCATATTATGAATTAACCACTTATATTCCGTCTCAATACCAGGTAGCCGTACATGTGGACGCACATAAAACAAAGCTTACGGAGTATCCCCCAATAAAACTATACTTTTTTTCTGATACACGCTTTAGTACAGGTGCTAGTAATATTGAAATATGCGGAAGCACAGTAAACATATATGATATTGAAAAAACACTCTGTGACTGTATTTATTATCGCAACAAGATTGGTATTGATGTTGTAAAAGAGGCATTAGATAACTATATAAAAAGAAAAGGCAAGAATATACCGCGCTTACTGGAATATGCTGAAAAGCTAAGGGTTAAATCTACTTTGAAAACTTATATGGAGGTTTTGATATGAGTAAAGAGATCAAAGACATGGCTGCATCGGTGCGGACCAGGCTTCTCACAATATCAAAATCTCAAGGAAAGCCCTTTGATCAAATAATGACTTTATATATGTTGGAGCGATTCTTATACCGGCTTTCCATTTCTTAGTACAGATCTAACTTTATATTAAAAGGTGGACTATTGTTGTATGCGTTAGTTGAAGAAAAGTCTAGACCCACAAAGGATGTTGACTTTCTTGCAAGACAGATTTCAAATGAAATCAATAATATAGCGAGAATCTTTAAGGACATATGCCAGACAGTATGTGATGATGGGTTAAAGTTTGACGGAGAAAATCTTATTGTGGAAAATATAAAGGAAGATGCTGATTATCAAGGCGTAAGGGTTAGGGTAAACTGCTATCTGGGACATGCCATAAAAACATTACAGGCTGATATTGGGTTTGGAGATATTATTATACCGAAGGCTGAAGAAATGGAATATCCAGCAATTCTCGAAATGGACTATCCTGATATACTTACTTACTCAATAGAGTCTGTAATTGCAGAAAAATTTGACGCTATGATTACTCTAGCACAAGTCAATAGCCGAATGAAGGACTTCTATGATATATATATAATATTGAATACCAGAGAAATTGATGGACGCGTGCTTTATGAAGCAATTTTTGAGACCTTTCAAAACCGGGGTACTAATCTGGATATAAATCCGATTATCTTCAGTACATTATTCTTCCGGGATAACACTAAGCAAAGCCAGTGGAAGGGATTTTTAAAAAGAGTAGCAAAACAGGAAGAGTTGGAGTTTGAAAAGGTATGCACCAGCATCAAGGTATTCCTTGAGCCAGTTTATTTGTGTTTACTAAATGAAACTGAGTTCTTTGGGAAGTGGCAACCCGGGTCATGCATTTGGCTGAAATAGGTTTACAATTACTGGTTTGTCAGTTGCGCTGGATAGGATGAATGGTGAAGCATCGTTAAGTATTTTGAAAATCTTATAGTTACAAAACAGCAAATTGCATTGAAAAGTACACCAAAGACATGACAAAAGAGGATTTAACTAGAAAAGTTCGTGGTAACATGGTGGTAACAAGCTGGTAACAAGCTGAAAAGATAAGTGGGTATCAACTAATATACAGTGAGAAGAAAGCTTCTTGTAAATGATTTAAAAATCTACATTCTTAAAACTATATTAAATATAAAAAACCAGCCTAAAACTACCTATGTCCATCTGGAAATCGTGTGTGGGCTAATACCCCACCGAGGGTTCGAATCCCTCTCTCTTCGCCATTTCTGTATTTTGGTTTTCGTCTTTTATGCGGAAGCTCACAGAAGTATTGAGATCAGGCATATTATGAGTGCCAATAAAGAAAAAAACCATACGCGGCGCTTAAATATAAGCCAGCCAGTACTTATTATAGCTTTGGTATCCTTACTGTAAATCTCGTTCCGATATTTAGCTTGCTTTCAACAAAAATCTCTCCGCCATGCTGCTCAACGATATATTTGCAAATAGAAAGGCCTAAGCCTGCCCCTTCATAGTCATATAGGCGGGATTCCTCTCCTTGATAGAAGCGTTCAAAAATAAAGGGCATATCCTTAGGATTGATACCGGAACCATCATCAGTGACTATTAGCTCAAGACAATTATCCCTGTAACAAGCTTGAAAGCTGATGGTTCCCCCATTTTTTACATGCTTTCGTGAGTTAAAAATTAAATTTGTCAGCAGTTGTTCAATTCTTAGAGGGTCAGCAAAAACCAATATGTTCGGATAGGGTTCAACAGCAAAAAAGTTGATTTTGCCACCCATAAACTGAAGCTTTATAGGACTTATAATGTTTCTTAGCATTTCTCCACTATAGATTTCAACTTTATTTATCTTCATTTTCGCAACAGCTTGTTGTGAATGATTGAATAGGTCATCTATCAGCTTTGATAAACTATCAGATTTTTTGATAATAATATCCACATACTTTTTAAATGTTTCCGGGTCATCGGCAATGCCGTCCCTTAACCCCTCGGAGTACATCTTGATTGATGAAATAGGCGTTCGGAGTTCATGGGATATTGTCGCTACCAGTTCTCTGCGAGAGCTTTCAAGTTCATTGCGGCGTTCGATGCTATAATCAAGCTCCTCTCTAATTCTTTTATAACAAGAAAATAAATACTCAACCTCTTCGCTCTGTTGAAACATACTGGATTTTATTTCTACGTGCTTTTGGTCAGGGGCGCAGAAGCTGTTTGTCTGGTTTACACCCTGCTCTGTGCTATCAAAAGCACCATAGAACTGACCTCTTGAAAGCTGATCTAACACTATACCCAGCTTTTTCAGTGGACAGGAATATCCATAGTGTATTTTCAATATAAGAAATAAAGAAAAAAGCAGAACAATTGAAATAGCCGCAAATATTGGTGCAAGTGTTTTTAATGCTTTGCTGCCTGTATTCATAATAGACTCTGCAGGAAGCTCAAAGATTGCATTGGCTTTTTGAACTCCATTTATGATTACCGGAAAAGCACATTTTATAATCCCCTTATTTTTTTTTTCAAACTCTGCGTCGTAATGTAAAGCCGATTTCAAATCAACATAATCACCCGTAGAATAACTGGCTGCGTCAGAATATACGACTGCTGGAATACTCGGTTGGGCAAAGCTATTATTATCTTCCCGTGAGGAATACACAACCATCCCGTTGGTGTCAATCACAACTAAGCTGCCTCTGATACGGGCCAAATCAGCACCGATCCTGCTCCTATTGTGCTTATCCCCTATTGCTTCATAGACAGTTTCAACAGTTTTAATGGTTTCACTGACCATAACCCGGGCTATGTTTATCTTGATAATATTATCCTGCTTCACTTTTCCTGTGACTATATATAAGGAAAGCATGGCTCCTAAAAGGGATATAATTATCATCAAAATAAATATCAATGGAAGTTTTATTGTTGAAAAAAATCTTGAAATGTGAGATTCTTCTGAAGTACTCATTTTCTAACCTCGTCAAATTTATATCCAACGCCCCATATGGTTTTTATATAAACCGGATGTGAAGGGTCATCTTCTATTTTTTCTCTGATTCTACGGATATGAACTGTGACTGTATTGATATCGCCAAATTCATCGAAGTTCCAAATTCTGTTGAATATTTGCTCGCGGGTAAAAACACGGTTGTGGTTGGATGCCAGATAATACAGAAGTTCAAATTCCTTTGCTGTGAGCTTTAGTTCCTCACCATTTTTAAAAACCGAGTAGGATTCACTGTCAATTCTTAAATCACCTGTATGTAAAGCTCCGGCTTTATCCTTGACTTCTATGCTGCCGGGAGATCCTGCATCTGATACACTGCACTGCAGACCTCCTGATTCTGTCTGGTTCCTGCCGGTCTGGGCTTTTCCTGCTTTATACCTTCGCAAATGTGCATTTACCCTTGCCAAAAGCTCACCGGAACTGAAAGGCTTGGTAATATAATCATCGGCACCAAGACCCAGCCCCAGAATTTTATCGATATCACTACACTTTGCACTCAACATAAGGATAGGTACATCCGACTTTGAACGAAGCAGCCTGCAAACCTCCATCCCATCCATGTCGGGCAGCATAACATCAAGTACGAGAAGGTCGGGAGAGTACTCGTCAAAAGCAGTGAGGGCTTCTTTCCCGCTGCTTCTGATCATGCAGCTGTATCCGTTTCTTACAAGATAATCACGTATTATTTCTGCTAACTCGATTTCATCATCGATTATAAGGATTTTGTGGGACTGCATCTTATCACCACCATATTTCGATATTCATATTACTCGTCCTTTGATTGTCATTTCTTAGAAAAATTATATCATAAGGAGTTAATAAATTCTTAATATTTTTATAAGGGATTTGTAATTTTCATTCAATAGAATTAGATTAAAGAGGTGTTATAAACTGCAATGAAAAAAGCATCTGTGACCTTGGCTATGGGCTGCAAAATTTAGGCACTTTTGATAATGATACTGGGAGGTTTGGTAAATGAAAAAAACTTTGATAAATACAAAAAATCTGTGCAAGACTTACAAGACAGATGGACTGGAGTTTAATGCGATTAGAAATGTTAATGTAGAAATCTATGAAAAGGATTTTACTGTCATAATGGGCAGCTCAGGCTCGGGCAAATCAACATTACTTTATCTATTAAGCGGTCTTGATGAGGTAACTGCCGGAGAGGTTTGGTTCGATGGAAAAAGGATAGATAAGCTCAAGGAAAAAACGATGTCTGGTCTCAGACGCCAAAGCATAGGCTTCGTGTTCCAGGCAATAAATCTTGTGTCTGACCTGACAATATTTGAGAATGTTTCAATACCAGGTTATTTGGGAAGCAAGAACAGGAAGGAAGTTAATGCAAAGGCACTAAAGCTCTTAGGTAAAATAGGTCTAGAGAAAGAGCTCCACAGATTTCCTTCAGAAGTATCGGGAGGGCAACAGCAAAGATGTGCAATAGCCAGGGCTCTTATTAACTCTCCACAAGTAATATTTGCTGATGAACCTACCGGGGCACTGAACTCAGCAAATGGGGAAAATGTTCTGGATATACTTACTGAACTGAATGAAAGCGGTCAGACGATCATAATGGTGACCCATGACTTAAAGGCAGCCTGCCGGGCAAACAGGATCCTATTTCTTCAGGACGGTAGAATTGAAGAAGAGTTGAATCTTCCTAAGTATGAAGCGGAGGGCTTTGGAGACCGGGAAATGCATATATTCACTTTCCTGAAAGAAAAGGGGTGGTAATCATGAACGCAGTTTTTAGGTATACCTTAACCGGATTTAGAAAAAAAAGGCTTCAAACAACATTGATATTCTTTACGGTTGCTGTATCTGCACTATTGTTTTCTACTGCAATTGGACTTATGAATAATATACAGAAGCCATTTGAAGCTTTGTTCACGAGCTTAAATGCTTCCCATACTCTATTGATTTACGACACTACCTTGTATGCGGAAAAAGATATAAATGAATGGTGGCGGAAGCAGCCCCAGGTGGAAGGTGTATCGTTAACGAAGGTAATGTATTTGAAGGGAGATCCCTATGTCAACGGGCAGAAGCAGAATCTGCAGCTTTTTGTGGCAGAGACTAACGACTTTGACAGAACACAGGATAAACTGAAGATCATCGAAGGTACAACAGTCGAAAAGCCCGGCAAAGGTGAAATATGGCTTACCACAGCCTATGCTTATGGCAATAATCTAAAAATAGGAGATATAATAAAGCTGCCCGCAAAGGATGGTCTGAAGGTATTCAAGCTTACAGCCATAGTTGTAGACGCCCATTACAGCAGCGGTTCTACCAACCCTACAAGAGCCTGGGTAGGATCCGGAGAAATTAAAAGGAATTTTGGGGCAAGCGCCACCGAGATGCTGGGTATTAAGTTCAGAGAGTATTCACCTAAGCTTGAAGCAGACATGTTCCGTAGCTTTGAAAAATATCTGGAAAATGCTTTTGTCGGTTCTAAGATAGAATACTCAGGCATGAAATTCGGATATATGTTTTTCTATCAGCTTCTCGGCGCCATTATGCTTTCGATATCTTGTATAATAATATCCGTTGGACTACTAGTGATAGTATTTACAATATCTAATGCGATTCTATCGGATTATGCAAAAATAGGAATCCTCAAATCCCAGGGTTTTTCGTCTTGGAACATAATAAGCATGAATATTTTAAAATACGCGTTTATTTCAATTATTTCAATACCACTGGGGGCTATCGGATCCGGTATTATGCTGAACCTGTTGCTGGGTCAGCTGAATAAAAAAATAGGAAATATAGCTGAAGCCTCATCTTCTTTACTGCCGGGCCTTATTACCTTTGCAGTTTTAACCTTAATTATTGCGGCTGTTGTTCTTATCTCCTCCTATAAGGTAGTAGCTATTAAACCTGTTGCAGCCCTCCGCTTGGGTGTTCCGGTAAAAAGCTCCAAGTTTCGAAAATCGATAAATCAATCCATCGGAGCAAAGCTTCCTGTGAACCTGCTGATAGGCTTGAGGGAGATAGTCTCAGACAAGCGCCATTTTGTGTTTATTGCAGCGGCAGTAGCAGTAACAGTTCTTGTGCTTGTGTCCACAGCGAACATACAGGATAGTATGTTTCATGTAGGAGACAATATGAGCTTCTGGGGCTTTGAAGACAGCGATCTTATAGTGAAGAACTCAAATAATGTTCCGGGTTTTTCTGATGAAGACCTCTTAAGCAAATTAAACACAGTTAAGGAAATAGAAAATGTTGTTATAGCACAGTACATCATTGACTCCAGTGTATATTTCAAAGACGAGGACATATATAGAAACATTGTTGGCATAGCTTATAAAGGGGATATGACAAGCATTGGTCTGATAAACCTGGAGGGTAAGAATCCAGCCAATGACATGGAGGTTACAATAGGAAAGGTCTTAAGCGACAAGCTCAATAAAAGTATAGGGGATTATATGGAGGTATATATTGAGGGGGAGAAGAAAAGCTTCCTTATAACGGGTGTGTTCCAGACAATTAATAATATGGGAATGTTAATGCGCTTTGATTATTCTGTCATAAAGGAAAAGGATTATGCAATCCAGAAATTTTATCATGTGATTATTGAAGATGGTGTTACAGCAAATGAGGTAAGCAATAATCTAAAGAATATTTTTGGAGAAAGGGCAGAAATAAGAAAACCGTCGGATAATCTGGGAATGATAACAGGAAACCTGAAGACCTCCGCCTATGCGGTGTTTATGATTGGTGTTCTAGTTGCAATCATATGCTTTATATCAATTTTCAATACGACAATGTTAAGCATACTGAAACTGAGGAAAAAATACGGCATATTAAAATCGGTGGGAATATCTTCAGATCAGATCAGGACAGCAATCCTGCTCAAGGTTGGGCTTGCTGGTATATTCGGCTTATTGGCAGGCATATCATTTTCGCTTATTGCTGCTCCTTGGTTGATGAACATTATGTTCTCATCTGTAGGGATATTGAAGTTTCCATTTACAGTTAATGTCCCCATAACATTATTGAGCATGGCAGTCTGCTTGGCAGTGGCTTTATCTGGTGCATGGTTTGCATCTAAAGGTATTAAAAATATTAAGCCCAGGGAATTGATAATTGAATAAACAGATGAGCAAGTACAGGGATAAGGTGTCGGGCTGTCAAGTTATTAAGTTATTGATTGAGGTGAGTTGAATAATCCAAAAAGCTATGTACCTGAGACATAGCTAACATTAGTGTTGATAAGTGCTGATAAAGTAGCGATAAAGTGTTGATAAAATCACTAAGGATAGTAGATCAAGCCGAATTATTGACCTCTGTAACTGAAATCATGATAGTTGAGTTTGACAGAAACAAGTAAGTTCAATGGTTTAGCTAACATGCTTGTGATAACATTTTGATAGCAAACTGATAACATTTACCCATAACAAGCCAATACAGAGTATAAGGTAGAATTGACCAGGAGCATTGAAAACGCTACGTTTGTCGATAATCAATGCTACTGGCCATCACTATTCAAAAAGCTCATTAGGGAACTAGAAATCGTATGTGCGCGGCAGTTAATTCACAGTCAATTAATAGCCTCCTCCATCGACCAAAATAACATCCACACCTATTTTCTTTATGTTTGACCAATTTATTACTATATCATTTTCTTTGCTGAAAAGTGATAGAAGCTTCCCTGCACCGGGTATTATTATAGATTCTATACATCCGCTTTCCATATTGATTTCCACATCAGATACTATACCCAGCCGTTTGCCGTCATTGATATTTATAACCTCTTTCTGCTTCAGTTCAGACGTTTTGACCATACTTATCCTCCTTTTCTTTGAGTATTGTGAAAGCAAATCTGCATTTTGATGCTCAGATATAGATTTAAACAGATTAAGTAAATAAGTCCAAAAAATAACCTTATAATAAAATATATAGCATGTATCAAAAATAGAACTGTTATGAAGCTTAAATTGTATGCAAAAAGAGAAGCAATATAGCTCAGTGGATATTAATAAGAGATACAGCAAATTTCGGATGAGATAGAGGCAGCCCATTATAAGCATGAAACAGGTTAAATAATGATTTAAAATACTGAATACATGTTTTATTTGTAAAATTTCAAGATAAAATGTATTTAATTAATAATCTTAAAGTAAAAGGCTCTTGAAAATGTGTTCTAAAAGCCTATAAAGAATATCATTTTAATTATGCAGAAAGATGGATTACTATTTTAAAGTGTATAGAATCACTTCACATAGTATTAATGAAAATGAAATCATAAAGACATCTTTTCTGTGCAAGTATCTGCACTTTCAAACGCTATATATTATCACTTCTTTTTATAAAGCTTATTGAATCAATATATCTTGGTATTTCATTCTTATACCTTGACATCATCAGCTCTTCAAAGCCTTCATAATACTCAAGTCCAACAAAGTTCCTACTATGTGCTAATGAAGCAATTAGTGAAGTACCACTCCCTAAGAAAGGGTCCAGCACTAAATCATTATAGTTAGAAGAGCATAGAACAATACGCTCTACAAGTTCAGTTGGATATATGGCTGGGTGTATATACTTCTTTCCGACACTTCCTGCTTTTCTATTTATGTTCCAAAATGCTGCACCATTTATTGCAGAGTTTTTATAATCACAAAACTGAGACATTATATTTACATCAGCATGAAACTGTTCTGATTTAGAAAAAACCAATACATATTCATGCCTGTCAACGATGTTTTTACTATGTGTTGGTATACCCGATGATTTATGCCATATTAAAATGCCCTTGTAGAAAAACCCGTTACTCTTACATTCTCTGATGATATCTTTTGGTATCAATATGGTTTTTCCATCCCTATTTCTTATATTGATATTAATCCATAGGCTTCCGGCTTTTTTTAGCTTTGAATAGCACTCCTTCCACACATTCGACATACGTGAAAGATATTCCTCATAAGGTTCTTGGCCAATTTGACCTTTCTTAAAGTAGTCTTTCAAGTCCCAGTAGGGTGGCGAGGTCACAGCAACAGACACACTTTCATTTTCAATCTCTGGCATACTTTCTGATGTGCCGAAAATTACAATACCTTTAGTTTCTGTTTTGGAATAATTTTCAGCTGGTTTTTCAGCTGGTTTTATTGTGTTACATTCCTTTTTTTCATATACAACTAGGTTGGATTCATAAGCATCTGTCATCTTTATTAGTCTAGAAATAATATCATCATCTGTTAATAATATATGTTTTGTGATATGTCCCTTATTATCATCTTCCGTTGGTATCCATACATTACCAGGATCTTTACCTTTGGGATTATAGTTCTTTCCGCGCTTTCCCCATTCAACGTCCTTCCAAATGTGCTTCTCTCTGATAGCATCTTTATTAAAATATAAAAGATTTTTGCTTTTACAAAGCCATATAATATATTTTACATTGTCTATGATTGCACCATATGTGCGCTCTTCTGTAGGATAAACTATTGTGTTTACATAGCTGTATCCTATGGAGATACCATACTCGATGATATCCATAAAATCATATACAGCATTTCCAGAAGAATCATATTCAGTTTTCACAATAACAAAAGCACATCCATCATCCTGTATGGATGCGAATTCTCGAGAAAGTATTTGAAATGCTTTGTTATATGTTTCGTGAATTATTAATGTCCTGTACATTTTTATCTCCTGTTATTCATTATTGAGTCTCAATTTTGCTATATCATAATACTCCTTGACTTTTTCTATATATATCCACTTTCTGCCTAGCTCTTGTGCTACCTTTGCGGTTGTTCCGCTTCCCCCGAAAGGATCAAGAACTACGTCACCCTCATTTGACCACGAAAGTATATGATCCTTAACTAACTTCTCAGGGAAAATCGCAGGATGAGAATATGCTATAGCATCCTTTGTTGAAAAACCTTTTCCGTTGTTATATTTCCATATATTAGTTCTAATACCGAACTCATTGACAATCTTTTTACCTTTGTCAGTTAGGGAGCCATCTTTTTCGCGTCTTGTAACATTTCCATATGTAGATTTGCCTGCCCATTTATTCGGTTTATCACGCAACAAATTAATAGTTTTCGGCTGTCCTTTAGATAATACAAACATGTATTCAAAAGCGTTAAAGTATCTATTGGGATGAGGGGGGCCAGAGCCTGATTTCTCATATATTATAACATCAAACATTTTAAAACCAACTTCCTGGAAATATAGAGCTTGCCTAAAGCTGGTCAGAGATTTGTTTCCTTTATCTGTTTTATCACCTACAACCCAAACAACTACGCCACCTTTTTTGATCACTCTATATAATAACTCTGCAACTTTTTTGAATACTTCAAAATTCCAGATTACTTCATTATTATAATCTCTCAAATCATCATATGGAGGACTAGTTATTACTAAATCAACGCTGTTGCTATCCAACTTCTCAAGGGCTATGCAGCAATCTTCATTTAAAAAAATATTGTTAGGGTGTTGCTCAATCAAACCATGTCACCTCTTACGCAAGAATTCTATCATATTCATCCTGAGTAATTGCTCTATCTGCAAGTAAAAACTCTAATTGGAAGGAACGAAGCAGCCTATGACTATGTAGTTCCCGTAATCTTTCAATAAAATTCATATTAAAATAGTTGTTCGCACTAAGTCTTGTATAATACTCCTGCTTATCATTAACATTCATGAAGTGTATTCTTCTATGACAATCAGGGCAAAGGGCATAAATATTCAAATAATGATCTGGTCCATAATGTCCGCCACCAAAAGGAATTAAATGATGAAACTCTACATAAGGCTCATTGCTTGAAGTTAAGAAAGTTTCTTCATGACAGCATTCACAGTTCAGCATTTGCTCATTTGCAAACCGTTGGATATAATATGATTTCATCTGGCTTATTAATGCCACATTTCTTGATCTGTCTTCTTCAAGCTGCGTAGTGGCAGTATTGGATGATTGCTTAATTATTTCAAACAGATCAGCTGTAGACATTTCAAGATAAGTCGCTCGTATTTCTCGACGTTCATCCTCATCTTCCTCACGCAAGTAATTCGTGTAATCGCCACTCAGAATAGCCATAATAAGAGCACGGACTTCAGATCTTACTGCAGATATTCTACGTAGGCCTATTCTTCTTAAGAGTGAATTATAGCTTTCAAATGCATAATGAGCAATTGCATCAGCATTTTCTGTTATCAACTCAATACCCAACTCTATTTGAGTAAAGGCAATAATTATTCCAAGGAGTATCTGTTTATCTGGACGGATATTATATAAATCCCAGCTAATTTTTATCTGAGGATCTACTGTATACATACTCCTGTTCGCAGAAGCTATATACTTTCGCCGCAGTTCTTCCTCACACGATTCAAACAAGGCGTGGTATTTTGCTTGCTTGAAGCTATTTAAAGAACTATATACATTCGATATTTTTCTAAGAATATCCTCTGAAGTTACTTCAACACCATTTCTTTTCATCTTACAGCATCCAATAAAATTAGTGCCATTATCTTTTGGCAAATCAGAACGCAGTCCTAATAGGTATTTAAGTAACTCTTTGTTTGAGTCTTCTCTCCTAACATCACTTGAGCGGTCAAAGCTTGTAACTTTTCTAATAATTTCACTAAGGTTATCTATTATACATGCTTCTTCATCAATCCAATCTTGATTATCTATGTTTCTATTCTTCCTTGATAGAATGTACTGAAATTCTGTTTTTGTCATTGCTCCGTTTCTGAGCAGGAATTCAATTATATCTAAGTATGGATTGAAATTGAGTGAAAAAGAATCCAGATTAAGTCCTCGAGGTGATATTTTATCGATTTCCACTGTCACAGGCTGAGATATCATTTTAAATTTTTGATGTTCCCAAATACATTGAAATTCTTTGGAGTTAGCTTCCAATGCCAGTTCGCCAACGGGTGTCAAGCTGCTGAATTCGCGGTCATTTGCTCCTGTAGTTTTTGAGTGGAAAAAGCCATAATAATACAGTACCTGGCGCTCATTCCTCAAAAATGCCATGTAGTCGTTAATTTTCTGATTGTAATTTATGTTTGGCTTAAAATTGTAGTATGTGTCAATTATGTTTTTAATTCTTTCGTAGGTATAAACAAAATCTTCACTATTTATAGCCTCTTTAATTTTTTCATTTACACCACCTTGACCGCCGGATTCCATTAGTAGTGCAAAATAATATTTTTTTGCCATTTCTGTGTGAGAAACACGGTGTTTGTTATTTTCAAACTGCTGATGACCAGCAAATTCAGTAAAAGTTTTAAAGTGTTCAGACTTTAAGCAAATGACATTATTATCAGGGTAGAAAAAGCTATATGCCTGATCTCTTACGCTTTCATGCAGATCACTAATATATGTATCAAAACAGTCTATAGCCTTAGTGATATAACTTCTAGTGTCTATATCGTTAGACAGAAAAATTAAATAATATAAAACAAGGAACTTCTTGGTATACCATAACGTTCCTGATTTATTTACTTTGGTAAGCTCCATTGATTTAGTTAAAAAATAGTTTCCTGGAAGTAGGTTATCATAAAAATTATTATATGTACTCACCAAAAAAACCCCTTTCCACACTCTTAACATTAATTATAATATATATCCATGCTTTAACAAAGTTCTTTACTCGATGATTTTGTATCGGTTGTATATCACTATAGTAATAAAAGTAATAAAATCTCCTCGTTAACTTGATTATAGCCATATTAATAATTTACGTAACATAAGGATAACAGAATAATTTATTGAATACAATAATAACTAACTTAGTGAGATATTTATGCCAGCTACCCAAAACCTACTTCAAAGCATATCCCCTAACCACCCAAAAAAAACAGGCTGCAGACATATTCTATATGTCAGCAGCCTTAAATAATGCCTGCTTATAGGGTACTATTCGTATGATTTTTCTTTTAGTATAGTTGTACCGCTTTTCGGGTCTTCTATATCATACGCAGCATATACACTTACAGTCGCAGAAAGCAAAAGAGTCAATACCAGAAGTAGAGATATTACTTTTTTCATTCTATTCACCTCCCTCTTGTAAAATCCATAGGAAAGCTCCTTTCATTTAGAAAGGCTGATTTCTTTAGTATTACACCTCAGTAAAGCGGAGTTTTCCGTCACATGCTCGGCAATAGGCTTATCCTATTGTACATAAAGACGATTTCCCAAATAGTTAGTATGTTTTAATAAAACCATTTCAATTTATATATATTGCAAGTTAGTCCATTTAATTCCTCGCCAGATTCTTTTTTAAGGTTATTTTTTCACGGCTTACAATATAAAAACAGCGAAAAGAGGATATTTTATCTGTCTTCTAACAGTTCTGTGTCCTACCGATAAGAATTTCCGCGCCAACAAGGAATACAGCAATATTTGTAGAAATATACCTGCAGAGAAATAAAGTGTCAGGGGGATTATCATGACGAAGACATTGAAGGTCATCGTGATAATATTGGGGATTATTGCGATTTCAGCTACATCGGCTACTATGGCTCTGCTGCTCCCGAGATATTTCAATATAGATATATGGGGAGAAGCACCAGAGACTACTGCAGAGAGAAAGGAAATGAGCATAGAAGAGCTTGCGGAGCTCAAGGCTCATGTCGCTACCATAGAAGCCGGCAGCTCCTTGGGCTCAGGGGTAGTGGTCAGCAGTGAAGGCTATATAATAACAAACTATCATGTTATTGCGGACTCACCGGACAAATGCTATGCATACTTTGAAGTAAGTGAAGGAGAGTTCAAGAAAAAGCTGGCATCACTGATTACATATGATATAGAGTATGATTTGGCACTTTTAAAGCTGGAGGACAATAAAGTACATGGCTTTATACCTTTTGGGGACTCGGACCTGGCAAAGCAGGGACAAAAAGTAGTTGCCATAGGCAGCCCTCATGGCATTACAAATACAGTTTCAGACGGGATAGTATCAGGCAAGAGGAATATTGGGGGGATCGATTATATTCAAACTACGGCACCCATTTCGGCAGGAAACTCCGGCGGAGCGCTGCTCAATACTAAAGGTGAGCTGATCGGAATAAACACATTCAAAATAATAAACGGAGAAAACCTGAATTTTGCTGTATCCTCCAACAATGTACAAGAGTTTTTTAACTTTGCTATAAACAATAGGGATAAGAACTATATGGAAACCATTGTCAGAAAAAGTGCAAAAAACGGCAAGTCTAATCCAAATACCGTTTCAACAGGCGATAATGATTATGTGCTGCCGTTCAGCAATGAGCGTCATCTTATCGACGAGGATATTGCAGACCTTTCTAAGTGGGAGTTGAGACTGGCAAGGAATGAAATCTATGCAAGACACGGGTATATGTTCAAGAATGAGGAGCTCATTATGCACTTCTATTTAAAAAGCTGGTATATTCCAAATCCGGAGTTCAAGGAGTCTGACCTCAGCGAGATTGAGAAGTACAACATTGAGTTTATAATGAGCTATGAGGATTAAGGACAGGTCCTAGCTATCTGACAGGAACGTGAGGTATCTATGAACATAAAGAAATTCTTTTTGCTGCTGCCCTTTGCTATACTCCCGATTTTTATAATTTCCTATATCACTGTCTCGTACATGCTTACAGGCACTGTAACAGGTATGTATAAACATACTGAAAAGGTTGATAAGACTATGAAGCAGGTATCTGGTGTGAAGCAAGGGAAGGAAGCTCAACCAAAAGACAGTGCTTCTACTATTGATGAAAAGCAGGCAAGCGAAGTCTATATCATATGCATTGACCCCGGACATCAAGCCAAGCATAATAATGACAAGGAGCCTGTGGCACCAAATTCAAAGGAGTTCAAGGCTAAGGTGTCTCCCGGCTCTAAAGGCATAGTCACTAAGACACCGGAATATCAGTTAAATTTAGAGGTGTCTCTACTCCTAAAAAAGGAGTTGGAAAAAAGAGGATATGCCGTTGTCATGACCAGGGAAACAAACAAGGTAAACATAAGCAACATTGAAAGGGCAGAGCTTGCAAACTCTTCAAATGCAGATGTCTTTCTGAGGATACATGCAGATGGGGATAAGCTGTCTGAAACCTCAGGAATATCTGTTTTATGCCCTGCGGAGGATAGCTCATATACCAGGGAAATATATAAAAAAAGTGAGCTGCTGGCAAGCTGTATTCTGGATGAACTGATACTAGCCACTGAAGGAAGTTCCAGGGGGGTTGACTACAGATCTGATTTGACAGGGTTCAACTGGTCAAAGGTGCCTGTGGCATTGATTGAAATGGGTTTTTTGACAAACCCTGAGGAAGACAGGAAGCTGAATACAGAGGAATACAGGCTTAAGATAGTACATGGGATTGCTGAAGGTCTTGAAAGATACTTTGATAAAATATAACTGGACGATAATTTTATATGTGATATGCTGTACAATAACCTGACCGGCGGGTAAATGAGTCCATCCGGGCAGGTTTTGCTTTGACCCGGTATGACAGCAGCTAACAATCAACTCTCGTGATACAGACTGATCTGGTCAGAAAATGGAAGCATGCAGGAATTTTATGGATAATATAGAATACTGACTTATGAAAACTAAATATGGCTAATAACAGAAGAGTAAGGTTAACCAGTAGTATACAGAAAAGCCAAAAAATAGTATATGGAGAGAGTGATTATGAAAAAAACCCTATTGATAATTATCATATTATTTGCTTTTATTGTTGGCGGATTTTTTTTAGTTGAAAGAAAAATCGCTGATTACTTTATTAATACAGGTGAAATAAAGGAAAAGCTGGATGAAATACACGAAATGCTTGACAGGGAGGAATTTGACAGCGCTTTTGAGTTAGCCAAGGAGATTGTACATAATAAGTATATAAGTGTAGAAAGAATGAATGCAGTGGTTGTCAAATTTCAAAATAAGGATAGGATAGAAGAGGGTTTATATTTACTTAATGTGCTGCTATCAAAAAGTAATAATAATCTTAGCTGGGCTTATCATATGCTGCATAAAAACGAATCAGCAAATTATTATGCTGATAAGGCATTGGCCATTATGCCGAATTCTGCTGTTGAGCTATGCAATAAAGCCAATGCTCTGAGGGGGCTTGGAAAATCTGAAGAGGCCATAAAATACTACGACATGGCACTCGAAAAGCAGTCTAATATTTCGGAAGCCATATGGGGAAAGGCTATGACCTATTACGATATGAAGAATTATGAAAAATCAGTTGAGTTTTTTAAGAAGTACCGTGAAATAAAGCCTGAGGATGAAGAGAGTACAAGATATTATATCACTTCAAGCTATCGCGAAATGAATCGAATTGCTGATGCAGTTACTGAGTATATAAATCAAAGCAAAAAGGACCGATCCAATACATCACCCTATTATTCATTGGCATACTTATTATTTGAGCAGAAGGATTATAAAAATGCATTGGTATACTACGATACTATAATAAGTACTGATCCTGAGGATGCCTGGGCTTATTTCTATAAGGCCGACTGCTATGCAAAGCTGGATATGCTGGATGAAGCCATTGATGCTCTAATAAAAGCTGTTGAGCTTAACACGGAATGCTTAAATGAACTGACTTATCTTGAGGAACTGGATAAGATAAAGAAGCATAGCAGATTTGCAGATATTTTCCAGTAAGAATATATTGCAAGACCTAAAAGATATCGGTTTAGCATTGCAGCTAGCGCAGAATGGTACTGCAAAAATTCTGGAGACTGGTATAAGGATCTATTCTACTATAATAGTTATAAATAGTAGCTTTGTACATATATTATAGAGGTAAAGGTGAGGGATATTATGGCTCATGATGTATTTATTTCACATTCTTCTAAGGATAAAAGCGTTGCAGATGCAGTATGTTCTATGCTGGAGCAGCACAGAGTAAGATGCTGGATAGCACCTAGAAATGTAATACCTGGGAAAAACTATGCTGGATATATAACGAAGCAATTAAGAACAGTAAAATCATGGTAATAATTTTCTCCAATAATTCAAATACATCAGGGCCAGTTACAAATGAGTTGGAGCTCGCAACAAAATATAGTGTAATAATAATTCCATTTAGAATTGAGAATATTACCCCGTCGAATGAATTGGAATACTACCTGAGTTCAAAGCACTGGCTTGATGCGTTGACACCTCCAATGGAGCAGCATATATTATAGCTTGTAGAGATAATAGAAAAGTTTTTGGATAAGAAATATGTTAACGAAAAATATTCTCCGCATTACGAAGAAGAAAAGAAGAAAGCGGCAGAAACGGCGAGGCTGGAGGAGGAGAAGAGGAAAACGGCAGAAGCAGCGAGATTGAAAGAAGAGAAAAGGAAAACAGATAATAATATATCGTTAAAACAAGAGATACCAAAAGCCGGTCATATTATTGAGAACTTATTCATGCTAGGTTGTGATCAAGTAAACAAGAGAAATTTTGCTGAAGCTTATTTTATGTTTTTAAAGGCTGCGGAGCAAGGCCATGTAAAATCTCAATATATCGTAGGACTCATGTATGAAAAGGGGGAAGGGATTGGGCGTGATGAAAAGAAGGCAATTGAATGGTACAAAAAAGCTGCCGACAGAGGGCATGAAGAAGCACTTAATAAATTAGTTAGAATGCGAATATATTAATTGCAGGCAATAATATCTAATTGTGATTACAGAAATTCAGATAAGCATATGAAACCTGACTAATGGACCATAGAGTCCCGGTGGTCAGGTTTTATTATGCTCTTGAAGGTTGGTGTTTATATGAAAATAGCTATACTTGTCACAATGGACAGATATGAGCTGCAGCTTATAATACCTCACGTATAATGTCATAAGTGTGACAAAAGATATATATCTTAATTGAAGAGGTGAATATATTGTTGAGCTTTGAACAGGACATGGTGGAGTTTGAAAGGCTCTTTCCTAAGCAAATGAAGCTTATTAATGGAGTAGAGTTCACATACAGGCTGGCCGGCAGCGGAGAAAAGGCATTGGTACTTCTTGTGGGAGGTCTGGGTATGTCGGACCTGCTGTACAATCATGCCAGAAGGTTTGCAGAGGACTTTAAGGTGCTTATGTTTGACTACCCTTACGGCTATAATGCAAATAACGAGCTGGCAGACGGTATAGCAGCCTTAATAAGAGAACTGAATCTTAGTAAGGCGGCTTTGGTCGGGCAATCCTACGGAGGATTTATAGCTCAGGTTATTGCATTTTTTCTTCGTTATCTATTACAATCTGTCCTTCAAAAACATAGGCGTTGTTCATGTTCAGGACATCTCTGAAAAAGCTGAGTGGTACAAAGGTTCTCGACTCTGTCAGCTCAGGAGCAGTACCCAGTCGGATGGAGGCAGCTCCCTTATTGGAGTAGCTGTCTATCGCAATCGTCATGGATATTTCACTGCTAAGTGTGACGCTCCTAGTTTCTCCATACCATTGAACATCATAGCCAAGTGCTTCGGCTACAGCACGAAGCGGTATCATGACTGTTCCTTTTTTGTTGGTATATGCTGCAGGGGCATCCAGCACCTTGCCGTTTACTATTATTTCCATGGCAGACACATCCGGAAGTGTGGTCTTTTCAGACAGCACAACTATCTTCACAGGGGTTGTCTGTGCCGGTATACTTTTTGTAGTAATGCCGTATATTACCAGAAGCTTGCAATGGGATAGCTCACCTTCATATTTTTCTCCATCTCTTGTGACTATAAGTGTATCCTTGGACAGTATCAGCTTCAGGGAGTTGTCTGAGCTGACCAGGTCTTCATCAAACCTGTCAACTACCGCATTTGCATTTTTTTCCCCTGTTACTGCCACTATAAGTGCGCTGTATTGAGGAGGATAAATCATTATCATAGGTGCTTCGGCATCATAGAAGGCTGTTATGGAAGCGCCAACGGCCAGCTCTGCTCCATCCACTACATAGGTATCCTTTGATATGATTATATCTGCTATTTCTCCATCCCATCTCTCTGCGTGCACTATTTTTGAGCCGTCCTCTGATTCCAGTTCTGCGATTTCCTTGACTGTTCCGCTAAAGGAGCCATATACTATTTCCTTTAGTGCAGCTTCACTGTTATCAGCCATTCCCAGCGCTGAGCCCAATACCAGCACAGCAGCCAATATCAGTCCCAGGAGCATTTTCTTAGTTTTCATAAAGTTTTCTCTCCTTTAAAACTATCTCATAAGCTTAGACGGGTACATCACAAAAATGGTTTCAGGATTACGCATTTGGATATTCATATAATACTTAAAAATTATTCTATATACTGTTTATGACTGTTTCAACCAGCTCAAACTCAGTAAAGGGGATAAAGTGTCCGCTTTTTTCTGCCTGAATGAAGCGGGAATGAAAGATAAAGGTTTCTATATCGATAATATCCAAAAAACACTCAACAAGTTAAATCTGCCTGCAATACAGCTAAAAAGGAATCAGCCTTCAAAATGCCGTAAAGGACTTATGTGTAAAAAATGTTTAAAAACAATCTTTATATATTTTTCTGTTCTCAATTTACCTATAATTATAGTGCACAAAAAATTTTATTAGTATAATAGCTGTAAAAGGGGGAGTTGCAATGGCTATAAAACAGCGTCAATATACCGGTGAACCCGGTTTTACTGAGGATTTTCACCGTGTCAGAGATTTCCTTGTAAGGATTGATGACGGCATGTCCCTGCCCTTTGACTGGGTAAGGTGGGAATGGAATTTCTCGCTGTCCTTTCATGACAAGGAAAATTTATCAAAGATTGGGATATGGGAGGATGATGGCAGAATAGTCGCAATAGCTACCTATGAAGACCAGCTTGGATATGCATACTTCATGTTTGACAAGGAATACAGCTTCCTAAAAGAAGAGATGCTAATATATGCTAAGAGCAGTCTTCACAAGGATGGTCAGCTAAAGCTGGTAATAGCTGATTGTGACCGAGAGTTTCAGCGTATAGCTGCAAGACATGGCTTCAAGGCTACACGGGACAAAGAGAATAATGCTGTATTTGATATAGATGTGGATAAAATCAGCTACACACTTCCGGAGGGCTATACAATAACAAGCCTTGCCGACAGTTATGACTTATATAAATACAACAAGGTGCTTTGGCGTGGCTTCAACCACGAGGGTGAGCCTCCGACAACAGAGGAGCAGATAGAGCGAAGGAGAATAAGCCTGTCGGGGCCGCATCTGGACTTAAACCTATGTGTTGCTGTTGTAGCTCCTAATGGGGATTTTGCATCATACTGCGGAATGTGGTATGACAGGAGCACAGACTTTGCTTTGGTGGAGCCTGTGGCGACAGACCCTGATTACCGCAAAATGGGCCTGGCTAAGGCTGCAGTACTGGAGGGTATAAAACGCTGCGGGCTGCTTGGAGCAAAACAGGCATATGTAGGCTCATCACAGCAGTTTTATTATCAGATAGGCTTCAGCCCTATTCCGGCATATACATATTGGGAATAGAACACAAAAAAGTAAAAGGGAGCTCTGAATATTCATTAAAAGCATGTACAGGCAGCTCCCTTCTGCTATTATTCGAATAGCGAGATTCTAAAAGATATTATTCTCAATATCTTAATAATTTGGTATACTATGGAAAGAGTCGGATTATAAGGAGACTAAGACTATGAGAATAATAGTGTTTTTATTAATAATCTGTTTGCTGCTGCCAGGCTGCAGTAGTAAAATTGCTGACAACAGTCAAAGCAATGAGCAAGCAGCAGTATCTTCAGAACAAGAGTCGCTGGAAGAGAGCAGCAACCAGAAGCCTGAGGACATGATAATAGTAGACGATATTTCTAATTGGAAGCACCCGGTAAAGTCAGTATTAGAGAACAACAATATCAGGATAATCAAGCTTGAGCTGACTGATAATAAAACATATCCGACATTTTATGTGGTTTTTCCGTCCGAAATAAGTAAGACGGAATATGCCGAAAAGGTAATTAAGTCAATTTCTGAAGCAAATGGGTATTGGGATTATACAATATTGGACGAAAGCAATGCAATAAGTATAAATGTCACCAATGACAAGAAAAATAAAAGCGTGGTTAGCTACATTCTAAACGGTATCAAAACAGATATTTCTGATAACAGCATCAATCAGCCTGAATATAAAAAATACTTTGAATTCCTCAATGTCAATGAAAAAGCAGTAAAATTCTTTAAAGAAGATATAGACTTGGATGGAAAGCAGGAAGTTATAATAGCATTTGGTGAAGAATACTGTACATTGAAGGTATATATTTTGAGAGAGGCAGAGGATAAATTACAGGAAATAGGTCAGATTGAAGGCCAGGGGTATGGTGTATATGATATCAATCTGGTAAAAATGCGTGGAGCTGATAATAAGTATATAGAAGCTACTATATCTAATGGGGCAGGCTTGGAGGGATTTGCTCTATATAGAGTGAATAAGGACAGTGTTGATATGATAGCCTATAGCGCCTCTGCTACAGGGGCTGGCTACGACATACTTACTTCAACGACAAAGGATGGTATTTACGACGGGTATGTACAGAGCAGATATAGTTATGATGTAATGTACTTTGATGTAAAGAGATATTATGAATGGAATGGAGAGTATTTTGAATATATATCAGCAAGTGTTGATGTCGGTGATTACCCCAATGAGGCCGAGGCTGTGGTGGAACATTTTTTGAAATTGAACATGCTTTGGGATGAAGATAAAGAAAGTAATGATGTTATAAAAAGACTGAGTGAGATAAATATTAGCAATAAGCTCATAGATACAGAAAGAATACTTGAAGTTGTTTATGAAGATTCTCATGGAGACTGGCTTATAGACCTTCAAATCGGCACCCTGAAGTTTACCTCACAGCAAAACACAGATTCTATCATTGTAACAATACCGGTACAAAACCAAAACATGATATTCCGACTCATTAAGAATAACAAAATGTGGCAGATAGTTGATATTGAAGGTGATTTTGTTATAAACGGAAATAATACATAGTTAATATATAAGCCTCTGTCAGAAGTTCTGACAGAGGCTTGTTACTTATTATTCTGTATAACCCATAGATGTATCAATACTGATTGTACTTGTCTGTGCGTTCCAGCCTATTCCAAAATCCATTGCCTTTCCAATGTCTCTCAGCTTGAAGTAATTGCTGCCTGCTCTGCCGATGCTGTTGCAGTCAATGGCTGCTGATCTCCAACCTTTATTATATATGCCTGTAAACCTGCTGGGACATCAGCTGCTCTGTATGCAAGCTTTAGCTCAATGGATTTTTGAGGTACAACACCAACACCAAAATCTATCTGCAGTGCTCTGCCGATGACCTTATAGCCTGCAGGCAGGCCCTTGATTGCTTCTGCATCCATCTCAATTACTGTAGCTATCTGCCAGGAGCTGAAGGCGCCTTCCGGTATGGTTACAGAGTTCTTGTTATCCAGAGTGCTCAGCTTTTCACCTGATACACCCACAGGCTCTATATGGCTTTCCAGGAATCTGAAGGTTGCGTTGGATACCAGTATATTACCATAAGGTGTTGTTACTGTAACAGGCACTGTACCTATTCCCATGGATGATACTGCTGTAATCTCCGTATCAGATATAACCTTGAAGCTTTGTGCACTCATGGAGCCAAATTTCACTCCAAGTGCGCCGGTAAAGCCTTTCCCTGTTATTTTGACAGTAGTACCTCTATTACCGTCTCCTCTATTTGGGCTTACTGACAGTACATACTGTTCTTTGGCTGTATCACTTATCTGATACTCTACATTGTAGCTCTTGCTGGTTCCCCCTGCTGCAACAACAGTGATTGCTGCTGTACCAGAGCCTGCAGGGCATGTCACCCGTATCTGCCTGTCACTGTCTACAAGGAAACTTGCAGCTGTATTGCCAAACTTAACAGACTTTGTTCCTATGAAGCCTGTACCTGTAATAATAAGCTGTGCTCCTTCCTTTACTATGCCCTGTGCTTGCTTTACTGCTGTTATTGCCGGAACTGGAGCTTTAGAAAGTACTGTCACATCCTTGGACTGTGTTGTACCGGTGAAGCTCATTGCAATATTGCCGTTATAGAAAGAGGATGCCTGTACATACTGATCAAAGGATATTTCGATGAAAGCTCCGCCGGTGTCAGCTGTTACACCTTCTACGAAAGCTCCCTTTTCTGCTATCAGTCCCATATTAACGTCAAAGCAGGGAGGCGGTACCGTTCCTACATGATATTTTGCCTGCTTGTAACCATCCAGCTGATAAACAACCAAATAGTCTCCCTCAGGAACATTCCATGCATATTGTCCTTGTGCATCCGTTTTTTGAGGATTCAGCTGTCCGTAGCTCGCTGCATCCCATATCTTCCATTCATTGGTGTTAGGATCCAGCTTCATCAGTGTGACTGTTACACCTGCCAGACGGTTTTCTGGCAGGCCCTCGTATACGTATCCGCTTGGGCACAAGCTTTACAGTAGTGATCTTGTTGGGTGCCAAAGTAACATTGTTTGCTTCTGCCAATATATTGCCGTCAGTAGATATTATAGATGCATTGTAGCCCGAGGCGGCAACAAGATTTTTAAAATTGAAGGTTCCTGCTCCGTTTACGCTGCCTGCCGCACCGCTGACTGCCAGCTCGTTCCATACCAGCAGAGTGCTTCCCTCCAGCCCGGGCACAGTTACTCCCGGCTCAGGCGCTACAACAACTTCGACTTCCGCATTATAATCATCCGGCGCTTTAACGCTGAAGGTATCACTGTTTACAGGATTCATGGACGGGACAGATATGTTCTGTGCCATTAAAGTATAGCCTTCACCTACAAATGGAAGATACAGGTTTATAAAGGATGCAATTCTATTTACAGCCTGTGCAGTTATTGCTTTGTTTTTCTGCATCAATATAGGCAAAGAAGAATTTACCGGAAATAGCTGGATTACGTCCGAATTGTCGGTGATAACTTGTCCATTCTGATCCAAAACTGCAACCAGCACAGCAGAGTTCAATGTTAAACTAGGACTTGCATACACAGAGTCAGGCTGCGAAAAAAAAGGAAAGCCCCGGTTCCAGCTGTTTGACCTCTCCGATTATTGTAATGCTTCTCGGGTCGCTTGTGAGGTTAGTTTCAATGCTTCTGACTGATATTGAAGCGTTGCCCGGCGGTGTATCCTCCGGAATACTGAAAGAAATGGAGGTGTCACTCCAGCTGACTGGTATTATCGATAGCGCAATACCATTTTCAGGAGTTAAAATGATTTCACCTTTTCCTTGCCGAAATTTACGCCGGTGACTTCAACAGTACTTCCCGCCATGATTTCTGCAGGGGCTATATCCGTTATGGATGGACGTGGTGTTGTTGTACCCATGTTCAATGTAAAATAACCTATGGCATCTGCTTCCGTTCCGGCAGTGAACCCTTCTGTCCATATCTGGATGTAGTTGTTCTCCGGTGTTAAGTCCATAGGAATCTGAACTGTAAAAGTCAGTTCACCAGAAGAGTTGGTTTTTGCAGATACTCCATTGTTTTCATACCTGTAGGTTGTCATGTTATAGCTGTAGACAGCATTGTCAATTGTTATCTTATCAGGAAATTCCCTAATACCATACCAAATTCCTTATCAAACTTGCCATTAATCATAACTGAATGAAGCTCTGCATTGGCAGGAAAGTTTGCAGCCTTTACAGTCACTGCTTCCCCATCACGAAAGATATCGGGCGTCAGTGTAAGAGTAGGTGCTGCAGCTCCATATGCGGGAGATAATACAAAACCAAAAATTAAAACTATCGAAAGAAAGATAGAAATCTTTTGTTAATACTGGTCCTGGTACGCATAGAATAAGACACATCCTATTGTTAATTTAGAATTCCTGTTTTAAAAGTTTGATTATTTAAGAATATTCTGTAACATTATAGTATAATTGTACTACCTCTTCCGCAACGATAGCGAAGTTCCAGCATTTACATAAGCTGTTGGCAATAGCTCTAACATGGATATATTTGTAAAGGTCTATATTGCTGCATTGTATTGCAAAAAACCATCAGGATAAATTAAGTTAAACAGATATGCGGAAAAATAGAATTTATCAGTAAGAATTACACTGAATATAAATATATTGTTAAGCAGTGGGAAAGTGGCGCATACGCTAATATCTCACAGAATGAAATTGCAAATATTGTGGCAACCGGAGAACAGCTGGTTATCAAAAGAAATGAAGTAATCATCTTTTTCAAGTGATTACTTCATTTCTTCTATAGCTGCCTGATTTTTCTGTCTGAAAAAGTATGAGCTGACTCCCCAGTATACCGCTTCTGCCATCTGGTGTACGGAATACAGTCTTGTGCACTGCAGCAGCAGACCCGGTGCGAAGCCTGCCATGTTCACTATTCCCGATATGGATATATCACCTACGGGAGTGCAGTTTTTTCCTACTCCGCTGCCCGGTTTAATAGGTCTGTTTGACAGTACTATACTGCCAATATGCTTTGTATCTCCAAGTGAGGCATCTACTGCTACCACCAGCTCCCTGCTGTAATCTATTTCTGCCAGTATTGTATCCAGATTCTTGGCATGTACGGGATCCTTCAATGTTCCATATACCTTGTAATCCTTTGCAAAACGAGACATCATATATCCCACAAGGGGACCAAAGGAATCTCCCGTAGAGCGGTCGGTACCTATGCAGACAAATGTGATTCTATCATATTTCTTATCAGCGGATTGTACCAATTCCTCAAATCTGCGTGAAAGCTCCAAAGATGAAAACCTGTCTTCTGTCTTTATCACATATCGAATATGCTTATCAGTATCCATAAAACCAACTCCTTATAATCATATCAATATGCATGTACACGTGGTTTTATGATATAAGGACCTGCATTAACTTTTGTCTCTATACATTTTTAATCAGCAGCATGTACAGGAGAACACAGCTGTATCCTATTAACTTATATTTAAAAAAGTATGATTAAAGTCACAGTTTTTACTGCGTAAAAGCAGTATGATTTAATTAAGGAAAAATGGAAATACTAAGTACTTGAAATCTATTAGGCAGGTGATTGAAGTGGGCAATGCAGTACATCTATCAAAAAGTGTATATGATATTTGCAAGGAGCATCCTGATATCGTTGAAATAATGAAGGAGCTGGGCTTTGAAAGCATCACAAGTCCGGGGATGCTGAATACTGCAGGAAGATTTATGACTATAACTAAGGGAGCTGCCATGAAAAATATCCCGATGGACAAAATAAAAAAGGCTTTTAGCAGCAAAGGCTATGAAATTATAGAACAGGAGTGAGCCAAATGAGTGAAATGATCAATAACCGTGAATATCGCCAGAAAATTCTTAAGGAGCTGATTACAGAGCTTCATAACGGAAAAAGCGTAGAAGACGTAAAGCCAAGATTTGAAAAGCTGATTCAAGGTGTATCGGCAAAGGAAATATCGGAAATGGAGCAGGCACTCATAATGGATGGTATGCCTGTAGAGCAGATTCAGAGTCTGTGTGATGTACACGCCGCTGTTTTCAAGGGCTCCATAGAGGAAATACACAGGCCTCAAAGGCCTGAAGAAATCCCCGGGCATCCGGTACATACCTTCAAGCTGGAAAACAGGGAACTGGAAGCACTGATAAACAACAGAATAAAGCCCCATCTGGAGAGTTTCAAAGCTTCTGATGATCCTGATATCAGAAAGGCACTTCAGGAGGATATCAATCTGCTTTGGGAAATCGATAAACACTATTCCAGAAAGGAAAACCTGCTGTTCCCCTATATGGAGAAATATGGCATAACAGCTCCTCCTAAGGTCATGTGGGGAGTGGACGATGAGATACGGGCCGCAATAAAGGATGTAAGGAAGCTGCTTTCCGACAATGCAGCTAATAAAGCTGAAACAGCTGACAAAATAAGTGAAGCGGCAAACAGAGTTATAGAGATGATATTTAAAGAAGAGAGCATACTTTTTCCTATGGTGCTTGAGACACTGGCAGAGGACGAGTGGCTGAAAATAGCAGAAGAAAGTGCTGAAATAGGCTACACACTGACTGAGCCGAAGGAAGCATGGAGGCCTGTAAACCAAAATGTGGAGGGAAAAATGATACAGGAGGGTCAACAGCCTGGAGGTAACGGCTATATCAAATTTGATGCTGGTATATTGACTCCAGAGGAAATCAACGCCATGCTGAACACCCTTCCTGTAGACATAACCTTTGTAGATAAGGACGGTGCTGTAAAATACTTTACCCAGGGTAAAGAAAGGATATTTGCAAGACCTAAGACCATAATAGGAAGACAGGTTAGCAATTGTCATCCGCCGGCAAGTGTTCATATTGTGGAAAAAATAGTAGAGGACTTTATGACGGGCGTAAAGGATCACGAGGATTTCTGGATCAAAATGGGTCCAAGGTACGTATACATCAGATATTTTGCCGTCAGAAATGAAAACGGGGATTATCTTGGCACTATGGAGGTTACGCAGGATATAAAGCCCATACAGGATATCACAGGAGAAAAAAGACTTTTATCCGAGTAAATATATGAAGTGTAAATGACCCTCACAAAACGGGCTGAGGGTCATTTACTTACTTGTCTATCATTCGCTTGCGTTAATCTTTTCTATGGCTTTAGTCTTATTAGTCATAAAAAGAGGTATTATCAAGGAGGTCATGACAAAAGCAAGGCCAACCCCGATAAATAATATTATACCGAAGTATGCAATGCCTCTGTAGCTTGAGAAGGACAAAGCGCCAAAGCCTATCATGGTAGTCAGAGATGTACCGAGAATAGCTCTTCCTACAGTGCCAAAGGTAACAGCTATGGAATCTCCTGTCTCTAAATATCTATTCAATATATGGACAGCGTCATCTACGCCTATTCCTATTATAAGTGGAAGTGCAAGTACATTAAGCACATTCCATTTTAAGCCCGCCAGAGTCATTATACCCATAGTCCATATTATAGTGACAATTAATGGTATAGTAGCAATTGCACTCCACTTTATGGATTTGAAGTGCAGGGTTATGATTGCAAATATTGTGATGAGTATTATAGCAGCAAACAAAAAGACCTCTGATTTGGCACTATCGTATAAAGCACGCATAAAGAAAGGCACACCTGTTGTTTTAGGTGATACTTGCTGTAAGTGCTTTAAAAAGTTTATTCCTTTTTCATTGCCTATTTCAGCCCAAATATTAAAATCAGGGAAGATACTGATGAGATAGCTGTTTTTTCCTACAAACTGACTTTTAATGTCATCAGGCAAGGACTGCGGCGTAAGAGTCTTTAACTTGCCTGCATTGGAAAGCATGGCAATTATTTCATCATTTATCAGCCGCTGTGAGGCTTCTGATATTTCACTGATACTCATTTTATCAGAGAGAAGCATATCCTTTAACCCTGTGGGAAGTATTGTACCTTTATCAGAGTACTTTAAGCCTGAAAATATCATCAGTTTCTTTTGCTGATCAGCTGACGAGGGAAGTACATCCCTGATTGACTGCACCAAACCTGCACCATCGATTTTTTTAAGAGAATCGACATAGCTATCTACGCTTTCCAAGCTATCCACTTTCAACTGAAACACATCAGCACTTAGACCGAAATCCTCAATAACTTCATCTAATGTTATTACAGAGGCCAGACCTTTAGGCTCCATAATGAGAATATTCAAATCAAAAGTATTTTGAAATGCATAATAGCCTGTTATCACTGTTCCAATCAATATTACCATAACAGTAAGGGCAGCATATCTTTTTGCATTATAGGCTATGGAGCCAATAAACCTATAGTTTACATTTACCTTCATGATTCTTTCCGGCTTTAACCTCATCGTCATAAGCAGCGAAGGAAGTATAAGGAATAATGCTGCAAGTGTTGTTAGTATGCCTATACCCATTATAATACCAAGCTCACGCAGAAGGTCCAGAGAGCTAAGTGCAAGAGTCAGGAAGGCAACTGAAGTGGTAATACCGCCTACGGCAATGCTGGGACCTACCTCATAAATGGTGTTTAGTATAGCAGCAGCAGGGGTTTTGCCTGAGTTGATCTTCTCTGTTACTCCTGACAGGAAATGAATCGAAAAGTCTATGCCAAGTCCAATGAGCATAACTGCTACAAAGGCAGTCATGAGATTGAGCCTGCCTATTAGAAAGCCTGCTATTCCTAAATCCCATATTACCCCAAATATCAGTGGTATAGAAGCGATAATCGGAGCGGTAAGCATTCTAAAGCTGATTATCAGAAGGGCAAGTATAAGTACAAAGCTTATTATGGTAGAAAGAATTGAATCATTCTCAACACTATTCATTTCATCCCTGCCCATAATATGAAGTCCGGTGAGATTGATGCCGGTTCCGGGATATTTATCTTCAATACTTTTAAGCTTTTGCTCTATATCATTAATGCCGGGTATAAGCAGCTGATAATTATCAATTTCAAAGGAAGGCGTAATAGAAACAAGGAATTTGCTTTTATCTTTAGAACGGATAAGATTGTCACCATATAGAAAATAGGACAGAGCTTTTTTGCTGTCAGGGGTGTCCTTAGTCAGATGATAAACAGCTTTTTCCTGACCTATACGATACTTGGTAAGCATATCATCAGAGTATGCAGCAGCAGCTTGCTTTTGCATAGTGAGAACTGTTGCCAGGGAAGGGTCATTTCCAAGGAAGCTAAGCATAGAAAGCTCCTCCTCGGGCCAAAGCAGAAGACCTTCCTTCAGTAAAAAGTCGGCATCAGGTGAAGCATATACATTACTGACATATTTATTGTCAGAAAAGAAGTCATCTATGGCACCCAGTATTTTTTCTTCAGTTATATAGTCTGGAGCTTCAACAACAGCTATAATCGGGTTTAGTGAAGGATATTCTTCTAATATTTCTTCATAAGCCATAGCTGATTCATTACCCTTAGGAGCAAGACTTACCCAGGTGAGATTCAGCTGCAGCCGCAGAAGTCCAGCTATAGCTGCTATAGTGAGGAGACCTGTAAGGACCAGAGGAAGTCTTGGATGCTTCTCTATAAATCCAGAATACCTTTTTAATAACGATTTCATTTCTACACCCTCCCCATAAGAATATATTCAATTTTCTCTTGTATCTTGGTGAAGGCAGACTCCATTGGGGCATCATTATCCAGAAGTACTATGATTACCTCATAAAGTATGGCTGAGTAAATTATTTCTGATAACAGTTTGGGATCAGTATCCTGAGATAGCAGTTTCTTTGATTTAAGCTCTTCCAGATATTTTTTCAAGTGCTCTATGAAAGTGAAATCCATAGAGGCTATCTTTTTTATGAAGGCTGAATTATACTTTGATACCTTCATCATTGCTGTAACTATATCAAGCATGAATTTTTTATTGAAGAAGGAGAATTTTTTGAGATATCCTTCAACAAATCTGCTTACCAGCTCCACGCTGCTTGTATTTAGCTCTTGCTGGCTGATAGTCAGCTCTTCATTGGATATTTCGACATCTTCACTAAGTATGGCTAGAAGCATTTCGGCTTTGGAAGGAAAATAGTTATAGATAGTTCCGCTTCCTACATTGGCGCATTCTGCTATTTCATCTGTAGTGGTTTCTTCATAGCCCTTAGTAAAGAACAGTTTTTTTGCACAATCAAGTATCATCTCTCTTGTTTTTTCTTTTTTTGAAATTCGTAATCCCATAAATCCTCCTTAAAAATGAACGAGTTCATATATGATTAAGTTCATTTTACTCCTTAATACAAAAAATGTCAATGCAAGTATAAAAAAGTACCAGCTGTATTCTGTATTTATACACAAAAAAACACCTGCCTATGTAAAGCAAGTGTGTTGTAATCGAAAGTTGATTTAGCTATTTCTTAGTGTCCACTCTTATACTGTTATATTTGTCACTGGAGCCTTCCAAGATAGAGTTGATATTCTCCACTGTTATCCAATCATCCATATTGCTTTGGCGTTCCAGCTTGAGAGTATCTATTTCCTTGGCATCCTGAATCTCTATCAGGCACAGCACCTTTTTTCCTGCCCATCTCTTTATCTGATCAGGGGTAAGGTTTAGCTTGTGTTGATTGGCAGCAACTAAAGCCTTGGATTCCTCTTCTGTCATTTTTTCGGAATTGAATACACTTTTCACAGTTGCCTTTGCTTTTATAAGTCCGCTGCCGTTGTTTTCTATAAAATATAGAGTCTCGCCGGCAAACACCCTGCCATGAGGCAGCTTCCGACCTGCAGCGCCTCTTATTATCATTGTCTTAGTGCCGTTCAGTATTTTTTCCAAAACCTTCGCCTTTGTATCGCAATATACTAAATGTTCCATAATATTCCTCCCTGTGTAATATACTTAAATAATACACCCTACAGTAACTGTAGGGTCAAGCATTAATTTTTACAGGCCTTATCAGTTCGGTAATATAGTTGTTTTCATTAATGGTACTTGAAATATCAACAACATAACGCTCTATATAAGGTCCATACGGGACATAATTATTATCACTCATCCATTTAAACATCTTTATACAGGTTGCAGGAATATTTGCATAGCTTCCATAGTGTATAGCAGATAATGCAGTAAAGTCACCGAACTTCCGTACTATACCGTCTATTTCCGCCTGTTCGGCTACTGTCACACATACTTCAAAATCCATATTCTCATAATTAGGATTCTCATAGGCTTCGTAATAAACAGCCATCATAGGACCCAGAATATGAAGCTTATGAGCTTCAATCATATTGCAAAGCTCGGCATATCTTATGTAAAAATTCTCTTTACTACAAGGGGAACGATATCTTTTATATACAACATAGGAAAGGGGGAAATCTTTCAGCTTCATTTCCGTATCTGCTATTGTGCTGCTATCCTTTTGGTGAGCCAACAGCCTCAGACCTTCCTTTATTAAAGAAAGCTCCAGGATTCTTTGGTCAATAACTGCACACTGCATTTTTATCATTGACTGCACATAATCCATATCATCTCTTAGAAGCAGCTTTTTAATCTGCTTCAGAGTGAACCCTGCTGTTTTATAGTTTTTGATTATAAATATTGCAGGTATTTGCTCCGGTGAATAATACCTGTACTTGCTTGGCTCATCAATTATGCTTGGTTTTAGCAAGCCTATTTCGTCATAGTAATGAAGCGTCCTTATCGGTATATTGCATATTTTTGATACTTCTCCTATCTGATAATAATTGCCCTTAGGCTCCCTTTTCATTGATACTCCCCCATATCAAGCACTTTATACTAACTGAATGCTTATAGAAATATTATAAGTAATATCAAAGCTCAAGTAAACAAGCTGAGACTGCAGTATTGTGGGGCTGTGTATTTTGTTTTGCTGCGACAAACATTCTATAGTAAATAGAAAAGATGTATAATAATAATAAATATGTTTGGAAAAGTAAATGGGGGGAGGATTATGGATAAAACAAAGTTGACCAAATCAGGCATCAGGGCTGCAGCTGCGCCTTTCCGCTGGCTTTTTGTCACTGCATTGTCCTTTTTTTTGGCTGCCGGCAGGGCAGATATATTGAGAGCTTGGATTTACATAGGAGTATACTTTGTCGGTTCGTTATACGGCTTATATATTTTTGTCAGTAAGGTGCCGGGTTTGGCAAATGAGAGGGGAGAAATAAAGAAGGGTACAAAAAAATGGGACATCCCCATTATATTGTTATTTTTTATGCTGGCAATACTGATAACTCCCATAACTGCCGGCCTGGACATACGTAATGGGTTGACTTACATGAATTTCAGCTTTTTATACCTGGGTATTGCATTGTATTTGGTTTCACTTGTTTTTTCCATGTGGCCCATACTACACAACCCTTTTTTTGAAGGAACAGTGCGAATGCAAAAAGACAGGAATCAAACTGTTATAAGCACGGGACCCTATAGAATAGTAAGGCATCCGGGCTATTTAGGCATGCTTACGGGAGCTTTTCCTCTGCCCTTAGCTTTAGGGTCAGTGGCAAGTCTCATACCCGCAGCTATAATGGCAGTCCTGGTAGTCATCAGGACCTTCCTTGAGGATAAAACACTGCAGGAAGAGCTGCCCGGATATAAGGCTTACTGTAAGAGTGTCAGATATAGGCTGATACCATATATTTGGTGAGAAACACATAAAATGCATATAATACAAATATGCATTTTATATGAACTGTATTAAGACAGGTTTGATAGAACTAGTGGAGGTGTAAAGCGATGAAAGCTGCACGATATCCGGTGCTGGATATAAATTTGGATAAAATACATGAAAACGCTAAAGTTATAGTTGAGCTTTGCGAGAAAAAAGGAATATACGTAACCGGCGTTTTTAAAGGAGCAGGAGGTATGCTGTCTGTAGCAGAGGAGATGTTGTCGGCAGGCTGCAGGCAGATAGCAAGCTCAAGAGTAAAGCAGCTGACGGATATCAAGAAGCATCATGAGGAATGTGAGACTATGCTGCTGAGGCTGCCGATGCAGTGTGAAATACCGGATGTAGTGAGGTATGCGGATATCAGCTTGAACTCAGAACTGAACATAATAGAAGCAATAGAAAAAGAGTGTAGAGAACAGAACAGGAAGCATAAGGTCGTACTAATGCTGGATCTTGGTGATCTGAGAGAAGGTTTTATGTCACAGGAAGAGCTTATAGATACTGCCGTCCACATTGAAGCTGATATGAAATATGTCAAACTGGCGGGTATAGGAACCAATCTTGGCTGCTACGGGTCAGTAAAGCCTACGGAGGATAATTTAAAGCAGCTGGCTGAGGCAGCTGATAAAACAGAGGAGCAAATTGGCAGAAGGCTGGAAATAGTATCAGGAGGGGCTACTACTTCACTGCCTCTTGTCGTGGAGGGCAAAATCCCTTCGAAAATAAATAATCTCAGAATAGGGGAAGGAATCCTCAACAATATGGATCTGCCTATGCTGTGGAATATCAATATACAAGGCATGAATCAGGATACCTTTCTTTTTACGGCTCAGATAATCGAGCTTAAGGAAAAGCCCAGCTATCCCATAGGAGAGCTGTTTGTAGATGCCTTCGGCTATACTCCGCATTACAAGGATATGGGAATAAGAAAGAGGGCACTTATTGCAGCAGGGGCTCAGGATTTTGGAATGTATGACAAGCTTATACCTATAGACGGCGATATCAAACTGATTGGAAGCAGCAGTGACCACCTGATTGCAGATATTACAGACAGTAAAAAGGACTATAAGGTAGGGGATACCATATCCTTTAAGCTTTTCTATGGTCCCATGCTCTTTCTGTGCTGCTCTGAATATGTAAGAAAGAGGATCGTAACTGAAGTATAATAAAGGAAAGTCCATATGACTGAAGAACACTAGAAGGAGAGTCTACTCGGAAATTGCTATTAAACTTTGAGGAGGTTAACTTTGAAGGATAAAATAATGGATATACTTCAGGAATACTTTGGTTATTCCTCATTTAAGTCCGGACAGCAAGCTATTATAAATAACATTTTAGATGGGCAGGATGTATTGGGAATTATGCCTACCGGTTTTGGCAAATCCTTATGCTTTCAGGTGCCTGCACTTGCTATGGAAGGTACTGCATTAGTCATATCACCACTTATATCACTTATGAAGGACCAAGTAGACACACTTAATGAAACAGGTGTCAAAGCAGCCTTTATAAACAGCTCACTAAGCCAGCAGGAGTATAGAAATATTATGACAAATGCGCGGCAGGGAGCATTCAAGCTGATATATATAGCACCGGAAAGATTGGATACGGAAGGCTTCTATGAGCTTTTATCCACTCTTAGTATTTCACTTGTTGCAGTAGATGAAGCACATTGCGTATCACAGTGGGGCCATGATTTCAGGCCCAGCTATACCAGGATAGCAGAGATGATAAGCAGGTTGCCGAAGCGTCCTGTGGTTGCAGCCTTTACAGCTACTGCAACTCCTGAGGTTAAGGCAGATATAACGGATATGCTTAAACTCAGCAGCCCATACATACTTGTAACGGGCTTTGACCGTGAAAACCTGTACTTTGAGGTGAGAAAGCCCTCTGATAAATTTGAGTTCTTGTTGGATTATATAAAGAGTAATAATGACAGTGCAGGCATTGTATATTGCGCTACACGGAAGACGGTGGAAAGCGTTTGTGAAAAACTGAATAAAAAGGGTATAAAGGCAACACGTTATCATGCAGGCTTGACTGATGATGAAAGAACCAAAAACCAGGAGGATTTTATAAATGACAAAGTTCAGGTGATGATTGCTACCAATGCCTTTGGAATGGGCATAGATAAGTCTGATATCCGTTATGTAATACATTACAACATGCCTAAGACCATGGAAAACTACTATCAGGAAGCAGGTAGAGCAGGTCGTGACGGCGAAAAGGCCGACTGCATACTTCTATTTAGTGCCGCTGATATAGTGACCAATAAGCTGCTTATAGAGAACAGCAGTGAAAATACAGATAAGTCCAAAGAGTATAAAAAGCTTCAGGAAATGGCTGATTACTGTAATACCGATGGCTGCCTGAGAGCTTATATATTGAAATATTTCGGGGAAAAGGACATATTACAGCAATGCGACAACTGCCTTAACTGCCTTAGCGATATTGAAAGCACCGACATCACAATGGAAGCACAAAAGATTTTATCATGTATAAAAAGAATGAATGAACGCTTCGGAGGCAGTACAGTCACAGATGTACTGAGGGGATCCAATGTGAAGAAGATAAGAGATATGGGCTTTGATAAGCTGACCACTTATGGAATAATGAGGGAGTATCCCGAGGAGACTATAAAGGAAATCATAGCCTATATGACAGCAGAGGGCTATATTGACATAAGGGGAGATAAATACCCCGTACTTGCATTAAATCCTAAGTCCTACGAGCTTTTGAAGGGTGAAGCAGAGCTTACAATAAAACGTATAATTATGAAGGAACAGCCTAAAAAGCAGAAAGAGGAGCTTAAAGTGGACAAGAGCTTGTTTGATAAGCTTCGCTTATTGCGCAAGGAAATTGCTGAGGAGCATAAGGTTCCTCCTTTTGTGGTATTCTCAGATGCAACACTTAAGGATATGTGCCGCAAGCTGCCGACAGATAATGAAGCTATGCTGGCTGTATCAGGCGTGGGCAAGCATAAGCTGGAGAAGTATGGTAGACTGTTTATAGCACTTATTAAGGATTATGTTAACGAAAACAACATTGCTGTTTCTGAAACAGTTGTCACAAAGCAGACTAAAAAGAAGGCTGATAAAGAACCAAAAAAAGATACGAAACTTGTGACCTATGAGCTTTATACAGCTGGAATGTCTGTAAAGGAGATTGCTGAGGAGAGAGGATTCTCACAGGTTACTATCGAGGGACATCTCATCGACTGTCTGGAAAATGGGATGCAGCTGGAATATGAATGCTTCATACCTGAGGAATATGAGGAGAAAATATTCCATGCAATAGAAGACCATGGAACTGACAGGCTGAAGCCAGTCAAAGAAGCTTTGCCGGAGGAAATAACCTATACCATGATAAAATTTGCGATATATAAGTATAAACGTAAAAAATCATGTTTTCAAAGTTAATCAGCTGACACCATTTTAAAAAGCATATAATAAGCTTGTCAAACATTTAGCTGTACTATGATAGAAGGATAGTACAGCTATTCTTATATTACGGTTATTATATATTCTCATATGCAGGGAAAAATAAACATATGTTTCATTGGGCTTCATTGGTGTATAATAGTAAGGTAGAATTTGGCTATATACAAAAGAGGTGTTAGTTTGAGAGTTCATAAGCTGAACATAATAGTGTTTTGCATTGTAGTTTTTGCTGTTTCTGTATTTAATATAATATATTTCAACAATGACCTATATTCAGAAGCCGAGAACAGACGACTTGCAGAGTTCCCCGAGTTTAACAGATCCACATACTTTTCCGGAAGACTTGCAGAGGGAATAGATGAGTATCTGGCCGACAGGTTTATGTTCAGAGACAGAATAGTCAGCTTTACATACAGCCTTAGAAATCTCAGAGGCTATAAGCCGGACGAGGGAGTCATAATACATCAGTCGGGAGGCTTCAATGAAGGAGGCGATCCGGCAGATATACAGGTACAGGAGATAGAGTTTGGGGAGACAGATACAGCCAAAATAGTGTTGATGAAGGACAGGGGCTTCACAGCATATAAGCTCAATGAGGATTCAATACAGTATTATGCTCAGAGCCTGAACAAGCTGGCAGAGCTGATAGGAGAGCTGGAGCTGGATGTACTAATTGCCCCAAGCCAGGCGTATTTTGTAGATAAAAGATATCAAAAATATACAGATGATCAATACTCAGCAATGAAAATGCTTAAGAACAATATTAATCCGGAAGTAAAGCTCATAGATGTGTTTAAGCAGTTGAAAAACCACAGGGCAGAAAACATATACTTCAGAACAGACCACCATTGGACCGGCTTGGGTGCGTATTATGCCTATTTGGAAGCGTGCAAGATACTGGATATCAAGACCACAAGCCTTAAAGAGTATGAGCAGATTGAAATAAAAGATTTCGTCGGCTCCATATATAATATGACGCAATACGAAGAACTGAAAAAGAAGCCTGACAGCTTCACAGTATATAAGCCTGAAACAAAGCTGAGCTATGAGATCAGATATGCAATAGAGGATAAGGAAGTCACAGAAGTGTTTGATACCATAATCAAAACTGAATTTGCAGAAGCAGAATACAAATATAATGCATTTCTTTTTGGCGATTTTGGATATTCTAAAATTATGACTGAAAATGCAGATAAGGAAAATCTGCTGATAATCAAGGATTCCTATGGTAATGCACTTATTCCTTTTCTTGTAAACCAGTATTATAATATAGTGATGATTGATCCCAGAAAATACAATGAGTCCCTGTTGGAGTTAATCGAAAACGAGAAAATTGACAGAGTACTTATTATAAATTCGGCTCAGATATTGTCCAAAACTACCTATATGAATAAACTTAACGATATAATGAGGTAATGGAATGGTATTTTCGAGTATAACATTTTTAGCCTTTTTTCTGCCGCTTAACTTGGCATTTTATTTTATGTTCAAAAACTATAAGTACAGGAATATTGTGCTCATAGTATTCTCACTGCTGTTTTATTCCTGGGGTGAGCCAGTATGGGTTACTTTGCTGATTTTCAGCTCGGTATTGGACTATACAATGGGTCTTATGATCGAGAGGACAGACAGCAAGTACATAAAGAAGCTGGGCTTGGTGCTTTCGGTATGTATTAACCTATTGCTGCTTATGTCTTTCAAATATTATGGCTTTTTGGTAGAAACCTTTAACGCCATCAGCGGCTTGGAGCTTGCATATAGGACCTTCAGTCTGCCCGTTGGGATATCCTTTTATACCTTCCAGACCATGTCCTATACCATAGATGTATACAGAGGAGAGGTAAAAGCTCAAAAAAGCTTTGCAAAATTCCTTATGTTTGTTACTCTTTATCATCAGCTGGTAGCAGGACCTATAGTCAGGTATGCGGATATAGCTGAAGAAATAGATAATAGAAGAGAAAACCCAAGGGATTTTTCACAGGGTATAAACCGCTTTGTAACAGGACTTTTTAAAAAGGTCATAATAGCCAATATAGCCGGTGAAGTGGCAGAAAGCATACTGGGCATAGAGCTGGGCAGTCTGTCAATTTTCGGCTCCTGGGCGGGTATACTATTCTTTGCACTGCAAATATACTTTGACTTCTCTGCATACTCTGATATGGCTATAGGCTTGGGTATGATGTTCGGCTTCCATTATAAGGAGAATTTCAACTATCCCTATATATCCAAAAGCGTTACTGAGTTTTGGCGCAGATGGCATATATCCTTGGGTACCTTTTTCAGGGATTATGTATATATACCTTTGGGTGGCAACAAAAAATATCAGCTGAGAAATATATTTATAGTATGGTTTTTGACAGGTCTGTGGCACGGCGCCAGCTGGAACTTTGTCATATGGGGTATGTATTTTGGGGTACTGCTGCTTATTGAGAAGCTGTTCCTGTTGAAGCTCCTTGAAAGACTGCCGAAAATAATTAGTCATATATATCTTATAGCTGCAGTGCTTGTGGGCTGGGTATTTTTCTACTTTACCGATACCTACTATGCACTAAGCTATTTTACTCATATGTTTTCCTTTGGCAGTGTAGAGCTGACGGATGCTTTTTCTACCGTAATAGTGCTTAACAACATATATTTCCTAGTATTTGCAATGCTGCTGTCTACCCCTGTTGTAAAAACAGTATACTCAAGATTCTTCAGGTGGAAGCTTGAGGATGAGCTGCATTTCGGATATTTCAATATTGCATTCAATGCATTGATATATGTTTTTTCAATAATGCATCTGGTAGGGCAATCCTATAACCCCTTCCTGTACTTCAGGTTTTAGGGAAGGATAGAATAATAAAAACTGCCTTTCAAATGAGATAGCTTATGCCAGGGTTAGGCTGATGAGGGTGTAATAGTGATATGTCGCTGTTCTTCAAATATAGTGGCAATTTGTAAATTAATAATGATATAATATAGATAATAATTTTCCATTAAATTTTTAGGAGATGAAAGCTATGCCTATATCAGCAAATGAGGTTATAAACAATCTTAAAAGGATATCAGAAGCTTTGGATAAAATGCTGATTGGGGCAGTTATTGCTGACAGCAGCAGACATATTGCGGATATAAATACTTCAGCCGCAAGCTTTACAGGCTTGAGCAGGGAAGCATGTATAGGAAGGCACACGGATGAAATTATTAGGCTTTCGGAAGTTGACCATAAGACTATATTAGCCTCCAAATCAGGAGATGAATTCTTCGTAGATGTGCAAACTACAGTACATAATTTCGGGGATGATAGTAATAAACATTATTTCACAGTGATAGCAAGTGGAGGCTCAAGCTGTGTAATAGATAATCTGATGGTAGAATCCGAAAAAAATCTGAGGATAATATTTGACAGTGTTTATGATGCCATAATAGTGCATGATCTGCAAGGTAATATACTGGATGTAAATAAAAAGATGATTGAAATGTACAATATTTCGAGAGATGAAGTGACAAGTATGACCATAGTGGGGCATCTGTCTGATATCAATAATCCCATAGAGAGCCTGGCTGGTATCTGGGAAAGTGTTCTGGCAGGTGAGGACAAGCTGTTTGAGTGGAAGGCGAAGCGCCCTAGAGACGGAAGTGTCTTTGATGTTGAGGTGTTCCTTACCAGAATCTCACTTCATCATGAGGATGTCATACTTGCAAATGTAAGGGATATAAGTGAGAAAAAGCAGTCAGAGCAGCTCATAAGGTATCTGAGCTTTCATGATAAGCTTACAGGGCTCTATAACCGTGCCTTTTTTGAAAGGGAGCTTATTAGGCTGGATACAGATCGTCAGCTTCCTATCAGCATCATTGTAGCCGATGTAAACGGCTTGAAGCTGGCCAATGACGCATTTGGGCATCATACCGGAGATGCGCTTTTACAGACTGCCGCAAACACACTGAAAAGAGCCAGCCGCAGCGAGGATATTGTGTCACGCTGGGGAGGAGATGAGTTCGCAATAATACTGACAGATACTGATGAGCGAACTGCCGCAATGATTTGTGAAAGAATAACTAATGAAAGTATCAATGCGGATCTAAAGCCTATACCGCTGAGCATTGCTCTTGGGCATGCCTCCAAGCTTACTCCCAAACAGGATATTTCTGAGGTGATAAAGCAGGCTGAAGCAATTATGTATGCCAATAAGCTCAAGGAAGGCAGAAAGAGCAGAAAGAGAATTATTGATGCACTGCTGCTGAAGCATGGTGAATGGGATCATGATACGGAATTGATGATAAAGCTAGGTACAATGCTTGCAAAGGCATGGGGGCTTGATAGCAGCAAGCTGGAGGATATGAAGCTACTTGCGTTCATACATGATATAGGCAAGGTGGCAGTGCCGGCAGAGATATTATCGAAGCCAGGTCCTCTAAATGAAGAGGAGTGGGAAGCAGTAAGAAAGCACAGTGAAATAGGCTTTAGAATAGCGTCTGCTTATCCCGAGTATGCACATTTGGCAGATGATATACTTACACACCATGAGCGCTGGGATGGCAGAGGATATCCAAGAGGCCTGGCCGGTGAGGCTATTCCCATAGGTGCCAGAATAATGGCCATAGTTGATGCATATGATGCAATGACAAATACACGTCCTTACAGGGCTGCAATGAGCCATGAGGATGCATTGAAGGAAATAGAACGCAATGCGGGTATGCAGTTTGATCCTAGACTGGCAGTATTGTTTATAGATATTATGAAATAAGCGCCGGAAAAACCGGCGCTTATTTGTCTCACTTTATAAGCTGCTTGGTGAGTGCTGATAAATCCATTTATGGAAGAAAAACATGTTCAGATCATTTATGGTAGTTGTGCTGTATGAAGTTCTTATACTTCCATTATACTTTTGAAGAGTATCATATTGTATATATGGATTTTTTTCATATCCTGGAATACCATACAGCCTGGTTCGTACAGTTATAGTATCAGTCTCATTGTTTATATCAATAATGCTGGCTTCAGCATCATACTCATTGCTGTCAAAGGCTGCCTTGTACTTCCATGCATTGCCTGTCTGCAGAGGGAGCTTAAGCAATACCAGCTTTTTGTGTTTGCTGGTGATAAGCTTTCCTGAATTATCTGTATGAGTTATTAGATAATCATCTACAGCCTCATTGCTATTTATTACATATTTCTTATATGCAGCAAGTGATGACTTGCCGGCTGTCTCTTCTTCACCGGCTCCGTTTCCCCAAATACCCTCAAGCTCTATTATGGTCTCTTTTTCTTTAACTATATTTTTTAGTTTTAGGACTTCATAATACTCTGAAGTACCTGAATATGAGTATTCTTCTCCTATACTTACAGGGAAAAGCTCCTCAATGCTTAGCTCGGATTTCTGGATATTATTATAGAAGCTTTGCTCGGTCAGTTTACTGCTCAGCACATCGTATATGAATGTTTCGTTTGAATACATAAAGCCTTCATGCAGCAGCCCTTCAAATACTCCATTATCCAGGATGCTTAATTTTTCGTCAACATATGAGAATACTTTATAATTGCCTTTATCATTGATAGTTCCGAGGAAATCTCCGCAAGAGTTAAGAAAAGCTATGTTTACAACCTTGGAATTATCCAGAAGAGCTTTGTCCAAGTGAGTTATCCCACCTGAATAAATATTATATACGTCAAATGATTTATCGGTGTTAAAAACTACAAACTCATTCCATACATCATATATAGTTACGTTTTTATCATGCTTCCATACCGGTTTAATATTTTGCTCAGAGTCGATAAGATACAAATACCCGTCATTTTCAAGCTTTTCAAAGTAAAGCCCGTCATTTGTCCATTCCCATGCACGGATTGGATATTCAAACTCAAAATACAGTTCTGAGTCAGCAGTCAGAGTATTAAATACATATAACAGACTCTTTTCTTTTTCTGTATCTTTTGCTGCAGCAAAAAATCTTTGTCCGTCAGGAGAAATGACTGCACCATCATAATTAAAATCATCAAGTGTATATAATCTTTCCAAAGCTTTGTATGCATGAAGCTTATTGGTGCCGTCGGCACAAGCCTCATGAACTAATGTAAATCCATTGCTGCTGCAGATAGTTATCTTACTGCTCTGTTTTAGTTCCTCAAACAGCTTAGCTGCAGAAAGTGACCGTAAAACAACACTATGATATACTGCTGCTGCAGCAAAAACTATGATAATAAAAAACAGTAACCAGAGTAAGGCTCTAATCTTTTTCACATAAGCACCTCCTAATGCGTTGTAAAATAATGTATATACATATATTACCACAATATTCATAGTTTTACATATTGCTTTTCTACTGTTTTATGCTAAATATTATAAAAGAGCATTAAAATAGCGCCGGAGAATACCGGCGCATTATCTACTCTTTATTTTTTTCTTCCTCTTCTCCTGTCAGATAGGGCTCTTCAGCAATTTCCTGTCCATCAGCTTCTTCATAGGCTTCCTCCTCGACATCTGCAATGCTTTCCTCTTGATTGTCAGCTCTTTTGGGAAGTTCTTGAGGAATTTCAAGCTTTACAGTAGCCAGCTTATAGCTTTCTACGATGGCAAGACCATAGAAAAGTATATCAATAGGTGAAAATGTATCAATGAGAATATCCCTAATAATTATAAAATCAAGATATGATAGCAGTTCGAAAAAAGGAAGACCCTCAGCCTTTGATACATATCCCACTACAGCAAGTACATTTCCTGTCATGCATGCAAGAAATGCTATTACAGCTGCCGCAATGGCAAAGCTTTTGTCTATACCTTTGCCCAGGAATCTAAATGCAAAGCCTACAAGAAGGCCGATACCCACAGCCATATAGCCTATTTGGTAGCCTGTAAGCACACTTATAAGTGCCCATAGAGCAGCACCTATTGCTCCGGCAATAATACCTCCAAGTATACCCTTCATAAGACTTTGTTCGCTCCTGAGCTCCATCAGCATTTGATCATGATCATTATACATTTATTAGCCTCCAATCAAGTATATTGACAGAACTGTATTATTATTCACAGATTCTGCACCGTGAATACATTATAGCAGAGATTTACAATAAAAGTAACATATGGTATGAATTTTTACTGTAAAGCTAAATAGATCGTGTAATATATGCCTGGTACTGTGCTATATTCCGAATTATAAAAGTCTTGTGGAGCTTTTTCAATGGTTATGATAAGATTTTGGTATCAAAACCAATGTTTATTACTTTGATAACAAGGAAATACTCTTTACCGTATTTAGGGCAAAAGTAGCAGGCGGCAATATAAGGCTGAATGTACACAGTGATACCAGGCGGGTCAACATAGATGAACTGAGATAATACAATTTCATGTCCGCCGACATGGTGTTTGTGGATAGGCTGATGGAGGAGAAGGGAAGTAAAATGGAAAAGCTATATAAAATTGCGGACGATAATTGTGAAAAGATAAAAAATTCAATATACCCCGGTAGAACAATTATAGTGGGTATTAGTCCAAACAAGAAAAATATCATTCAACTGTACTGGACTATGGGAAGAAGCGAGAACAGCAAAAACAGGCATATACTGAAGGCTGGTGAGGATATAAGGACTGAGCCCTTAGATAAAGACGAGACAATGCTGCATAAGAATCTGCTTATATACAATATTGCACGGACAGTAGGCAGCTATCATATAGTGTCAAATGGTACACAGACAGATACTATCTATGACTATCTAAAGGCAGGCAAAAAATTTGAAGATGCAATAGCTGTAATGTCCTTTGAAAATGATGAGCCCATATTCACACCAAGAATATCGGGTCTGATCAGGATAGACTCGGGAAGCATAGAATATAAGCTGGGTATTGTAAAGACAATAGACCAAAATCCCAGCTACCTTTTGAAGCATATCTATACATACAATGATTCCATACCCGGTATCGGATATTGTATAAACACCTATGATCTGAATGAAGAATGCAAGCCCTTCTTAGGGGAGCCGTACTATGTAAAGCTGTTTGACGATATAGATGCTGCCGCAGATTATTATTGGAACATACTCGATAAGCAAAAAAGAGTAGGGATGTATATTAAGTACATCAATCTCGAAAGCGGAGCGGTGGAGGAGATGATAGTCAATGAAAGGCATAGGTGATTTAGTTAAGATAATATTTCCCAAAACCATAAGCGACGAATACAAAGGCAGCAAAACAGCATATTGGGTATTTGCCCTCTTAAGCATTGTGAGCTTTATCAGAAGCTGCATCCACATGCTGGCACCCGATGGCGGAGCAGGCTCCATAGCAGGTCTGGACCTGTCACAGGGAGCAGAAAACATCATTTTCTCCTTTGGATTATGGGGATTATCACAGCTCTTATATGCAGTGATACAGCTCATGGTAGCCTTCCGATATAAGACACTTATACCGTTGATGTATGTATTTCTAATATTGGAGACCATAGGCAGGATGTATGTAGGTATGACGAAACCGCCAGTGCTGTTTCATACACCACCGGGAGGAGCCGCTAACTATATTATTTTGCCGCTTGCTGTGGTGATGCTAGTACTGTCGTTGATATCGCGAGAGAAGAAGTAGAAATGAGTAAAAACTACCTATGTTAAATTTATATAGGTAGTTTTTGTTTGTTTCTTACCTATGTTGGTATAGCTTTTTTCATTAACTAATCACTTTTTATCTTAAGCTTCTGATTTGTTTTTTTCAGAGGTTCTTTAAAAGTCCTCTCCATTCTTATCATTTCATCAATCATAAATGCTATCATTATATCCCAATCATCTTCATTAAATAGACTTACTTCCTTAAGCTCGTACTTTATTCTACATGATTTTTTATTATCCAATCTTTACCATTCAAGTTCTCCGCCAAATTCATTTTCTAATTGGTCTTTTATTTTATATAGCTCATCATAAATATACTTATTTTCTTCTGCGCTAGGTCTAGAGATAGTAACTTCTGTTCTGGCATAATAATGGGACACAACAAAATTATAGGGGATACCGCTGACACCAGAACCAGCTGAAAGCCAATGGTCTTTTGATGGACTAACGTTTTGATATATAGATGATCTAGTATTCATTTCTTTTAATAGTGCTTTCCAAAATTCCATTCTAGTATAGTGGCGTGATTTTAGTTCCTCCTGAGAACTAATGTCCTCTTGAATCTTATCAGCCATTCCAATTATATATTCCTCAGAATCCTTCATTGGAATGATTTGTTCAACATCTAAAAACAGCTGATTGTATAATGCATAAGGAGTAACTTTAAAGCATTGAATTCTAAGCTTGTAGTTCATTAACCACAGGACTGTTGAAGTTACTTCTTTACGGAAATTTCCTGCTATCATAAATATAGAAAAAGCAAAAGGGACGGTTCTTTTTGCTTTTTCTATATATAATTTTATGTTATTAAACTACCTACCAAATATCCTATCCAACACACGCTTTATGAGTGGCTTCTTCTGCACCGCTGCCATAGCTATAGACTCCTGCCCTGGTGCCTTTGCTGTCTCACTACTCTGCTTCATTACTGGTTCCTGCGCTGCAACAGCAGCTTCAGGCACTGCTTTATGCTGAAGCTCCAGCTTTGGGGCAGGAGGAGCGGGTCTTTTGTGCTCTGTTGGGTGAGAGTGAGCAGGCTTTCTTGGAGGTCTTGGCTTATTGCCGCTTCCTGAAGCCTGGTCCTTACCCTTGTCATACTGCTTATATGGCTTGTTGTAAGGCTTTTTCTTATGCTGCTCTTTGTTGTGATGTTCCTTGGTGTGATGCTCCGCTGCCACTCTCGGTGGCTTTTGCAGCTGTGCCTTTGACTGCTTCCAGAGCTCGGCGCTTGCCTTTTTTTCATGATACTGAGCCTCGGAGGGCAGCTCTGCTTCAGGTATCATGGCTCCGATATGCTCTTCTATCTCGTAGAGGCTCATTATGTCCTCACTTGTGACGAGGCTTATTGCGTGACCTTCAAGTCCCGCCCTGCCTGTACGTCCTATTCTGTGTATGTAGCTGTCCTTTTGCTCAGGCACATCATAGTTTATTACGAGGGAAAGCTCATCTATATGTATACCTCTGGCAGCTACGTCCGTAGCCACCAATATATGAAAATCTCCATGCTTGAACTGCTGTATTGTCTTGGTTCTCCTTCCCTGAGGTATATCACCGTGCAGGGATTGTACCGCATAGCCGTTTCGGGATAGGAAGCTGTGCACCTTGTCTACTGCTATCTTGGTATTACAGAATATCATACAGCTATCCGGCTGCTCCACCGTAAGCAGTCTATTCAGCTGCATTCTTTTTTCGTCTTCCTTCACCCGGTAATATGCCTGTCTTATGGTATCAACTGTTTTGGTCTGTGATTCTATTTCTATAGTTATGGGGTTTTTCATGTAATCCCTGCAAATCCTTTTTACCTCAGGAGGTATAGTGGCTGAAAAAAGCAGAGTTACCCTTTCCTTAGGCAGTGCTTTTATTATTTTCATTACCTGTTCTATAAAGCCCATGTCTAACATTCTGTCAGCTTCATCCAGTACCAGAAAGCTTATATTTTTTGTATTCAGGTTCTTCTGGCAGATGTGGTCATATACCCTGCCAGGTGTACCAGTAACTATGGACACACCTTTTTTGAGGGCCTGTATTTCAACGTTCATACTGTGCTGCCCATACACTACTGTAGTGTTTAGCTTCAGGTGCCTGGACATTTTTTTAAGCTCATTGTCAACCTGTACTGCCAGCTCCCTTGTAGGTGTGAGCACCAGACCTTGAGGGCCTTCTGTATCAGGCTTTATTTGCTGAAGCATGGATATTCCAAAAACAGCAGTCTTTCCGCTGCCTGTTTTGGACATAACTATTACATCCTCTTTATTGAGAATATGAGGTATGGCCTTGCTCTGCACTGTAGTCGGCGTCTCAAAGCCCATTTCCTCAAGAGCCCTTAGTATGGGAGGTGTAATATTCAATTCTTTAAAGTTGTTCTTCATATTTTTCCCCGTTCTTTTACATTATGTCTCAATTATACCAAATGCTTATGTAATGCAACAATAAAAAGAAAGGATATTGGCAGTAAAATATATATGGTATAATATGGATATCCTATATACATTAAAATCGGAGGCAAACAAATGATCAATAAGCTGCAAAAGGGATTATGGATATTGACGGGGACAGCGCCTATTCTAATGGCATTCTCAATTGTCTGGTACATAAACAAGGGAACATATATGACCAGTATTATAGCCGCCGCCGCTGCTGTATTGCTGCTGCTATCAGCGTGCATACTTTTCAGTGTAATTAAAATAAAGCTTCCTCACCTGGAGTTCAATGCAGACAGTGTGACTCAGAGTGATGGGGTAATTATCGGGTACATTGCTTCTTATCTTATGCCGTTTGCAAGTGTAGCCTTTGATGATTACAACCCATATATATTTCTGGCTGCAGCCCTAGTCATTTTTCTTATGAAGATCAGAGGGAACTCCCCTGCGGCTAATCCGCTGCTGTTCTTTGTGGGTTATCATTATTACGAAGCAGGCATAGAAAACGGAATAGGAAATTATCTTGTAATATCAAAGAAAACCATAAGAAACAAGAATCAGATAAAAAACGTCATACGCATAACAGAGTACCTATTGCTGGATATATAGTGCCTTACAGTAGAATCCGTTTTTGACAGTCAGGGCACTTTGACGCTTTTTAACACTGTAATTGCTGATAATTTGTGTTAAAAATCTATAGGGAGGGGATAAAGTGTTTAAGAACCAGTCGCTTTTTGTACTAGTAGAAGCTGAAGGCGGAGCAAACAATATACAGAGGATAGAGACTACAAAGGATACTCAGGATGATATTTGTGAGCTGTTTGGATCTGCCGTAAACTCTTTTTTATGTAATAAGGAATATATTGAGTTTAATGGAAGCTACAAGCCTGACCAGAATGAACTGCTGATGATTAGAAGCTTTGAAATAGATAAGGAAATCATAGAAGCTGTCAAGAATCCTGTCAGCGTAGAAGCATTTTCGCCAAACTCTTACGAGCAGCCTGTAATTAGAGCACTGTTCATGGGATGCTGTAATAAAAGGAAAAACAAAGCAAGCTATGTAATAGGCTTTCAGAAATTCAGGAAGGAGCAATACATATCCAGAAGAGGTCTTAACCTTTTTCATGATTCCAACACCTTTACTCAGGACAAACGCTTTGGCATCTGCATAAGTGATACTGTTGACTGTGTATTGGCAGATAATGAACTGAAATTCAACTCCTTCTATTTTGCACGCCAGATATTTGATTTGTCTGAGTATTACAGGGAGGCAACTGACTCAGATGTGGAAGCATTTATGGCGCATAGCAAAATAGATGTGGAAAATACTGCAGTTTTTAAGGCAAATGCAGACTCATGGGTGAGGCGGAAGGTTGCACTTATTAGTGATTCAGATATATTTACAAAGTTTTCTCCTAAACAGATTAAGGAAAAGGCGAAGGATTTTGGGTTGAACGTAAACATAAAAAAGAACAAGCTTAGCCTGCCAAGTGATAAGAAAGAGCTGAAGAACATACTGAAATTCCTGGATGAAGAGATATACAAAGGCATATTTACAGAGCAAATACTGCAAACGAATTCAAAGCGCAAGGCTGTGCTGTAGGAATTGGAGCTATCGAAGGGTAGCTTCATTTTTTTTATTAACTCTATTGACATTAGGGTTTATTGGGTGTATAGTTAATTACATAAGTAACTAACCAATAAACCAGTAACAAGAGAGGTGATAAGCTTGCAATTGAATTTTGATATTGAAATCCCTATTTATCTGCAAATTGCCCAGTCAATTGAGGATGACATACTAAAGGGCATATATGCAGAGGAGACACAGATACCCTCTACCACAGAGATATCTGTAGTTTATAAAATCAATCCTGCTACCGTAGCCAAGGGCTACAATATACTTGTGGATGATCAAATAATTTACAAAAAGCGTGGTGTTGGAATGTTTGTAAGTGATGGAGCAAAGAAAAAGCTTATAGAAAAACGCAAGGAAGGCTTCTATCAGAAATATGTAGCAAGCTTGATAGAGGAAGCAAAACAGCTGGGGATAAGCATAGACGAGATAATTAAGATGCTTGAGAGGGGGAAGCAAAATTGAGTGTTATAGAAGTAAGAAACATAACCAAAAACTACGGCAGCACTTGTGCATTGAATAACATATCTGCAAGAATCGAACCCAATATGATATATGGCTTGCTGGGTAGAAACGGAGCAGGAAAGACAACGCTTCTGAACCTTATTACCAACAGCTTGTTCCCTACATCCGGAGTTATTACTGTAGATGGAGAAAATGTGCTTGAGAATGATAATGCCATAGGTAAGATGTTTTATATGACTGAAAAGAACTTTTATCCTGAAGGTATGAGGATAAAGGAAATATTCAGATGGGCAAAGGAGTTCTATCCGTCCTTTGATATGGGATATGCATTTGCTTTATGCAAGAGCTTCGGTCTAAATCCAAATAAAAAGGTAAAAGCTTTGTCCACAGGCTACAATTCCATAGCAAAGCTGATTGCTGCATTGGCCTCCAATGCACAGATTCTGATATTCGATGAGCCGGTACTAGGGCTGGATGCACATCATAGAGACATGTTTTATAAGGAGCTGCTTAACAGCTATATAAAAAACCCTAAGACTATTATTCTCTCTACTCATATTATTGATGAAATAGCAGATATGCTCGAACGTGTGATAATTATCAAGGATAAAAAAGTCTTGATAGATGAAAGTGTTGAAAAAATACTTGAAGCAGCCTATTGTGTATCCGGTGCAGCTGAGAATGTGGATAAATATATAGAAGGCAGGAAATGCATTAATATTGAGCAATTGGGGTCCTTCAAGGCTGCAACAATAATTGGGGAGACTACTGACAAAGATAAGTCTTCAGCAGAAGAGCTAACCCTTGAGTTTTCCAAGGTTAAGCTGCAAAAGCTGTTTATACATCTAACAGGTGAGGGGGATAGAGTATAATGAAAGCAGTAAAATTTGCTAAGTATATCATTCATGACATTATAGTACCAGTAGCTATTTACTATTCAATATTTATGCTTATACTGTTGTTATTAGCTTATGTAAAATATAATTCCATAGGCAGAGTTACTTTCTCAGGTATGGAATTTGCAACAGTTTTTTTTCTGTTTGTGATGGGACTAAATATGTTCAAGGAAAACTTCAATTTTTCCCAGGCAAACGGCTTATCCAGAAAGTCATTTTTGATTGGTACTGTAATGGGGATTATACCTATCGCTTTGGGTCTCTCCATACTAGACTTGATAATTAACAGGGTGTATAATTTGTTTGTCCATTGTCCTACAAATTTTGATATGATATATGGAATATACAAGGGGCTAAGCCACAGAGAAGCAGTAGAGAGTGTAATGAACTGGGCTCAGCTGAACAGCATTTCTACCTTGTTTGGAACTATAGTGTGGCAGTTTGCATTATATTCCACTGTAATAATTCTTGGAATATTGATATCTCTGATATACTTCAGAAGTAATAGTATTATAAAGATAGTAGTGTCGGTGGTACCTTTATCCCTTATCATGCTTTTAAGCTACTTAGCAGATATTTACCCTACATTTGAAAGAAGCATTAATCAGTTAATAACAGCAGCATTCGGATGGAATACCAGCAACCCGTATATAGCTGTATTCAGCTTCTTAGTAATATTTGTCATGTTTACTGGGGTTGCACATCTGCTGGTAAGAAGAGCAGTTCCAAAGGAGTAGTATTCACTGCACATATATAATGAAAACAGGACCAACACCATCAATATATGGCATATGGTCCTGTTTTATATTTTCTGTTAAAAATGTGCATCAGATTAGCTGCTGGCGCAGTTCATTGGCTATTTTGAAGAATGCCTTGACAATAGGATTTCGCTGGTGTCCTTTTTTGGTTACCAGGTGGATTTTTCTGAATACCCTTTGCTTAAGGGGGAGTACATCGATGTCATATATGCTTTTGTAGAGGGTTGACTCCGGGAGAAGTGTCAGTCCCAACCCCTTTTCCACCATTGCAAAGACAGTGGGGTTCATGTTTACGGTGTATTTGTAATAAGGCTTTATATCATAGCGCTTGAAAAGTATCTGCAAGTATTTGTGGGGGTTAAGGTCAGAAAGTATATAGGGATATTTAACAACATCCTTTATGTCAAAATAGTCATTGCTGCCCAGACCGTATTCCTTGGGGAGCAGAGCAAGTATCTCATCACTGAAATACGGTGTGGAATACATTTGATCGTCTATCAGCTCTTCAACCAGAAAGGCAACATCTGCAACATCATCCTTCAGCCAATTCAGTATGTCGGAATAGCCACCTTCCCTGAAAAAAAGCTCAATATTGGGATAGAGGTCATTGAATCTTTTGACTATATCCGGAAGAAATTTGGTGGAAGAGCTGCCAAAGCTGCCTATTGTCAGCTGTCCTGCTTCTATGTTGTTGATTGAGTTGATCTTGTTTTGAAGCCGCCTGTCTGCTGCCAGGAGGGAATTCACATACCTGATTATCTCCTCTCCGGGCTTAGTAAGCTTTATTTCCTTGGTATCCCGTATAAACAATTGAAACCCCAGCTCATTCTCAAGGCTCTTAATTCCATGGCTTACAGCAGATTGAGTTATATTCAGCTTTTCTGCTGCTTTAGTAAAGCTGTTAGATTCTACTACTTCCATAAAAAGCTCATATTTGAATAATGACATTATAATCACCTCATGAGAAACATTCATGTATACAATAAATATAATTCATTTTACTCATGACTGCAATAGGCTTACAATTACTATTGAGGGGGCGTTACAATGGAAAGAATAAACTACGGAAATATAAAAAGTATATTAATGAAACTTCCTCAGCTTATATTAGCCTTTTTCATACTGTCTGTTGGGATGGAGCTAATGATAAAGGCTGATCTTGGATTAAATCCCTGGGGCACTTTTACGCTGGGACTGGTTAATATTACAGGTATCCAGTTTGGTACACTGACTCAACTGATTGGTATAGCGCTTTTAGGGGGTATGGTGCTTCTGAAGGTGTATCCGGGAATTGCAACTTTATTGGATATGTTCTTCATAGGTATTTTTATAAACAAAATAGATTCACTGGGGATAATTCATACACCTGCAAACTTTTTGGGCAGGCTGGAAATGTGCCTTATAGGACTGATCATATTCTGCTATGGTATTTACATTTACTACAGATGTGGATTAGGTACTGGACCAAGGGATTCCATAGTTATAGGTATTATGAGAAGGACAGGGAAGGGTATTCATATCGTCAAGCCTTTATTTGAGGGCACAGTGTTTATTATAGGAGTCATAATCGGAGGGAAATACGGTATAGGAACTATCATAATTACTCTGTTTACAGGCAAACTGTTGGATATAGTATTCAAGCTTCATAATTTTGATATTATAAATTTTACTCAAATGGATTTGAAGAAGACTGTCAGCTATATTATAGATTGAAGAGGCAATTAATGTTGTCTCTTTTTTAGTGCATTTGTATCTTAAATTAAAAATAATAATTTCTATAAAAGGAATGTATAAATATATGTAGAAATAATATAATTTGTTATATGCTGTTATTTATATCGAACAGCGTGAATTTTTTATTTTTTAGGAGGCGATATGATGAAAAAGGGGTTCCCGGAAAGAAAGGATGTAGACCAATCACTAACCTGGGATTTGACAGCGTTGTTTAAGACAGAGGAGCAGTATGAAGCTGCCGTTAAGCTGATGCAGCAGCAGACGGAAGAGCTGGAAAAAGGCTATAAGGGCAGGCTTAATACTCCGAATGCCATCAATGAATGTCTGGATAAGCTTCAAAAGCTTTTGCAGAATATGTATCTTGTAAATGCATTTTCAGGATTGTCTGTATCAACAGATAGGACAAACACAGAAAATCAATCAAGATATATGAAGCTCAACAATATAATATCTGACGTGGAAAGCAGAATCAGCTTTGTAAGAAGTGAGATAATAGAAGCAGATGAGAAAACTATAGAACAGGCAATGGATGAATCCAAGTCCAACAGAAACTATCTTAAGGAAATAAAGAGATTTAAGAAGCATGCTCTTCATCCTGAGGCTGAAAGGGTTATATCCGCACTGTCAGCCACTCTGGACAGCCCTTATGATATATACAATACAGCCAAGCTGGCAGATATGGATTTCAAGACCTTCAAGGTTGATGATAATGAATATCCTCTCAGCTTTGTACTGTTTGAAAATGAATGGGAGTTTGAGACAGATACTGCAGTAAGAAGGGCTGCATTTGAGGCTTTCTCTGCCAAGCTGAAGGAATATCAAAACACCATAGCTGCCGCATATCAGACGCAGGTGCAAATGGAAAAAACAATGGCAAATCTAAGAGGCTTTGACTCTGTGCTGGACAGCCTTTTATTCAGTCAAAAGGTAGAAAGGGATTTGTACAATAGACAGATAGACATTATAATGGAAAAGCTTGCTCCTCATATGAGAAAATATGCTAGGCTGCTGCAAAGTATACATAAGCTGGACGAAATGACCTTTGCAGATCTTAAGATAGCGGTAGACCCGGGTTATGAGCCTGAGATAACAGTGGAAGAATCAAAGAAGTATACAGAGGGAGCATTATCCGTATTAGGAGAAGACTATCTGAATATGGTTAAGAGAGCTTACTCCGAAAGATGGATAGATTTCGTACAGAACAAGGGCAAGTCTACAGGGGCATTCTGCTCAACTCCTTATGGAAGTCATTCATACATATTGATATCATGGACTGAAAGGATGAGAGAAGCTTTTGTACTGGCTCATGAGCTCGGTCATGCAGGGCACTTCTTCCTGGCTCATCAAAATCAGAATATATTTGACTCAAGACCGTCACTGTATTTTATAGAAGCTCCTTCCACGATGAACGAAATGCTTATGGCCAACTATCTCATGAAGATAAATGATGACCCACGTTTTAAGAGATGGGTGCTGTCATCAATAGTCAGCCGCACCTATTACCATAACTTTGTTACTCACCTTCTTGAGGCGGCATATCAGAGAGAGGTATACAGGATAATTGATGAAGGCGGAAGTGTTCAGGCTTCACAGCTCAACAAAATCAAGAAGGAAGTTCTTGAAAAGTTCTGGGGTGATACAGTAAAGATAATAGACGGTGCAGAGCTTACCTGGATGAGACAGCCTCACTACTATATGGGACTTTACCCTTACACTTACAGTGCAGGTCTCACAATAGCCACAGAAGTAAGCAAGAGAATATTGAAGGAAGGGCAGCCTGCCATAGATGATTGGAGAGAAGTGCTGAAGGCCGGTGGAACAAAGACACCGGTAGAGCTTGCAAAAATGGCGGGAGTGGACATAACCACCGAAAAGCCGCTGCTGGATACAATTGAGCATATAGGTAGTATGATCGACGAGATAATTCAGCTTACAGAAGTACTGGAAAAAGCTGAATAAAGATAAAAACACAAATGCCGGACAGCAGTCATACTGTTGTCTGGCATTTATTTTTTTCTGTACTTATGTCTTATATATTCCTTAAACTTGTCAATTTCTTCTTTTGCCTCAGGGGGAAGCTCTGCCTCATTGTCTGATTCCTTTATCATTGAGGGATTTGATTCCTTTGAGAGGTAGGTCAGCTTATCAGCTGTTTCTCTTATCTCTGAACGGCCCAATAGATAATCTATTGATACTCCAAAATAGTCGGCAAGCTTTCTCAGGGTATCCGTATCAGGATCCCTTTCACCTGTCTCATAGAAGCCCACAGACCTGTCAGACACCATCAGAAACCCTGCGAGCTCGGCTTGAGTCATATTTCTTTCCTTTCTCAAATCTCTTATACGGTTCAAAGAAATCACCTCTTCACATAAATTATAACGTTTTGTATAAGGAAATAAAGCAATACGAACAAAAAGTACGCACGTGTATTGACATGCGACCATATGTTTTATATAATATGCATAACAGCGAACATTATGTGCGGAGGTATACATGGATTGTTTTAAAGCTCAGCGAGAGAAATGCGGCCACAAGCATTATGAAAAAAAGTTTAACCTGGGCATATGCAATGATTATATTTCAATTACTGAGATAGCAAATTTGCGTATGGAGATACTTTCGAAAGCAAAAAGTAAAAATAATATGAATAAAAGGTCAAACTGTATGGATAGAATAATAAACAGCAGAGTAATGGTAAATATGTCCAAAGAGGAGTAGATAGTATGATAGTTTTTGAGCTGGAGTTTCCTGACAGGGAGCCAATATGGACGTCCTTCAGACCACCCGCAATTAACAGAGGAGATATTAAGGAACCAAAAAAAGAGGAATAAGAAGGAGGACCTGAATAAAGCCGTACTGATTTTGTACGGCTTTATAATATTTATGTTGTTTACTGCGCTGCAGTAGAAGTTTTTTTGAAATTCGGATTTTCTTTTTTATACTTAGCCTTGTTTTCATACATTCTCTTATCAGCCATATTTATAAGATCATCAATATTATCAATATCTTCTTTATACTCAACCAAACCATAGCTGACACTTATTAAAAATGGCTTATTGCCGCCATTATTTACTATTTCTATATCATTTTCTATCCTCTTCCAGATTTCCATGGCTCTTGCTTCTCCACAGCCCTTTATTACCAGTACAAATTCATCTCCTCCAAAGCGACTGAGTATATCAATATCTCTTATGTTCTTTTTAATTATGCTAATAGTGCTTTTAATCAAGTCATCTCCTGCTGAATGCCCCATTGTATCATTAACAAGCTTTAGATTGTTGATATCCAGGAAGAAAAGAGAAAAGCTGCTTCCATCTTTCTTGGTGTTTTGTAAAAGCTCGCTGATGAGTATGAGTCCTGTTCGTCTGTTATATAAGCCTGTCATTTCATCATGCTTTGCGTAATAGTTCAGCTTTTTTTCAATTTCTTTCTTTTCTGTAATATCTTCCTTAATTGCAATATAGTTTGTAATAGTGCCCTTATGGTCTTTAACGGAGGATATATGTGCAGATTCCCAGTAGAACTCTCCGTTTTTCTTGCGGTTGCAGAACTCACCTACCCACTGCCTGCCAGAGGTTAGCTGCTTCCACATATCTTCATAGTACTCCTTGCTGTGCAGACCGGATTTTAGGATTCTTGGGTTTTTATTAATTGCCTCATCAAAGCTGTAGCCCGTTAATTCTATGAATTTCTTATTTATGTATTTGATATTGGCATATTTATCGGTAATAACAATGCTTGCAGGGCTCTGTTCCAACGCCTGCTGCATTGTTTTATATTCAACTATGGCAATTTTTTTGCTGATATTTTCTAAATACAAATAAGCCATAAAAAGCAGTAAAAGAAACACAAACACATTCAATATTATTATAAAGTTTATTTCGCTGTTGTCCAAAGTGAAATCCCCTGTATAGTTATTCTTCAGACCTATTGTCCAGCCGCTGTTTTCAATTGTTTTACTGGAGCATAATATGCGTCCGTTTCTCAAAACCTGGTTATTGCTGTATTCTATAATAAAGGGCAGCAGATTGTTTTCTCCATACTGCCTGCTTTCTTCAATAGACTTGAGTTCCATGGGAGATAAGGGCTTTATATAGTGGTAGAGTAACTGCTTCACATTGGAGGACAGTATTATCCCTTGCTTGTCTGCGACAAAAAATATGCCTTTCATATTTGCAAAAAGGCTGTCTACTTCGCTGCAGCTTATTTTTATTACTGTTGCTCCTAAAACTGCGCCATTGCTGTCATAAACAGGAGCTGAAAAATAAATTCCTCTTTCCATAGAGGTTACACCTACTGCAGGATATATTGTAGATTCGCCGTTTAATGCATTTTTAAAATAAGGTCTGAAGGAGTAATTATCTCCAATAAAGTCATAAGCTTGATTGTCATATGTGGTTGATTCTATTACCTGACCTTCTCTATTCATGACATAGCATATGAGGGACTGGGTCATTTCCTTATAGATTTTCAAGGCTTCTCTAGACATGTGTGTAGACGCGTTTTCAGTCAAAGCTCTTTTTACTTGCGGGCTTGAAGCCATTTTATGCAAGCCGGTATGGACAATATCAAAGAGCTTGTGATTAATCAACATTGCTGCATTATCAAGACTTGCAATATCTCTTTTTATATGACTGGAGATACTGATTTCAGTTACTAATAAATAATTCATGATACCCATTAGAAGTAAAGAAAGGCATAAGTATATTATCAGAAAGCTACTTGTGCCTTTATTGATATAAGAGGATATCCTCATGACAACATCATCCTTCCGCATACTTATGCCATAAAGCCAGCATTATGAAGTTATTATTAATTATATCATACTTTGAATAAAATACGACAAAAACTTACATATTTTTACACAATTCTATTTCACCTTTTCTATTTCTCGCATCAAGGTATCATAAAATACTTTATTTTCACCTTTTCCAATATACTGCTTTACTTCCTCCAAACTGTATTTCATATCATCAGTCAGTTTGTATTTGAGCTTCAGGCTGATCACCCTCATGACTGCCTCATCAAGTCTCTCCATGGATATTCTTCCGTCTGCAACCCCTGTTTTCAATGCTTCCAGTACCTGATTCTGCACTTTCCGAGTATGGCACACAAGAAATACGTCTACACCTGAGTTAAAGGCTTGTATTACTGACGCTTCAAAGGACCCTCCCTGACCCAGAAAGCCGTACATCTCTATATCATCCATAATGACCAAGCCTTTGAAGCCAAGCTCTTTTCTAAGAATATCAGTCAATAACACCTTTGACATGGATGAAGGCAGTCCTGAAGGGTCTACGTTTGGGAATGCTAAATGACCAACCATTACAGCCTCCAGACCCTGATCAAAGCAATGTGTATATGGAGCAAGCTCCCTGTTTATCAAAATATCCTTATCAATATCTATAACGGGCAGTTTTCCATGGGAATCCACGGTAGTAGCACCATGTCCCGGGAAATGTTTTGCCACGGCTATGACCTGCCTGCTTTGGAGTCCTGCTATGAAGGCTGCACCGTGAGCTGAGACAATGTCTGCACTGCCCCCGAAGGTACGTTTATATAGGAACCGGTTTTCGCTGCTGTTTACTATGTCCAGTACAGGGGCAAAGTTCATATTTACACCAAAAGCACTTAACTCTCTGCCCATTACCTCTCCTACCCTGGCAGTTATTGCAGGCTTGTTTACCCTGCCTATGAGACGTGCATCAGGAAATTTGATAGCGCCTTTGGGGAGTCTTGATACTGTGCCGCCCTCTTCATCTGTGGATACAAACAGCGCAAGGGGGTTGTCCTTGTTAAAATCCTTTATGGCAGCTATAAGCCTATACATTTCTTCAAGGCTGCTGTAGTTTCTGGGATAAAGTATAAAGCCTCCTGCCTTGAAGTCATCCACGTACTCCCTTATCTGCTCAATAGTTGAGCCTTTTGGTATGCCTGCTATCAATATCTGACCCAGCTTCTGCTCCAAAGTCAGCTTATCAAGCAGCTCTCTCTCAGGAGGAATGACCTCCTTTGTGGGAGTCGGAGCTGCAGCTGTGGGAGTAGGAGTTGCCTTTACCTCTTCCTTTGGTGCAATATCCACAGGATCTGAACAGCCTGCTATTACTGACATAATATATAAAACAAGCAATATAATTGTTTTTCTCTTCATAAGTGCCTCCATAGCGTTTATCATATTTAATTATGAGTAAAAAATTGTATTATGTCAATCAATACCAGACTTTACTACTGTAGTACTGCCTTTATCCTTCTTATGCCGGAAGCCACACTTTCCTCCTTGAGTATCTTAAATATCCCAAGCTCTGAGGTGTTGGAGGCATGAGGACCTCCGCAGATCTCCTTACTAAAATCCCCTACGAAATACACTTTTACCATTTCTCCGTACTTCTCGGCAAATAATCCCTCTGCCCCTGTTTCTCTTGCCTGCTCTACAGTCATTTCCCTGAAGCTTACGGGCAGGCTTTCCTTTATCATGTCATTGACTATAGCTTCAACCTTTTGAAGCTCTTCAGCTGTCATTTTGCTGAAGTGTGAGAAATCAAATCTCAGACGCTCACTGTTTATATTGCTTCCCTTCTGCTTTACGTGTTCTCCCAGTACTATCTGCAAAGCCTTATGCAGTATATGTGTAGCCGTATGCAGTGCAGCAGTCTCTTTGGCATTGTCAGCCAAACCTCCTTTGAACTTCTGGGATGCACCCTGTCTGGACAGCTCCTGATGCTGTCTGTACAGTTCTTCAAAGCCTGTCATATCTATACTGAGGTTATTCTCTTCTGCCAGCTCCGAAGTTACCTCAGGCGGGAAGCCGAAGGTGTCATACAGACGGAATACAGTCTTGCCATCAATGATATTGCAGTTATTTCTGCTGCATTTCTCCAGTGCTTTGCAAAATTGCTTTTCTCCGTTTTCCAGGGTGCTCATAAATCTGTTTTTTTCTTCTGACAGGCAGCTGAGTATCGTCTCTTTATGTGTTTCAAGCTCAGGATATAAAGCCTTCAGAGCTTCCATAGAAGTACAGGCCAGCTCATTAATGCAATCCGGGCTTATATCTGCTTTCCTCATATGCCGTATGGTACGTCTTATGAGCCTTCTAAGTATATAGCCCTGGTCGACATTGCTTGGTGCAATGCCGTCGACTATTATGAAGCAGGCTGCTCTGATGTGGTCAGCTATTATTCTGCAGCTTTTTTCATCATGTTTTCCTGCTAGTGCTTTTACCTGCTGCATAAGTGCCGAAAAAAGTTCTGTTTCAAATATACTGTCCTTGCCTTCCATAATGGCTGTCATTCTTTCGAGTCCAAGTCCTGTATCAACGTTTTTCTGCTTCAACTGAGTAAAGCTTCCGTCAGGGTTTTTATTGTACTGCATAAAAACGTTGTTCCATATCTCCCAGTATTTGCCGCAGCTGCAGGAAGGTCCGCAATCCTCTGAGCACTTCGGCTTCAGGCTGTCATAGAATATTTCCGTATCGGGACCACAGGGACCTGTCTGGCCTGCAGGACCCCACCAATTGTGTTTCTTGCCGTAATAAAAAATTTTATCCTCCGAGATTCCAAGAGACTTCCAGGTTGCTGCAGCTTCCACATCCCTGGGAGCATCCTCATCACCGGCAAAGACGCTTACTGCCAGTCTGTCAGGTGATATGCCCAGATGATTGACAAGGAAATCATAGCTCATCCTTATTGCATCTCCCTTGAAGTAATCACCCAATGACCAATTGCCCAGCATTTCAAAGAAGGTGAGATGAATGTCATCGCCTACCTCATCAATATCATCGGTGCGAAGGCACTTTTGGTAGTTCACCAGCCTTTTACCGAGAGGATGCTGCTCTCCTAGTAAAAAAGGCACCAAGGGATGCATCCCTGCAGTAGTGAATAATACACTGGGGTCATTTTCCGGTATGAGAGAAGCACCTGGTATCCTGCTGTGGCTGTGCAGCGTAAAATACTCAATAAACCTAGTTCTGATGTCAATTGCGTTCATTCTTTATTCCTCCAATAAATTATTAATACATTTCACAGTAAGACAAAAAGGTGCAAACATTTAAACAAGCAGCAAAAATAAAAAACTCTTCTATCCCACAAGGGACGGAAGAGTTATCCGTGGTACCACCCTAATTAGCTCTCCATATAGGAGAATGCTCGCTCAACCAGTACTATCATACTGTGCCTTTGTAACGTAAGGTAACGTCTGTCTCTACTTGCATAAGCTTTCAAGAAGAAGCTCCGGAGCTGCGTTCAGTATAGTCATCTGTTAGACTTTCACCATCTCTAACTCGCTGCGAGTATTTCTATACCTACTCTTCTCTTTCATAGCCTTTTTGTATTGTGCTTATTATATAACGAATGCAGTAAATTTATCAAGAGAAATTTTACTGTAAGGTATTGACATTTATTCCTTACAGTTGTAAGCTATAGATAGCTTACAACTGTAAGGAAGGGAGAGGCGATAAATATGACACCCAATATACCTCAGATTACAGATTCGGAATGGCTTATAATGAAGGTTTTGTGGGATAAATCACCGCTGCTTAGCAGAGAAATAATACAATCAATAAGTGAAAAAAGTCAGTGGAGCAGCAAGACAATTGAGACACTTCTCAGAAGACTTGTGGATAAGGGTGCGGTAGGTTATAAAAATATTAATTCCAAGACCAGAGAATATTTCCCTCTAGTCAGCCAGGAGGAATGTATAAGGGATGAAAATGAAACCTTTCTCAAAAAGCTTTATGACGGCTCCATAAGCATGATGATGTCTTGCTTTTTAAAGCATCAAAAGGTAACAAAGGAAGAGCTTGCTGAGCTTAGGAAGCTTTTGGAAGAGCAAAAAGAATGAAAGAAGGCGGTATTGTGTTGGGAGATATTTTTAAGCTGGTATTCACCATGTCTATGGTATCCATTGCTACTTTCCTTTTGGTGTTAGCTGCAAAAAGGATATTCAGGTATAAGCTGTCTGCAGCCTGGCACTATTGCATATGGCTGGTTTTGCTGATTACCTTGGTTATACCGTTTACTCCTAAGCTTAGTTTTAATATAGAGCTTCCCGTTTGGATATATTCAAGGAGCAGTGAGACAGAAAGCATATCTGAAGTTGGCTTGGTTGAAACAGCTGGTGCCACATCAGAAAGACTTGAATTAAACAAAAGACTTGAGCAGGAGAATCACAGTGCTAAGGCTGATGAAAATAACACCGCATTTCAGCATATGGTGAAAGGCTGGTATGAAGAAAGTATAGTACATAACCTAATATCCTCAAGTGATTTTTATAGGATATCCGGTATTATATGGATATCTGGCATGGCAATGATTGCAGTTTTTGTTCTGTTTATGCGTATACGATTGACCCGAAAAATCGCAAAGCACAGGCTGAATATAGAAAGTACAGTTATAAACAGTATTCTGGGTGAGTGCAAAAGCATATTGAGCATAAATAAAAGCATAGAGCTAATATTCCAGGATCATATTAAGTCACCTGCTTTTTATGGAATGCTGAAGCCCAAGCTGCTATTACCCATTAGTATTATTGAAGCTCTGGATGCTGAGGAAATAAGATTTGTCATACTGCATGAGCTCTGTCATTATAAGAGAAAGGATACGATAGTCAGTACAATTCAGCTGCTGCTTAATGTAATACACTGGTTTAATCCCTTCATGTGGTATGCTTCTACATTGATAAGTGAGGACAGGGAAATAGCCTGTGACAGCTCTGTCATAAGCCGTATAAACAGCTTAGAACGCAGAAGGTACTCAGAAACTCTGCTAAAAATGCTGGAGACATTTTCCGAGAGCTTGCGTTACCCTAGTCTGGCAAGCTTATCCAATGGCAGGCTATCAGGACTGGAAAGAAGATTGAAGCTGATAAATGCTGTAAGGAAAAGGCCAATAGTAATTACAATATGTATAACCTTGATTGTTTTACTTATTAGCTTATCGTTAACAGGAGCAATAAGGAGTCAATTGACCGCTGCCGAAGCAAATGACAAAGCTTTACCTGCTGTCGTCAGCTCTGATTTCGTAGGCGGAATGATATATGACAGAAATGGGCTGCCTTTATACCCCAATGGCTCACTGGCAGCTCACATAATAGGATACAGAGACGAAACAGGGGTAGGGGTTTTTGGGGTTGAACGGCTCCTGGACAGCTATGGAAGGGATGAATACAGTATAACCTTAACCATAGACAAGAACATACAGCAAATGGCTGAAACAGCATTAAAAAATGCAATGGAAACCCATAAGGCTGCTGGAGGAGCAGTAGTCATGATTGATGCATACACCGGTGAAGTGCTTGCAATGACATCCATGCCCAGCTTTGATATAAGTGCTCCCTTTAAAATGCCTGAGAGCATGGATCCATCAACATGGAATGAAATGACAAAGGAAGATCAGACAAGTTATATAAATAAAAACATATTGAAGAATAAAGCAATTTCAGCATATGAGCCGGCTTCTACCTTTAAGAGTATAACAGCAGCTGCTCTGTTGGAAGAAGGCATAGTGAGGCGAGATACTCAAGTGTCAGATGACGGACCATTGGAGGTGGATGGCAGGAAGCTAAGCTGCTGGAGAGGAGAAAATCCTCATGGGCTCCAAAGCTTTGAAGAGGCAATATACAACTCCTGCAATACAGTTATAGCAGAAAAAGCGCTTGAGCTGGGAGAAGAGAAGCTTTATGACTATATTCGCAGGTTTGGATTATACTACAAAAGTGATATGGGCCTAGTCGAGGAAGAGGACAGCATGTTTATCAAGGATCCCGGAAAGCTGGAGCTGGCATTAAACTCCATAGGACAGGGTCTTAGAATAACACCTCTGCAGCTGGCTGCTGCTTACGGTGCCATAGCAAATGGCGGCAACTATATTAGCCCAAGAATAGTTCAGCAGATAAAAGAAAAAGACAGTGTAAGCATTGATGGCGGCGGGCCAGTGATGGTATATAATGTCATATCCAAGGAAACCTCTGCTATACTGAGAAACATTCTTGAGGGGGTAGTATCAGAAGGTACAGCTAAAGCTGCATATATAGAGGGCTATAGAATAGCAGGAAAGACAGGAACCATACAGAAGGTTGAGACTGGTACATATAAAAATAAGTATATAGCTTCCTTTGCAGGCTTCGCACCTGCCGATGACCCCCAAATAGTGTGTGTCATGCTTCTGGATGAGCCGCAGGGAGAATACCTTGGAGGCTTGACTGCAGCACCAGCCAGCAGCAAGCTTATGAAGGAAGTACTGGACTATTTGAAAAATAACTAAGTCGGAGGTAAAATGAAAAATAGCATTTTAATGATTTTATTTGTCATGATATTTATCAGCTTTACAGCATGTGTAGACAGTAAAAATGCTGCAGAAGGGAGTTCAATCAATGAAACCTTCTACAGTATCGGAGCGGAGGACTCTGAATATGCTGAACTGCATAAGGTTAAGGATAATATATGGGTACATACGACCTACAGAAACTACAAGGGTGCCAGAACTCCGTCCAACGGACTGGTAGTCATAACCTCAGAGGGCCTGGTGCTCATAGATACCCCCTGGAATAACGGACAGACCAAAATGCTTTTGAAGCTTGCTGAAAGCAAATTCAAAAAGAAATTTATAATGGCTATTATTACACATGCGCATGATGACAGAATAGGCGGAATAGATACTCTTCTTGAAAACAATATAGATGTCCGCAGTACAAAATTGACTGCGGCATATGCTGAAAAATATGGCTTTAAGAAGCCGTCAGCATTGCTTGACAGTAAGCCGGAGGTAAAAGTAGGGGACTTGAAAATTGAAACATATTATCCGGGAGAAGGTCATTCTGCTGACAACATTGTTGTATGGCTGCCCCAATCAAGATTACTTTTTGGAGGCTGTATTATAAAATCAATGGAATCCGATAATCTGGGCAGCATCTCGGATGCAAATCTAGAGCAGTGGCCAATATCAGTAGAAAAACTATCAGATAAATATAAGGAAGCTGAAATAATTGTTCCCGGACATGGTAAATGGGGCGGCAGTGAGCTTATAGAACATACCTTGAAGCTTCTGAAGTGATTATGCTATATTTTCAAGAATTATTGTCTTATTTAGTATAGCACAATGCATAAATATAATATGCTAATGCATGAAAATACGAAATAAGCTATGCCTTAATATTAAAAGTCTGTTAACATGTTAAATCTATGTCAATTTCATGTTATGATTATATTGAGGAAATATTTTTGAAAGAGGGAACGTCATGGATTCTAAATTCTTCAGTTCAATATCCTTTTATAAAGCAGCACCTGTTTTGAGTTCAATAATGCTTGTATCAACAATAATCGGACTTGACTCACCTTCAATAGTAGGTAAGCTGACAAGCAGTGCAATCAGCATTGCATCACTAGTTGCATTCTTTGTATGTGCAAAGCACAACAGTTAATATATTAGCATAACCGCCACTGATAGCAAGTGAGCGGTTTTTTTTCGCCGCGATTTCGGGACAAGGGGACAGGAAACTTGTCCCGAAATCGCAAGCTATTACTCAAAACTAGCTTTGCATTTTACAAATTTTACAAAAGCACGTAAAATGAAAATGAGGACAAAGATGGGAGTGGTAAAATGAGCATTTCAAAGGAATGGGATTGGAAAAAGGGGTCAGAGGATGAATGGTGGTTTATCCCTGCAGAGGATGTGTATTATTATGTTAGCCGGTGGAAGGAAAAGGACTTTGTAAAATTCTTGGATTTGGGCTGTGGTATAGGGAGGCACTCAATATTGTTTGCCCAAAATGGATTTGATGTATATTCATTTGATTTATCTGAAACAGGTATAAACATGCTAATGCGAAGTGCAGAAAAGCAAAACCTTAAAATACATACAAGAATTGGAGACATGAACAATCTACCTTATGAGACAAATACCTTCGACTGTCTTCTGGCCTATCATGTAATTTCTCATACAGATTCGGTAGGAATCAAGCACATTATTAATGAAATATGCAGAGTACTTAAGCCTGATGGTGAGTTTTTCATATCTTTATGCTCCAAAGAAAGCCCAACCTATAAAAACGGTAATTTTCCAAAGCTTGACGAAAACACAATTCTAAAGACAGATGGGCCTGAGGTGAATGTTCCGCATTATTATTCAGATGTTGATAGTGTCAGGGAGCTGCTTAAGGATATCAAAATAATCAGGCTGAGGCATATACAGGACTTTTTTGATAACTGTTATGGCTGGCATTATTTTGTACACGGTAAAGTAGCAAAATAGTGAGACAAGGTTCCTGTCCGAAACCACTGAAAAAGTGCCATTTTGAAAAAGTCCTAATGAAGTTATGCGGGTTTAGGACTTTAACTTTCATAAAATAATGCTTTTTTCAGTGGTTTCGTTCCTGCCCCATTGTCCCAAAAGGAGGAAGCTATGAAAAAAATAAGTGAGTTCAATAAGAAGGTATATGATTTGGTAGCATTGATACCGGCAGGAAAGATAGCAACCTATGGTCAAATAGCAGCAATGATAGGAAGTCCACGAGCTGCCAGGGCTGTAGGTACAGCTATGCAAAATACCCCGGAATATCTGGACATACCCTGCCATAGAGTAATAAGCGGTACAGGAAAAATGGCTCCCGCCTACGCTTTTGGAGGTAAAGAAAGACAGAGGGAGCTACTTGAGGCGGAAGGTGTGATTTTTAACGATAATGACTGTGTGGATATGGAAAGCTGCTTGTGGCAGCGTGATGAAAAATTATAGATGATAATGATAATCATTATTGACAAATATCAATTACAGGGATATAATAAAAACATAGAAAACATTTCTAATTAACAGAAGACATTTTGGAGGTGTCAATATGAAGGCTTTATTGAAGAAGCTTTTTGGTATATCCAAAAAGGAAGTCAAAGAAATAGAAATAGAAAACGTAGAAGATATATACGCAGCTTGCATTAGTGCAAAAGGAGAGTTCAAGGAATTTTGCAGGCTGGAAATAAAATAGATATTCCCTCTACACCCCTAATAGGACCTGCATTCAACTGCAGGCCTATTTTTTTATAAAAAACATGTTTACAACTGTGAATAAATCATATATTATATAAAATAATATTATGACTACAAAATTTGAAATGGTGATATTATGAAGAATCAAAACCAAAACAACTACATAAAAGCTGTATTAGCAGCTTTATTGCATCATCATAGCATGAGCACTGGTACTTTCTAAGGTAATTTCCCTTAGGTACGAGTGCTGTTTGTGCTTGTACCTATGGGATGCAATATTAAAGCCCCGTAGGTTAATGGACCTACGGGGCTTATATTTTTTCGGAGGGATAATATGAAAAAGCTGAACAATCCAAGGGGTATGAATGATAAGCTGACGGATGCCTACCAGATTGCTGCCCAAATAGAGGGCAGCATAATAAACACTTTACGGCTCAACGGATTTCAGGGAATTGCCACGCCTGTCATTGAGTACTATGAGGTTTTTAATACAGATAAGCTGAGGCTGGAGGAAGGCTCTGTCTATAAGCTGCTGGACAGGGAAGGAAATATAATGGCTTTAAGACCTGATCTGACTGTTCCATGTGCCAGGGTAGCAGCAACCAAGCTGAAAAATGCAATGCTGCCTTTGAAGCTCTTTTATTCAGGAAGTATTTACAGAATAGACAGCAGTAATGAAAATCACATGGAGCTGCACCAGATAGGAGCTGAAATATTCGGTGCAGATGATATATGGGCTGATGAGCAGGCTATAATGATGGCTTGTGATTGTTTGAAAGCTGCCGGACTTAAAGATTACAGCCTTTTTCTGGGGCATGCGGGCATATTTGAAAGCATAAAGAAAAGGCTTTCCTTAAGCGAAGAAAATGAAAAGGAGCTTGAAGACATTATAAGAAAAAAGAATTTGGTAGGACTTCAAAGCTTTGTTTTTAACATTGAAATGGATGAAATACTCGCAAAACTGCTTTTAAAGCTGCCTCAACTTTTTGGTCAGCCTGAGAAGGTTTTCTCTCAGTGCAGCGAGCTTTATGAAGCTGCTGAACTAAGCGATACACTGGACTATATAAAAGCTTTGTGTATAAATCTAAAGGAGCATGGAATTGCAAAGCAAATCCAGCTCGACCTAAGCATAGTAGGCGGACTGGGCTACTATACAGGAACCTTGTTCAAGGTTTACAGCAAGGGTGCTCCCGGTGCACTGATATCAGGAGGGCGATATGACAGTCTGACAGAGGAATTTGGTTATGAATGTCCTGCAACGGGCTTTGCACTATACCTAAATCAAATAGTTCATATAATCAGCCAAGACGCCTTACATGATAAAGATGAAAAGCATCTGGTAATATTCCAAAAGCATCGCAGTAAGGAGGCATATGCATATGCAAATCAACTGAGAAAGGCAGGTACTGCAGCTTCAGTGGTGGAAGCGGGTGCATTGAGAGACGTAGATGGATACATGGCGCAATACGGTTATTCAAAGCTCAAGATTTTTGGGAGGGAGGAGAGAGTATGCTTAAAATAGCCATTGCCAAAGGGAGAACTGCAGAAAAAGTTCAAAAGCTGCTGCAGCAGACGGAAGATTTTGGGGAAGTACTGGATTTGAATACACGAAAGCTTATTTTCAAAGATGAAGCCGGACAGGTGCAATTTATATTAGTCAAGCCTACCGATTTGCCAATCTATGTGGAAAACGGTGCAGCAGATATAGGAATCGTAGGAAAGGATGTATTGATGGAAAAAAACTGCTCTATTTGTGAGGTCTATGATATGAAAATAAGTAATTGTATTATAGCCATAGCAGGACCAGACAGGAAGGGAGATATGAAAAATAATATAAGGAGAATTGCCACTAAATATCCGAATATTGCCGCTGATTATTTTAGGAAAAGAGGAGAGCCGATAGAAATAATCAAGCTGGATGGCTCTGTGGAGCTGGCTCCTCTTATAGGGTTGTCTGATGCCATTGTTGATATAGTGGAAAGCGGAGACACACTTAGGGAGAACAATCTTAAAGTCTATGAAAAGCTATGTGATATCAGTACAAGGGTTGTTGTCAACAAGGTAAGCTATAAGCTGAGGTTTGATGAAGTGACTGCATTTGTAGATTCCATAAGAAGGGTACTGGAGGTGCGGTAATTGATAAGAATAATCCATACATACGGAAAAACATGTGATATAAACACTCACAAGGGATACAGGCTTTTTCCCAAAACTGTTACTGATACTGTCAGAGAGATTATTTCAGCTGTAGAAGAGAATGGAGACAGTGCCGTAAGGATGTATTCTGAGCTTTACGACAGACTTCCTCGGGAAATGAATCTCACAGTAAGTAAGGCTGAGCTTGAGGAAGCTTGCAGTGAGGTTGAAGCAGAATTCTCAGATGCCGTCAAAACAGCCATAGCCAATATACGGCATTTTCACAAGCATCAGTATGAGACGGGATGGAGCATCACTACAGCAAGAGGAAGCGTACTTGGAAATATTATAACCCCCCTGGAAAAGGTCGCAGTGTATGTTCCCGGAGGAAAGGCGGCTTATCCCTCATCGGTTATTATGAATGTAATTCCGGCTCAAATTGCAGGGGTGAAGGATATCACGCTTTTCACTCCTCCAGATAGCGAAGGAAAGGTCAACAAGTATGTGGCAGAAGCAGCAAGGCAGCTGGGAATAGACAAGGTTTACCGTGTGGGCGGGGCACAGGCAGTAGCTGCTGCAGCCTTGGGGACAGAAACCATAGAGCAGGCTGATAAAATAGTAGGTCCGGGTAATATCTATGTAGCCGCAGCTAAAAAGGAAGTATACGGACTGGTTGATATAGATATGATTGCAGGTCCCAGTGAAGTACTGATTATTGCGGACAGATATGCTGATCCTGAATACGCTGCAGCTGATATGCTTTCACAGGCAGAGCATGATGAGCAGGCAAAATGTATATTGATTACAGATTCTTACGCTTTTGCGAAGAAAGTAGCTTCTGAGCTGGAAAAACAGCTTGTAAAGCTCGAAAGATGCAGTATTGCTACAGCAGCAATCGAAAATAATTCCAGTATCATAGTAGCAGATAGTCTTATGGAGGCAGCAGAGCTTGCAAACAATATTGCTCCAGAACATCTTGAGCTGCTGCTGGCAGAGCCTGAGCCTGTCTTAAATAAGCTTCGCAATGCAGGTGCAATTTTTGTAGGGCAGTTTTCAACAGAGCCTATTGGGGATTATATTGCAGGTCCCAACCATGTACTTCCAACAAGTGGTACTGCAAGATTTTACTCACCCTTATCGGTAAAGGATTTTCTGAAGACAACCAGCCTGATACGTTACTCAAGAGAGGATTTTATCAATTTTGCGCCTGCTGCAATATTACTGGCTGAAAAAGAAGGCTTAACAGCGCATGCCAATGCTATGAAAGCGAGGCTTCAGAAGGATGGATAACAGAAAAGCAGTGAAAAGGCTGGATTTAAATCAGAATCCCTATGATATAGCAGAGCTTCTGTCTGAGGAGCTTAATACAGTGTGGCGAAGCATCAAAACCAACGAATATCCGGATGGAAGCAGCTGTGAACTAAGAAAGGCTATTGCCAGCTATGCAGGCATTGAGCCGGAATGCATAGTAACGGGTAATGGCTCCGACGAGCTGCTGATGCTCATCATGCAGACCTTTGTATCAAGAGGCGACAGAGTGCTCACCTTTGTACCTACCTTCTCTATGTATCGGCAGTATGCTCTGAAGGAAGGGGCATTGATGCTGGAATACAGTACAGGTGGAGATTTCAATCTCGATATAGACGGTTTTATCAATTTCAGGGATGAGCATAAGCCGAAGCTTCAGATTATCTGCAATCCTAATAATCCCAGTGGAGGGCTGTTAAGTATGACGCAGCTGGAAAGCCTTCTTAAGGGCTTTAAAGGTATAACGGTCATTGATGAAGCATATTACGAGTTTTCTAAAGTTACTGCTGTACCACTTTTGGAACGGAATAAGAAGCTATTGATAACCAGAACCTTTTCAAAAGCAATGGGACTGGCGGGACTGAGGATAGGCTATATTCTGGGAAGCAGTGGGCTGACTGAGCAGCTGGAGAGGGTAAGATCACCTTATAATCTCAATGCATTCTCGCAGGCTGCAGCAGTTGCAGTATTGAAGAATTATGACAAAGTACAAAAAACTGTAAGCAGCATATGCGGAGATAGGGATTATATGTACAATCGAATAAAGCTTATAGACGGAATAATGGTATTCAAATCCTACACAAACTTTCTGCTGCTTCAATCTTCATATTGCTCTGAAATAGAGCAGGCGCTGCTTGCAGAAGGTATAAGGATAAGACGCTTCAGGGAGCCTGAGCTGTCGGACTGCTTGAGAATAGCAGTGGGAAGAAGCGAAGATAATTCTAGGATTATAGAGATTATGGAGGCTATTGCATATGGCAAATGAAAATATGAAAAGAGAAGCATGTATCAGGAGAAGGACGTCAGAAACGAATATCGACCTCAAGCTTAGGCTGGATGGTGCAGGAAATTATAATATAGAGACAGGAGTTCCATTTTTCAATCATATGCTGGAGCAGCTCGCAAAGCATGGCAGCTTTGATTTGGAGCTTGAAGCTGTGGGAGATACGCACATAGACTGCCACCATATCATAGAAGACACAGGTATTGTGCTAGGAAAGGCATTCCGCGGCTCTGTAGGAGAGGGAGCTGGCATAGAGAGATATGGCAGTGCATTGATACCTATGGATGAAAGCCTATGCAGCGCTGCAGCGGATATATGCGGCAGGCCGAGACTGGTTTTTAATGCAGGTTTTCCTGCTGTCAAGGCAGGGGATATGGATACTGAGCTGGTGGAAGAGTTCTTTCATGCATTTTGCAGTAATGCATTTGTAACCCTCCATATCAATATGCTTTACGGAAAAAATACGCATCACATGATTGAATGCATTTTCAAGTCGGCAGCACATGCCTTAAGACAGGCAGTAAAGCTAAAAGAAAATACTGAAGGAGTGCTGTCAACGAAAGGAAGTCTGATATGAAAAGAGTAGCTATTATAGATTATGGAGTAGGCAATATATACAGTATTCAAAAGCTGCTGGAATATCTGGATATCAGTTGGGTATACAGCAGTGATGAAGCTGAAATACTCAGGTGCAGAGGAATAATACTGCCGGGTGTCGGTGCTTATAAGGATGCTTCTGAAGCAGTTTTTAGGAGGAAGCTGGATAGCACAATACGTATGTTCGCAGCTTCAGGCAAGCCTGTGCTTGGAATTTGCTTGGGTATGCAGCTGCTGTTTGAAGGCAGCTGTGAGGGTGGTGAGTACAAGGGACTTGGATTGGTAAGGGGGATGGTGAAGCGTTTGCCTTCGACAGTCAAGGTCCCTCATACAGGCTGGAACAGTATCGAAGGCTTTAGCGAATCCGGACTTCTGAAGGGCATTTCAGTGCAGCAGTATGTATATTATACCCATTCCTACTATGCGGAGGGTGTCCCTGAAGAAAATGTAACTGCCACAACCGACTATGGTGTAAGGATTCCTGCCGTTATATGTAAAGAAAATATTTACGGAGCCCAGTTTCACCCTGAAAAAAGCGGTGAGGTAGGAAAAAAGATGATTATGAATTTTAAGGAGATGTTGATATGAAAATTTATCCGGCTGTTGATATCATGAATGGAAAATGCGTACGACTGAAGGAAGGAGACAAAGGTAAGGCAACTGTTTATAATGAGAATCCAATCGAGGCGGCATTATATTGGAAGGAAAAGGGAGCAAAGCAGCTACATGTTATAGATTTAGACGGTGCTTTTGCGGGCAAGTCCAAGAACCTGAAGCTTATTGGTGACATCATCAGGGAAGTGGGAATACCGGTGCAGGTTGGAGGTGGACTCAGAAGTGCAGAGGATATCAAAGCTGTTCTCGATATTGGGGCAGCTAAGGCTGTTATTGGCACAGGAGCTGTTATGGATGAGGATTTCCTGCAGAAATGCATAACTGACTTCAGAGAGCAGGCAGTAGTCAGCATTGATGCGAGAAACGGCTTAGTGGCAACCAACGGCTGGGTTAACCTTAGTGAGGTAAGTGCTTTCAATTTTGCTAGAAAAATGGTTGAAAAAGGAATACGCAATATAGTATATACCGATATATCCAAGGATGGTATGCTGAAGGGACCTGATTTTTCGGGCATAGATAAAATGTGCAGCATTGAGCTGATCCGTGTAACAGCTTCAGGCGGTATTACAACATTGGAGGATCTGGAAAGATTAAAAACCATAGGTGTAGAGGGGGCAATTATCGGCAAGGCTCTGTATAACGGAAATATCAAGCTGGAAGAGGCTCTGGCCGTTTAGGAGGGGTAATATGCTTTGCAAGCGCATTATTCCTTGCCTTGATGTAAGTGAAGGCAGGGTGGTAAAGGGTGTAAACTTTTGTTCTTTGTCAGATGCAGGTGATCCTGTAGAGGCAGCCTGTTGTTATGACCGGTCCGGAGCAGATGAAATAGTATTTCTGGACATAAGTGCAACCTGGGAAAAAAGAAAAACCATTGCAGATATTGTAAGGAAAACAGCTGAAAATGTATTTATACCGTTGACTGTAGGCGGTGGAATAAGTAGTCTGGAAGACATATATGTCCTGCTTAATGCCGGTGCTGACAAGGTTTCCATCAACTCTGCCGCAATAAAAAGGCCGGAGCTAATTAGCGAGGCTGCGGCACGCTACGGCTGCCAGTGTGTAGTTGTGGCTGTAGATGCCAAATGGAATCCCTCCAGGGCTATATGGGAGGTTTATACCAATGGGGGTAGAGTAAATACAGGTATGGATGCAGCAGCTTGGTGTCTTCAGGCAGAAAGGCTTGGGGCAGGAGAGCTTCTGCTAACGAGTATAGACAGGGATGGAACCAGAGCCGGCTATGATATCTCACTTACAAGTACAGTATCAAGAAATGCTACTGTTCCGGTCATTGCTTCAGGTGGTGCAGGCAGTATGGAGGATTTTGGAGAAGTATTGTGTAAGGGAGGAGCAGACGCGGCATTGGCAGCATCGCTTTTCCATTATGGAGAAGTCGAAATAGGAGCTCTCAAGGAAATGCTTCATAAAAGAGGTATACCTGTGAGAATCCGGTAGCGGGAGTGAATATGATGAATAATCTTAAATTTGATGAAAAAGGACTGATACCGGCCATTGTACAGGACAATGAAAGCGGCGAGGTTCTCATGCTGGCATATATGAATGCCGAGAGTCTGAAAAAAACTATGGAGACGGGAGCTACATGGTTCTACAGCAGGAGCCGCAGGGAGCTTTGGAATAAGGGTGCAACCTCAGGCAGCTATCAAGTGGTTGTAAGCATCAGCTATGATTGTGATGGTGACAGCATACTTATTAAGGTCAGACAAATAGGCGTCGCCTGCCATACAGGCAGCAGGAGCTGCTTCTTCAATAGTATTAAAGGGGAGTGCACAACTCCTAATATTGGACTGATGCTGACAAAGCTATATGAGTGCATTGACGATAGAGCCCAGAATCCCGTAGAGGAGTCATACACCAATTATCTTCTTGATAAAGGAACGGACAAAATATTGAAAAAGCTGGGCGAGGAATGCTCGGAGGTTATTATTGCTGCTAAGAATGACAGTAAGGATGAAGCAGTATATGAAATGGCTGACTTGCTTTATCATCTTACAGTACTGATGCATAAACAGAAGATAACCTATAATGAGCTTGCTGCGGAGCTTTATAAAAGGTACAAATAGCGCTGTAAAAATACACAAAATTTTCTATAATTATTCATACTTATTACACATTTATGAGCTAGAATTACATTAGTATTTCGAAAAATCAGAATATACTAAATAATTTTAGTCCAGCGGTGTGATGTCAAGTAATGCAGATAAGAAATAATAGGATATTTTCATTACTTTCATAAAGACAAAAAACACCCACCTAAACCCTGTCTACTATGTTTTAAAAAACAGGGCGTAGTTCTTGCCAGAAACTAGCGAGCTTCTGGCGGAATATATAATCGATTGTCTTTCAGCAGTAGAAAGACTAACCGCACAAATTTACGAGCAGTTAAAGCGAGTGCACGTTTGTGCTGATACTTGTTAACCTCTTTGTATTTGAGGTTGTAGAAGCGTTTATACTCTGAGTCGCATCTCACAAGAGATAATGCAGCTTCACACAAGTAGTATTTTAAAAATCGGTTGCCGGATTTTATCAGTCGAGTATTCTGAGACTCAAAGTCACCAGACTGATATTGATTCCATGCCAGACCAGCATGTTTGGCAAGAGCAGCCTGATTGGAGAAACGATTAATATCTCCAATTTCAGCAATGATCCCAGCTGAGTAAACAGGACCAATTCCTTTAATAGATGTAAGTGTATTAGGAATAAGTTCTATCTGGTCAGCGATAGCTTTATCAAAAGCTTTAATCTGTGCATCCAACGCTCTTATGGAGCTTATGGATATAGATAGCACCTGGTTGACAGAGTCATTTACTGTTTTAGGTAGACGGTAGGAACCTCTGGCAGCCGCCTGAATGGACTTTGCAACTTCATCAGGATTAGGGAAACGGTTCTTTCCTTTTTCCTTAATGAAATCAGTTAATTTGTTGATGTCCATGTAGGCTAGCTCGTCTGCGGAATCAAACTCTTCGTAGATAGCTAAGGCAGTGGTGCTGAAAGTATTTGAAAATACTTTCTCCTGTGCCAAAGAAGAATACTTCATAAATAAATAGTTGAGGAAACGCTGTTTTTCCTTGGTTTGGTTTTGAACAGCGAAGAAGCGAGCACGTGTAAGGTTTTGTAAAGCCTTGTAACGGTAATCGTCCATATATACCTCATTGTTGATTCTTCCAAAGCGCAGGGCATCTGCAATGATGTAAGCATCCACGTAATCATTCTTAGGCAGGTCTGGATAAGCGTCCTTGAATTTTTTCACCTGCTTGGGATTGAGAACATGAATCTTCTTGTTAAATGGAGTAAGATTTCCATCTTCTCTAAGAAAACATACGAGATTATCACCGTAGACAGAAGTAGCTTCTAGACCAATGATGACATCTGTCAAGGACTCTGAAGTAATTGCAGATACAATCCTTTTGGATAATTGCTTGGCACCATCTAGACTGTTTGCAACAGGAAAACAGCTATGTTTCGTTCCATCGGGTCTCATGAGATAGACAACATTGGAACGACTGCTGACATCAATACCGACGTAAAGTGGGTTCATTTTATCACCTTCTTTCGTTGTATACTTGGTGTTCAATCAGCTTGGCAATACCCATGAAACACGGAGCATCGACACCCTCGCATATAAGAATTCAGTTGGAGATGATCTGATGCGAACCCCACTGCTAAGGGGCAGAACATAAACTCCAACAAACAGCCAGCTGGTTTGAAGCTAACTTCCGGTTCAGGGGAACAGACTAACTTTTGAAGTAACCATTCGAGGTTCAACAAGGAGTGAAAGAACTATTACCTGATTGACACTAGGTCAATTATATCATGGGCATTAACAAGCCGATTGATATTGATTTATTGATATAAATGCTAAGATAAACTTATTATACGAGAGGAGTGATGATGTGAAGAGACCCATATTAGTTATACTTCTTTCTTTTATACTGGCATGGAGCTTTATCTTTTCAGGATGTTCAAGTGAAAAAGCTGAAACAGTAGAAAAGGAAACTACAGAGGAAATAACAATAAAAACTCAGCTGCAGGAGTTGTTGGATGAACATGATAAAAAATATGAGTTCAGTGCCTCAGTGCTTATAGCAAAGGATGGCGAAGTGCTGATAAGAAAAGGCTATGGTATGGCAGATTATTTTAAAGGTATTCCAAATAAACCTGATACTATTTTTAGTGCAGGATCCATAACCAAGCAGTTTACAGCTGCTGCTGTAATGCTGCTGCAGGAGAGGGGGCTGTTGAATGTACAAGATACAGTAGATAAATATATTCCTGATTATCCTGAGGGTGATAAAATAAAGCTTTTTAATCTACTGACAAATACATCAGGTATTAGAGATTATATTCAAGATAATGGGTCAGGTAAGTATCATACACCGGAGGAAATTATCAGCATATTCAAGGATAAGCCCTTGGAGTTTAAGCCGGGAGAAAGGTTCAATTACTGCAACTCAAGTTATTTTTTACTTGGTTATATTATAGAGAAGGCTTCAGGGATGAAATATGAGGAATATATGAAAAAGCATATTTTTGAGCCTTTGGAAATGCATAATACAGGATTTGATTTTTCATGGGATACAGCTGAGAATGTTGCCAAGGGTTATACATCAACACAAGCACAGGCAGTGGAGACTATTTATGTCGATCCTTCATTTGCTTATGCAGCCGGAGCTGTGCAGACAACGGTGGAGGACATGTACAAATGGAACCAGGCATTGTATACAGAAAAATTGCTGAAAAATGAATCAATAAAAGAAATGTTTACTCCATATTTAAGCGGATATGCCTATGGATGGATAATACATAAAGACGAAGCATCACATGGAGGGGGCATTAACGGCTATAGATCATATTTTGAACGCAACACACAAGAAAACTATGCAATAATTATATTGGGCAATAGTGATAATGATACTTCCTCAATAGTAGTACGCAAGATCAAACAATTATTATCGAATGCCAAATAGAAGCAAAAGCATAAAGTTTTTGCTTCTATTTAGCTGCGACATTTGAATAGCAGTACAGACAGCCGGAGCAGCACTTCCTTGGAGGTCAGTCTTCTATGTCTGTGGAAAGAATGGCTATAAAAAAACTTTACCTTGATTGCCTTCACTACAGGTTTTATTCTAAAAATAGATTTTATAAAGTGAGGTATATATATGAAATTAATTCTTAACTAATGCATCATCATTTTAACGGATATTCAGAAGGAAAGTCTCTAATCCTCTATAGGGGGGAGTATAAATAAGCTAAAATCTTGAACATCAGTAGGAGTACAAATCCACTTCTGAAGCCGTTAAATTTAAGCATAACAGCTTGCTGTTAAAGCGACTTTAATAGGGTACATTTGAAGTCTCATTACCGGAGTCTTTAGAGTCATGCCCATATATATGCATAGTTAAGAATAATGATATGTTTATAGCCTTTTTGAGGTTTTATGGTTATATCCTTAAATGGATGGAAGCTAGGATTTTGGGCTGTGACGGATTTATTCTGTCACAGCCCTTTTGTTCTATAAAGTTAAAGTGAGGAGATAATATATGTTTGACATTAGCATAAAAATTGAAACTGAACGTCTGGTTTTAAGACCCTTTGATGTGAACGACTGCGAAGGAATCTTCAATGTGATGAAGGATATCGAAATGTATAGGTTTACCCCTGATGAGCCTTGGAAATCTATTGATAACTCAAGGGAGTTCATCGAAATGGTTCTGTGGCTTTATAATCTGGAGCACAAAAACTTCAGGCACTTTTTTGCCATGGAAGAAAAGCATAGTGGCAAGCTTATCGGTATGTGCGGCATTGGCGGGATAGAGTATGACAGGGCTCAGAATGAGATTTTCTATCATATAGGTAAGGATTACTGGGGTAGGGGCTATGCTACTGAAGCTGCACAGGCAATGACAGAATATGCCTTCAACACTCTTAAGCTGAACAGGCTTATAGGTGTAGTGCATCCGGATAATGCTGCTTCAATAAAAGTGTTGGAGAAGCTGGGGATGAAAAGGAAAGGAATATTAAGTGACATGCCTGAGGAACACAGCTTTTTTAATGGTGAGCTGCTGTTTGCGATAGATAACACAAGCTATAAAGGGAGTAAAGCTGCTGGTAACGAAAAATATGAAGCTGAGGAAATGGGAAGCTTCTTTGACAAAAGGGCAGAGGGTTATGAAGAGCATATGAAAAAGGCAATAACCTTTGACAGATTTTACAGCCTGATAGATAGGGGAATAGCTGCAACGTCAGCCGAGGTCTGTATACTTGATATTGGCTGCGGTACGGGCTTGGAGCTGGAATACATTTTCAAGAAAGTGCCAAATGCCAAAGTCACCTGTATAGATTTATCTGAGGAAATGCTTAGGCTTTTAAAGGATAAATATACAGCATTTTCAAAGCAATTGGAGATAGTACAGGGCTCATATACAGAGGTGCCGTTTGCAGAAGAAAAATATGACTATGTTATATCTGTTTATACTATGCATCACTTTCTGGAGGATGTGAAAACAGGTATGTACAGTAAGATATACAAAGCGTTAAAGCCCAATGGAATATATATTGAAGCAGACTATATAGTAGATGAGGCTTTTGAAAAGGAGTCACTTGACTGCTATTTTAAGCTTAGGAAGAATCTGGATGACGCCAAGCTCTATCATATAGACATACCTTTTTCCATGAATACACAGGAAAGGCTTGTCAGGGCAGCGGGCTTTAATGCAATGAAATTGCTTTATGAGGAAGGCTACGGTGCAATATTTGCTGCCGGCAAGAGTGAAGCCTCCTTGGGCAAAATAGACAAAAGACTTACAATACTGAAGTATAGAGATGAATATGAGGAAGGACTCAGCAGGTATGCAAGCAAAAACGTTGCATTAGTTAATTCCGTACAGCTTTTTTTAGCTGTTGAAGCAGATAATATAGCTGGCTATGTATGCTGTAGAAAGCCCAATGAAATAATAGAGCTGATTCATGATGACGGCAGAGATGATGTCAGGTATTGGCTGCATGATGTGGCGACAGACTATTTTGACAGGTGCAATGACTAAATAAAATAAGTGAGCACTACAGAAATGAAGTGCTCACTTATTTTATTTCAATGTACTTTTCCATTCCTTAAATATCATTTTGCGTGTATTTTCCAATATTACAGGATCATTCTTAGCAAGCTCAAAGGCTTCTTCATATGTATCAGCTTTATATATTATCAGCCCGCCCGAATGGTCTGTAAAAGGTCCTTTTGCAAATATCTTGCCTTCATCAATGTATTTCTGTAGGTATGCTTTATGTACTTCAAGTATCTCTGCATCCTTCTCTTTATTTATTGTTTCAAGTATGGCAACAAAATATGGCATTTGATAATCCCCCTTAATATATTGGTATTTACTATTCTACAGTAATTTAAGCACTTTATCAAAGGGCATTATGTTTATAACGTACCTCCAAAAGGCTTTGTTGACTCGACAACACTATTTTTGAAATAATGCTTTTCAATGATTTTCCGATAAGTGAAACTTTAAATCATTATTAGTTGTATAGTTAGTATAAGAGAAATTATTTTGGAGGGGTTAAATATGATTGGAATCAAATTGATAGCAGATGAAATAGAGAAGGCATTGGAGCTGATGGACAAACACAGGCGTGGGTCAGCAATTATGGAATCGGATTGGGAGCAGTTTTTTAGTACCAAGGGATACATGTGGCTGAAGGAGAGAGAAAAAAGCATGGGAAGATGCTTTGAAGATGAAGAATTCAAGAGCTTTTTGCTTTCTCAAGAGATGTTGAATAAGTATGAAGAGTATAGTAAGGCAGTGGAGAGTATAAAGGGTATTGATGTTGGTGTACTTGCAGCTAAGGCCTTGAGCTATCTGCCGGCAGGGGCAAGGATAGAGACCTGCATAGTACCGCTGATAAAGGAGAAAACAAACAGCTTTGTGTACAGTGTTGATGGAAAGCTATGTGTATTTCTGTATGTGAATACTGCTGCAACCAAGGAAAAGCTGGAAAACACAATAACACATGAGCTTCACCACATTGGTTTTGACAGTATAATGAATCTGGACAGATATAAGGAGCTAAAGCCCGAGGTAAGAAAGGCTGTAGAATGGACCTACGCTTTTGGTGAGGGCTTTGCAATGATTGCAGCAGCGGGAGGGGCGAAGGTACATCCCAATGGACATGATAAAGAGCTTAAGGACATATGGGATGAATCAATGAAAGGCTTTAATGAGGACATGAAAAGACTGGAAAACTTCTTCTTATCTGTGATTTCTTGCAGAACACCTTTGGATAAAGCGGATGAGAACGCTTTTGAATTTTTCGGGCTGCAGGGACCATGGTATACGGTAGGGTGGAAGATGGCAGCGGTAGTAGAGCTTATAAAAGGGAAAGAAAAGCTTATAGAGTGTATGACAGACCCAAGGAAATTCCTGAAAAGCTACAATGAGTGTGTTGACAGTTATAACAACACATATGGAGAAGGTCTGGAAAAATGGTCACAGGCTTTCTTAGACAGCTTATACTAATAAAAAGGCAGAGGATTCAGCTCTTCTGCCTTTTATATATTATTCTCTTGTACATATTTTTCCTGCCAGTTCATAGGCTTCATTTAACTTTTCTTCACAACTGCTTACATGTTCATTCTTTGAACAGTATTCCAATACAGTTACCCTTGCTCCCAGCCAAGCTTCAAAGTCTTTAATCATGTTTATCACATTATCACCGCACTTTTTGAAGTTATAAGTCACTATAAGGATTATTTCTTTATTTCTCAGCGTTTCAATCTTATCACCCCTGTTCAGAAGAGCACTGAACCTGTCGATTGCGCATTTCATCTTGGATGTCATGTGCCACCAGTATATAGGGGTCGCCAGCACCAGAACATCTATGTCCTGAAAGGCTTCATATATCATGTCCATATCATCCTGATATCGGCACTTTCCTATTTTCATACAGCTCCAGCAGCCCACACAGTGATTGATGTCCATGTCGTACAGCTTATATTCTTTGAAAAAATGACACAGAGGCAAACCTTTCTGAAAAGCTCCAAGCAGTGTAGAAGTATTTCCATTTCCATTTGGGCTGCCATTTAAAGCAATTATTTTCATTATAAGAGACCTCCCCACAAAATGTATATAACCCTATTATTATTTTACTTTATATAACATGACAGCATTGTGTCATATTTGTGAAGCAAAGAAAATGAAGAAAAATGTAGAAATATGGCACAAAAGAAATATTTCGCGCAAGTAATTTTCATACATCTGTAATGTGTACAACCTTTTTTGACAAAATTTTTATAGCCAGTTAATTATTTGTTAGTTCTAAGCTATAATTATATTTGTAGCTTATTTTTTTATTTGAGTTGGGGGTTTTAAAATGGAAAAACAGGGAGTAAAGGCGGGTGTAAGAAAGTTCAACATTACCGAGTCCGATAATATCAGAAAGGTAACGTTAGATTTAGCTTTGCCTGCAATAATGGAGATGATGATGCAGACTCTTCTTAGCTTTGCTGACATGGCAATGGTAGGAAGTCTGGGAGCTGTTGCTATCGCCGCCGTAGGTCTGGGTGACACGCCAATATTCACATTAATGGCTATATTTGCAGCTCTGGGCACAGGAACGACAGCTGTAGTAGCGAGATATATCGGTGCAAATGAGTTTGAGAAGGCAAAGGATGCAGCCAGACAATCAATAATTATGGGTGTGATTTCTGGCATTTTGGTGTCGACGCTGGTAGTGTTGTTTGCAAGGCAGATAGTTGTTTTTATGGGAGGAGACGCTGAGACTACACCATTTGGAGTGCAGTACATAACCATAACGGGATCTGCAATGGTTTTTCTCATAATAAGTGTGGTTATGGGCGGTACGCTAAGAGGCTCAGGTGACACCAGAACACCTATGATAGCTAACGGTATTGCTAATATAGTCAATATAATTGGAAATTTTCTACTTATTTATGAAAGCGCTTCTTATACTTTAAGAATACCCCTCATAGATAAAGATTTATCCATATTTATACCCGGCGCCGGAATGGGGGTTGCGGGAGCTGCTGCTTCAACAGCTTTTTCCAGGGCGATATCCTGTATGATTATACTCGGTGTACTATACTTCGGCAAATCGGCTATTAAATTCAGTATAAAGGATAAATACAGGATCAATCTGGAAATAATCAAGAAAATACTTAAAGTGGGCTATCCTGCAGCGGCAGAACAATTAGCAATGCGCTTTGGGCAAATGTTTTTCGGCAGAAAGGTTGCGATGCTGGGAGCAGTTGTATATGCATCGCACAGAGTAGCTATAACCGCTGAATCATTATCCTTCCTTCCAGGCTTCGGCTTTGCACTTGCTGCAACCACACTTGTAGGACAGTTTCTGGGAGCGAAGAAACCTGAAATGTCCGAAAAGGGCTGTTATGAGGCAGTAAAGATGGGTACTCTGGTAATGTCGGCGGTGGGGCTGGTGTTTTTCATTTGGCCTGAAGCCTTTATCATGTTTTTCACAAAGGAGCCTGAAATTATCAGGAACTCATCCTTTAGCTTGAGGTTGGTGGCAATAGCCCAACCATTTCTTGCGGCAATGATGATTTTTGGAGGAGGGCTGAGGGGTGCAGGTGATACAAAATGGGTATTCTACAGTACCATGATAGGTATTTGGGGAGTACGGCTGCTGGGAACCTATATACTGATAGATATATTCGGACTGGGTCTGGCAGGTGCATGGATAGCAATGGTTGTAGATTTGTTTGTGAGAGGCATGTTCAATATGCTGCGCTTTAGAAGCGGCGGCTGGAAGCATATCAGGATATAAAAGTTATACAAAGCTGTTGGTTGAATAACAACCAGCAGCTTTTTTCTATGTCCACTAATGTCAGCTGATTCAAATTGCAGTTAGGCTATATACTTAAGATATATATTATTACTAAATCTATTGAGGAGGTTTGTTATGGTTAAAAATGTACTGACTATAAGGAAAATCTTCATGACTGCTTTTATGTTTGCTGCTTGTATCAGTCTGGTACAGCTATTCGGAATATATAGTACAAACGTAAATGGCGATATAATTACAGACTATCAAATCATAAATACAGATTCCGGAGGAGGAGCTTCAACCGGCAAGAACATTTACTATGGTTTGCTGCATGAACATACTGAGGATTCAGACGGAACAGGGTCCCCTGTAGATGCATATCGTTATGCAAAGAACTCAGCCATGTTGGACTTTTTTGGACTGGCAGACCATTCTGAGCAATTGGACGATGATGAATGGAATTCTCAAGGCGCACTTGTCAGTGCATTAAATGATCCTGAAAAACATCCGGAGAACTTCGAATTTATCAAGGATGAAAACGGCAATGTCATTGAAATAAAGCAAAAATTTGTAGCATTCAGAGGATTTGAGTGGACATCATCGGCAGAGGATGGTGAAAGCGGCCATGTTACTGTAGTTAATACAGACGGCTATTTAGGTACAAGCTGTGAGCCATGGCCGGGAGATAGCGATACTATGGAAAATCTGCGCAAATGGCTGGCATATCAGAATGACAGTACATTTGCTTTTCTAAATCATCCAGGAGACCATAATAAAAACCGTTTTGATGACCTGAACTATGTCAGTAATAGAATTGTAGGAATGGAGCTTTTCGGTGCATGGGGTAAGTTTGACAGGTTTTATTACAATGATGGGTACTATGGCGGAGATGATAATTTAAGTTACTATGATGAGGCAATCAGAAAGGGCTGGCATATAGGTGCGGGGGGATCTGATGATAATCATGCAGCAACATGGGGTACAAGGACTGACTACAGATTGGCTGTCTTGGCAGATGAACTGACAAAGGAGTCTCTTACGAATGCAATTAAATCAAGGCATTTCTACTCTACACTGGATAGAGATCTGAAAATGTGGTTTGATATGACAAATGTTCAGAACGGAAGTATGAAAATGATGGGTGAGATTGCAAGTCCCGGAGAATATGAGTTTTATATCACTGCAAAGGATAAAACAGGAGATAACTTTAAAAGTGTAACACTTATCAAAAGATCTTTATATAACAAGGTTATGAACAAATGGACGTGGCATGCAGACAGTAATGATATAAGTATTGCAAATAATATAACATTGAGGAATGGGGAATATGCGTATATTATTGTCAAGCAAAAGGATGGCGAAGAGGCGATATCATCACCCATATATTGTAAATCCTATGGACCATATGGTCCTGAGCCAGGTACAACCTATGATACAGCTACAGTACTACATGTACATGTTGCCAAGGAAGATGGTGCAGGCACCAGTGAGTATGTTCACTATAAAATGCTGGCTCCCGGACAGGGGCTTAATGGCAAGCATGCTGAATATGAGGCAACACTCGGAACTACATTAGGCTCTCAAAGCATGAGCTATTTTGGGGGACCGCAATACTATCTGGATAATCCGATGTTCCCTTTGGAAAGTATAACATCTATGACTTTAGAGATACCAGCCAAAACAGATCCTGTAAAGATAGAGAGCATTGCCCTGGAAAGCAACAAGAGAATTGTCTATGCAAAGGAACTTAACGTATGGCTTGAAGTAGTACCGGACCCTCAACCCGAGGGCTGTCCTGACTACGCTGTCGATCCTTCAAATGACTTTATATACACATGGGATTGCAGCATAAAAGGGCCTATGGAAGCAGAGACATCAGCAATATATGATTTATACCTGAAAACTTTACCGGCTATGGAGGCTGCAACAGTCAGCCCGCTGTATGCAAATATTATATTTACTGATGGTACATACTTGTATAAAAAACTTGGTAACTCATTTGCATACAATACTCCTTATAGTATACCGATAATAGTTGAGAATATTAAAGCTATTGATAGAGTTGAGCTGTATCTGGACGGATCAGATAATATAGGCTTAAATGTTTTCGAATTTATCAGAAGAAACTCATACTATGAGAGCTACCTCAATATACAAAAAACAGAGTTTTATGACTATCTTGACCCTATGCATCCTAAAAGAGCCTTTCAGGTAAATTACGAGGATGAGGAATATGGTTTGCTTGATTTCGAGGTGTCTGTAAAAACGAGCATGGATAGTGGCGCAGATACGGATGATGAAGTCTACCTGGAGCTTATTTTTAATAATGGCTATACACTCGATTTACCCCTTTGGGATACTGTCAATCAGAATCCGCAGCAGGCTTTTGGCAGAGGTAACTATAATAAAGTATCCTTTAGTGTGGAAGACAGAAGATTGGACTGGGGAGAAGTAAGAAGCATAGCGCTGAGAAAGAGAGGAATATCAGGCAGCTCTGATTCATGGATGCCTGAATCTATAGCAATTTTAAAGGATGGCCAATGCATTTACTCTAAAGTAATAAACAAGCTGCTTGATGGAGGCATAGAAGCATATATATGTGTAGAAGACCTCAACCCCATAGGTGTCAGCAACGGTACTGATAAGAGTGACGGACACTTTATGGTAAGTGTTAAGACGGGAAACTTGGCGGAAGACGGAACAGCAGATAAGATGCATCTTATCTTATACTATGCTGACGGCTATACTTACTCAACAGCTCTTGACAACAATGAACTGAACTTTCAGCCTGGAAAAACAGATATCTTTTATATACTGCCAAATCATAAGGGAGAAATAACAAGAGTGTCAGTAGTAAAGGATAATTCTGGCGGATCACTTGATTATTACATGCTTGACCACTTGAGCATTACCTACGCAGATACAACTCAGAATGTAATAGATGTAGACTATAATGAATATCTGACAAACACCAATAATATCGCTTTCTGCGAACTGGGCAAGACAGGAGCTGATATGAAGAACGGTTTTTATCTCAATTATCTCACTTATGATGCTGCAAGGACAGAGACAGTAACCGTACCTATTAATTATCCTCCTTATTACAAATATGAGCAAAGAACAGTTCATGATATCAGTAATACTATGTTTGTAGGCTTTGAATTTAATAACGGTGAAAAATATGAATTCCTTATTAACAGGCAAGGAGAGACAATAATTCCTAACATGTATAATTCACTTTGGATACCTTCGTACAATCCGAGTTTTTCTTGGGCTGACGTTGCTAAGATTTATTTTGTAAAGTCAGGTACAGCTTCTGTATGGACACCTGACAGCTTGTCACTTAATGCTGATAATAAATGCTTCTATGTTAGAAAATGGGACAGTCATGATTTTTCTGTAAGTGATAATAATACTGCAGTTGGTTATTCAATACCTAATCCTATATCTTCAACGCGAAACTTATTGGGACATGTCAAGGTAACAACCAGAACGGCAGTGGATTCTACAAATGCCACGGATATTAAGGCAAGGCTGGAGATAGGCGTACCATGGAGCGGCTTAACCTGGTATTCATTCTATAACCTTGATAGAAACCTTGAAAATGAGTTTCTGCCTGATCAAACTGATGTGTTCTATATATGCAGCGGCACCAGAGTAGGAGAGACAGAAAAGCTGAAAATAACAAAAACTTCGGGCTCTATTTGGAAGCTTATTGACTTTACACTGGAATTCCCTGGCAGGCCATGGAGGAGCTATACGTATACATTAAATAAAACCTTCAGAGATGCACCGGGATATTCAAATGAGCAAATAATTCATTTGTCAGGTTCAGAAGAGTTTTAATCCTAAAGGTTATTTGATATATATAGAAAGAAGTTTGGCTTATACTTGAGCCAAACTTCTTTCTATATATCAAATAACGATCTGACTTCGTCCTCCGACAGCTTGGATATAAAGGTTTCTCCCGGTTGTATAAGGGCTTGTATCATATCCTTCTTCTTTTGCTGCAGCTCATATACCTTTTCCTCTATTGTACCCTTTGTAATAAGCTTCACCACCTGCACTACGTTTTTCTGACCAATTCTATGGGCTCTATCGGTAGCCTGATCCTCTACTGCAGGATTCCACCAAGGGTCAAAGTGAATAACCATGTCTGCACCTGTAAGGTTCAAGCCTGTGCCGCCTGCCTTCAGGGATATTAAAAATACACTGCCTGTTCCATTATTAAAGGCTTTTACCATTTCACTGCGCTGTTGAACAGGAGTAGAGCCATCCAGGTAAAGATGCTCTATATTCCTTGTTTTCAACCATTCCCGGATTATTTTCAACATGCTTGTAAATTGTGAGAATATAAGTATTCTATGATTTCCTTCCAATGCCTCCTCTATTATTTCCTCAAGCAGCTCCAGCTTACCGCTTCCTCCGTCATAGGAGTCAATAAACATTGAAGGATGACAGCAAATCTGTCTCAATCTTGTCAGTATTGACAATATTTTAATATGACTTTTATCGAAGCCATGCTCCTTTAGCTCTATCGCTACTTCGCTTTTTGCTTGCTGAAGATATGCAAGATAAATCCTTTTTTGCTCTTCTGAAAGCTCTGCAATCATACGCGTTTCTATTTTATCGGGAAGCTCTTTAAGTACATCCCGCTTAAGTCTGCGCATTATGAATGGACTTATCTGACTGCTTAGTCTTTCCAGCACTTCTCTGTTGTTTTCTCTTATTATTGGCTTTTCATATTTTTCCACAAACTTGCTGTGTGTAAGCAGATATCCCGGAAGGATAAAGTCGAAAATGGACCACAGCTCTGATAGGGAGTTTTCTATAGGAGTACCTGTTAGAGCAAAATATCCTCCTGCTTTTATCTGTTTTACTGACCTTGCATTGACAGAGTCAGGGTTTTTTATATGCTGTGCTTCATCTATAAAGCAATAGCTGAACTCAATATCCTCATACAGCTCGATATCGCGCCTGATGAGAGGATAGGATGTAATTACAATGTCTGAGTCAAGTATAAGCTTTATCTGCTCATGACGCTGATACGCAGGGCCTGCTATTATGGCTGTTTTCAAAGAGGGTGCAAACTTTTTTACCTCCTCCTGCCAGTTATACAGCAGCGATGTAGGTGCGACTACAAGGCTTGGTGCTGAAGTATTTCTGTTTGCAAGTATGAATGCTATGGTCTGCAGTGTTTTGCCGAGACCCATATCATCAGCAAGTATTCCTCCCATTTTATAGTCCGAGAGAGTAGAAAGCCACTTAAAGCCTGTTTTCTGGTATTCTCTCATTATACCCTTCAGCTCCTCGGGGATTTCATACTCCATATCCTGCGGCTCAGACACATTCTGTACAAGCTGTTTGAAATACTGGCTTCTCTCTATGTGATAAAGCTTAAGCTGCTTTAACTGATTGTCCAGATACATAGCTCTGTATTGCGGCAATACAATTGTCTCATTATCAAGCTGCTTTTCGTCTATATCAAGGCCGTCAAGAAGCTCCTTCAATAAAAGCATATATCCGTCATCAATAGGAATAAAAGAGCCATCCTTCAGCCTATAATACTTTTTACGGATGTTTATACCTGCCAGTATACTTATAAGCTCCTCCTTGTCTATATCATCATGGTGAAATGAAAACTCCAGCATATTTGTACCTGTATTAAGCCTCACTCCACCTGAAAAAGCTCTTGAATCCCTTATTTTTATCTTTTTAAACTCATCAGAATAGTATATTTCCGAAATATCTTGGAGCTTTGGCAAAGTAAGGAGGAGAAAGTCATATATTCTTTCCTCTTCCTCCAAATGTACAGTACCGTTTCTTACCTTGAAATCATCCTTCTCAAAATATGCCAGTATGGTTCTTTCTTTTTCATTGTCTCTAATAAGGATTTTTTCGCCTTCCAACACTGTGCCTCTTGTTATGAAAGGATTTATCGTATGCTGACCATAGCAAAAGTCTATAACAGCTGTTATACCACTTTCCGATTTGTCTAGATATATTTTGGGAATAAGCTCCTCTTCCAATATGTTTTTTTCTACTTCATCATCAATGTTTACCGTGCTTCCTTTTTTCAGATACGGAAGCACGGCAGTAACAAATCTGCTGCTTTCCTCGCCTTTGAAGCTTATTTCTGGCTTGCTCCTGTCCAGATTTCTGAGCATAGGCACTATAAATCTTCTCTGAGCATCAGAAAGCTTATATATATAATCATTATACAGGCAGTATTGAAAATCCTGGGTAATAGCCTCCGGATAGTCATGTACGTCCAGTGCAAGTGTGATTCCGCTTCCTTGCTTTTTCAGCTTGAATTCCAAAGGCAGGTCTTCACGCAGAATCCTGGTTGCAAGCTCCCTATTGCCTGACAAAAGTGTAAAGCTTTTATTCTCCAGTATTTCCAATACCCTCTTAAAGGTAGTATGAGTCAGATAAGCCTTCTTACCTTTAAAGGCACTGGGCTGTGAAGTATAGCTGTATACTGACAAGGTTTTTTGTAGTCCCTCCAGCTCATACAGCTCCCTCAAGAGCTCAATCAATCGATAATCAACATCTGTGAAGCTGTGCTTCTGAGGAGAAAAGGTAAAGCCCTTACCGAATTCTATTGAAGAGCCAGCGGAAAGCTTTTCTATAAAATCCTCCAAGCTCTTCACTACATAGGTCTTAAAGCTTCCTATCTTCAACTCTACTGATGGCAGCAGCTTGTTATAGTATCTCTCAAGATTGACTGTTACTTCAAGCCTTACAGTATCCCTCACAGCCTCAGAGCTCATGTATTCATATTGAGTGATCAGCTGGCTGAAAGTTGTATCCTTGGCTGTGGCTGCAGAGCCTCCGTATTTTTTATGTGCGGCAAAAAGTGTAGCTACAACATGTTTGCATGCACCTTCGAAGGAAGCATGTGCTGGACAGTCGCAGTAGTGCTCTTCCACTCTGCCGTCTTGATTGAACTCAATCTCCACAAAGTAATCGTCTCCACCCTCTACTGTTGCCCTCAACATGTTATGATTTGAGTCCCAATCCAAATCACTGACCCTCTTTTGCATAAAATACGACTGCCCGTTGCGAAATACATATATACTGGAGGCTAGTTTTTTTATTATATTTTCATCAAGCTTCAGCTTTATCATAATACCCTCACAAAAAAAATACTTATCACTTTAGTTTACCACAAATCAATCGTTTCGACTATGTTTTAACAAAAGTGAAACATCACTGTAAATGTAATAGAAATGTAATGGAAAAATAAGTAAGCGTGTAATATAATATTTGCAATATACCCAAATAAAAATTATAAAGAGTCAGGGGGAAATGATATGAAATTCAGACAATATGAAGATGTAGGGGAGTTTTTGCAAAGTGCTCAGAGCTATCTGGAGCAGGAGGAAGCTGTCAACAATCTGCTGCTTGGGGTTTGCATGCAGGTACAGAGAGGTGTAAGCTACGGAAATGCCAAGCCTTTTTTTGCTGTCATAGAGGAAGAGGGAGAGCTGCTTCTGGCTGCAGTCATGACTCCTCCAAAACCACTGCTGCTGTATGCAGTAAAATATAATGATGAAGTATTTGAATGCTTGGCTAAATGCATAGATAAAGCAGGGGTTAGCTTTGATATTACTGTTGCAGAGGCAGGACTGGCAAAAAGCTTTGTTGATTTCTGGTCAAGAACAAGTGGAAGAAAAGGCAGAGTAAATATGAATATGAGAGTGTACAGACTGGATATGGTGAATCCTGTCCCCATGGTGGAAGGTAAGCTGAGGTTGGCGAACATGTCCGAACTGGAGCTGCTGACTCAATGGGTCTATGATTTTGCATTGGAATCTGAGGCAGGGGAGATGACCATGGAAGAAGCAAGAGAGACAACAAAGACCAAAATAGAAATGGATAGTCTATACCTCTGGGAGGTAGACGGGAAGCCTGTGTCTATGGCTGCCAGTACCAGAAAGACCAATAATGGAATAGTTATAGCACTGGTGAAGACTCCTGAGGAGCACAAGAGAAAGGGTTATGCAACTGCATGTGTGGCTGCATTGAGCCAGAAGCTGTTGGACGACGGAAACAAATTCTGTACACTATTTACGGATCTTGCTAATCCAACATCTAACAGCATATACATGAAAATAGGCTATAAGCCCATATGTGACTTTGACTCATACAAATTTGAGTAAGAATATATAAAGAAGAACTCCAAGCGCCTTAGTTATAAGACACTGTAGAGTTCTTTCTTTGCATTTAGTACCGTATCTATATCTATGTGCTCAAAGCCGGGAATAACCATATCAGCTTCATACAGTATTTTAGGATCCCCTATTCCTACACAGCTCATACCTGCAGCCTTGGCTGCTTTCACACCTGCAGCTGCGTCTTCAAACACCATGCATTGAACAGGTATCATTAATAGTTCCGAAGCAGCGCGGAGAAAAACCTCAGGGTCGGGCTTTGCATTGACTACTTTGTTTCCATCAACTATTGCGTCAAACATGCAAAGCAGCTCAAGCCTGTTCAATATGCTTATAGCATTTTTACTGGCTGACCCCAGTGCTATTCTTATGCCCTTGCTTCTGAGCTCCTTAAGGAAGTCCTTGACCCCCGGTAAAATCTCTTCCTTAGGCATCTTATTTATATAATCAACATAAATATTATTCTTCTTTTCTGCCAGCAGATTTTTGTCATCTGCAGACATGCTCACTCCTCCTATTTCAAGAAGTATATCAAGAGAAGCCATTCTGCTTATTCCCTTAAGCCTTTCATTGTGCTCCTCTGTGAAATCGAAGCCCAGCTCGTCAGCTATTGCTTTCCATGCAAGATAGTGATATTTGGCCGTATCTACTATTACACCATCCAGATCAAAAATACATGCCTTGATAATGTTCATTAAATCACCTCAACTGTAATATGGGTTAATAATCAATAATAATATGTAAAAATGAAACGTTTCCAAGAAAATTATAGGTTAAAGCAGGCAAAAACACAATACTATTTTTCAAGTTTTTTAGAACAGGGATAAACCCATAGAATATCAGGGCTTGTAGAAGGTGAAATTAAAAAATATGCAAATTTGCGAAATTTTATTAAGTAAATTATTGCAAAAATGTTAGGCCTATGTTAAGATTGTGTTAATGAAACGTTTCCAAAAGGGGTGATACTTTGACAAAGCCTATTACTATAAAGGACGTGGCAAAAAGAGCAGAGGTAGGATTGGGAACCGTATCCCGTGTACTCAATAATCACCCTTCCGTAAATGAAGACACCAGACAGAAGGTACTCACCGCAATAAAGGAATTGGACTATAATCCTAATGCAATAGCCAGAAGCCTAAAGGCTAAGGTTACAAAATCCATAGGAGTCATGATACCTGACATTTCAAGTGCATTTTATCCGGAGATAGTTCGTGGAGTTGAAGATATTGCCAGTGAGTATAAATACAATATTATTTTATGTAATACGGACCTTAAAAAGGAAATAGAAAAACAGACTCTCAGTATGTTAAAGGAAAAAAAGGTAGACGGAATCATTTTCATAAGCAATACAATAGACGATTCTTTGACTACTGAGTTTGAAAAGCTTGGAATACCTATTGTGCTGGTTGCAACAAAGGATTTGAACAGCAAGTTCTACAGCGTCATAATAGATAACGAGGCTGCAGCATTTACGGCAGTGAACTATCTATGCAACCTGGGACATAAAAGGATAGCACTTATCGCAGGTCCTGAGGATGACCCAAACGCAGGAGTACCGCGAATAAACGGATACATAAAAGCACTAAAGGCAAATGATATAAAGCTTGATAATAACCTGATAACATATGGCAATTACGGATACAGATCGGGTTTTGAAAATATGAGCAAGCTAATGGCAAAGGGCAATCTTCCAACTGCTGTTTTTGCTGCATCAGACACCATGGCGGTGGGAGCAGCAAGTGCCATACTACAGGCTGGCTACAGAATACCTGAAGATATATCCATAATAGGCTTTGATGGAATAGAGATAGCAGAGTTCTTCTATCCTCCAATAACAACAATCAAGCAGCCGAGATACCAGATGGGTGCGCAGGGAATGCACAGGCTGATAAAACTTATGAATAACGAAAGGACAGAGCATATAGAAGAGGTACTAAGCTTTGAACTAATACAAAGGCATTCATGCAAAAAAGTAAAGGGGGAATAGTTTTGAGAAGATTTCTCAAAAATTACTACTTTGAGCTGCTGCTGATTACGCCTCTGACGTTGTATATTTTTGGTTTTACCTTACTGCCAATATTCAGGACGATACTATTCAGCTTTCAGGATCACATTACAGGGGAGTGGGGTATTTCAGAGTATGCATACCTCTTAGGCAAGCGGGAATTCATCCAGGCAATATCCAATACTGTAATAGTCACATTATTGGAGCTTGTATTACAGCTTACTTTAGGACTCTTTATAGCAATGGCGCTTAAGAAGAATTTCAAAGGTAAGGGAATTGTAAGGTCTCTGATACTGATGCCTATGGGAGTTCCGACACTGGTTGCAGGCGTAGCCCTCATATATGTGTTCGGTACGCAAGGCTATCTTAACGAACTGCTGTATAAGCTTGGCATAATTAACATACCTATAGTCTGGACGTCCGGCGGTCCAACCAGCTTGTTGATGGTTGCCATAGCCGACTCCTGGAAGGTATTACCCGTAGTTGTGCTTTTATTTTTAGCTGGCTTGGAATCGATTCCAAGTGACGTATATGAAGCCAGCAGCATAGATGGTGCAAATAAGTGGCAGACATTCTTCGGAGTAACCCTGCCGCTTCTGAAACCGACCATTACTATGACTATACTTCTGAGAGCTGTCGACAGCTTCAGAATCTTTGAACTGCCGGCAGTACTTATAGGAAGAGTAACACCTTTCCTCGCCACGTATGCTTTTGATGAGTACAGAACATATAACAATACAAATGCTTCGGGAGCAGCGTCAACTATACTGCTTATATGCATAATCATTTTTATGTTCCTGTACTTCAAATATGTAGATAAAGGAGAGGCGTTCAATGGCTAATAAAAAAAGATTGACCAGGATTCTCTTTTACATAGCAATTATACTTATAAGTCTTTTGATGATAACTCCTGTGTATATTTTGTTCAGAATATCCTTTGGAGTTCCCGAGGAAGTGCTTACACAGCATCCAAAGCTGCTTATAGGTAAATTCAACCCCGACCATTGGATAGACGTGTTTAAATCAGGCAACCTCTGGAAGCCTTTTCTGAAGAGCTTTACAGTAGCTACCTTTACGATGATATTTGCACTTTTATTGGCTGTGCCTGCTTCATATGCAATATCCAGAATCGATAAAAGGATTAAATATATACTGATACTTTCTTTGTTCTTTACCAGAATGTTTCCCAATGTAGGCATTGCACTGCCCATATCTGTAACATTCATGAAATGGAATCTTATGGATAAGAATCTGGGACTGATATTGGCGCATTTAATAGAGCAGCTGCCTTTCATAACCTGGATATTGGTGTCAACCTTTGAGGTAATACCGCGTGACATAGAAGAGGCATCAATGATAGATGGCGCCGGAAGAATGAAAACACTGTTATCGGTGATTCTGCCGGTAGCAGCACCCGGCATAGCAGTAGCTGCGATGCTGACATGGCTGAACTCGTGGAATGAGTTTGCATATGCAAGGTATCTTTCCATGTCAACGGAAACACTGCCGCTGAAGATTTTCTACTATGTAAGCAGAGGAGGCTTCTTCCAGCAGGCGGCATATTCGACAATATTGATGATTCCTGTATTTATTCTTACGTTCCTGCTCCAAAAGTATATCAAGGGAGATTATCTTGCCGGAGCAGTTAAGGGATAGAGTTAACGAGTGTTTAGAAGGCAAGTTCCACAGCCTCTATATTGGGGGTGGAAATATGCTGAGCCATAATAAAGTTCAGTGGGAGTATAAATCCCCTACTGAGATCGTTAAAACTAAGCATAACAGCTTGCTGTTAAGCGACTTTAATCAAGTAGGATTTCCTTTGAGGCTGCTAATTGTTAGCAGCAGAAGGATTTCATAAACAAAGAGTTTTAAGGGGGAAGATTCATGAAGAAATTATCCAGAAGAATTATGGCGTTAATGCTATGCGTCATGATGCTTGCAGCAGTGCTGACAGGCTGTGCTGAGAAGACACCTGCTGCAGAAACCAACACAAACGACAATGCAGCTGCAACTCCTGCAGCAAGCGGACCAACAACTCTTAAGATAACCATGGGACTTGGAGAAGAAGAGTGGAAGGTCATGAGGGAAGATGTATTCCCTTCATTTGAAGCAGCAAACAACGTGAAAATAGAAGCTGTACAGATTAACGCATCTGATGTACCTGCACAGCTTGAGGCAATGAAAAGAGCAGGAAAGACTGATATAGACCTCATTACACAGGACAATATGACACTTGGAATACTTGTGGAAAAGGGACTTGTAGAAGACTTGACAGCATACGAGAGCAAGATTCCTTCAGGAGTTATGCCTTCTATGCTTGAGGTTGGAAAGTTTGACGGCAAGCTGTTCTTCTTACCTTTCAGACCTAATGTGGAAATAAACTTCTACAATGAAACAAAGTTCAACGAATATGGATTGAAGCCGCCTACAAACTGGGATGAACTGTTGAATGTTGCAAAGACCTTCAAGGAAAAGGAAGGCATAGGAAGAGTACTTGTTAAGGAAGCTTTGACAGGATGTACTACAGTACAATTGTTTGAATACATAAGACAGGCAGGCGGAGACCCGCTGAACATGAATGATGAAGGCTGCGTGACAGCATTTACATTCCTTCAGAAGCTTCACCCATATTTATCACCTGATTCACTTAAGAGTGACTGGAACTTATCAAACCAGTTCCTGGCTACTGGATCTGCATACTATGGTGCCAACTGGCCATTTGGTGTAAATGTTATTGTAAGAGACGGCGGCAAGAAGGAAATAAAGGCTCATGAAGGCTTCAGCGGTCCTGTAAAGAGATCAAAGGTTCTTGGCGGAGACGTGCTTGGAATTCCTGCAGGAGCACCTAATAAAGAGCTGGCTGTAAAGTTTATGGAGCACTTGATGTCCAAGGAAGTTCAAGAAATACTTGTTTCAAAGCTGGGCTGGCCTTCAATGAGAAATGATGCGAACGGTAAGGTTGAAGAGTGGCAGAAGCCATACTTTGATGTAGTTACAAAGGCTCTTGAAGTTGCTGAGCCAAGACCAAACGTTCCATACTGGACAGAGGTTGACAAGGCATTAAACGGAGCTTATAGAGAGATAGTTCTTGAAGGCAAGGATGTTAAGGCTACATTGGATAAATATCATGAAACATTAGAAGCAGCTAAGAAGTAAGCTGGACACCAGTTAAATAGACACTGTAAGATCTCGGGGAACGCAATAGGTATGAAATAGGCTTGTTGCGTTCTCTGAGTTATAATACAAATTAATGAACAAATAACACAGGTCACGTATGGGCTAAAAGGAGAGGGAACAATGATACCGCAAAATAACATGTGGGTAATAGTTGAGGATGAATTTGATATAGATAAAAGCCATACCAATGAATCGATATTTTCATTGGGAAATGGTTATTTGGGAATGCGCGGTAATTTTGAGGAAGGCCTTAAGGGATATGGAACAGAAGGTACGTATATCAACGGTTTTTTTGAAACAGAAGATATATATTACGAAGAAATTGCATACGGATATCCTGATAAAAGCCAGACTATGCTGAATGTAGTTAATGGCAAGAAGATAAGGCTTTTTATAGATGATGAAGAATTTGATATGAGTAAGGGCAGCTTGTTAAAATATAAAAGAGTATTGAATATGAAAGAAGGCACCTTGAAAAGGGAGCTTATGTGGCAGTCTCCGAAAGGCAGACAGATTATTTTGGAGATCGAGCGCTTGGTCTCATTTACCAATAAACATCTGGCAGCAGTAAAATATACTGTAATACCGGTAAATTTTTCAGGAAACATAAGAATATTATCGGTATTGGATTATAATACAAACAACTCGAGTATGGAAAATGACCCCAGAATAGGATCCGGAATTAAAGGCAGTGCTTTCAGCCTTATAAATAAATCCACTAATGAAAAGGAAGCATTTATAACTTTAAAAACAAAAAACACCGGGTATATGCTTTGCTGCGCTGTGTACAACGAGCTTTTGACTGAATGCAGCTGCAAGGCCGCCGGTATTGATAGAGAAATGATGCTCGGCAGCAGCTTCGAAATAGAGGCTGAAGCAGGTAAAACCATAGAGCTTAATAAATATATTGCATATACCACTTCCGTAACAGGTGATGCATATGCACTGGCACAGACAGCAGGAGCTGAAGCAATGAAGGGCAAAAACATGGGCTATGAAATATTGAAGCAGGATCAAAGGCGTTTTCTGGAGAATTTCTGGAGTAACTCTGACGTTCAGATAGAGGGTGATGATGACCTGCAAAAGGCAATACGCTTTAATATGTTTCATCTGCTTCAGTCTACCGGAACAGACGGTACGACCAATATAGCCGCAAAGGGATTGACAGGGGAAGGCTATGGGGGTCATTATTTCTGGGATACGGAAATGTATGTTGCACCTTTCTTTCTGTACACTAACCCGCAGATATGCCGCAAGCTTTTGGAGTACAGATATTATACTCTCAATAATGCTCGGAAGAGAGCTAGAGAGATGGCACATACCAAGGGGGCATTGTTTCCATGGCGTACTATAGATGGAAATGAATGCTCAGCATATTATCCGGCGGGTACAGCTCAATATCATATTAATGCAGATATAGCATTTGCCATTAAAAGATATATGGAAGCAACAGGTGATACTGACTTCATCATTTATTACGGTGCGGAAATATTATTCGAGACAGCCAGACTTTGGGCTGATTTAGGCTTCTTTAATCCTCGCAAGGACGGCAGGTTCTGTATAAACTGTGTTACAGGACCTGATGAATATACTGCTGTAGTAAATAATAATTGTTATACAAATCTTATGGCAAGAGAAAATCTTGATTATGCTTATAATACAGCGTTATGGCTGAGAGAAAACCATAAAGAGCAGTTTGACGGCTTATGCAGCAGGATTGAGCTTCGGCAAGACGAGCTTGAGCTGTGGAAAAACGCTGCTGATAATATGTATATACCCTATGACGAAAAACTGGGAATACATATGCAGGATGACAGCTTTCTGGAAAAAGAAGTTTGGGATTTTGAAAATACTCCAAAAGATAAGTATCCGCTGCTATTGAACTATCACCCACTGGTGATATACAGGCACCAGGTATGCAAGCAAGCAGATATGGTATTGGCCTCCTTCCTGTTAAGCAGCAAATTTACGAAAGAGCAGAAGCAAAGAGACTATGATTATTACGAAAAAGTGACTACACATGATTCCTCTTTATCTGCATGCATATTCAGTATAGTGGCAAGTGATGTAGGGTATCATGATAAGGCGTATTTATATTTTATAAAAACAGCAGGAATGGATTTGTATGATTATCATGGAAATACCAAGCACGGAGTGCATACTGCCAATATGGCAGGCAGTTGGATGGGCATTGTTAATGGCTTCGGGGGAATGAGGGTAAATGAAGGATTTTTAGAATTCAATCCATATTTGCCGCTTCAATGGAAAAGCTACAGCTTTAGAGTAAGCTTCAGAGGTAGTCTGATAAAAGTAGATGTAAATAAGGATAATGTAGCTTATACCTTGCTGAAGGGTGAAAGAGCTATAATAAAGCATAGTGGAAAAACTATAGAATTATTACAAGGAAAACAAGTAATATCATAATCCTCCTGAACAACCATCTGTAGATAATACAGGTGGTTGTTTTCATATGGATTAAATACTTTTCATATGTTAAAATTGGTAAAACAGGAGGTGCATTTATGGGTGACAAAGCAAAAAAGCTATGCAAGCAAATAAAGGATGATATTCTGAAGGATAATCCAGAAAATTATAGGGAACATGTCAAGAATCCAACACATATATGTATGAAATGCGGAAGAGCATCTAATAATAAAAAGCTGCTTTGCAAGCCTGAGGAGCTTTAGATAAGGATACTGGCAGCATATGAAAGCTTAACAGGAAGGGACATATGTCCTTTTCATTTTTTTTGAAAGTAGTAAAATAGAGTTAAGATATATAATGGATGTTTTATGCATTATCCTTATAAAGGAGAGTGATGATATGAGAGAGATGCTTGACAGACTACCTGCTGATATCCGCAAGCATTGCAAAATTATTGAGCTTAAGAGCGGACAGACTTACATACAAAAGGGCGGGATAGTACGTACTGTTGATATACTATGCAGCGGTCAGATGCAGGTGCTGAATGAGTTTGAAAATGGTAACGTATACTGCTTTGCGGCTATTCAACCCATAGCATATATCGGATCACTTGAAGTACTTGCCGATGCAGAAGTGTATTCTTCCACTACGGAAGCTTTGACTCCCTGCACACTTATAAGCATGCCTAAGGAAATTTTCATAGAGTGGTTGAACTCTGACCATGCCCTGGCAATGGAAATAGGGCGTTTCATTGCAAGGTGCCTTTATGAGCAGTCATGGAAAACGGGTGAGGCGGCTGTTTACCCTGCACTATATGTAGCCGCAGCATTTTTTATAAAGGTATTCGAAGCGTCATCCGATGATAATGTGATGATATCGATAAGCAGACAGCAACTGGCAAACGAGCTGGGATATTCAATAAGGACTGTCAACCGCAATATTAAGCTTCTGAAGGAAGAAGGCTGCCTTACAGTGAAGAGACAGTGTATTAGTATAAATGGCAGACAATATGACAAGCTTCTTAAGCTGTTGAAGGAAATCAAAGAAAGCTTATAGTAACACAGATATGGAGGTAATAATAATGGAATCAGCATTAAGAATTATTAAAGATCAGACCTTGACCTATCATCAGCAGCTTATCGGATTGGCTGGTACAGCAGAAAGCACTCTCGATGTACTGAATATTGATGATGAGACAAAAAAATTGTTGGAAGATAATATAATATGTACACTCCACGAGGGGAACGCGCCCTACAGGCCGAGATATATAGTTCCTGACTATGAGCTTTTTATGAAAAAGGGCTGCAGCTTTTTGCAGCTGGAGGTTCCAACGAATATATGGGAGGCAGTTAACAACCTTCTGATATTTTACAAGCACGTACCGTCTATTACGACCTTTCCGGTTTATTTGGGCAACATAGATACACTTCTGGAGCCTTTCATAAAGGATGAGGAAGAAGCACGTATGGCTGTTAGTTTTTTTCTAAAGCATATAGACAGGACCCTGACAGACAGCTTTGTGCATGCCAATATAGGTCCTCACGATACCAAGGCAGGAAGGTTTATACTTGAAGCCATACAGCAGCTTCAATGTGCAATGCCCAATATTACGGTAAAATATGACCCGGATTCCACCCCGGAGGAGTTTGCAGCACTTTGTGCTAAAGCAGCTCTTGTTACAGCCAAACCGAGCTTTGCAGACCACAGGAAATATATTGAGGATTTCGGTACTGAAAGCTATGCCATAGCCAGCTGCTATAACGGCTTCTATATAGGAGGAGGTGGATATACACTTCAAAGACTGCTGCTGAGTAATCTTGCAAAGAAAGCAGAATCTGTGGAAGATTATATAGAGAACAAGCTTCCGTGGGCGGGAAGAAAGCTTTTGGAATATATAGATGAACGCATAAGATTCCTGGTTGAGGAAGCTGCCTTCTTCAAAAGCAGCTTTCTGATTAAAGAGGGGTTCGTAAAGCCGGAGCTGTTTACTGGTATGTTTGGAGTGGTAGGTCTTGCAGAGGCTGTCAACTACCTATTGAAGGCAGAGGAGAAGCATGAGCGCTTCGGATACTCTGATAAGGCAAATGAGCTTGGAATGAGGATAGTGAAGAAGCTTAACGATATGGTGGCTTCATACAAATCTCCTTATGTAAGCTGCCTTGATGGACACCATGTGCTGCATGCACAGGTTGGCATCGATACTGACATCGGAATTTCACCGGGCTGCAGGGTACCTGTGGGAGAAGAGCCGGAAATATATGAGCATATAGTGCAGTCTGCGCCATATCATAAATACTTCTACAATGGTATAGGAGATATATTTGTATTTGAAGACACCTACCAAAAGCATCCTGAAGCTCTGGTAAATATCGTAAAGGGAGCTTTCAGGCAAGGTATAAGATACATGTCAGCATACGGCAGCGGCTGCGATGTTGTACGTGTTACGGGATATCTGGTCAAGAAGTCTGAGGTGGAGAGATTGGAAAAGGGTGAGTCGGTCATGAACAATGCTACAGTATTCGGCATGGGAGCCAAGCATAAGAGTAAAGCCTTTGACCGCAAAATAAGGAGCTGATAATATGGCATTGGTAAGCCGAATAATAAGGTTTTCCTGCGTTGACGGTCCCGGAAATCGTTTGGTAATTTTTTTTCAGGGCTGCAACTTTACCTGCACCTACTGTCACAACCCGGAAACTATAAGAGGCTGTACCAGCTGCGGAATATGTGTGTATGAATGTCCCGTTAAGGCTCTTAGTATTGTTGAGGGCAAGGTGCTGTGGGACAGTGAAATCTGCATCAGCTGTGACAATTGCATAAAGAGCTGTCCCCATATGTCCAGCCCAAGGGTAAAGGATTACAGTGTTGATGAACTCTTTAGCATAATTTCCAAAACTGCTCCCTTTATAGAGGGTATAACGGTAAGCGGAGGAGAGTGCACACTTAATGCAGGTTTTCTGACAGAGCTTTTCAGAAGAGTTAAAAATGAACTGCACCTGACCTGCTTTGTGGACACCAACGGAGGTGTGGACTTGTCTGCTTTTCCGGAGCTGATAGAGCTTACCGACAGCTTCATGCTGGATATAAAAAGCATTGAAGCAGAGGAGCATCTAAGGCTTACGGGCATGCCCAATGAAATTGTACTTAAAAATCTTCATATGCTTTTGTATACAGATAAGCTTTATGAGGTTAGGACAGTGATTGCACCCGGATCAGACAGCGAAAAGACTGTGGCTGCCGTCGCTGAAATAATCAAGGATAAGTGCGCTTACAAGCTGCTAAAATACAGAAAACACGGAGTGAGAAAGCAAGGATTGGAGATTCACGGCACTTTTAGTCCTAGTGATGAGTATATTGATGAAATGAGGCAACTGGCAGAAAGCAAGGGGGCAAAAACTGTAATAAGCCAGTAAATGCAAAATTCAAAGCTACTTTACTGGCCTATTGTTGATTATATGGTACTACTGAGTTTCTTCATTAGGACTCTCAATTAGTTCTCTTAACACTTTAAACTTGTGTTTGTTGTTTTTAATCCAGTTCTTTATATCTTTTTTTGCTTCTTTATCAAGTTTTACATCGTTATTCCCTTCAATTAGTGCTTCTAGGGCAGGAATAAGCTCGGTGTTACCCTTTTCAACAGCATCGATTATGAGTGGGATTGCCGGCGTGCCAAGTTTGGTAAGTTTATTGATTTTGTTTGGATTTGGTTCGTTTGATACAAGTATCTTATCAAAGTTGGCCGGAAGTTCTTTTAGGTACTTATTCCACTCTATAGCCCAACCTTTTCCTGTTTGCCAGTTGAAATTTTCACCCTTCAGATTCACCTTACCTATTTTTTCGGCTGCGATTGCATAAACATATTCTTTCAACCCATTACTTTTACTTTTCTCAACCTTATCTTTTATATATGGAAGAGCTTCATAAGAAAGCTCCACTATAGCATCAAACGCTGCATTGTTATCAATATAAGCATATGGATTACTACTTGCCATAAGGCCAGGGTCCTTTTTAATATTCTCATAAAAGTTATCCATGATTTCGTCCATTAGAGTATCAAGTTTATTGGAGATAGCATTGACCCTTGTAGTGAATACCATAAAACTTAAAATTGTAGTAATAACAATCAAGATTAAAACTAATGTCTTTTTCACTTCAATCATCTACTTTCCTTATTTGTATTCTATCATTTTTGGTCCGTATGGACCTGAATTTACAGTATAACCTCTTCTGTTCATGTATAATGTAACTTCACTGCTAGTAGGATATGCATCAAATGGCCAAATCCACATATTAGTAACACCTAGAGCATATGCAAGGCAGTTATAGCTTAAGTCAAACGGTGCATGGTATTCCCATGTCCATGCTATTGAGTCATAATATTCTTTGGATTCGTAAAGTGTAGGATCAGCATAAGTTGATGTGAAAGAAATACATAATAGAAGTAGCAGAACAGCAATTTTTCACATGGGGCTGCACAACAAGTTAATAATGACACTATATTACAAATATTACAAACTAATTAATTTGATATTAATCGGCATTTATTGTTACTAATAATTATAAATTGCGGTTGGAATTGAGATTTTCATGAATAATTTAATTATATAATACATATGTTTTTAGTCTTATTTGCATGTTATAATTTATTAGCTATATATTTTTATTTGGGGTAAGATTTAAGGAGGTTAAAAATGTTTGAATCACATATAGGGCAGTTGGCTGCCCTTGGCACTGCTGTGTGCTGGACACTTACAGGGGTAGCCTTTGAATCGGCAGGCAAGAAAATTGGCTCTCTGGCAGTAAACATACTGAGGCTGCTGGTAGCCTTTCTGCTGCTGAGTATCTATAATTATTTCACCAGAGGGCTGGCGCTGCCTGTTGATGCTACGGCATCAAACTGGACCTGGCTTTTTTTATCCGGTATGATAGGCTTTGTTATTGGCGATTTATTTTTATTCCAGGCTTATGTGGAAATAGGCTCACGAATATCACTGCTCATTATGTCTGCCGTACCGCCTATTACTTCAATAGTAGGCTATCTGGTACTGGGGGAGACAATTTCTCCAAAGTCCTTTGCAGGCATGTTCATAACTATTGCAGGTATTGCCATTGTCATACTCAGCAGAGGTGCAGGAGAAAAAAAGGTAGAGTTCAACAGGCCGGTAAGGGGACTTACCTTTGCGTTTCTTGGAGCGCTGGGGCAAGCCTTTGGACTGGTTTTCAGCAAGCTGGGTATGGGAGATTACAATCCTTTTGCTTCCACACAGATCAGGATAGTGGCGGCAGTTATAGGTTTTTCGCTGATTATTACACTCTCAAAAAAGTGGGGTGCAGTAATAAAGGGTGCAAAGAATGTTTCAGGTATGCGGGATCTTTCAATAGGAGCCTTTTTCGGACCCTTCGTAGGAGTATCACTATCCCTTATGGCAGTAAAATATGCTCCTACAGGAGTTGTATCGACCATAACCTCAATTTCTCCCATACTTATAATACCTGCATCCATAGTTATATTTAAGGAGAAGGTGCTGGTAAAGGAAATACTGGGAGCCGTTATTTCTATAATAGGAGTAACCTTATTGTTTCTGTAGAAATAAATACAAACAGGTCAGGACTTAATAATTCACTTATTTCAGCCTGACCTGCTTTGTTTACAATGTTGTTACATTTGTGTTGTATTCTGTAAATATTATTTTGTTAATGTAATAGTATATTCTAATGTTATAGGGGGGCGAGCAATGTTTATAGGTATACTGGTTATGCTTTTGTTTACGGTAGTATCGGTTATAGGTGCGGCAGTCTGCTACAAAAGACTGGGTGTACATGAGATTTTTCGTTATGGATTGTGGTTTTTCATTTTAAGGATTGCGGTTACTGTTATAGATATATTTAGAAACTTTATAATAACTCCCATGCTGGTGAGGAACGGCTTAATAAAAGATTTTATTATCATACTGCAAGGTATCAACTATATACCCACTATTATTTCCCTGACAGGCTTTATAATCCTTATAGTTGGTTTCTACAAAAGCTTCAGCAGCAGCGATACGGAATAGACATGAGGTCACAAGACTGTGACCTTTGTTTTTTTTAGTGTATAATTGTATTAAACTGACAAATTGAAGGGAGGAATAATAGTGAGGAGTAAAAGCAGCCTGGTGCCGCTGCATGCGGCAGTTATGCTGTTTGGTATTGCCGGCTTGTTTGGTAAGCTTATAGCTCTACCATCCATAGTGATTGTCTTTGGAAGAGTATTGTTTGCTGCGGTATTTCTATTTTTTTGCACCTATACGCTTAAACATGATATAAGGTTGAAGGAAAAGAAAGACTATGTAAGCATGCTGCTTATGGGAGCCATACTTGCATTTCACTGGGTCTCATTCTTTCTTTCCATTCAGCTTTCCACTGTTGCCATAGGCCTTCTCACCTTTTCCTCCTTTCCTATTTTTGTTACTTTTCTGGAGCCGGTTTTCTTTAAAATAAAGCTGCACGTCAGAAACCTGCTGCTTGCTGTAGTGGTGGTTTTTGGTGTTATTCTGGTTGTGCCTGTATATGAAGCAGATAAAGCCATGCTGGCGGGCGCGCTATGGGGTATAATGTCAGGCCTTTCCTTTGCTGTATTGTCACTTATGAACAAGAGGTTGGCCGGAATATATTCGGGTCTTGTCATTTCTTTCTACCAGGACTGTATCGCCGCAGTAATTCTACTGCCTATGGTGCTTTATATCAGTCCGGTTTTTTCAGCGAAGGATGTATTGCTGCTTACGGTGCTTGGAGTTGTTTTTACGGGTGTCTCTCATGCTTTGTTCATCAGTAGTCTGGCAAATGTAAAGGCACATACTGCAAGCATAATAGCATGTCTTGAGCCGGTTTACGGAATCCTGCTCGGCGTGCTTCTGCTGGGCGAAAATCCAGGAGCAAGGTCTATTGCAGGCGGATGCATTATTATAGGTGCTTCATTATATTCCAGTATCAAGCAAGTCAGCCAGCCGCAGAATGCATATTGATATCCGTTCTTTTTGATTTATCATCCACGTTGTATGTAAGTGTAAAAAGTGGTATTATTAGATTATTATTATAAATTTGTAATTATTTCGCAAATTTTGCAAAAGAACGGATTATATAAGTAAAACTTGGAGGTGGATTTCAGCAAAAAGTGATAGTAGTTATTTGCATGGGAATATCTTGTGCAACATTAACGGACATACTGTTGCTAATTAAGAATTTACATAATGGGGGTTGTGTATATGTCGATAGGTCAAAAATTTACCTTAATGTTTGCTGTCTTGCTAGTGATATCTATGGCTACGGCAGCATTTGTAACCTATCAAGGGGCTTCTGACGCGCTGTATAATCAAAGCAGAAGCGAGATGCTTTCCTTAAATGACAGCTTGTCTGAGACTGTCGAAGCCTTGATTGAAAAGGAAAAAGCGGCTTTAGGCACACTGGCCAAACAGGATAACATTGTAAACTACCTTTTAATGGACACTTCAGAAAGAAGTACTGCAGAAGGTGCTTCAATCGCAGAGGAAATCAGCAGGGATTTTGACATTATTTATAGGGAGTACGGCAATTCTGAGCATGTCTTTCTCGTAGATTTAGACGGCAAAATAGTCGCAGACAGCGATAGAAAGCTCATAGGTGCAGATATCAATGACAGGGATTATGTTAAAGAAACCTTAACCACCAGAAAACCGGCTATAAGTAAGGTGCTGGTGTCTAAGTCAACGGGTGCGCTTATTACAGTTATAACAAGTCCGGTTATGGAGAAAAGGAAAATCATAGGCTTTGTTGCCAGTGCTGTTATAGTTGACTCCTTCTCAATGTATCTTAAGGAAGCCAAAATAGGAAACACCAAGTCCAGCTATGCTTATATGGTTGATGCTACCGGCAACATGCTCTATCATCCTACTGCAGAAAAGATAAACAAGCCCGTAGAAAATGCATCCATCAAGGAAGTGGTTGCCAGACTTCAAAAGGGCGAAGAGATAAAACCTGAAATAACTGAATATGTATTTAAAGGCAAAGACAAAATGGCTGCATATAAGATAATACCAATGTGCAACTGGATACTTGTAGTTACCTGCGATATGGAAGAGATACAGGCACCTGTAGCGAAGATTCTCAGATCGACAGTATTATGTACGGGTATAATAATTTTGTTAGCCATAGCTGTCGGATTATTATCTTCGAACATGCTAACAAAGCCCTTCAAGCATATCAGCAGATTATTATACAGCACTGCCAGCCTGGATCTTCAGGATGACCCCACGGCAGATTATATGCTTAAGTTTAAGGATGAAGTGGGTATGATTGTAAAGCCCCTGGCTCAAATGAGGAAAGCCCTCCGTGAGGTACTTCTGACCATCAGCAGGGTGGCTGAGAGCGTAGACACAAATGCAGAAAATGTATACAGACTGGTTGAAGTGTTAAAGGACCAGACAAATGAAACCTCTGCTGCTACTGAAGAACTGTCTGCAGGTATGGAGCAGTCTGCCGCTTCAATACAGGAAATAAATGCTACTGCACAAGAAATAGAAAGCTCAGTAAATTCCATTTCCGAAAGAGCATCACAGGGAGCAGAGGCAGCAAATGAGGTAGGAAGAAGAGCTCAGACTCTCAAAACTGAGGCGAAAGCCAGCGCGGAGAATGCAAAGAATATTTATAGAAAAGCTAAGGATGAGCTTGAAGATGCCATAGAGAAGTCAAAAATGGTATCCAATATAGATACATTGGCACAAGCTATTATGGGAATAACAGAGCAGACTAACCTTCTTGCCCTTAACGCAGCCATAGAAGCTGCAAGAGCCGGTGAAGCCGGTAAGGGTTTTGCTGTAGTAGCAAATGAAATAAGGAAGCTTGCCGAGCAATCCTCCAAGACGGCAGGTGATATTCAGGAGATAGTGAAGGGCGTTACTGGCTCTGTTTCAAACCTTTCAGACAGCGCATCTAGAGTAATGGATTTTATTGACGGCGAAGTTATTTCAGAGTTTGAAAAGCTTATTGAAACTGCAGACCAATATGATAAGGATGCTGTTTTATTCAACGATATAGTTAATGAGTTCAGTGCAACCTCTCAGCAGTTAAATGCTTCAATAACAAACATTACAAATGCAATTAAAGAAGTATCGCTGGCAATAAATGAGTCTGCAGGAGGCTTGGAAAGCATATCAGAAAAGACAATGACTGTAGTGGAAAAGACTAAGCAGCTCAGCGACAGTACGGTAGAGAACTCCGAGAATGCAAGTGAGCTTAACACTCTGGTTAAGCAATTTAAGGTATGATTACCCTGTTGCTTTATAACTGAATTGGCACATATGAGCGGGGGCAGCACAAATGCCTTTGCTCATATTTTTCTTTTTTGAGAAAAATGCTAAAATTTTATTAGATGACGTGACTTTTAACAAAAATTATACGCCTTAAATATAGGTATCTGGAGGACACATGAAAAAGGATTTATATGAGCTCATTGAAAAGGCAAAGTATGACGAGAGCAGCTTCAGAAAGCTTGTAGATGTCTATAGTCCTTATGCTAAAGGCTGGTGCAGCAGGCTGACGGATAATGAAGAGGATTTGAAGGACATTGCACAGGAAGCCTTTATTAAACTTTACAGAGACCTCCCAAGCTTAAGGGATGCCGGAAGGTTTAATTCCTGGTTTAAAAGGATTGTCACAAATACTGCCTATGACTGGTTTAGAAAGCACAAAAGGAAAGTGGAGCTGGTCTATATAGAAAACCTGGCACAGTTTGATGAGACATGGGGAGGAAGCGTCAATATCAATGAGGATGATTCAGAATTAAGCCGCTATGTAATATCTGCGCTGGAAAGTTTATCATCCAATAACAGAATTGTATTCACTTTATTCTACGAGCAAGGAAAAAGATGCTCTGAGATAGCAAAAATGCTTAACCTTAGTGAGAATGCCGTAAAAAACAGACTGCTGAGAGCCAGAGAGCATCTCCGGGAAGAGCTTTCCTGCCTTAGAAGTTTGAATCTGATTGAAAAGGATAAGTCCTTCAGGATATTGATTATATGCTGCTCACACAAGAAACAAGGAGTTACCCTTGAAACAGCGGAAAAGATAAAAGCATCAGCAGTTAAAGTCTCACCTGCTTCAGAGGTGAAGATTATACAGCTTTCTGATTATGAGATAAAAGGTTGCAAAGTATGCTATGAATGCGCAAGCCTTAGGAAATGTGCTCAAAGGGATGGTTTTGAAGATATATTCGGGATGTGTCTTTCTGCAGATGTAATTGCCGTAGTGTCACCTTATTATGCACCTATACCCTCCAGACTGAGCGCCTTGCTGGAAAGGCTTATGGCTGTAAGTATCTCCCCTATCGCGCTGGATATAAGCCCCGGACGAGCCTTTCCCTTGCAAAAGAAGTGGTGTGCAGTACTTAATTTCTCAATAATACAGCAGCAAGGTTATATTGCAAGCGTAATAAGGGAGCCGCTTGTTTCCATGGGAATGGGACTGATAGCTACTGAGGGCAAGATTCCTTTTGATGCACATATATTCGAGCATGCCGAGCTTTTAGGGAGGCTTATTGTAAGCAGGTTATCAGAAAAACCCGACAGCAATGCGATAGAAAACTGGTTTGATTACTGGAATGAGGAAAATATCAGGCTTATGGACCAGATACGAAAAAGTGAGATTGAAAGGAGAATGAAGTAAATATGAAAATTGATTTGCCCGTTTCAGCACCAAAGGATATTGTACAAGGCTGGGAGGGACAGTTCAAAGTATTCTCATGGTACCATTTTATAACAAATGTACCCAAAAATATTTTTCTTGTCACAACTCTTAAGGAAAACGGAAAAGCAAATATCCAGCTTAATGCCTGGGGAATGCTGCTGGGCTCGGGAGATGAGCCGAAGTTTGTTATGCAAATAATGAAAAACTCGGATACTTACAGACTGATAGATAAGAATAAGGAGTTTGTCATAAACATACCTGCCTATGATATTAAAGACAAACTGCTTTCAGCTGCAGTCCATTACAGTGATGATACAGATGAAATAACAGCCTCAGGGTTTACTCATGAAGAATCGAAATACGTAAAAGTGCCTAGAGTGAAGGAATGTTTTTCACATTATGAATGTATACTAGACTGGATGAAGGATGTAGAGACGGACAAGGTTGTCAATGTACTGGTGCAAGGCAGTATAGTAAATGCTGTCATAGACGACACTGTACTTGGCAATAGCATAAAGGAGATGCATGAAAGCTGCTCCCTAGTATATCGATGCACCGAATTTTACAATCATGCCGAAAAACGTTTTACGCAGGATGGAGTATTTTGCCGTTTAAATACTCAGGATATGTAAACATAGAAGGGAGAGAGAAGTGAATATGAAAATTGATTTGCCGGTAATAGTGCCGAAGGATATTAAGCCGGGATGGGAAGGACACTTTGAGCTGTTTTCCTGGTATACCTCTCTAATAAATATACCTGTAAATGTATTTATGGTAACTACACTGAAGGACAATGGAGCTGCCAATGTGCAGTTGAATGCATGGGGAATGATAATAGGCTCGGGAAAAGAGCCGAAGTTCATACTGCAGGTAGGTATAGAGTCAGATACATATAAGCTTATAGAAAAGACAAAGGAGTTTGTTATTAGCATACCTTCCTATAACCTAAAGGACAAGCTTTATAACGCTGCCAAGCATTATGAGGAAGATACGGATGAAGTGCTGGCATCAGGCTTTAATCATGAGCCGTCAAGTGTAATTAAGACACCGGGAATAAAAGAATGCTTTGCACACTATGAATGTGTGCTTGATTGGATGAGGACAGTAGAGGATGATAATAAGATTAATGCATTGGTACAAGGTAAAATAGTTAATGCTAAGGTAGAAGAAGACTGCTTTGGAGATACAAATAAAGAAACTTTTTTGAAAACATCTCCGGCATATATGATTTATGAGCCATACTACCATGCTTCCAGGACTATTGGAAACAATGGGGGCTTGTGCAGGCTTAATACTGAGGATATAAACAATTAGGGAGTGACAAATATGACAAATAAGAACTTGGCTGGAAGATGCGGTATATACTGCGGTGAATGTGAGTACAAGGAGCAGTTCAACTGTCCGGGTTGTATAGAGGCTGAGGGCAAAATGTTCTGGGGGGACTGTGAGGTGTCAAGCTGCTGTACACAAAAGAAGCATGAGCACTGCGGAGGCTGTGAAAGCTTTGCCTGTGACACCTTAAAGCGTTTTGCATACCATCCTGAGCAGGGAGATAACGGGAGAAGAATAGAAAGACTCAAGGAATGGAATGCAGAGGGTTTTGAAAGATGGATAAAAAATAGTACAAAATAGTAAGAGGCTCTGCCACTCTTTAAAGTGGTAGAGCTTTTTTATGCATGTGCCAGAATTTTCTTCATGTATTAATATTGAGTTTGATATTGGTTACACTATATATGTTTCCTAAGATTAATGACATGATAAATGTTATTAAAAGAAAAAAATAATTAATATTTATTACATTTTACAGCAAAATTTGCTATTATTAAAGTAATTAAACTAAGGAGGTTTTTCCATGATAAGCAAAAGATTGATGGATGAAATGAACAATCAGATTATGTATGAGTTGTTCTCTGCGCATTTGTATATGGCAATGGAGGCCTACTGTGCTTCACAAAACCTTGACGGTTTTGCAAACTGGCTTAAGGTGCAGACAGAAGAAGAAAGATCACATGCAAGGCTGTTTTTTGACTTTATAAACAGAATGAACGGAGATGTCAAGGTTTTTGGAATCGAAGAACCAAACGGATATTTTGAAAACCTGCTGGATGTATTTAAGAAGGGCTATGAGCATGAGCTTTTTGTAACCAGCAGGATATATCTTCTGATGGAAATAGCGCAGGAGGAAAAGAATCATGCTGCAGTCAGCTTTTTAAAATGGTTTGTGGATGAGCAGGTTGAAGAGGAATCAAATTTCTTCGGAATGGTAAAAAAGCTGGAGATGATCGGTGATAATATGAGCGGACTGTATATGCTCGATAAAGAGCTTGCAGCTAGAGTGTTTGTACCGCCAGTAATAAATATATAGAAGACGTGAAAGCCGGATGTCCAAAGAAACATCCGGCTTCATACTTTTATCTCTTTCTGGTGTTTACGCCATATAGCCAGGAAAAGCTGGCAAGTATCAGTATATATGCTGTCAGACCAATGAGTGCAACCAATACTCCCTCCAACAAAAGCTGAATGCTCAATATCATTGTTACAATACCGATACAGAAAAGAGCAGCAATCCATATAAGCCACAGACACTTCAGAACAGGACTTCTATTCCAGTGATGCCTTAACAATCGCAGATTTTCCAGAAAAACATAGGAATATCCTCCCGTAGCCAGCACAAATAGAACAGCAGGTATGTATATAGTCATTATATGGTTATCCTTTGTTGGTATTACATAGTTATGAAGGCTTTCGGATAAAGGAGAAAAAGCAGCTTGTGCGACATCATTTACAAAGTTTGATGTACTGTTCAGCACAGAGCTGCCCATATCCCATGCAACAAATGTTATACAGATTACGGTAAATAAAACAAAGGCTTGATAAAAGAGTTCTCTATAGAGCTTCAAACTAACCATCTCCCTTGCATAGAGGATAATTAGTAATTAATATGAGGGAGATGGATTAGTTATTCATATTTCAAGTACTTCCAATGGATGCTTTGCTAAAAGCTCGCAATCTGCATCTCTTATTAAGATAGGTGCTTCATACCTGAAACCGATTTGTTCTTCAGGGCAGGAATATTGTATAGCACATATCAGCATCTCTCCGGCTTGATACTCATGGAACGGATTTGTCCAAAATTGAAAGGGACCGTCGTTCAGCCCAATACGCCATTCATCCCCCAGCATCCCGATTCCATGCTCAAAGCCTGGCACAAGAAAGTCACAGAAGCCTCTTTCTTCTGCAAATTCCATCAGCTCGGCCGCCAAACCTGAAGGAGTAACGCCGGACTTGTATTTACTTAAGCACTGCCTGACAATATCTATAAAATTATCCGCATGCCATCTTTGTCTTATGGTAGCAGGAGCCAGCAGGTAGTTTACGGTGTGGTCTCCAAGCCCCAGCTTGAACATGGCGTGAAGATCCACCATAAGAGGCTGTCCAGGCTCCAGCAACTTAGTAGTTGCGGGGGTACAAGCGCAGCCGGCAAGGCCTGTTCTATAGCCGCAAGAGATTTCATTACCTCCTGTAAAGGACCATTCCCATACACTTCCTGCCTTTCTCATTGCATGAGCTGCTATACCTGCAATCTCAGTTTCAGTCATGCCCTTATAGCCGCCGTTTTTTATAGCTTCATATACGGCTTTATGACCGATATCAACTATTCTTGATGCTTCCCTGAAACGGTTTATAGTACCTTCATCCTTAATAATTGAAAGCCTGTCTATTATGTTAAAAGCATTTACAAACTCTGCCTCCGGGAGCGCTGTGCTGAAGCTTTCATATTCGAAGTGTGTAAGATTGCCCTCTGGAAGATAGTTGGACATACCGCTTTCAATTCCTATCCTTCCTTTTGAGCAGTTAAGCTCATCCTTTATATAGTCGGATATTAGCGAAATCTGGTCCTGTCCTCCCATTGGGGCATAGCCTCTTATATTCTCCTCGTCCAGCCAGGACTCATCTGCGACTCTGGCTGCATCTATCACGAAGGTGAACGCAGTAGGAAGTCCTTCTCTGGGAATTACCACAAAGCTTCTCCACGGACAGAATGCATCAAGTGTCCAGGACAGAGTCCTTAACCTGGAGCCTATATAAACGTCTATGTTTTCCTTTGTCATCTCTGCTTGAATACTCTTAATTCTTGAGGGAAAGTCGATATAATAGGGATCCTTGACCATGTTATTCATTATGCTCTATCCTCCTTTAATACTCAGTAGGTATTCCGGCATATACCCTATTTATTCTGTCAGAAATAGAAGCAAGCTTCAGAGCCTTGACCATATTTCCCTTCAGCTTAAGCTTACCGCTCATTAATGCCATTTGGGAATTCATTTCCGAACGTGATATCCTTGCAAATACCTCATAATCACCCGTTATTCTGAATTCGGCAGCGGGAGCTTCCCCCTCCCCTATCTCCAGCTTTTCAAGCAGACCATCCTTAAAGCTTAAATACATGTAAACAGACTTTCCGTTGGGACAGTTTTGGTAAATACTGCACATTGACGAGCTGATACTGTTCATTTTTTCAGGCGTTAGCTCAGATATCAGCCTTTTTTCGGCTTCATCTCTCCATTCCGGACTTAAGTATTTCAATACTGCTGACATACTTATCCCCCTTTTTTTGTTTATATACTATTTGTCTATAAAAAGACCCTTAGTTATCAGATTGACCAACTCACTGAAAACCAGCTTCGGAGCTTCATCATTTATGACATAAGTCTCCAGAATCATCATTTTATAAAGTGTAAAGATCAGTTTAGTAACTACATCAATATCAACGTTTCTGAACCTTTTTTCCTCTACACCCTTTTTCAGTATCCCTCTGAGCAAATCAATAGAGGAGTTGTTTATTTCGCCATAAGGATCCTGAAGCGGAAATATCGGAAAGATGGATGGATCCTTCACAAGAATTTTTCTGAGAATAGCATCCTCGGCAAGATATTCGTATGCTTTATAGCACATGATGTAGAACTGCTTTTCCACATCGTCTTCCTTTGAAACAGCATCTTTGACCCTGTTCTGCCATTTAAGCATGGCATAGCCTACAGCCTTTTCATATAGCTCTTTCTTATCTCTGATATAAATATACAAAGCTCCTTTTGTAAGGCCAAGGTGACTGGCAATGTCTTCAACAGTAGCCTTCTTAAAACCATACTCTGCAAAAACCTTCAGTGCGGCTTCGTAGATTTCCAATATTTTATCTTGTTTTTCCATGATACCTCCTGAACAAGTGAACAAAATGTTTAGTTAGTTAAATTATATTATATTTCATGCCGTCTATTCAATATATTTTTATGGAAATTTACATCACAGCTGTGGTCGAACAGTGTCATAAAATGTTGACAATACAAGGGATTTAAAGTAGTCTTTAATTACTGACATTTATATAGAGTATCAAAGGGGGGATACAGTATGGGTGCTTATTTTAAAAAGCTTAAAAATAGTAAAAGCTTAAGGTACTTTATCATACTTACCATTTTTTTATTGATACTTCTGCATGTCACTGTTAATACTGACAAAATAAAAGATTTAGGCAGATGGAATGGGTTTGAGCTTAGTGGACCAAAGGATATAGCCACAGATAAAGACGGAAATACATATGTACTGGATGACGGATATAAAAGAATAGTCAAAGTAGATGCCAATAATGTAGTCCAATACACTATAAAGGGAAGTACAAAGAGGAAAAACGGCTTTTATAGTGCAAATACCATAGAAGTGGATGAAGAAGGAAATTTATATGTTTTTAATGACATAATCGATATTGTTACACATAACACCTCAAATATACAAATCGTGAGATTTGACAAGAACGGACGGTTTGACAAGGTACTTCTTGATGTTAAATCAAATAGGGAATATGATTATATGGTTCATCAATGCTTTCAAATAAAGGAAGGTATGCTGTATTATCTTCTTCGGAACCATGAGGACCAACTGTCCCTGTGGAAAAAGTCTGTAAACGGCGGAGAAGGAGAACATCTGTATGATCTGGGTATAGCTTATGATGAGCTGAACTGGTTTGTAATAGCTGATGAAGATAAGGTCTACTATACCACCTATACCGGAAAGTTTATGTGTGTCGGAAGGGATTATAAACAGCCAAATTTTCTAAGTGCACATATTCCATCCTTCTATGTACCTGCCTATTTGGAGCTTAAGGATGATACAGTATATGTTTTGGATATAGGCACAAATACAGTATATCTTCTTGATATACACAGTAATCATGTTAAGGTTGCAGATGAATCCATACTGAGGAGCTGGGGCTATAACAAGGATAAAATGCTTTTGCGAAGCTTGTCCCTTGGGCCTGATCACAGGCTGGCAACAATTGATGCACTTAATGGCGAAGTGCTGATTGCAGATACAGATAAAGGCATGGCAAGCAGTATGCTGTGGTTAAGCAGCAGTATAGCCGATAAAGTTAAGTCTCTGCTGTTTTTGCTGGAAATTTTGATAGGAGCAATACTTGGTATTTGGCTTCTTATCAGGAGAATTCATATTATACGCAGATTTGTAATAGCCAAGCAGCTTGGAGTGTTCATACTGCTTTTTACAGTGGCAATTGCAGTTTTCTCATCTCAAACATATATTATAATGGAGAAAAATCTTCACAGGGAGCTGCAAAGCAGACTTTTGACTGCTGCCCATTATGGTGCTTCCATAATAGACGGCGATACTCTGGAAAGTATAGTGAGTCCTAAACAGTGGCATAGTAAGGAGTATTATAAAATAGAAGAGGATTTGGAAAGATCCATAAATTATTCTCAGGACAGCTGGAATTTTGATATGTATGCTGAAGCCTACAAGGTTAGAGACGGAAACTTCTATTATGATTATTTCGCAGTGTATGACTACGATGATGTTCCTGTTGAGCACAGATTGGCCTATACTGAAGGCAGAACCAGCTTTGCACATTATAGGGATTCCTATGGAACATGGTTTTCGGGGGTTTCACCTATAAGAAACAGCAGAAAAGAGATTGTCGGAGTGTATGAATGCTATATAGATGCAAGCATCATAATGGAAAAAAGAGTTGAGCTTATAAAAGGGCTGCTTTACAGTGCCTTGATATTTTTCGGTATATTTGTAAGCATTTTTATTATTTACTCAAATTATGAGCTTAGGCCGATTAAGGTTTTAAAGGAGGCTCTGGCAAGAGTATCAGCCGGTAAGTACAATAAAGTAATTAATATAGAAAGACAGGATGAAATAGGCAGTCTGGTACAAGGCTTCAATCATATGACGGGAGAACTGAAAAAGTACAGTGAGAAGATGGAGCTTTTAGTAGAGCAAAGAACCATGGAGCTGCAGCATACCCTGGAAGAACTCAAACAGGCTCAAATGCAGCTGGTACAGACGGAAAAGATGGCAGTAATGGGTCAACTGGCTGCAGGAATTGTTCATGAGATGAATACACCTATTGCATCACTTAAATCCAATCTGGAAATAGAAAAAATACTTATCGAAAGGCTTGGCAGTGCTGAAGGGGAAGCTTTGGAGGATTTAAAGCGCAAGCTGCTTGCCATGCAGGCCAATAATAGAACTGCACTGGACAGGCAGGTAGAATTTCTAAAGAGTCTTAAAAGCTTCGTAAGCCTTGATGAAGCGGAATATAAAGAGGCAAATGTACATGAGTCCTTGGATAATGCATTGCTGCTTCTGAATCACGAGATAAAGGGAAAGGAAGTAAGCAAAAGCTATGGAGCCATCCCCAATATATACTGCTATTTAAAGCAGCTCAATCAAGCTATGTTGAACATCATTGCAAACGTTATACAGTATGTCCCTTCAAATGGAGTTCTAAGCATAAGAACTGAATCTGCAGATGATAAGGTCATTATAAGATTTGGGTTTTCTGGAGATAAGATAAGCAATATTGATATTGAAAAGCTGTTTGATCCTACATTTACTACGAGCGGCAGCAGGGTTGCATCCGGCTTGGGACTTACATCTGCATACAAAATTATTGAGCAGCACGGCGGACGCATGAAAGTGGAAAACTTAAGTGAAGAGGGAGAAAACACAGAATTCATTATAGAACTACCGGTAGGAAAGGTTGGCGGAGACAAGGCAAAATAATTGCTCGTTGCTGCTTATAATCAAAATCTTCATACATAATAGTATGAAGATTTTTTTATTATGTGGCTTTGACAAGGCATACTTTTGCAAAATAAGCAAATGCTAGGTTTGAAAGATAAAGTAATGGAAGGTGTTATAATGAACAATAGCATGAGCATACTGAAAGATGCATTAATAAAGCCTCCTCAATCCTATTGGATGGCATCCACGGAAGAAACGAGTTATCCTGCATTGGAAGCCGATATCAATGTCGATACTGCCATTATAGGCGGAGGAATGGTGGGAATAACAACAGGCTTCTTATTGAAGAAAGAGGGTATGAAGGTTGCTGTCATAGAAGCAGACAGAATAGTACAGGGAACAACTGCACACACAACAGCAAAGATAACCTCACAGCACAAGCTTATATACGACAAGATAAAAAGCAATTATGGTATGGAGCTTGCCAGGCAGTATGCAGACGCCAATGAAACAGCAATTAGATTTATGTCAGAACTGATTCAGCAAAAGAACATCGAGTGTGATTTCAACAATCAGCCGGCATTTGTGTATACACAATCAGACGAGTATGTGGAAAAAATACAGAAAGAAGCAGATACTGCATCGAAGTTAGGCATTGATGCAGTATATACGGATGATATCCCTCTGCCCTTCAAGGTTAAAGCTGCTTTGAAGTTCAGCGGCCAGGCTCAGTTTCATCCGAGAAAGTATCTGCTTGCATTGGCAAAGGATATTCCGGGAGATGGAAGCCATATTTTTGAGCAATCGAGAGTAGTTGATCTTCAGGAGGGTAACCCTGCAGTGGTAATTACTGATAAAGGCAAAAAGGTTACTGCCAAATATGTGATTATTGCTTCTCACTTCCCATGCTATGATGGACTGGGTATGTATTTTGCCAGGATTTATCCATACAGATCCTATGCCGTAGGCTTTCTTGCTAAGAAACAGTTTCCCGGAGGAATGTATATAAGTGCTGAGCATCCTACCAGATCCTTGCGCTTTCAGCCGTATGAGGGCAGTGAAATGATTATTGCAGCAGGAGAACATCATAAGACCGGTCATGGCACTAATCTCAGGAGTCATTATGAGAATCTTATACAGTTTGCAGACAGCAGTTATGGAGTAGAAGAGGTGCTGTACCGCTGGTCAAAGCAGGATTATCAGACAATGGACGGGATACCTTATGTCGGACATCTTACCTCCGGCAAACCCAACTTATTTGTTGCTACGGGCTTTGATAAGTGGGGAATGACCAATAGTACTGTGTCAGCCATTATGTTCAGAGATCTTATTGTCAAAGGTGAGAATCCCTGGACAGAGGTGTATAACCCGTCAAGAGCAAACATAACAGCATCAGCAGCTACATTTATAAAAGAAAATGCAGACGTTGCCGTTCAACTGGTATCCGGAAAGCTGCAAAGTCTGCCTGAGGGCATAGATATAAAAAATGGTGAAGCAAAGGTGGTACAGGGCAGCGGACAAAGATTGGGAGCCTACAGAGATGAAAAAGGAGTGCTTCATGTAGTGGATACAACCTGCACTCATATGGGCTGTGAGCTTCAATGGAATGATGCCGAAAGAAGCTGGGATTGCCCTTGTCATGGCTCCAGATTCACATATGAGGGGGAAGTGGTTGAAGGACCTGCCTTTAATCCCCTGAGTCATAGGGCAGAGCAGCCCAACACAATAGACCCGAACATCTTTTAGCGAAAATAAAAAGACTATTGAAAAATCAATAGTCTTTTAGCTTTCAAAATTATCTTCTGAAATCTCTGTTTCTGCTTTGGTTCTTTCTAGCTTTTCTGCAATCAGGACATCTTTGTGGTTCGTTCTCGAATCCCTTTTCCTTGTAGAAAGTTTGCTCGCCTTCTGTAAATACGAATTCCTTTCCACAGTCCTTGCAAGTTAAGTTCTTGTCAGCCATTTAGATTACCTCCAATTATTTATTAGGGATTTAACAACCTGTAACTTAATAAATCCTAATAAATAGTAGGATATGGTTCATAGTACGTTAAATCTCTTTATACTCATAAAGCATAGCATAGGGAAAATCATTTGTCAACGGAGTAAAACGAAATATTTTACATACTGCTTGTACTTTTTTTAGGTCAGTACATTGGAGAAAGGGACAGTCATGCCAATGCTTTCCTCACAAACTGCATTATACCCTGAATGATTTTCTCCTCATCCTCTAAAGCGTTTTCTCCCAGAAATATTCTCAGCCGCTCTTTGTAATACTCTGAGGTGAATGAGAACTGGAACATTACAATAAGATTATCCATGCAGAAGGAAGCCAGGCGCTCATCTGTATCTTTGGATATAAGCTGGTTTTCTTTTGCTTTTTTAAGTGCCTTCATATAGTATTTTGCAGTTATGCTTTCCATTTTATTGGACAATCTGCTGGAAAGATTTTTAAGCCCCTGTGTTGTAGAATCAAGATAGATCTGGTTCATCTGAGGATATTGCTGTGCATAATCCCTGGTTATATGGAGCAGCCTTTCATATGCCGCGAAAACATCCATACCGTCAACATCTATTTCCTTAATAGCATCCTCAAGCAGCTTATAGCCAAGGTCGACAATTGTAAGGAACAAATCCTCCTTTGAAGCAAAATAACTATACATTGCTCCCGTACTGATTCCCGCTTTCTTGGTAATAACATTTATATTGGTGCCGTTATATCCGTTGGCAGCAAATTCAGCTATTGCAACGTCCAGAATTTTTTGTCTTCTATCCTCTGAGATTTTTTCAAAGGTACTTTTATAAAACTTGATTTCTGTTGACTGAACATCATTATCTTTTAAATTGTTATTCATATTTCCTCCGTTAGTACAGCTAAACTATAGATATTATAACATCAAAGCCTACTATTTATAAAGCTGCTTTCAAAAAATCTATATACTTGTTCCAATTGCATAGCCTGCTTTGACGGCTTCAAGAACTCTTCCCATACTGAAGGAGTCACCGATGTTGTTTATTTCTGGAGCTGCATGATTTCTTACACAGGAATCATATAACGAATCATCTGGTCTTGCTCCTGTGCACAAAACCACCAAATCAGCTTCCAGCTCTATAGCTTGCATAGCTTCCATAAGCTTAGGAGCAAAGGGGTTTACTATATTGTCTGGCAGTACGGGAGTCCAGGTTTCATACGGATTCGGAACATTTTTTGCTGCATTTCTCATAAGCTGTACAGAGCCCGGAAGTATCTTTTTCAGAATTGTGCAGTTCAACAACCTCACACCTTTTTTCTCAAGATGATGTATGAGATAGTATCTGTTGGAGGTACAGGTCTTTTTCATGAAATACGGCAGCATCTCTATTACAGTAACTTTCTTATCATATTCACAGCTGAGCATATAAGCTATTTCACAGCCTACATCAGAACCTCCGATGACTGCAATGTTTTTTGAATCTGCTGCCGCAGTCGGGTTTTTCAACAAATCTATTCCGGTTACAACATGAGGGAGTTCTATGCCTTCAACCTTTGGTATTACAGGCTTTGTTCCGGAACAGATAATTATAGAATCATATTGTTCATTTTTTAGAGTCTTTTCATCTATTGCAGTATTGAAGCAAACATTCAGGCTGTTCTCGACAGCTGCCTTTTCTATCTGTTTATTTAGATAATCCACATAGTTTTGCATATCATATTTTATTTTTGGGACTGAACCGGGTATAAGCATGCCCCCTGCCTTATCATTTCTGTCATAAAGCCATATTTTATGTCCTCTTTTAGCTGCCGTACAAGCTGCTGTCACTCCGGCAGGTCCTGCACCTACTACAGCTATTTTCTTTGGCTTCTGTGCAGGAATCAAAATCTGAAGTTTATCCTCAAATGCAGCCCGAGGATTGACGGCGCAATGTATGTGTCCTCCCGCAGCATATTGCCCAAGGCAGCCTTCATGATCTCCAATACATGGAGCTATTTCATCCACCTTACCTGCATAGACTTTTTTGGGCCATTCAGGATCTGCAAGAAGGGGTCTTGACAGCATTATCATATCACAGCGTTCTTCACGTAATGCCTGTTCGGCGAGATCGGGGTAGCCAAGCTTACCTACTGCTATTATAGGTACCTGAAAGCCCACATTGGATTTGATGTTTCTTTCCTTGAAATATGCCTTTACAGCTTCTGATACAGCTAAATATACACCTGGAGGCATACCGTTTGGGGGGTGCGGAAGCCACCAGTTATCATATCCGCCTAAATCCACATCAAATGCATCCACACCCGATTTAACCAGCTTCTCCATATACTCAAGAGTCATTGCAGCAGTTCTGCCGTTTCTGAATTTTTTGAGTATGCCTGTATGCATCTTTTCACCATAGGTCTCATTAAGTGCCAGTGAGAGATCTATTCTATAATGTATGGGGTAGGCATTGCCGCAGCGCTTTCGTATTTCTTCCACCATATCCAGCCCAAATCTCTGCCAATCAGAGTATCTGCCCAGCTTTCTCCTGTTAAAGGCAGTGTCAGTCATCTGTTCAATAAGATAGCCTGAGTGGCCATGAAGGTATACTCCGTCTATTCCAAGCTCCTTCAGGTCCAAAGCAATCTGTCCGGTTTTTTTGATTATATGTCTGCATTCTCTGTCAGTCAAAGGGCGACAAGGTATCTGAGGTATATACCAGTTAGGGTTCCAGGAGGAGGATACAGGAAGCCTGTATTTTTTTGTAAGGCATTCGGGATTCCCGACCCTGCCTACACCGGGAGCAAGCTGTACAAAGAATCTTGCTCCATAAGCATGACAGGCTTCAGCAATGGTTTTCCAGCCCGACATGGCAGTTCTGTTGCTGTCCAGCCTTGGAAATATTCCTGTGTTGTGGAGATCCCCATAAGATGGATCCAAATCCCAGCTTACGGGTGTCATTCCGCATGTAATAAGGCCAGCTCCCCCAGCTGCTCTTTCACGGAAGTATTCTATCATTTTGGCGGAGGGCTTTCCTGTTTCATCTGCCATACTGGCATTTCCCATTGGTCCCATTATTATTCTATTTTTGATTTTCAGGCGGTTGATGTGTATTGGTTCAAATAGCTTTATATAAGGATATAGACTGGAAGTCATTCGTCCTTCCTGAAGTCTCTTCTCATCCTTAAACCAGCTTCCAAGTCCATCTACCAGTTCTTTAACCAGCTGTTGACGGCTATCAGACATTTTTACCCTCCATATAGTATTTCTTGAATTTTCCTTTGGCCATGATATTACCGGCTATTCCTCCCAGAAGACGGATTACACCATAGTTTGCCTTCAGGTCTATAAGCTCAATAGGGTTTCCATCAGGATCCTGAAGGAATACCCATTCTACATTTCCGGTTTTCTGAGGCTCAAAGTAAAATCTGACGCCCTTGGCCTTAAGCTTTTCATACCACTTTGAGACGTTTCTTACATCCAAAGTCAGATGAGTGAAACCGGGCTGTCCCCAGCATTTTTTTGCATCAGGAGCTGTATTACTGAACTCGAATATTTCAAGTACTGTCCCCTTAGGAGCTCTCAAAAAACCGCATTTCATTGTCGAGTCTGATACACCGTAAAGAGGAAAAAGCTCCATCACTTTTTCTTTTGTGAAGAATTCCTCAGCAACTAGAACAAAGCCAAACATTTCATTGTACCATTTTATTGCCTTTTCAAAGCTTTTCACCGTTAACCCGCTGTGGCTTATGGAACGAATTTTCATCAATATACCTCCATTCTACTTGGCGAAAGAGCCAACCAGCTTCATGTATTCTCCTATCATAGCTCCATATTCCGGAGCACCCTCCATTATTATTCTGCTGTGCATAGAGGCTTCCAAAAAGTCATCTGTCTCAAGCAGTATCCCAAGAGCACTGTCTACAGAGCTGAAACGCATTGTAAAGAAAGGCTTGGATCGGATGTATTCACCGCGGCCTGCCTTGGAGTTGCCTGCTTTCACTCTTAAATAGGCAGATAAATCAGGTCTGCCGTCAACAACCCAGGCATATATTCTATCAGGGCTCTTTTGTACCCATTTTGATATTTCAGGGTGTCCTGCCTTATTAAGCTGGCTGATTCCGGAGGAAAGCAAATAAAACATGCACTTCACAAGCAAATCCTTTTCACACTCCTTATCGGGTGCTTTTTTGGCACTTAATATGGCTGACATAGCCAAAAGCGCTTTGAAGGTAGCTACTGTGAGTCCAAGCTTCTGCCAGCCGATTATCTTTGGCAGCTTCTTATTTTTACCTGAGAAAAAGCCGTTAAGTGCTGAAAGGCTTTTAAATTCCAGTTCCAGGTCCGGGGATTCCGCTGCACCTTTTTTTACCTTCCATTGTCCCTCTGTTATCTCAAAATGAACTGCATGCTTTGAATCCAGGTCTTTTGCGCTGACTTGCACGACAGCTGTCCTACCGCTAAAAGCCTTTGACAATGAAGGAGTACTTTCTACTATTACTCTTAAAAGCGGCAGTACGGCATATAGAAATATGCGGGAAGCGAATATTTCATCTCTACCGGTCATAAGCTACACCTCGTCATCCCAGTTGTCATCAGCTTCAAAATCCTTGCCCATTACTTCTCTGACACTTTCCACAATACCGTTGATATCATATTTGTAATAGGCCATAAGGTCTTCGTGAATGCCTATAATGGAGAAGGTATCAGGTACTCCCAGTCGCTTGAAGGCACATGCCTTGCCGCTTTCAGCCATGACCTCAGCTACTGCGCTTCCCAATCCGCCTATAATATTGTGATCTTCTACAGTTATAATTCTTCTTGTCTCATGTATTGCCTTCAGCACAGCTTCTTTATCTATAGGCTTAATGGTATGCATGTTGATTACCCTTGCTTTCACACCGTCAGCCTTATCCAATATGCTGGCAGCCTCTATTGCCTGGAATACACCGGAGCCGCAGGCTATTATGGTAATATCCGTGCCATCGCGCATTGTAACGGCTTTCCCTATTTCAAAGCCATAGTCAGTGGTTTTATATACCTGTCTGTCAAAGCCTCTGTTGATACGTATATATACAGGTCCATTTGTTTCATATGAAGCCTGCACAGCATTGGCTGTTTCCATACCGTCTGCAGGTACTATTACTATACAGTTGGCCATGGCTCTCATTATGGACAGATCCTCTGTACAGTGATGTGTTGATTCTGCCTGGCCGAAGGATAATCCTGCATGGGTTGCAATCATTTTGACATTGAGGTTCTGATAGCATATGTCAGTGTGTACCTGATCCAAGGCTCTCATAGAGGTGAATACTGCAAAGGTGGAAATAAAGGGTACCAAACCTGCCTTTGCCATACCTGCAGCAATACCGAACATATTCTGTTCGGCTATTCCGACATTGAAGAAGCGCTCAGGAAATTTGTCGCCAAACATGCCTATTTTTGTTGATTTTGCCAAATCTGCGGACAGTCCTACTATTTCCGGATGTTCTTCTGCAAGTGTGCAGAGGACCTTGCCGTATATTTCTGCAGTTGAAAGATTTACTGTATCAAGCATGGTATAGGTTAATCCTGACATGACTATACCCCCCTTATTCTATTCTGATGATATTTTTCAAGACTTTCCTTGCACAAGGCTATCTTGTCAGAGTCTAGACCGCCGTAGTGCCAGCGATAATCATCCTGCATGAACTCTACTCCGCAGCCTTTATAGGTGTTTGCTATTATTACTACCGGAGCGGATTTTTCATGATATGCGTATTCTATAGCCTCTGAGAGCTCAATAAAGCTGTGACCGTTAACTTCCTTTACAATGAAGCCGAATGACCTCCATTTGTCCGCAAAGGGCTCTAACTTCATTACATCCTCAGTGCGTCCGTCTATCATGCATCTGTTGCGGTCTACAAAGGTAACCATATTTGTTACCTTGAAATGAGCAGCTGACATTGCTGCTTCCCAGACTGAGCCTTCATCGCACTCTCCGTCTCCCAAAAGACAGTAAGTCATGTAGGATTTGTTTCTAAGCCTTGCTGCCAATGCCATTCCAATTGCTATGGAGAGACCGTGGCCCAGTGAGCCCGTGGATGCATCAACTCCAGATACCTTTCTACTGTCAAGATGCATTCCCAGGCTTGAGCCTGTATGGTTGTACTCCTTCAAGAGTTCCTTGTCAAAATAGCCTTTGTCTGCCAGGACAGGTGCATAGCCTACCCCGACATGTCCCTTGCTAAGTATGAATCTGTCTCTGTCCTCCCAGTTGGGATTCTTAGGATCAACCTTCATATATTTATGATACAGAATAGTCATAATATCCATGGCACTTAGGGCTCCCCCTATATGGCCGCTGCCTGCCCACATTACAGTATCCACACAAAGACAGCGAAGCTCATGAGCCTTTTTCTCCAGTGCCAAAAGCTCCTGTTGATTCAATGGCATAAAATTTCTCCTTCCTTTTTATAAAGTAGCTACTGGCTACTAGCTTCTAGCTGCTAGCATCAAGTAATTCTTCGAAGCATTTTTGGTTACTTTAAAATAGGTAAGTGTTATACTAACGAAGGCACAGGCTACTTTCTGAAGGTAGTTTTCACCCTTAAAAGGAATACCTTCGCCCCGATGTGGCTGAAAACAGCCTCATAGCCGACTCATGAGGACACAACGCAGGGCTTTGAAAGCTACCGTAAGAAAATTGCCGAAGCGTGAGTGGTGGGGCTATCGCAACTCCGGATGCCTAGCTTTAATCACCTTAAACGCTTCATCAGCCACCTCGCAGGTGAAATTGATATCCTCATCACTCATTGCACAGCACATGAACATATTATGGTGATTGGTGAAATAAGCTCCTCTGCGAACACACTCGGCTATCCATTCCTGATGCAGCATTTGAGAATCATCTCCGTCCAATCTCATATACCACATGGAAGGCTCACCGGACACAATAAGCTTGAAGCCATTATTCTTTGCTGCTGCTTCCAAGCCATTTGTCAGTTTTACTCCCATATCCAGCATCATTTTAGGAGCATTTAGTTCTTTCAGTTTCTTAATAGTTGCTATGCCTGCAGCAAAAGGGACAGCTGACTGCCAGTAGCTGCCGGTGTACATTACCTTAGACACTGCTTCTCTCATTGCATCAGTACCGCACAATACGGATACGTTGTGTCCGTTTGCTATTGCCTTGCAGAAGCACATAAGATCTGCCTTAAAGCCGTAATAGTGATCAGAGCCCTTCATATCCAGTCTGAAGCCGCAGCGCACATCATCTATAGCCAGTACGATTCCATTATCCGTACAGAGCTTTCGAATCTTCTGCCAGTAGTTGTTTTCAGGAAGCTTATTATCTACAAATACCGGATGGAAGTAGGGGGTAGACATGAAGCATGCTATTTCTCCGGGATACTCCTTGACTATTTTTTCTACCTGCTCATAGTTATTCCAGTCGACATAGAAATTGTTGGCAACATCTTCATCAGTTATCCCCGGGTAGCCTAGCTTTTGTGTCCAAGGAGCTACACCGTGATAGTTGCCCTTTACCAGTATTGTTTTTTTTCTGCCAGTTGCAGCCCTAGCAACCAATAGTGCAAGGCTGGTAACATCTCCGCCGTTTTTTGCAAAGAACGCCCAGTCGGCCATTTCTACTGTATCTACCATCAGCTCTGCAAAGTCCACCATTATAGAGCTTGGTGCCGATACGCAGTTGCCAAGCTTTGCCTGTTTCTCTGCAGCAGCATCCACATCCTCATCATTGTAGCCAAGTATTGTTGGTCCATAAGCGCACATGTAGTCTATGAATCTGTTACCATCCAAATCCCAAAAGTATGCTCCCTTAGCTCTCTCTGAGAACAGAGGGTAGGCATCTATAGGCATGAAGCAGCCGTTGACAGGTCCAAGGTGGCCGTATATGCCCGTAGGTATGGATTTTAGCGCTCTCTTAAACATTTCCTGATTCTTTGTATAGCTGTAAGTATTCATAAAGCCACCCTCCTATTTCAAATATCTGGGTACCATGCCCAGAAGCTTATCAAAGCAGTCAAGCATAGGTACATATCCCCTAGTCTTGATACCACCTGTAGCAATACAGGTATATGCATCTACCTTACCATTTAGCAGGTTATTTGCAGTTTCCAGATCTGAAAACTCCATAATGGCTCTCGGCTTATCAGCCTTTCCTTTTTTAGGAGTCAGTACTCCATGGTCGGCAGTGACATTCAATGCAAGACTTCCGTCCGAAGCCTGTATGGATATTATGCCGTCAGGCATTCTATAAGCATTAAGCTTTCCGAGTCTGTCGTGATTGCCTATTTGGGATAGAGCAAATATCGCAGTATTTGCAGTCAATATTGTATTGAGTCTGTGGTAATTTTTATCCTTAAGAAGTGCATCTGTAGGTTTAAGATAAAAGCTAAGTCTCTCAGTAAGCTTTGTAAACTCATTTTTGAGGAAACTTATTTTAGTTAGTCCTTTTAGAGGTATGGGATTTGCTTTTCCTTCAAACATTGAATTAAGATGTGCCGGTGATGTGAAGTAAAGCTTTATGCTGCATGGTCCGCTTCCTTCTGAGAAAGTACATTTGCCATTCTGGAAGGATAATACAGCTTGAGGTCCATTTTTTACCTTGAAGCAGATGGAAAGATTCTTGTTTGCAATCAGTGATTTTGCTTCACTGTCCATATCGCATAATTCTTCTAAATTGCGAAGGACAGCGTAAAGATTGATGTAGGACAAGGTTAATTCATCCTTCATATTGCTCCCCCTTTTTCACAAATTATGGTTTTCCGAACTCAGAGCGAGCGCTCGCTCTATAATATAAACATATTATATAAATATGCTGTTGTCAATCAATACTTGCAAAGAAATATTTTTAGTTATTGCAAAGGTATGATTATGTATGTTATCATTATATCGTAATATTTGAATATACGGATATTATGATATTCAACAAGCAAGAGGTGGCCTATGGAAAATAACATTAGCAAGTTCAATGAAATGGCAGAAATACTAAAAGCTCTTGCACATCCCATAAGGCTTTGCATAGTGGCAGGTCTTATTGAAAAAGGCCAGTGCAACGTCAGTCATATGCAAAGCTGTATGGAAATGCCGCAAAGCACAGTATCCCAGCACCTGCAGAAGCTTCGGGCTGCAGGAATAATTGAAGGCACAAGAAATGGTCTTGAAATAACCTATAAGGTAAAAGATGAAAAGATTAAAAAAATTATGAAAATTTTAGAGGAGTAGAAAATAGGGGGTAAATTAATGAGTAAGAAAATTCTTATAGTCGGCGGTGTAGCCGGCGGAGCTTCTGCTGCTGCCAGACTGAGAAGACTGGATGAAAATGCTGAAATAATTATGTTTGAAAGAGATGAGTATATATCCTTTGCAAACTGCGGTCTTCCATATCATATTGGAGAGTCCATCATGGAAAGAAGCAAGCTTCTTGTTCAGACGCCAAAGGCTATGAATGCAAGATTCAATATCGATATACGGGTTAACAGTGAAGTAACTGCCGTTGATCCTCAGAATAAAAAAGTAAAGGTTAAAAGTCTGGAAAAGGGAGAATATGAGGAAAGCTTTGACTATTTGATTCTATCACCCGGTGCTAAGCCCATAAGGCCTAATATACCGGGCATTGACAGCGGCAGGATATTAAGTCTCAGAAACATACCTGATACAGATAAAATCAAAGCTATGGTTGACAGCAGAAATGTAAAGACTGCAGTAGTTATTGGCGGCGGATTTATAGGTGTGGAAATGGCTGAAAACCTTAGAGAAAGAGGAGTTGAGGTAACGCTGGTAGAAGCTGCACCTCACATATTGGCGCCATTTGACTCAGATATGGTTGTAATAGCTGAAAAAGAGCTACAGGAGAATGGTGTTGAGCTGATTCTGGGAGACGGTGTAAAAGGCTTCGAAGAAAAGGATAACTCCATTGAGGTTGAGCTGAACAGTGCTGTAAAGCTTAATGCTGACCTTGTTATATTGGCAATTGGTGTAGCACCTGATACCGCTTTTCTAAAAGGTTCAGGTATCGAACTGGGACCAAGAGGACATATTATAGTAAATGAAAAAATGCAGACAAATGTAGAAAACATATATGCAGTAGGAGATGCAATAGAGGTTGTGGATTTTGTAACAGGCTTGAAAACTGCAATTCCACTGGCTGGACCGGCCAATAAGCAGGGAAGGATAGCTGCAGATAATGTGGCAGGCTTGAATAAGACATATAAGGGAACACAAGGCACCTCAATACTGAAAATATTCTCTTTGACAGCTTCAAGTACAGGTGCTAATGAAAGAACCTTACAAAGAGCAGGAATAGCTTATAAAGCCATAAAGCTGCATCCAAATTCCCATGCCTCTTATTACCCTAATGCTACTCAGATATCTCTAAAGCTGATATTTGACGATAACGGCAGGATACTGGGTGCTCAGGCTATGGGCAATAAGGGCGTTGACAAGAGAATAGATGTCATTGCTGCAGCAATGCGTTTAGGCGGCACTGTACACGACCTTACAGAGCTGGAGCTTGCTTACGCACCTCCGTATTCATCAGCAAAGGACCCTGTAAATATGGCAGGCTATATAGCTGAGAACATATTGGAGGGAAGGATGGATATAGCTGATTGGAGCTATGTGGAGAAGCTTGATCCTGAAAGACAGCTGCTGATAGATGTAAGAACAGAGACAGAATTCAACAATGGTCATATAGAAGGTGCAATAAACATACCCGTTGACAGCTTGAGAGAGCGTCTTGGAGAGCTGGATAAAAATAAGGAAATAGTTGAGTATTGCCGGGTGGGCTTAAGAGGCTATATTGCAGCAAGGATACTTGAGCAGAACGGCTTCAAGGTGAAGAATGTGACAGGAGGTTACATGTCTTACGAAATAGAAAGATTTGTACCTGAGAGAAAAATTAAAAAAAACGATAATAACATAGACAAAAGCGGCGGTAAAGCTTCAGGCGGAGGGAAGCTCAGCTATGACAGAAGCATGGACGCATGCGGCCTGTGCTGCCCGGGACCTATAATGCAGGTAAAATCCTGTATGGAGGATATTAAAGAAGGTCAGATACTTAAGGTAACTGCTTCTGATGCAGGCTTTTATGAGGATATCAAATCCTGGTGCAGGTCTACAAATAATGAGCTTTTAGAACGAACTAAGGATGGAGGAATCATAACAGCCTATATAAAAAAGGGTTTAACCACGAAGGATGTGCCGACAGTTGCGACGGCAGCTGCCGTAAAAGACAACAAGACAATGGTAGTTTTCAGCGGAGATCTTGATAAGGCCATTGCATCTTTTATAATAGCAAACGGCGCTGCATCAATGGGTAAGAAGGTTACAATGTTCTTTACCTTCTGGGGCTTGAATATTCTTAGAAAGCATGACAAGGTGGATGTAAGAAAAGGCTTTATGGACAAGATGTTCGGAATGATGATGCCAAGGGGCAGCAAGAGGCTTCAGCTATCAAAAATGAACATGGCAGGTATGGGAGCTAAGATGATAAGAATGGTCATGAAAAACAAAAATGTAAACTCCCTGGAAGAGCTTATACAGTCAGCACTGAACAGTGGAATAGAAATAGTTGCATGTCAGATGTCCATGGATGTAATGGGCTTGAAAAAGGAAGAACTGATAGACGGTATAAAAATTGGCGGAGTTGGCTATTACCTGGGTGAAGCTGAGGAGTCTAATTTAAATCTTTTCATATAAAGCTTTAAGGCAGAGTTAAATATTATTTATTTACAGCTCTGCCTTAATCTTTTATATAAACCGTCTCAGCTGAGAATGTTGATGTCCTTTTCGCTGATGCTTCTAAGCTCGGCTGACTGGAGCTCTACATCCTTAATATGGCTGAGTATTACATCTGAAGTAGCTGTAAGCTCCTCTAAGGATGCGGATATATCACTTATACTGCTGTTAATTGACTGATTGCTAAGGAGAAGCTCGTTCATTTTTTCTCTTATCATATTTCCATCCTTATCCAGCTCAGTTACTTCCTTCGCAATCTTTTTGATTCCTTCTTCAATCTTTTTCTGAAGGGCTGTCATTTCCTCAAAGGTGCGGGAGGTTTTCTCTATATACTTAACGCTTTCGTTAACTATGTCATATACGTTTGTTATAGCCTTTTCTGTACCTTCTACGTTGTACCTGAGTCTGGAAATTATTTCTGAAATGTTTGATGCTGCTTGCGAAGAATTTATTGAAAGCTTTCTAACCTCACCGGCTACTACCGCAAAGCCCTTTCCAAGCTCTCCGGCTCTCGCAGCCTCAATTGATGCATTTAAGCTCAATAAATCTGTCTGGTCAGCAATGCTGTTTATCATTTCCGCAGCTGAGTTTATTTCGTTGAATCTTTCATACAGTTCATTCATGTTCTTCATTGATTTTGCAGTGTATTCCTCTATGGTTCTTATTTGTTTGACCGTTGTCTGCAACTCATCCTTGCTTTCCATGGAAGTTGTTATCATCTCTTTGGTACCATGCATTATGCTTTCCGTCTGTTTGGTCATTTCACTTATTTTGTCGGCAATGCTGTCTATAGTGGCATCGGTATTTTGAATGCTTACGCTGAATATTTCGGAATCATTGGATATATTTGATACTGATTCTGCCATCATGGCAGTAGCATTGTTTGACTGCTCAATACTCTCAGATACTTCCGCTACAGACATATTCAACCTGCTGGAAGCTGCAGAAGTATTGTTAAGAAGCTCCTTTATTTCTATTAAAAGGCTGTGAGTGTTCATAAGCATTTTTCGGGCTCTGCCAGTAAAGGACAAAGCAATCATGCCTAATACCAGGATCGATAGGCTGAAGGAAACCATATCAAGAAGCAGCCACTCATATGCATACCAAAACTCCTTCTTAAGGTATATACATACCAGCTCTCCTATAAGAAGACAAGGAAAAGTAAATATTATAGATATCCTTACCAGCTTTGTATCAAAGTATAGACAGGAAAGTGCAATGGGAATGCTCCATATCAGCAATGCATATACCTGGTTCAGCGAGTACATTATTGTAGCCAGAAGAAGAGAACAGATTATTGCTATAAGCTTAAGTTTGGATGTATTCTTGGAAAATCTTCTATATAGAATAGGTATGGAGCATATGGCTGCCAGAGAAACGAACATTATCCAGAATAGATTCCATGGAACAACAATGATGCCTGTATAATTAAGCAGTACCAGAACGGCATCCAGGAGAAAGAGATATTTGTAGATTTTTACTACCAGATTGTTTACTTCGTTTTCATTCTGATTTAAAGTGTCAAGATTAAAGCTTTTTTCCATTAGCTGCCCTCCTTATGAATTACAAACTCAATAGAATATTTGACATTCGCAATCTAAATCCTGCATATAGGAGGATATCTTAACAAAAATCAGCAGTGAGGCTGCTAAATTTGAATGGCAGGGGTGTACTCCTTAAGTTCAAACTCTACCATGTCATTTCTGACAGCTATTATCTGGGCAGTACAACGATGGTGAACAAAGTTGCATATATGTGGATATCTGACACCATATCTATAGGAATAGCCGAAGCACTTGTTATTGGCTTTGATGCAGCGTGCGCTGCTCTTTATATGAAAGGACATAGCTTCACCTCGGAATAATGATATAATATATAGTACCCAGCAAGGCAATAAAAATACAGCAAGCAGAGTATATACACCTGTTTACTGTATTTTTTTGCTGCACACCATATTGACTGCTATTCTTATGCCAAAATAAGTGATAATATATAGATAGACATTAAAGCACAATTTTTTACATTAAACCCTGTATTTCCAAAATAACATAGAATATTGGGGGGATACCATGATGGATCTTAATATGCTGAAATCTTTAGGGAATATAAAAACCTATACAGAAAACAGTATAATTTTCAGAGAAGGTGAACTTGGAGACAATATTTACTTTGTATTGATGGGAAATGTTGAGATATTTATTAATTCATCTGACGGAACCTCTATTAAGGTTGCTGATATAGGTCCGGGAGGCTTCTTCGGAGAGATGTCGCTTTTGGAAGGTGAACCAAGGTGTGCAACTGCACAGGCTGTAAAGGATACAATTACCCTCGCAGTTGCAAAGGAGGGCTTTGAAGCTTTTATTTGTCAGCAGCCTGCAATGGCAACTAAAATAATGAAGGTATTAAGCTCCAGAATAAGAACTCTGAATGATGAGCTGGCAAAGCTGAAGAGCTTTTGCGGATTGGTAGATGATAATACTCTTCTGGCTTTAGATTTTACGTCTGATACCGAAGAAATGCCAATCAATGAAGGTTTATTTGACATATTATATCCCAAAGAGCATAAGCCCTACCATCATATAGCACCACATTCATACGAACAGTATATATTTACTAAGAATATAAAGTGTCCTATTTGCGTAAATGAGTTTGAAATCAAAACTCCATGGTCGTCTAAGCTGAAGTCAGATGGGGTAGATAATGACTTCAGACAGAGGCATAAGGATTTTGATACGCTTTGGTATAGCATAACGGTTTGTCCAAAGTGCTATTATGCCGGGTTCATTAATGAGTATGAAGCACCATTGAAAATCAAAATCAAGGACTTTATGGATAAAACTGCAGCTGTCAGAGAAAAGCTGGATTTCAAATACACTGAGCCAAGAAAGCTTAGCGAGGTTTTTACGGCGTATTATCTTGCACTGTACAGTACCAAGCTGGTGGAACCCAATCCATTTAAGAGAGCAAAGCTTTGGCTGCAGCTTTCATGGCTGTATAAGGATGTAGGTGACGATGTAATGTATGAGCTTGCAGCATCAAATGCATTGGAAAGCTATAGGGAGATAGTATATGAAAGCACCTATGATATGACTCCGGAGCAGGAGCAGCAGTGTCTGCTTATTATGGGAGAATTATACCTGCATCAAAAGCGTAATGAAGAGGCTGTTAAGTGCTTCCATACGGCAGTAACCCGTAAGGGAGGAAGCCAAAGATATGTATCTCAGGCAAGAGACAGAATTTACGACATAAAGAGCAAAAAATGACTGAAAGCCTACTGTTATTCTAAATCACTCCCTTTTCCTGAAGCGGCTTGGGGTACCTCGGACTGCGTTATAGTGAGTAAATATCTGAGAATTCTATATTGATTTTATGAACTCTGTCAGAGACCTGGGTTTTAACCTTTTCCGACTGAGAGGTTTGTTGTTCGTTATGGCTGCATGGAAGCTCAATAATGAACTCGCTTCCTTCTCCAAGCTTGCTCTTTACGCTGATGCTGCCCCCGTGAGCCTTTACTAAGGCATCAACCAGCGAAAGCCCTATGCCGCTGCCTTCATTTTCTCTGTTTAGAGAAGTATCTACCTGTCTGAACCTCTCAAAAATTATTGACAGCTTATCCTCTGGTATCCCAAGTCCTGTATCTCGGACAGATATACTGAGTAAATTATCTTTATAATAGATATTTACATATATACTTCCTCCGGGTTTTGTAAATTTTATTGCATTTGACAGCAGGTTAAGCATTATCCTTTCTATTTTGTCTGGATCACACTGCAGCAGCTTTTCTTCAATTTCAGTATCAAAAATAAGATTGATGTGCTTATGCTCAATATATTTTGCAACAGAAAGTGTTATATCCTCTACTATGCTTACTATGTTATGATTTTGCATATTCATTTTCAAGTAGCCCGCATCAATACGAGTTATATCAATCAGATTGTTTATCAGCCTCAATAATCTGAAGCAATTCTGGCGCATCATCCCAAGATATCTTGCATTTTTCTCATAGTGCTCACATCTATGCTCTTCGTGAGCCTTATCAAGCATCTGCACTGAAGCAAGAATTATGTTAAGAGGTGTTTTCAGTTCGTGTGAAAGATTTGAGAAGAACTGATTTTTCAGTTTATCATATTCCTCTATACTGGCTGCCATCCTGTCAAAGGCAAGTCCTGCAGCAGCAAGCTCGTCTCTGCCATATATCTCTGTTCGTACATTAAGATTCCCTTCGGCTACTTTTTGAGCAGAATCTTTCAGAATATTGATTGATTTTAATATATTTCCGATCATTCTCAATGAAAGAAGCAGGCATATTATGGATACCGAAACAAGTATGATAATATTATTTTTTAAACTGAGATGAGCGTCGGACAGTGCTTCTTCATAGGCAGAGTTTGCATATGCAACCCAGCCTATTTCTCTGATGATAGTATCTGTGCCCAAATACTTCTTGCCGTCCAGTGCGGATATATAGCTTGTGGATAGGGTAGTTCCGTTTTTTAATACCTGTGTTGAAGGAGAATCATCAGGTATCCTGATACTTTGCTGGGCAATACCGGATATTCCATAACGATAGACAAAGTAGCCTTTACTGTCGATAAGTCCGAAATAGCTGTATCGTGATGTCCTATCGGAGGGAAGCACCTTGTCCAGAGCATCCGGCTGCATGACAGCAATGACAATGCCTTTAAGCATTCCTTTTTGCCTGATTCCTCTTGCTGCAATAAATGAGTACCTGTTATCAAGTTTGGACACCAGAAGATCTGATAAAACCTTGTCTTCACCATTCATTATACGTTTAAAATAATCTCTGTCAGATATATCAATGCCAGTGGCATCTTCCTCAGAGCTTACAATAATAATACCGTTGCTGTTCACCCAGCCATAAGTGCTGATTATGGGCTGGCTTTTGGAAAGCTCTTTCATAACGCTTCTGATTTTATTATTATCTGTAATATTAAGTTCAACGATGGATGAGCCAACTGCCAGCTCTGCATCCCAAATCCTGTGAATAAAGTTTGAAAATGATACTCCTACTGCATTTGCGAACTCTATGTTGCTGTTGATCTCATGCTTTATACTGTCAATATAACCTTTGTTGATGCGGTAGATTTCCAGTATAATCATTGGAATAAGAACTATGAGCATAATAAGGTAAAGCTTCTGTCTGAGTAGTAATCGTCTCATTGCTTCACTCCTTCATGGTTATGATAAATACGGAAATACTGAAATAAAATGACTTTATTGTTTCCAGGCGGTATAGTCAATATATAGCATATCATTATGAGTAAATATGTGCAATTATTTACATTTACATAATTAAACTGAAGCTTATAAGAGTTTAAGTGTTCGTTGACTGTGACGCTTAAGAAAACCTTTTTAACAACTCCAAGCCTTCCGAATAGTGTTCAGGAGCCTGCTTGTATGCCCAACTGCAAATATAAAGTCCGAAGTATAAAAGATAGAAATCTTTCTTCAGATAGTAATCGCTGCTTAGCTTTAAGAACTCCTCATAACCCCTTAGAAATGCTTTTTCATATTCATCATTCTTAACTGAAAGACAACTGCATATATATACCAGATCTTTGTCCTTGTCAGAGGGAAGGCATTGCTCAAAATCGATAACCACTTCTAGCCTCCAGTCATTTCCATGCTTTCTGACAACAGCATTTCTTTCACCATAATCATTGTGACACAGGAGTGATTCTGAAACCTTGTCTATTATGGAGAAGCTGTTGCTAAGTCTGCTTATGGATTTTTTAATAAGCTCTTTATGAGGTAGGTCTGCATTGTATAGAACCTTATAGATGGTTTCGACATGTTTTGTGAAATATGTTTTATAATCTCTGTAATTGTCTATGCTTCTGCCATACTCATCCCAGTTGCCAAAAAAATCAAATTGTGTAAAGCTGTGTATTTTGCCAAGCTCTCTTCCCAGGTCTTCATATATTTTTATTCTGTTGCCCTCGGAAATGACAGGATAAGCCATATTAAGGGAATATCCATTGGAAAAATCAGTAATCAGCCATTCGGTATCATCGGAAAGCTTACCAAAGCGTATAAGCTTGGGACACCGAACGCTGCTTTGGGTAAGAAGGCTCAAAGCGGCTACCTCCCTGTTCCATCTGTTCTTTTTGAGAAACAGCTTGAAAACAAATGCTGAGCCGTCTTCTGTACTTACATAGTATACAAGGTTCCTTTCAAGGTGGTGGTTTCCTATGGGAAGGAGGAAGGCCTTTTTACCGAGAATATTCTGAACCATGGCTTTAATTTCCTTATTGTTATACACCATTATTAAGCCTCCTTCTAAAATTCATTGTTTCATATCATATGAAAGTCAATCTGATTATTCAGAATTTTTGATTTAATCGTCAGAAAAGTGTATAATTTACCTTAAATAGGCTTTGCCAAAGCTTTTTAAAGATGATTTTAATACTATTATATACTAAATGCACTTAGTTTGTATAAATCGCATAAATACCTTATGATGAGTTTTAGTAAGATTTGTACAGACACGGATTATTCTACAGAAAAGACAATTTATAAAATTTCTCAATTATAATATGATTGTTTTGTTTTATAAATATTTAGATATTGACTATACAGTATGACATGTTGTCGTTAAGGAGGGGTATTATGGCCATTAATGAATGCTACAAAATGGCTGCAAAGCTGAGAGCGGTAATAGAGGAAAAGAAGGATGAGTATTTCGGCTTGAACATTGATGATATATTGGTGTATTTCAACTCAGAATTGTTTAAGACAGCTCTTGAGGAATTTATTAAGCATGAAACATTTAGCTGTAAGGGTATACTCCGTTTATTTGAACCTGTAATGAACTCAGTAGCAGGAAATAATGCACCCGAAAGCTGGTTGGAGTATTGCTACTACTTTTCTCTCAATAAGTCCTTTCCTCAAGCTGTGCCTATCACACTTATACCTGAACTGAATCCTTTGTGCAGCTTTTACCTTGATGTATTACGGCAGTTTTTCGAATATGAGTGTTTAAAGCATGACAAGAATTGGCAGGAGAAAAACACAATAAAGCTTTTGGATGATTCTGAGGTAACTGATGCAGGGGCTTTAGAGGAATACAGCAGATTCAGGGATGCGTTTTATTCGGAATATGTATATGAAATGATGAAGCTGGCTGAAGAAGTTACCGGTCACAGTACGCTTGATCATATATGCGGAGTGCATTATCTCGCCTTGTACATTGGCAGGCAGCTACATGAAGCCGGTATCCCCATAGATCTGGGAAGAGTTTCTGGAAGTGCGGCAGGCCATGATATCGGTAAATATGGCTGTAAGGAATCTGAGCACGCAAGGGTTCCGTACCTTCACTATTATTATACAGACTATTGGTTTAAAAAACACAGTCTTAATAATATAGGACATATTGCAGTAAATCATTCAACCTGGGATCTGGAGCTGGAGAACCTGCCTGTGGAATCCTTGGTGCTGATATATTCAGACTTCAGGGTGAAAAGCATACGCGACAAGGACAATAAAAAGGTAATGTGTATTTTCAGTCTCGCTGAAGCCTTTGAAGTGATATTCAACAAGCTGGATAATATGACTGAGGAAAAGAAACAAAGATATCATAAAGTGTATGAAAAGATAATGGACTTCGAAAAATATATGCTTCAGCTTGGGATTGATACTACGGTAACTCATAAGGGCAAACCTGGAAAAAGGAAGAAGACAGCCAGGTTGAGCTATACTACGATGCAGGGCAGCGAAATAGTAAGCAGCTTTAAATACTATGCCATAAATCACAACATAAGGCTGATGCACCGACTGAAAGACGAACATTCTTTAAGTCTCATACTGGAGGCTGCCAGAAACGAAAGTGACTGGAAAAATCTGAGGGAGTATATACGAATTTTTGAAGAATACTCCACGTATCTTACACAGAAGCAAAAGCTGATAATGCTGAGATTCCTTTACAGCCTGCTTGAACACCCTGAGGACGATATAAGAAGGCATTGTGCCGAGCTTATAGGCTTGACTATAGCTATGTTTGATGAGGATTATAGGAAGGAAATACCGAAGGATGAATTTATAAAGGAACCGGAAATAAGCAGTACACAACTTCTAAAGCAATATTTGCAGAGCTTCCTGTATCCAGATACTAAGATTCCTGCTCTACATAGAGGCTGGATTTCTTATAGTACTGGCATGATGGTAAATAAACTTTTTGCAGGCTGCAGAGCCAGACAGCTTGAGGCTTACAGGGACATTGTGCTTGAGCTTTATACTAGCAAGGACAATATAAATGAACAGGCAGGAATATATCTATTGGATGTAGCCAGGTATATTCCTATAAAAGATAAGACAGAACACATTAGTATACTGATA
>JBMORW010000056.1:0-36555 GCA_049322695.1 Bacillota bacterium | reverse complement strand
ATTTTCTGTAAGGCCATTATACTATATTTTTATCACTTAATATACAGTTCAAACCCAGACAATATCGAATTTAGTCTTACATTATTGAAACTTTCTTTTCACTGGAATTTAACTTTTCAATCAACGTGTTTACTTCAGCTTGTTTATATATTCCATCATTTGCTCGTACTTTAAAGCGCCGGCTTGCCCTGCAGAAAATGTACCGTCACTGTTAATGAATATGGATGTGGGAAGTCCTGTTACCCCGTAATCATTGGCTGTACTGCCTTTAGAGTCTAAAAGCACGGTGAAGCTGTATCCGTTGTTTTTCATGAAGCTTTCAGCAAGCTCTTTGCTTTCACCAACATTAACAGCCAGCATGACCAGATCTGAATCCTTGGTTTCCTGATATACCTTCTCCATGTCAGGCATTTCAAGCTTGCAATAGCCGCACCAGGTAGTCCAGAAATTCAAGAACACTTTTTTACCCTTAAGCTTTGATAACGTCCATTCCTGCCCGTCTAAATCATACAGCTTTATTTCAGGAACGGCGATTCCTGCTGTATCTGTTGCTGCTGAGTCACTTCCAGCATCAACGTTATCCTTGATGCCGCTGTCGGCAGGCTTATTGTTGGTCAACAGCAAGAAAACGGCAGTACCAGCCAGTATGACAGCTATGACCCATATAATAATACTCTTTTTCATATCTTTCTCCTTATATTACATATTTTAATATGGTGCAATAAAATTAAAATATCTGCTAAGCATACTGAAATTGTCTGTCAGTATGAGAATGCCTACTATTACGAGCAGCAAACCGCTTATAAAAGATATTACTGGCATATATTTGGTAATGCTTCTGAAATATTTGATAAAGCTTCCTATTGCCAGCGCCGTAATAAGAAAAGGCACAGCAAGTCCTAATGAATAAGCAGCAAGCAGCAGTACGCCTTTGTGTATGGTATCCATATTTCCCGCATACAACAAAATTGACGAAAGAATGGGACCTATACAGGGTGTCCAACCGGCAGCAAAAGCCATACCGATAAAGATAGAACTCATACCCGTGCTTTTCTGTGCTAGTAATTTTTTTTCAAAATACAAGAACTTGAATTTGAATATACCCGAAATATGTATACCAAACAATATTATTAGTGCACCACTTATTTTTGTGAATATTTCCTTGTTTTTTATTAATAGGTTTCCCAATGAAGTAACAGATAAACCCATCAATATGAAAATAACAGAAAAGCCAATGACAAAGCCTATTGATTTATATAATGTAAGCAGTCTTGCTTTGCTGCTCTGCAACTCAGATATTGAAGAGCCGGTGAGATAAGAAATATAAGCTGGTACCAATGGCAGTACACATGGTGATAAAAAGGACAGAAAGCCTGCCGTAACAGCGAGTAAAAAAGAGACATCGTTCAAGTCTTGCACCTCCCATCGTTATTTGTAATTATTTCCTTATATCATTATATACGACAATTATGAAGATTTTATGGAAATCAAAAATTTTTGATTTCAACATTAAATCTTCATATTGTTTTGATATCATCTACATGTAATTATGCATAGAAGGTGGGAAGTTGAAATGATAATAAAAAATGTTGAACTTTTTATTAAAGGAATGACTTGCAGCAACTGTGAAAGAATAATAGAGAAGGCTCTTCTTAAGCTGGACGGAGTTAAGGAGGCAAGAGTCAGTTATGAAAATGCCAAAGCGAATATAAGCTTTGATGCTGATATTATAAATTTAGAAAAAATAAAAACTGAAATAGCATATAAAGGCTACGAAGCTTCTGAAAAAAACGCCGGTACTGATACTTTTAAGATAAACCAACTGGTCGGCCTTGGTGTAATAGTGCTGGCACTATATGTTATCATAGATAATACAATAGGCTTTAATTTCATACCTGAGGTCAATCAGTCCATGAGCCTTGGATTATTGTTTATAGTGGGACTGCTTACATCACTTCACTGCATAGCAATGTGCGGAGGGATAAATCTTTCCCAATGTGTGGCGTACAAGCACTATGAAGGCTCTAAGATCGGAAAGCTGAAGCCGAGTCTTCTGTACAATACAGGCAGAGTTATCTCTTATACCATAATCGGAGGTATAGTTGGAGGAATAGGATCTATTATCAGTTTTTCAGGATCGGCAAAAGGTATAGTGGCAATTGTATCTGGTATTTTTATGATTATAATGGGCATAAATATGCTTGACCTGCTTCCATGGTTGAAAAAATTAAATCCAAGAATTCCTTCTTTTTTCAGAAACAGGCTTGCAGGTAAGGGGAAGCACAGTCCGTTATACATAGGACTTCTAAACGGATTGATGCCCTGTGGACCTTTACAATCAATGCAGCTTTATGCTCTGGGAACAGGCAGCGTATTGCTGGGAGCACTGTCTATGCTGCTTTTTAGTCTTGGAACAGTACCGTTGATGTTTGGCTTTGGTGCCATAACCTCCATGCTGGGAAGCAGATTTACTAAAAATATCATGAAAATAGGCTCGGTGATGGTTATTATTCTTGGTCTTATTATGATGGGTAGGGGCCTCAGCTTATCGGGAGTCAACACTCTGCCAGCTCAAGCGGGAGCTGTTGAGGGAGCAGTTGCTGTAATGAAAGAGAACGTCCAGGTGGTTGAAATCGACCTGTTACCCGGCAGCTATGAGCCTATAGTTGTTCAGAAGGGTGTACCTGTAAAATTCATAATAAATGCTGATGAAGCTAATATTAATGGTTGTAATGATGCCATATTGATACCTAAATATAATTTACAAAAGGGGCTTAACCCCGGACAGAATATAATTGAATTCACCCCTGAGGAAGCAGGCGTGATACCATACACCTGCTGGATGGGGATGATCAGCAGTACTATAACCATAGTAGATGATTTGAACAATATTGATGCAGAAAAGATTAATGAAGGGCAGGTAAACACTGTTCCTGCCTCAGGCGGCTGTGGGGGCTGCTGCAATTAATTATAACAATATACCACTGCAGACCAATTATATGCAGTGGTATAATATTATTGGGAGAGTGATGGTATGGGTAAATACAGTGTTTTGATAGTTGATGATGAGAAAAAAATAACAGAGGTTATAAAATCATATTTGCTGAATTCTGGATATATGGTTTTCGAAGCAGATAACGGAAGAAGAGCACTTGAGGTTTTTACGGAAAAGAAGACTGATTTGGTCATACTGGATTTAATGCTGCCCGATATGGCAGGTGAGGAAATATGTGCAGCAATAAGACAGAAATCGGATGTGCCTATAATTATGCTTACCGCTAAGGTTGAGGAAGAAGATATTTTAAAAGGCTTGAAAATTGGGGCTGACGACTACATAACAAAGCCCTTCAGTCCTAGACAGCTCATTGCCAGAGTTGAGGCAGTTTTAAGAAGAAGCTCCATTAGCAATACTAACAAAGACCTGTTGAGCTTTAGTGACAATCAATTAATAATAGATGATGAAAAGCATGAGGTCAAGGTTAATAATACTGTAGTTAATCTTACTCCTAATGAATACAGGATTCTAATAACACTGGCAAGAACGAGAAACAGGACTTTTACACGTGAAGAGTTGGTATGCCTGGCATTTGGAGATGATTACGAAGGCTTCGACAGGACTATTGATACTCATATCAAAAACCTCAGACAAAAAATTGAAGAGGATCCCAAAAAGCCAAAATACATAATTACTGTTTACGGGATAGGCTACAGATTTGGTGGTGAATAATATGAAAACTACACTCAGGACAAGGCTTACTATGTCATATATTTTTATTGCACTGTTATGTGTTTTTCTTATAAGCATTGTGTCCAACCTGTATCTTGAGAAATATTTCAGAGAATACGTCAGGGAAAATCAAGAAAAAACTAATAAAGAAATTGTTGATATGATAAGCAGGCAATATAGCATCGCAGGCAAATGGGAGCATGAAGCCTATGAGGATATTGGGATATATGCTTTAGAGCAGGGACTCATAATTAAAATAATAAAAGAAGACGGTATTGTTGTCTGGGATACTACGAAGTATAACAGCGGCATGTGCCAGGAGATGTTGATGGACCTGACCCAAAACATGATGAGCAGATACCCGAACTGGAAGGGCAGCTATCAGCAGAAGGAATATGCTGTTACAATAAACAATGTCGATGTCGGGTCGGTGGAAGTAGGCTACTATGGACCCTTCTACTTCAGCGATACTGATCTTAACTTTATAAATGCATTGAACAGAGTGATTTTGGCAATCGGAATGTTTTCTCTTTTAGCGGCACTCGGATTGGGCTATAACATGGCAAGAAATATCAGTATACCAATTAAGCAGGTAACCGGTACTGCCGAGTTGATAGCAGGAGGAAATTTTCAGGATAAATGCAATACTAAGTCGAGTATAAAAGAAATAATAAGTCTTACAGAGACTGTCAATAATCTTGCGGAGACCCTGAATAAACAGGAAAACCTGAGAAAAAGACTGACAGCGGATGTTGCTCACGAGCTGCGAACTCCTCTGGCAACTTTGCAGAGTCACATTGAGGCTATGATAGATGGTATATGGGAAGCTGATGCTGAAAGGCTCAAAAGCTGTCATGAAGAAATAATAAGGCTCAGCAAGCTTGTGGGAAGCTTGGAAAAGCTTGCCAGATATGAGCATGAAGCAATAGTGGTAAATAGGACATATTTCAGTCTTTCCGAGCTTATGGGAGCAATAATGCTGAACTTTGAAAGTGAGTTCTCCTCCAAGGGAATCCGGCTGGAATACGAGGGAGGTAACCTGAGCATATATGCAGACAGGGATAAGCTGAGTCAGATACTTGTAAACCTTATATCAAACGCATTGAAATACACCCAGAACGGCGGCAGTGTTCAAATATCCGACAAAAGTTTGGATAACAAGGCTATTATAACTGTGGAAGATAACGGAACAGGAATTTCAAAAGAGGATTTACCCCATATATTTGAAAGGTTCTATAGGGCTGATAAGTCAAGAAACAGAGATACAGGAGGCAGCGGGATAGGACTTGCTATTGCAAAGACATTGGCTGAAGCTCATGGAGGAAGTATTTCCGTTGAGAGTGAAGCAGGTAGAGGTACAAAATTTACATTAGTCTTACCTCAATAGTTGATTTAGCATCATAACAGGAATATAATAATATAAAGAAGATAAATCTGTGATCGGGGAGAGTATGTATAGTGGTGCTTTTCAGAGAGTCTGCGGAAGGTGCAAGCAGATAAAGCAGCTGTATGGAATGGTCCCGTGAGAGCAGCCCGAAGCTATAGTAGGCGTTGACGGTTTTCCTCCGTTACTGGGAAGCGGATATGATAGTATCCGAAATGAGTGAATCACTCTTGATGGCATAGCTGTTATCAAGCTGCTGATTAACTTGGGTGGCAACGCAGGTTAACTCCTGTCCCTTGATTGGGATGGGAGTTTTTGTTTTATCCAATCAGAACAACAATATATGTAAAAAAGGAGCTGGTAGTATGACAGATGGCTGGTGGCAAATTAGTAAAGCTATCATAAAGCAAATAAAAACTGAAAGGAATGTAGAATATGGATAGGAAGAAAAGAATACTTACAGGAGACAGACCTACAGGAGGACTTCACATAGGACATTACCTGGGCAGCCTGCAGAACAGAGCAAAATTACAGCATGAATATGATACTTTGGTGATACTGGCTGATGTACAGGCACTGACAACCAATTTTGAAAGACCGGAAAAGCTCAAGAGAGATGTGATGAATGTAGCTTTGGACAACTTGGCTGCAGGGCTTGAGCCTGATAAAATCACTATGTTTATACAGTCGATGATACCTGAAATTGCAGAGCTTACAGTGTTTTACAGCATGTTTGTGACAGTTAATTCCCTAAGGCATAATCCTACAATCAAAACAGAGATAAAGCAATATGGCTATGAGGATGTTACTTATGGTTTTTTGGGATATCCCATAAGCCAGGCAGCCGATATCACATTCTGCAAGGCTGATCTTGTTCCTGTAGGCGACGACCAGCTTCCTCATATGGAGCTGACAAGAAAGATTGTCAGAAGGTTTAATGAGCTGTATAAGCCTGTACTGGTAGAACCAAAGGCACTGCTTGGAAGTGTGCCCAGACTTGTAGGTTTGGACGGGAACACAAAGATGGGAAAAAGTCTCAATAACTGTATTTATTTGTCAGATGAAAGCAGTATTGTAAAACAGAAAATTTTCTCGGCCATTACGGACCCGGGAAGAGTAAAGCTTAGTGATAAGGGCAATCCTGATGTCTGCACTTTATACAAGTATCATATGGCCTTTAACGAAGCAGAGGCCTTGAACATTGAAGAAAGCTGCAGGTCTGCTGCTATGGGCTGTACTGCCTGCAAGAGCTGCCTGTATGAAGCCATGGAAAATATACTTGAGCCTGTCAGAGCAAGAAGGAGCTACTATGAAAACAAGCTAGGACTGCTGAGGGAAATGATTATGAGCGGAACTGAACGCACAAGAGCTGTAGCATCAGAAACAATGAAGGAAATAAGAGATGCCATGAGCATCAGATACTTTGAAAACCCGGAGTCTGCTGCAGAAAGAAAGCTGCTGCAAAAAGGCTACTTATTTATGTGATATCATGCATGAAACTGTTTCGATTATGTTAAATTATAAGAACTGAGTTGTTTTTGCCTTTCAGACAGAGGAAGTTTCACATCGTTGTAGAATCTATGATATAAGCCTTATCGGCAAATGCTGCATTGCGGCAGTAAGGGGGATTTAAATGAGGATTCTGAAGTCTAATTGGCTCATTGGTATATCCGTTACGCTTTTTATCCTTGTAGCTGTCAGCGGTATTATGATTGCGCTTTTTACCGGCAGCATAAAGGATGATGCAAATGTAATAAACAGTGCAGGAATAATAAGAGGTATGATTCAGAGAATTGCCAAGCTTGAGACTAATGATATCAGATCAGATGCTTTGATTGCGGAAACTGACAATCTTATTGATGACTTCATAGCAAAAAAAATCTATTTTGTAACTCAAGATAATGATTTTAACGACAAACTTAAAGATATAAGAGCATCCTGGGAAAAAATGAAGATCGAAGTAATGGCATACAGAAGTAGTACTTCATCTAGTGACAAGCAGTCTATTATAAGGGAAAGTGAGATTGTATGGAGCCATACATTTATTGCAGTAAAAACTGCACAGAGAATATCAGAACGAAAAGTATCATATTACAGAGTGCTGTTTGGTTTTGGAGCTGTAATATTATGCATACTGGGATTTATGATTCACAGTCTGAAGGTCTATGTAAAAGACAAGCTTGAATATCTTACCGCTCATGACGTATTGACAGGAGCCTATAACAGGATGTTTTTCAATGAGTTTCTGAATCGTATGCTTAGGGATTCTGAGAGAAGTGGTATGAGGCTGTGCCTCATAATGCTTGATATTGATTTCTTTAAGAGGGTTAATGACACCTATGGACACAATAGGGGTGATTATGTACTAAAGGAGGTTGTAAGGCTGATTTGTTCGATTATAAGGCAAAAGGATGTTTTTGCACGAATCGGCGGTGAAGAATTTTCAATAATTCTTACTGATACAGATTTAAAAGGAGCGGTAAGTACTGCAGAGAAAATCAGGCTTATGATAAAGGAATACTGCTTTGAAGGAATCGGACAGATAACAATCAGCCTCGGAGTAACAGCTTATGAAGCCGGCGACAGCATAGAAACAATTTTTAAGAAGGCAGATGAGGCATTATATGCTGCAAAGAATAATGGGAGAAACAGAGTTCATCTAAAAATAGGAAATGAAGTCTATTATTCAGAGGATTATACTTATGATGAGTAGAACATGCGTCAACATATGCTGACTTTAACTACAAAATAATATTTTTAAAATACAGCTCCGGTGTACAATAGTATAATCATATATCCGATATATTATATAAAAGCACCAATATAAGAAATCATGCAGTGGGGGAAATACATATGAAGGATATTGATTTTAAGGACAATATTGTAAAAAGAAATAAAATACCTATTTTGATATACACACCGGAGTGGATACAGCTTTTTTCAAACTTCAGGAACAAAAATATGAACAAAGCAGCTGATGAGCTTGAAAAGCTGCTTGCCAGGGAAAAAGGCTGTGAGTCTGAGATTGAAGCTCTTGAAAAGCGCAAAAAGCTTGTTATGAACAAGATTTTACACATTTCCAAGGATATTAATGAGAATAACAATAAAGCTGCAGTTCAGAAGATGGATGAGGCTCAAAAGGAGCTTCTGTATATTAATGAAAAGATTCCTCTTCTCATAGAAGAGCTTGAAACTCTGCCAAGCAAGATAAATATGCAGAATACGCTGCTGTTGAAAGCAACAATTAAGAGGGCTTATGAACTAATAAATGATAACAAGCTGGATTCTGAAAAGTGTCAGCAGGAGCTGGTTGTAATAAGGCAGAAGCTGGGAGCCTTGATACAGAGAAAGGTAGAGCTTGATGAAAGAGTCAACAAGCTGTACTCTTTCATACATGGCATACTTGGTTCAACTGAAATGGAAAAGCTGGATGAAAGCTTTCTTGATGAGTAGAAAATGCGTCATAAAGACGCATTTTTAAATTTTATAGAGGAGAAAGGTACAATGTGTAGAATAATATAACAATTGTATCAATTGCATAGTTAGCTGATTTATAACAGGCATTAATAATGAGCACTGGGGGTATACGAATGATATTTGGAATCGGAACAGATATAATTGAAATAAAAAGGGTTAAAAAGGCAATATTGAGAAATCCCAAGCTTGTGGAAAGGCTGTTTACCGAGCAGGAGCTTGAATACTATAAGAAGAGAAATATGAACATCCAGCATATTGCAGGAGGCTTTGCTGCTAAGGAAGCAGTTTTGAAAGCATTGGGAACCGGTCTTGGGCCCTTCAGGTGGAAGGATATAGAGATACTCAGAATGAGTGTAGGAAAACCCATAGTAAAGCTGAACTCACGAATAAGACAATATATGCAGTATAATGGAATCGGTGATATTCATATCACAATTTCTCACTCTAAAGAATATGCTACAGCGACGGCTATTGCTGAAGTTTCCATTGAAAGGGAGGGCATGGTAATTGAAGATTTGCTGCTCCAAACAGATGAAGAAGCTAGACGAAACATCCATTAGCGAGTATGGAATAAACGGATTGGTGCTGATGGAAAATGCAGGTGTATCAGTGGTCAATGAAATACTTAAGCTTGTACAAAATCCTAAAAGGGTACTGATAGTATGTGGCACAGGCAATAACGGAGGGGACGGCTTTGTTATAGCTAGACACCTTATGAACAGGAATTGGCAGGTAAGTGTTCTGGTATGTGGAAATGAAGACAGAATAAAGGGTGACTCCCTGACAAATCTTAAAATACTGAAAAAGCTTAACTGTGATATTGTTTTCCTTCAGGATGATAAATATAAGTTCCCTGAACCACTATTGAAGGACTCTGATATTATAGTTGATGCGCTTCTGGGTACAGGCTTTGCTGGACAGTTGAAGGAGAAATACATTAATGTTATACGAAGTGTGAACCGGTCAGGTAAATATATTGTTTCTGTAGATATACCTTCCGGGCTGTATTCAGACAGCGGCTTTTGCAGCGAAGAATGTATAAAAGCTGATATTACTGTGACCTTCCAGCTTGCAAAGCTGGGCTTGCTGATAAATGACGGACCTGAGGTTTCGGGCAGGCTTGTGGTATCAGATATATCTATTCCAAGGAAGCTTATTGATTCTGAGAAGTTGGAATACAACCTTATTGATACTGAAATACTGCATAACCTTTTAAAGGAACGAAGAAATAATACTCATAAAGGAAGCTATGGCAGGGTGCTGACAACAGCATGTTCAAAGAATATGAGCGGTTCCGGGATAATGGCTGCAAAGGCTGCACTTAGGAGCGGCGCCGGCATATCGGTGCTTGCAGTTCCCAGGAGTATACAGAGTTCAGTGAATACACAGCTTTTGGAGGTAATGTCCAGAGGCCTTGAAGATAATAATACAGGTGTTTTGGCTAAGGATTGTATTGAAAATCTGCTAAGCATGTCGCAGGAATTTAGCTGTATGCTCATCGGACCAGGACTTGCTGTAAATGAGGATATCAAAGCAATAACAAAGGAAGTAATATGCAGATGCAAAGCACCGTTGATAATAGATGCAGATGCTCTGAATGTACTGTCAAAGGATATGGATGTATTCAGGCAGAAGCTTTCAGACATAGTTATAACTCCTCATCCCGGGGAGATGGCCAGATTGCTGGGGATAAGCACTGTTGAGGTACAAAAGGACAGGGTTGGCTGTGCGTTGAAAGTATCTTCTGAATACGGCATAACTACTGTACTAAAGGGACATAGAACTATAGTCGCTTTACCCAATGGAGAACTGTATGTCAATCCAACGGGAAATCCCGGTATGGCAACTGCCGGAGCTGGTGATGTTTTGGCAGGAATCATAGCAGGTCTGATTGCACAAGGACTTACTCCCGAAGCAGGCGCCATAGCAGGTGTATACATCCATGGCGCTGCAGGTGATGCTGTAAAAAATGAGATTGGAGAATATGGACTGACTGCAGGTGACATATTGACGCAAATTCCACATACAATTAAAAATATAGTAGAAAACGGCTGTATTTAAGTTTGTGGGAGGCGCTTGAATTGTGTATAAGTACAGGTATGCCGCATTGATAGCTTTTGCAGTGATTTCTTTTGCATTGAGCCTGGTATTTGCTTCATGCAGAGGAGAAGCGGGTATAAAGCCTTTTGATTCTATAAAAAAGGAGCTGCTTTCACTGAAATCATATCAATGTGATGTAATAATGGATGTTACAAACAACAAAAGTACGATGCAATACAAAATGAAGCACTTGTATAAATCACCTGATAAATATAGAATAGAAGTGGTTGAGCCTGAAGAAGGTAAAGGGCAAATTACTGTTTTTGACGGATATACAGCATATATTTATCATCCAGAGGTCAAAGCATATTTAAAGCATGAGGGCTTTATGAATACAATGAATTATGAGGCATTTATAGGTGCATTTATATGTCATTTCAAAGAGCTTGAAAAGGCAAAGGTTGAAAGGCATAACACAGGCTCAAAGGCCTTTTATGTATTAGAGCTTGGCATTTCGGGAGAAAATAAATATATGAAAAAGGAAAGACTATGGATAGATGCACAAAGCGGTAAACCCGAAAAAATAGAGATTCTCGATAAAGACGGAAATACAACCGTTTTAGTTCAGTTTGAAAATCTGAAGATAAATGTGAATATTGAAGATGAGTTATTCATGATTAACAGATAGCAAATACCAGAAAACAAAAACCAGGAGAAAGACATATTGAGACGCGAGATACGAGACACTAGACTCCAGACAATCTGGATTTAGAATCCACAAAAAGGTTTTAACAATGCTAGTGGGCAGTGACTAGGTCTTTCTCGTAACTCGTAACCCGAAACTCACAACCGTAAAATAATACCAGGATAGTGGCTGAGTATTACCTAGGAGGATATATAATGTACGATTTGAAAAAGATTAGAGGAGCATGGGCGGAAATCGACTTGGATAAGCTTGCCCATAACATACGAGAAGTCAGAAGACTTACTGCAAAGGATGCGCTGGTAACAGCAGTTATTAAAGCAGACGGCTATGGACATGGCGCTATAAAAATTGCAAGTACTTTATTGGAAAATGGTGCTGACAGAATAGCTGTTGCGGTACTTGATGAAGCCATAGAGCTAAGACAGGCAGGCTTTACTGAGGTGCCATTATTTATTCTGGGCTATACAAATCCCGAAAGAGCCGAATCGGTAATAAAATATAATCTTGAGCAGACTGTTTACTCATGGGAGCTGGCTGAAGCTCTATCAAATAAAGCAGTGGAAATGAACAGTACGGTGAAAGTTCATATAAAGATAGATACCGGCATGGGTAGAATTGGGCTTCAGCCAACAATGGAGAGCGTTGAACTTATAAGAAGAATACATTCACTACCTAATCTTATTATAGAGGGTATCTTCACTCATTTTGCAGCTGCTGATGAAAAAGACAAATCCTATGCAATACTGCAGTATGAAAAATTTCGATGGATATGCAGTGAACTGCAGAATCAAGGGATAAACATAAAGCTAAAGCACTGCGGAAACAGTGCAACCATAATAGATTTACCTGATTTTCACATGAACATGGTCAGAGCGGGAATAATGCTGTATGGGCTGGCACCATCCCAGGATGTGGAGCTTAGCAAGCTGAAGCTGAAACAAGTCATGTCTCTGAAGGTCAGGATAAGTCATGTAAAGGAAATAGAAGAGGGACAGAGTGTAAGCTACGGCAGAAAGTTCATAGCTGTGAGAAAGAGCAAGATTGCATCACTGCCAATAGGGTATGCCGATGGATATACAAGAATGCTTTCCGGCAAAGCAGAAGCTCTCATAAAGGGAAAACGAGTGCCGGTAGTAGGAAGAATATGCATGGACCAGTGCATGATAGATGTTACAGGTATTGATGACGTACAGGTGGGAGATGAGGTTGTACTTTTCGGAGAACAGGGAAGCGGCTTCATATCAATCGACGAGCTTGCGGAAAAGCTGGGTACCATTAATTATGAGATAGTGTGCATGATAGGTAAAAGAGTTCCCAGAGTATACATAAGAAATGGAAAGACGGTTGATTATTTGAACTATTTGTATTCGGACCAAAGATAATTTTTCCAATTTTTGCGTATAGGCTAATACTGTGAATTGGTATATAATAGTTTATATATGGATAGTATAAACATATACCATTTATTGTTTTAGGAAAAATATATACAATATACATATTTAAACAGACATACCTCATACATATATAACAAGCTTAGTTTTGTAGAGGTGTTTGTTGTCAGAGCAGTGCATAGTTTTTATGCACTTTCTGTAAGTGATAAAGCATTTTTGATACTCAGGAGGTGCTAGTGTGGCAGAATTGAAGAGGATAGTCGTGAGCTTGCCTGATAGTCTTTTAAAGGAAATCGATGATCTGGCAGATTTTGAATGCTGCAACAGAAGTGAATTTGTCAGAAATGCCATGCGTTTTTATATGAAGGAGATGAAAAAAATCAATTTGGCAGAGAAAATGAAAACCGGCTATCTCGAAATGTCTGAAATAAATGCAACACTGGCAGAAATAGGGCTTACTGCAGACTATGAAACAATTGTATGTTATGAAACAAGACTTGCGGAGTGTGAATGATGTGGTTATAAAAAGAGGAGATATCATTTATGCGGATTTGAGCCCGGTTATAGGTTCAGAACAAGGCGGCGTAAGGCCGGTGCTGGTGGTGCAAAATGATATAGGCAATAAATACAGTCCAACTATAATAGTTGCTGCTATAACTTCTCAGATAAATAAAGCCAAGCTGCCCACACATGTTGAAATAAATGCTGATGAATACGGAATCCCTAAGGATTCTGTTATACTATTGGAGCAAATAAGAACCATAGATAAAAAAAGGCTCAAGGAGAAGGTCGGACATCTCTCGGATGAACTCATGAAGCAGGTCGATGAAGGCTTGCAGATAAGCTTTGGATTGGTGGAATATATAATATAAATTTATATAGAAATATCGAGTATTGCACTCGATTTTTTTACGTAAATTTTTAACCTCTGACTGCTGACAGCTAACCCCTAACTCTATCCTTTGACCTCTGGCATCTGGTATCTGCTGTTTGTTTTTTATGGAAATTTGTAAAATTTATTACATTTTAGTAACATTCACAGGAATTTCGCATGTTATAGCGAATTATACATTGATTACTCCATAGTTATTAAAGAAAACATGTAAGCAATAAGAAGGAGAGTATACAATGAAAAAAAGAAATGCAAAAATATATACAGTTTTAGCTATAGCAATAGTATTGGTGACATCGCTTATAATAATAGGTTTTGCTGACGGGAATTCACCGGGTTCGGCAGAAGACCCCATAGTAACTCAGAGTTATGTAACGCAGGCCATTGACCAGCTAAGGTCCTATGTTGACGGACTTTTTTCAAATATAAAGACGGATATTACCAACTTGAACTCAAGTGTTGCTGCCAATGGTGAAGGTATCGGAAGCCTTAAGTCACAGTTGGATGCAAAAAGCATGGAAATAGCAGCTTTGCAGGAGCAGCTTAAGAACGCTACGGCCACATCCTTCCAAGTGGTATTTGTAAAAAAAGGTACAACAATGCTTTCCGGTGAAGGAACTGAAATAATAGTAAGATCCGGGATTTGTGTTGCAATTGCATCTGCAAATGCCGGATTGGCAGATGTAACGGATGGTAAGGATTTGAAAACAAATGATCAGATAATCAACAATCATCTGCTTATATCCTCTAGAAATGACGGCAGGGGGCTTAAGGCATCAGAAGACTCTTATCTTTTGGTAAAGGGGTCATACACCTTAAAATAATGTATGTAAAAAATATATTGAACATTCTCTTTCTGTGATATAATGGAAGTTGTGCGAAAAGCAAACTGTTGGATGTTCAGAATCGGAAATAATATATCCAAGCTGTCTAATATTATAATCAGCTTGGATATAATACATATGAAGAACATATTTAACTCCGGAGCATTTTGCTCTTGATATCAATTTGCAATAGAAACCGGTTTATATAATTAATATTGGGGGGAGTAGGCTAATGAGCAAAAAAGGATTCTCAAGGTATATTATTGCCGCTTTTATTATAATTTCCATTATCAGTGTTTTATCTGTAGCCTGGCAAAGAATGCAGGTAGAGGATAATAACAAATCCGTTGAGATAGTATTGGACTATGTTCAGTTCAGGCAGGTTGCAGAGCAGTCTGAACATGACCTGTTATGGTGGTTGAAGAAGCTTAAAGAACTGGGAGCTGATTCCATAGGTATTCCTGAAGTAACCTTGTGGGATTATTTGAATGAGTACAATATCTACTACAGCCTGACCGGCAGTATAAAGAATACATATAACTGGGAAGCCGACTTTCCTGCCGCAGCAGCTGCTAAAATAAAAAGTTCTGATCAATACGATTTGCTTATTCATACCGATAATAAATCACGATTTGATTTTATAGCTGAAAAGCTTGACAGATACAAAGAATTAAAATGGGAAAAGACTGCGGCAGAAGGGCACTACTTTATCATAATTGATCAAAGCAGGGAGGATATAATCAACATATCCCTGGAAACAGAATACAGCATTGAACAGAAAAAGCAGTACAAGCTGAAGGAAACAGTTGGAACAGAAGCTCTTGGCATCGTTCTGGGCTTTGACCCTGCAGTTATGGATTATATCGGGCAGTCAGGTCTTTCACTGGTGCTTAGACCTGTAAACAATTATCAATACTCAAAGGTAGCATATGATATTTATCTGGAAGAGTTAAAAAAATATGATAATAAAAGAAACCTTGTATTATTCAGTGGCAAACAGGTTGTGGGCTTTGGTGAAGACTATGACAGTACAATGGTATCTGATTTGGTTAATATAAACAAAATGACAATAGGGCTTGTTGAGCCTGTAGATCAAAGATTGTATATAAAAACTGACGGGCTCGAGGAGGCATTGGACAAAATCAAAGGAAGTGAACTTGTCAGAGTGTTTAGTGTTCCGGAATATATTCAAAAGAGATACAAGTATTATAATTACGACAGTGTACAGGAAATAACCAACTCCCTCTATAGAGCAATAACTGAGAGAAATGTTGGAGTAATATACCTAAACCCGGTTATTAAAGATGACTATGCATATCTGACGGATATCAAAGAATATGAACTGATGTTCAACGACCTTAAAGCAAGAATAGCAAAGCATGGCTATTCATTGGGTAAGTTCAGCACCTTTGAAGATTTCTCAACATCACTTTGGACTAAGATACTGCTTTCTGCTCAGGTAATGCTGTTTGGACTGATATTATTCAACATAGGAGTTTATAGATTCAATACCGTTATGAACACGGTGTTTACTTTGTTACTTTTGATATTTACTGCGGGAGCATTTTATGCCGCGCCTAATTTCTCTGTAAAGGTGTTTGCATTAGGTGCAGCGATAATTTTCTCATCATTAAGCGTAACTATATTTGTAAAGAGGTATCTGAGCAGCAATAAAGTTTTTGCAGCTCGGAACAGGCTGTTTACTGCTGTTGAGGGCTTACTGCTTTCTGTTTCCATATCCCTTATGGGTGCACTGTATGTAGGTACAATAATGGCTGATGTCAGATATTTTCTGGAGCTGGAAATATTTACGGGAGTAAAGGTAAGTGTCATACTGCCTATTCTGGTTGTAATTTTCATAGTGTTAATACATAATATGGATTTGGGTGAGTCTTATTCAATAAGAGAAGTGTTCGGCAGCGTATATAAAAAAACCAGATATTTCATGAATATAGACATTAAGGTAAAGTATATGGTTATGCTGGTGCTTGTCGGGCTTATAGGCTATATTTATATTGCTCGTACAGGTCATGCGTCCAGCATCATCAATCCTGAATGGGAAATAAACATTAGAAATTATCTTGAAAGCATTTTGCTGGCCAGACCTAGAACAAAAGAGCTGTTTATATCCTTCCCTTTAACAATACTTGCAGCATATTTGTTCAGGTATGTAGGTTCGGGAATACTGAAAAACAGGATAAACGAAAGAATATTTGTTATGATTGCTGCAGTACTTGCCATAGTAGGTCAATCATCAATTACAAATACTTTTTCACATATCAGAACACCCCTGTATATGTCCTTATACAGAACGGCATACTCAGTATTGTTCGGTGCAATGCTGGGAGTTGTCATGATATTTGCTGCAAAAATTTTATTGAGATTAATGATGAAAAAGGCAAAAACTAGCAGATAAACAGCTGCCATATGAGGTAGGAGATAAGAATTGAGCAAGATAATACTTTCAGGCTATTATGGCTTCGGAAACAGTGGAGATGAGGCCATACTAAAAACAATAATAGAGGATTTAAGGTCATTAAAGTCTGACCTGGATATCGTTGTACTTTCCAAGGAACCGTCAAAGACATCGCAGCAGCTTGGTGTAAAATCTGTAAACAGATATAATATTTTCCGGGTTATAAGACATATTTCCGACTGCGATCTTTTTATCAGCGGAGGAGGAAGCCTACTGCAGGACAATACCAGTACCCGGTCACTTTTCTATTATTTGACCCTGATACGTATTGCATTATTTTTCAGGAAAAAGGTAATGCTGTATGCCAATGGAGTAGGACCTCTTAAGCGTGACTCAAGTAAAAGAAAAGTAAAAAGTGTATTGGACAGGGTAAGCGTTATTACTCTCAGGGAGGAGGATTCCCTCAGTACGTTAATAGAAATAGGTGTGAAACCTTCAAATATGCTTGTAACGGCTGATCCGGTACTTAATCACAGCTATGCAGACAAAGGAGAGGTTGACGATATATTTGACAAAGAAGAGATACCATTGGAAGCAGAAATGGTTGGCTTTAATGTAAGAGAATGGAAGAATATTTCCGGTTTGGAGGACGCCATTTCAGGGGCTGCAGATTATTTATACGAAAAATACGGATTAATGGCGTTGTTTATCAATATGTCGCCCAGTGACAGAAATGTAGCTGAAAGAGTTAGGAAAAAGATGAAAGCTCCATCCTGCATATTGAAGGACCAGTACAACCCTGAGCAGCTGATAGGAATCATAGGAAGAATGAAATTCGTCATAGCCATGCGGCTTCACACATTGATATATGCATCGATTTTCAGTCTGCCGGTAATTGGCTTGGAATATGATCCAAAGGTCAAGGGTTATCTGAACTATATAAAGCAAACGTCCATTTATGATGTAGAAAGCGTTAAAGTCTGCCATCTGATTAAAAAAATTGATCAGATTATGGCTGATTATGAAGCTGAAAAGCAAAAACTTGCAAAAATGATTGGTGCAATGAAGCTTCAATCAAGACGAAATGCAGAAATAGCAGTAAATCTGCTGGAAAATTCAAAAAGTAACGGGTAATGCATGCATTACCCGTCTTTGTTATTCTTCCTGTATTCTTCTTATTCTGGCTCCAAGGTTTATTAGCTTCTCTTCCAGTCTTTCATAACCTCTGTCTATATGACTTATATTACTGATAGTCGTTCTGCCATCTGCAGCCAGCCCGGCAATTACCATAGCTGCGCCTGCTCTGAGGTCAGTAGCATATATAGGAGCACCTGACAGCTTATGTACACCGTCGATGATAGCCACGCGTCCCTCCACCCTTATTTTTGCACCCATTTTTTTCAGTTCATCCAAGTATTTGAATCGAGATTCGAATATGTTCTCTGTTACTACGGATGTACCGTCAGCTAATGATAGCAGTACACTCATAGGTTGCTGCATGTCTGTGGGAAAGCCCGGATAGGGAAGAGTCTTTATATTTACGGCTTTTAGCTTAGAAGCTGCCACAACCCGTACTGAGTCTTCATACTCATGAACCTCTATGCCCATTTCTCTTAACTTTGCAGACACTGCTTCAAGGTGTGTGGGAATGACATTTTTGATTATAACATCTCCTTTGGTAGCAGCCGCAGCAATCATATAGGTTCCTGCTTCCATCTGATCGGGTATTATGGCATGCTCGCACCCGCCCAACTTTTCAACGCCCTTTATTCTGATGACATCAGTGCCTGCACCCTTGATGTTTGCTCCCATGGCATTCAGGAAGTTAGCTGTATCAACAATATAAGGCTCTTTGGCAGCATTCTCTATAGTGGTTACTCCTTTTGCCATACAGGCAGCCAGCATTATGTTAATTGTTGCTCCGACACTAACAACATCCAGGTAAATATGCGCTCCTGTCAGCTCAGGTGCATTTGCCTTAATGACTCCATGTGATATTTTTACTTTTGCACCCATGGCTTCAAAGCCTTTTATATGAAGATCAATAGGCCTTACTCCTATTTCACATCCTCCGGGGAAAGGAACCTCTGCTTTCTTGAATCTGCCAAGCAGAGCACCTAAAAAGTAGTAGGATGCTCTCATTTTCTTTGCCAAATCGTAATCTATCTTGTGATTCTTCAATATACTGCAGTCTACGGTTATTTTATCCTGGTCCAGTATATGAACCTTAGCTCCCAGCTGAAGCAGCATATCTCTTAAATATACAACATCCTTTATTGACGGCAGATTTTTAATTAGACATTCCGAACCGGCAAGAATGGTGGCCGGTAAAATAGCCAGAGCAGAGTTCTTTGCCCCGCTGATTTGTACTTCTCCGTCAAGACGGCTTGAACCTTCAATAACAAGTTTCTCCAATATTGTTCTACTCCTTTGTTCTTTTGGATTAAATAACTTAATGATATTTGATATTATATATAATTTCTTTATTGCTTAAATAAACGTTTAATATTACCAATTCACATTATAACATTGTTTAATTGATTTGATAATAGCATTAATATAAAAACAAATAAAATTATACATCAAAATGTAATAGTATGTATCAGTAATATCGGCTGTGATATTATAGGAAATTTTTTTTGAAATATTGTACATAAATTCAATATATAGAACAATTGTGCTATAATGTTACTTGAAATAGACATAAATACTTTAGATAACAAATATCTTTAAGAGAAGGTGAGCTTATCATGCAGAAGGTTGAAATAGTAGGTGTGAACATTAATAATGTCACTTTGGAAGAATGCAATGGAATATTGGAAGGTTTTTTGGAAAGCGACAGACTGAATATGATTTTTACGCCTAACAGCGAGCTGCTTTATAATGCCGTGAAGGACAGGGCTTTTGAAGAGTTGCTTAATGCCGCACAGTTAGTTATACCCGATGGAATAGGTGTTGTAATTGCCTCAAGGTTTTATAAGACACCACTGAAGGAAAGGGTGACAGGAATAGATTTAATGGGCAAGCTGGCAGAGCTTGCTGCTAAAAAAGGCAAGAATCTTTATTTGCTGGGTGCTTCTCAGGAGGTTATAGAGACAGCTGCAGAAAGATTCAAGGAGAAATATGAAGGTATTAATATAACAGGCTACAGAAACGGATATTTCAGAAAAGAAGATGAAGATAGTATTGTTGATGATATTAATTCCGCTTCGGCTGACATACTGTTGGTAGGACTTGGGTCTCCTAAGCAAGAGGACTTTATATATAGAAACAGAGACAGGTTAAAGGCTAAGGTTGCCATAGGCATAGGAGGAAGCTTTGATATAGTGGCAGGAAAGATAACCCGTGCACCTGAATTCATGCAGAAGGCCGGCTTGGAATGGCTTCATAGGCTGATTAAGCAGCCAAGCCGTATAGGGCGCATGCTGAAGCTGCCTAAGTTCATATTACTGGCGTTTTATGATTCCAAAACCAGAAGCAGATAAGATGCAGTTAGTGGGGTGTGAGGTGGAAAGTTTGAAGAAAAAGCTAGTATCATACTTGGGTATTACTCTCGGCTCGGTTTTTATGGCTTTATCCATAGTGCTGTTTATAAAGTCAAATAGAATTGTACCGGGCGGCATTATGGGAATTGTAAACATAATTTACTATTATACAGGCTTTTCGGCAGGTATAACTAACTTTTGCATAAGCATACCCATATTCGCAATTGGTATTCTTACCCTTGGAAAGAAGGTAGGCATAAAAACCTTTTATTGCAATTTAGTGTATTCCTTTATACTTGAAATATTGGATAGAACATTAATGCCCATGACACAGGACTACTTTCTCGCAACAGTATTCGGAGGAGCTTTGATGGGTCTGGGAGTAGGTACCATATTAGGCTTTGGAGGCACCTTTGGAGGGACAGACCTGATAGCAAGAATAATACATAAATATGTACCGGTTATTCCTACCCAGTGGATAATGTTCTGTGTGGATTCATTGGTAATAGTAGGCGGAGGAATAGCCTTTGGTCCTGAAATTGCTCTTTTTTCTATTGTGACCATATTCATAATGACCAAGGTTGTAGACGTTATACAGGAAGGTGTCAATTACGGAAAAGCCCTGTTCATAATATCCGAAAAATCAGAAGAAATAGCAGAAGCAATCCTGAATGAGGTTGACAGAGGTGTGACTTCTCTGGATGGCAAGGGCATGTATACAAGAAAGGAAAAGAATGTTCTTTACTGCGTTGTGAAAAGGAGCCAGGTAGTAGCAGTCAAAAATATGGTGTTGAGGATGGATCCGAAGGCATTTATAACTATAGGCGATGTAAGAGAAGTAGTGGGTAAGGGATTTGAGGATTCGCTGTTTTCATAGACGGGTATACCGTCTTTTTTATATATTGGAATATTACCATAATGTATGATAAAATCTAAGAAAGCTGTTTAATTTTCAGAATTGGACGATAAAGGAGTGTGAGGTATGAACAAATACAGAGAGTTAACTCCCGAAGAGCTTAGCAGCAAGTGCGACTGCAGCAGATTTTCATTTGAAACTATAAAGGAACTAAAGCCTCTGGATGGCATTATAGGGCAGGGAAGAGCCGCATCTGCTATGGAGTTTGGCCTGGCAATAAAAAGAGCAGGCTATAACATATATGTATCCGGTATTACAGGCACAGGAAGAAGCAGTTATACAAAATCAATAGTAAACAAAATAGCAGAAAGTGAGAAAACCCCCGATGATTGGTGTTATGTATATAACTTCAAAACTCCCGACAAGCCTCTTGCAATAAATCTTCCTGCAGGTATGGGAAGCAAGCTGGTCAGAGATATGAAAAGACTGGTTAAAAGTCTTAAAATAAAAATACCGAAGGTATTTGAAGGTGAAGAATACGAGAAGCAGCGAAACTCAATAATTCAGGAGTACCAGGAAAAAAGCTCCGATATTATGGAAGAGTTCAACGACTTTGCCAAGACGAACGGCTTTATTATGAGAAAAAGTGAGCAAGGACTGGTTTCCATACCTTTAAAGGATGGAAAGCCTATAGATGAAGAAGAATATATGGCATTAAGTGCAGAGGATAGAAAGAGGCTGGAGGATTCATCATTTATAGTGCAGGGCAAGCTTTTGGAGGTAATGAAGCATGTTAAGGAAATGGAGAAGACTGCCAGAGACAAGATAGAGCATCTGGAGACCAAGATTGCATTGGTGACCGTGGAGCAGCCTATTATGGAGCTTAAGGAAAGATACGGCAGCTACAAAAACGTTGTAGAATATCTGCAGGCTGTTCAAAGAGATATAATTCACAATATATCTGACTTTAGAGACCTGGAAAGTGATAGCCAGGAAGAGCTTGATATTGTCGAGAAGCTCAGAGATAAGGATTTCACAAAAAAATATCATGTAAACCTGATAGTGGACCACAGAGAGACTAAAGGTGCTCCAGTGATATTTGAAACAAACCCCAAATACTATAACCTTCTTGGCAAAATTGAATATGAAAGTAATATGGGAGTAGTTACCACTGATTTTACTAAGATTAAGGCAGGCTCTCTGCATGCTGCAAACGGCGGATATATCGTGATAAACATGTCTGATATAATTCAGAATCCTGAGACATGGGAAGGACTGAAGCGGGCTCTTAAGACAAGCAGTATCACCATAGAGAATATATTCTCCATAGCAGGTATTGTATCAGGCGGAATGAAGCCTGAGCCCATACCACTTGACGTAAAGGTCATTATAGTGGGAAGTGCACAGGTTTATCATGCGCTGTATCACTATGATGAGGATTTCAGAAAGCTCTTTAAAATAAAAGCAGATTTTGATATTGATATGATTTCAAACGATGAGAATATATTGAAATATGCACAGTTCATAAGCTCACATTGTGATAAAAAGGAGCTGATGCATTTTGATAAAAGTGCGGTAGCAGTAGTAATAGAACACAGCAGAAGACTTGCCGAGCATAAGAATAAACTCTCAACACGCTTTAATGACATAGTAGAAGTGTTGTATGAAGCAGATGCATGGGCAAGAATAGATAAGGCTGACATAATTACCCATAAACATGTCAAAAAGGCTATTGAACAGAAAAATTACCGTTCCAACAGGGTAGAAGAGAAGCTGCAGGAAATGATAGACACAGGTGTGGTGCTTATATCCACCGATGAAAAGGTTGTGGGACAGGTAAACGGACTGTCGGTTATGAACTTTGGAGATTATTCCTTTGGTAAGCCCTCAAGAATAACTGCAACCACTTATGCCGGAGAAAAGGGAATAGTGAATATTGAGCGTGAAGTGGAGATGAGCGGAAGCATTCATGATAAGGGAGTATTGATATTGACGGGCTATCTTGGAGAAAAATTTGCTCAGGATTATCCGTTGTCAGTATCAGCAGGCATTTGCTTTGAGCAGCTGTATGACGGGGTTGAGGGCGACAGTGCATCCAGTACTGAATTGTATGCATTACTCTCAAGTCTTGCTGATGTGCCTATAAAGCAGTATATTGCAGTTACCGGCTCTGTGAATCAAAAGGGAGAAATACAGCCTATAGGAGGAGTCAATGAAAAGATAGAAGGCTTCTTCCTTACCTGCAAGGCGAGAGGTTTAAAGGGTTATGAGGGAGTAATGATTCCTCACCAGAACGTAGTGAATCTGATGCTTAATGAAGAGGTGACAGAGGCTGTAAGGCAGGGCAAGTTCCATATTTATGCCGTAAAAAACATAGAGGAAGGTATAGAAATCCTTACAGATATGGCTGCAGGAAAGCCTGATGAAAACGGTAACTATCCGGAAGACAGCATATTCTTCAAGGTGCAGAAGAAGCTGGAGAAATATGCACAGATAATGGAGGATTCCGGAGGGGGAACAGAGTAGTTTAAGGAGCTGTTGCAGCTCCTTTTTAATATTTTTGTGCAGAAATTATATTAATAATAATGTATAATTGAAATGGTAGTATATAGAAAAAAGGGTTGGGGGTGTTAAAAGGAATGAATACACTTGTATACGGGCACAGAGGCGCATCAGGGACAGCGCCGGAAAATACCATGTCCGCGTTTATCAGAGCTGTAGAGGAAGGTTGTCATGGCATTGAATGTGATGTGCAGCTGTCCAAGGACGGCAAGCTAGTGATATGCCATGATGAGAGGCTTGAAAGAACTACCGACGGAAAGGGCTTTATTAAGGATTACAGCTATGATGAGCTGAAGCTTCTTGATGCAGGCAGCTGGTTTTCACATGAGTTTGCCGGCGAAAGAATTCCGCTGCTGGATGAGCTTTTGGAGCTTATAAAGAAAGCCGGTATTATAATCAATATTGAACTGAAAAATGGAATCATACTTTATCCGGGGATGGAGAAAATGGTAATAGATTCATTGAAAAATCATGGATTGTTAGAAAAAGCCATTATTTCCTCCTTTAATCACTATTCGATTTATGAAATCAAGAAGCTTTATAAAAATGTTAAAGCCGGTGCGTTGTACATGGAGGGCTTGTATGAGCCGTGGGAATACATGTCCAAGCTGGGCTGCGAATGTGCACATCCCTTTTACCTTGCAGTAAAGCCTGAAATAGCAGCAGGCTATAAAAAAGCAGGCTATGAGATTAATACCTTTACTGTAGATGATCCTAACTACGCAAAGCAGCTTGCAATGATGGGCGTGGACGGAATAATAACAAATTATCCGGAGAAGATTCTCGCTGTGCTCGCGCCACCAGCTTAAGCTGCGCTTTGGAGATTTTCTTTATTAAAGAATTTATCTGTATATCAATTAACTGGATGTAATAGTTTTTGATGTTCTTCATAAGCAAATAGAATGCCGGAGGCTGGCGGCGGTGGCCATTGCTCCATGACCTACTCAATAAGATTATATAAGGAGTGTGATAAAGTGGAAACAAAGAAACTCAGCTATTCCAAGACATTTTTACTGGGCTTTGGATTTTTCTGTATAAGCTTGGTATGGCCTTTATACAATAACTTTGTGCCAATTTTTTTAAGCAAATACATAAGCAGTACCTTTTTAATCGGTGTAATAATGACCTTTGATAATATAGCAGCTGTCACCCTGCAGCCAATAATCGGAGGCCTCAGTGACAGGACAAACAGCAGGTACGGAAAGAGAATGCCATATCTGCTTTTTGGAATTCCATTATCTGGATTGTTCTTTACTATGATTCCCTTTGAATTCAGTCTGATTTCACTTATGGCATTTGCCATGCTGTTTAACATTGCAATGAGCATATACAGAGCGCCTACTGTTGCTCTTATGCCTGATTTGACACCGGCTGAGCATAGAAGCAAAGCCAATGGGATAATAAACTTTATGGGTGGTGTAGGTACTGCCATAGCACTGTCTGCAGGCTCATTAATATATGACGTTGACAAGCGATTGCCCTTCTTTGGAACAGCTATAATAATGCTTATTGCCCTGGCAATACTTTTTAAGACCATTAAGGAGCCAAGAGCAGAAATAAGAGAAGAAAAGGATAAGGAAACCGGCATTGTTGCAGCCTTTGGTGAGGTGTTCAGAGATAAGGATAAAAGTGCATTGCTGCTCCTGTTTGCAATTTTCTTCTGGTTTGTAGGCTATCAAGGCATAGAAGCATTATTCAGCCTGTATGTAGTGAAGTTTCTTGGGTATACTGAAAGTGCAGCAGGGTTTACATTATTCTTTTTTTCTGCAGCTTTTATAGCTTTTTCCATTCCAAGCGGCTATTTGGCTACTGCAATAGGGCGCAGAAAAACAATAAAGCTTGGTATCATAGGACTTATGATTGTATTTATAGGAGTAGTGTTTGTCAAAAGCCTGCTTATACTGAGAGTGCTTATGGCAGTGGGAGGAGTATTCTGGGCATGCATCAACATAAACTCCTATCCAATGGTTGTGCAGATGACCACTGATAACAAGATAGGCGCATATACAGGCCTTTATTACTTCTTTTCTTCCATGGCTGCAATAGTAGGCCCGCCTCTCTTCGGTGCGTTTATAGATGTGGTCGGCTTCGGAGTTATGTTTATTGTTGCACTTTGCTTCCTGCTGCTTGCTCTGCTGTCTATGACGGGAGTAAAGAAGGGTGAAGCAGTTAAAAATAGCTAAGTTTTTAGGAGGTAATTACATGAGAGAAAGCATAATAAGGGATATCAAAATGGCAGATTCAGGACATAAGAAAATTGAATGGGTTAAAGGCTACATGCCTGTACTGTCTGCAATAGAAAAAGAATTTGAAAAAGAAAAACCCTTTGAAGGAAAGCGCATTGTCATGTCCATTCATCTTGAAGCCAAGACTGCGTATCTTGCAAAGGTACTTAAATCAGGCGGTGCGTTGGTTTCTGTCACAGGCAGCAACCCGCTGTCAACACAGGATGATGTAGTGGCAGCTCTGGTAGAGGACGGATTAAATGTATATGCATGGTATAACGCAACAGACAAGGAATATTTTGAGCATTTGAATGCAGCTCTAGACATAGAGCCTGATATAGTGATAGATGACGGTGGCGATTTGGTACATCTGCTGCATGGTGAAAGAAAAGAGCTTTTGAAGAATGTAGTAGGCGGCTGTGAGGAAACCACTACTGGTGTATTAAGGCTTAGAGCCAGGGAAAAGGAAGGCCTGCTGGAGTTCCCTATGGTATCCGTAAATGATGCATACTGCAAATATCTGTTTGATAACCGATATGGTACAGGACAATCAGTATGGGACGGAATAATGAGAACAACCAACCTCATAGTAGCAGGCAAGAACGTAGTTGTAATAGGCTACGGCTGGTGCGGCAAAGGTGTAGCTATGAAGGCAAAGGGCTTGGGAGGTAATGTCATAGTATGTGAAATAGATCCAATAAAGGCTATTGAGGCATATATGGATGGCTTCAGAGTAATGACTATGATGGAAGCGTCAGCTATAGGAGACTTCTTCATAACAGTTACTGGCTGCAGCAAGGTAATAACAGAAGAGCATTATAAGCTTATGAAGAATGGTGTGATTCTTGCAAATGCAGGACACTTTGATGTAGAAATTTGGAAGCCGGATCTTGATAAGCTCTGTGTTGAAAAGAAGCCTATGAGAAATAACATAATGGGCTATGTAATGCCTGACGGTAGAATCATAAATGTTCTGGCTGAAGGCAGATTGGTAAATCTTGCAGCCGGTGACGGACACCCTGCGGAGATAATGGATATGAGCTTTGCATTGCAGGCACTGTCAGCAAAATTCATAAATGAAAACGCATCAAAGCTGGAGAAAAAGGTATACGATGTGCCAGATGAAATAGACAAAAAGGTGGCCAATATGAAGCTTAAGGCTTTAGGTATTGAGATTGACACGTTGACTGAAGAACAAGCAGAATATCTGAGGGGCTGGGGAGAATAGTATGAGTATACTTCTTAAAAATGCTCAGGCTATAACCATGAACAAAGCTAATGAGGTTATTAAGGATTGCTGCATAGGTATAGATGGAGATAGAATAGTATATATGGGAAGCTATAGGCAGGGACTGGAGGATGCATATTCCAGAGTTATAGACTGCAAAAACAGGACAGTGATGCCGGGCTTTGTGAATGCACATAATCATGCAGCAATGACGATATTCAGAAACTATGCTGATGATATGAAGCTTATGGAATGGCTTTTTCAAAAGATATTTCCTCTTGAGGACAAACTGACGGGAGAAACGGTATATACTGCTACTTTCCTTGCAATAGCAGAAATGTTGAGAAGCGGTACTACAACCTTCTCAGACATGTATTTCTTCATGGAGGAGGTGGCAGAGGCAGCAGGTATAGCGGGTATGCGTGCAGTCCTTGCAAGAGGCTTGCATGGAGAAATGCCTGATGATACGGATTACAGATTCTGTGAGAATCTGGAGCTGTATAGAAAATACAACAAAAGCTTTGATGACAGAATAAGAGTTATGTTTGGTCCTCATGCCATATTTACATGTACCATTCCCTATATCAGGATGGTATATGATAAAGCCAAGGAATTGGGCACATCTATACATATACATGTGGCTGAAACCAAGGAAGAGGTAAGGGATTGTATGGCTAAGCACGGAGTAACCCCAGTAAGGCTTCTGTACGATGCAGGTCTTTTGGATTCAACTGTACTGCTGGCTCATTGTGTGAATCTTACTGAAGAAGATATCAGTATGCTGGCTGAAAAAAGGGTAAATGTAATACACAATCCGGGCAGCAATATGAAGCTGGCCAGCGGTATAGCACCTGTAGTTAAGCTGTTGGATAAGGGAGTAAATGTTTGTCTTGGAACCGATGGAGCTTCAAGCAACAACAATCTAGACATGCTGGAAGAGATACGAATGGCTACATATCTGCAAAAGGTCTATATGGATGACCCTACAGCGCTGCCTGTTGATACAGTACTTTCCATGGCAACGGTATACGGTGCAAAGGCATTGGGATTGCATGATACAGGAAGTCTTGAAGCAGGTAAGAAGGCTGATATTATAATAATCAATACGGATAAGCCGCAGTATTATCCTAAGTACAATATCAAATCAGCTATAGTTTATTCCGGATACTCTGCTGATGTAGAAACGGTTATTGTAAATGGGAAAGTACTGATGGAGAAAAGTGTAATACTCACCTTTGATGAAGAGAAGGTGATGTATGAAGCTCAGAAATATGCAGAAATGCTGACAAGCTAAAACTCGGCACATTTTGTGCCGAGTTTTTTTTCTCACTGCTTTACCATCGAACTCAAATTATCAATCATAGCAACTAAAGAGTTCATGGATTTGTTTATTTCCTCCATGGATGCACTTATCTGCTGAGTAACAGCTGATGCGCCCTCCACTTTTTCGTTTGTATGACTTGCTGCCAAAGCAGCTGTTTCAATCATACTGGTCAATTCATTGCTGAATTTCAGCTGCTTTTGTATGTGCAAGGCCATATCTCTGAGCTTTTCCAGATTTCTGTCTGAGGTATCTGAAATAGTCTCTGCAGATTTTATCAGATTTCTGGATACATCAGCTCCTTCCATTACGTTGCTTTTTGATGTCTTTATAGAGCTGACGGATTTCTGAACTGTAACATTATTTTCGTTTATTACCTGTATTATATTTGCGCTCAACTCCTTAGATGAATCCGCCAGCTTCCTGACTTCATCAGCAACCACAGCGAAGCCCTTTCCTGCCTCGCCTGCACGGGCTGATTCTATAGCTGCGTTGAGAGCAAGTAGATTTGTTTGTTCTGCTATTCCTGTAATTTTGTTGACTGCCTCCTGGATACTCTTAAAGCCTGAATCAAGATTCTGCATATAGGTATCAACCTCAGTTATGGAAGCTTCTATATTGTCCATAGCCTTTTCCAAAACCTTGGTATCATTTCTGCTTGCTTCTGCCAGTTTTTTCATATTCTCAGCAAGCTTATTTGACTCCTCTGTACTTTTATAAACATGGTTCATACTATTGTTAAATTCAGATGCATTTCTGCTTATACTGTCCATCTGCTGCTTTGTGCTGTTTGAATTCTGGGCTATCACTCCTGAGCTGGCTGCTATTTCTTCCAAGCCTTGTGTAGATTCAAGCACGGCTTTGTTCACTTCATTTCCCAGCTGATTTACGGATTGGATAATATTGCTTATGTTCAGCATAAGCTTTTCATTCTCTTCATTTTTAGCATTTATAGTCTGGAATTGTCTGCCGTTTTCTTCAAAAGCCTTTTTGAATATATTGCTCATGAGAAACATTACAATTGCATATATTGCTATGATAAATGACCGCACAATAGTGCCTACTGCAGGGTTTTCATACAGATATTCGGGATACATGAGCATAATTATCAGGTTGACCGCATATACGGATAACAGGTTGTAAATAAGAAGCAGCCTGTCTAAGAACATAACACTGAAGGCTATTATTATAAATCCTATAGCCCAGTTAATTGTTGAATAATAATACATGAAAACAACCAGCGCATAGAGTATTAGAAAGCATGTCATTACAGTGTATGTCAGTATTTTTTCCGAGGTCTTCAGCCTTCGGAGAATATGAGGTATTATAGCCAGTATTGCACACCCTGCCAAAGAAACCATACCCCTGACCCAGTTTCTTGAAGCGGCATCCATCAGGAGCTCCGAAAGCAAGAAGCCCACTGAGCCGAGTCCCATGATAATGCTCAGAAAGCGAATAAGCATAGTGTTATTGCGTTTTCTGAGAGTATCATAATACAAGTTTAGATCCATACAACATCCCCCTATATATTAATATCTATGTTCAGAATGCAGAAAGTTGTTTCCGCACCTATCAAAAATTGTAACACTTAAGTATAGTTACATCAAGGATATTATATATAGGCTATGTAATAAAAACCACATTCTTGTGTAAAAATACAACGGATCAGTGTTTTTGCCCCGCTTGTATCTGGATTGGAACGCTGAAGCGGCAAATACTTGACAAAACTTATCAGTAATATTATACTAACTCTCAAGCAGCAAAAATTGCACTTTGTAATATAGTGCTATTCTTACAGTGCTAATATTTAAATGCTGTGAAGAGGAAGAGTAGACAGAGACTGTTCATAGAGAGCCGATGAGGGTGGAAATTCGGTAATGTGGCTGTTGAAGGAAGCCTTGGAGCAGAAGCTGAAAAGCATTTTTGTCATAGTAAGCTTTACGGAACCCTCCGTTATAAGGGAAGAGTGGATTTGATAAGCTATATTTTGCTTATCAGGTCAATTTAGGTGGTACCACGGAAATATACCTTTCGTCCTATTTGGATGAAGGGTTTTTTTATTCTTATTGATTATGAAAGGATGATGTTTATGAACGATTGTAAAAAGCTGGCTGACTTGTTATTTCCCCATATAAAAAGGACTCCTGAGGAGTATGAGACCCTATATCCCCATAGAAAGCTTCCCGAAGGTGCATATGTAACAAGGTTTGCACCAAGCCCTACAGGCTTTGTGCATCTTGGTAACCTGTTTGTATCTCTGATTGATGAAAGGCTGGCTCATCAATCAGGCGGGGTATGCTATTTGCGTATAGAGGATACTGATAAGAAGCGTGAAGTGGAGAACGGAATAGAAAGCATAATTAAGGCCTTAAGCAAATTCGGAATAATGTTTGATGAGGGTGCAACAGGTGCCGACACTGAGAAAGGGCAATATGGGCCATATAAGCAAAGCGAAAGAGCAGAAATATACCAAACTTTTGTTAAGCATCTTATTGAGAAGGACTATGCTTATCCATGCTTCTGCAGTGAAGAGGAACTTAATGAAATAAGAAGAAAGCAGGAGGAGCAGAAGCTTACACCGGGTTACTACGGAGAATGGGCTGCTCACAGGAATTATACACTGGAGCAAATCCAACAAGAGCTTGCTATGGGTAAGACCTTTGTAGTAAGGCTAAAATCAAAGGGAAATCCGGAGAACAAGATAGTTCTCAATGACAGAATAAAAGGGGAGATTGAGTTTCCGGAGAATAATCAAGACCTGGTAATCCTTAAATCAGATGGTTTACCCACATATCATTTTGCACATGCAGTTGATGATCATTTTATGAGAACTACTCACGTAGTAAGAGGAGACGAATGGCTTTCATCAGTACCGCTTCACTTTGAGCTCTTTAAGGCGCTTGGCTGGGAAAAGCCGCAGTACGTACATGTTTCTCCCATTATGAAGATGGAGGATACGTCCAAGAGAAAACTCAGCAAGAGAAAAGATCCCGAGGCAGCAGTATCATTTTATCATGATGAGGGCTATCCTGTTCAGGCAGTCAGAGAGTATCTTTTGAATCTGATTAACTCTAACTTTGAGGATTGGAGAAGGGATAATCCGGATAAACCTAATATCGAGTTCAATATTGACACCGAAAGGATGTCAGTTAGCGGCTCTTTGTTTGATATTATAAAGCTTACTGATGTGAGCAAGGAAATCATATCCAGGATGACAACTGATGAGGTATTTGAGCTTGCTTATTCATGGGCAAAGGAATATGATGCTGAGCTTTTCAGCCTCATATCCGAGCATGAAGCTTATACCAAGCAGATTCTTGGCATAGAAAGAGGCTGTGAAAAGCCAAGAAAGGATATCGGAAAGTGGTCGGATGTCAAGCCTTATATTTCCTACTTCTTTGATGAGCTTTTCTATGCTGAGATATCAAACGGATATGCTTTTGCTGATAATATGACGCAGGATGAAATAAAGAGAATACTTAATGCATATTTGGAAATATTTAATTTAGATGGAGATCATGAAACCTGGTTTAACGGAATCAAGGATTTCTGTGAAACTCTCGGCTATGCGTCCAATATGAAGGAATATAAAAAGAACAAGGATGCATATAAGGGAAACATTGGTGATGTAATGGGAACCATAAGGGTGGCCATAGCCAACAGAAGAACAACACCTGACCTTCTGCAGGTAATGAAGGTAATGGGAGCGGACAGAGTAAAAGAGAGACTTAATAAGGCTATAGGGAATAGATGATAGGTGACAAGGTCAGAGGTAAGGGAAATAAGAACAGTTTCGGGTTACGAGTTGTGAGTTGCGGGATTAGTTAGGCCTTAAAACCGATTACCAATAGATAAAAACAGCAAAAGCAGTATACTTACTGCTAAGGCTAGGCGATAAAGCTTACTCGCAATTCGAACATTCTGAAGGAATGTACTCGCAACTCGCAACCGAAAAAAATTAAAGGAGAAATTTTTCTATGACTGATTATGAATTAAAAATTAAAAAGTACATGTTTGATAATGGTATAGAGGGTCAGCATCTTGTATTTGAGGAATCCTGCCACACTGTTGAGGAAGCGGCAAGGGCTGCCGAAGCTGAGCCGGAGGATCTGGTAAAGAATATATGTATGCTGGACGACAGGGGAAGGCTTATAGTTGCCATAGTCAAGGGTGAGGACCGGGTAAGTAAGGATAAGCTCAAAAAGCTGACAGGCTCGAGTAAAATGCGCACTCTGAATGCTGATGAAATATTGCAGCAAACGGGATATCCATGCGGAGGAGTTCCTTCCTTCGGATATGAGGCAGAGTTTATAGTTGACAGAAGAGTAATGGAAAAGGAAATGATTATAAGCGGAGGAGGCTCGCCTAATTCACTGATAAAAACGTCACCCACAGAGATAGTACGGGTTAACAACGGCAGAGTTGAAGATATAAGGCAGGACTAAGTCTGAGACTTAGTCTTGTCAACCACTAACCTCCAACCACTAACCGCTATGTTGAGAATGATTTCGAAGCACTTACTTATTATAGCAGTTAGCAGTTAGAGGTTAGAAGTTAATTACCTATTGCTTTTTCCCCAGTTTTGTATATAATATTATTGAAGTCTACTTTATGTATTTAGGAAGGAGAAGCCATGTACAATAATGCACTTAACCAAATCAGAAAATAATATCGTTTTATCTGATGGGAGTGCACCTGGAGTATACGATTACCCGGGTTTGATTTGTTGTGGCAATCTGAATATATGATTCTCTCACAGGTTTATACCTGTGTTTTTTATTGATTATACTTTTTTGCCGTCAAGCACTTCTGTCAGCTATATGCATGGAGGTGCTTTTTTATATGTTGTTAAGAGTGGAAAAACTTGAAAAGACCATTAACATTAGAAAAATATTTGAAAACATAAGCTTCTTTATCAATGAGGGCGACAGGGTAGGACTCTTGGGCGTAAACGGTGTAGGGAAAACAACGCTTTTGAACATTCTGGCAGGCGAAGATAATAATTATGAAGGAAGCTATTTCTACCCAAGCAGGACATCAGTATTTTACGGAAAACAGAGTATTAGATATGAAGAGCATAAAACAGTGCTGCAGTTAGTACTTGATCGGGATGATGTGGATGAGGTCCATAAGAACTTGATATCCGAAGCAAAACATGTGCTTAAAAGACTAGGGCTGTCTGAAAGTGATATGCATAAAACGGCTGCTCAGCTTAGCGGAGGTATGTTGACTAAGGTTACTTTAGCAAGGGCGATGTGCACCAGAGCAGAATTTCTCATTCTGGATGAGCCGAATAACCACCTTGATATGCAGCAGCTTGAACAATTGGAAAGCTTTCTGACGAATTACAAAGGTACGGTGCTCATAGTATCCCACGACAGGAAGCTTTTGGATAATGTCTGTACTAGGGTAATAGAAATGAATAGCACAGGCTGCAATACCTATAATGGAAACTATACTGATTATGTAAGGCAAAAAGACATCGAACTGAAGACTCAGCTGGCGAAGTATGAAAGCTACAAAAGGGAAAAGGAAAAGCTTGTTAAGATTATAAGTCAAAGAAAGGAATGGTTCAAATCTGCACATACTGCAGCCGGACAGAATGATTTTTGGAGGTCAAGAGCCAAAAAGCAGTTCAGAGTTGTAAAATCCAAACAGATGGCTTTGGAGAAGCTGGAAAGTAAAAAGGTTGGAAAGCCCAAGGAAATTGAAAAAATAAACCTTGAATTTTCCAATCCTTCTTCCGAAGCAAATATAGTGATGAGAGTGGAAAATGTAACTAAAAGCTATGGGGATCAAATGATATTCAAGGATGTAAACCTTATTATAAAAAATAAGGAAAGATATTGTCTTACCGGTCCAAACGGATGCGGAAAAACAACTTTTCTGAATATCATTTGCGGTAATGACAGCGAATATGACGGTAATGTGATAATAAGCAAAGACCGCAGGCTGGCATATTACAGGCAGCTTCATGAGAATTTGAACATGGAAAACAGTATTATTGATGAGATAAAGGCTGAAGGAGTTAGTTCCAATGAAGCAAGGCTGCTGCTCGGGTGCTTTTTAATCCGGGGAGAAGAGGTATTCAAAAAAGTTGGAAATCTGAGTGTTGGTGAGAGAAGTAAGCTGTCTATTTTAAAAATAATGCTTTCCGGCAAGGATATTCTGGTATTGGATGAGCCGACAAATCATATGGACGTATACTCTAAAGAAAAAATAGAAGAGGCTTTGCTGGATTATGAAGGAGCATTGATATTTGTATCCCACGACAGATACTTTTTAGAAAAAATCAGTACAAGGACATTGGCTGTACAGAAGCATGCCATTGTGGAATATCCGGGAGGCTATGGCTACTATCTGGAAAAAAGCAGGAAGAAAGATAATTTAAATAATGAAGAAATAAAGGACTCAAACAGCAGGATGCTGCTTGAAAACAGACTTTCCTTTTTGGCGGGTAAGCTGTCGGATATCAATATTCAGCCGGATTTGAAACAGCAGCTGGAGGAAGAATACTTTGAGATTTGTAAAGAATTAAGAAAATCTTAATGTTCATAATTGTCAAATCTGTTATATAATTAAATAGGAGTTAATATCGGGTCCGCTGGGTGTACTATATCTGATAAGGAGTATTTTATGAAAAGGTTAAGGTCTCTGAGTGTAATACTGATAATAGTTTTTCTGATTCAGATGCTGCAAGTTCTTCCTTTGGCTGCAGATGAAAGCTTTTATGCAAGGAAGGATGAAAACACATATAGAATCAGAACGACCTATATTGTTGCCAATACCGGATCATACTCGGCTTATAATATCAGAGTGATGGTGAGATTGGGAGTAAGCAGCAGCTCTCCCTATCAGACCAATCTCAGCTATTTTGTTGAGCCGGCTGCTGATATCATAAAAAGAGATGCGGCAGGTAATATTTTCGGAGAAATAGTATTTCATGAGCTTAAGCCCGGTGAAAAGAAGACTATATCAGTAGATAAGTACTTTGCCAACAGTGGCATAAGCTATTCTGAAGAAATTTATAACATTGATTGCGATTATTCCTCCTTTAAGAATAATCCCACCAAAGCATTTTATCTGCAGCCTTCAGAAAAAATAGAAAGCAGCTCTGTCGAGATAAAGGAAAAGCTGAGAGACTTTAACCTCAAAAAAGCTGCTGCTAAGCTGGCAAAGGATATATATGACTTTGTCAACCTTCATATAGACTATGACAGCAGCAGCTTATATGCAAACAAGGGAGCCTTGAGCGGATTGTTAAATAAAAAAGGGGTGTGTGACGAATATGCATCACTGTTCACCGCATTGTGCAGGGCTGCAGGAATCCCTGCTCGTGTAGTATCGGGCTATTGGATTGATGAAAGCATTAAGTCGGGGGAATGGATGAATATCAGCGGGAAAAGGCATGCCTGGTCTGAGTTTTTTGTTGAAGGAGTAGGATGGGTACCTGCAGAGCCGACTTTGCTGTATACCTACAATGGAATAAGAAAGCCCAACTCTGAATACTTTGCTAACATAAAGCCCTCTGACAGACACTTTATTACCGGATATACCGGCAAAAAAGCTTACAGTGAGCTTAGCATGTATTATGCCTGCTATGAAGATACTACTGTCAGTGCAAGATTTGGAGATGAGAAAATCATCCGGGTGGATAACTACAGTGGCAAATCATATTTTACTGATATAAATACCAGCTGGGCGAAGTCATTTATAGACAAACTATACAACCAGGGAGTAATATTTGGAAGTGGAGATACTTTTGAGCCGACATTAAATATAACCAGAGCTGAGTTCTCGGCATACCTGGTCAATGCATTGGGCTTGGAGGAGGGAGATGCAAGCTTGAAGTTCAAGGATGTGACTTCAGATCACAGACTGGCAGAGTTTATAAATATTGCAGCATCCAATGGGCTCATCAAGGGTTATCAGGGATACTTCCGCCCTGAGGATTATTTAAGCAGGCAGGATGCTGCTGTAATAATGGAGAGAGCTATAAAGCTTGTAAATAAAGATACCAG
>JBMORW010000055.1:0-2928 GCA_049322695.1 Bacillota bacterium | reverse complement strand
CTGCGGTATCTGATACTGGTTTAGTACAGCCTTGTTCTCCTGATACCATTCCTGTGGTGTAAAAGGCTCAAAGTCTGTTCCGTAAGTGGTTGTTGTGCTTACATCCACTCTGGGGATATGTGCCAGGCACCAAAGTTATCCAGCTATTCTTTCATGCCTATCCAACATATCCTTTTTAAGCTTCCTATCCATAGTCTGTATCAGTGTATGATAGTTGCTGTCTATAAACACATATGTATATACTGTATAACCCATTATGGAACTATGCTCTTCAAGCTGCCTTATGAAATCACTTTTTATCTATATTTTCTTTGAATATATACTACTTATTGTTTCCTCTAACGATTACATGATATATCCAGCCATAATATTCTTCTCTCCATGGCTTTCCATATAAAAAGCCTCCTGACAATACCAATATCCTAATATTACCAGAAGGCTCATATTCGGTCAATAACTGGATAACTCCGGTGCCTGACACCTATCTCCTGTTCGGTCAATAACTGGATAACTCCGGTGCCTGACACCTATCTCCCTGCCATACCTCCCGTGGTTTTTAGAGCCTCTCCTGCAATAGGAGAGAGTTCTCTTCCTGGTATGTTGTAGCCGTGAAGTCCGAACATCTTCTTGGATACTATGTAGCCATTTGCAGAGTAGTACTGTGCTAACGGTGAGCCTGCGGGGGTATATTCCTTCAAAAGGTCATTGCTGAAGCCGTCATATACATATCTGTTGATGTCTTTTCTGAGCTTAAGAGGGTTGATTATATTTCTCTCCTGCTGCTTTATGTGTCCGTAGGCGTTGCCGTTGCCGTTGCTGTTATTGCTTCCTTTTCCATTACCGTTACCATTACCATTACCTTTTCCATTTCCGTTACCGTTCTGTTTTTCTTCCTTTTTCTGCTGTCCAGGTGCATTCTCAGAATTACCCGGACTTTCCTTCTTCTCTGGCATTTCCAGCTTGTAGAAAAAAGCCAGAAACAAACAGTAGAACATATCTCATAATTATCAATAAACAAGTTCTATAGTTCGGTTCCTGGTTTGTAATTTTTGAATCTGTGAGTCTTTGTAACAAAGTAAATAACTGGATAACTCCGGTGCCTGACACCTATCTCTTCATTGTTTTTATGTCCCTCACTTTCGGGGCTTTTATGTAACAAATTTATGCATGGGTATAGATTTTTCTTTCCGATACCCCCTTAAGCCTTATATCGCGTGGAAAACATTTTTTCCGGGTTGGAATGTCTGATTATGCATCAATCTAAGGCTATTCTGTCCACCTTATATTCTGCTCATATAAAGAAGGAAGGCCACAACAGCTGGAACTGTGCGACCTTGAAGGTGTTATAATACTTAATCTTTAAAAATAAATTCAAACCCACTTACTTTGGTCTTCTTACTTTTTCCAAAAAAGAAAAAAGTATAGTTTCCCCATGTAACAAAATTATTCTGAAAATCAAACTTTCCATTCTTAAAAGCTCTTGTTTCCCCTTCTTGGTAATAAGCAAGGTTCGATTTCTGCTTAAAGAAACTAGCAACCTGCTCATAAGAGGAATTTATGCTTATTTCATCTATAATATTTATTGTACCGCCTAAATCATCACCCTCAAAATCAAATTGCTCATTCTTAATCTTGAAATGTGCTTCTAAGTCTTGTTTTCTTGTGAAATAGTATATGCTTATAGCATACTCACCTTCATCACCATATTCTATTCTAGTACTATTCTCTACTTTAAACATTTTATCACTAAAGGAAACTAAAAAACCATTTCCCATGTAATAAACTGGTCTAGCACCTAGTTTAAATATAGGTTCTCCGTACTTATCAATAAAATCTTTCATAGGTGTAAACTTTTTAACCTGTGATACATTTATCCAATCCATTTTACTCCCCCTTATTGCGGCCATTTAAATATCTGCCAATTTATATTACCACTATCAAAAGCATTTTGCACCTGTTGTTTTAAAGTAGCATCCGTAATATTATTAATTGCATTCTGAGCCTCACTGAGCCACGATTGACTACCAAAACCCTTTGCAGAATTAGGCCATTTTCCTGTGGATGAATATTTTGCGTCTCAGATATTTAGTGTTTGTGTTTTAGGGTCAAAGGTTATATAATCAGGTCCGGAAACTGTTACTTTACCAGGAGCTTGAATACCTATTTCACCTTTCGCCAATGCGTTATTATAGCCTTGTGCTTCACCAATTGCTCCATTAAGATGTTTTATATTAGAACCTGATATCTTTTCAGCTTGTACTGTAGTGCTACTCGTTTCCTCAACAGTATCATCTGCTACAGTAGTTATTGAATTCGAATACCTATTAAAATTCTTTTGCAAATCAGCTGTGGTAACAATATCACTACCATCAATTACAGCAAGTTTCAATACTGAATAGGATAGAGATGCGAGACCTAAACTATTAAGCCAATGTTCAGCAGAAAATGCCTCTTCAGGTGCAAGTGCTCCTTTTACCATATCAGGTATACCAATTGTTAACCAATTTGCAAAATCATATGCTGAATCAAATGCTTTTTCAGCTCTTTCTGCCGAACTAGTGACTATTCCATCAAGCACACCTATCGTAAGCCAGTTAAAAAAGTCATAAGTGGAGTTAAATGCATTGTCCGCTCTTGTTTTCGCACCATCCATTAACCCGATACCTATTTGCTTAAAGCTTTCAAGGGATTTTGTTAGTGGATTACCACTACTTCCAAAACTGCCGGTATAACCAATACTACTACCAGTTGTATTATTTATATTACCGCCATTCTTCACATTAATAGCATGCAGCAAATTAGAATATGTCTCTATTCCCACTGCGCCGTCAGCTGTAATGCCGAACTCCTTTTGCAGCTCTGCTACTGCTGATTTTGTATTGCCTCCATATACTCCGTCGACTATGAGTGGTTCCTGATCTGTTCCCA
>JBMORW010000054.1:143073-174745 GCA_049322695.1 Bacillota bacterium | reverse complement strand
CTCATAGAAAAACTCCTTTCACTGCGGATAGGGAACTCAATCTCATCGTAAAGGAATTCTGGAATTTAAGAAAGACTAAATTCTACATTAAATCTTATAAACTGGAATTTAGTTTTTCATTCAACAGGCTTGTATACAGAATACAATTAGTGATTGTAAAATTAACCAACATATGCTAAAATGTTTTTGGGTGGTATCTTCATGAGCCACACCTCTTATTTCGTTTATAAAAATGAACTGCTTTGATCCATTTGGACTAGGACAGTAAATATTGGATTATAGAAAGCTGCTCTTTTCATGTTCATTTTTTGACGCGAAAGGAGTATTTTGTTTTTTGGAAGTGATATTATGCGAGTCGGATTTATTGGAGCAGGAAAGGTTGGTACTGCGTATGGCAGTTACCTCAAAAGTCATGGCATTTCGGTTGAAGGCTATTACAGCAAGACTATGGACTCTGCAGCAAAAGCTGCTGTACAAACCGGCAGCAAGGCATACAGCAATATTGAAAATCTTGTAGCTGATACCGATTTGATATTCATTACAACAAATGACGACCAAATAGAAGCAGTATGTAACAGTGTTTCAAAATGTGAAGCTCTGGACAGCAGGCATATAGTAGCTCACATGAGTGGTGCACTGCCTTCAGACATACTTGGCAGTGCAGCTGAAAAGGGCTGCTGCACATATTCGGTGCATCCTCTTATTTCCATAGCTGACAGCGGTTTTGACGGTATGTTTGACAACGCAGTGTTTTTTATAGAAGGTAATAACAAAAGTCTTTCAACCATAACCGGACTTGTCAGCAGGACCAATAATAAATATCATATCATAAGTCCTGAGAAAAAAGCCCTTTATCATGCTTCAGCATGCATAGCCTCGAACTATCTTGTAACTGTTGCCGATACAGCCCTAAGCTGTCTTGAAGATATAGGCATAAATCATAGTGATGGTATTGAAGCCTTGATGCCGCTGATAAAAAGCACCATAGAAAATATAGGCAGGCTGGGAACAGCCAGTGCACTTACAGGACCCATTGCAAGAGGAGATGCTAAAACAGTCAGCCGTCACATCGAAGCTTTCGGTAGCAATAAAAGTAATATAGCCCGGCTGTACAGCTTTCTAGGTATACATACACTGGAGCTGGCAAAGCAGAAAAAACTAAAGGATACAGAAAAAATAACCGCATTGGAGAAACTACTTAGAGGAGGAGAATAAAATGACAGATAAAAAATTCACAGCAGCTTCCTTCATACAAGCAAAGACAAAACGAGAGAAAATCGCTGTGCTGACTGCCTATGATTATTCAACAGCGAAGCTTCTTGATGAAGCCGGCATAGACAGCATATTGGTTGGAGACTCGCTGGGCATGGTAATGCTTGGCTATGAAAACACCCTGCAGGTCACAGTTGATGATATTATCCATCACTGCAGGGCAGTTTCAAGAGGAATCAAAAGAGCCTTCTTAATAGCTGACATGCCTTTTCTTTCTTATCACATCAGTGTCGAGGAAAGCATAAGAAACGCAGGGCGCCTGGTGCAGGAAGGCTATGCCGAGGCTGTTAAGCTGGAGGGTGGTGCGGAGATAATAGATAGGGTGAAGGCCATAATAGCTGCCAAAATCCCCGTAATGGGACATCTTGGACTCACTCCCCAGTCAATAAACATATTCGGTGGATATAAGATTCAAGGCAGAGGCGAAGAACAGGCAAAAAAAATAATAGAGGATGCTCTTCTGCTTCAGGAAGCCGGTGCTTTTGCAATAGTGCTTGAATGTGTGCCTGATAAGCTTGCAAAGCTTATCAGCGAGAAGCTGACCATACCAACCATAGGCATCGGCGCAGGCAAATACTGCGACGGGCAGGTGCTTGTAATGCAGGATATGTACAGTATGTATCCCGAGGAGAAGCCCAAAAAATTTGTGAAGCAGTATGAACCGCTGGGCGAACTCATAAAGCAAGGCTGCAGAAAATACATAGGAGAAGTGAAGTCAATGGACTTTCCCTCTGCGGAAAATTCATTTACAATGGATGACGATGTTCTGGAAAAGCTGTACTAACGGAGGAAGAAAATGAAAAGTCAAATGATGGTTGTTGATAATATAAAAACCCTTAAGAGTGAAATAAGAAAAGCAAAGGCTTTGGGCAAAAGCATCGGCTTTGTGCCAACTATGGGCTATCTGCATGAGGGACATATATCCCTGATAAAAAAGGCAAATGAAGAGAATGATTTTGTAGTAGTGAGCATATTTGTCAATCCTACGCAGTTCGGTCCAGATGAGGATTTTGAGAAGTATCCCAGAGATTTTGAGAGAGACGCTGCGATGTGCCGCGTTGCAGGCACCGACCTTGTGTTTCATCCTGCTCCTTCAGAGATGTATCCAGACAGCTACATGACCTATGTTGAAGTAAACACAATTACCAATAAGCTTTGTGGCGCATCCAGGCCGGGGCATTTTAAGGGAGTTACTACTATAGTAAATAAGCTTTTTAATCTGGTTGAGCCTGACAAGGCATATTTTGGCCAAAAGGATGCTCAGCAGGTTGCAGTTATCCAAAAAATGGTCCAGGATCTGAATATGAATGTTCAAATAATTCCATGCCCTATAATAAGAGAATCAGACGGCTTGGCGATGAGCTCAAGAAATACATACCTGAGTGCCCAAGAAAGAGCCGCAGCTCTTGTACTGTCAAAATCACTTTTCATGGCAAGGGCTGCAATAGAAGCAGGCCAGACAGATGCATCAGCGGTTAAGGCTATGATTGTGGATAATATCAGCAAGCAACCTCTTGCATTGATAGATTATGTAGAAATCGTGGATGCAGTTACACTAAAGGATATTGACAGCTTAAAAGGACAAATACTCATAGCCCTGGCAGTGAAGTTCGGCAAGACACGACTGATTGACAATCTGCGTTTGGAGGTGTAGCAAATGATGCTTAATATGTTTAAATCAAAAATACACAGAGCCACCGTTACAGAAGCCAATTTGAATTACGTAGGCAGTATTACCATAGACAAAACCTTGATGAAGGCAGCAAATATCCTTCCGGGTGAAAGGGTTCAGATCGTGAATAACTGTAATGGTGCAAGATTGGAGACCTATGTTATTGAAGGAAAGCCGGACAGTGGAGTTATCTGCCTTAATGGTGCCGCAGCAAGACTAGTGCAGCCGGGTGATAATGTGATAATCATAGCTTACTGCTGGGTAACGGAGGAGGAAGCCGGAAAGCTGAGCCCAAGTATAGTCTTTGTGGATGAAAACAACAAAATAGTAGAGCTGTCTGATCATGAGAAGCACGGAGACATAAAATAGAATATTATATTGTGAATATGAGACAGGCTGCCGGCAGATACTCTTCCCGGCAGCCTGTCTCATTGTATGGCAGAGTATCTGTTATACTGTAATGTCTTTGAGCTTCAAAAGTTTACAAGATGTTAACAACTGTAAATTTTATGTTAAATACGTTTCTTGGAAATGGTTTTCCAAAGGATATGCAGTCTGGTTGCAGAATATATTTCTTATTAAGAATTTTCATATCTTTATTTGTAGGTATGGACTAAAGAAGGGGTTGAGTTAATGAAAGCGCTAAACAAGATTTCGATCAAGGCAAAGATGCTGATAGTAGTCATATTACTGTCGGTAATTGCCGCAGGGATAGGAATTTATGGTCTAAGCAGCATAAGTGAATCAAACAGAGGCTTGGAAACAGTATACAACGACAGAGTTGTTCCCTTGAAGCAGCTGAAAATAGTTTCCGATATGTATGCCGTAAATATTGTTGATACATCTCACAAGGTCAGAAACGGAAATATCAGCTGGGATGAAGGTCTTAAGAATTTGGCCGATGCAAAAAAGAATATTGACGAGCAGTGGAAGGCTTATATGTCTACCAAGCTGGTGGCTGAGGAAGAAAAGCTTTCTGCAGAAATCGAAGATTTATTCGACACTGCCAATAAGACAGTGGTTAAGCTTGAGAGCATTATGCAAAACAGGAATAGTCAATCACTTGCATTGTTTACAGCCAGCGATCTTTATCAGGCAATCGACCCCATATCTAACAAAATAGCTGAGCTTATTGATGTTCAACTGAACATAGCAAAACAGGAGTATGATGATGCTCAAGCCAGATATATTTTATTGAGAATAATAATGATTGCAATTATGGCAGCAGGAATTACAATAGCTCTCATTATATCTATGATAATCATCAGAATGATTGCTTTGCAGACAGACCTGATGATAAAGGGCATAGAGCGTGATGCAAACGGCAGCATCACTGTTAAAAATGTTGAAGTAAAAACTCAGGATGAGCTTGGCAGGCTTGCAGCCTCCTTAAATGATCTGACCTCGCAGGTACGGAATTTTATAGCACAGGTTGCTGATTCATCCGAGCAGGTTGCAGCTGCTTCAGAGGAGCTTACAGCCAATGCAGAGCAGTCTGCACAGGCAGCCAATCAGGTTGCAGCGGCTATTACAACAGTTGCAGAAAGTACGGATGTTCAAATGAAATCAATTACAGAAACAGCGGCAATTATAGAGCAAATATCTGCCAGCGTACAGGAGATTGCAGCAAATGCAAACATTGTTACGGATGCATCCGAAAAATCCGCAGCAAAAGCCAAGGAGGGCGGGGAATCAATATCTACGGCTGTAGTGCAGATGAACAATATTTCACAGAAGGTACATCAGCTGTCGAGTGTAATTGATACATTGGGCGCTCGTTCAAAAGAGATTGACCAGATTGTCAACACTATATCAAATATATCCAGTCAAACCAATATGCTGGCTCTGAATGCCGCCATTGAAGCAGCCAGAGCCGGCGAACAGGGAAAAGGCTTCGCTGTTGTTGCTGATGAGGTAAGAAAGCTTGCAGAACAATCACAGGATGCTGCAAAGCAGATTGCTGTATTGATAAATGCTATACAAAGTGATACAACAAGTGCAATAGTAGCAATGGATGAAGGTACACGAGAGGTTGAGATTGGTACCAAAGTAGTAGCCACAGCCGGACAAGCATTTAAGGAAATAGTAATACTTATTGAACAGGTTACAAGTCAGATTTCCGGGATATCATCATCTATTCACGAAGTAGCAACAGGCAGCCAGCAGATAGTAGCATCTATACAGGATACAGAGAACTCAATAAAAACAACTAATGGAGAGGTTCAAACAGTCTCAGCAGCCTCAGAGGAACAATCCGCTTCTATGACTGAGATTTCCAATGCAAGCGAAAGCTTATCCAGAATGGCTCAAGAGCTGCAGCATGCAGTCAGCTCATTTAAGCTGTAAAGAGCATAATGGTCAGACCAACAGGTCTGACCATTTCATTACTTTTCCTTCAGCATTATGTTTATTTCATTATCACTCTTCACAATGGTATCAGGCTTTACAGGCTGTCCGTCAATCAGTATCCTTCCCTTCTCTATCAAGCTTCTGATTTGCGTTCTGCTGATATCCTTGATCTGCTGTGCCAGCAGCTTGTCTATACGCAGTCTGGAAGCTGCAGAGGTAATTTTTATCCGTACCTCCTCTATTCCTTGAGACTGTATATCAGATATTATGATTTCTTCAGGCATTTCAAACAAGGACAGCTCCCTGCTCTCTTCCTCCAAAAACACATTAATGTCAGTGTGAGCGCTGTAGCTTGTCAAAAGCTTGTTCCAGGTATGCTCCCTATCACATTTGTATATCGCATATTCATATATTGTTTTTCCGTTGCCGTTTCTTCTCCTTTTCTGCGAGTCGGTGAAGATTGTTTTTTTACCGCAGTTGTGACAATATCTCTCCACCATGTGAGCACCTGTCATGTCCAGATTCCAATTGAAAGTTTTTATACTCATTTCATATCCTCCAATAATATTATTTCATTATTGAAGAACCCTATAAGGCATAGATAAGCCTCCTTTCAAAAAAAAGACTGCAATAGCAAATGATTAATGCTATTACAGTCTTCTCCGATTTTTATACTGTCAGTCCGGTCTTATTATAAACAAAAAAACCGTACAAAGTACGGTCAAACAGACATATTTGCTTCAGGAATACTATACCACCATCATACTACTTTGTTGAAAAGGAAAACAGGACAAATAGACCTGAGATTGTCAGGCACTGTTTTCCAATGAATATTTAATTCATTATTCAACAAAGCTATTTGCTGGTGTCATATATTATTCCTCCAATTCCAGACTTACTTGATTATTATATTTTATTTGATTTCATATGTCAATTATTTCTAAACTTAGCATTTCAAGTATGCCCTGCAACATATTTTTCTGAATATTTAGCTGCAAATTTGCAAGAATATTATAGTGAATCCAAGTAGCTTTTCATAGTAGATTTCATTTTAATTTTGATGAAATTCTACATATCATACCTCCAAAAGGAGTGTTAATGTGTCAGAGCCACAAACTAAGGGAACACTTATTATTATCGGGGGAGCAGAGGATAAAAAGGCAGATAAGACAATATTGAAAGCCTTTATTGCTTCTACTAAAAAGAAGGCCCCTAATATAGCACTTATTACTACTGCAACAAACAGCCCTGGAAAAGCTGCTGCTGAATACAAGCAAATACTCAGTCAGCTAGGTGCAGATAATATTCATCCTATTAATATCACCTGCAGGGATGATACAAACGACAGTGAAAATATCAAGGTAATCAGGGATGCTGACGGGATATTCTTTGTAGGCGGAGACCAGCTTAGAATATCCAGCATTTTAGGCGGGACTGATACCCATAAAGCAGTGCTTGAAAGCTATAACTCCGGTAAAGTAATTGCAGGCACAAGTGCCGGTGCTTCTATGATGAGTGAGATAATGGTAGTCGAAGGCAACGATGAAGAAGCCCCCCGAAAATGCACTTTAAAGATGGCCCCAGGTATGGGGCTGCTTGAAGGTGTAATAATCGACCAGCATTTTAATCAAAGAGGAAGAATCGGAAGACTGCTGGCAGCCGTAGCACAGAATCCCAACATACTTGGAATAGGCATTGATGAGGATACAGCCATAATAGTTCATGACGATCTTACATTTGATGTGACAGGGTCCGGAGTTGCAACCGTCATAGACGGAAGAGCCATAAGATACACCAACATATCTGAGCAATACCCCAATGAGCCCTTAGCCATTACCAATGTTATGCTTCATGTATTGCCCAGCGGCTATGGGTTCAACATACCTGGAAGGCAGGAAATAATCAACAGTGAGGATCATGAAAATTCTGTCGAAATCGTTGGGAAACAAAACAAGGAGGAAAAAAAGTGAACATAATAAGCAGCCATGCTTACAACGGAAGAAATATATACAGCCATTCTCCCGTTATCAAGCTGGTTATAGACCTTGAAGAATATTATGATACCCCTTCCAATATGATTGACGGCTTTACCGATAAGCTGATTGAAATACTTCCGGGCATTTACAGGCATAAGTGCTCCAGGGGACATGAGGGAGGCTTTGTAGAGCGGCTTAGAGAAGGGACATATCTTGGACATATCCTTGAGCATGTAGCTATTGAAATACAAAACCTGTTGGGCTATGATATCAAGTTTGGAAAGACAAGACAGGCAGACAATGAAAGAATATATAATGTCATATATGGATTTACCAATGAATTAGCCGGCATGGAATCAGGTCTGCTGGCTGTAGAGATTGTCAACTGCCTGCTTGAGAGTAAAAGCTGCAGCTTTGACATCAAGCTGGAGGAACTAAGAAAAAAATGCATAGCATATGAATTAGGCTCCAGTACTTCTGTAATAAAAGCAGAAGCCGAAAAAAGAAATATTCCTGTAATAAGAATAGCAGACGGGAGCCTTCTGCAGCTCGGCTACGGTAGAAATCAAAGAAGGCTTCAGGCAACCCTTACTGAGAATTCCAGCTGCATAGCGGTTGATACTTCATGCAATAAATCTCTGTCTAATTCCATGTTTAGAGAATATGGAATACCGGTGCCTGATGGAAAGGTTGTTAGAGACGAAGATGAAGCTGTTAAATACAGTGAAGAGTTGGGATATCCTGTTGTGGTCAAACCTAATTTCGGCAATCAAGGAAAGGGAGTATCGGTAAATTTATGCTCTCCCGAAGAAGTCAGGGAAGCATTTAGAATTGCCAGTGAGTTCAAAGATACAATTCTTGTTGAAAAATACATTGAAGGCGAGCATTACAGGCTACTGGTAATAGGAAATAAAATGGCGGCAGCAGCACAAAGATTATGCGCCCAGGTTATAGGTGACGGAAAGAGCACCATTATGCAGCTTATTGAAAAAGAAAACTGCAATCCCTTACGTGGAGAAGGCCATGAAAAGCCTTTGACAAAAATAAAAGTAGACAGAATCATCGAATCCTATTTGAAAAAGCATAACATGAGCCTGGATTATGTACCACTTGCAGGTCAGCAGGTACAGCTGAGGGAAAATGATAATCTCAGTACAGGGGGCATTGCGGTAGACGTTACAAATACCGTTCATCCCGAAAATGCAGAGCTTGCAGTGCTTGCAGCCGGTATAATCGGCCTGGATGTGGCAGGTATAGACATTACTACAAAGGATATTTCAATCCCAATAAAAGCAACCGGCGGTGCAATTATAGAAATAAATGCAGCTCCCGGGATCAGAATGCATCATCACCCAACAGTAGGTGAACCTCGCAATGTAGCAAAAGAAATAGTCAACCTGCTCTGCCCCGAGGAAAAGGACTACACTATTCCCATTGTTTCAGTTACGGGAACCAACGGCAAAACAACCACTGTAAGAATGATATCTCATATTATATCTTCCATGGGTTATACAGTAGGTATGACTACAACCAGTGGAGTATATATCGGAAACACCTGTATAAATAAGGGAGACAACACAGGGCCCATAAGCGCAAAAACCGTGCTGATGAACCGCACAGTGGATTATGCAGTATTGGAAACAGCCCGGGGAGGAATTGTAAAGCGTGGACTAGGCTATGCTGCTGCAGATGCAGGCATAATAACCAACATCAGCGAAGACCATCTTGGAATAGATGGAATAAATACCATAGAAGATCTGGCATTTGTAAAATCTCTTGTAGTGGAAGCGATAAAGCCCGGCGGATATGCCATACTCAATGCAGATGACCCAAATTGTGTTGCACTTTCTGAAAGAGTGAAATCAGACATCATATATTTTTCAACTGATGCTGAGAATAAAGTTATAAGTGCACACGCAGCTAATAACGGAACAGCATTTTTCAAATTTAATAACTGCTTATGCATATGCAAAAATGGAGAAATAGTTCCGTTTATCACAGTGGCAGATATTCCGGCAACGCATAACGGCCTGCTGGAATATAATATATACAACAGCCTCGCAGCTGCAGCAGGAGCGCATGCTTTGGGAATTTCCTTGGATGATATCGCTAAAGGACTTGGGAGCTTCAAAGGGAATGTTCAAGATAATCCCGGAAGATTCAATATGTTTGATATAAACGGCATAAGCGTTATATTGGATTATGGTCACAATATTGATGCTTACAGATGCATAATCGATACATTGAAGAAGATGAAAAAGAATAAGCTCATAGGCGTAATTGGAGTGCCAGGCGACAGGACTGACTCCAGCACCTATAAAATAGGCCAGATGTGCGGAAACAGCTTTGACAGGATTTTTATAAAAGAGGATAAAGACAGACGTGGTAGAGCCGTAGGTGAAATAGCTCAAATCCTCGAAGATGGATGTCGCGATTCCATTATAGACCCAAAGGATGTGACTATAGAGCTTTCTGAGGAAAAGGCTTTGGAAAAGGCCATACTTAGTGCAGAGCCCAATGATATTGTAATAGTTTTCTATGAAGAATATCACCTGCTGCTCGATGTACTGGAAAAAGTTAAGAAAGATATGTCAAATAAAGAACTGATAACGGCATAAAGTGGGTAGCTTTATGCCATTATCAGTTATAATCAATAAGCTATATACCTATGCCGAATACTCTTCCGAATCCTCCAAATGCTATTATCGCAAGGATTATTATGAAGAAGAACTTGTTGTCACAGCCCCAGATTGGTCCGGCTGCCAAAAGTATAAAGAGCAGTAACAGCAGCAGGAATCCGTTATCCTTGAATAATCCGCCGACAGGCGCTGCAGGCGCTGTGCCGCATCCACAAACGTTTGACATAACTACACCTCCTTTACAGGCAGTTGCGCATACAGTACAACTTGCCTTTTTTTCAATATCATAGTATGTACATGCATATGTATTGTTACTATTATTTTACATAATAGCTTCAATTTATAACCGGCAGCTGATAAATGAAAAAAAATACACAAATGTTAAAAGTTTTATGTAGAAAAGTATCGTAATTAGTTGATAACTATTATATAATGAATATGTTATAAAATTATCTATGTAGATTCATATTTTTTTCAAGGAGGGGTATCAATGGCAGATACTAAGAGAATCGTAATACTTGGTGCCGGCTATGCGGGGGTTGAGGCTGCAAAGGTACTTGGTAAAAGATTCAAGAAAAATGACAACATTGAGATCATGCTGATTGATGACAAACCGTACCACACCTTAATGACTGAACTGCATGAAATTGCAGGCCACAGAACAGAAAAGGAAAGTGTAATGGTAGATTTGTACCATGTATTCAAAGCTACCAAGGTTCAGGTTATCAGAGACAGAATAGATAGCATCAGCTACAAGGACCAGACCTTGGTTTCTCAAAAGAGAACTTATACTTATGATTATTTGGTTCTTGGCTGCGGAAGCGAGCCTGCTTATTTCGGTATAGAAGGAGTAAAGGAAAACTCATTTACTATCTGGTCTTTAGAGGACGCTCTAAAAATCAAGAAGCACATTGAGACAGTTTTTCTCCAGGCTAAAGAAGAAACAGATGCATTAAAGCGTAAGGAGCTTCTGACTTTTATAGTTGCCGGAGCCGGCTTTACAGGTGTAGAAGTAGTCGGAGAGCTTTTTGAGTGGAAGAAGCTGCTTTGCGAGAAGCATGAAATCGACCAATCTGAAGTGACTATATACAATGTAGAAGCCCTTCCCAATATTTTACCTATACTGAGACCAAGCCTTCAAAAGAAAGCAGAAAGATATCTGAGAAGGAAGAACGTTCAGGTTCTGACTAATGCGGCTATAGTAAAAGCAAATCCCGATGGTATAGAGCTTAAGGACGGAAGAGAAATAAAGGCTCAGACCCTTATATGGACATGCGGCGTTCAAGGTAATGAGTTTGTTAAGCAAACAGGCCTGACTGAGGGCAAGAGAAACAGGATACAGGTAAATGATTACCTGCAAAGCGTTGATTACGATAACGTATATGCTGTTGGCGACAATGCATATTATGAAATAGGCGGAAAGCCAATACCACAAATAGTTGAAACTGCAATACAAAGCGGTGAATGTGCCGCTCACAATATTGCTGCTGATATACAGAACCACGACAAGAAGAAATTCGAGCTTAACACCCATGGCTTTATGGTTTCCATAGGAAGCCATTACTGTGTTGCAGAGGTTATGAACATACCTATGTCAGGCTTTATAGCAATGGCTATGAAGCATCTGGTAAACATGCATTATCTGTGGGGCGTTGGAGGATTAAGACTGATTTGGAACTACATGCTGCACGAGTTCTTCCATATGAAGCATAACAGGTCCTTTGTAGGAGGACATTTAGCTCATAGAACTCATACACTTTGGCTTGTACCTCTAAGATTATTCGTAGGTATCCATTGGCTGCTTGAAGGTATTAAAAAGGTAAAGGAAGGTTGGCTCAATCCTGAGAATATCAAGATAGTACAGGTTGCAGGAACCTCAGGAGCTTCTGCTACAGCAGGCGCTTCAGCGGCAGGAGCTGCCGCAGAAGGTGCAGCAGCAGCGACACAATATGCTGCTCCTATACTGTCTAAGCCATTAGGTATATATCAATGGTTCACAGATACCATAGTTGCACCTAATGCCTTCCTGTTCCAGTCAACAGTTGTTCTTCTGGAAATATTTATAGGCTTGGCATTAATAGCCGGCTTGTTCACCTTCTTTGCCTCCATTGGCTCCATATTCCTTTGCGGAAACTTTATAGTTTCAGCTATGGCAGGCTGGGATATACTCTGGTATGTATTTGCAAGCATTGCACTGCTCGGCGGTGCCGGAGGAGCGTTTGGCCTGGATTATTATGTAATGCCTTGGATAAAGAGATGGTGGAAAAACACTAAATTTGCGAGAGCCTCATATTTGTATTTTGATTAATGAATAAATAAAACAGGAAGCTATTCTTATATGCTTCCTGTTTTTTTATTTTGCTTTACATATATTTTGGACGTGCTATAATGATATTCGAATACACAGTAGGAGGAAAACCAATTGAAAAAATTCTTAGCCATTTTCTTACTATTAACTTCTGCAGCTTTGTTTTTAGCAGGCTGCACTTCATTGTCAGAAGCATCCTCAAATACCGCAACAGTATATAGAGATGGTAGATATACTGTGTACGGACTGCCTGATGAAATGGGTTGGACTCCTGAACTGACTATAGTTATAGAGGACAATAGAATAACAGAAGCAAAATATGACGAAAGGGCAAATATTAAAAAATCCTTGGACACTGAATACCATAAAAGCTTTAATGTTCAGACCGGAATTGATTATCCTGCCGTACTTAAGACTCTCCGCGAGAGCCTTGTTGCTTCACAGGACATCACTATGGTAGATGCAGTTGCAGGAGCTACAAATACTTCAGACAATTTTAAGGCACTTGTTTCAAATGCACTTTTATCAGCAAAGGATGGAAACATCAGCAAGGACGGAAATTATCTTGCAAGCGGCACTGAAGATGATAAAGGCTGGACACCCTACGTTTCTATTACAATAGAAAACGGAAAAATTTCTGATGTTATTTACGACGAAAAATCCTCCAAGGTATTTCTCTTCAAATCCAGTTACACGCTTTATCAGAATCAGTATGCAGAGCAGTCAGGCATAAATCTGACTGAAGTATATGACACTTTGGAGAACGCTCTGATATCGGTACAGACCCCTTCTGCTGTTGATGCAGTAACAGGAGCTACCGAAACACATAGAAAATTTACACAGCTTGCAGAGCAAGCACTGGAGCAGTCCAAAAAGCAATAAATGCAGCCTATGGCTGCATTTTATTTGTTGTACATTGTCCACATGCCTATATCCGTAAATCCCATTCTCTTATAAATGCTGCCTGCCTTTGGATTGTTATAAAAAAGACACAAACTCTTTCCTTCTTCCAAAAGCTCACCACAAAGCTTTGTCATACAAGAGGTAGCATATCCCATGTTTCTATAATCAGGATGAGTGCAAACACCTACAATCATTGCCGATGAGCTGTTTTCTGCCGTTGTCTGCGCTATTGCAACCATTTCTCCGTTTTCTTCGATATAATAAGCTCTCTTGTTTCCTTCGGCAAAGCCTTTTTTTGTTGATTCTGCCGAAACATTTTCAAACTCATCTATAAGGCTGTAAAGCTTAAGTATTCTGTCTATATCCTTCAGCTCTACTTTTTTCAACCTGTCCTTTTGAGTCAGGGGCACAAGATTGTTTTTGCTATCAAGCTTGCAAAGATATGTATCTCTTTTTTTGCTGAAATTATGTACCTTCTCAAATTTTTCTACTATGGACTTTTCCCCCGAAAGCAGCTTGAAATCCTCTTTCTGCATTATTTCATAAAAGCCCTTGATATCAAACTCCAAGCGGGAATAGAATATACAGCTGTCAAAATATTTAAGGAGAACAGCAATCAGTTCACCGGACTTACTGAACTCGCCCCACAGCTTTTGAAAATCCTTATCAAAGCCGTCATTTTCCACATCTCCGATGATGAACAAATTAATCTCACTTTCATTTTTCACAAAGTCCAACAGTATGTTTCTATCTCTTTCCCTTAAAGGTCTTATCATAATACACCCTCCTTTTCAATGCTATGTGAAGTTTAAGCTTCTCCCGTTTTTTTTGAGCCAATCCTTTGCAGCTTTATATTCAGTACAATATAAGGCAACTGCATTCCAGAATTCCTTGGAGTGGTTCATATGCTTCAAATGACATAGTTCATGAACCACAACATAATCAAGCACCCATAAAGGCGCCATAACAAGCCTGCAGTTAAAATTCAGGTTTTGCTTGCTGGAGCAGCTTCCCCAACGTGTTTTTTGCTCCTTTATTCTAAAGTCATTATAGCTGACGCCTATAATTTCTCTGAAATATTCCAGTCTCTTAGCTATTACCTCTTCTGCAGCTCTATAAAACCAGTTTTTTAGTCCTTCATTCAGCACTTTATTCTTCTTTTCATTATCCCATCCGTTGTTTATGTAAATCTCAAAGCCTTTTTCTCTAAGAAAAATCTTTGCTTCCTTTCCATGAAAAGCTTTAAATGATGCTTCATATTCTTTTCCTAAATACATGATATTCATATATAAGCTCTCTTTCAATCTATTATGTGCTATTATATCACATTTGCAAAAAATAAATAAACCGGAGTTTATTACTCCGGTCAGCTTTCTGTTATTCTATTGTCCAGCAGCCTCCAGCACAGCCTTCTGATGTGCTTCATTAACAGTATTGGTACCATGTGTTCTACTGTTTAAAAAATGTATATCTACATGGCCATCCATGCCATTATCCTTTATTTTATCAAGATTGTAGCCGTAGCCGTAGCCTCCGCTTCTGCCATATACATAAGCTCCAGCCTCTTTGTTGTCAAGACCTGCATGAGGCATTGCAGCCATGGAAGCTGCCAGTCTTCTGCCATCAATCTCAATTATAACAGGCCGTCTGCTCCAGCTCCAGTCACCGCCCCAGATGTCCTTTATAATCTCGGAATCTTCCTTGGTTAAAGCCTCACAATCTGCATGATTTGTTCCATAAGTTCTCACCATTTTAAAGCTTTTATCGGTCCATAAGTCCACAACAACAGCTTCAGCATCGATATAAAAAACAGTGTTGGCTTCACTCCACCAGTCCAGAAGCTCTACTTCTGCCGTCTGACTTGCTGATGCCATAACCTCTTTTCTATCAACTCCCCCTCCTCTGCTGGTTATCTGAATACCGGAGGATTTTGTGTCTTTTTCACTTAGAAGCATATAGACATGCTTGTTCAATTTTCCTGTGGGCTTTAGCTTCTCGCTCTCCTGAAAGCTTGTTATCGCACCTTCCGTCATAGGTCCTGCTATACCGTCCACTTTCCCCTTATAATAACCCAATTCTTTAAGTATCCTTTGACAGTATATTATGTCACTCTTTGTCACTGTGTAACCTGCTGTCACTAATGCAATTCTTTCAAATAATGCTTTGTCGATTTCTCCGGCAGCTATAAAACCATTACTTGCCTGATATTTTTTTACAGCGTCCCTGGTTGCATTACCGAATATGCCGTTTGCATTTCCGTTAAAGTAGCCCAGCAGCTCCAGATTCAACTGCAGCTCCTTCACTTCAGTACCTCTACTGCCAAACTTCAGTACATCTGCATTTACGACACAGATGGTACTTAAAGCAATAATAAGAAAAAAAACTAAAAACCTGCCCCTTTTCATTTTTCTCTCCTCTCCATAATAAACAGCCTGAATAACTGTCTATAGTTAGGTGAACAAATCTGTTTACAGTATTCAGATTTGTTTATTTGCTTACGGGGTTAGTTGACGGGTTCGGGCAGAGAGCTTGCCCTATGCATTTTTTTGCATTGCATGTCCAACACGGATGTTGTGCCAATTTATTGTTTGCTTCGCAGCAGCAGCACAACAAGGATGTTGTGCCAAGCAATTGCGCAGCAATTGCAATTCACCCCAGCTTGATTTAGTTCCCCCGTTTCACTATTTTGATTAATAACCAAAATTAAGTGAATTCAGCATAATTCGGACTTGTTTCTAGTTTACATAAATATTTCTAATATTACAATAGGTTATTTTTACTATTTAAATAGTCTTACAAAATCATTTCAAAAAAACTACTAACTCCGAGTCACTTACATCTAATTGAAAAAAGCTTCGAAGCCTAATTCCAGGATTAGAAGCCAGCGGCTATCAGTTAGCAGTTAAATCTTTTTAGTGTTTATTGTCAACTGTTATCAGCTGTCCTATTTCCATACTGACCTTTTCTATATATTTCTTAACTGTATCGGATATATGTTCATAATCTGATGCCTTACTGCATAGAACAACCTTCCTTATGGTTTTGTCTCCGTCCTTATATCTTAACCTGTAAACGGGAAGAATCTCAAAACCATCCAGCATTACTTTACCTTCGTGCTTGACAATGCTTAATTGAACCATTCCTCCAATATCAGTATATTTATCATTTTGATTGGACAGAAAATTACCCAGTGAGTAGTTGATAAAGACCTCTCTCTCACCTGTCTTATACAACTCGGACTGTCTTGCAACATGAGGATGGCTGCCCAGTACGCAGTCAGCTCCGGCATCTGCCACTGCTCTGAAGAGAAGCTGCTGATCTTCTTCCACTTCTCTTAAATACTCAGTACCGGTATGTATGTATACTATGAGGAAATCACACATTGGCTTTACCAGTTCTATATCACCTTTTATTTTTTCAATGGATACAATATTAACCATCTCTTCAGAAGCCGGAAGACCGTTTGTACTCGAGGTATATGCCAGTACACCGAATTTTATTCCATTTCTCTCAATTATTGCATATTTGTCTTTTCCGACCTCGCCTGTTCCTACTGCAATCATACCTCTCTGTCTGATATTCTCAACAGTGCTGATTATCCCATCCTCTCCGGTATCAGCAGAATGATTGTTTGCAGTTACAAGAACATCAAAGCCGGAGCTGCCGATAGCATCAAGCACCTCTGCAGGTGCATTGAACCTGGGGTAGCCCGAGGGCTTTCTTTTAGTGTTAACAGTAGTTTCCAAATTACCTATGGCAACATCTGCAGATTGAATAACTGTTTTTATGTCCTCAAAAGAAGACGTGAAATCATATGTGCCATTGTTAAACGCCTCTTTAATCTGCGGTGAGTGAAACATTATATCTCCGACAGCCAAAATAACGGCTCTTTTGGGCGGTTCAGGAGTGGGAGTCGGCATAGGTGTTGCCTCCGCAGGCTTTTGTCCGGTAAGCTCTATACCTTCATCGGGCTTATCACTGAATGAATTGTTCAAGGTGCAGGCACTACAGCTTATACATAAAAATGTTATCAGAATTACCAAAAGCGGCTTTTTCATTTCTTCCTCCGGTTATAGTTTTTTCATTTGCACAACTGGCAATATTATGATATCACAACAAGATTATTTTGGAAATCTAGATATTTAAATCACACATACTGATCAAAATGAATAATATGGAAATGAATACTTTTTATTTGACTAAACCACTGCATTTATTTAAGTTATTTTCTTAATAAATCATAATGAGTAGGTGAATTATATGCAAAGCGATTCTAAATATAGAGAACTTGTAGTTGGAGTCAGTTCATCCATACCTCTGGCCAATGGAAGCTATACAACTGCAATTAACTTTGATAATGCAGCAACCACTCCTCCTTTTGTATCTGTCATGAATGCCATAAACAGCTTTGCACCATGGTATTCGTCCATTCACAGAGGTACTGGCTATAAATCACAATACTCATCGGATATGTATGAAAAATCCCGTGAAATAGCAGCAGCTTTTGTCAAGGCTGATACTGCATCCAATACAGTTGTTTATGTAAAAAATACCACAGAAGCCATCAATAAGATATCCTACAGGCTTTTCAGAAAGGATAATAACAGTATAGTTCTCAGTACTGCCATGGAGCATCATTCCAATGATCTGCCATGGAGAGGTAAGTATAAGGTTGACTATGTAAATATAGACAGTAAAGGATATTTATCTTTACAGGATCTTGAACGAAAGCTTAAAAAATATCATGGCCATGTAAAGCTGGTAGCAGTTTCAGGTGCGTCTAACGTTACCGGTTATAAGAATGATATTCATACCATTGCGGAGCTTGCACACAAGCACAGAGCCAGAATACTCGTTGACGGAGCACAGCTGGTACCGCATTCGGCAGTTGATGTTCTTCCAGATTCTTCTCCGGGCCATATAGATTTTTTGGTTTTTTCCGGTCACAAGATGTATGCTCCATTTGGTACAGGAGTGTTGATAGGCCCCTTGGAAGATTTTGAAAGCAGGGCTCCAGAATATACCGGAGGAGGAACTATCGATGTTGTTACTCATGATTTGGTCAGATGGGCTAAACCCCCTGCCAGAGAAGAAGCAGGTACACCTAATATCATGGGAGTCGTGGCACTAACAGAGGCCATAAAAACACTGAGCACACTGGGCATGAGCAATATTGAAAAGCATGAAAAAGGGCTGGTGCAGTATGCCTTGACAAAGTTAAACGACATACCCGGAATCATTGTTTACGGCAACCGGCTTGAATTCGAAAACAAGGTCTCCATAATACCCTTCAACGTTATAGATTTACCTCATCAAATAACTGCTGCCGCGCTTTCTTATGAATACGGCATAGCTGTTAGAAGCGGCTGCTTCTGTGCACAGCCATATGTTCAGAGTTTGCTCGACATACCCAGAAGGGACATAAAAAAATATACCAGGAACCCTGACATGCCCAGACCGGGAATGGTAAGAATAAGCTTCGGCCTTTATAATACATATGAAGAAATAGACGTTTTATATAAAGCTTTACTAAACATATCCAGTCATAAATCAGAATACCTGAAAAAATATGAAAGCTTTGTTAAACAGCATTAATATTTATTACATTAAAATCTCCGTTAATGGAAATAATACCTTTATAAAACAGCCTGGGAGGTATTGGAATTGAACAAAAGATTGAATCTTCTCATGTTCAGCGGAGATTATGATAAAGCTCTGGCAGCGTTGATTCTGGCAAATACGGCAAGGGAGATGCAGGCTGACGTAACCATTTTCTTTGCTTTTTGGGGGTTATTTTTATTGAGAGATCCAGAAAAAATGTCCTTAGAGGATAAATCAGCCTATGAGAAAATGTTCTGCCTGGCAACTCCAAAAGGACCCGAAGAGCTTCCTTTATCCAAAATGAACATGATAGGAATAGGAAAGCAAATGCTGCTCCAGATGATGAATGAAGAGAAAGCACCGCACTTAATAGACTTTCTCAACGGAGCCAGAAAAAAAGGCGTGAAATTCTATGGCTGCAAGCTTTCTATGGAGATTATGGGAATAAAAAAGGAAGAATTGATACCCGAGTTGGAAATAAAAGAGGCAAAGGACTACCTGGCAGATGCCTTTGAATCGGATGTGCAGCTGTTTATATAGCAGCTAATGGGGTCAGGCCTGACCCCATTAGCTTAAAAGGTACTTTTGATATACAATTCCTTAGTGGTTGAAAGGTCTATATCCACATACAGATCTCTGATATCTTTTCTATGCTCCTTGAATATCCTCACAACGGGGCTTTCCGGATAAAGCTTGTTCTGCTTAAGCACTATACCTCTATGCTCACTATTGAGTATTACTCCGGTACCGGTAGGATATATGCTCAAGTGCTTGGCAAACCTCTCCATAATATCGCTGTCAAACTGCTTGTCTCCCAAATGAGTTATTTCCCTGAATATCCTGTCATGGGGCAGCCGCTTCTGGTACACTCTGTCGTTTGACATTGCATCATACACATCTGCTATTGTAACTATTCTGGAGAACAAAGGAATGCTGCTGCTTTTCAAGCCCTTGACGTAGCCTGTTCCGTCATACTTTTCATGGTGATACAAGGCTATTTGGGCTGCCTCCTCGTTGACATTGGTTTGTCTAAGAATTTCATAGCCATATTCAGTATGCTTTTTTATCTCTTCATACTCTTCCGAAGTCAGCTTTGAAGGCTTTTTCAAAATATCCTCGGGTACAACTACCTTGCCTATATCATGAAGTATAGCTCCAAGTCCAAGGTTTCTTAGAGAATCCTTATCAAGTTCCATATCTATACCGATAATGAGTGAAAGAACACTCACATTTACTGAATGCCTGTATGTATAATCATCGATTGATCTCATCTGAGACAAAGCAAACACTATATCCTTCTTATCCAACAGCTGCTGGATTATTTCATCTACCAAACCGGCAATCTTACTTATATCAAAATGCCCTACCGCTTTAAAACTGAACATGGTCTTCTTTACCTGTGTCTGAGCCTGCATCCTTGTTTTTTCATTTATTACATCCTTGATTTTCAGCTTCCTGCGAATAGTGTCCACTGTATCTCTGGACATCTCCCCGCTTTCTTCAATAAATATTTCCCTTACTCCCGCATCCTTAAAACGGGTGACAAAATAATCCCTAAAGGCAACTCCCTTTGAGACCAGCAAAATTCCGTCTTCACTATATACATCCCTTGCTATTGTTGAGCCGGGCATTATCTTGTTAATTAAAACCTTCTGCATCTTTTCACCGTATAAATATAATTTTTGCTTCAAAGTAAATAAAAACAGTCAGCATTACTTATTTCGACTTTTTTTCCGGATTAATTAACACTTTTTTTACATTAATTGATTTTTTTGCCCAAAATATCTATAACTACGATTTCCGGAGGATTAAAAATGCGTGGAAGCCTCGGATTATACGATACTCCCCTGCTTACCACATGTGTCATCTCATCATGCTTATATAAACCTCCCGCATACTTTGGAAACCATCCCTGGTGCGGAGCCAGTAAGCCATTCAATAAAAATGGTATTCTTACCTGTCCACCGTGTGAATGCCCTGACAGCACAAGATCAAAGGGAAGGCTTTTATAAGCATCCACCCTTTCAGGTCTGTGTGATAGCAGTATTTTATATCCCTTCTCAGCTCCCAGAGAATAGAAAGCCTTATACAGCTCATCCTCCCAATTATAGTCTGACCCTTTATACCTTTGCACATCAGGGTCATCAGCACCACAAATAACCACTTCTTCGCCTTTTATACTCTCTCTAAGATAGGTGTTTTCCAAAACATGTGCGCCATAGCTTCTGAAAAGCTTCTTTATGGAATCGAGTTCTCCTGTCCATACTTCATGATTTCCTGAGACATAGTATATTGGCGATATTCCTTTAACAGCCTCCAGAAAAAGCTTGGTTCCATCTATAGGTACCTGGTCATCTGCAATATCTCCGGCCAAAGCAATTATATCAGGCTTCTGGCTCCTGATACGCTCAGCTATATGTATTTGGTTTTCTCCGTAAATATGGCTGTGCAAATCTGCTATCAACACAATCCTTATAGAATTACCCAAAGAAATTCTGTCAGAGTAAACCGTATAATTCCTAAAAACAAGACCATTATAGAACGCAGAAAAGAGAAATACTGCTGCAACTATCAAATATATCATAAGCCTCAATATCCTTCTTTTTTTCATGCAGCTCCTCCTACAATCATCAAATAGTTCACATAATTCCATTATAGTTATTTTATAGCGTTCTTTCAAGTCAGTAAGGGGGTCAGTCCTGACCCCCTTACAAAGAATAAGTTATACCAGCTTCACATTGTATTTCTTCATCCAGGCGTTAATCTGTATCAGATAGGCTATAAGCTGTGGTCCCTTCATCAGCTGTCCATACCAGGGCTTGGTAAAGGATTTTCCGCCTTCAGCAGCAAGCTCCCTGACCTTATCAGCATCTATGAGCCTTAGGATAGGTGAGTACTTGTCACTTAATACATTATTCATCTTTAACCGGATAGCCTTCACATATTCAGGATTGTGAGTTTTGGGGTAAGGACTCTTTTTTCTTTCAAGTATTTCATCAGGCAGGATTCCCTTTGCAGCTCTCCTTAAAAGGCCTTTTTCCCTGTTATCACAGTATTTCATACTCCATGGAATATTGAAAACATATTCCACTATTCTGTAATCTGCAAACGGTACTCTGACTTCCAGGCTGTTATGCATGCTCATTCTGTCCTTCCTGTTAAGAAGAGTAATCATAAACCACTTCAAGTTCAAATAGAACAGCTCTCTTATCCTTTTATCCTCATTTGGTTCACCTGCCAAAATAGGCACTTCCCTCAATGCCATGCTGTACTTTGTATCAACGTAATCTTCAACGGGTAAATTGCTGAACTCCTTTGAAAGGATGCTTCTTCTCTCTTTTATGGCATTTGACCATGGAAAAGTACCTGTGTCGGTAAATTCCGGCTTCCAAAACCATGGGTAACCTCCAAAGATTTCATCTGCACACTCCCCGGAAAGCGCAACTGTAGCTTGCTTTCTTACCTCTCTGCAAAATAAGAGCAAGGAGGAATCTATATCTGCCATTCCGGGCAAATCATTGGCCGTTACAGCCTCCTCAAGCGCTTCAACCAAATGCTCCGTATTGATGATAATACTGTTATGCCTGCTTCCTATATATTTTGACATGACCTCAGCCCAGTAGCTATCAGAGTTGGGTTGAAAATCATCAGGCTTGAAATATTTATCGTTATCCTGATAATCTATTGAAAAAGTATTTAGAGTTGCCATGTTTTTTTCCTTAAAGGCTTTTGCGGCAATTGCAGATATAATGCTTGAATCCAGCCCTCCTGACAAGAAGGTGCATACAGGAACATCCGAAACAAGCTGCCTTTCTACTGCGTCAACAACTAAATATCTTACTTTTTCTATTGTTGTATCCAGGTCATCAGGATGCTCCTTGCATTCAAGCTTCCAGTATTCTCTCAACTTAAACCTGTTGTCTTCATAGATCATGCAATGAGCAGGGGGAACCTCGCATATATCCTTAAATACAGCATTTCCAGGTGATCTGGCAGGACCGAGCCCTATTATTTCACAAAGGCCCTCACTGTCAATCAGAGCGTCAACCATTGGATTGGCTAGAATAGCCTTCAGTTCAGACCCAAAAAACAGGTTATCTCCCTTTTTGCAGTAAAACAATGGTTTCACTCCCAAAGGATCTCTTGCCATAAAAAGCTTTTTGCTTTTTTCATCCCATATTCCAAAAGCAAATATGCCGTTAAACTGATGAACACAAGTCTCTCCCCATTCTATATAGCTGGTAAGCAGTACTTCGGTATCAGAATATGACTTAAAGCTGTAGCCTTTATTCAAAAGCTTGCTTCTGATTTCTTCAGTATTGTAAAGCTCACCGTTATATATGACGGTATAGCTGTTCTCTCCCGCAGTTCTGGTCATCGGCTGCGCCCCGCCTTCAGGGTCTACAACCGTAAGCCTCCTATGCCCCAACAATGCATTATCCGTAATATATATCCCGCTGTCATCCGGTCCTCTCCTGCAGAGTGTTTTGGTCATCTTTTCCATAGTATCAATTTCACATCGTAAATTTCTTTGCAGGTTTATCCATCCAATAAAACCACACATGCTAATCCTCCTTAAGTCAGAAAAATCCTATAATAATATATCTTATGACTTCAATTAGAAAAGGTGATATAAGAAAAAACCTGTACACAGTCTTATCGGCCATTGCCGGATACTGCGTACAGGATCCTTTATATTCTGCGTTTAAAAGGGGGCTTAGTGTTTATCCATAATTTGATTATAAGCAATAAATGTTAATATACGACAAAGCTGCCGTTAAGCATTTCCAAAATTCATGTAAATTGCCTGTAAAGTTTTCTTATGAATATTTGTCAAAACAGTTAGGGATGCTATATTGAGAAAGTTTTTTAAGGAGGATAAGCATGTCAACTAAAGATATCCAAAAATCGTATGAAAACAGCGCAAAACGTATGGAGGGCAGCAGTACAACCTTTGGCAGCAAGCTGACCAATGAGCATTCAAATGACCCTAATACACACCCGAATCTAAATGAAAGAATCAACATTGACTATAGCACCATTGAAAAATCTCCTTCTATGGAAGAGGTGCATAAATGGCAGAGAGAGCACATTGCGAAAGATGACCAATCCAAGGAAGGCTATCCCCTAAATGTTATTTTGGATCCTGCAATGAGAGAAATGTACCAGGTAGTACATGACGCAGGCTTTACAAATGTATTTGACCGTTTCAGCCAGCAGCAGCCCATACAGTGCAAATTCTGCATAGAAGGACTATCCTGTCAGTTATGTGCAAACGGTCCTTGCCGTATAAGTGACAAAGTGCCCAGGGGTACCTGCGGTGTAGATGCACATACAATGGTAGCCAGAAACTTTGTGTACAGGCATGTGACAATAGGAACCTCAGCTAATATATTCCACTGCCATCAGGCAGCCAGAACCTTAAAAGCAGCAGCAGAGCATCCGGAAAGCGGCTTAAAAATAAGAGATGCAGGCAAACTGAAAAAATATGCGGATATGGCAGGCTTAAATGCAAATCAACCCATAGAGAAGCTGGCAGCAGATTTTGCACAATGGGTCATAGATGATATACATTCCCCCTACTATATTCCCTCAAAAACCGTCGAGGCCTTTGCACCTGCAAGAAGAAAGCAGCTGTGGAGAGAGCTTGGACTGTTCCCCGGGGGCGGTTACAGCGAAGTTGCCTATGCACAGACACGCTGCATGACTAACCTGACCTCTGATCCGATTGATTTCTTGTTAAACAGCATCCGATTAGGTATAGCAAATGAGTATCAGGGACTTTTCCTTTTGGATATTATTCAGGAAATACTGATGGGAACTCAGGAAATTGCTATGAAGAAGCAAAATATGGGCCTTCTTAAGGAAAATATGATAAATATAGTCACAAATGGCCATATGCCTCTACTGGCCCATGTAGCCATAGATCTCGCTTCTTCTGATGAATGGCAGCAGAAAGCCAGAGCTGCAGGCGCAGATGGTATTCAGATTTTGGGTCATGTCTGCGAAGGCCAGCAGCTTATTAACTACGAAGGAACTCACAATCAGAAGGGCTATGGAGGGCAGGAAGGAGAATGGCTATCCCAGGAATATCTGCTTGCTACGGGAGTAATAGATATGTTCATGTTCGACTATAACTGCACGGTAGCTACAATGCCGCTTTTTGCAAAGCGTTTCGGCACCAAGCTTTTAAGTACACACCCCATAATAAAGCTTCAAGGCACAGATACTCTGGACTTCATACCTGAGAAAATGAAGGAGCAGGCTGAAAAAGCACTGGAAATGGCAATTGACAGCTTTAAGCAAAGAAAGGCTGAAAATAGAAAAGTCTACATACCTCCTCATGTATCGGAGTGTATGGTAGGCTTCAGTACAGAATCAGTGAAAAAAGCGTTAGGAGGCAGCTTCAATCCTCTTATTGAGCAAATAGCAAACGGAAACATCAGAGGCATCGCCACTATTGTAGGCTGCACTACAGCACGTTATGGGCAGGGTGGAAGCAATATTTTCAAAATAACTCAGGGATTAATCAAGAACAATATTCTGGTACTGTCAGGGGGCTGCACCTCTGCAGTTATGGAGTATACGGGCTTGACCAATCCAAAGGCTGCTGATGAATGTGGTGAAACCTTGAAGGCAGTGTGCAAGCAGCTGGGAATACCGCCCGTACTTACATATGGAGCCTGTGTGGATATAGGCAAGATGACCCATACAGCCATGGAGTTGGCAGATGCGCTGGGAGTTGACACTTATAAGCTTCCCCTTGTAATCGGTGCTCCCGAGTATCTTGAGCAAAAGGCAGTGGCAGATGCATGTACTGCTGTTGCGTTGGGCTGGCTGGTTCATGTGGCTCCGGTACCATCCATTACCGGCAGTGACGTAGTAGTGAAGACACTTACTGAAACTACAGCCACTCTGGGCCTTGGAAGGGTTGTGGTTGAAATGGATGCAGAAAAAACCGTTCAGATTTATGTTGATCACATAGAGAAAAAGAGAAAAGATCTGGGATTGAATTAATACAAAGAGGCTTGCAGCTTTTTCGCTGCAAGCCTAATCATTCAAAAACATTTCATTTATTTTTATATCAGGGTTGTGATATCTTTTTCTTTTTTCTGACTTTTTACCGTATTGTATGGCCTCTTTTGGACACCACTGAATACATGCCATACAAGCCTCACAATTGTGTGACCATGACGGTCTTCCATCCTTAAGGCTCACATTTTGCACCGGACAAACCCTTCTGCATATTCCACAGCTGTTACAGCCTTCCTTTACCCAGAAATTCTTATCAGACTTAGAAAAGTACTTTATTGCAGCTTTATATACTACTCCTGAAAGTATATAATTCATTAAGGTCTTTTTAATTGTAACTGATACATTTTCTCTATTATTTACAGAACTAACTATTTCATTGACTTTATCTTTTTCCTGCCGGAACATTCTTTGCTGTTCCTCTTGTGAATGTGCATCGAACATAGGTATATAGCAGTCAGGCATCTGCACCTCAAAACCGGCATTCAGCTTTACGCTGTTGGCTTCCAGCAATCTCTCAAGCTGCTGCATGGTAAAGCCCGTAGAGCCGCCATAAGTGATAACAGCAAACAGATACTTACTGGTCTTTATACCCTTTACAAATTTGAGTACCATCCTTGGTATTCCCCATGAGTACACAGGGAATACAATTCCCGTTACTTCATCAGAGTTAACTGTCTCTTCAGCCAATGCCTTGACCATAGGTATCAAAGCTGCATCTCCAAGCCCCTCTGCAATATCCTTGGCAACCTTCAAGGAATTTCCCGAACCCGAAAAATAATATATGCTCGCTGACATATCCAACACCTCTCTTTACTAGCTCAAAACCTCATCTGCATGGTAGGAGCTGCGCACAAGCGGCCCAGACACAACGTTTCTGAAGCCCATCTCTTCACCAAGCTTTTTATACATATTAAACTTATCAGGATGTACATATTCTATTACAGGGTGATGCTTGCTTGAAGGTGCCAGATATTGACCTATGGTTAATATATCACAGCCTATACTTCTCAAATCCTTCATAACAGCTGTTACAGCCTTATCTGTTTCTCCAAGCCCAAGCATTATGCCGGATTTGGTCAGAATATTGCCATCAAGTTCCTTTGCTCTTCTTAAAAGCTCTATAGAGCGTTCATATAAAGCCATCGGTCTAACCGCCGAATACAGTTCGGGAACGGTCTCCACATTATGATTAATTATTTCCGGCTTGGCATCAACGACTAACCTCAGGGCATCCAAACTTCCATTAAAATCAGGTATAAGTACTTCTATGGTTATAGATTTGCCCAGCTTTCTAATCTCATTTACAGCTGCAGCAAAATGTGCCGCCCCGCCGTCTTCAAGATCATCCCTTGTCACTGATGTGATAACGGCATGCTTGAGTCCCAGCTTTTCAACTGCCTCAGCGACTTTCTTAGGCTCTTCATCATCCAGCTGCTGTGGCTGCCCCTTTGTCACATTGCAGAAAGAGCAGTTCCTTGTACATACATTTCCCATAATCATAAAGGTAGCAGTGCTTCTGTTGAAGCATTCCATTCTGTTGGGACAGTTTGCCTCCTTACAAACCGTATTCAATGACAGCTTTTCCAGTATATTGTTTACTTCACTGGAAATATGGCTTCCCTGCAAAGGTTTCCTTAGCCATTCCGGCCTCCTTTTTTGCATCCTTATACCCCTTTCGTCATTATATATACCACTTTTTTCAACTATCACAGCCTACTAGAATAATCCGCTTATAATATCATCAATGGTAATATTTGCAAGATATTTTCCTATTTCATAGCTGCTTAATGCTTTTCTTATATCTTCCTCAGTATGCCTTACACCCTTTAATGCAGCTTCCAGCTCTTTTACATCTTTTTCGCCAAAGAAATCTCCATAGATTCTGATTTCTTCTATTATTCCTCTTTCAACCTCCATGTTGAACTCGACAGTTCCACCCGCAAATCGCTTTTCATTTGTATAGCTGTATTTAGGAGAGCTTCCAAAATTCCATTCCCAGCTTTCAAATCTTTCCTTGGCAATCTTATTTATCTCTGCAAGCTCTTGTTCACTAAGCTCATGTACTGCTTTTATTTGATTTGCCTTCATAACATGATTCTTTAAAAACTCTCTGAACTCCAGCACATCCATTGGTTTATCCAGATGTGCACTTATATTAGTCACTCTGCTGGCTACTGACTTAACACTTTTGTCTTCAAATTTTAAAGGCTTTGTTTTCAGGGCAGCAGACAGATCCGTCAAGTTTCCTGAAAACAGCAGGGTACCGTGATGTAATACACGGTTCTTGTAGGAATACTGAGCGTTACCCGAAAACTTCTTACCATCAATTGTAATATCGTTTCTGCCTGAAAACTCTGCTTTCACATTAAGATCGACAAGTGCATTTATAATCGGCTGTGCAAATTTCTTGAAATCTATTGAATCATTGCTGTCTTTGTTTGTTATGAAGGTGAAGTTGATGTTTCCAAGATCATTAAAAACTGCTCCGCCCCCCGACAAACGTCTCACTATGGGTATATTGTTCTCCTTGACGTATTCAATATTTATTTCCGACATGGCATTTTGATTCTTGCCAATCAGTATACAGGGAATATTTCTCCACAATATGAAGCACTCCTCATCAGTATTCTTTATGAAATATTCCTCAACGGCATGATTAAAATAAGGACTTGTACTATCGTTTCTAATATACAGCATATTACACCTCTTCATAATTTTTTTGGGATTATATAATAAATAGAGTTTACCCATTAAGCCTGCACTTCAAAGCTTGACCCGTTGCAGTAGCCGCCAGTCCGCCCAGTGCTGTTTCCTTCAAGGCTGCTGGCATTACTTTACCTATTTTGTACATTGCTTCTACTACCTCATCAAAAGGAATGACGCTTTTAATACCTGCCAGAGCCATATCAGCACCGGCCAAGGCATTAACGGCTCCCATAGCATTTCTTTTGGAGCACGGAACCTCAACCAAGCCAGCGACAGGGTCACATACCAGTCCCAATACACATTTTAGGGTTATTGCCGCTGCATCAAAGCACATTTCCGGAGTACCACCGAAAAGCTCTACCACGGCGGCTGATGCCATTGCTGCTGCTGCTCCGCATTCTGCCTGACAGCCTCCTTCTGCACCTGACAGAGTAGCATTCTTTTTGATTATCTGTCCTATGCCTGAGGCCGTCAGCAGGGCAGCTGCCATTGCATCCTCATCCAGCGCCAACACCTCGGCAGCGGTTATTATGACAGCAGGCACAATTCCACAAGAGCCTGCCGTAGGTGCGGCGGCAACTCTTCCCATTGAAGCATTGACTTCCGAACAAGAAAGAGCCCTTGCCATAGCTTTGTTAACAATTTCTCCGCATACAGTAAGGTTCTTACTGTTGTATTCGTACAGCTTCTTTGCATTTCCGCCTATAAGTCCGCTAACCGACTTGACTTCCTTGTTTATAGCCGTTTCAGACGCGTCAAGCATTACCCTCAGTATTCCTTTTGTCTTCTCCAGCACTTCCTGACTGTTGCACTCCAAAAGCTTACACTCATTTTTCAATACTATATCACTTATTCTGCAATTTTCCATTTTTGTCAGCTCCAGCAGCTCATATCCCTTATTATACATAGCTTCCTCCTGCTTATCCCATCCTGCTATTCTGCAGCATTGGCAGCCCTGTCAAGCATATTGACAGTCCTTATTGATATAATGTTTTCTATTTTTGAGATTTCTTTAACTACATCCGGCATTACCTGATTATCAGTTTCTATTACCGTGGTCGCAACATCACCCTTGCTCTCCCGCCCGACCTTTAAGGTCGCAATATTTATCTGGTTAAGCGCAAGCACAGCAGTAATTTTACTTATCATGCCCCTTATGTCTCTATGCTTTATTATGCATGAATACAGCTTCCCGCTTATCTCCACCTTGTCCTCATCCAACTGAGTCAGGATTACATTGCCTCCGCCTATGGACGAGCCTGTTAGAGACAGTGTTGTGTTCCCTTCTTTTTTTAGTACTATTTTTACCGTATTGGGATGAACCTCACCAAGATCAGCTTCAAGAAACACAACCTTAATGCCTTTTTTTTCTGCAATTTCTATAGAGTCCTTCAACCTCTCGTCGTCAGCCTCCATACCCAGTATTCCTGCAGCCAGAGCTTTGTCTGTTCCATGCCCTTTATAGGTGTGAGCAAAGGACCCGTGCAAGTGGAACTCAACTTCGTCAAAATCGCTCCCGCCTATGCTCCTGGCAGCTTTGCCAAGCTTTTCAGCACCTGCGGTATGCGAGCTGGACGGACCTATCATAACAGGTCCGAGTATTTCAAAAACACTAATGTTGCTCATATTATCTACTCCACACAAAATATATATTATAAGCTTAAAAATATATCGCTATGATGTCAATAAAATATTTTTTTGCATATCAATGAAAAAAATATTTTATATATTATATTTACAATGGCATGTATTAATTTGAATAGTATAACATATATCAAATATGCTATATTTTATAGTTGATTTTGTGGTTGATTTAATACTAATAAAATGGTAACATGGAAATACAATATGCAAAAAAGAATAACTGTACCAGATGATAATATCGGGAGATACACATCAATTAAGCAGCACTAGAGTTATTGATTCAGGTGTAGCCGAAGGAGCAATTTGTGGAATGCCAACCCACATAGAATCTCTCAGGCAAAAGTACCGGTATTTGATGGAACTCTGGAAAGCCTTCTAGGGCACCGAAGAAGAAAGTACGGATGTGTGCGAAACTTTCAGGTAAATGAACAGAGGAATATAGAGCGCGGCGGGTAAGTTGTGTTTTTATATCCTCTGTTTTTTAATATGTGGAATTAATATAAGAATAAAACAACCAAAGGTTGAAGGGAGGACGAAAATGGAAAATGTAAGGAAAACAGCTTTGTATGATGCACATGTTAGATTCGGTGGAAAAATCATTGAGTTTGCAGGCTGGGAGTTACCTGTACAGTATGAAGGAATTATACCTGAACATGAAGCAGTAAGAAATGCAGCAGGTCTATTTGATGTTTCACATATGGGAGAAGTAGACGTTAAGGGACCTGAAGCATTTGCCTTTGTGCAAAACCTTATAACAAATGATGCTTCTGTTATGCTGGATAACCAGGTAATATATTCTCTGATGTGCTACCCTGACGGAGGCGTTGTTGACGATCTTCTGGTATATAAGTTCAATGACAATCATTTCTATCTTGTTATCAATGCCAGCAATGTTGAAAAGGACTATCAATGGATGCTGGGTAACAAGGGCAGCTTTGATGTTGAGCTGACAAATATTTCAGACAAGGTTTCCGAGGTTGCTCTGCAGGGGCCAAAGGCTGAGGAGATACTCCAAAAGCTGACCAGCATTGATTTATCAGAGTTGAAATTTTTCTTTTGTAAAAGAGACGTAGAAATCGGAGGAATCAAATGCCTTATATCCAGAACAGGCTATACCGGAGAGGACGGCTTTGAGATTTATGCAGACAATGGCAGTATAGCTGCACTTTGGGATAAGCTGATGGAAGCAGGTAAAGACTTTGGTTTGAAGGCATGCGGCTTAGGCTGCAGGGATACACTGAGATTCGAAGCGACACTTCCTCTGTATGGAAATGAAATTTCAAAGGAAATCACCCCTTTGGAAGCCGGTCTCGGCATATTTGTCAAGCTTACTAAGGATGATTTTATAGGCAAGGCTGCTCTTGTAAAGCAAAAGGAGGAAGGACTCAGAAGAAAGCTCGTAGGCTTTGAAATGCTTGAAAAATCCATTCCCAGACACGGCTATGAAGTAATGGCTGACGGTAAGACTATAGGCTTTGTAACCACAGGCTATATATCACCGACTGTTAAAAAGACTATAGGGCTGGCATTAGTAGATACAGCATACTCAGAGCTGGGCACTGAAATA
>JBMORW010000054.1:0-143063 GCA_049322695.1 Bacillota bacterium | reverse complement strand
TCAGTAAGAAGTTTTTAAATAAAAACTACAAAAAGTAGTTTTTAATAACTAGCCGCTAGGTACTAGTCGCTGGTTTCAGAAAGGCTTCATAGCCCCGCTAAACCTAGTGACCAGTGACCAGTAACAAGTTACAAACCAATAAAAACACCATTAAGTAAAAATATAAGGAGGAAATAAAATGAAGATTTTAGCTGAATTACTTTACACAGAGGACCATGAGTGGGTAAGGGTTGAAGGAGATAAGGCATATGTAGGTATTACGGATTTTGCACAACATGCATTGGGTGACTTAGTTTTCGTTGAGCTGCCGGAGATTGACGCAGAGTTTAACGCAGGTGAATCCTTTGGTGCTCTTGAATCAGTTAAGGCAGCTTCAGACTCATATATTCCTATTTCCGGAAAAATACTGGAAATCAATGAAGAAGTAGTTGATGATCCATCTCTTCTAAATCAGGATGCTTATGCAAACTGGATGATTTGCGTTGAAATAAAAGACAGATCAGAGCTTGAAAGGCTTATGGACGCAGCTGCATATGAAGCTCACTGCAGTAAGGGGGTATAGAATGTTTCCATATATACCAAACACCAAGGCAGAAGAAGATTTGATGCTTAACAGTATCGGCATTGATTCCGTGGATGCTTTATTTGAAGACATTCCTGCCGAAGTAAAGCTTGCAAGAAGACTTAATCTTGGTGAAGCAATGTCTGAGCTGGAGGTTTCCAGACACATTAAAGCCATTGCTGAGAAGAACAAGAACACAGACGATATGGTTTGCTTCCTGGGTGCAGGTGCTTATGATCACTATATTCCTTCAGTTATTAAACATATAACCTCACGTTCTGAGTTTTATACTGCATATACTCCCTACCAGCCTGAGATAAGCCAAGGTACACTACAGGTAATATTTGAGTACCAGACAATGATAGCGAACATTACAGGCATGGATGTAGCAAACGCTTCGATGTATGACGGTGCAACAGCATGCGCCGAAGCAGGCATGCTGGCAGTTGAAAATACCAGAAGGAAATCACTTGTGGTTTCCAAAACTGTACATCCTGAAATACGCAAGGTACTTTCTACTTATATGAGGTTTGTCAATGTTGAGGTCGTTGAAGTGGATTATACAGACGGTGTAACAGATATAGATAAGCTTAAAGCTGCGGTATCAGGCGCCACTGCAGGTGTTATAGTTCAGAATCCTAACTTTTTCGGTATTATAGAAGATCTCACGGAAGTGGAAAAAACAACTCATGAAAACAAGGCAACGCTTATAGTTAATGTTGCTGACCCTATATCCTTGGGAATACTTAAGAGCCCGGGTGAAATAGGTGCCGATATAGTAGTAGGTGAAGGCCAGGCTTTTGGAAACAACCTTAACTACGGCGGTCCGTACCTTGGCTTTATGGCTGCTACTTCAAAGCTTATGAGAAAGCTGCCCGGCAGAATAGCAGGCGAAACCACGGATGTAGACGGCAAAAGAGCATTCGTACTTACTCTGCAGGCCAGAGAACAGCATATAAGAAGAGAAAAAGCCACTTCAAACATATGCTCAAACCAAGCACTCTGTGCTTTGACAGCAGCAGTATACCTGACAACGATGGGCAAGCAGGGCTTAAAGGAAGCTGCAGTACAAAGCATGAATAAAGCACATTATGCTTACAATGAGCTCATAAAGACCGGAACGTATAAACCGTTGTTCAACAAGCCTTTCTTTAAGGAGTTTGCAGTGAAGGCAAATAGAAAGGCTTCCGATATAAATGCAGAGCTGTTGAAAAATAATATTCTCGGCGGCTATGACCTCAGCAGAGATTATTCCGAACTGGATAACTCTATGCTTATATGTGTAACCGAAAAGAGAACAAAGGCAGAAATAGACAAGCTTGTTGATATTATGAAGGGACTGTAGGAGGTGTGATGATGAAGGATTATAACGAACTTATTTTTGAAATATCCAGAGAAGGCAGAATAGCTTATTCACTTCCTGCGTGTGATGTTCCCGAAATAGAACTAAATACTGTTATACCCGGTTCAATGCTTAAGGAAAAGGAGCTGGAGCTGCCTGAAGTCAGCGAGCTCGATGTTGTGAGACACTATACTCTTCTTTCAAATAAAAACTTTGGTGTGGACACAGGCTTCTACCCCTTGGGTTCTTGCACTATGAAATATAACCCAAAAATAAATGAAGATATGGCATCTCTTTCAAAATTTACAGGTCTCCACCCATATCAGCCGGTAGAAACCTCACAGGGTGCACTTGAGTTGATGCATGAGCTTGGTGAAATGCTTTCAGAAATAGCGGGAATGGAAGCCTTCAGCTTACAGCCTGCTGCGGGCGCTCATGGCGAGCTTGCAGGTTTGATGATAATGAAGGCTTATCATCAAAGCAGAGGTGACCACAAGAGAAACAAAATTATAGTACCTGACTCTGCACATGGAACCAATCCTGCAAGTGCTGCAGTAGCAGGCTTTGAGATCATTGAAATAAAATCCGATGAAAAGGGTGCAATTGACATTGAAAGCCTTAAGGCTGTGCTTAGTGATGAAATAGCGGGCTTGATGCTTACAAATCCCAGCACGCTTGGACTTTTCGAAAAGAATATAAAGGAAATAGCAGCATTGGTACATGAAGCAGGTGGTCTTCTTTATTATGATGGTGCCAATATGAATGCCATTATGGGCATTACAAGGCCAGGAGATATGGGCTTTGACGTAATACATCTCAATTTGCATAAGACCTTTTCAACGCCACACGGCGGAGGCGGCCCGGGAAGCGGTCCCGTAGGCGTATCAAAAAGACTGGTAGAATTCCTGCCTGTACCTGTAATCGAGAAGCAGCAGGATAAATTTATACTTAACTATGATAAACCTAAGTCCATAGGAAAGGTAAAGAGCTTTTACGGCAATTTTGGTGTTATGGTAAAAGCCTATACCTATATCAAGACAATGGGCGCTGAGGGCTTGAAAACAGCAAGTCAAATGGCGGTGCTGAATGCAAACTATATTAAAGAAAAACTTAAAAAGCATTACTATCTGCCTATAGATGATGTGTGCAAGCATGAGTTTGTACTTGGCGGCCTAGGAAGCGGACTCCATGATGTAACTACGCTGGATGTGGCAAAGAGGCTGCTTGATTACGGCTATCATCCTCCGACTATATACTTCCCTCTCATAGTTGACAGCGCAATAATGGTAGAGCCGACAGAGACAGAAAGCCTGGAAACCATGGACTGCTTCATAGATGCAATGATAAAGATAGCTGAGGAAGCAAAAGAAAATCCGGAGATTTTAAAGTCAGCACCTCATAATACTCCTGTAAGGCGTTTGGATGAGGTAAAAGCAGCAAGGACTCCCGTCCTCAAATGGAGTAAATAGGTGGTGTACAATGGATAAAGATATTATTGTAATAGGTGGAGGCCCCGGAGGTTATGTGGCAGCTATAAGAGCTGCCCAGCTGGGAGCCGATGTATGTCTTATAGAAAAAGACAAGGTTGGCGGCACCTGCTTAAACAGAGGCTGTATTCCAACCAAGGCGCTTTGGAGAAATGCTGAAATTCTGAACACCTTAAAGAACATTGGGGAATTTGGTATTCAGATTGAAGGTTACAGTATCAATGTTGATGAAATCCATCAAAGAAAGCAAAAAATTGTTGATCAATTGGTTTCAGGTATAGAGCAGCTTCTAAAATCAAATAAGATTGAAGTTATTAGCGGAACAGCCGGCTTAAAGGATAAAAATACCGTATCCATAACAGCCGCAGACGGAAGTACAAAAGAGCTTACTGCTAAAAGCATAATAATAGCTACAGGCTCCAAAACTACTCTTCCACCCATTGAAGGTGCAGATACTGACGGGATACTCACAAGTGACGAAATACTAAACTTCAAAGAGATTCCCAATAGACTTGCAATAATAGGCGGCGGTGTGATTGCCATGGAGTTTGCAGGGATATTCGCTGCTATGGGCTCAGCCGTGACTGTAGTCAACCGTTCTAATATATTAAAGAGAGTAGACAGCGATATCGTAAAAAGATTTGCTGCTTCAGCAAAGAAAAAAGGCATCGAGCTGATTACAGAATGTACCATGCATAAAATAGAAAAAAGAAACGGTCTGTATTATATCATAGGAGAAAACAAAAAAGGCAAGGTTGAGGTAGAAGCTGAAGCACTGTTGGCTGCTACCGGCAGGGATCCTGTTCTGGAGGGTATAAACCTTGATGGAATTGGTATAGAATACAGCAATAAAGGAATCAAGGTTGATTCAAACTATGAGACTAATATTAAAGGCATATATGCAATTGGTGATGTAAATGGCAAGATTATGCTTGCACATGCTGCCTCTCATCAAGGTATCAGCGTGGCAGAGAGAATAATGGGAGTTGAAAACTCCTCTCATTCACCTGTTCCGGACTGTATTTTCGTATTCCCGGAAATATCTACTGTCGGGATGTCTGAGGATGAAGCTAAGGAGCAGGGTATAGCATATAATGTCAGCAAGTTTATGTTCGGGGCTAACGGGAAAGCACTGACTCTTGGAGAAGGTGAAGGCTTTATAAAGGTTATATCCAATGAGCATGAGGAAATAATCGGCGTTCATATAATGGGACCACATGCTTCGGACTTGATCCATGAAGGTACTCTGGCAGTTAGCGCAAAATTAAAAATTGATGATATTAAGAACACAATACATGCTCATCCTACTTTATCAGAGGCTTTTCATGAAGCAGTCTGCGGTCTGAAGGGTGAAGCAATACACATGGTTCAGCAGAAGAGATAAATTGACACATTAATGTAAATATTATATGTGTTCTTAATAACAGACAAATGTTACTGGACAAAGAACTTCCACAAGTCTGCCTTATAGCAACACATATGATGCTAGCCTTATATGTGAACTATATATTGTGTCATCTATAGCTTTAATTTTCAAATGGGAGGTAACTAAATGAATTACGATGCAATCAAGAAGTATGACCCGGAAATATACAAAACAATTGAGCTTGAAATAGAAAGACAGCAAAGCAAAATTGAGCTGATAGCTTCAGAGAACTTTGTAAGTGAAGCAGTCAGAGAAGCTATGGGCTCACATCACACGAACAAGTATGCGGAAGGCTATCCAGGCAAGAGATACTACGGCGGCTGCGAATATGTTGATATGACTGAAAACATAGCTCGTGACAGAATGAAGCAGCTTTATGGAGCCGATCACGCCAATGTACAGCCTCACTCAGGCTCACAGGCAAACATGGGTGTTTATCTTGCAGTACTTAACCCAGGTGATACTGTACTGGGAATGAATCTTTCCCACGGAGGACACCTTACTCACGGAAGCCCCGTAAACTTTTCAGGCAAGCTTTTCAGATTTGTTTCCTATGGAGTTGATGAAACAGGCTTCATAAACTATGATGAGCTAAGAAATATGGCAATTCAGGAAAAGCCTAAGATGATAGTAGCAGGTGCCAGTGCATATCCAAGAATCATTGACTTTAAGAGGATCAGAGAAATCTGTGATGAAGTAGGCGCTATGATGATGGTTGATATGGCTCATATAGCAGGTCTGGTGGCAGCTGGACTTCATCCTAGTCCGGTACCATATGCTGATTTTGTAACTACCACTACTCACAAGACCCTCAGAGGCCCAAGAGGTGGAGCAATACTCTGCAAGGAGCAGTATGCAAAGGATGTGGACAAGACAATATTCCCAGGAATCCAAGGCGGCCCATTGATGCATATAATAGCAGCAAAGGCAGTATGCTTTAAGGAAGCAGCTTCTGAGGAGTTCAAGAGCTATCAGCAAAAAGTTATCGACAATGCAAAAACCCTTGCACAAGCTCTTATGGACAGAGGCTTCAATCTTGTATCAGGAGGCACAGACAATCATCTGATGCTGGTTGACCTTAGAAACAAGGGTGTTACAGGAAAGGAAGCCGAACATCTGCTTGATGAGATAGGAATAACAGTAAACAAGAATACAGTACCTTTTGAAACTCAAAGCCCATTTGTTACAAGCGGCATCCGTATAGGTACTCCCGCTTCTACAACAAGAGGCTTTGGTAAGGAAGAAATGATTGAAATAGCTGACATAATCAACTGGACTATTGAGAATAGGGATAAGAATTTGACTCCTGCAAAGGAAAGAGTAGCAAAGCTCTGCAGCAGATTCAGATAATACATGGAAGCTCTGAAGAAATTCGGAGCTTATTTTTTTTTATAAAAACACTTTTCATTTGAGAATAATTATTATATAATTATATCAGATATTGATATCACATTTCGATATCGTATTATGATTTTAGGAGGATGTCATGATCAGAGATTTCTTTTTAGGCACAATAAAAATACATATTCTGTACCATGCCGGTAAAGAGCCTGTATATGGCAGCTACCTCATTGAGGAGCTGGAAGAGCACGGACATCATGTAAGTCCGGGTACTATGTATCCTACGCTCAACAGCCTTATGGAGGAAGGTCTGTTATCCAGAGAGGATCAGCTTGTAAACGGTAAAATCAGAAAGTATTATTCCCTTACTCCTAAGGGCAGGGAAGTATTGGAGGAATGCAAGCGCCAGATAAGAGAGCTTGCAAACGAGGTATTGGAGGATTAATTATGAAGAAAAAAGTAAACTCATTGCTAGAAATACTGAAGGTATCTACAAAGCTTGGCCTGACCTCCTTTGGAGGTCCTATAGCTCACCTTGGCTTTTTTAAAAGTGAGTATATTGACAGAAAAAAATGGCTGGATGAAAAGCTGTATGCAGATATACTTGCATTATGCCAGTTCCTGCCGGGTCCCGCCAGCAGTCAGGTAGGCATAGCCATAGGCACAATCAGAGGCGGCATATTTGGAGGTATTATTGCTTGGCTTGGCTTTACAATGCCTTCAGCAATAGCCATGCTGCTGTTTGCTCTGGTATACAAAAATCTTAGCCTAGGGGATGTAGGTTGGATACATGGGCTGAAGGTTGTTGCAGTTGCAATAGTTGCCCATGCTGTTTGGGGAATGGGCAGAAAGCTTGCCGCAGACAGACCAAGGATTACTATAGCAATAATAACTACAACACTCACTCTTATATTTCCGTCTGCATTGACACAGATAGTTCTGATTATAGCTGCAGGTATAACAGGAGTCATAATGTACGATAAAGCTGAAAAACAGAATATAGAGCATATAGACATACCTGTAAGTAAAAGGGCAGGAATCATAGCTTGGATATTGTTTTTCGGAATGCTGATTGCATTACCTGTCGCAAGACAGCTTATACATTTTAAGCCATTGGCTGTATTTGACACCTTTTACAGAGTGGGCTCGCTGGTTTTTGGAGGCGGACACGTAGTGCTTCCTCTGTTAGAAAGAGAGGTAGTACCAGTTGGGTGGATGACTGCCGAAGAGTTTTTGGCAGGTTATGGCGCCGTGCAGGCAGTGCCCGGCCCTTTATTCACCTTCTCCAGCTATCTTGGAGCCATGATTAACGGTGTTGGAGGTGCAGCACTAACTTTGTCCGCCATATTCCTTCCATCCTTCCTTCTGATAGTCGGTTCTCTACCGTTTCTGAATGAAGTGCGGAAGAAGCCAAAGTTTCAGGCTGCCTTGACAGGCATCAACGCTGCAGTCGTAGGTATACTACTGGCTGCTCTGTACGATCCTGTTTGGGTAAGCTCCATAAAGGGTGCTGTCGATTTCGCCGTCGCTGCTGTATTGTTTGTACTCCTTGAATTCTGGAAGGTATCACCCTGGATTGTAGTGCTGGCAGGAGCAGCGGCAGGATTCATAGTTCATATTTTGTAAAAAGATATAACTGTGAGATATCTGAAATCGGAAATCAGTATTCTGTAATATTTTCAGAATTGAAATCTCCGATTTCAGTTCTTACTTTTCTGATTTCATAAGCTCATTCACCTGCTCCAGAGCAGGCATTGCAGGTATTGCTCCCTTTTTTGCGGTACAAAGCGCTCCTGCAGCATTTGCAAAGCTTACCAATTCATCCATGGCTGCCTTTGTTAAAGCCTCCGGCTTATATTTGCCTGACAGCAGCTTATAAAGGAAGCCTCCTAAAAAAGCATCTCCCGCACCGGTTGAATCTATAACTTTTATATCAGTATAAGCAGGAACATAGCCTGTTATTTCTTTTGTCCTATAGTAGCATCCCTTTTCTCCTCTGGTCACCAATAATACCTTAATGTCATACTGATTGTACAGCTTCCTGGCAGCTGCTTCCATACTACTGCTGCCTACAATGAACTCCAGCTCATCTTCTGATATTTTGAGTATATCAACATGCTCCAGCACAGACACCATGGTATGTCTTGCGGCTTCCATGCTGTTCCACAGCGCAGGACGCAGATTGGGATCATAGGATATAATGCAGCCGCTGTTTCTTGCATATTCTAATGCCTTTAAAGTGGCACTTTTTGAGGGCTCACTGGTCATGGAAAGAGACCCAAAATGAAATACTCTGGAGCTTCTGATAACCTCAAAATCAACCTCTTCATTCCTTAGGGTCATATCAGCTCCCGGCTTTCGATAAAAGCTGAAGGAGCGTTCTCCCTTTTCATCCAGATGTACGAAAGCAAGAGTGGTATTTACTTCATCATCAAATCTCAAACCCGAGCAGTCTATTTGGTTTTCTTTAAGAACATTCTGCAAAAACAATCCGAAATTATCCCTGCCTACCTTGCCTATAAAGGCTGCGCTTCCTCCCAGCTTGGAAACAGCGGCAAGAACGTTGGCAGGAGCACCTCCAGGGTTTTGCTCAAAGCAGACGCTCCCATTTTCAGATAATCCTGCAGGAGTAAAATCAATGAGTATTTCTCCCAGTGCAGTTACGTCAAACATATTACTCCTCCTATAGTGTCCTGTCTTGTGCAGGGTTTATGTCAGGGTCTGTGTATATATCATACTCATCCCTGCTTTTTGTTGAGAACTCAGATACAATAGCTCCCTCTGGTCCTGCCTGGAACCAGTGAAGCGTATCAGGCTGCAGCGTATACTGATCTCCGGGACACAGCTCTATTTCATTCCATACCGTAAAGTACTGCTCTCTTCCATTGGGTGCCTTTGCTTTTGGAGCCGCAGCAGCATCTCCCGGTACATACAGATATACTTTGCCCCATCTGCAGCGGAAGGTTTCCTCCTTGCCGGGCTCTCCTTCTACCGGCGGATGCCTGTGCTCAGGGCAGGTCTGTCCCGGAAAAAGTATAAGCTCCTTTGCACAGCAGCGTTCAGTATTGACATAAACTATAAGCTCCAAGCCAATGGTATCAAGCATATCAAGACCATACTCCGCCACCTGCATATTTCTTCTCTCATGTTCCGTAACGATTATATTTGCCTTTTCCAGGTATTCCAGAGCCTTTTTACATGCCCGTTCATACAATTCCTTTGTAAGCATATTTATCCCTCTTTCAACTAGAAACTTCAATCTAATTTTACCATATTAGATTCATTATGGCTGTATTCACCACTTAGAAATGCTGTGTGTATCTTGTATCTGCCAGTAAAAGGTCTCTCCTTAACAGTGCATAGCTACGGCCATGGTAATAAGCTTTTTCCCGCAGTGCTGCTGTACTGCTTTGTTTTCAGACTCACTGCCGTCTACCTGCCTTATATCCCAATGAAGCCCAAATATCGCACAGGTACTATATAAAAAAACTGCAGGCAGATATGTACCCTGCATGCAGTTCATCTATAATTATTGCTTGAATAACCCCGTGTCAAAAATATCATAATCAGCCCTGTGTATGTAAAGGGATTTGCCGTCTACCACCAGCCTTGTCATTTTAGGAAGATCATCGGGTACCTCAACCAGCACCTTGTCTCCCTGATAAACGCCTATAACGATTCCCAACTGGCTGCGTATGACTATGGTTTTCTTTTTACCGATAAGATTCATAAAATGATTGATTGTTCTGTCTATAGGTACCAGAGTACCCTGTCCTGATGTCGAGGCGTCCTTTAAATATTCCACATCAAAGTCCTCTATCATATCTATGCCTTCTTCTGCAAAGACCATTGTTGAGCCTACATGGAGGAGCTGCTTGCCCTCTATTGTAATTTCCAATACCTCTGATTCAAAGCCGCTGTTTTCTGGATTGTCATTGGCAGCGTTCTTATATATTCCTATATTAATGTTCCTGCCCTGTGCAGTTATAACATTGTTGCCATAATCATCATAGGATAATATTTTAAAATCATCACCCAAAAGCGAACCCTGGACCTTTTCCACAAAGGATTCAAATGCTGCGCAACCTGAAGCAGTCACAGCAGTTAACAGCAATGCTGCCGTTATTATGTACATATATCTCCTATTCATCCTGTTCATTGAAAATACCTCCATAGTATAGCTACTTTATCATTTTACTCCACAACTCAATGCATTTTCAATAGCTTCAGTATTAATAAATGTAATATTTGAATTCACATTAAATATCTATATATTGAATATGATTTTTGGAGGTAGGTCAATGTACAACTGTCCCTTCTACCCTTACTCAACAGGCAATGCATTGTTAAGACAAAACAGCTACAGTATTGTAATAGATAAAAATACCAGAACTCTGACATTATTGAAGAATGAAAAATGGTTTAAATCCTATCCGGTGGCAATCGGCAAACCATCTACTCCTACACCTGAAGGAAGCTTCCGAATAGTAAATGTTGCAGTTAACCCCGGGGGACCCTTTGGTGTTAGATGGTTGGGTTTAAATGCTCCCGGCGGTGACTATGGCATACATGGCACCAATAACCCTTCATCTATTGGAAAAGCAGTGTCAAACGGCTGTATAAGAATGTATAATCAGGATATTTTGGATTTGGTAAAGTACGTGTGGGTTGGAACCCCGGTAAAGATTATTAGATAATCGTCCAAAAAGTTGGAGCACAGGAACTTATTGAGCCTTTACCTGTGTTTCTTTAACAGCTCTTAATTACTGTGCGATACGCTTTTTTCAACCGGAAATACATGTTGTTGAATTCTGCTTGTATTTTATAAGCTCGGGCATTACAGCTATGACCCGAGCTTAATATATATCCCTATTCCATATCAAATGGTTCATTTAAGCTGTATGCCCTAATATGCTCAAATATAACAGGAACAAAGGAATCAAAGGTCTTGTATATGTCACGATTAGGCATATACTTATACTTTATGAGCTTGTAGATATTATGAACATTCTTAAAGCCCTGTTCTTCATACCTCAGCAAATCCTCTTCAGCTGACAGGCTTCTCTGATTCTCCTCCAAAAGTATAGCTTTAACTGCTCTAGTCAATGTTTCATCGAACTGATTCTCAAAGCTGTTTTCATAGTTTCCTTAAGCATCACTGTACTTGGAATGGGTATCCATCAGCTCACTTTGCATCCCCTTTATTAATATCACTGTTTTTTATTATAAGACACCCTGAAATAAATGTAAAACATAGCATTAATGTATTATTTTTATACATAATTCTGGCAATAATATAAATATTACCTTGTTGTTATGTATATTGTATGTTATAATATTACCAGTTTATAGTACCTGGTACTAAAAGGAGTGAGTGCAATGAAGCTCAATGAACTGAGAATAGGCAACCTGGTAGTTCCCATACCTGTTATTCAGGGTGGAATGGCAGTAAAGATATCTACTGCACCATTGGCAGCAGCCGTAGCTAATGAAGGTGGAATAGGAATAATTGCAGGAACGGGAATGACGGTTGAGGAGCTGATACGGGAAATAAGGACTGCCCGGGAATTGACCAAGGGTGTTATTGGTGTTAATGTATTATTTGCAGTCAGAGAGTTCGCAGACCTGGTCAAGGCTGCAATAAAGGAAAAAATAGATCTCATAGTATCCGGAGCAGGCTTTTCCAGAGATATGTTTGCCTGGGGAAAGGAAACAAATACTCCTATAGTACCCATAGTTTCCTCAGCAAAGCTTGCGGTAATGGCTGAAAAACTGGGTGCAGCTGCTGTAGTGGTGGAAGGTAAGGAAGCAGGCGGACATCTGGGTACTGACAGGTCCATGCGGGAAATATTACCTGAGGTCTGCAGCTCTGTTACAATACCAGTAATCGGAGCGGGAGGCGTCATCGACGGTATTGATATGGCTGATGTGCTTAAACTTGGTGCAAAGGGTGTACAAATGGGAACCCGTTTTGCCGCCAGTGAAGAATCCAATGCATCCAAGGAGATGAAGGAGCTGTATGTCAAAGCAAAAAAAGAAGACGTAATACACGTTAAAAGTCCTGTGGGACTACCCGGACAAGGAATAAGAAACAGCTTCTTTGAGCTTATAGAAAGCGGAAATCAGATAAGTGAGCATGAATGTGTCGGCTGTCTGAAGCGCTGTACTCACAGCTTCTGCATACTTGATGCCTTACATAACGCATGTAAATCCGGCGATCCCAACAAAGCGCTGGTATTTTCCGGAGAATATGTCCACAAAATAAAAGAAATATTGCCTGTAAAGGTAATATTTGAAAGACTGCTTAGTGAAGTAAAAGAAAGCTGACTCAAAGTGCCAGGGGCTCATAGCTCCTGGCACTTTTTATTTATATCGTACTATGCTCTGTTCTCGCGATAATCTCGTCCTGAAGCCCTTTGCTAAGGTTATTGAAATAGTCACTGTAGCCTGCCACCCGTACTATCAAATCATTGAACTGTTCAGGACATTGCTGTGCCTTTCGCAGTGTTTCGGCATCCACAACATTAAATTGTATGTGATGCCCCTTCATCTTAAAATATGCTCTGACAAGATAAACCAGCTTCATAAGCCCATCCTCACCCTGCAGCAGCTGAGGTGTAAATTTCTGATTAAGGAGTGTGCCTCCTGTACGTATATGATCCATTTTTGCAGCTGACTTTATGACAGCAGTAGGTCCCTTTCTGTCTGTTCCCTGTACTGGAGATATTCCCTCTGATAATGGCTTGCCAGCCTTTCTGCCATCAGTAGTAGCACCTATCACTGAGCCAAAATATACATGGCAGGTGGTCGGAAGCATATTTATCCTATAAGTCCCGTCTCTCATGGTTTTCCTGCCGTCAACAGCATTGAAGAACTCATTGAACACTCTGGACATTATTTCATCTGCATAATCATCATCATTTCCATATCTGGGTGCCTTGTTCATAAGTCTTTGCCTTAAAGGCTCACAATTACCGTAATCTGAAGCAAGTGCATTCATCAGCTGTTCCATAGTAATGCTTTTCTCATCAAATACAAAGTATTTGATTGCTGATAAGCTGTCGGTAATAGTGCCTATCCCTACGCCCTGTATGTAGGTAGTGTTGTAGCGAGCTCCTCCGGCATTATAGTCCTTGCCCTTTTTTATGCAGTCATCAGTTATTATCGATAAAAAAGGAGACGGCATATAGGCTGCATATAATTTTTCAATAATGTTATTACCCTTAATTTTTATATCTATAAAATACCTAAGCTGCTTTGCAAAAGCCTCAAACAACTCATCAAAGCTTTCCAATGAGCGCGGATCACCTGTTTGCAAGCCAAGCAACTTTCCTGTTCTTGGGTCAATACCATTGTTAAGGGTTATTTCCAACACCTTGGTCAGATTGAAGTACCCTGTAAGGATATAGGCTTCCTTACCAAAGGCACCTGTTTCCACACAGCCGCTGTTGCCTCCACAACGTGCATCCTCCAGTGATTTGCCCTGCCTTAAAAGCTCCTCAACTACAGCATCGGCATTGAATATAGAAGGCTGGCCCCAGCCCTTTCTGATGACCTCTCCCGCTTTAAGTATGAAGCTGTCAGGACTCTCGCGGCTTACTTGAATATTTGAGCTGGGCTGCAGCAGTCTCATTTCATCTATTACCTCAAGCAGAAGATAGGACAGCTCATTGACTCCGTCTGTTCCATCAGGCTTCAAGCCGCCAATATTTATATTTGCAAAGTCTGTATAAGTCCCGCTCTCCTTTAAGGTTATTCCTACCTTGGGAGGAGCAGGCTGATTATTGAATTTGATCCAGAAGCATTCCAAAAGCTCCTTTGCTTTTTCCCTGGTAAGCGTACCTTCTGCCAGCTCTTTTTTATAATAAGGATATAGATGCTGATCAAGTCTTCCCGGATCAAATGCATCCCATGTATTAAGTTCAGTTATTACGCCAAGATGTACAAACCAGTATGCTTGCAGTGCTTCCCAAAAAGTCTCTGGCTTATGCGCAGGTACACGGCTGCATATTTCAGATATCCTTAACAGTTCTCCCTTCCTTGTAGGGTCTTTTTCCTTTCTGGCAAGTTCTTTTGCCATAGCTGAATGCCTTTTTGCAAAATGAATAATAGCATCAGCGCATATAAGCATTGCTCTCAGCTCTTCTCCTTTTTCATAGGCTTGTGTATCATTGTAGAAGTCCAGCTGCGCAAAAGCCTCTTCTATTTCTCTTTTAAAATCCTGAAAGCCTTTTTTATAGAGCTTGTCGTCTCCCACTGTATGCCCCGGAGCTCTCTGCTCCATAAATTCAGTAAATATACCAGCTTCATAGCATTCCTTCCATTTATCATCCATTGAGTTTATAAGCAGATCTCTCATGGATTTTCCAGCCCAATAGGGTATTATCCTCTCCCCCTGTAGCCTTTTATCTTCATCTGTTACCTTAAAGGAAATCTTTTCTCTGCTGTTCATAATATCCATATCCTGTAAAGTATGACAGCAAAGCTCGGGATATGTAGGTGCAGCCTGCGGTGCAGGACCCCTCTCTCCTACTATCAGCTCCAGCTCGTTTATGCATATTGTCTTGTTTTCCATTATATGCTTGAAGGAAAGGGCTCTCAGCATAGGAACAGACACCCTGCCTGCATATTTTTCATATGCCTCGGTCATAAGTACTGCTCTTTCCATTGAAAGCCTAGGAACCTCAGTTTCACTTTGCCTTCTCAGCCTCCTTATTCTTTCATTCATTCCTCTTTCTGCACACTGCATGTATTAACCTCCTATCTTGACACTGATATTGTATTGGTTGAAAATACTTTCTGCTCTCTTTATGTGTTCGTCTGTAGGCGGCAAAATATCCCTAAGCCTATACTGCTCAAACAACCTGGTATACTTATCAATTCCGATATTGTGATAGGGCAGTAAGTTAACAGCCGTTATATTCAGTTCCTTCAGATACCAGGACATTTTGATGATATTCTCTGAAGCATCATTAATACCGGGTATCATTGGATAGCGAATATTTATTTTTTTATTCGCTTCTACCAGCTTTTTCAGATTCTCAAGTATTATATGATTAGATACTCCCGTGTACTTTATGTGCTGACTTTCATCCATATGCTTTATGTCAAACAAAAAAAGCTCAGTGTACTCAGCGATTTCTCTCAGTACATCCCATGAAGCAAATCCGGAGGTGTCCACTGCTGTATGGATTCCTCCGAAAGTACACTCTTTAAGCAACTCATATGTAAACTCCGGCTGCATAAGCGGCTCACCTCCGGTAATGGTTACTCCCCCTCCGGATTCCTCATAGAATATTCTGTCCTTCTCTACATCTCTGACAACCTGCTCCACTGACATGTATTTCCCTGCTGCCTCCAGAGCAGATGTAGGACAAAGCTTCTGACATGACAGGCACAGCCTGCAATCAGTCTTATTGAGGTAAACACTGCCTTCTGTAACGCTTAAAGCATTTTCTGGACAGCCCTTAATGCAGTCCAGGCAATCAATACATCTGGTTTTATTATATAGAAGCTCTATCATTGGAGACTTACTTTCGGGATTATGGCACCACCAGCAATCCAGAGGGCAGCCCTTAAGGAACACTGAAGTACGTATGCCAGGACCATCATGTATCGAAAACTTCTGAATGTTATATACCAGCCCCTGCTTCATAAGACTTTGTTTTTTTTCATAGTTCATAGCTGCCTCCTGAAAAATGCTTTAATGCTTTATTTGCAAACATCTCTGCAGATACCTGCAGCCTATTATGCTTGGTACAGCTTCCCCTGCTTTTAGGCAAAACCATATAGCTGCATGACTTTTTATTCTTCAGGTATGAATATATTATTTGAGCCTTGTCTATATTCTCCTTATCTGTCTCAAAGCTGTTATTGATATTATGCGCTATAAAATCCTCAATAGCGGTCTTTATTTTGCCTGCAAAATCCCTTTCATTAAGTTCATCTATGTTCAATATCTGTGACGCAGCAAGCTTAGTTCCGCTTATTATCAGCAGCTTTGCCTTTCTATTGCCTATTTGCTCTATTACTGCTATATTCCTGTTTCTGTCCGTAAAACTTTTTGCCTTTTGTTTGTTGATAATATGCTTCAGTGAATAAATATCATCTCTGAGCTTTGCTGCTTTATGGAAATCCAGTTGTTCAGCCGCTTCATGCATTTGCCTTTCCAGCTGCTTTATAGTTGATTTGTCTTTGCCGGAAAGAAAGTCCACGGCTCTGTTTATTTGCTTTGCATAGCCTTCCTTGGCCGCAGAGCCCGTACACGGACCGCCGCACTGTCCCAGCTGCAGCCTGAGGCAGCCTGAGCTACCTTTGAATACACCTCTGCAGCTTCTGAGCTTGTAGAAATCAATAAGTGCTTTTACGGCATTCTCCGCGCTTCTGGAGCTCGTATAAGGTCCAAAACACAAATTCCTGCTGTCACATTCTTCAGTAATTTCAACAGCAGGAAAATCATCCCCAATGTTTATCGATATAAATACGTACCTGCTTTCACTTTTCATCAGCTTGTTGTAATAAGGCTTAATCTCTTTTATAAGCTTGCATTCCAGTAATAAAGCTTCTATTTCCGTATCAGTGACAATATATTCAATATCTCTTATCTCCTGAACCATTCTCAATATCTTGGGAGGATGGCTGCCGGATTTCTGAAAATACTGTCCTGCTCTGTTTCTCAACACCTTTGCTTTCCCAATATAAATGATACTACCTGTGTTGTTTTTCATTATATATACTCCCGGCTTATCGGGAAGTGCTTTTGCTTTTTCCTTTGGCTCCAAACGGCTCACATCCTATTACAAAATGCCTGTTCTGCATGAGTAGCTAGTATGCCCGGCTTTTCAAGAGAAATTTATTTCGCAGCTATCAGCGAAAAATGGCTTATCTCAGTAAGCGACCCAAGGCGGACGAAGTCATATTTTCAACTAAATAATAATTGATGCAAGCATATAAGTCAATATAAGTTAGAAGTTATCTTACAAATTGCTTCGTATGTGCATTTATGAGATAATTTAGACAGCATATTTAGTTTTGATTGGGGTGTTACAATGGATTTGGCTTATAGTATCTATATTGGCGTGCTTATTTCCTCCTCATTTTATCTCAAGCCATCCTCCACATACAGAAAGCAGGCTGCAATCATCGTTGCGGCTGCCTTTATACCTATGCTCTCCAATCTGGCTTTTAATTTCGAGGTTTGGCCCCTTGACTATATAGATATAACTCCTTTCTCCTTTCTGTTAACAGGTATTATGTTCTACTATGCGCTATTCCGCTATAAGCTCCTGGATGTTGTACCCATTGCAATAGACAGGCTTATAGAGGAAATGGATGATATTGTAATAGTACTGGACAGAGACAAACGCATACTTGATATGAATAAAAAGGCTATAAGAACTATTTTAACAGGGGACAGCGTCCATGCAAACTATATAGGAATGCCCATAACGAAATATCTGAATAACTGGCAGGAGCTTCGAGATTTTATACTGTCAAAAAATATCAATGAAAAAGTAAAGCTTATAGGAGTATATGAAACTGAATTTTATGATGTAACCAGAACTACCATATTCGACAGAAGAGGAATCAGATTCGGAGAGCTGATTTCCTTAAGAAATATTACAGAACTTGAAGCTGCACTTCAGGAATCAAAAAATGCTAAGGAAGCAGCTGAGCTTGCTAACAAAGCCAGAGGTTACTTCCTGGCAAACATGAGTCATGAAATAAGAACTCCCATGAATGCTGTCATCGGTATAGCTGATATGCTCAAAACCAGCGATCTTTCTGCGGATGAGCGGAAGAAATACATCAGGATGATTATAAGCTCTGCTGAATCACTGTTGGCAGTTATTAATGACATACTGGATTTCTCAAAAATAGATGCAGGTAAAATGGATATAGAAAAAAACAGCTTCAACCTCAAAAGACTGACAGAAGAAATTATCAATACTTTTAATTACTCAGGCTACAGCAAATCAGTGAAACTAAACTGTAAAGTGGATGAAGCTTTGGATATTAACATCCTGGGTGACAGTATACGTATCAGGCAAATATTGACTAACCTTACAGGCAATGCATTGAAATTTACTAAAGAGGGCAGTGTTGATATAATAGTAACTGCAATAAATACTGATGCTGATTCGGTAAAGGTAAGCATATAGGTAAGGGATACCGGAATAGGAATATCCGAAGATAAGCTTGATACCATTTTGAAAGCTTCAAGCAGGCAGACAGCTCAACAACCAGAAAATATGGCGGGACAGGTCTGGGGCTGTCTATTGTCAAGCGGCTTGTGGAATTGATGAAAGGCGAAATATATGTGGAAAGTAAGCAGGGAGCCGGAAGCATATTTACATGTATAATTCCTTTTGAACTTGATACAGCTAAAAATCAGAACTCGGTATCTGAAGCCTGTATATCGGAAAATGAAATGAAGCTTCCTGGACTTAAGGTACTCGTAGCTGAAGATAACAAAGTAAATCAGGAAATAGTGAGCCTGTATCTAAGAAAGCTGGGCTGTGAGTTTGATATAGCTGCCAATGGTCAAGAAATACTTGAAAAGCATGCAGTTACCAGCTATGATGTAATACTCATGGATGCACATATGCCTGTTATGGACGGCTTTGAAGCAGCACGAGCCATAAGGGAAAAGGAGGGATATAATATGCACACGGTAATAATAGCCTTACTGCCGGTGCACTGAAGGAGGACATAGAAAGCTGTCTAAATGCAGGAATGGATGACCACATAGCCAAACCTGTTAAGCTGAAAAAGCTATATGGAACACTTTCCAAATACCAGATAACAGATAGCAAATAACAGCTTTATCACAGCTCTCTAGGGTTTGTGAAATAAACACATGCTTAGGAGAAAAGTAAAAGCATATACTGGAGGCTAGCGGCTGGAGGCTGGCGGCCGATTAAGGAGTTAAATCACATGTCAAACGATAAAATTAAACGTGGTTATCTAAAAAGTGACTTTGAATACTTTCACCTGAAGGACCAGAGGAGTATGGAGTTTGAGTATCATTACCATGAGTTTAATAAAATCATTTTCTTCATAACCGGTAATGTTAAATATCTCATAGAAGGAAAAGTCTATAAGCTTCGTCCTTGGGATATTTTATTTGTAAACAGCAATGACGTGCATATGCCTGTAATAGATACCAGCGTGCCCTATGAAAGAATAATAATCTGGGTGAATAATGACTTTCTGGAGAATCACAGCAGCCCAGACTGCAGACTGCTTCAGTGCTTTGACCTGTCTTCTGCCCACAGGATGAACCTTTTAAGAACTAACCCCAGCAATATAACGGAGCTAAGGGAGACCCTGCTTCTAATAGAAGCTGAAGCAGCCCAGCCTGTATATGGAAGTCGGATTATGAAAAACTCGCTTTTTCTTCGGCTGATAGTATTGCTTAACAGACATTATCTTGGATCAGACAACAATATGGTAAAAAAAGATATAAAGCATGACAAGACCATAGACAGTATTATAAATCATATAAATGATAATCTGCAGGAGGACTTGTCAATAGAAAAGCTGGCCTCAAAGTTCTATATGAGCAAATACAATCTCATGCACAAATTCAAGCTTCAAACCGGCTTCACCATACATAGCTATATACTGCAAAAAAGGTTATATCTTGCAAATACACTCATAAGAAACGGCAGTCAAATATTCGAAGCATGTATGGAATGCGGCTTCGGAGACTATACAAGCTTTGTAAAAGCATTTAAAAAGGTTTTCGGTGTGTCTCCCAGAGAATATCACAAGGCACCAAAGTAATCATTATCATACTTTGGTGCCTTTCATATCACTTTGCTTCCATAAATTCCTTTTTTATTCTTTCTTGAATATCCTTGTTTTTCAGAACATCATAACCTGTCATTGCAAGTGCAGCAGCGCCCTTTATTAAGGCAACATGTGCACTTTCCGTAATTGTCATCTTTGCCATTTCCTTGGTATGTCCCGGCAATCCCGGACAGCCAAGTCCTATATATGGGTGAATCGAGGGAACTACATGGCTTACATTGCCCATATCTATGGATCCGCTGGCTGAAGGGTGAGGCTCTATATCATCAACCCCCAGCTTCCTCAGATTAGCTGTAAACAATTCAGACAGTACTCGATTGGTATTCATATTATCATAGGAAATCTCATAATTGGATATTTCCAGTTTAGCCCCTGTCATCAGAGCTGCACCTCTGGCAACATTCTTTACCTTTTCTACTATCTCACTCAGGTAGCTTCTTTTTGCAGCTCTTACATAGAACCTCGCTGATGCCCTGTCTGGTACTATATTTGCAGCCACACCGCCTTCGGATACTATTCCATGAATCCTTACATCACTGGTCACATGCTGCCTGAGTGCATTTATACCTGCAAAGGTCAGATTTACTGCGTCCAATGCGTTAATACCCGCTTCAGGCTCAGATGCAGCATGACATGCCTTACCCTGAAATGCAAACTCGAGTGCATCCATTGCCAGGGAAGTACCGCTTTCATAAGACTTATCTGACGGGTGAAGAATCATGGCCGCATCAATGCCTTCAAAAGCACCCTTCTCAGCCATGTCTACCTTTGCACCGTTTGTTTCTTCTGCAGGAGTGCCGAATACCACGACCTTTCCTCCTGTTTCTGCCAGCTGCTTTGACAAAGCTATTCCCGCTCCTGCACTCATGGTGCCAATCAAGTTATGACCGCAGCCATGGCCAACCTCAGGCAAAGCATCATATTCACAAAGATATGCTATTGCAGAACCCGGCTTGACGCTGTCATACACTGCCTTAAAAGCAGTTGGTTTTCCCAGGATGCCCTTTTCTACTTTAAACCCGTGAAAAGCAAGCAGCTCTGTGAGCTTTTCAACTGCTTTGTATTCCTGATCTCCAAGTTCAGGATTATGATACATAAAATCGTTGATTTCCAATAAATCCGGCTTTATATCTTCCAATATCTTAAGTATATTATCCTTCATACATCCTCCAAAAACACACTTTTATTTATTCAATGAGTTCTCTATAGCCTTCAGTATGGCTTCACAGCTGCTTGTCGCCCCGCTTATTGCCTCTACCTCGATGCTCTGAGCCTCCAGCACTCTGTCAACAATCGCCTCAGCCGCTTCCCCTCCGTCGTTTGCATGCTGAAGTATTTCTATAGCGGTTATTTTGTGGCCTTTAACTGTAGTCTTTACCTTTACATAAAGAGGATCGGCAGCATATTCACCTATATACTCACCATCCTCGGTTTTATCCAGATTTATTCCCGTTAAGCTGGTATTTGCTATTATGGCTTCATACTTGCTGTTTGCATTTACATACTTATATGTATAGAAGCCGCTAAAGCCTATGCATATAGCCAGAAGTATTATAAATGCGGGATTCTTCCTTCTGGCACCTGCAGGCTTAAAATATCTCGCCCGTATAGTGCAGGTAGTACCAGCTAGCAGCCCGCATAAAAATGTCGCTGCAGGCGCAAATGTACATACAGACTTATATCCCATAATATTCACTTTACTAGCGTTGGGATTCGGTATAAGAGTAATAACTGCCAGGACTGTAAATATTAAAGACAAAAGCAGCAGCAGCTTATACATTCTTTCTCTGTTCATTTAAACCCCTCCTGTATTTATTGTAATAATTCTATCACATTGAATGCTTATTTCAAATATTGCCTAAAACACCGCAGTAATAAAGCTGTAACCAAGCTTCAGTCCGAAGTATATTATTATGCCTCCGCAGACAACGTTTATGAGTCTTATTAGCTTGTTATTAAAGCCTTTTCTGAATACAGACACAAGTGTTGACAGGCCAGTAAACCATGTAAAGGATGCCAGACATACTCCTATGATAAAAAGGCCTGCTGTGCCCGCAGGCAGCGAAGCTCTATAGCCTCCCAGCAGTAATGATCCGTCAATCAATGCCTGAGGGTTGATCCAGGTTACTGTAAAACAGGTAATTATGACCTGTGTCAATGATTTGTTTACATCAACATTACTGTCAGCCTTGGGCTTGCTTCTGATAAGATTGACACCGATTATCACTACGGCTATACAGCCTATGGCGAGAATTGCCGACTTAAGCAGCATTGAAGCTTCCATCACGGCACCCATTCCGAAAAAGCATGCCAAGGCAAGTGTTATATCAAAAAAGATTGTAATAAATGCTACCTGGTATGCTCTTAATCTGCTTTTGCTGAGTGCAGTATTGATTACATATATGTTCTGCATTCCTATGGGTGCCACATAGGCAAATCCCAGCATAAGACCTTGCAACAGATAATTGTACATCCTGCTAACCCCTCCCAATAAAAAATAGCACAATTACATTATACACATATTTGGCCCTTAAGTCTTCAGACAAAGCAAAATCCGGAGCTATCTGCTCCGGACAATTACAACAGACAATATATGCAATGCTTATATGATAGCAATTATCTGTGAACTTATGAAACTACATACTCCTCTATATATCTAAGCACTGCCTCCGTGTTGCTAAGCTTTAGTATTATGTCCGCATGTACCTTCATATCCTCCTTGGATATACCCGAAATAAGCCTTCTTAGCTTCAGTACCTTTGGAGGACTTACACTCAGCTCATCCAAGCCCATACCCAACAGAATGGGTACCAATTTTTCATCCTGTGCAGCTTCTCCGCACATGCCTACCCACTTTCCTGCCTTATGTCCGTTATCTGTTACAAGCTTTATGAGTCTCAGTACTGCAGGATGATACGGTGTATACAAATCAGCTATGCTGCTGTTCATCCTGTCAACGGCTATAGTGTATTGTATAAGGTCATTAGTGCCTATACTGAAGAAATCAGCCTCTTCAGCCAATATATCAGATATCAGGGCTGCAGCAGGTGTCTCAATCATGATACCGAGCTCAATGCCCCTGTCATATTTAATATTGCTTCTATCTAGCTCTGTCATAAGCTCATTAAGCTCGCTTCTTGCTTCAAGCAGCTCGTCAAGTCCTGTAATCATGGGGAGCATAAGCTTTACTTCTCCGTGGGCACTGGCTCTGAGTATTGCTCTCAGCTGAGTTCTGAATATATCCTTTTCCAAAAGACAATACCTTATTGCCCTTAAGCCCAGGAAAGGATTCTCTTCCTTTGGGATATTGAGATAAGGCAGCTGCTTATCTCCACCTATATCGAGAGTGCGGATAATCACAGCTCTGCCCCTCATATTTTCAACCACACTTTTATATGCCTCGTACTGTTCTTCCTCTGACGGCATAGCGATTCTGTCCATATATAGAAACTCGCTTCTGAACAATCCTATCCCTTCACCGTCATTTTCTATTACTGATGAAATATCCCTGGGTGTGCCGATATTGCAGCCTATGCTTATGGCAGCTCCATCTCTGGAAACAGTGTTCCTGCCGGTGTATTGCCTCAGCTCTGTCATTGCTCTCTCTTCATCTTCCAGAATCTGTCTGTATTCTGCAATCATATTCTCACTGGGATTAATATGCAGCTCACCTGTATAACCATCCAATATAAGCATGTCACCTGCTTTGACCAGATTCAAAAAACCATCTGCTGCTACTACTGCAGGTATACCCATTACTCTGGACATTATGGCTGTATGTGATGTTACACCCCCAAGCTCAGACACTATTCCAAGCACCTTATCCCGTGGAAGCTCTGTCATGTCTGACGGAGTTATATCCTTTGCCGCTATTATACATGGCTCATTTATACTTCCCAGTCCCGAACAGCCGCTGCCTGAAAGATTTTGTATCAGTCTGGCAGATACATCTCTTATATCGGACACTCTTTCCTTTATATACTCATCTTCAATACCTTCAAACAATGCAGCAAGCTCTTTTGCTGTTTCCTCAACTGCCCATGAGGCACACAAGGAGTTTTCCCTTATCTTTCTTTCTATGCTTCCTGCAAACTCAGGATCTTCCAGTAGAAGAATATGTGCCTTAAATATATCCGCTTCCTTTTCTCCCAGCTTTTCGAATGTAAGCCTGACAGCCTCCTCCAGCTGCTTCCTGGAAGCATCTGCGGCATTGCTCAGACTTACAAGCTCGCGTTCAATATCGGTTATATGCCGCTTTTGTGTTTCAGCAGTCTTTTTAATATAAACCCTGCCTATAGCTATTCCCTGTGATGCACCTAATCCTTTCATATCATTACCCCCTATTCCAATACACTCCCTGGTTCTACACATTTGCAGTATTTGCTTATCTTGGCACCTGCTTTTTTATCCAGCATTACTACTACATCAGGATGAAGCTGAAGTACAGATGCAGGTAATTCAGGAGTAATCTTACCCTTTATCATATCATATATTACCTCTGCCTTTTCCTCTCCGTTGGCAATAAGCAATATTCTTCTGGAATGCATAATGGTTTTTATGCCCATGCTTATGGCTTTTCTGGGCACCTCTTCAGGCGAGGAAAAAAATCTGGAATTTGCTTCTATAGTGTCTTCATCAAGATTCACAAGATGTGTTCTTGCTTCAAACTTGACATCCGGCTCGTTAAAGCCTATATGGCCGTTTCTGCCTATTCCAAGCAGCTGCAGGTCTATTCCTCCTGCTCTTTTTATGCTCTCCTCATACTGCGAACATTCAGCCTCGGTATCGAGTGCCCTGCCATCCGGAATGTGAGTTCTTTGCTCATCTATATCAACATGTCTGAACAAATTTTCCTTCATGTAGTAATAGTAGCTTTGCTTGTTTTCTCTGTCCAAACCATAGTATTCATCAAGATTAAAGGTTGTAATTTCAGAGAAGCTGATATTCCCATCTCTGTACAACTTGACGAGCTCCCTGTAGGTACCCAGAGGTGTAGAGCCTGTCGCAAAGCCTAAAACGCTGTCAGGCTTTAATATGATCTGGCTGGCTATCATTATAGCAGCTTTTTTGCTTAACTCCTCATAGTCCTTTAAAACTACAACACGCATTTTTATCCCTCCGAGCTTTTCCCTTTTTATAAGCTATATCTCAGAATAAATTACCTTCCCGCTTACTATAGTTGCCTTAATATCTATAGCTTCGTCAAATATAGTAATATCTGCACATTTGCCTACCTGTATGCTTCCCAATTTATTGGCCTCACCCAACAGCTCTGCAGGATTGAGACTTACCATTCTTATTACCTGAGGCAGCGGCAGCCCTGTGCTCTCAATAATATTTCTTACAGCTGCATTCATCCTCAGTATGCTTCCTGCAAGTGTCCCGTCCTCAAGTCTTGCAGAATCGGAATCTACTGTTACCTTCAGTCCTCCGAGAACATAATCTCCATGCTTCACGCAGGCAGCAGATATTGAATCCGTTATCAGTATAAGCTTATCACCCTTAATTGCAGATAAAATACGAAATAGTGCCGGATGGACATGAATCTTGTCTGCAATGAGCTCGCAGTATATATCACTGTCAAGCACAGCACCGGCAACACCCGGGCTTCTATGTCCCAAGCCTGACATGGCGTTGAATACATGTGTAGCGCTCTTTGCACCGGCTTCAATAGCTGCCATGGCCTGATCATAGGTGGCATTTGTATGTCCCATGGATACTACTGTTCTATGCTCCCTGCTGACTCTTCTGATATATTCAAAGTCCTCATCCAGCTCCGGTGCCATTGTAACAAGCCTTAAGACGTCCATATAATTCTCAAATACGGAAAAATCAGGCTTTAAAATATACTTATCATTTTGAGCGCCCTTTTTCTCTGAATTTATAAAGGGGCCCTCCAAATGAGCACCCAGTACTCTTGCACCATTTGTATTATTCATGAAATGTCTTATGCCTTCCAAGGCTCTGTAAATCTTTGCAGTCTCCTCTGTAATCGTAGTCGGTAGAAATGCAGTAACACCATTTTCACAAAGCCTATAGCTTAGCATACCGATTGCTTCCCTGTCCTCATCCATGGTATTAAGGCCGTAGGCTCCATGTACGTGTATATCTATAAATCCCGGAGCCACATAGCAGCCCCGTGCATCTATCCAATCAAAATCGCTGATGTTTTCCACTCTATCAACAATATCTGAAATAAAATCATCATAAATAAGTATTTTTCCCTCTATAATGGAATCCTGTAAAACTAATTTGCCGTTTTTAATTGCCTTCATACAATCAATCCTCTTTCATACAGCTTGAATTTTTGCCAGGGCTCGATATGGTCAAGCAGAAAAATCTCATCACTGCAAATTCTCCCTACAATATTAGTTTTACCACTATTCTCCATTTCCTTCAATGCTATTTGCATTTCTCCCGCATATCTGTCATATAATGAGCTTTCAACAAGAATATCTCCTCTTTTTATGGGAAGCGTATTAAACGGTTCAATATATCTGCCTTTATATTTCAGCCTGCTGTGTGTAGACCTTATCATATATTCCGAAACGTCTCCCCTGCAGAAATGAAGCTCCTCCAAGACTATTTTCCTGCACAGCCCGGGAGCATTTTCTTCCATTTCAACATCTAATTCAAGCATTTCCCTGTCCAGCTTACCCAGTGCTTTTAACTCTTCCTCAGAGGCAAATGCATTGGCAATTATTACATCATCTATGAGATCTGTATTGAACAAATCCTTTGCCTGTACCTTTATAGGCAGATCCCTGTGTTCTTCTAAAGTACATAGTCCCTCTGCTACTTTCCACGGTCCAAAGCTTGCAGACTGTGAAGAAACAAATGCAGCTGTCCTTAGTCCCAGATTCTTGAATACTCGTGAACACCTTATAAAATGCTCTCTGGAAAGTCCGGTGTATCTGTGCGGATAAAAATTATGACAGCCTAAGAGATTGGCCTTATTGGGAGCAAAGGACAGTATATTTTCTGCATAGCCTGCTGCGGCACTCATGTTTATCTCTATTTTGATTCCATAGGGATTGAAGGTCATCAAGCTTTCTTCCAGACCGCTGAAGCCTTCATCCAGTCTTATCCCTGACAGCTTCATATCACGAAAGAGTTTCAGGTCATTATAGCTGATTCCTAAATCGTTAAAAACAGCCGGACTCACATCTGCTATAACCTCCATGCCTGATTTTTGGGCATGTTCTGTTATTTCAGAAAACTCCTTAACTATCCTCTCTTTGTCAGTACCTACAGACAGCAGACAGGTAAAGACTCTATTAAAACCATATTTAGCTGCTAAAGCCACATAAGCCATGTTCTCCTCTATGCTTGCTTGTTCAGGGTATATGGATATACCTAAGCCTCTCATAGCAATTACCTCACTTACAGCTTACTGTTTTATACAGCTCAATAAACTCATTGGCCATATCCTTAATGGTAATTGCATTCATAAGATGATCCTGTGCATGTACCAGCAGCAATGTAACCTTAGTTTCGCTGCCTTGAGCCTCATTCTGTATTAAAGAGGTTTGTATGGTATGAGCTGCACCAAGCTTTTCATCAGCTTCCTTAATACAGCTTTCTGCTTTTTCATATTCTCCGTTTCTTGCAAAGTGTATTGCTTCCATGCTCAGGCTTCTTACTTCACCGCTGTTTGCTATAAGTGTAAATACTATCGTTTCAAAATCCATAATGACGACTCCTTTCAATGTGGCAAGGTAAAGGGCATAAGCCCTTTACCTTACATCAGTACATATTTTATTGTCTGTCAGCAGCCATACTGTCGGCTATCTTGACAAAAGGCAGATATATCACAACTGCTATAAAAAAGTTCACTATTGCCAGCAGAGCTCCCATGAAGCTTCCGCCCGTAGCCAGGAAGCCGCCTATACCTACCGGAGTTATCCAGGGAATAGCGACATAGGTTACAGGAACCAAACCGATTGCCGTAGCCACATAGGATACAACTGTCAGTATTCCTGGTATTAAAATGAAAGGAATTAACATAACAGGGTTAAGTATTATCGGAAGACCAAACATCAAAGGTTCGTTGATTTGGAATAATCCTGCAGGAGCTGCCAGCTTGGCGATTTCTCTGTATTCCTTTCTATTCTTTGTTGCAATAAAAATTGCAACTATCAATGCAAGAGTTGCACCTATTCCGCCAAGATGTACGAATGCATCAAAGAACACCTTATTTATTATATTCGGAGCTGCCTGACCCATTTGAACTGCACTTGCATTGGCTTCCAGTGCAGGCATGTACAGGGATTGTATTATCGGCTCAAGTATGTTTCCGCCATGTAATCCAAAGAACCAGAGTACACTGAGAAGTATGGATATTATTATAGCAGAGCCCAAACCTTGGCTGAAACCCAATAAAGGTGTCTGTATGCTTTTCATTATTATATCATATAAGCTGCTGCCGCCTAATTGTGTAATTATAAAACCTATGATGCCGAATACATATACTGCAATAAGTCCAGGGATGACTGCTGCAAAAGCTCTTCCTACTGCCGGAGGTACATTTTCCGGAAGCTTTATTACAAGCTTTTTCTTCATCAGCTTAACAAATATTTCTGTAGCTATTAATGCAACTATAATGCCTGTAAATAAGCCGGTTGCATTCATATATCCCCAATGAATATAACCCCAGCCCGCTTCGCCATGGGCTTGAGGCGTAACCGCAAGGAAAGCTCCTATAGATACCAGACCTGCTGCAAGCGGGTTAATATCATAGCTCTTCGCCAGGTTATACCCTACAGAGAATACAACAAGTAATGACATAATTGCGAAGGTTCCCCACCATACATTGCCGTTTATGCCTTTGAGTATTTCCAAGAAAGGAAGCCAGGTAAACAATGTGCTGTTCAAGAGTACAGCAAGAGATCCTGCAAGTATTAGCGGCATTATGCTTACAAAACCGTCACGTATTGCTACCAGGTGTCTTTGAGAGCCTATTCTGCCTGCTACCGGAACGAAGCGTTTCTCCATGAATCTTACAAAACTATTCATTATAATCCCCCTTTTTTTATTATTTGCTGCCTGCTGCTACAAGATCTGCCACTTGCTTGATTACTGCATCACCATTCATCAAGCCGTAGCTTACACTGTCAATAATGGCAAGTGGTATACCTGTCGGCTCCAGCTCCTTTAACATCTTATTGTATAAGAATCTGACTTGAGGAGCCAACAGTACAACATCTGCCTTATCGATATACTGTTTGATTTCCACCTCAGGTACAGCAAATATTTCTGTTTCCATTCCCTGCTTTTTTGCGGCATCCAGCATCTTATTCACCAAAAGGCTGGTAGACATGCCGGCTGAACACACCAACATAATCTTTATCATTCTTTAAACTCCCTTCATTGTAATATTAACAATCAGGTACAAGTGCCAAATTTAGTGAGCTCCTACTTTTGTCATTCATTCACAAGCTGTGTATCAAAGAGCTTCTTCAGTGTATCTACTGCCTGTGCTTCATCCTGACCTTCAGCGATTATCTCCAGCTCATCGCCATTGGCTGCAGCCATGCCCAATATGCTTATAAGGCTTTTGCCGTTTGCCGATTTATCCTTCTTTTTTAAAGTAATGCTTGAGGAGAACTTGTTGGCAGAGCTTACTATAATGCTTGCAGGTCTGGCATGAAGACCGCTTTTGCTTTGAACTGTTACTATAGCTTTTTCCATTTCGTAACCAATTCACCCCTTCCCCTATTCTTGCCTAAAAATAAGTGCAAGATTGATGCCAAGTTATAAAATCTAACAAAAATATATTTTTTATCAGTTAACATAGGTTTTTCAATACATCACTAAAGGCACAGCTAAGAAAGAAAATAAAAATAGTGTGTAATAAAATTACACACTATTTTACACGCATTACACAGTTTACACTTATGCCTGTACACCCTCGTTGTTTGAAATAAACATTTTGCATATAAAGGCGGCTTCGTTTTTTCCGATAGCTATGCCATAGGAAGCTTCCAGAGAATTCAGACTGTGCTTCACTATACCCAGCTCCCTGCTGAATTGCATTTCAAATTCCTCAAGCTCATGGAATAATGCTTCCTTTTCACCGGCTTTAAGCTTGTCAACCAGAAAACACATATGTAGAAGTATGCCTGTTTTCACTTCACTTTTGATATATACCTTAAGCTCCTTCTCCAGCTTGACAATTAACTGCCTTAGTTCATTTACCAGCTTCATGCTGTCTACAGACTTCATATGAGACTTCAATGATTTTCCTATCTTTATATAGCTGTCTTCTTCCTGTATAAGGTTGTCAATGGCATCCAAACCGCTGCCTGAGAAAATATCAGCTGCTGAAATGAAAGGCACTCCTTCAACATGCATATTCACGGTGCCAACTATAGCCAGCACTCTGTTTCTCTCCTTATAGTGTCCGATTCTTGACAGAAAATCCTTTCTGTTTAATATATTCATTGGTATTATATCCACTTCCATACTGTCAGGCAGCTGCCCTTCAATAATTGACTTCAATCTCTCCGAAGCTCCTTCTCCTGTGAAGCAGGCAGTGATTATAATGTTTCTATGAAGTCTTTCATTAGCTGTGATATTTGCATTGGCTTGGACATTTGCATCTTTGGAGCTTTCGATTATATAATATATATCTCTGCCCATTACTGCCTTTCTGCAGGTATCTATCAGTAAAGGCGTACTGACCATATCCATACACTTTACCAATATCCCTGTATCCTGGCATATCATATCAGCAAAGCTTACAAGTGATCCCATATCAACCATAAGTATGACCCCTCTGCCCTTATCCAGCTCTATGACCCTTTCCCGTACCCTTTCATACATGCTGTCCGGAGTCATACCAAGAGGCATGTCCAATGCTGCGGCATGCTCAATGCCTATAAGTGCGTTGCAAACCTCAACCATGCTGCTGGCAGTGCTCCTTCCATGCATAACAACAAGTATTCCTACCTTGTCATTATCTCCGGCATCCAGTTCCAGCTCTTCCGCAGCTAAAAACATTGCTATATAACCAATTTCATCAAGAGAGGTATGTATTGAAAACCTTTCATCAATATGCTTAGCTGCTTCCATGGCTGTCATAAATGCAGCCGGATGGTCTACTCTTATCATGTTAAGCCTCGGATGAAAAATCTTGATTCCCTTCCTTGCCCTTTCTATAAAGCCTTGTAAATGCAGTGCTAAGCCCAAAAGAATCCTCTCATCAAATTTCTTATTTAATTTGTCTTCAGCAAGTCTCAGAATTTCATGAGCACAGCCGATATATTCTTCATCAATGGAACTCTTCAAATCCTTATTAAACAGCTTTTCCGGCAAATTACCAATATATTTTCTGAAGTGTTTTTCTATGTCAACATTTATTATCTGACAGATTTCTTCTTCCTTCATACCTGAAGTCTTATACTCAGTAAGCTTTTTTTCTATTTCATCATAGAAATCCTTACTGTCATACTGTTCAAGTATAGTATTGTTTCCGTCTTCCTTATAGCTGTATCTGATTACGTCTCCTAAGTTTTTGAGCAAAAAGCTTATTTTCTCCCTGTTATCATTTGTCTTCAGCATTCCTTTTCTAACATGCTGGGGCAAATCAACAGGATTGATGACAAGATATTCTCCATTTTGTGATTTAAAGCATGCAAACGCCTTTGCACAGGTCAGCTGTATATCACTTTTCAACTGTCCAATATTGTTAGGGCAGTCATACAAAAGAAAGGCAATAATTGAATCCTTATTTGCATAAATGCTTCTGCCTATTCTTCTGGATTCCTGTTTGATAAAAGCCTCTACCAGGTAGTACCTTTCAGTAAGGTCCCTGTCCCTTAAAGGCGGAAGCTCAATAAGCATGGGTATTCTTCTGGTAAAGGTATTCAGTAAATATGATTTAGGCTCTTCTGTTGTTGCTGCTATTATCCTGACATCAGCACCAATTATCTTGTCTGTTTCTCCCAAGGGTCTGAATATACCCTTGTCAATGAATGTAAAAAGCATCTCCTGTCCCTGAGCTGAAAGCCTGTGGACCTCATCCAGGAACAGGAAGCCTCCGTCAGCCTTCCTCAAGAGTCCTTCCCTGTCCTTGTCTGCTCCCGTATATGCCCCTTTTTTAACTCCGAATATCTGAGAAATTAAAAGCTGCGGGTTTTCAGCATAGTCTGCACAATTAAAGCGTATAAACGGAGCCGAAGCTGCAACCATACCCGATTCCTTGGCAAATTGGTACATAAGCTCAGCAAACATTGATTTGCCTACGCCGGTCTCTCCCAGCAATAGAGTATGCAAGCCCTTGGGAGGATATAGAATAGCCGCCTTAGCCTGCTGAATAGGAATCTGCAGACTTATCTGTATATCCGCAATCCTATCAAAGCTGTATTCTGTTTCCGGCTCTTCCAATGGCTGCTGTGCCTTTAATGAGCTGTACAGAACAGGTCTTTCATCAGACTTATCCACCCTTTTGCATTCATAAAGCATATTCAGATATCTGCTTACATTTGCCCTGTCAGCCTTCATGGCATCGCTCAGCTCATATGCTGAAACGCCTCTTTTCAATCTTTTCTCCAGCTTTATTAAAGCTTCATATACTTTTTCAACTGTTTTCATATAATCTCCTCAGAACTCCGGCCGTTTACTCCGCAACCTAATGAAATAACCGCCTGTATACCAATCCGCGCCGCAGCTGCATGTCCTACCTGCAGCAAATAATTATGCTCATTAAACATATAAACCTCTCCATATGAAGAATGTAAAAACATATTATAGCTCTATTATATAACTTACAGTCCAGACTTGTAATTATTATTTTATTTAATAATATATCTCCTCCTTGATTCATAGTATATATTGTTAAAAATTTATCAGCTCGTCCATATTAAGGAGAACAATGCAATGCATACCAGTCTAATACCCATTCTAATATTTTTTGTATTCTTCATAGGCAGCGGCTTCAATCCGAATGCCGGCCTCGCTGTTTATGCAGGTACAGATTCCTTCGAAAAGACAGGTCTTACAGGCAGGCTTACCTGTATAAATACAGTTAAGGCTGCAGGTAGCGGACTCTTTATGAGACAGAACAGAGAGGATGAGGTTATATCAATAACCGTAAGTGCTGCAGGAGACTGTACATTGGGAACAGATTATGCCTTTGGATATTCCGGAAGCTTTATAGAGGAGGCAGATAAAAATGGCAGCACCTATTTCTTTAAAAATGTCAAACACATTTTCTCTGCAGACGATTTGACTATAGTCAACCTTGAAACAACATTGACAGACGCAGATAAGTCGGCAGATAAAAGATTCCGTTTCAAAGGTCCTCCCCATTACACAGATATACTTAAAGCAGGCAGTATTGAGGCAGTCAACATTGCAAACAACCATATTTATGATTACTTGAACAAGGGCTATGAGGATACTATGGAAAATCTTAAGAATGCCGAAATAGGCTTCTTCGGCTTTGAACACAAATACACTGTTGATATAAAAGGAATAAAAGTAGGATGCCTGGGCTATACGGGCTGGAACGACAGCAAATCTCTTAAGGAGTGCATTGAAAAGGATATAGAAGAATTGAGGAAGTGTGGAGCAAAGCTTGTAATTGTGTCCTTTCACTGGGGAACTGAGCGTGAGTATTTCCCCTGTGACATTCAAAAAAACCTTGGCAGGCACGCAGTAGACAGCGGTGCTGATCTGGTAATCGGTCATCACCCTCATGTTATACAGGGCATAGAAAGCTACAATGGGAAAAATATAGTATATAGCCTTGGAAACTTCTGCTTTGGCGGCAATCGTAACCCATCTGACAAGGATACCTTCATATATCAGCAAACCTTTGATTTCAATAAAGGAATGCTTACGGATACTCAAAAAACAAAAATCATCCCCTGTTCCGTGTCATCAGTAAAAACAAGGAATAACTACCAACCGACACCACTGAAAGGAGAAGAAGCAGAAAGGGTGCTTGAAAAACTAAGCAGGATTAGCAGTGGAATTGAATAAAAACTGTTGCGATACACGAGTTGCGAGGAAATGGCTCTCAGCCATTGATTTGCGACTAAGCAATCCCTAAATCTCGCAACCAGCAACTCGCAACAAAACTATTGAATGATTGCTCCCTATTTCCTGTTCACTGACAACTGCTGTCTGTTATCTATTATTTGTTTTTTGAGTCATAGTTCATATTCATATACCCCTTCCACACTTGCCGTTACCTCCAGCAAACCCGGCTGTACCGGCACAGCTGCTGCTTCCATAGCCAGCTTTGTCGATGTATATCTGTCCCCCGCATTTCTCTCAATTATCTTTACAGGTATTGGCATTATCCTTGTATTTAATGTCTGTGCCACTGCTTCTGCTTTTTTGCCGGCATCCTTAACAGCAATACGCAGTGCCTTCAGATAATAGGCCGATGGATTTGACAAAGTAAAACTGACATCGCTTACATTGTTTGCTCCTGCGTTAACAGCTGCACCAATTACATCCCCTGCTTTATCAATATCTCTGATTGTCACTTCCATCAAATTAGTTACCTTGTAGCCTCTGAATACCTGCTTTCCATCTATGTAGTCATACTGAGTGTCTACTACATAATTTGCGGTCTGTATATCTCTTTCTTCTACTCCCTGCATTTTTACTGCTTTTATTACTTCAGCAGATACTCGGTTGTTTTCCTGCATGGCTTTGTTTATATCTGCATCTTCAGTTATTACTCCTATTGTTACAGCAGCTATATCCGGTCTTGCCTTTATTTTTCCGGCGCCTTGGACGGCCAGCTGTCCTTTTTTTTGTGAAATGCCTGCACATATCATATTACCCGTGGGATACATCTTATCATACATAAAAAGCATCACTCCTAAATCCATTAATATTCCATTATATGCAAAGCATTAAATCCATGAGCTTTATTAAGTATCATCAAACATAAAAACGCCTCATATGCTATATAGTGCATGAATATCAAGCAGAAAAGGCTATACAGGAGGTACCTATGAGCAGCATGAATTATCAGAATCATAAAAGAGTTATATATTCTGATCCTTCCCCTTACCCCGAGATAAAGGCAGAAGAGCAAAACCCTTATTATGTACAGCTTTTAATGGATGACTATGCCGGTATAATCAGTGAGTTTACTGCAATCAATCAGTATCTGTACCACTACTTCTATTTCAGAGAAATTGACAAGGAACTGGGCGAACTGCTTGAAAATGTTGCAATAATTGAGATGCTTCATATGGAAATACTTGCCGAGCTTATAATAAAGCTTGGCGGCAGTCCGATAATAAGAGGATCTCACAGCACCTGCAGCAATTACTGGAACGGTAGCTTCATATACTATGGAATACACTTGTGCGACAGGCTTAAGGCAGATATAGATGCCGAGTATAAAGCAGTTAAAGTATACAAGGAACACATAAAAAAAATTGATGATCCTCATATAAAAAGTATACTGGAACGAATAATTCTGGATGAAATGGTTCATATCAAGCTTTTTTCAGATGCACTGGAAAAATACTGCAGATTATAAGGAAAGCATATATTTATACTTACCTGAATAATTTTTGCATATAACCTCTTGAAATACAAATAATACTTGTAAACCTTTTATAAGGAGGATAATATGCAAAACTTATCTACCAAAGAAATCAATTATATCAAAGACCTAATGTCATGGGAGCTGCTGACTGTAAAAAAATGCTTCCAATCTGCAAATCAGGAAACAGACCAAGACCGCAAAAACCTGTACTCCAACGCTGTAGCTGTGCACCAGCAAAACTATTTGGATCTGTTGAACTACACCAACAATATAGCTAATCAGCAAGGAGGGCAAACACACTAATGAACACACAAGCAACCATAACCTCAAAAGCAGGTGTACAAAAAATCGGTAAAACTGTATCAAATGAGCTTCCAAAAGTAAAAGACCCAAATATTAATTTCAGGGATACACTCAATGACCTATTGCTGTCAGAAAAACACAACCTGGTTAATTATCAGATAGCAATAAATGAAATCATAAATGATGATCTCAGAGGTTTATTGATAGCAAACCGCAACAGGCTGCAGAATGTACACACCAGCTGCTTCAACGAACTGTTCAACCTGGGCGAATATCAGGCAGATGCCGCCACTCCGCCTCAAATCAAAGATACCTTTGATATATTCAACGGCTATAAAGCTCAGCTTCCTTTGCAGCAATAAGTAAAATGCCATAAGCAGCAGTTCATTCTGAATTGAATTGCTGCTTATTAGTTTGCTTTTTTGTGCCTTGTAAAATATACCTTCACACCATATCATTTCTAATGATATAAGTACTTATATTATGAAACAATAACTAAAGGTTATTATTACTCGTGGGAAGGATGAACATTAACAAATGGAATTATCACCCTCGTTATACAGCTGGCTTGTCAGACCAAAATGGTTATCTGATATGCTTATAAAGGATATCCTCATGGACAGATTTGACTTTTATCAAAAGAATGTGTTGGATTTTGGCTGCGGGGTTGGCTCATACTGCTCCTTTTTTTCACCGGAGTATTATATCGGAGTAGACTGTAACCATAAAAGAACTTACTATGCAAGCCGCAAGCATGCAAAGTACAGCTTCAGAGTGCTGAGCGGCTATAAACTGCCTGTTCAGCAGAACTCTATGGATTATATACTCATTATTTCTGTGCTCCATCATATTTCTCAAAATGATCTAGCCGGGTATCTGAATGAGTTCCGTAGAGTATTGAAGCCCAATGGCAGAATACTTATATTTGAGCCATGCTTTTTTAGTAACAGTCAATTCAGCAACATATTCATGAAGCTAATAGACAGAGGAAAGCATATTCGATATGAGAGTAATTACCTGGAGCTGTTCTCAAGCTATAACTACAAAACAGAGGTACATGACAGATGCAGTCAGTTATTCTTTTATACCAAGCTTCTTTTCTCTGCATTTCCAAATAAATAGCATTACTCATAGATAATCCGATAGCCACAGGCTATCGGATTATTATTGCATTTACCCTCAACTATAATGTATTTGCTTTAAACATTTGAAAGCGAAAAAAGATCCTGCGGCATGGATTTGGGCTTCCCATCTTCATTCAATACGTTTCTCCAGGTGTATTGAGGCTCATATCCCAGTACATCTCTGGCTTTATCATAGGACATTAAAGTTTCATACTTTCTTACAGAACGTTTAAAGGACACTCCAGGAAAGAACCTCCTGACAAGCTCTTCACTTGAATCAGGCATAATTGTATCCTGTGCAGTAATATGGAATACCGATAAGCCTTTATTGTCCTTCTCAAGTGCGAGACGGCAGGCACGTGCAGCATCACGGACATCACAGTACGCCCATACATTCTTTTTTTGCATATCTTTTTGTGAATCATTCCAATGCATGATAGGTATTTTAGTGTATTCGTCAGGCTCATATATATTGGCAAAGCGTAGGGCAACTATCTGCATGCCGGCCAGGTCGTGATACATTCCCGCAAGATGTTCTGTCAAAAGCTTTGCCATTGCATAGGATGATCTTGCAGCTACCGGGTGTTCTTCGTCAATAGGTACATAGTGAAGCTGTTTCTCCGTAAATGGATATCCCATGACAGTTTCACTTGAGGCCCAAACGATTTTTTTTATATCCCAGTCCTTACACGCTTCAAATACATTGAAATTAACAAGCATGTTGTTCTCAAATATGACTTGTGGTGTATTTCTTATATCTGTCGGAATATTTGCCAGATGTACAACAGCATCCGAGCCCATAAACAGCTGGCACACCTGCCCGTAATCCCTCAACTCGGCCTGTACAAAGTTTTCTGATGCGGATTCCTCTCTAAGAATTCTATCTGAAGCTATTACTTCATGTCCGGCATTAAGAAGCTCTCTTACAGTCCAACGTCCGATTTTTCCTGCTGCACCTGTTACTACAACCTTCATCTTATCAATTCCTTTCACTTATCTCTAAACCGATTCACCATTCATATTCTGTCCGAGACCGCTTTCATTATGCAGAGGACGCAGAAATATATGATTCATCGTTTTAGAATAGTAAATCCTTTAAAAAAAGAAAATTTTAGAACATGAATATCAAATCAGTTTATGCAAAATATAATTATAGTTCCGAAAAGGAGGATAATACATATGACAGTCAGTTCAAAAGTAAAGCAAACACTGGCCGGACTCAAAAGTGCTCAAGCCACTCTTATGATCTACGAGGCTCAAAGCCAGGATGAAGAAGCAAGAAAGATCTATCAGGAAGTGCTTCAAACTACTGATGGAATTGTTAAGGATCTCGAGAAAAGAATACAGACCCTCGAATCTCAGGAACCTCAGTATAAAGGCTTATAGAAGGGGGAACAGAAATGAAGGATTGGTTGATTGTACTGGTTCAGTCTGTAGGATTGTTTTTTTTGTCCTTTGTGATAATTCGTTTGGCAGGTAATGCAAATCCGTCTAAAATGACAGGCTTTAAATTTGTAAACTACGTAATCATCGCATTTATTGTAGCTTTAATATCACTTAATATAGTTGACAATAAAATATTCGGAATGCTAACTTTAGGGGTTTGGGTCATATTAACAGTAGCACTGGACTATCTGGCTTTAAAAAGCAAGCTTATACACGATATTATTAACGGCAGGGCCAACATTTTAATCGATAAAGGCAAGGTGTTGGAAGAGAATATGCTGAAAGCAAGGATGACCGGTGAGGAGCTGTTAAGTGTATTGCGCTCAAAAAATGCTTTTAATCTTTCAGATGTGGAATTTGCAGTGATGGAGACAACCGGAGAAGTGAATGTGCTGTTGAAGTCAGATAAGAAGCCTGTTTCTCCCCACGACCTTGGAGATCAGGTTGCTCCTCAGTCTCAGCCCCAAACCGTCATAATGGATGGAAATGTTATAGATGAGTCTCTTTCAAATATGGGACTAAACAGGAACTGGCTCAATATGCAGCTGGAAACTCTCGGCATCTCGCCGGATAATGTTTTTATGGGGCAGGCGGATTCCTCTGGAGACTTATACATAGATTTGTTTGATGACTCACTTCAGGTGCCAAAACCCAGAGTTAAAGAAATGTTATATGCAAATTTGGAGAAGATTCATGCTGATTTATTGTCTTTTGCCCTGGAGACGGATGATAGCGGAGCTAAGTCCGTGTACACAAATAATGCCCAAAAACTTGAAAAGGCAATACAAAAGCTGAAACCATTCCTAATAAAATAGGAGGTCTTTATATGTCCAATAAAAAGAAAAAGAAGCTTACACCTGCACAGCAGAAATACCAAGCCTTTGCTAAGGAAAGAGAGCCAAAGCGCCCGGTGCTTAAGAACTGCATCCGCGCATTTATTGTTGGCGGTCTCATCTGTACTTTAGGCCAGGGCCTGCAGTGGATGTACATGAAGTATTTTGATTTTACGGAAAAAACAGCCGGCGACCCTACAGTTGCCACTCTTATCATAATTTCTGTGCTTCTCACAGGTCTAGGTATATATGACCATATAGCTCAATGGGCGGGAGCCGGAACGGCAGTTCCTGTAACCGGCTTTGCCAATACTATCGCTTCAGCTTCTATTGAGCATAGGAGTGAGGGTTATGTATTAGGAGTAGGCGGAAATATGTTCAAGCTTGCCGGCTCTGTAATCGCTTATGGAGTCTTTTCAGCCTTTGTTGTAGCTCTAATAAAAATCACCGTTAAGGCACTGGGAGGGATGTAAATGCTTAAAGGACATCAAACATGGATATTTGAAAATAAACCGGTGCTTCTGTCCTCTGCTGCTGTCGGAGGACCCTTTGAGGCTGCGGGACCCTTGAATAGCGACTTTGATATTCTTCATGAGGATACCTGGCTGGGACAGGACAGCTATGAAAAGGCTGAGAAGAAGCTTTTAGAGCAAGCCTGTGAAAAAGCAATAGCTAAAGCCGACATGAAGAAGGAGGATATACAGTTTTTCTTAAGCGGTGATCTGATGAATCAGATAATTTCCAGCAGCTTTGCAGCCAGGACACTTGGCATGCCTTATCTGGGTCTGTTTGGTGCCTGCTCCAGCTCTATGGAAAGTCTGGCGCTGGCAGCACTGCTGGTAAACTGCGGTGCTGCCGGCAATGCATTGGCAGCCGCTTCCAGCCATAACGCAGCAGCAGAAAAGCAGTTCAGATACCCTACTGAATATGGGTCCCAAAAACCACCCACAGCACAATGGACAGTCACTGGTGCCGGCGCTGCCTTAGTAACTCAGAAGGGAAACGGTCCAAGGGTAATAGCGGCAACTATTGGAAGGGTAATCGACATGGGACTGTCCGATCCCTTCAACATGGGAGCAGCTATGGCACCGGCAGCTGTAGATACCATACAGACCCATTTCAGAGACATGCAGCTTTCTCCTAAGCATTATGACTTAATTGCAACAGGTGATTTAGGAAGGGTAGGACATAGAATTGCCGGCGACATGCTTAAAGAGCATGGATTGGAAATACCGCGTGAAATCTTTACGGATTGCGGTCTGCTCATATACAGCCAGGAGCAGCCCGTCATGTCCGGCGGCAGCGGCTGCGGATGTTCAGCAACAGTTGTATACGGTCATCTGATGAAACGTATGCGGCAGGGTGAGATTAGAAGAATGCTTATTGTTGCTACAGGTGCTTTAATGTCGCCTCTTTCCTATCAGCAAAAAGAGAGCATACCATGCATCGCACACGCAGTTGCAATAGAGCTGCAGTAAGGAGTGAAATATATGGAGAAATTTATATGGGCATTCATAATAGGCGGAGCAATTTGTGTAATAGGCCAGATTCTGATGGACGTTTTCAAGCTTACGCCTGCACACACCATGAGCACACTTGTGGTGACAGGTGCTGTACTTGGAGGCTTAGGACTCTATGAGCCGCTGTCAAAATTCGCCGGTGCCGGAGCTACAGTGCCTATAAGCAGCTTTGGGAACGCACTTGTAAAGGGTGCACTGGCAGAAGCTGAAAGAAGCGGTCTGGTTGGAGTTCTAACGGGAATTTTTGAAGTAACCAGTGCCGGAGTATCAGCCGCCATAGTTTTTGGTTTTTTGGCAGCATTAGTATTTAAACCAAAGGGCTGAAGATATGTATTTTGAGGGGAGGTGATTAAGTGTGACTGTGATAACTCAATTACAGCAAGTCATTGCCAGTATTGAAAGTGCCGCCGCAAGTATTAAGACCTTTTCATTGGAAACGCAGGATCAGCAGGCAAAGCAGGAGTTTCAGAACTTAGCGCAAGCCTTTGAACATGCACTGCAAACCTTGAAGAACAGACAAAACTATATTCAGCAGCAGGAACCTCAATACAGAAATCAATAATATTCAAAGCCGAAAGAACTGTCTTTCGGTTTTTATTTATATATAAATAAGCAGTAGCAAACGTAGTACATTATCATATTATAGATTATGCGTATAAATACTTTATGCATAGTTCACAATATGAAAGGAGCCTGCCGTAATGTATAATAATCCGTGTCCTTGTATGATGATGGAACCGATGATGAATAATCCTCATCACTTGATAATGACTGTAAAGCCCTTAGTAAGATATGGTTTGGCAGAGGCCAAAGTAACAGGCACAAGACATGCAATGATGGAAGTGGCTTTAATAGCATATCTTATGGGAATGGGATATGATTATCATAGAGCACATATGCTTGTGGAATCCATGGAAGTTGATGAAGTTTTTCCAGGCGAAAGAAACAGCTCAGAAGATTAGGTTATTTGCTTTGAAATTTGAGATATAAATACAATAAACCGAAAGAATACTATCTTTCGGTTTATTGTATTAGCTATATAACGGCCTCAAGCTTCTCCTTATCAAAGCCTATCATCAGCTCATCATCTACGAGGATAGTCGGTAAGCCAATAGCACCTCTCTGCCTTACTTCATCGTACATAGGATTTGTATCCCTGATTTTCAGAAATCTTTTCATTGCTCCCAAATCAAGTCCAATGTCAAAATACAGAAACTCTGTATTCATTGAAGTCAAGTAATCCTTAACTTCAACACATGCCGGTCAGAGATGGCTTCCGTAAATAATGATTTTTTTACTCACAATCCTTCACCCCTAGTCTTTTTATTATATTTTATCATATTCCATGAAAATATCACATACTGTCTACTGCATCTATTCCCAAAAGCTGAAGAGCATTTACGATGACCTGTCTTACTGCAGCAATAAGCATTACCCTTGCATCCCTCAAATCCTTGCAGTCAGTGTTTAATACCGGACAATCATGGTAGAAGGTGGAAAATGCCTTTGCAAGTCCATGGACATAGTTAGCTATTATATGAGGGCTCAGTTCATCCAAGGTTCTGGATACCGCTGTCTTAAAATCTGCTGCCTCCTTGATAAGGGCGTACTCTGAAGCCTCCTTTAACAGTGAGAAATCCGCCTTCTCGGGTAACGCCGCGCCATACTTTTTAATTATGGAGCTTATTCGTGCACAGCTGTATTGAAGGTACGGGCCTGTATCTCCATCAAAGCTCAGGGCTGTCTCCCAGTCAAAGGTTATGTTCTTGTTGTTATCGACCTTAAGGAATGCATATTTTACAGCTCCATAGGCAACTGCTTTTGCCACGGCTTCATCCACTGTCTGCCGCCGTATGCTCATGTTTTCCTTTACCCTGGTCAAAGCTTCCTTCATAAAATCTTCCAGCAGTACCACGTTACCTTTGCGAGTTGCCATTTTGCCTTCTGCCAGCAGCACAAATGAATAATGAACTACTTCAGGAAATTTATAACCCAGAATATCCAAGGCAGCACTCAGCTCCTGAAAATAAAGCTTCTGGTCTTCCCCAAGCACAATAATATTCTTGTGACTGCAGGTATCTGCCTTATCTATGGTGTATGCTATGTCACGGGTGGGATATAATGAGGTTTTATCCGCTCTTGTCAGTACGAAATACGGCTCTTTCATTGAGAGATTGTACTCTGAAAGATTAAGTACCAATCTGCCGTCCGCAGCTTCTTCAAGCTTGCCCGTACTTTTGAATTTATTCAGTATCTCCTCTAAACGATTGCTCCAAATATAGTCAGATTCATACTTGAAGGTATCATACTTGATGCCCAGCTCTCCAAGTATACTTATCTGACCAGCTATGCATATGTCCACTACGCTTCTGAACTTATGCTTTACGTCTTCATCGCCGTTTTCCAGCTTATATAAGAGCTCAAAAACCTTTTTCTCAAGCTCAGGCTCTTTTTCAAGTCTGCTGTTTACCTTTACATATATGTCCAACAGCTCTCCAAAGGTAACTGCTTTCGCATCCTCAACTCCCAACAGCAGCATAGCTATCTGCTTGCCGATGTCATTGACAAAATAATGTGTATCTACCTTATAGCCTTCAAACTTCATAATACGTACGAGAGAATCTCCTATCATTGCATTTCTTGCCCTTCCAACGTGGGGAGAGGCATTAGGATTAATGCTGGTATGCTCTATAAGGGCTGTCTTGCCTGCACCGGACATTGATGATCCGTATTTATAGCCCTGCTCAAAAATCTCAGTAATGGTATCCCGAAACAACTGTGTTTTATTGAGGAAAATATTGAGATATCCGCCCTTCACCTCAGTTTTACAAACAAAATCCAGCTCTGCTACCGACTGCTCCAAGTCCCTGGCTATATCCGCAGGACTTTTCCTGAGCTGTTTTGCCATTGTAAAGCATGGAATTGCAATATCCCCCATTTCAGCCGAAGGAAGTCTTGTAAACACTATATCCATTTCGGGCAATCTTTCCTTTACTGCCTCCAAAATCCTGTTTTGATAATTCAACATAAATATCATCCCTTTCATTTTATTTATAAGAACAAAAAAACCGCCTCATAAAAGAGGCGGGTTTCCGCGGTACCACTCTAATTGACTGATGTATAAACCTTGACACCAATCCACTTAAGCCTTTAACGCAGGCATACGCTTCTCCTACTTTTTTCAGAGTGACTCTCCCTGACTCTTTTCTACTCCTCTTCATTACCGGGCTTCCACCTGCCCCGGCTCTCTATATATGAGTGACGAGTATACTTTTCCAGTTCATCGACTAATAATATGAATTTTTATTATTATATGCTTTATTATGATAACAATCAAGCATTATGTGCAAAAATATCAGCAATTTGTTTCCAAAATGTTAACTCTTGCATATGTGATATTTATCACATTTAAATTCTTGCGCTGTATATGTATAATTAAATATATAATGCCTCTATATTGCTCGTGCAAAATAAATAAAGGGAAGGTGTTGATAAAGTGTGTACTAACAAACTTACCAATGACAGTTTCAAAGCTCTTGATGAATTCATAGACAAGCTTAGCTATAAGGAAGGTGCATTGATAACCGTACTGCATAAGGCGCAGGAAATATTCGGATATCTGCCTAAGGAAGTGCAGCTGCATGTGGCAAGAAAACTGAATATACCTGCTGCGAAGGTAAACGGTGTAGTTACCTTTTATTCATACTTTACAGAAACCCCAAAAGGAGAGCATATCATCAGCGTATGTATGGGTACCGCTTGTTTTGTCAGGGGTGCCGAGAATCTTTTGAAGGAGCTGGAAAAGCGATTGGATATCAAGCCCGGTCAAACCTCTGTCGACGGCAAATTCAGTATAGATGCTCTGAGATGTGTTGGAGCCTGCGGTCTGGCACCGGTAGTAATGGTTGACGGCAAGGTATACGGAAGAGTAAAGACTGAAGAGCTTGACACAATTCTCAAAAACTACAAATAAACCGGCAAAAGGGAGGAAAAATCATGAGTCCTATTAAATCCTTGGATGAACTAAAGGCCCTGAGGGATAAGCTTAAGGGTAATATAGACGTAAGAGAAGCAGGCGAAGCAGAAAACAATATCAAAATCATAGTAGGAATGGCTACCTGCGGCATAGCAGCAGGAGCAAGAGATACAATGCTTGCAATGCTGGATGAAATAAACAGGCAGGAAATAAAGAACGTGACTGTCGTTCAGTCAGGGTGTATGGGTAGCTGTTATGCAGAGCCTACAGTTGAAGTAAGAGTGCCCGGACAGGAGCCTATACTCTACGGAAATGTAAATGCCGAAAAAGGCAGGGAAATAATCGGAAAGCATGTAAAGAACGGTGAACTGGTGCAAAATCTCATAATCGGCAGACCCTTTGAAACTGTCTAAAAAGGAGGTAGCATATAATGAGCAAATACAGAGCACACTTGCTGGTATGCGGTGGTACAGGCTGTAAAGCATCCGAAAGCGAGGAAATTGCCACCAATCTGGAAAAACACATCAGGGAAAACGGATTGGAAAAAGAAGTACAGGTCGTAACCACCGGATGCTTTGGTTTCTGTGAAAAAGGGCCAATAGTCAAAGTTCATCCTGATAATATATTCTACATAGAAGTCAAACCTCAGGATGCTGAAGAAATAGTAATGGAACACCTGGTAAAAGGAAGAGTTGTCAGTAGGCTGCTTTATGTGGAGCCGACACTGCAGGAAAGGGTAAGCCAGCACAAGGATATGGCTTTTTATAAGAAGCAAATAAGAATAGCGTTGAGAAACTGCGGTTTTATTGATCCCGAAGATATCAACGAATATATATCGGTTGACGGCTATCAGGCGCTGGGCAAAGTAATAACAGAAATGACTCCTGAGCAGGTAATTGATATTATGAAGAAAAGCGGACTCAGAGGAAGAGGCGGCGGAGGCTTCCCTACGGGGATCAAGTGGGAGGCTGCCCGCAAATCTGTATCTGATGTCAAATATATAATATGTAATGCCGATGAAGGCGATCCCGGAGCATTCATGGACAGAAGCATTTTAGAGGGCGACCCTCACAGTGTATTGGAAGCAATGGCTATTGCAGGCTATGCCATAGGAGCTAAAGAAGGCTTTATATACATCAGAGCAGAATATCCATTGGCAATTCATAGGCTAAAAATTGCAATAGATCAGGCAAGAGAGCTTGGTGTTCTTGGTAAAAACATATTCGGAGCAGGCTTTGAGTTTGACATAGATATACGCTATGGTGCAGGAGCATTTGTCTGCGGAGAAGAAACTGCTCTGATTAATTCTATAGAAGGTGACAGAGGGGAGCCCAATAACAAGCCTCCTTTCCCGGCACAGAGCGGACTATGGAAAAAGCCAACCTCTGTAAACAATGTTGAGACCTTTGCTAATATACCTCCTATAATTCTTAAAGGGGCTGAGTGGTTCTCCTCCATAGGAACGGAAAAAAGCAAGGGTACAAAGGTATTTGCTTTAGCCGGAAAGGTAAACAACGTTGGGCTTGTTGAAGTACCCATGGGCATAACCTTAAGAGAGATAATATTTGATATAGGCGGCGGAATTAAGGATAGTAAGAAATTCAAAGCAGTTCAGACAGGAGGTCCCTCCGGAGGATGTATTACAGAAGAAAACCTGGATACACCTATTGACTATGATACCTTAACAGCCATAGGCTCTATGATGGGCTCGGGAGGTATGATAGTAATGGATGAGGATGACTGTATGGTAAATGTGGCGAAGTTTTATCTGGAATTTACGGTAGATGAATCCTGCGGCAAGTGCACTCCATGCAGGGTTGGTAATAAAAGGCTTCATGAAATACTTACAAGGATAACTGAGGGAAAGGGTACAATGCATGACCTGGATGATCTTAAGGAGCTTGGTGAAGCAATAAAGGACACTGCACTGTGCGGTCTGGGTCAAACCTCTCCGAATCCTGTACTCAGCACTATGAAGTATTTCTGGGATGAGTATGTGGAGCATGTTAAGGAAAAAAAATGCAGAGCAGGGGTATGCAGCTCGCTGCTGTCCTACTATATACTGGCCGAAAAATGTATAGGCTGTACCGCTTGTGTAAGAGTATGCCCCGTGAAATGTATAAAAGGTGAGGTTAAAAAACCTCATGAAATAGATCAGAGCAAATGTATAAAATGTGGAGCCTGCTTCACAGCCTGTAAGTTTAAAGCAATAGAAAAGAGATAAGGGTGAGGTGAACAGAATGGGAAATGTTAATATTGTAATAAACGACTTGAAGCTTAGTGTACCTGACAATATATCCATATTGGAAGCAGCCAGGCAAGCAAATATAAATATACCTACTCTTTGTCACCTGAACCTTCATGATTTGAAGGCAGTAAACAAGGTGGCATCCTGCAGAGTGTGTGTAGTGGAGGTGGAAGGCAGAAGAAACCTTGCACCGGCATGCGCCACACAGGTTATGGAAGGTATGGTTATAAAGACAAACTCTCCCAGAGCCGTAAGAGGCAGAAGAACTTCTGTGGAGCTGCTGCTTTCAGACCATCCCTCCGACTGCCTTGTATGTGAAAAAAACAGACAGTGCGACCTTCAAAAAATAGCAGCAGACTTGGGAATAAGAGGAGAGCTGAGATTTAAAGGCGAAATGTCAACCTATCAGAAGGATGCTTCCAGCCATTCAATCTACAGAAATCTTGATAAATGTATACTCTGCAGACGCTGTGAGACAATGTGCAATGAGGTACAGACCTGCGGCATACTATCTGCTGTGGACAGGGGCTTTGAAACAGTTGTTTCTCCAGCATTCGGCCTGCCTATGGTAGATACAGCCTGCACCTTTTGCGGTCAATGCGTCGCTGTATGTCCTACTGCTGCGCTTACCGAAATCAACAAGGTCCGTGATGTATGGAAGGCTATAAATGATCAAGATAAATATGTTATTGTTCAGACAGCTCCTGCCGTTAGAGTTGCATTAGGCGAAGAATTCGGAATGGAGCCTGGTACGTCAGTAACCGGTAAAATGGCTGCAGCCCTCAGAAAGCTTGGCTTTGACAAGATATTCGACACTGATTTTGCCGCAGATCTGACAATAATGGAGGAAGCTTCAGAATTTGCACACAGACTCCGTCACAATGGAACTTTGCCTATACTTACAAGCTGCTGCCCCGGCTGGGTCAAATTCTTTGAGCATCAGTTCCCGGACCTTTTAGATATTCCGTCAAGCTGCATGTCACCCCATGAGATGTTCGGTGTCATAGCTAAATCGTACTACGCAAATAAATTTAACATCAAGCCTGAAAACATGGTAGTAGTATCAGTAATGCCATGTCTCGCCAAAAAGTATGAAGCAGCAAGACCGGAGCTGAGCCATGAAGGACATCAGAACGTGGACTATGTTATAACTACAAGGGAGCTGGCAGCAATGATAAAGGAATCCGGTATTGATTTTACCAGATTGGAGGATGAAGACTTCGATCATCCTTTAGGAGAGTCCACAGGTGCCAGCGTCATATTCGGTACTACCGGAGGCGTTATAGAAGCAGCTCTAAGAACAGCTTATGAATGGCTTACCGGAAGTACACTGGAGAATGTTGATTTTGTCGCGCTAAGAGGCTTCGATGGCATACGTGAGGCTGCTGTGAGAATCAATGATATGGATGTGAAAATAGCCGTTGCTCATGGCTTGGGTAACGCCAGAAAGCTCCTTGAAGCAATAAGGGCGGGAGAAGTCAAGTATCATGCAATAGAGATAATGGCATGCCCCGGCGGCTGTATTGGAGGGGGAGGCCAGCCATATCATCATGGCAACGTAGAAATCCTTAAAAAGAGAGTAGAAGCAATATATACAGAGGATAGAAGCAAAACAATAAGAAAATCCCATGAAAACCCGGAAATAATAAAGCTGTATGATGAGTTCCTGGGTAAGCCTTATGGAGAAAAAGCGCACCATCTGCTGCATACACATTATACGAAAAGGGAAAAGATATAATAAAAAAACGGCTGCCCCAAAAAGGCAGCCATTTTATTATATCAGTTGTCAGTCGTCAGCTGTCCACTGTCCCCTGTTAACTGACCCCTGTTTTTCAATCATTTTTCTTCTTTTCCCTATGCTTCTTCCTTGACAATGCTATACCTCCAAAGCCTCCTACAACAGCTATGTAAAAGCCGAGGTCATAGAACCATCCTGTATTCATTACCTCATATACCCTTATGTTTTTATTAAACAAGCCTATTATCAATGAAATAGGTGCTATCCATCCATGCCATATACCCCAGAAGAAGCCTGCCGGCTTATCCTCTGTATGCTTTCCGTCACCGGGTACACATGCAGTAAGAGTGATTAACAAAGTAATAACTAAAATAATAACTAAAGCTTTTTTCATTTTCTTACCTCCTCTTAGTTCATTTTCACTATTATATACACAAGTTTTACTATTTTTGTTTCAGAATTGTAATATAATTATGATTTTGCTGGCGGACGGTGGCTGAAAGCTTGGGGTCACAATGAACCGTACATAGAGTTAAAGGAACACAATATTGTATTCCTTTAACTCTATAAAAGCTCCTTCAGATCCAACATATCCAAATACAGCTCCGGTAAGCACAGCTTCCTTGCAGGCAGAAAATCTCCATGACAATCCGAGCCTCCGGTAATTAACAAGTCCTTTTCTTTGCATAGCTTCAGGCAATAATCAGTAATTTCACTGCTGTTCTCGGGATGATAGCATTCTATACCCCTGATTCCGTATTCAAGCATATTGTTTAAAACTGAACCATAATCTCTGCTGTAGAAGGCTGCTCCGGGATGAGCCAGCACCGGTACTCCTCCTGCCTTGACTATAGTATCTATTGCTTCTTTCGGATGCTTGAAGCACAGCTTGGAAAATATATAACTGTCATCAACAAACAGCTTGAAGAACTCTCTATGATCCTTGCACATACCCATATCCTTAAGAAAATTCAAGGCCTTCCAGCCTCCCCTTTCTCTATTGTCCTCATATGCATGAAAGTCCGAGGCTTTTACATGACCGTGCTTGCTTTCAAGAAGACTGATGCATTCTGAATCAAAGTCCTCAAGACATTTTATATTAAACTGCAGCAGACTGTTGAGTTCTTTGTTTTGATAATCAATCCCATAGCCAAGTATATGATAGCTGAAGCCTTCAAGGGCAGAGTTTACTTCAACTCCCGGTATATACTTGATATTTATCCTGTTTGTCTTTTCTATCAGTTCAGGTATATTTTCCACAGTATCATGATCAGTAACGGAAAACACCTCGATACCGGCTTCAACCAGCTTTTTAAGCAGCAGCTCCACACTCCAGGTTCCGTCTGACGCTGTTGTATGCATATGCATATCCGCTCTTATTCTTCTATCAGTCTTTGTATTTCTTTGCATATAATCCCACTCCCTATGTCATAATTTAATCTGTACAGCTAAAATATACAAAAATGCAAGTTAAGGTCGAATTTTAGAAAAAAGTGCTATCACTAGTTTACGTAAAGATATTACTGGTTTATAATATTATTGTAATAATATATCATGTTTAATGCAAATGCAGGTGATTATATGTACTTCAACAGTAACAGCAAAAAAATACTTGTGGTAGAGGACGAGCCTGCAATGTCAGAGCTTCTCTCTTATATTATCCGTAATGAGGGCTATAAGGTTGATGCTGCTTTTAGTGGAGAGCAGGCAATACAGAAGCTGCAGCAGTTTTGCCCTGACCTTGTCATGCTTGATTTGGTTCTGCCTGATGCAAGCGGATATGATATATGCAGAAAAATAGTAAATGATTATCAAATACCAGTCATAATGCTTACTTCCAAAAGTGATGTTCTTGACAAGGTGCTGGGTCTGGAATTCGGTGCAGACGATTACATAACCAAGCCCTTTGATCCCAGAGAGGTAATGGCAAGAATAAAAACTACATTGAGACGTAGTGAAAAGACAGCATCCGGAGCTGATGAGAGTGTTATTACAGTCAGCGAATCCGTTGCAATATATAAAAACGAGCATAAGGTCATTAACAACGGCGTACTTTTAGAGCTTACACCCAAGGAATATGATTTACTGCTTATATTGGCTGAAAACAAAGGCAATGTCTTTTCGCGCACAAAGCTATTGGAAACAGTGTGGGGATACAACTATTCAGGAGGAACACGTACTGTTGATATACATGTCAGGCGGCTGAGACAGAAGATTGGGGATGAAGCAAATCAATCCATTATTCAGACTGTATTTGGAGTAGGATATAAAATAAAAAAATAGAAGGATAGATGTTATATATCTATCCTGTCCGCAGCATTATATAGCACTTTAACCGGCATTCCGAAAATAGTATGGAAAGCCTTAAAAGCAGCTTTGAAATCTACTATTCACCTTATGCCTGTGTGCTATGCATATTTTTTCTCTTATCTATTGCCTTTTTCACTTTCCTCAAGGTTATTGAATACCCTCTTTAGGTACTCTTCAAACTCTTCTATTTCATAATCGGAAAAGCCTTTATAAAATATATCTGCCATCTCTCTTGCAACTCTTTCATAGCCCAATCTTACAGTATCATTTTTTTCTGTAAGCTTAATCAGTATTTTCCTTCTGTCGTTTTTACTATGTACCCTTTTCAAGTGCCCCGACGCTTCCAGTCTGTCAAGCATGCTGGTGAGAGTGGATTTGCCAAGTGAAGTCACTTCAGAAAGCTCCTGTATAGATATACCGTCATTGCGCCATAATACACACATGATTCTTCCTTGTGCAGCATTTATTTCTTCAATTTGGTATTCCTTAAGCTTCTTGGAAAAAATCCTGCCTGCAAGCTGATGTATTTTTGCAATTAAAAATCCGCCTTGTGTAAGCTCGTTCATCCTTATCCTCCTCCGTATCATTTCCACACCGCATAGTATAATACCATATACTACATAAATCAACAGAAAAAATTGTATAATGACACCAATAAAAGCAATAGGTATATAATAATATTGACATTTGTTCTATATAGTATTATATTATATAGTAATATAATAATCAACAATATTATATCCGGAGGTTGCAAATGGGAAATAAAATTCTAATAACAGGCATAACCGGCAACGTAGGCAGCGATATAGCTTACAGTCTTCAAAGGTTGAATCATCCATTTAAGGCAGGAGTCAGAGATATTGAAAAGGCGAGAAAGCTGTTTGGCAATGATATTGAGTATGTGAGATTTGATTTTGAAGATGCGGACACATATGAAGAAGCTCTAAAGGATGTAAACAAAGTATTTCTGATGAGGCCTCCTGCACTGGCTGATGCAAAAAAGCAGATAAAGCCCTTTATAGACAAGTGTGCACAAAAAAAGATAGAGCATATGGTATTCCTGTCTCTCATGGGGATAGAAAAAAATCCAGTACCTCCACATTATAAGATAGAAAAATTCATATTGGAATCAGGTATACCATACACATTCCTGAGACCCAGCTTCTTTATGCAGAACCTTAATACGACACATTGTAAAGATATAAAAGAGAGAAATGACATATACATACCCTGCGGAAGAGCCAAATTAAGCTTCATAGATACCAGGGATATAGGGGAAGCAGGTGCCATAGCCCTTACAGCTGACAAACACAAAAACAAAGCCTATACTTTAACAGGTCCGGAGGCGCTGGATTATTACCAGGCAGCGGAAATTTTCACCAGAGTATTGGGACGGAAGATCACTTATTCAAATCCGTCTCCCCTTGCTTTCAGAAAAGAAATGATAAATAGAGGTGTAAAAAAGGATTTTGCCAATGTCATGGTTATGCTGTACCTAACAACAAGATTCGGTATGGCCAAGAGCACAACTCCGGAACTGGAGCAGCTGTTAGGCAGAAAGGCAACCACTCTAGAGCAATATGTAAAGGATTACGCTGAAAGCTTTTAAGTGTCAGGCACCGAAGTTATCCAGTTATGTAAGTAGTTTAATCTAGAACTCATAACTGGATAACTCAGGTGCCTGACACCTTTAAAGCCTTACCGCCAATGATTTTAACGCATCCCCATTGCATGGTACCCCGTGGGTATTGTATACCACCTTTGGTGACAAATCTGCCAGCTTTAGCAATGTAGCTTTTAAAGCAGCAAGATCTACTGCAAAAACTGGCTTATCCGCTTTTTTACCTTTACTGATACGGTTGCCGGATAGTAAATCCCCAACTATCATTTCACCGCTGTCCAGTATAACTGAAATAGAACCAGGCGTATGCCCGGGTGTATGTATAATTTTCCCGTCTATCCCATATTCCTTCAGGCTCATTTCTTCCTCCAGAAGTATATCTGCTTTGACACCCGTTATTTTCTGATCCTTCACAAGCCTTAAAAGCAGCTTCCCAAAGAAGCCTGTGGGCTTGACATCTGTGCTTATGCCTTTTTCCAGCGCTTCAGCTTCAGATTTGTGAATAAGTACTTCTGCCCCGGTAAACTGCTTGAGTCTGTAGAGTTCTCCTACATGGTCAAGGTGATTGTGCGTTATTACAATCAAAGAAATTTCCGGAGGTTCTATTCCGCTCAGCTTCATGGCATCCATGATCCTGTCGAAGCTTCCCGGCATACCCGTGTCAACAAGTATATTTTTGATTCCCTTAATAATAAAGGCCTTTGTCATACCCAAAGGTACAATAGATATTTGCTTGGTACCCATGCTCATCCTCCTTTATATAAATCAATTTAAATCTTTGCAATAATGGATTTCATGCTGCTGAGCAGCTGTGCTAGGGTGTCCAGCTCAGACTGCTGCAGCCCCGACAGCTTTTCTTCAAGGCTGTTGGCCAAGCAGCCTTTGTATTCTTCAAGAAAATCTCTTCCCTCAGCAGTTAACTTAATATTGATATATCTTCTGTCATCTTCACTGTGTATTCTTTTAAGATATCTCTTATCTATAAGCTTCTGAATAGGCTGTGTTATGTTGGTTTTTGATATCTCAAGGCTGTTTGCCATTTCTGTAACGGACATTTCTCCATATTCCAATAGTAAGAATAGTATCTGGAAATGGGTCGTAGAAAGATCCTCACCCAAAGCAAATCCCTCATGGCGCATCAGCTTCTTCTTTATAAGCGGAAGAATAAGAAATATATTCTCCGCTATTTGTCCTATTCTGTTATCATTCATCAGCACCACTCCAGTGAACAGCAGAAATTTAGTTATATTTATATAACAGTTATGTTACTATATTTATCATTATTATATTACAGTTATAGTTGTATAACTATTTATATATTATACTATAGAAAAATAAAATACAAGCTTTTCTTATCATAGTAATGCTGCAGCCGTTTACATAGCAGGTTTTTCCAATTGTTTGTTAATTAACTATCAATTACTAAAAAATTGGAATAGTTGATTATTATTGGCATATATAATAAAATATAGACAAGTAAATAGCTCCGGGTTATTATATCTGCACATTATGTAATGGTATATTGACCACAGGGTATTGCTGGAAACGGTAGTGCCTCCACATTGAAAAGGAGCAGAAATAAACCCCTGGGGGTTTTTTCTGTTGCCGTTTTTGAACGGCTTTATTAATTATTTAGAAAATCCTTTCATTGGGAAGGAGCAATTATTTTGAAGGGAGAAGGGAAATGAAAGAGGTCATGACAAAGCAGCAGGTACAAGCTATCATCGAGAAATACAGCAGGTCGGAAGAGCGCTTGGTACAAATGCTCTTAGACGTGCAAGAAGCATCCGGTCAAAACTATATTCCAAAGGATACTGCTATTATCCTGGCAGAAGAGCTTAACATTCCTTTAACAAGGGTATATGATGTCATTACTTTTTATTCAATGTTCAACACCGAACCAAAGGGCAGGTACATCATTGAAGTCTGCAAAAGTGCTCCATGCCACGTAAACAAGCCTCAAAATGTAATCAGTCTTTTTGAAAAAATTCTGGGTATCAAGCTAAACGAAACTACTCCTGACAAGATGTTCACCCTCCAGCAATCAAGCTGCTTTGGTGCTTGTGACATAGCACCTGCCGTTAAAATCGGTGACTCTGTGTATGGCAATCTTGATGAAGAAAAAATCACAGCTTTAATAAATAACTTGAGGGAGGTGCAGAATTAATGCTGAATACAACTAAACTTCTAACCTCCAATTGTGGCATGATAGTGCCTGATTCTATTGAGGATTATGTAAATACAGGCGGGTATAACGGACTTAAAAAAGCTATGTCCATGCAGCCCCTTGAAATAATTGAGGAATTGAAGAAGTCAAAACTGATGGGACGCGGCGGTGCAGCTTATCCAACAGGTATAAAATGGGAGCAGGCCTATAGCATTCCCAAGAATCCCAAATACATAGTATGTAATGCAGACGAAGGCGAACCTGGTACTCTTAAGGACAAGCTGATACTGGATCAGGATCCTTTTAAGCTGATTGAAGGTATGACTATTGCAGCTTATCTCCTTAATGCAAATGAAGGCTACATATATGTAAGAGGAGAATACAGAAAATCACAGGAGCTGCTGAGAAAGGCCATCAAAAATGCAGTAAAAGCCAATTATCTGGGAGACAACATACTGGGAAGCAGCTTCAGCTTCAATATAGAGGTTCTGTCAGGTGCAGGCGCTTATGTATGCGGTGAAAATTCAGCTCTTGTTGAATCAAGTGAGGGCAAAGCGGGTCGTCCACGTATGAAGCCGCCGTTTATTAAAAACTCCGGCTTCAGAAATATGCCTACACTGCTTAACAACGTTGAGACCTTTGCTAATGTTCCAGTAATATTGCAGATAGGAGCAGAAAACTATGCCCACTACGGCACTGAACACAGCGGAGGAACAAAGCTCATTACTCTGTCCGGAAATGTTGTAAATAAAGGCGTATTCGAGGTTCCATTTGGAATAACCCTCAGAGAAATCATATATGATATCGGTGACGGCATACCAAACGGAAGAAAGCTAAAAATGGTTCAAATGGGCGGATCTTCAGGCTCATGCTTCCCAGAGCAGCTGTTGGATACTCCGATGTGCTATAAGACACTGAAATCCAAGGGTATATCCCTGGGCTCCGGTGCAATTCTGGTTGTAGATGATTCCAACTGTATTGTAGATTTCTCCAAAGTCATCACTGAGTTCTTCTTACATGAATCCTGCGGAAAATGTACTCCTTGCAGAGAAGGAAACAGACAGCTCCTCAGGATATTGGAAAAGTTCACAGCCGGCAAAGCAACCAAGAAGGATTATACCTCTATTGAGAGAATAGCAAGCGCTATGAAATACGGAAGCTTCTGCGGTCTGGGTCAGACAGCAGCTACTGCACTGACCTCCAATTTGGCATATTTTAAAGAAGAGTTTGATGCCCATATATACGGACATTGCATGACCAATACCTGCACTATGTCCGCAAGGGAGGTATAGTTATGAATATGGTTAATATAGTAATAGATAATAAAAAGCTTTCCGTTCCTGAAGGAACTACGATTCTAGAAGCTGCAGCTAAAGCCGGAATCAAAATACCAACACTGTGCAACCATACAGACCAGGTAGTAAAGGCTAATTGCAGGATTTGTCTGGTCGAAATCAAGGGAGGCAAAAAGCTAGAAGCTGCATGTGCAACAAAGGTATGGGAAGGCGCAGAAATAGTAACAAACAGCAAGCTTGCAAGAGATGCAAGAAAAACAGTTCTGGAGCTTATACTGGCGGATCATGTTCAGGACTGCCTGAACTGTATACGTAACGGAAGCTGCGAGCTTCAGAAGCTGTCCATGGAATTCGTAATAAGCGAGCCAAGCTTCGATAATATAGCTAAGGAGCTTCCATTGGATGATTCCAATCCTTCCATAGTAAGAGATCCAAAGAAATGTATACGCTGCGGCAGGTGCATAGAGGTATGCCAGGAAATACAGACAGTGGGTGCCATAAATACTTCACATCGTTCTGACCATTATGTGATTTCCACAGCCTTTGACATGCCGTTGGATCACAGCTCCTGCATATACTGCGGTCAATGCTCACTGGTATGCCCTGTTGGCGCCATATATGAGAAAAACGATACTGAAAGGGTATGGGAAGCAATAGATAATCCTGATATCCATGTAGTTGTTCAGACAGCTCCCGCAGTGAGAGTATCACTTGGTGAGGAGTTTGGTTTGGAGCCTGGCAGCCGTGTTACAGGTCAAATGGTTGCTGCACTCCGCAGACTAGGCTTCGACAAGGTATTTGATACTGATTTTACAGCGGACCTTACTATACTTGAGGAAGGTACAGAATTGATAGGAAGAATCACCAATAACGGAGTATTACCTATGATTACCTCCTGCAGTCCCGGTTGGATAAACTTTATAGAGAAATCCTATCCTGAGCTTCTTCCGCACCTGTCCAGCTGTAAGTCGCCACAGCAGATGTTCGGGGCACTGGCAAAGACTTACTATGCACAAAAAACAGGAATAAAGCCTGATAAAATATTTGTTGTGTCAATAATGCCATGTACAGCAAAGAAATATGAAAGCACCAGAAGCCAGATGTATTCCAGCGGTTTTAGAGATGTAGATGCAGTACTCACCACAAGAGAACTTGCCAGAATGCTTAAGCTTGCAGGTATTAACTTCAATGAGATTGAACCGGAGGAGTTTGACGCACCACTGGGAATCTCTACAGGCGCAGGTGTTATATTCGGAGCCAGCGGCGGTGTTATGGAGGCAGCATTGAGAACTGTTTATGAGGTTCTTACAAAAGAAGAGCTTAAGAATATAGACTTTGTTGATGTTAGAGGATTAACAGGTATTAAAGAAGCTACCGTTGCTATTAACGATATGCCTGTAAAGGTTGCAGTCGCCAACGGAATCAAGAACGCCAGAGCATTGCTGGAAAAGATAAAGAGCGGTGAATGTGATTACACCTTTATCGAAATAATGTGCTGTCCTGGAGGCTGTATAGGCGGCGGAGGCCAGCCTCATACAACTACTAACAAGGATAGAAACAGCAGAATAACAGCAACCTATGATGAAGACAAGAACATGAAAATCAGAAAATCTCACGAAAACCCTGCTGTTAAAGAGCTGTACAATGAGTTCCTCAAGGAGCCCAACAGCCATATAGCTCATAAGCTCCTGCATACTACCTACAAAAATAGAAAAACCACAAGATAAAACACATAATTTCACAATATAATCAAACAGCTGCGATTTATACATCGCAGCTGTTGCTTTCACAGCTATTCCATTATTTTCTTATAAGCCTCCAAAAGCTCAATCATTTTTTCATGATCTCCGCCGTGATCAGGATGATACTTCTTAGCAAGCTCTCTGAATCTCTTCTTTATATCCTCTATGCTTGCTCCTGCAGATAATCCGAAAACTTCAAGCATGTTTGTGTTATAAAGCTCACTTATACTTATATGGTTATCCTTGTAAAACCGATAAAACATCTGAAAATAATACTCCTCAAAGGCTTCCTTCCTGCGTTCATGATCCATATTTTTTAGTATGTTCAGGCAGTATTTAACTGTCAAATCATATTCTTTCTTAGTGGAAAAAAACTCATCCCAAACAAGAGGAATATTAGAGGAAATATCCAGACCCCTGAGAGCACATTCATATTTTTTCATTTTCCTGAGCTTTCTGATTATCTCATCTATTTCCATTTAGACACCCCTTTATGCTCTTCTCACTTAAGCCTTTCTTCAATAGTCTCCACAACTGTCTTAAGTGCTTTTATTCTTGCATAATGCTTTGAATTAGCTTCAATTATAGTCCATGGAGCATAGGTCGTACTTGTTTTAAAAAGCATATCTTCTGCAGCCTGCTTATAACTATCCCACTTTTCCCGGTTTCTCCAGTCTTCTTCAGTTATCTTCCAACGCTTATAGTCCTTCTCTTGTCTTTCCTTAAAACGTCTAAGCTGCTCTTCCTTATCTATATGCATCCAAAATTTTATTATTACAGTACCAAAGTTATGCAGATGCTCTTCCATTTCATTAATTTCCTTATAGGCTCTTTTCCACTCTTCTTCAGTACAAAAGCCCTCTATTCTTTCCACCAGTACCCTTCCATACCAGCTCCTGTCAAATATGGTTATATGACCGGCTTTGGGCATTTCATTCCAAAACCTCCATAAATAATGATGCGCCTTCTCTATATCATTTGGTGCAGCAGTAGGAAAAACTCCATAGCCTCTTGGATCAAGATTTTCCGTTAGCCTGCGTATATTTCCTCCCTTTCCTGCAGCATCCCAACCCTCATACACAATAACCACCGGCACTCTTCTAATATATATTTCATGCTCAAGCTCTCTTATTCTTTCTTGATACTGCTTTAGCTTCAGCTTGTATTCTTCTTTGTCAAGTATCTTGCCTAAATCTATCTTATCCAGGATTGAAGCATTCAGAGCACTTATATTAACTGTGCTAAGCCTTGAGGTAACAGCGACCGCGTTATTCTCTGACTCTCTTTGCCTCCTAACCTCTCTAATCCTGCTCTGAAGCGCGCTTATTACCGTGTTAAATATCTTGACTACGGCAAATCTTCTGTCATGAGCTTCAACAACAGTCCAAGGAGCATAATCCGTATCAGTTTTCTCTATCATCTGGTCTGCTGCCTTTACATATTCCGAGTACTGCTTATAATGCTTCCAGTCCTCCTTTGTTACTCTCCATGAAGTCGAAGGGTTTGACTCAAGCTTCCTAAGCCTGTTTTTTTGCTCCTCTTTGCTGATATATAAGAAGAACTTGATTATGACATTCCCGTCGTCTGCAAGCTGTTCTTCAAAATAGTTGATTTCTTGAAAAGCTTTACTGATTTCACTCTGCTTCATGTTATTTTCTATTCTGTCTGTCAGGACGCGTCTGTACCAACTCCTATCGAAAATTGCTATTCTGCCCTTGGCAGGAGTCTTTATCCAAAACCTCCAAAGGAAAGGTCTTAGACGTTCCTCTTCATTGGATGCATAGGTGGGGTATACGCTATAAACCCTTGGGTCCATTGGCAGTATAAGATCATTAATAAGAGTCCCTTTACCTGCTGCATCCAAACCTTCAAAAACAACTATAACTGGTATTTTTAGCTCTTTAGCCTGCCTTTGAAGCTCAGCAAGAGTTAACTGAAGTCCGGAAATTATGCTATGAAACTCTTCCTTTTCCAATTTCTTATTTAAGTCTATTATTTCCAGCATCATCACACCACCTTGCAAAATAAATAGTAGTACAACATTGCACATATATCATATTGTACTACTATTTAATAGAATATTACAAATTATTCACTTGCTTAATTTTTAACACACTCATATAATTTCTATCTTGTTCATTCTATAGCATGCAACCAAAAGCATAAGCAATATAAATACGGCAGCTGCAGCCATATTTGGTAAAGCCCCTTGAAAAGTAAAGCTGTGAGCTTTTTCTATGAGCTTATACGGCATGAAGCTGCTTACAGCCTTTATGCCTGAAAGAGCAATCATTCCATAAGAAAAAGCCAATGTCAAAATACCGGCTGTCAATCCCCTTTTGAAAAGGCTGCTGAAAAATATTGCCAGAGCTATTCCGAATATCATATATACACCCACTAAGCAAGCAGCGGTGAAAAGCTGTGCCATATTGATGCTTTCACCGGTAATAAGTAAATCAGTATAATAGTAGTTGATGGCAAAGCCAGCAAAAACGATAATCAGCATGGTTATGGAATAATGTACAAACTTTGCTGCTACCAGCTGTATAGGCTTACCTCCCTTTGAGAACGGGAAAACCAGCTTTTTAAAATACACCTCATCGCTTAAGGTTCCGGAGATAACCAGTATAACAACTAAGTAACCCAATTCAACAAGATTACCAATATAGCTTTGGACTACATATTTGCGGGTTATTACAAATAGAGCGCTTATATCTGCATTCATCTGGCTTTCAAGTATTTTGGGCAGCAGCTTCATCATTATAGGGTCAGCAAAAGAAAAAAACAGGACAGCCGCAGCCAGCATTATATATCTGTATTGGCGCATTGATTCAAGTATTTCTTTTTTTATATACGCATTAAAGGTTTTCATTACTGCTCACCAGCCTTATAAATATATCTTCCAGATCACTTTTTCTCAGATTATAGCTTAATACGGCACAATCGACCTCTGCCATGTTTTTTAGCAGCTCTTTTTTTGATGCTCCGATATCCTTCACATATACAGTCAGTCTGTTTTTGTCCTCACATACCCTATCAATCCATGGCATGCTCTCAAGCCGCAGTGTCAGAGCAGGACAAGGCTTTTCAAGCTCAATGTCATATATTGGCATAATATACTTCTCCTTAAGGGCTGATAAGTCTCCGGATACGAGTATCTTTCCTTTTTCAAGTATGCTCACCTGATCACAGATTCTTTCAATGTCATTTAATATATGAGTTGAGAAGAATATAGTCATGCCCTGCTGCTTCATCTCCCTTATTAGCTCCAGTATTTCCATTCTTCCTTGCGGGTCCAGAGATGATGTAGGCTCATCCAGAAACAGCATTTTCGGTTTGTTAAACAGCGCCACGGCAATGGCAAATCTTTGCTGCATTCCTCCGGAGTAGCCTCCAACCTTTCTGCCTGCTGCTTCAAACAGTCCGACAACACTCAGAACCTCTTCCGATCTAGACTTTATCTCTTTATTATTCATCCCGCTTAGTTTGCCTATAAAGTTCAGGTATTCAAATGCATTCATATATCCGTAAAATACAGGGTCCTGCGGAACATAGCCTATCATCTGTAATATTTCTCTTTTGTTTTCCTTGAAATCTATATTATTGTACTTAATGCTTCCTTTGTTGAACTCTATTAAACCGGTCAGTATATTCATTGTGGTAGTCTTTCCTGCACCATTTCTACCTAAGAAACCGTAAATAGAACCTTCATTTATCTCAAAATCGATACCCTTCAAAACTTCCAAATCACCATAATTCTTAGTTAACCCTCTAACCTCTAACAATTTATCAACTCCTTAATTACCTTAGTGGTATTCCTTACTGGTCAGCAGCCAGTAGCCAGTAGCCAGCAGCCAGCAGCCAGTAGCCATTCTAATATTTCTTCCTCCCCAGTATCAAGTATGCTATTGAGCCGAAGGATTGAATGAGTATTATAATAAGTGCCCATGCAAATTTAGGCAAGTATCTGACTTCGTCCTTTGATAACCTGTACAGGCAGAATACCTTCAGCATCAGCTCCAGAGCTATAAGCGGCGCCAGCATTTTTATTACTTCCATCAATGATAAATCTCCCATAATAAAACCTCCATTTTTTATTTTCACTGCTTAAACGGGTAACAACCTCAAAAAGTTCATAAATAAAAAAACGATTTATGCAAACCGTTTTTTATTTTTTTCTTTTTATGTATTTATCTATAATTACCCTTGTTACAAGGAGATATATTAGTAGACTGCTCGGAGTATTCAGTAATCCATACAACCCCCAAAGCCAATAAAACCTTTCTCCTCTTTTTCTGGCATCATTAAAAATCCACCAGCCCTGAATAAGTAATACAGGCAGAAAAACAATAAAAATCAATATCGCAAGTCTGCTTTCACTCATTATCCTTTCTTCCCCCCAGTCAATGCAGTCCATGAGAATGCTATCAGCATAACAGGCATCAATGCGAACGCAAAGCCATAGAATGAAATGATAAATTTTTGTCCAAAGCTGGCTGCCATTATGCCAATCATGATCAATAAACAGGACGCAATCCCGAGAAAAAGTGCATTCTCTTTTTTTGCTTTTGCCTTGTTATTTACTGCCTCGGCTTTTTCAATTATATCAAAGAAGGTCATTCCTGCTGCTTCGATATCGTGGTTAAGAATCTCCAGCTTCTCTGATGCTGCAGTCAGCTTTCTTTCAAACTCCTCATCAGGCCTGCTTTCATAGACCGGTATATCAAAGCTTTCATTATAGTACTTGTCAATAATGGAATTTTGTATTTTATCATTCTTATCCATATAAAATACCCCTTCTTTCAAACTCACTAATAATATATTTAACAGCATTATGCAGCCTGGACCTGACCGTACCGATGGGACAATTCAGTATATCAGCTATCTCCTCATATTTATATCCATAAAAGTGCTTCAGTATAAATACTGTTCTTTTCTCGTAAGCCAGCTGCTGAACTATGTCTCTGATCTGCTCATATTGAATATTGGAAAGTGCTTCCTCCTCAACCTCGTTTCCATGGCTTGCGAGATTTTCATCCAGCTGCAGCTGTACCTTGTTCTTCCGCAGCATATCTCTATAAACATTTGTTGCCACTGTTATCAGCCATGTTGAAAACTTTGCTTTTGGCTCATATTTCTTGATGTTTATTACTGCCTTCAGCATTGCTTCCTGGACTACATCATTTGCAGTATCAGTATTTCCCGTAAGCTTCATAATGTAGCCGTAAACTACTGGATAACTCTCCACCAGGAGTGTATTTAATGCACTTTTATTGCCGTGCTTGGCTTCTGCTACTATGTCATATTCTGCTGATGCCATACATATACCTCCTGGTTACAAATTAAACGCAGCAGCTTCACAAAAAGTTCATATGTATTCATAATTATTATAAACTTTCTTTGGAAGAAATTATATATGAATTTCTATTGCCAGTTGACAATTATCATTCTGCCATTGGTCATTATTAATTGGTCATCGCTATATGATAAAAAACGGCTGCATCTCGCAGCCGTTTTTTAATACGCCCTCTTATCCAAATAATACATCACCAGCTTGACAACCTGCTCAAGCCTTGGCTTACTGACATCCTCCATATTATCCTTATAGCTGTGATAGCCGTTCAAAAAATCCTCATTAATCAGAATAACAGAAGGAACTCCCACCTCTCCAAAGCTTATATGGTCGCTGCCTCCTCCGGGACTCTCAGCAGTAGTTATGCCAAGCTGCTTCGCAAACTTCACCATATCCTCCTTCAGTTCATTGGTGCCGCCATCATGTGTAACAACACAAAGTGGTAGCTCTTCAGTGGAGCCTACCATATCAAGATTGATCATAACTGCCCTATCAAGAGGATATATCGGATGTTGTGCATAGTATTGAGAGCCTAAGAGTCCGCATTCTTCACCGTTGAAAGCCATAAAAAGAATTGACTTCTTCGGCTTGGCCTTGTTTTCTGACATAAGTCTTGCTATTTCCATCATAACTGCTGTACCGGATGCATTGTCCAAAGCTCCGGAGTTATAGGTTCCGTTCATATTGTCTCCAACATGGTCAAAGTGCGCACCTATAATAATATAATCATCCTTCAGCTTCGGGTCGCTTCCCGGAAGCAAACCAATGACATTTGGAACCCTTTTGCTGGCTTCTGCTGAAAAATCGCAGCTAAAGCTGACTTTTTGCTCCTTCTCACCTGCAGCCTTAAGAAGCGAATAGGCTTCACTGTCAATGGTAATATAAGTTCCGTGCTTATCCATGCCGTAATACTTCCTAAAGGGTGCCACTACAAGCTCACTGTAACGTCTCATGCTGCTGACCAGGTCTGTCTCCATCAGAACTACTGCTGCCTCAGTTTGAAGGAGCTCCCTGATGATATTGCCGCCTATGTTTTCTCTTGCTCTTACAGAAACCAGAAGTGCACTGCCCTTGATTCTTTCCTTGTCATTAGTCAGCTGACTGCTGTTTTCAAGAATATAAATAGGCAAATCAGCATCCAGATTTCTCGTATTTGTATCAAAGAATCTTATTACAAAATCATCAGCATTTTCGAAGTCCTTTACTATATTACCTGCACTGTCAATTATTCTTAGCAATGGCTCGGAAGTAAGCGCTGCGTATGGCTGGTTATAATACTGCATGTAATTTTCCAGACCCTTGGGATTTTCAAGCCCCAGCTTTGCAAAGTATTCTGCTATATATTCTGCAGATAATTTATTTCCTGGCGTTCCTGCCAGTCTTCCGGCATATTTTTCTGAAGCCAGCTCATTTACTATTCCATATATATTTTCTTCATCTATACTTGTCTCATCACCTGCGACATTTATAAACTCCGCTGCAGCCTGCAGCTTCCCTCCGGAACTGGCACTGTCAGTATTATCGACTTGTCCTGAACATCCGGTAACACTCGCTGCAATAATGAGTAAAGCTAGAACCGCAGCCAGAATTCTATTATTTTTCATCGTTACCCCTCCCAAAGCATAAATCAAATTTTCAGAATGTTAATTCTATTTTAACTTTAATATTGGTAAAATATGTGAATGATTAGTGAACTTTCTGTGAAAATAAAATTAAATTTAATACACATGTAAAAGGTGAGCTGCAGCTTTATTATTGAATATTTGCCTTTTCAGCAAAAAATCCTGCCGCATTATGTATGCAGCAGGATAATATTATTTATTCTCCACGTCAGGTATAAGCCTTAGAATTACAAGTGCCAAAGCACCACCAATCAAAGCTGTGTACAGCTGTGGTAATCCCATTGCCAACTTAATGGGTGCAGGGACCTTCAGGAAATAGGTTACCGCAGAGTACAGCAGTGCAAACTTTGCTGCAGCGGCTGCTGCGAGACCTATATATTTGTTATGCCTTCCAACAAAACTGTTAAGCAGCACATATATCACATTGCCTGCAATTATAAAGGGTACCAGTACAAACACAGGCTGTTTCAGAACTCCAAGCCACATTGCAAACAGTGGAGTTAGTACTCCTATCATCACCGCCCAGCCGGCTCCGCATGTGGAAGCTGCTATCAGCAATACAGCATTGACGCCTGAACCGGTAACCAGCTGACCACCAACCTTCAAAATCTGAAATACTATTGCCATAGCCAGCAAGACTGCTGATCTGGTAAGTCTTTTTAGGTTGACGTTCATAGCTATTACACTCTTTCTCTCTTAGTATAGTGAGTATGAAGCAGGTGGTGTGCCTCGTGGCTGTTTGGCTTTCCTAAATACTCATCATATAATGCCTTGACTTCGGCATTTTCATGGGACTTTCTTACCTTGTTTTCTTTATCTATTGTGTATAAGCCCTGAGCTCTTAACTTCTTAACCTCTTCTGTCTTTTCCTTATCCATTATTATTGGCTGACCGCCGCCATTGATGCAGCCTCCGGGGCAAGCCATTACTTCTACGAAATGGTAGTCAGCTTCACCGGCTTTTATTCTGTCTAAAAGCTTGGCAGCATTACCAGTTCCGTGAGCTATTGCAACCTTTACATCCATTCCATTGATGTTCACGGATGCTTCCTTAATACCTTCCATACCTCTTACAGGAATGTATTCTATATTCTTAAGGTCTTCGCCTGTAAGTATGTCAGCAACTGTTCTAAGAGCTGCTTCCATAACTCCGCCTGTTGTACCGAAGATTACCGCTGCTCCTGTACCTTCACCAAGTATGCTGTCATAGCCTGCATCATCAAGTGCAGGGAAATCTATTCTAGCCTGCTTTATCATTTTTGCAAGCTCTCTGGTAGTCAGTACTGCGTCTACATCCGCCAGACCATCAACATTCATTTCTTCTCTTCCTGCCTCATACTTTTTAGCAGTACATGGCATTATTGATACAACAAATATGTTTTTAGGATCTATACCAGCTTTTTTAGCATAGTAGGATTTTGCTACTGCTCCAAACATCTGCTGCGGTGATTTGCAGCTTGACAGATTATCAAGGAACTCATGGTAGTTGTGCTCACAGAATTTTATCCAGCCTGGTGAACAGGATGTAATAAGAGGCAGCTTGCCACCATTGTTTATTCTGCTAAGTAATTCTGTACCTTCTTCCAATATTGTCAAGTCTGCGCTGAAGTTGGTGTCGAAAACCTTATCAAAGCCCAGTCTCTTCAATGCAGCTGTCATTTTGCCTTCTACATTGGTTCCTATAGGCATTCCGAACTCTTCTCCAAGAGCAACTCTAACTGCAGGTGCTGTTTGAACAACAACATGCAAATCCGGGTTCGCAATCGCTTCCCATACCTTCTCTGTATCATCCTTTTCTCTCAGTGCTCCAACAGGACAGAACTTTATGCATTGTCCGCAGTTAATACATCTTACGTCATTAAGGCTCTTATTGTAAGAAGTTGTGACAGTTGTCTTGAAGCCTCTCTTTGTAAAGTCAACTGCGCCTGTATCCTGAACCTTCTTGCATATTTTTATACATCTTCCGCAGAGTATGCATTTATTTTGATCTCTTACTATGGATGGCGAAGTGCTGTCAACAGCATACTTAATTTCTTCACCTTTGAATCTTACGCCGCCTATGCCTAACTCTTCGCTGACCTTTTGAAGCTCACAGTTAAGATTTCTTGAACATGTAAGGCATTCTCTCTCATGTCTTGCAAGTATGAGCTCTAGAACTGTCTCTCTTGCTTCTCTTACAGCTGGTGAATTTGTCTTTACAACCATACCCTCAGCAGCAGGAAGTACACAGGAAGCTTGAAGTGATCTTGCGCCTTGCACCTCAACAACACACATTCTGCATGCTCCAACTTCATTGATATCCTTTAAAAAGCAAAGTGTAGGTATGTTGATATTCAGGGATTTTGCTGCCTCTAAAACTGTAGAACCCTTTGGCACCTGAGTCTTGATACCGTCAATAGTAATGTTAATCATTTCCATGTTAAAGTTTCCCCCTATTTGATAAAATATTATCCACATAAATCGAGATAGTACTGTAAAGCGATATTGATTTATGTCTGATTGAATACATATGCATGTCCAAAAGACTTTTAAAACAAAGGTGATATAAATCACTGCCATTTTAACCAGTTATATTATAATAATATTGACAAGGATTTACGTTGTCAGACAAAAAATATAAAATAACTTGATAAAAAACTCACAATAACATGATAACTAATCACAGCTATATTGTCAATAAAATAACACATTAATAACTCATAAAATATAAGTTGCAGAATATATTGAAGATTTACAATTTTACACGATATAATTTATCTTTTAATATTTATTATTAAAAATCCCCAAATTATGTTTTAAATCTGCATATTTAGTATTATAATAGAATTGAAGAATGATTATAAATTAACAAGCAAGTTCCGGTTTTATATTTCTTATTACGGAATTTTTGTGGCATTACTTATATTACTGCGTAATACTATACTCATATATTAAAGGAGATTAAAATGGATAGTCAAATGGTAAAAATATCAAAGCTTTGCGATGAATCAATAAAAGGTAAGCTTCTTAATAAGGAAGAAATCCTGGAGCTTCTTGTCTGTGATGAACAAAGTGCTGCTATGGTCTTTGCTGCAGCAGACAGAGTACGACAGCAGGAAATGGGCGATGATGTACACCTCAGAGGGCTTATTGAGTTTTCAAACTATTGTAAAAGGAACTGCGAATACTGCGGACTCAGAAGAGGTAATAAGAACATAGAGAGATACAGATTGGAAACAGATGAAATTATAGATACGGCGATTAACGCAGAAAAGCTTGGCTACAGGAGTGTTGTACTGCAGTCAGGAGAAGATCCCTATTATACCGTAGAAAAAATTTGTCGAGTAGTAGAAGGAATCAAGGCTAAAACTGACCTGGCTGTAACTTTGTCCTGCGGAGAATTTAGCTATGATGAATACAAGCTTATGAAAGAAGCCGGTGCAGACAGATACCTTATACGCTTTGAAACCTCCAATAAGGAACTATATCAGAAGCTTCATCCTGATTCCGTTTTTGAGGAGCGTCTTGAATGTCTGAGAAATCTTAGAAAGCTGGATTATCAAGTAGGCAGCGGCTTTATGGTGGGTTTACCCGGTGAAACCCATGAAATAATAGCTGACAACTTACTGCTCTTAAAGGAACTTGATGTTGATATGGCGGGCATAGGACCCTTTATACCAAATCCTGATACCGGCCTTGCCGGGGAGTCCGGCGGAAAGCTCTTAGATGCACTTAAGGCAGTAGCTATTGCAAGACTTCTCTTGAGAAATGCCCATCTGCCTGCGACAACGGCCATGGGCTCACTTGATCCAAAGGGAAGAGAAAAAGCTCTCTGTGCAGGCGCAAATGTTGTAATGCCGAACGTTTCTCCCATGAGATTCAGAGAACTGTATGCCCTATACCCCAATAAAATATGTGTCACTGATGATCCCGGGCATTGCAGAAACTGTATTACAGGAAAAATAAAAGCCCTTGGCAGAAGCGTTTCTACAGAGCATGGGCACTCGTTAAAGAAAAAAGTTTAAGGAGATCATTATGAATACTGATAACAAAAAATATACAGCCAACTTCATAAATGAAGAAAAAATCCACTCTATTATAGAAGCTTCCAAAAATATAGAAAAGTCAGAGCTGGAAGCTATTATTGAAAAAGCAGAAAAAGCATATGGTCTCACAATTGAAGAGACGGCCAAGCTTCTGAATACTGATGACCCCGGGGTTATGGGGAGAATCTTCAAGGCAGCACATAGTATTAAGGAAAAGATATACGGAAAGAGAGTTGTAATATTTGCACCGCTGTATGTCAGCAACTACTGCGTCAACAGCTGTAAATACTGCGGTTATGGCTGTAACAATTCCATAACCAGGAAAAAGCTTACCCGTGAGCAAATAGTAGAGGAAGTTAGAGTTCTGGAAGCAATGGGCCATAAAAGAATAGCCCTGGAGGCAGGGGAGGATCCCATAAACTGTACACTGGACTATATATTGGATGCCATAAAAACTATATATGAAATAAAGTTTGAAAACGGAAGCATCAGAAGAATCAATGTAAATATAGCTGCGACTTCTGTTGAGGAATATAAAAGGTTGAAAGAGGCACAGATAGGAACCTATATACTCTTTCAGGAAACCTATCACAGAGAAACCTATGGAAAAATGCATGAAAAAGGTCCAAAGCACAACTATGACTACCACACTACCGCCTTTGACAGGGCAATGGAGGCAGGTATAGATGATGTGGGTGCAGGAGTGCTTTTCGGTCTGTATGATTATAAATTTGAAATAATAGCACTCCTGATGCATGCACAGCATCTGGAGGAAAAATTCGGCTGCGGTCCCCACACCATATCCGTTCCCAGACTGAAGCCTGCAGAAGGAGTCAACATAAAGGACTACCCGTATCTGGTCAATGATGAGGAGTTTAAAAAGATAGTTGCTGTTTTGAGGCTGGCAGTACCCTATACCGGAATAATACTCTCCACAAGGGAAAACCCAAAGCTGAGAGATGAAATAATAAACTACGGTGTATCTCAAATAAGTGCCGGCTCCTGCACTGGTGTAGGCGGCTACAAGAATGAAGCCGGAGAAGCAGTTTGTGACACTGCACAGTTCAATGTGGAGGATCACCGCTCCCCTGATGAGATAATACAAGGACTTTGCAGCTCAGGCTATATACCAAGCTACTGCACTGCCTGCTACAGACAAGGCAGGGTAGGAGACAGGTTTATGCAGTTGGCAAAGAGCGGCAATATACAAAATGTATGCCAGCCCAATGCAATACTTACCTTCCAGGAGTACCTTCTGGACTATGCTTCTCCCGAAACAATAGCCATAGGTGAGGAAACCATCAAAAAGCATCTGGAGGAAATAAAGAACGAAAAAATAAAGGAACTTACCAAGCAAAGGCTTGAGGAAATAAAGAAGGGGAAGCGAGATTTATATCTTTAAGGCTCGGGATACGGGTTGCGAGTTGCGAAAGCTCAAGAAGAGCTTCGTAGAATTTTCTAAATCTCGTAACTCGTACGCTTGGCACAAGCGTCACTCGCAACTTGCAACAAAAGGAGGATAACACATGAACACCACTCCCAGAAGTGTAAGACTACATATAGCCATATTCGGCAGAAGAAATGCAGGCAAATCAAGCCTGATAAATGCAATAACCAACCAGGAGCTGGCTGTGGTATCAGCTGTCCCCGGTACAACAACCGACCCAGTATACAAGTCAATGGAAATACTGCCCATAGGTCCTGTTACCCTTATAGATACTGCAGGTATAGATGATGAGGGCGAGCTTGGTACCTTGAGAGTGAAAAAGACGCGGCAGGTTCTTGCCAAGACCGACCTGATGGTGCTGACAGTGGCTTCAGACAGCGTTCCCGATGAGTTTGATGCGAATATAGTCGATGAAGCAAAAAAACGCTGCATACCGGTTGTAGGCGTTATAAGCAAGCTTGATATAGATACAGGGGAAAAAGCGGCAATATGGTTTGAAAACCATAAAATACCCTACTGTCGTGTAAATTCTATCACTAGAGATGGTATCGATGAACTAAAGGAAATAATAGTCAAGAACTCGCCAAAGGATTTCCTGCCAAGCACCATAGTGGGAGATCTTTTGAAGCAGAATGATATTCTTATACTTGTTACTCCCGTTGATGCAGGAGCTCCAAAGTCGAGGATGATACTGCCTCAGATGCAGGTGCTCAGGGATGCACTGGACGCAGGAGCAAATGTAATGGTTACCAGAGAGCATGAGTTAGCCAATGCCCTTGAAAGCCTCAAGGAGCCTCCAAGACTCGTTGTGACGGACTCACAGGCTTTTGCCATGGTATCCAAAATAGTTCCTGAAAATGTACCCCTGACTTCCTTCTCTATTCTTTATGCCAGATATAAGGGCAATCTAAGGGATTTCCTAAACGGCATTAAGGCAATAGATACTCTTAAGGAGGGCGATAAGGTGCTTATAGCGGAAGCCTGCACCCACTACCCGAGCCATGAGGATATCGGACGTGTGAAAATTCCAAACTGGCTGCAAAAAAGAGTAGGCGGCAAGCTGGATATACACTGGACCGTAGGAGGAGACTTCCCGGATAATCTCAATGAGTACAAGCTGGTGGTACACTGTGGAGCCTGCATGATCAACAGGGCAGAGGTGCTGGACAGATTGGATAAGCTCAAGGAAGCCGATATTCCCGTAGTCAACTATGGAGTACTTATAGGCTATATAACCGACATATTGGACAGGGTGGTAGCACCCCTAGAGACGCACTAAGGAGCTGGTTTCCCAGCTCCTTTTTATTATTTATGATGCTTTAAAGGCTCTGCACATTCAAAGGCCTTGCCTGTCAATATTTCTATTCCATGACCCAGTGCTGGCAGTATGACCTCAAGGTTCTCTCTGACTCCCTTGGGGCTTCCGGGCAGGTTGACTATAAGTGACTTTTTTCTTATGCCGGCCTGCGCCCTGGACAGCATAGCTTTGGGCGTTATGAGCAGGCTTTTTGCTCTCATAGCCTCAGGTATCCCCGGTACATGCTTTTCTATCACTTCCATGGTAGCTTCCGGTGTAACATCCCTCTCGGCAAAACCCGTACCACCTGTGGTCAATATGAGATTAAGACCCAGAGCGTCACTCATTTCAACTATCGCAGTCTTTATTTCTTCCTTCTCGTCAGGCACTATCACATATCTCTCAACTCTGCCGCCTATAGTACCTATCATTTCCTCTATGGCAGGACCGGACAGGTCAGTCCTTTCTCCTCTAGACCCTTTATCACTAACAGTTATTATTCCAACAGTGAATTTATTCATGAAATCAACTCCTGTAAACTTTTTGCCGCCAGCCTCCAGCCGCCAGCATTGAGAAAACTTTGCAGCATGTATTTGTTATATACTACAATGTACAAGCTTCAGCTGTACATATCTGTCTTCATTAACTGAATAATTTTCTATGTTAAAGCCATATGCCCATAACTCCCAAAGAAAATTACGTATTGCATGGTCCTTCTTGTCATATATTTACAGCTTATGAACTAACCTTGCAATTATTTCATACTCATCATCATTCAGCTTTTAATATTCATCACTTGAGCATATGTCAACCAAAAGCTGAACTTTTTTTCTAAGCCTATGCCTATAACTGTCAGAGTTGTTGAGTTCCATATAATAGTTTAGTTTTTTGCAAAACTGCCTGTACATAAAACCTCTCCTTAAAAACCTGAGCACTCTTATTCAAAGCCTCCAATACCCTCTTACTTAGGTTATTCCTTTTGCTAACAGAGTCTATAAGCTTTAAAATTAATCCTTTATCAGCTTCTTTAATCAATTCTGTTATGTCTTCAATGTCTTTTTCTGAGAATCTCCCCAGCTTACTAAGAATTATATCTTCTTTTGAGAGCACAAACACATTCTTAAAACCATCTACTTTTATAGACCTTCTCACAAAGTCCAAAGGGATAGTAGTAAGGCTGATATCAAGCATATAATATTTATCAAACAGTATGAATTACCTTCCTATGGCTGCAGTATAACCCATATCCAAAAAAACAATATCAGTAGTCGCTCTGTCAAAATAACCTGCAATGATACACCTAGAACCTCCAAGCAGATAAACAGGAGGATATTCTATGTTCTTCATGCTCGCAAAATCTTCCATATCTCTGAGAATTTCCATTAATATTTCCCTATTCTTATTCTGCATTCATATCCCTCCTGATTATATGTATTCCTCTGGTATAAGCAAATTTGCTCTCCAAAGCCCCTATAATTGCCGATGGCCGGTGGGGCTGGAAGCTAAAAAAACATTAGCAGCTAGCAGCTGGCAGTTAAATATCAACATTTAGTTATATTACTCTCCGTTATCTCTATCTTGTTATATTCAAAATCTCCTGACTTTCCTCCGGTCTTCCGTACCAGATGTATATCGCTTATTACCATAAATTTATCTATAGCCTTGCACATATCATACACGGTCAGCGCAGCCACCGATACAGCCGTCAAAGCCTCCATCTCCACTCCCGTAGCTCCCACTGTCTTAACTACTGCAAATATATCCAGCTTACAGTTCTCCATATCAATTTTGAAATCTAAATCCGCTCCATAGATGTTGATATTATGACACATAGGTATGATATCGGATGTACTCTTCGCTCCCATTATTCCCCCTACCTGTGCCACAGCAAGTACATCACCCTTTTTTATCTTGCCCTCTGCAATGGCTTTGAGAGTCTCCTTTTTCATATATACCGAGCCTTTTGCCATTGCTTCCCTCATACTGTCTTCCTTTTCTGATACATCCACCATCTTGGCATAGCCCTTTTCATTTATATGTGTGAGTTCGCCGATTTGGCCGGCTTGCTTCTTACCCTTTTCCATAAATATCACCTCACATATATTTTACGCCTGTAAAAAGCAGATGTCTACAGATGATAAGGGTAATATATGGAATTAGAAAGTGCAATCGGACCAGCTTTTGAAGAAATTGCTGTTCTTATCCAAATTAGATAGAATTTTTGGAATTTTCATAGTAAAATATAGAGGTATACATAAAAATGCTAAACAGAACTTTTTATTTTGTTTTGGGGGGACATAAATTGAGGCTGAGAAAAAAAAGCATTGCATTGAAAATACTTCTGATGATCTTAACAGTGACCTTTCTTCAAGCTATAGTACTGATTTATTTCTCACATGGGCTTTCAGAAGATGCATTGAAAGCTTTAATAAAGGAGAATACCACTAAAAGTGTAAAAACCTATTCACTCCTTATCGGAAATTGGTTTGAAGAACGGGTAAAAGAAATAGAAGCTTATGCGGAATGCCCGGAAATAAAGAAGATGGATTGGGAGATTGCAGAGCCTTATTTAAGAAATGAAATAAGCAGAAAAATAGATATATATGATTTGTTTTTAGTTGCCGAATTATCCGGAGAATACAATACTACCATTAAAAGAAATCCCAGCAACATTTCTGACAGAGAGTATTTTATAGAGGCTGTAAAGGGCAATAAGATTGTATCCAATCCGATTATATCCAGAACTAATGGCAATCAGATATCAGTTGTTGCTGTTCCTATTAAAAATAACAATGATGAAATAATCGGTGTAATGGCAGGTAGCTTGAATCTCATAAAACTATCGAAGTTAATTGAAAATCATAGAGTCAATCATGAAAACTCTTACTCTTATATCATTGACAAGAATGGGGTCATAATAACCCATCCAGATCCGACAGTCATAATGAATGAGAATATTACAATGAAATCCCAATTCGTAAACTCCGATATGGCTGATAAAGCAAAGGAAATTTTATCCTCTGCCAGCGGGAGTGTGGTTTATACTATAGATGGTATTGAATGCATCAATTACTACTGTACTATACCAAACACTGATAACTGGAGGATTATAACCAAAATACCTGTTGATTATTTAAATACCCCTATTAAAAAAATAAGCAGCAGACTGTCAATCCTTGGACTTGTCGGAGTACTGTTGGGCTTGGTTTTAGGAGCGTTTGTTTCCAAAAGTATCTCCCTGCCTATAATAAAGCTGAAAGATGTCTTCTTAAGGGCTGCCAATGGAGATTTAACAGTACGTGCCGAGGTAAGGTCCGGTGACGAAATAGGAGATGCATCCAAGATATTTAATGAAATGATGAATACAATACGTCATTTAACCTATTATGATCCTCTGACAGACCTTCCTAATAAGATTATGTTCAATGACAGAGTCAAATTCGAGATTTCCATGGCCGAGAAAGAGAAAAGAATGCTATCTCTTTTGTTGCTGGATATAGATAGATTTGAAAGCATCAATACTGCTGTCGGACATGATGTGGGAGACAAGCTTTTAAGGGGCATATCCCAAAAGATTAAGGAGAATATTGATTCCAATGATATATTATGCCGCATGGGCGATGACAAGTTCTGTATATTGTTTACTGACGTAATACACGAAGCAAATATTGTCAAATGTGCTCAGAAGCTGATGGAAGCAATAAAGCTGCCGTGGGTGATAGACGGACATAAGCTATATGTAACAGCAAGCTGCGGAATTGTGTTTTATCCTAATGATGGTAATGATTCTGATACGCTGATAAAAAATGTATATTCAGCCATGACAAAAGCAAAGAAAACCAGCAGAGACAATTATCAGCTTTATGATTCTGCAGCAGGAAGCAAGGTAATGGATGCAATGCTGCTTGACAGCAGTATACACAATGCCCTGGAAAACAATGAGTTTGAGCTTTACTTCCAACCTATGGTAGACATTGAAAGCAATAAAATTGTGGGCTCTGAAGCACTTCTGCGCTGGAACCACCCTGAGCTGGGTATGATATCTCCCGACAAATTCATTCCACTTATCGAAGAAAACGGTCTGATTCTGCCCATAGGGGAGTGGGTGCTGAGAACGGCATGCAAGCGGAATAAGAAATGGCTTGATCATGGTTTTGAAAGCTTAAGCGTTTCTGTAAACATTTCTCCAAAACAATTAAAACAGGAGAATTTTGTAGATACGGTCATAAATATACTCAACGAAAGTGCCTTGCCTCCAGACCTTCTACAGTTGGAAATTACCGAAAGCACTACCATGGAGGATACCGACCAAGTATTTAAAATAATCAAAAGACTTAAGGATATCGGAGTAAAAATTGCAATGGATGATTTTGGTACAGGCTATTCCTCACTGTATCATCTTAAGAGTCTGGAAATTACGGCCATAAAAATAGATAAAAGCTTTATCAGGGATTTGAATATAGATCCAAAGGATACGGCAATAGTATCAACTATAATAGCCATAGGCCATAATCTAAATTTGGCAATAACTGCCGAAGGTGTGGAAACCTTGGATCAGTTGAACTATCTAAGGGATAAAAAGTGCGAACACATGCAGGGCTACTTATACAGTAAACCCCTTCCTGCACATAACTTTGAAGAGCTATTAAAGAATCCGCACAGACTTATGTAAAAACAAAGGCTGCTGACTATGAAGTCAGAATGATTCATAATCAGCAGCCTTTATATTTATTGTATCTTAGTACATTCCCATGTCGCCGCCCATGCCGCCGCCTGGCATCATTGGCTTTTCTTTTTCCGGAATATCTGTAACTACGCTTTCAGTTGTAAGCAGCATTGCTGCAACAGAAGCTGCATTTTGCAGAGCTGATCTTGTTACCTTTGTAGGGTCAACGATACCAACTTCGATCATGTTTACATATTTTTCATGTAATGCATCAAAGCCTATACCTGGTTCGCTGTTCATAACCTTATCGATTATTACAGATCCTTCAAGTCCAGCATTCTCAGCAATTTGTCTTACAGGCTCTTCCAGTGCTCTTGTTATGATCTTAACGCCTGTCTTTTCGTCGCCTTCTGTAGTATTGATAAGAGCTTTAACAGCACTGATTGTATTTACCAATGCAATTCCGCCGCCAGGTACTATACCTTCCTCTACAGCTGCACGCGTAGCTGCAAGAGCGTCTTCTATTCTGTGCTTTCTTTCCTTAAGCTCAGTTTCTGTAGCTGCTCCAACCTTTATTACTGCTACACCGCCTGCCAGTTTGGCAAGTCTTTCCTGAAGCTTTTCTCTGTCAAAGTCTGAAGTAGTTTCTTCAATTTGAGCCTTTATTTGTCTTACTCTATCCTTTATAGCCTGTGCATCTCCCGCACCGTCAACTATTATTGTGTTTTCCTTTTGAACCTTTATCTGTCTTGCTCTACCTAATTGTGAAAGCTTTGCTTCCTTAAGGTCCAAGCCCAGTTCTTCTGAAATAACCTGGCCGCCTGTAAGTACTGCAATATCTTCAAGCATTGCCTTTCTTCTGTCACCAAAGCCCGGAGCCTTAACAGCCACGCAAGTAAATGTTCCTCTGAGCTTGTTAACCACTAATGTGGATAATGCTTCACCTTCTATGTCTTCAGCAATTATGAGCAGCTTTTTGCCTTGTTGAACTATTTGCTCAAGCACCGGTAAAAGCTCTTGAATGTTGGAAAGCTTCTTGTCTGTTATCAATATATAAGGATCCTCAAGAACAGCTTCCATCTTTTCTGTATCTGTAATCATATACATAGATACGAAGCCTCTGTCAAATTGCATACCCTCAACCACGTCAAGAGTTGTTCCAAAGGTATTTGATTCTTCAACAGTTATTACGCCATCCTTGCCTACCTTCTCCATAGCTTCTGCAATAAGCTCACCTATTGTCTCATCAGCAGCGGAGATAGAAGCAACCTGTGCAATAGCAGCTTTGCTTTCGATTGGCTTTGAAATATTCTTAAGCTCTGCAACAGCTGTATCAACAGCCTTGAATATACCCTTCTTAAGAATCATTGGGTTGGCACCTGCAGCTACGTTCTTCAGTCCTTCTCTGATGATTGCCTGTGCAAGTAAAGTTGCCGTTGTAGTACCGTCACCTGCTACATCGTTAGTCTTAGTAGCGACTTCCTTAACCAATTGAGCTCCCATATTTTCAAACGGATCCTCAAGCTCTATTTCCTTTGCAATCGTAACACCATCATTTGTAATAAGCGGTGATCCGAATTTCTTATCAAGAACAACATTTCTTCCCTTTGGTCCAAGTGTTATTTTAACTGTGTCAGCAAGCTGGTTAACACCTCTCTCCAGAGATCTTCTTGCCTCTTCACCAAATCTGATTTGCTTAGCCATTATTTTCCCTCCTCATTAACCTATTACTGCTAAAATATCGCTTTGTCTGACTATAAGGTATTCATTGCCGTCCATCTTTATTTCAGTTCCGGCATACTTTGAATAAATAACTCTGTCACCAACCTTGACCTCAAGGGGAACCTTCTTGCCTTCAATCATTTCACCTGAGCCTACTGCAAGTATTTCACCCTGCATTGGCTTTTCTTTAGCTGTGCCTGGAAGCACTATACCGCTTTTTGTTGTTTCTTCGCTTTCGATTACTCTTAGAATTACTCTGTCACCTAAAGGTTTAATGTTCATTCAAAACCCTCCTTAGATATTTTTATATGTAGAAAATTTATTTCACATTATTAGCACTCATCCTTATCGAGTGCTAATTACATATATAATGATAAATAATGAAAAAAATAATAGCAAATACTTAAAACGCGTAAAAAGGGAATCTAACACTCATTATTAGCAATTATCTAGAATTATATCCATAATACGCTATTTTTTAAGCGATTAATTAGTTTTTCATAGAAAAACTAATTAATCGCTTAAAAAAGCCACTAGCTACCAGCTTCTAGCTACTAGAATAAGCAAGGCTACGAAGCCCTTCTTAATCCAGTGGCTAGTGGCTAGCGGCTAGTGGCTGTTGATTCTAGGCTATTATCAATAGCCTAGAATCAGCATTATTATTATCGGTAAAAATATCGCAGGCAGCATGTTTCCTACCTTTATCTTCTTCAGCTCCAATATATTGATTCCTACTCCCATCAGCAGTATCCCTCCTGAAGCTGTCATTTCGATTATCATAGCTTCACTCAAATATGGCGCTATTACAGATGCAAGCAGTGTTATGGTACCCTGATATATAAACACAGGCACAGCTGACGCAGCTACACCTATACCCATTGTGGAAGCGAAAACTATTGAAATGACTCCGTCCATTATGGATTTGGTGAGCAATGTGTCATGATTATTGGACAACCCGCTTTGCAATGATCCCATTATTGCCATGGAGCCTACACAGAAAAGAAGACTTGATGTTACAAAGCCCTGAGAAAAGTTCCCCTTGAAGCCCTTCAGTTTGCTTTGCACATAGTTGCCCAGACTGTCCAGCTTCTTTTCGATATCTATCAGTTCGCCTATTAAAGCTCCTATTACTATACTGATAACCACAATCATAGGCTCTTTCGTCCGAAGAGCAAACATTATTCCGAGAACTAAAGTAAACAGACCCATACCCGATATGATGAGATTACTGAACCTCTCAGGTAAGCCTTTTTTAGCCAAACTTCCGATAATTCCCCCTGCTATAATTGTTATTGCATTTACAATCGACCCTAACAAAATCATTTATTGACCCCTCCATAATAGTTTCGAGTTTCGAGATGCTGCTTATGCTAAGCAGCCGAGTTGCGAGCTTTAGTAGTGTTCCGAAGTTTATCTGCTTTCTCGTAACCCGCAACCCGTAACTCGCAGCAAAATACCTACATTATCTTTTTCATCCTTGCATAATAGAACAGATATTCCTGGGCAAAGCCTGCCAGTTCACCGAATTTATCCTTTGCAAATTTCTGTATATCCTTTAGAGTCACATCCCTTCCTACAAAGAAATACTCTGTTACTCTCTTTATCCAAACATCCACAGGATATGTATCATATTTACCCATAGAGAACAACATTATGCAGTCAGCCACCTTCGGTCCTACCCCCGGCAGCCTCATAAGCTCACTTCTTGCAGCTTCTGTTTCCAAAGACTGTATTCTTTTTAAGTCTATTTCTCCTGATAATATCATCCTCACGGCACTATATATATATTTACACCTAAAGCCTGCTCTGCATTCAGCCAGATCCTCAATAGAGCCTTTTTCCAGCTCTTCCGGAGTGGGAAAAGAATAATAAATCGTGTTTTCATATATAATGGGTTTTCCAAACATCCTGGAAAGCAGATTTATGCTTTTTGATATATTGGGTATGCTGTTATTGGCAGATATTATATATGAGATTACAAGCTCCCATGGCTCTTGTCTCAGAATCCTTATGCCCTTTCCATGTTCAATAGCCATTTCCATCACCGGGTCCTGAGACAGCACGGATTTTATATGCGAGTAGTCTCTGCCCAAATCAAAATAATCATACCAAATATTATTGAAGTCTTCCGGATTGGTATTCTTAATAACCACTGTGCTGCTCTCATAGTCTGAGGAGACATTAATCACTTTCCCGAAAGCAGCTCCCGTATAGCTGCCATCACTTTGCCTGTTCCACCTGAAGCTCTGACCGCAGTCAAATATGCACTCTGCATCAAAATCTCTGATGCCCTCAATTATGACACCGTTTTCTATCTCTTTAATATTCATGAGTCTCTCCTTATTAAGCATTATGGTAATAAAGCTTTCACTTCCATATGCTTATTTTGTGATACTCTTTACCGTAACATTCACACTTAAAACATTTAGCCCAGTCATGTACTCAATATTATCAATTATTTTCCTTTGCAGCTCCTCTATCATTTTATCTATCTGTGATATCAGTTTTATGGAAATTTCCAGATTGATAATTATGCCTGAAGGATTATTGTCAATTTTACCTCTATGAAGCTTGCTTATTCTTTCAAAGCTCATGCAGCAGTGGTTTATCATCTGTATAAGTACATTCTTGGATATCTCATACTTGCCCAGGTAGCTGAAGGTAGGCCTTATGATGGTTTTTTCCACATCATACACCTTATCCTTTTTGCTGAATATCTTAAGTGAATCTATGAAATAGCCTGAAAAATCCTTTTTAATCTCTACGGTAGGAACGGGTATTACATGTTTTCCGTCTTCTTTTCTGGATTTTCGGGCAATTTCAATTTCCTTCTCTGTTGAAATATCATCGATTCTTATTATTTCATCGATTTTATTGAGCCCCAGCGTACGTACGATTTCCTCTATCATTTTATCCGATGTTCCGATTATCAGCAGTTTATCAGGCTTAATATCGTTTAGGGCTTTCCTTACTGCAAGCATATGCTCACTATCTCTGAACAAAGCTCTTCTAATGGAAGCAAGCTTTGTTCCTTCTCTTTTTGCGGACTTTCCTGCGACAACTCTTGTCCCGCCAATAAGCAAACCGTCATCTATTATGTACTCAATCTCCCTGTCCTTTGCTACCATAAATGCCTTATAGCTTTTGCCAGTACCACTCTGTCCAACCAGCGCATATACTCTCATAGTATTAACAACCCTCCGAATAAAAATCGTTATCCATTCTATTTTATCATAAATTTGAAAAGCTTACACAAAAAACATAACCTTGTAAGCTGCCCTTGGCTTACAAGGTTAATCTTTACTCTCCCTTTGGAGGCATCAGTTTGTTCAAGGCTATTATCATAAGATAGAATACAGACATAAATATAAATATCCCAAGCATTCCAAGCCCCATAACCCTTAAGCTTTCCATCAGCATTTCCAATCTACTCATAATTATCCTCCTATTTTACAAGTGACAGTATCATACCGCCTGCTATTATTGAACCTATCTGTCCTGCAACGTTAGCGCTTACCGCATGCATCAATATAAAATTCGATGGGTCAGCCTTTTGTGCCTCTCTCTGTATAACTCTGGCGGACATAGGGAATGCAGATATTCCTGCAGCTCCTACCATAGGATTAATTTTATTCTTTGAAAATACATTTAGAAGCTTGGCAAACACTACTCCGCCTGCTGTATCAAAAATGAAGGCCAGCAGTCCCATGCCAATAATCAGCAGTGTCCGTAAATCCAGGAACTTCTCGGCCGACATGGTGGAGCCTATGGTTATGCCCAGTAATATTGTTACTAGGTTTGCAAGCTCATTCTGTGCCGATTTTGAAAGTCTGTCCGTAACACCGCATTCTCTCAACAAATTGCCAAACATCAGGAAACCTACTAAAGCTACACTGGCAGGAGCAACTATACCTGCTATTAATGTAACAGCTATTGGAAATATGATTTTAACTTTCTTTGAAACAGAGTTTTCTTCATATTCCATTCTAATCTTTCTTTCTTCCTTTGTAGTCAACGCTCTTATAACAGGAGGCTGTATTATAGGTACCAAAGCCATATATGAATATGCCGCAACGGAAATCGGTCCCAGCAGATCCTGAGCAAACTTCTTTGCCACATATATTGACGTAGGACCGTCTGCTGCTCCGATGATACCTATTGCAGCACTTTCCTTTAAATCAAATACACCTGTCATTGCTGCAACAGTCATAGTAAAGAATATACCAAACTGTGCGGCTCCGCCGAATAACAGCATTTTAGGATTCTTTAAAAGCGGACCAAAGTCTATCATAGCTCCTACTGCTATAAATATAAGCAGCGGAAACAGTTCTGTTTCTATACCTGCAATGAACAGCTTTTCCAATGCTACAAAACCCTCTGTCTCTCTTACCAGCGGAATATTAGCCAGCAGTGCTCCAAAACCGATGGGCATTAACAGCATAGGCTCATATTCTTTAACAACTGCCAGATAAATGAGTACACCCGCTATCACAAACATAACAATATTTCCCAACTCAATAGCCATAATACCTTTTAATAATTCCTGCATCCTTTACATCTCCTTATTTGTATATAGCATTATAAAACATAGTATTTTTCTGACAATATACATTAATAAAACGAAGCAAATCTAGCAATCCGCTTCGTTTGTATGCAGCTTGTCAATTTGCACTACATAATGTATTATACTACTTATTCTACCATAAACAAGCCCTATTATTTCTTTTTCTGTTTAATATCTTCTTTTTCCTTCAGAAGATAGGATATCGTAAATAAGCTTTCACTTAGATGAACATTTTCAACTATTATATCATCCGAAACCTTAAGGTCAACGGGAGCAAAATTCCATATAGCTCTGACTCCTGAGTCTACCATAATGTCTGCAACCTTTTGGCTGTTTTCTTTTGGAGTGCATATAATGCCTATTTCTATATTGTTTTTGGATATAAAATCCTTTAGATTATCAACATCCATTATTGTTACATCATTTATTTTCAGTCCTATAAGCTTGGGATTCACATCAAATATTCCTACCAGCTTAAAGCCGCTTTTTTGGAACTGGGTGTAGTTGGCAATCGCCTGTCCCACATTCCCGGCTCCCACAATAATAGTATTGTAAACCCTGTCAAGTCCAAGTATTTTCCCTATCTCGTTATGGAGCTCCTCAACATTATATCCATAACCCTGCTGGCCGAAGCCTCCGAAGCAGTTCAAGTCCTGCCTTATCTGTGATGCGGTAAAGCCTGTTATCTTGCTCAGTTCCTGTGAGGATACCCTCTTAATGTCATTATTCAGCAAGTCACTAAGATATCTGTGGTATTTTGGAAGTCTTCTTACAACTGCCATTGAAATATTGCTAAACCTCTCCATACTATCTACCCCTCAAATCTTAATGTATTAATTAAAAATACCTATTTCATTGTCACTATTATCTGAAAATCAGTCTTATTTTATCCAATCATGCAATTTCATTGTATAATATGGTTAAATTATTGTCAAGCAACGATGATTATCCGTAAAGCGTTGCTGTACTTGGTATAATTGATAATCCTTATGATATAATTTTGCTTGTTCTGGAATGTTTAGTACAAAATATTGTACAATCAGCTACTGTTTTTGCTAAAATATATATTGCAGGTCTTATGCTTATAGTCAGTGGAGGTTAATATGATAGTATTATCTGCTAAGGATATAAAGAAAAGCTATGGTATTGAGGTAATAATAGAAAATATCTCTTTCACCGTGCAGGATGGAGATAAAGTCGGCATTATAGGTTTAAACGGAGCAGGAAAGTCTACTTTGTTTAAAATACTTACGGGAGAACTGGATAGGGATGAAGGCGAAATATACATTGGTAAGAACTCACGCCTTGGATATATGTCGCAGGATTTTGATTTTGACTCCGAAAACAACATTTGGGAAGAAATGCTTACGGTATTCGAAGATATAATACAGCTTGAAAACTCAATTAGAACACTTGAGATGCAGATAAGCAATTTCAGCAGCTCAGGCAAAGATGCAGAGCTTCAGCAGCTATTGAAAAGCTATTCCATGCTTCAAGAACAATATAACAACAAGGACGGCTTTTCTTATCAGAGCCGTATAAGAGGTGTTCTAAAAGGCCTTGGCTTCACACAGGAGGAATATCAGCAGCGTATAAACACCCTGAGCGGGGGGCAAAAAACAAGAGTAGCTCTTGGGAAAGTGCTTCTCCAGAGCTTTGACATATTACTGTTGGATGAGCCTACCAATTATTTGGACATCGAATCAGTGGAATGGCTGGAAGCCTATCTGAAGGACATAAAAAGCACTCTTCTCATAATATCTCATGACAGATATTTTCTTGATGAAATTACTAATAAAACCTTTGAAATAGAAAACAAAACCCTGATTGAGTACAGCGGCAATTATTCCAGATATGTTGAACTGAAAAAGGAGAGAAGAGAACAGCTGCAAAAGGAGTACGACCTTCAGCAGAAGGAGATTGAAAGGCAGCAGGCTATAATTACCCGTTTCAGGCAGTATAACCGTGAAAAAAGTATAAGGCAAGCCGAAAGCCGTGAAAAGGCACTTGAACGCATGAGTAAAATAGACAGGCCTGCTTCTGAGCCCAAAAGTGCCAGATTCAGTTTTGAGCCCAGAATAAGAAGCGGCTATGATGTTATGTTTGTTGAAAATCTTTCTAAAACATATGATCGGAAGCTTTTTGACAATATAAGCTTTGAAATAAAGCAGGGAGATAAGGTAGCATTGTTAGGCCCTAACGGCATAGGAAAAACTACCATACTGAAGATTATCAGAGGTATGGTAAGTCCGGATTCGGGTGTAATAAGACTTGGAAAAAATGTTTTTGTAGGCTATTACGAGCAGGAACAGGAAAGCCTGGATCCAAGCAAGCTTGTAATAGATGAGATTTGGGATGAGTATCCGGAGCTGAATCAGACGGATATACGTACAAAGCTGGCAGCCTTCCTTTTTCAAGGAGAAGATGTGTTTAAGGAAATTTATAAGCTTAGCGGCGGCGAAAAAAGCAGAGTTGCACTTTTAAAGCTTATGCTGTCTAAATCTAATTTTCTGCTTATGGATGAGCCTACAAACCACCTTGACATCGTCTCAAAGGAAGTACTGGAAAGTGCATTGCAGAACTATGGAGGAACTGTGCTTTTTATATCTCACGACAGATATTTCATCAAGAAGGTGGCAAACAAGATTATAGAATTGAATATAAACGGCTGTACACAATATATGGGCAATTACCCCTATTACCTTGAAAAAAAGAGTCAGATGAATGATTTGGCTCAAAGCAAAGACGAACTTGACAGTGTAAAGGCATCTGAGGTGAAAAATGATTGGCTTAAGCAAAAGGAAGAAAAATCCAATGCTAAAAGACAGCAGAAGAGACTGGAAACTGTAGAAAAAGAAATAAAGTCCAGCGAGGAAAGACTGAAGGAAATTGAAGCTTTAATGGAGCTTCCTGAGGTTTTCAGCGACCATATAAGGTGCCAGGAACTGCATGATGAGTCAGACAAACTGGAAAATTATCTCCTTGAGCTGTATGAAGAATGGGAGACACTTCAGCAGTAGCAAGGGCGAAACAGAGGAGGTAGATACCTGTCTCCTCTATCCTTTCTTGCCTGACTCAAATCCTTCTGTCTCCTATTGTAAGGTTAGGAATTGCATTCAAGCAAAAGTCAGATACTTTCCCGCTCCTGTATTTGTAATATGCCGCACATCCAATCATAGCTGCATTATCCGTGCACAGAATGGGAGAAGGGAATATAACCTCAATACCCGCTTCTTTACCTTTTTCTGCAAGATAATCTCTCAACCTTCTGTTTGCAGCTACTCCGCCTGCAAGAACAGCATACTTTGATCTCATTTCCTTTGATGCTGCAATCAGCTTTGAAGCAAGCACCTCAACAACAGCTTCCTGAAAGCTTGCTGCAACATCAGCAACATTTATGGCTTCGTCCCTCATTTTTTTCGAGTTAAGGTAATTAAGCACTGCAGATTTTATGCCGCTAAAGCTGAAATCATAGCTGCCTTCTTCAAGATATGCTCTGGGAAAATCTATGGCAGCAGCATCTCCTTTAACTGCAAGCTTGTCAATAAGAGGACCACCAGGATACCCAAGACCTAATGCCCTGGCTATTTTGTCAAATGCCTCTCCTGCCGCATCATCTCGTGTCTGTCCAAGTATTTCATATTTATCATAATCCATAACATTTACAATGTGACTGTGTCCGCCTGAAGCTACAAGACATACGAAAGGAGGCTCAAGCTTTTCATGCTGAATATAGTTTGCTGCTATGTGACCCTCAATATGATTTACACCGATTAGAGGTATTCCTTTGCTGTATGCTATAGCCTTTGCAGTAGAGAGCCCTATAAGCAGTGCACCTACAAGTCCGGGACCGCATGTAACCGCTATTGCATCAAGGTCGTTAAAGGTCATTTTTGCATCATTCAAGGATTGGTCAATTACAGCATTGATATTTTCCAAATGCTTTCTGGATGCCACTTCAGGAACAACTCCACCAAACTTCTGATGAGTTGTTATCTGGCTTGATATTATATTAGACAGCACCTCCCGACCGTTTGCAAGAACAGCGGCTGAGGTCTCATCACAGGATGTTTCAATAGCAAGAATAATTATTCTTTCATCCATTGTACTCACCTCTTCTTTTGCTTTGTAGTGCCTTAATACAGATTTTAAGACAGGATGAGAATCCTGTCTTAAACAGTGCTTTGCTCTAATAATCTTAGTACTGTGTCTATACTTGCGTCCTTACCGTCAAACATTTGTATAATCTCATCGAAACAGAGTTTTATCTTTTCGTAGTCATTATATTCATGGTAAAATACCTTTTCACCGCCGTTTTTCTTTACAGTAGCTATATAAACTGTACCATCCTGAGTAAGATTAATAGTGTGATCACCAACTGAAAATTCTCTAAGCAGCATCATATTCCTCCTAATCTGTGTGAAAAGTCGAACTGCACGACTTTGGCGCAGCAGCCGGTATAACTGTAAGTGCTCATATCAGCTTTACAAAGCATAAGCACTATTACACCGGTAAGCTGACAAATCCTTTATTATGTCTCGGTAATCGTTAGCTTACGGTATGCCTGATAAGAATATAGCAATTATATCACATACCTGAATAAAATTAAAGCATGTTATCATAAGTATGTCAAACTCATGGAAATATTATATGCTTTAAAATCCCGAAGTATCCAAACTTGTTTATATATTTTCTCCCAAGCTTACCCTAGTACAATTATATATATAAAAGCTCTATTTAATGCCTAAAATTCAAAAATAAAAAAGATTTCGACATCTGCCGAAATCCAGATAGAACTATTCAATAGTGACTGTCGTTACATTCAGCTTCAATGTTATAATAATTTTAATTTCGCTGGAATCGTAATTCGCCGAAACATATTCCTTTTCAGAAACCTTGCTGATATTTTCATTATTAAGCCTGATTGTAGAGACCTCAGAGTTCTCAACTATGATTCTGGTCCCCGCGTTTTCCGGAAGTCTCAGCTTCAAGGTAGAAGCGTTGGCTGTGATATTTATGTCAGCATTTCTGAAGTATTCGCCTGAAAGATCTAAGTTAAGCCTGGAAGCATCCGAATCAACCTTTATTCTTTCAAAATTCATATTTCCGCCGCCATAAAGATTTAAGGAGCTTGCGTCTGCATCTATGCTCATATCGCCAAGAATTTCGACATTGGGCTTGTCTGAATATACATTTATTGTTGCTGCTCCAAGCTTCATAGCTATTTGCTTAAGCTTGATATCATTCAGGTCCATCTCTGCCTTTGATGCATTAGCCTCTATATTCATGCTCACAGGCAGCTTCTCTGTAAGGCTTATATCCCATTCGCTTATGATTCTGCGAATCTTGATTGGCGGGTTACTGCTTTGAATTCTGATATCGCCGCCTTCCACTTCAAATTTCGGCTTCAAATCCTCCGAATTATATCTGAAAACACCTTCTACGAGTTTATTGTGAGAGCTTGATATTTTTACATTTGAAGCATCAGCTTCAAAATACGCATTTGCTTCCTTCAGATTTTCATCCAGCTCTATCTCTTCATGATAGCTAATAAGATCATCAGATATGGAAATTCCGCTTTTCTCCATATCTATTACACAGCCTGATAGCACTGCAGCAAATATTATTAGAATGACAGTTATTTTAATTTTCATTGCTATACCTTCCTTCTAAATGCGCCACCCATTCTGGTATCTATCAAAAGTCCCATGGCTACAGCTGCCAGGAAAACATACACCAGCCAGCCAATAATGGGAATCAGTTTTATAAGATATACAATTATCAATCCCACCAGCAGATGTACATATATAGAACTGCTATTCTGAACACTGGCTGCTATTCTCCTGCCAATAGCTATTTTTAGCGGAATCATACTTATAAATGAAGCAATGGCAAATGCTATGAGGAAGAATGGCAATACTATTATGCCGACCATGGTTATTATCAAAGCCAATGCAAACACCGGCAGCAATATATATGCCAGTAGGCCTATTCCAAATCTTCTTCCAAGATTATCAAGGGACTGTACAGCCATGTTCTCAATATTTGAAGGTATTATTATGATTACAAGCCAAGACAGCGCATAGGTAATCAATAGTCCGATTATAGATGCATAAGTGATTACTGGAAGTATGTTATGTCTGTTTATTCCTATTGACATGGCAGCATTGGCTTCTTCACCTCTTATGACTGCTCCGCGCTCCTTTATGACGCCTCCGCCGACACCTACTGCATCGCCGCTTATCACACCGTTAGAACCGACTTCTACAGCTCCTGCCACTGCCACTGTATCTCCATTTATGGTACCATTAACCACCACATTCCCGAATACAGCAACTGCATCTCCTCTGACAGTACCGTCAACCCTTATATCTCCGAATATTGCAACTGCATCTCCATTAACGGTCTGATCCTCCCTGATATGAAGGCTTGTAAAAAAAGCCACCTTATCGCTGTCCCCTGATGCTATTGTAAATGCAGACAGTAATAAAACAATACTGATTATGGACAAAATCAAATTTCTTTTCTTACTCATGGCTAACCTCCCTTAAAGCCGGTCAACTGACTGTGTCGGCTGTTTTTATTCTATAGCTTTTGCTGTAGTCTTAACGTTCTCACTATAAACATGTTTATAACTATGAATATTGCAATACAAGCCAATAAGAACAATAAATAGTCAGTAAGCATTATATTTCTGAAAACCACCAGCTTGCTAAGTGCCAAGGAAGTAAAGACCAAAAACTCTTTCAGCGTATTAGTAATCACCGAACCGGCATAAACCACCATATTGTATGCAGCTATCAGTATTCCCGAGCTCCTAACGGCAGGAATAACATAGAACGCTAATACATTTATCATAAAGGTGGCCAGGCCTGCCAGCCCCATTATCCAAAGCAGTATTATCTGGGGTGACAAAATATATCTCTTCTGGGTTCTTATGCTGTTCATTACCTTAACAGTAAAGCCTTCAGGTACATCAATATCAGGAAGCTCCTCCAAGGTATATATTGCATCGCTCAGTATGTTGAACTCCATAGAGCATTTTTCGCATTTTTCGTTATGCCTCTTTACAATTTCCATTTCGATTTCGCTTATGTTTCCGTCAAGGTATTTCATTACCAGATTATCAATTTCCCGGCATTGCATATTTTTCACTCTCCTTCTCCATGCCTATTAGAGACTCTTTTAGCATCTGCCGCGCTCTGTACAGCCTGTTTTTCACTATCGTAAGTGATTCGCCCGTAATATCCATTATCTCCTGATAGGAAAGGTTTCTATGATGAAACATTATCAAAAATTCCTTATATTTATCCGGAAGCTTACTTATAGCAGCCTGTACCTGTTTTTGCTTTTCCTTCCTTATGTACTGCTCTTCAGGGGTCAGGCTGTCATCTCCAAGGTCAAACTGCTCATCGATTGGAACAGTCTCTCCCTTTCGTTTCCGCAAGCTGTCAAGACAAAGGTTCGTTGTTATGCGAAGAGCCCAAGTAGCGAACTTATACTCAGGGTTGTATTTTGCCAGAGAATTAAATATTCTTATAAATGCCTCTTGTGAAATATCTTCTGCTTCTTCCTTGTTGCCCATCATTCTGTAAGCAGTGTTAAAAACAAGCTTTTTATATCTCTCTATCAATATCTCAAATAAGTCCATATTACCCTTCAGGCATTGGCTTATTATTTCCAAGTCACTGACATTCAATTAGATCGCCACCTTTTACCCTTCTAAATATACATACGGAGCAGCTGATTAAATGTCTGATTTGAAATTCTGATATCAGGTGAGTTCCTTCCACATTATTATTGCATCTTCACCGGTATCGTAATAATACCCTTTTCTGATACCACAGTCAGTAAAGCCAAGCTTTCTGTATAATCCTATTGCAGCGTCATTTGAGGCTCTGACCTCAAGTGTCAGTCTATTTATATTCAAATCCTTTGCTTTCTGTATCAGTGCTTGTACTATTTTTTCACCTATTTTATGCTTTCTGTAATCAGGATGTACCGCTATATTTGTAATGTGCCCCTCATCAAGTATCTGCCACATTCCTCCATATCCGACAACCCTGTCATCTATTTGTGCGACTACGTATTTTGCCAGATTGTTCTTATGTATCTCTTCCGTAAAGGCTTCCTTTGACCATGGCGTCTTGAAGCTCAATACTTCTATTTCATGTACCGGAACAATATCTTCAGAGGTCATATTCCTAATCAGTATTTTCATTCTTTTTTCAAACTCGTCCTCAGCCTGAGATTTTCTGATATAATTTGGAACAAAATCATTATAGCTAACTGAAGCACCCTTTTCATACAACTTCACTGCAAGCTGTGCACAGGAAGCTGCTCTTGGTACCTGTATCATACATGGAGCTATTTTGATATTTTCTATCTGCTTCGCTCTTTCCGCAATAATGGCAGTTCCGTCACCAAGCACCGTAATGGTATCCTTTTGTTCCTTCAAAAGCTCTAAAAGCTCATCAGCCTTTATGACCTTAAAATCCTTAAGCTTCACCAGCTCATTGTCCTTCCACCGATATAAAGCTCCATACACTGTGTCTCTTTGCGCATCCAGTACAGGACAAACCAAGCCGCAGCAGTTATAAGTATTATATGCAAGTATATCTAAAGTAGGTACTCCCACTACTGGCTTATCAAATGCATGTGCCATACCTCTTATTGTTGCGGCACCTATTCTCAAGCCTGTAAACGAGCCGGGTCCTGAGGCGCAGGCATACATATCTATATCTGAAGGCTTCAGCCCGCAGTCCTCCAATACTCTATCGATAATGGACAGCAGCTTTTGTGAGTGGGTTTTGCCATTGTTCAATATGTATTCTCCAATGAGTGTTCCATCTATCATTACCGCAGCAGTGGCAGCCGCTCCGGAAGTATCAATTGCCAGTACCTTCATCCTCTGTCAGCTCCTTTACAATATCCTTATAGATATCCCCGGTAGGCTCCATTATTATTTCCCTCGAATCATCATTTCTGGTCTTCAATATAGTAACCCACAATCTTTCTGCAGGAATTATTTCTTTTACATTATCAGCCCATTCCAATACCACTGCTCCATCTCCGAAAAAATACTCCTCATACCCGAGCTCGTACATTTCATCAACGTTTTCCAGCCTGTATACATCAAAATGATATAATGGTATTCTTCCTGTATATTCATTGATTATTGTATATGTAGGGCTTGTTACATACTCTTTTACTCCCAGTCCCTTGCCTATTCCCTTTGTAAAGGCTGTTTTGCCTGCCCCCAGATCACCGGATAAGCAAATTATATTACCCTTTTGCAGCAGGATGCCAAGCTTCTGCCCCAGCTCAAAGGTTTCTTCAACACTATCTGTTACCAGCTTTAACATCAGTACCTCCATTGTTTCCGTAAACATACATAAGTCATTATATCAATAATAGCATTTTTTAACTTACAAATATTATAGTCTTTTTTGTGGGAAATGTATACATCAAAAGTAGCTGGCTACTGCACCAGCTACTTTTGATAGTTACGAGTTACGAGTTGCGGGTTACGGGATTTAAAAATGCTTCGAAGCCCGGTACGGATTCTCACAACTAGCGTCTCGCAACCCGCAACCAGCTAGTCTCCAGCTAGTTTATTCCTTTCATACTCAAGCTTATCCTGTTTCTGTCTATATCCACATCTAATACCTTAACCTTTACAATATCTCCTACCTGCACAACATCAAGAGGCCTTTTCACGAATCTGTCCGCCAGCTCGGATATATGTACAAGTCCGTCCTGATGTACTCCTATATCTATAAATGCACCGAAATCTATAACATTTCTTACTGTTCCCGTAAGAATCATGCCTGGTCTTAAGTCTTTGATTTCAAGGACATCAGACATAAAAATCGGTTTTGGCATTTCATCTCTGGGGTCTCTTCCCGGTTTCTGCAGCTCCTTGATTATGTCTTTCAAAGTAGGAACACCTATTCCCAGCTCTTCTGCCAGCTTTTCCACATTAGTATTTGCTATTTCATGCATAATTACATGCATTTCCTTAGTATTTATATTTTTCAGTCCGTGACCGGTCTTCTCCAGTAAAATGGAAGCAACCTTATAGGATTCGGGATGAACTGAAGTATTATCAAGTATATTGCTGCTTTCGGGAATCCTTAAAAATCCTGCACACTGCTCAAAGGCTTTATCCCCCAGCTTCTTAACCTTTTTCAGCTCACTTCTGCTTTTGAACTTTCCGTTTTCTTCTCTATAGGCCACTATGTTTTTCGCAATTGCAGAATTTATACCCGATATATACTGGAGCAGCGAAGGTGATGCTGTATTCAAATCAACACCTACGCTGTTTACACAGTCTTCAACTACACCTGCCAAAGCCTCAGACAGCTTCTTCTGAGATACATCATGCTGATATTGCCCTACGCCTATTGATTTAGGATCGATTTTTACCAGCTCAGCTAAAGGGTCCTGAAGACGTCTGGCAATTGATATGGCTCCTCTTAAGGATACATTGATATCAGGATATTCCTGAGCTGCAAGCTCTGAAGCTGAATATACCGAAGCTCCGGCTTCATTGACTACTATGTAATGAAGAGTTTTGTTTATTTCCTTTATGATCTCTGCACAGATCTTTTCTGATTCTCTGGAGGCTGTGCCATTACCCAAGGATATTATTTCGATATTATATTTGTTGATTAATTCCTTCAGCTTCTTCTTTGCTTCCTCAACTTGGTTTTGCGGAGGGGTAGGATATACTGTAGTTGTCTCAAGCAGCTTACCTGTTTCATCTACTACTGCAATCTTGCAGCCAGTTCTATATGCGGGGTCAAAGCCCATAACTGTCTTGTTCTTTATAGGCGGCTGAAGCAGCAGATTCTTGAGATTGGCAGAAAATACCTTTATCGCCTGCTCTTCTGCCTTTTCTGTAAGCTCATTCCTTATCTCTCTTTCAATTGAAGGAGCAATAAGCCTTGAATATGCATCCTTTACAGCCGTCTCCAGCAGTTCTCTGTAAGGTGAATGTACTACTATAACATTATTGCTTAAGTAAGTGATTATTCTGTCTGTCGGAGCATCAATCTTTACGTTCAAAAACTTTTCATTTTCACCTCTATTGATTGCAAGGACCCTGTGTAAGGCAATCTTATAAACAGGCTCGCTAAAATCATAGTACATCTGGTATTCGGACTTCTCTTCAGTATTTCCTTTGCTTATGACTGTTCCATTTCTAAATGTAAGACTTCTGATTTCCTTTCTGAAATCAGCATTGTCCGATATCATTTCAGCTATTATATCCAACGCTCCGTTAACTGCATCCTGTGCAGTTTCGACGTTGAGTTCAGTATTTATATAGCTCTCTGCTATTTCATAAATACTCTTATCCGACTTTTCCTGCTTCCAAATCAGCTCTGCCAGAGGCTCCAATCCCTTTTCCTTCGCTATCGTAGCACGCGTTCTCTTCTTAGGCCTGTAAGGTCTGTAAAGGTCTTCAACCTCTTGAAGTACCTCTGCTTTTTCGATGGCTGCCTTAAGCTCATCAGTAAGCTTTCCCTGCTCCTCAATATGCCTCTTGACTTCTTCCTTTCTATTCTCAAGGTTTCTCAGATAAGTAAGCCTTTCTCCTAACTCTCTCAGCACAGTATCAGACAGCTCGCCGGTAAGTTCCTTTCTATATCTTGCAATAAACGGAATGGTATTCCCATCATCAATCAACTTTACCGTGTTTTCAACCTGCCAGGGCTTTACAGAAAGCTCTTTGGCCAACTTTGTAATAATATCCATCTAATTCCTCCTTGCAGTTATGTTTCAAAAAATGTCCGTATATTTTTGATTTAATCAAAATAGTATGGGAATGTCAAATTCGGGCGTTATTCTACAAAATATGGTTTTTTCTCTCAAGCTTGAATACAGGCGCTATTTGACCTATTATTTTGTTCTGTGTATTTAAATTATTTTTATAATGAAATTCTTTAAGCTTCTCCAGCTCAGCTGCATTTACATACTCAAGCTGTTTAAGAGTCTCCAGCACAACCGTAGACAGTACATCCGCAGCACCACTCTCTATTTTTACAGCTATACCGATTCCTAGGTCACGTATACCCACGCAGTATACCGCAGCTGCTCCCAGCTTAGCAATCATCCTTCCTCCCGTATTCCTCATCAACTCAGTACAAAACCCTCCTGTACCTGCTATCATTTCCGGATGCTTATTCATTGCAGCCGCAATTCTGTCTATAATATAGGCTTTTTTCTCCGGCAATCCCTCAGGCTTTGCAATTTTTGAAAAAGCCATAGCCATATTATAAATGGGCATCTCATATACTGGTGTTCCACAGCCGTCTATTCCTATACCTATTTTATCAGCTTCTATGCCGCAAAAATAAGCAGTATTACGAAGCATTATTTGTTGCACCTTATTGTGGAAAGCATCATAATCCTGAATGTCTATACCTTCCTTAACAGCCAATGCAAGCATTCCGGCATGTTTACCCGAGCAGTTATTGTATATACGTCTCCTAGTCTTTCCGCTTTTTATTAGCTGCTCTGTGACTTTTTCGTTCAATGAATAGGTTGCACCGCAGTTAAGCCGGTCTTCACTCAAGCCTATTTTTTTTAAAATGTCTTCAACTGCCTTAACATGAAAATCTTCTGCATAATGTGATGAGCACATAACTGCAATTTCCTTATCATCAAATCCATATAAGTCTGCTGCTCCGCTTTCCAAAACTGAGAATGCCTGTATCGGTTTGGCACATGATCTCATAAATGTTACCTTGTAAGGGTTTCCTGCAGCTGCTATTATTTCTCCTTTTCTGTTTACTGCAACCACATCGCCTCTGTGTATATTCTCCACCTTTTCGCCACGAAATACATTTACCAATACCTCGGACATAACTAACCCCCCAAACTTAAATTAAAACCACTAATTATATAATAGCTTTTATAAGCTTATTATTCTATATAAATGCACTTTTATATTGTATTTAGTTTGTATAAATTGCATTAATGCTGTTCGTAAGAATTCAAGCACAAGTTATATTCATAATGCTTTTATTGCTTTATAGCTTCCATTATGGTAATATCATTTACGAAAACATGTGTATCTATTTCATGAACAAACAGGAGGATAGGCTAATGAATGACTCAAAAATGTTTATAGTTGACTCTGAAGTATTGCCAAATGTGTTTGAAAAGGTAATTGCAGCAAAAAGGCTTCTTAGAAACGGAGATGTTGTTACAATCCAAGATGCATGCGAAAAAGTCAGCTTAAGCAGGAGCGCATTTTATAAGTATAAGGACTATGTTTTTGACTTTACTTCCCAGCAAAGGGGAAAAACAGTCATTCTATTTCTTATGTTGAAGCATATACCCGGTGTACTCTCAGATATAATAAACTCTATTGCAGCAGTAAAGGGCAACATAATCACCATCAATCAAAACATACCTATTATGGATACTGCCGCATTGACACTTACCATAGATACAAACATAATGGACATTTCACCGGATGAGTTAGTAGAAAGACTTATGCAGTGCAAAGGCTGCAAAAGAATCGAAATAGTCGGGATGGAATAGCCGTTAAATAAGAGAAGCATACCTGTGGTACGCTTCTCTTTATGTTTATTATATTTTGAATCTTTTCATTGAATCCTGCAACTCTGCCGCCATTTTGCTCAGCTTTGCTGCTGAGTCGTTTATTTCCTGCATCGCCGAGGATTGCTCTTCTGTGCTCGCCAGAACGCTCTGAGTGCCCATGGATGTTGCCTCTGCTATGTCATTTACCTCTTCAACAGCTTTAGAGATTCTTTCACTTTCCTGTTTCAATTCAAGTACTGATTCGGAAACCAGCTGTATCTCATCTGCAACAAGGTGAATTTCTTCAATAATCTTATTGAAGGTGCTGTAGGTTGCTCCTATTGCTGCTGTACCTTCTTCAACCTCAATCAAGCCCTCATTCATGGCAGATACGGTCAGTTCAGTTTCCTTCTGAATCTCAAGCAGCAGCGTCTCTATGTTCTTGGAGGCTTCCTTTGTCTGGTCAGCAAGATTTCTTATTTCATTTGCAACCACTGCAAAGCCCTTACCTGCCTCTCCGGCTCTAGCTGCCTCAATGGCTGCGTTAAGTGCCAGCATGTTTGTTTTGCCAGCTATATCTCTTATTACTTTAACTATTCCGGTTACTTCTTCTGATTTCTTGCCAAGCTTGTCTACAAGCTCTGCAGAGTTAACTACATTATTCTTTATTACACCTATCTTTTCACTTATTATATTGATGTTTTCAGATCCGTTCTTTGCAACCTGCGCTGCCTCTTTGGCAGACAAAGACACCTTCTGGGTCTTGTCCGAAGTAACCACAACGCTATCTGATATTTCTCTCGCTACATTTAATGATGAACGAACTGACCTGATCTGGGTCTGAGCACCCTCTGCAACATCTTCAACTATTGAAGTTATTTCATCAGTAGCAGCTGAGGTTATCTGTGCACTGCCGCTGAGCTTGTTGGATGTATAGCTTATTTCCTGAACCGCAGCTCCTACCTCTGTTACTATCTGACTTAAGGATTCAGACATAAGGTTGAATGCAGTCTGCAGCTCTCCTATCTCATCATTGGAAGTTACCTTTACTCTAATCTTGAAATTACCTTCCTTTATTTCCGAAGCTACCTTTGCTATACCTACAAGGGGCTTAGTTATAGCCCATGCCAGTACTAAACTGCCTGCTATAGCTATACCGAAAGCTATGAACATGAACACCAGACCTGTCTTTGTTACCTGCTTCACATCTGCCATAGCTTTACTCTCTTCTATTTCTGTAATAAGTCCCCACTGTGTTGCGGGTATAACGCTGTAAGTACCCACGACCCTTTGACCCTTATCATTATTATAGTTGGAAGTGCCCGATTCTCCTGATGTTACCTTTATTGCACCCTGTATATTGTTTTCAACTGCATTATAATTGTTTATAACCTTTTCTTTATATTCTGGATGTGCCAGCACTGTGCCTGTTCTTCCTACCAGATAAGCCACCGTATCATCACCAAGATCTGACTCATCCAGTATTGTCTGCATAGTATCCATTCCATATACTGCTACTATAACGCCTGCAGGCTTGAAAAACTGATCCAGCAAAGGAACCGCAATCCTTATGACAGGGCCCTTGTACCTTGCTTCATTTTTTGCATCGGATACGTATCTGGTTCCCCCGACAGAATTCTTAAACCAATCCTCCTGAGAAACATTAACGTCTCTATCCTTTGCATCAGTAGCTGCCGTAATCACACCGTTCAAATTTACAATAAATACATCCTTGAAATTCTTGTCAGCCATCTTACGCATTATTCTTTCCTGTTCCAGTCTCTCAAATGAAAGAATGTCAATGGACTTTGGAATAAGCTCCAGTGTGGCTATACTTTGATTCAAGGTTGCGTTGATTCTTTCAACGAGACCTTGGTTTATAGCCTGACTCAATCCCTCAAGGTTTTTTCTCACCGTATCACCCTGTGTCTTAACATTGTAGGCTGTTTGTACCAGCAGCGGTATAAGAGTGATTAATGCAACAAGAATAATTATTCTGCCGCGTAAACCGCTAAACATTTTTGAGAGATTGAATTTCTTTTTTGTCGGATTTTTAGTTTCATCCGGCCTATCTGCCTTATTATTTTTTCTGAAAGCCTTTTTGACCGGCTTCTCAACCGTAGAAGCTTTTTCAATGCTGTTTTCGGCAGCAGCTGCCTCGTTTGCTGCTTCAGCAGAATCGGTTTCAAGGATTTCCACGGGTAACTCTGCTGGAGTCTCTTCAAACGGTGCTTCAACAGCTATAGCATCTTCTTCTGTAATGCTATCCTGCTTTGGTGTCTTGGAGCCAAGCTTAGGCAATTTTATTTTCTTAGCAAAAGAAAATAAGCCCTTCTTTGCCTTTACTTCGCTTTTACTGGTAAATGCCGGAATCTTGATAAAGCTGTCCTTCTTTTTCATAAAAACTCCCCCAATTTCTCCGCATGTGAATAGATGAGTGATTAATAATTGCGATAAATATTAAGAAATGAATAACAACAATCTCGATTAGACTTCAATAATTGCAAAACCGTTATTTTGTCTTATTTTGTTTACATTAATAATATTTTAATATATATTCTGTGAATAAACAATATTATTTACATTAATGAAGCTTGACAAGCAATAATCACTCTTTTCAGAAAAATGTAAAAAAGAACATGGAGATACTGCAATCGCTACATTCTCCATATTCTCAATGCTATTATTTGCTTAGATTGTTAAATTTTAAATATGCATTAATAAAGCTGTCAATATCCCCATCCATAACTGCATTTACATTTCCTGTCTCTGCATTGGTTCTGTGATCCTTTACTAAGCTGTAGGGATGGAATACATAGGATCTTATCTGACTTCCCCAAGCTATTTCTCTGTATTCACCCTTAAGGTCTTCAATCTTATCCTTGTGCTCCTGCTCCTTAAGCTCAATAAGCTTAGACATAAGCATTTTCATAGCCATATCCTTGTTGCTGTGCTGAGAGCGCTCATTCTGGCACTGGACGATTACACCGGTAGGTATGTGTGTTATTCTCACAGCAGATTCTGTTTTATTAACGTGCTGTCCCCCGGCGCCTCCGGCACGATAGGTGTCTATTTTTAGATCCTCAGGATTGATATCAATCTTTACACTGTCATCCAGCTCAGGCATGACGTCAACAGAAGCAAAGGAGGTATGTCTCTTGCCTGCAGCATCAAAAGGAGACAGCCTTACAAGCCTGTGCACTCCCTTTTCAGATTTCAGGTAGCCGTAAGCGTTCTCGCCCTCTATATGCAGGGTTGCACTCTTTATTCCCGCCTCATAATCCTTCAGCATATCCAGCACTGTAACAGTGTAACCTTTTTTTTCAGCCCATCTTATATACATACGCAGCAGCATCTCAGCCCAATCCTGTGCATCAATTCCACCGGCTCCTGAGTGAATGGCAAAAATAGCATTATTTCTGTCAAACTGACCTGTCAGCTGTGTTGCTATAAGCATCTCTTCAACTCTCTGCTTTATATCCTCAAGTGAGTCAGCAACCTCATCCACTACGCTGCTGTCATTGGCTTCAATCCCCAGCTCTATCAGCACATGAAGATCTTCATATTGCGATTTCAGGCTATTAAAGCTTTCAAGCCTATCCTTCAGAGACTTGACCTGTTTAAGTGCTGCCCCTGCCTTATCTGAATCGTTCCAGAAGCCTTCCTGCTGCATCTCATTTTCATATTCTTCTATTTTCTCTTTTATACTGCCCGTGTCAAAGTGACACCTCAATCTCTTTAATTTTATCTTCAAGCTGATTCAGCTCATAACGATACTGTTCTAATTCAAGCATATTAAAACCTCCGGTTTTCTTACTTATAAGTATTACTTTGGGTCGGCTACTAGCTACTGGCTTCTAGCTGCTAGGCTCAGAAAGGCTTCGAAGTCCTACTTAACCTAGTAGCTAGTGGCTAGAAGCTAGTGACCTCAAGCTAGCTTCCTAGCTTGTCGCTCCACAACATTTCTTATATTTTTTCCCGCTTCCGCATGGGCAGGCATCATTTCTTCCTATTTTATCCTCTTTTACAACCGGTTTTCTGACACCTTCATTCTCGTTTGTTGCCACAGGCTGAGCAACCTGCTCCCTCTTTGGTATGTGCGTCATATTTGCATGGAATACATATCTTACAGTGTCTTCCTTTATGCTCTTGATTAATTCCATAAACATATCATAGCCTTCAATTTGATAAGCCTGAACAGGATCCTGCTGTCCATACCCCCTTAAGGATACTCCATCCCTCAGCTGGTCCATGGCATCTATATGGTCAATCCACTTGGTGTCTACCACCCTCAGCAGTATTACTCTTTCGAGCTCTCTCATATCTTCTTCGGCTATCTGAGACTCTTTTTTCTCATAGAGCTTTACAGCTGTATTATATAATTCATCCTTTAAATCTTCGCGGTTAAAGCTTAGCAAGTCACTTTCAGTATATTTGTTTTTTGAGAGGAACACTGTCTGCAAATGCTCCAGCAAGCCTTTTAAATCCCATTCTTCCGGATATTCACTGCCCACAGTATAGGTCGCTACCGCATCTTCAACAACATCTCTTATCATTCCCATTATGTTGTCTCTGATGCTTTCACCCATAAGAACCTGTCTTCTTTGCTTGTATATTACCTCTCTCTGCTTGTTCATTACATTATCATACTGAAGCACATGCTTTCTAATGTCAAAGTTCCTTCCTTCAACCCTCTTCTGCGCATTTTCTATTGCCTTTGAAAGCATGGAATGCTCAATTGCCATTTCATCATCCATGCCCAGACTTTCAACAAGGCCCAGAATCTTCTCAGAACCAAACAACCTCATCAGATCATCCTGAAGTGAAACATAAAATCTGCTTTCACCCGGGTCTCCTTGTCTACCGGAACGTCCCCTCAGCTGATTATCTATACGGCGTGATTCATGCCTTTCAGTACCCATTACAAATAATCCGCCCAGCTCTGCAACTCCTTCGCCGAGCATTATATCAGTACCTCTGCCGGCCATGTTTGTTGAAATTGTTACTGCACCCCGCTGCCCGGCCAAAGCAATTATTTCAGCTTCTTTTTCATGATATTTTGCATTCAAAACTGTATGAGGAATTCCTCTTCTTTTCAGCATACCGCTGAGTATTTCCGAGTTTTCGATGGATACGGTACCTACCAGCACAGGCTGTCCCTTGGCATGGAGCTTAACTATTTCTTCTACCGCAGCATTGAACTTGCCTTTTATGCTTTTGTATACCGCATCAGGATGATCCTTACGTATCATCGGTTTATTTGTCGGTACCTCAACTATATCCAGGTTATAGATTGCTTTGAACTCTTCCTCTTCAGTCTTTGCTGTACCTGTCATACCTGCAAGCTTCTGGTACATTCTGAAATAGTTCTGAAAGGTTATTGTTGCAAGGGTTTGGGATTCTCTCTCTATTTTTACCCCTTCCTTGGCTTCAATAGCCTGATGCAGCCCGTCGCTGTATCTTCTTCCGAACATCAGTCTTCCGGTAAACTCATCAACGATTATGATTTCACCGTCTTTTATAACATAATCTATGTCTTTACGCATCAAGTTTCTTGCCTTTAACGCCTGATTTATATGATGCTGTATTTCCATGTTTTCGGGGTCAGCAAGATTCTCAACATTGAAAAATCTCTCTGCCTTTTCTACCCCCTCTTCAGTCAAAACAACAGAATGAGCCTTTTCATCAATGGTAAAATCAGCTTCTTTCTTAAGTCCCTTAACAAAATTATCCGCTACATAATAGAGCTGTGTGGACTTTTCTCCTACACCTGATATTATAAGCGGTGTACGTGCTTCATCTATGAGAATACTGTCTACCTCGTCTATGATTGCATAGTTCAGCTCTCTTTGTACCATCTGCTCCTTGAATATGACCATATTGTCTCTTAAATAATCGAAGCCGTATTCATTGTTTGTACCATAAGTTATATCCGCAGCATAGGCTTGCTGCTTTTCTTCATGTGACAGTCCATGGAGCACCAAACCAACGGATAAACCTAGAAAATTGTAAAGCTTGCCCATCCATTCCCCGTGAAATCTCGCCAGATAATCATTTACCGTAACTACATGTACTCCCTTACCTTCAAGCGCATTTAAATATACAGGAAGCGTTACTGTAAGAGTTTTACCTTCACCTGTCTTCATCTCAGCTATTCTGCCCTGATGCAGAACTATACCTCCCAGAAGCTGAACTCTGAAGTGTCTCTGTCCCAATACCCTTACGGCACCTTCTCTGACTACAGCAAAGGCTTCTACCATAAGGTCGTCGAGGGTTTCTCCATTTTTCAGTCTTTCTTTAAACTCCACAGTCTTATTCTGAAGCTCCTCATCACTGAGCTTCTTCATTTCAGGCTCTAAAGCCTCTATTTCATCAACTGTTTTCATCAGCCTTTTTACTTCTTTATCATTTGGATTGCCAAAAATCTTTTCAAATATAGACATCAATACTCTCCTCCTTTATTTTTCGCGGTTATTGTCAGCGGAGATTAGAAGACAGTATTTAGCCAAACATTATTTCTTTTCATCCAGTTATTTATGAAATATATGCACAGGCCAAGAGCGAGGAACAGTGCATAGTAGCCTGGGTTTTCAAGATTGTCGCAGCCTATAAGAATGCATCTTACCAGTTCATCGATTGTCTCTTTAAAGGTCCAGACAGCTTTGTTCTGTTTATTTACATCAGAAACATACATATGCTTATTGGCAAGGGTTATCTTGCTTATTCTGAAAGCATATGTATTTGCTCTGCTTATTGCCTCGGCGCCATTCATTAAGCTATTGGACGGATTCCCGCCAAGCACTGTAAGAAACATCAGCACCAGTGCGAAATAATTCTTTATGTAGTTGTTATCTTTGATTCTATTAATGTCCATGCAGCACCATCTATCTATTATCAAATGTTATACTTTATCTCAATATTATGCCTTTATAGCTTTTTCTTGACGCAATGTTTTTGTCACCTATATATTCTACCATAAAACTCATTGTATCATAATACCTGATTTTTAGGTATATGTGGATGAATAAATGAAAAAGCCGAGATTTACTCAGCAAAGCTGAGTATCTCAGCTTTACTGAGTATCTCAGCTTTGATGAGTATCTCGGCTTTGATGAGTATCTCGGCGTTTTGCTAGAATTCTGGCTCAATAAGACCGTAATTTCCATCTTTTCTCTTATATATTACATTAACCTCTTCTGTCTCTGCATTAGAGAATACGAAGAAATTATGTCCTAAAAGTTCCATTTGCATTGCTGCCTCCTCTATGGGCATAGGCTTCATTGCAAATCTCTTTGTTCTCACTATCTTTGCCTCGCCATCATCGTAATCATCTTCAAGCGGCGGTGCCCAGTTTTCAAATCTGATATTGCCGGTATCCTTATGTCTCCTTTCTAACTTTGTCTTTTGTCTTCTCATCTGTCTTTCAAGCTTTTCGATTACGTTATCTATGGAAGTATACATGTCCTCGGTAGCCTCTTCTCCCCTTAAGATAACACCATTAAATGGAATCGTTACTTCTATAATGTGTCTGTTTTTTTCTACGCTTAAAGTTGCGTGAGCCTCAGTATTAGGTCCAAAATACCTTTCAAATTTTGATAGTTTTTTAGATACTCTGTCCTTGAGAGCCTCAGTAACATTCATGTTTTTTCCGCTTACTGTAATACGCATAATTACATCTCCCTTCGCAACTATTATGCTACCGTCTGTATATATTTTATTCTACAAACAATTAAATAATCCTGCTAATTCTAAAGTAAATTACCAGAAAATTTCAACTTCTTATTAGTATTGCCATGTATGTCATAGTATTAAAACCATTATCTTTAATAACTTGTGCTACAGCATCCATATATTCTTGATTATGCTCTACTGTTTTGGCCATAACTTGTACCAATTGTATCACTGTTTCTATTGATAAGCCTTTTCGATAACCTGCTATACCTATTAGGTGAAGCTTGATCAATGAATAATTCAGGATCATCATAGCATATGCAGTATAACAGGATAATTTATTATTTAAAGGGAATAGGTTTTTGAAGACATAGTTAACTAAATAATTTTCAAGAATATATTCATTATTTTTCATAAAAGGCTCATAATACCTATGATAGGCAAATGCATAATTTTCTTCAATTTTCTCAATTTCTATATCTTTATTATCAGGAGTGTAACTTATACCCTTGAAAAACTCCTCAACAAGTTCTCTATATCTTGCATTTTTTAATCCCTTTTCATATCGTTCATTTACCAGCTTTAATAGAATGGTCATCTGAACACTGTTTTTTGTTGGGATTTCTGATAGAATCTCTAAAATAGTATCATCCTCTAAATATTCAGTGTATTCATTGATTAATTTAGGAATTTCGCATAGGTTTCCTTCATCAATGTGTTTCTGCAGCTTCTTGAAAAATAAGCCTAGAATAATAAGCCTTTCCCATAGCCGGTACTTACGGTTCTGGAGCAATGCTATGGTAAAAAAGCGAATTTCCCAAAAATAATACTCTGGATGCTTGTCATTACATTTATCTTTAATGTTAATCCTAGAAATAACCATTCTGACCGGCTCATTAGATTCTTCCACTTCAAACTCCATAGGCTCTGGATTATCCAGAGCCAACCTTGCGGCTTCAGGACAGGACATTGCTGCTGATATTTCGTACATATCATCAACTATATTGATTATTCTAGGATATACCGCACATACATTTGATAAGTATTCAGCTCCTTTTGAAAACTGGATCCTGCACAACTTCTGTTCATTCAAAAATGGACAGTCTCCATCTTCTTTCATTTTAATTACAGCATATCTTTCTTTGTTTGTGCTTGCTCTGTCAATTTTCACATGTTCTTTTATATGTACTCTTACTTCCTTATCTTTTACATTCATATATCTATGGTACGTTGCACAATCTATATATATATCCCATCCATCAGAACAACATGAATCCTCGCATTCAGACCCTATACACCTAAACTCCTTCATATATGTTGGCATCAGTATTTTGATTGCTCTATTCATAATATAATCTCCAATTTCTTTTTATATAATATCGGCATAATAGTGAATTGTATAATATTTACTATTATCTGTCTAAGAATTAAACAAAATATTATGTAAAGCGAACATGCGCTTTTTATGCAATAATGTAATACTGTACTGTTTTCAACCATAAGGCTTATAAAAATATCCACAAGCATTATCCACAGCTTCCATGCCAAAACCTGTGGATAATGTGCATAAGGCTGTTGATAACTTTGATTTCAACAAGCTTAGAATTGAATAATCTGTGGATTTCCGGAAATGTAGAAAAATGTCGAACGAACATTTTGTAAAATCTGTTTATTTTTATGCAGTCGTATTGTGTAAATATTCATCGGATTTTGTTAAAAAAGGCATGAAAAAACCGCCTAAAAAGGCGGTTAAGCTACTACTTTCTAGTGTCAAAGCAATCCTTGCAATATACTGGTCTTGCATTTGTTGGCTTGAAAGGTATTTGTGTCTCTTTGCCACAATCAGCGCATGTTGCTTCGTACATGACTCTTTCTCTTCTAGCTCCGTTGTTGCTTGAAGCTTTTCTTGAAGTTCTGCAATCCTTGCATCTAGCTGGCTCGTTTTGGAAGCCCTTTTCTGCATAGAACTCCTGTTCGCCAGTAGTGAAAACGAAATCGTTTCCGCAGTCCTTGCATACTAATGTTTTGTCCTGATACATTAAAAAATCCCTCTTTCCTTGTAGGCTGGTGGTAGGCTAGCAGAACTCTCTGGGATTTCTTAAGACCAGTAAAAATGTTCTTGCACCACGCACTCATACCTTTATTTTGATTTATGGCCATTATACCAGCTGACCTGGTCTTTGCCCCCACACCCGCCGTCTGGAATTTTCGCTAATAAGACTTAACTCCTCACTACTGGTTCTCTCAGCTTGATGCATTACTGCATATTACTGGACGGACTTACTTCTAAACCGCACCATGCTCACAGGAATTTCCCCTGCTTACGTGGATCGTTTTGCCTGCGACTAGCATCGATTTTCAACCACAGACCTAGTTAATGTGCCACAAAATATATTATATAATATATTTATTCCAATTAACAAGTATTTTTAAACATTTTGAAAGCACTTTAGAATTATTTTACATAAAATTACAAAAATGTATGTCAAGATTATGTAAGTTCTTATTTCTTTTTATCTATGAATACTCCGTCATTGTTTATGACAGGACTTTCATATGCCTTCAAAGATTTCTTGCCTGTTTTCATCTGTCTTAGCTCCGCCTTTACCTCATTAAAAAGCATGTTCATTTTATCCCTGTTTTCATTTTCCAGCTTCATTATCTCCCCAGCTATTGCCATCACCGAACTGACCTTTCCCTTTAAATCTATCAGGGCGGGATATTCTTTAGGATTTATGCTTTCAAGGCTGTCAACATTCAAGGACTTTTTCAGCAAGTCAAAAAGCTGCTTAAAAGCCTTGTCAATCTCGTCTATCCTGTTTATTACCTGCTGCTTACTGTTAACTAACTCTTCTATATTATCTGCAGAATTATTAATTATATCATCTTTTTGCTTAACAGTTATGGCAAGAATTTCATTGAACAACTCAATTTTTTTATCAATCAGCTTGTGTAAGTTTGTGACTAGCTGATCCATAATTTCACCTTCCTATTCATATGCATAAAAAGATATAAGGACGGCTCCGCCCTTATATCTTTATTTATTGACTGCTTGCTGCTTGACTATTTTCATTGCCTGAGCCCAGGTGTCACGAAGCTCTTCAGCAAACCCAAGCACTTCTTCAGCGACGGCCTTATCTTTTTTGAGGTTTGCTTCAATAAGCCTTCTGTTCATGTAATCATATAGAGCCATTAAACTGTTGGATATTTCATACTGCATATCAAGAGTACACATAAACTCTGTAACTATATCCTGCGCTCTGATAATATTGTTATTAGCTTTCTCAATATTTTTCTCTTCAATACCTTGAATTGCAAGTTTAATAAATTTAACCAACCCATTATATAGCATTAATGTTAGTTCTTGTGGTGTAGCAGTATACACCGTGTTCTGCTGATATTGTTGATAAGGGTTAGCATTTGGCGTCATCGTATTCCCCCCGGTTTCTTTGCTAAATCTCAGTGTATTGTTTTGATATATATTATTTGCTACTGCCATAGCTTATACCTCCCTTCAGTGGAACTATTGTCCTCCTGTTTGCTGTGACAACCATGAGGACTGGCTGTTCATTGCACTCAAAGCTCTTTCCATTGCAGTAAACTTTGCATATAGCGCATCTTCTTTGCTTGTAAGCTTTTCCAGCAAAGTATCTATTAAACTATCCTTTTCTTTTATTGAATCAGCTATTACATTCTGGAATTCAGAAATATCACCTGTGATACCTGCTTTCTCCAGAAGAATACCTTTTTGTCCGGATTCATTTCTAGTAGTCCTTATATTGTCCTGTATAATATCATACAAGCGTTGGGCCAAGCCTGATTCATTATACCTTGTTGTCCTTTTTGAGGAATCATTTATTGCTTCGTTATATGAATACTGAGATTCTTGAGTAAACAACTGTACAACTGCATTTGAATCATTGTTTATAGCTTCCTTGAGCTTAGTCTCATCGATAACCAGCATACCTCGCATATCATAAGAACCTGTTGTTATACCTATCTGTGCCAAAGAAGTGCTGGATCCTTCCACTGTATCACTAAGAGCTAATCTCATACTATATGTGATGCTGTTTAAAATGCTGTCACTTCTTAATAGTCCGGTTTTTGCCTTTTCCTCCCACTTCTCAATATCACTTTCACTCATTGCTTCTCTTTGTTCATCAGTGAGTGGAAGGTACGATCTGTCTCTCTTTTCTACCAGTTTACCGTTTATCTTACCAATGACTTCATTGTACTTATTAACAAAACCCTTTATCTTTTCTACTAATTTATCAGCATCAGCATTTACATCAATGGTTATAGTCTTGGTATTATCTGCTTTTTTTAGATTATAGGTAACTCCATCTATTGTAAACTCGTTTGTGCTTCTTGTCATCCCGGCAACCAAATCAAGCTCAAATACTGCATCCTTACCATTTGTTAAGGTACCTCCAGCAATACCTAACGCAGTAAATAACCCGCTGGTATCACTGTAAGTGATGGTCTGTGCTGCACCGGTTTCCTTAGTTAACAGCATAAACTTATCATTTAAGGAATCATATGTCATCTCAACGCCGGCACTGCTTGTGTTTACTGCATTCATCACATCCGTTATTGTCGCATTTTCAAAGGTTTTACCTACATCTATACTAACTCCGTTAATTGTAAACTGCACTGTATTAGTCGCAGTAAAATCCACAAAATTCGTAAAATAGTTTTCTATACTATTCAGATTCGAGTGTAAGGATACCCTATTGCTTGTATTGTCTGTAGCAGCAAAGCCCAGCTTAGTAAGACTGTCTTCAGGCCCCTTCTTAAAGATTATTTTTTCATCAGCATTACCGTCAAATACAAGTTTATTGCCGGATGCTGTAACAGTAACACCTGCTATCTGTCCGTTTATATACGCTGCCAGATCAGCAACTGAAGCATAATCCTGATCAATCTCTATAGTTGTCTCTGCTCCATTTATACTTATAGTAAAAGTTTTGCCTTTTTCATTTCCTGAAATATCAATATCCGCTGAGCTTGTACCGGTTATTTTTGCCCCGCTTGTGAAGCCAAGCTTATCCAATACGTTGTTCGTGCTGCCTGAAGCAAGCGTCATATCCTGACCGTTAAGAACTGTAAAAGTAAGCTTACTGCCGTTGTTCTCAACTTTTATTTTGTCTGTCCCGCCAAACTTAGTATCTATTTCTGCTTGGATTTTTGTTGTCAGCTCTGCTATAGAAGCTGCATTGTCTATATTAATCTCCTGCTCAGACCCGTTTAATGTAATCTTGAACTTACCGCCGGTATATACGGAATAATCAGAAGTATTAACATCTGTACCTGTCAAATAGTTCTGCTGAGCATTTGAAAAGCCGAGCTTGCTTATAAAATCATTAGTAGCCTCAGAAATGCTGAAGGTACTCCCTGCACTTACAGTCTGAATCTCAATCTTATTGCCAGAGACAACCACATTCAGCTTATTAGCGCCAAAGGCTGTAGCAAACTTAGCTTCCAGCTTTGTCTCCAAATCAGCCATACTGGCATAATCCTCCAGATCAATAGTTTTTTCAACACCGTCCAGCTTTACCTTTATCTGTTTACCTTGCAATGTCAGATCAGAAATATCTATACTTCCGTTTACAGCACTGGTCACAGGAGAAGTACCTGTTATATAAGCTTTTTCTGCCAGCTGCTCCACCTTCAGGGTATGCGATTTTGATAACGCTCCTGCGCTTGCAGTTGCAGTGGCAATTGTCTCATCAGAAGATGAAATATTGAATGAAGCAAAGGCTGATGCAGATCTAAAATTCGTGCTGGGCTTCAATACATCAAAATATTCATCTCTAAATGCTCTTAAAGAGTTTGTTATGTCTCTATAATCATTCCTCTTCCATTCTAGAAGCTGCTTGTCCTGTTTTACTTTGTCAATTTTAAACCTTTGGGCAGCCAATATCTGCTTTATCATTGAATCTGTATCAATTCCTGAAGACAGCCCCGACATTCTTATTCTTGAATTAAGCATGTTTGAAATGCTGTTAGTCATAGCGGCTACCTCCTTTCATCAACAAGGATACCAGCCATCTCCCACATTTTCGCAATCATATCTTGAATTTTCTTTGGTGGAAACTCTCTTATAACTTCTTTTGTAACTGTATCCTTAAGTACATACATTATTGTATGTGTCTTCTCATGAACAGTTCTTTCAATCATTTTATTAAACTGCTCAAGCGTCTTGTTTGCTTGCTTAATCGAATTTTCGAGCATTTGCTCACTAATTGGTTCGTCAATTTTAACATCATTACGTTTATCGGTTTCAACCTTTTTAACTGCTTCAGTTACATCGCCATTCTCAAGTGTTTGTACGCTTCTTGCCTCCTGCAAGTTGACTGTACTTTGGCTAACTGGATTAATTTTCATACTACTCCCTCCTTGGACATGTTACTTCTTATACAAATTATCGGCAAACTGTTTTTCTAACTTTAGCCGTATACTAGTGTTAAGCAATATATTTATTTTTTTTGCTCTATAAACTCCACGAATTCGATTAAGCTTCTAAACCTATAATCAGGCCGTATAGCAGCATTGCTGCATTTATATTCACCTTTTATGTCTATAAGTACAGAGGCAGTCCCTGCCTTTTTTGAAGCTAAAATATCTGAATAGCTGTCGCCAACAAAATATGATTTGCTCAAATTTATATTATGCTCCTTAGCTGCGGTTAAAATCATTCCTGCATTAGGCTTCCTGCACTCGCAATTAACCCTGTATGGCGGTATTTCCTTATCTTCCGGCGGATAATGAGGACAATAGTACATCGCATCCAAAGGAACCATATTAGTTAGTTTTTTATTAATAATTTCCAGTTCCTGCTCAGTCATCATACCTCTTGCAACTGCTGACTGATTGGTTATACAGATACACTTGTATCCTAAGCTTTTTAATCTCATTACAGCTTCAGGAGCAAAATCAAAAACCTCAAGCTCCTTAACTGATGTTACATAACCTTTTTCTATATTTAATACTCCATCCCTGTCTAAAAAAACAGCCGGATGCTTCTTCCTTTTTACCATAACTACCTCGCATCAAGCTTTATGAACTCTCTTATAATGCTTAATCCTACTTCACCGCTTTTTTCAGGATGAAACTGACACCCATATAGATTTCCTTTCTTAATAACTGCCGTTATCGGTACTCCTCCATATTTATAAACGGCAAAAACATGTGATTTATCATAAGGCAAAGCATGATATGAGTGAACAAAGTATACCGAATCTCCTTTTTTCACCTGCTTCATAATTGTATGGTCCCAAATGCTTATATCAGAGCCCTCCGCTGCTAGAAGCTCACTCCAGCCAACATAAGGTACCTTCTGCTTCTCACCTTCGCAATTCATATCAGTAATCCTGACTACCTTTCCCTTAATTACACCGAGTCCTTCATGTCTTCCAAATTCTTCACTCTCATCCAACATCATTTGCATTCCTAGACAAATCCCTAGAAATGGCTTATTAAGCTTACAGTACTTCTTTATCGGCTCAATTAAATCCTTATGTGCTAAACCTGCCATGCCATCCCTAAAGGCTCCTACTCCAGGAAGAACGAGCATGTCAGCATTAATGATATCAGACGGTATATCGGTAATTGAAACTTCAGCGCCAGAATACTCAAAAGCTCTTTTAACGCTTAGTATATTGCCTAATCCATAATCTATAATGGTCACTTTTTTCATACTATGCATCTCCTAACGTTTATACCGCTATCTATTGCTTTATCCTTTATTTCGTTTATTGATATTTTGTCATAATGCAGTATACTTGCAACTGCAACTGCATCAGCCTTACCTGCTTTTACAACCTCTTCAAAATCTGAAAAGCTGCCCATTCCACCACTGGCTATTACAGGTATAGGAATTTGTGAAGCTACTTTTTCAATAAGCTCCACATCAAAGCCCTTTTGCATTCCTTCCTTATCAACAGAAGTCAACAATATTTCTCCTGCACCCAGCTCATATCCTTTTCTTGCCCATTCAATTACATCTATTCCGGTTTTCTCTCTTCCGTTATCATAATAGGCTTCCCATTTCATGTCTCCAACCTTTTTAGCTTCTATCGATAAAACCATACATTGAGAGCCAAATTTATTAGAAATCTCACTTATTAATTTCGGTCTCTTAATTGCAGCTGTATTAACAGCTACTTTGTCAGCTCCTACCCTAAGAATTTCTTTCACATCTTCAACTGAACGGATACCTCCCCCAACAGTTATAGGGATGAACACTTCCTGTGTAGTCTTTCTCACCACTTCTGTTAGGTTGTTTCTATTATAAAGGCTTGCAACTATATCTATATATATAATTTCATCTATACCCTGCTCATAATACCTTTTTGCATATTCATTCGGATCTCCAAGCTTTCTAAGCCCCTCAAGCTGAATTCCCTTTACCAGATTAGGACCCTTAACATCCAATCTGGCAATCAATCTGACGTTGTTCATATTAAACCTCCTGTTAATCGTAAGAGCATTTATTGCAAGGTGCTACATATTTCCTTTTATATCCCTTTTCTCTCAGTCTCTTGAATTCTCCGTTATATATATCCAAAACACTTGCTTCATTAACATCACCTATAGCATAAGAGCCTTTCCCGTCCATGCAGCATAATGCTGCTTTGCCGGTACATGTTATTGAAAGCTCAAACCATCTTAAACAAGGTTTATCCAGCATGTCATGATATGCCGGCTTCATATAGTCTATCCACTCTCCGCGTCTTACAATAATTACCTGAAAGTTATCTCTAAACTCTGAAAAAATATCATTTACCCGGCAGATAAAGCTGTCATCATTAATAGACCCGTCTGCCACCCTTCCTATTATTAATTCTGGCTTATCACACATTACTGAATGCTTACTTAAAAGCACTTTTAAATTATTCATTGTTCTCATCAAATCCAGTTTCATCACTCTTGCATACTCAGCTTCATCAACTGAGTTCAATGAAATCCATATACTTTTCAGGTTTCTGATATTCAATACTCGGTCAATTTTTTCTTCATCAGCTATGTTTAAATTTGAAAAAAATCTAAGCTTAGCATTGGGTAATTCTTTATTGATTGTATCCATTCTTGCGAAGAATTTCTTGTCCATTAACGGCTCATTTACTTTAAATGGTGAAATAGTGTAGCTAATATTATCAGGTATTTCTTTCAGATCATTTATAATCTTCAGAAATAAATCATCTGTCATATCAATATTTTTCCTATCAAGCTGCTCATGTGGGCAAAACTCGCACTTGGCATTGCACCTTCCGGTTGTTTCAATGCTTACTTCCTTCGGATAATCCATATATTTAGATTGGTCATACTTAAAAAGCTTTATCACATCTATTGATTGCTGATTCATTGCGAAGGCTTTTCTAAACTCATCAACAATACTTTCATATCCATTTATTTTTAAATAATTTACAAACTCATAATACCCTTCATTGCTAATATTGTTCCGGTCAAAGCATGCTTCCATATAGAAGTTAATTGCTTCTGAAACATTCCCGGAATCTGACTTAATCCGCGCCATCATAAGTTTTGGAAGGTAGCTTCCATATCCATTTATTTCATACTGTTCTTTTTCCGAAAGCTTCACCGCTTCCTCGAAGCATTGCAAAGCTGTTTTCAAATCGCCATTCCTATAATAGTATTCACCCAGCTTATACACTGCTTCCACATGTCTATACTCTTCACTATCATCCTTCATACAGCTTATTAACTCATCTATGTCTTTTTTTGAGCCATTTTTCAAATTACTCATACCTATATCATCCTTCATTGTAATTGCTTAAGCCTATTTAAGGCTGGCTGGTAGCTTCCGCATAAGCTATAGTGCTCAGCAGCCTTTTCTTTATAACCTAAACATTCAAAAATAACACCAATATTGTAATTCGGCAAAAATGAGTTCAAGCCTTCGATACTTCCTTCATTCATACTCAAACATTTTGTAAAAAAACTATAAGCTTGCTCAAGCTTGCCATTATTAAGGTAAATCAAAGCAATAAGAAAGTTAAAGTCAGTAAGATTGCTGTAGTAATCAATATATCTCACTAACTCCAAAGCATTCTCGTAATATCCGCAATTAATCAGAGCATATCCATAGCTTTGTACAAGATCAACTACATATTCCAAACTAAAATCAATAGACATTGATAATGCTGTTTCAAAGCATTGGCATGCATTTTGATAATCCTTGCTAATGTAATATGATTTGCCTAGTTGGTAGTGCAGATATGGGTCGTGGGGTCTTTCACTTACTGCAATATTCAGAAGTTTTATATTTCTTTCTGCTTTACTGGTGTCAATAAGAACATTCCTCTTATATCCTGTGTGGTCTAACGTAATATCTATATGCTCTGTTTCATAACCCGACCCATCCAAAGCGACTAATTGCTCATGTATAATTCCGAGGTATTTAAAGTACTTCTTGTTAAAAAGTCTATTAACTCGTTCTATATATTTTTGTGTACCCAAAGAGCTGTCAAAAAAGTTAATTCTTTTCAGTCTTCCTATTTTTCTTTCATCTTTTCCAATGAATTTTTCTATAGTATCAGTATTTATTTCAGTTATAAATTCATCTGCGTCAAGAGTAAGTATCCAATCCTTTGAAGTAAGAGATATTGCGTAATTCCTTGCTTTTGCAAAGTCATCACACCATTCAAAATAGTATACTTTGTCAGTATACTTTTGAGAAATTTCCTTTGTCTTATCGTTAGAACCTGTATCAACAATTACTATTTCAGAAAAGTAGCCTGATGCCAGCGCAAGGCACTTATCCAAATTTTTCTCTTCATTTTTAACTATCATACATAGACTTATATCCATAAATAAACCTCACAGGAATATATTCTAATTTCTTTCAATAACAATAACCGGCTGTACCTGGAGCTCACGCAAAGGCTGTCTTATGGGCTTAACTGCCTGAAGCTCAACAACCATCTCTCTGACAACATTTCTGTAAGTATCAACCTCATAAAGTATCTCTTTATCTGTTTTATTCTGGTATTTAGACTTGTCCACTATCAATGTAATCCGTTTTGTCAGCCAGTCTCCGCTATAGCCATAATCTGCACGCCAATGAAAAGGCTGCGAAAAATATCCAAAGGAGTAAAGAAAATATTGCTTTACATGCGTGGGATCCTCATAGGCATCATCACTGGAGCCATATGGCACTCTAAACAGCGCCTCAGCATTTGGTTTAGCTATACGATGAAGCTCCTGCATAAATGGCAGGGTGTTGTGCAAGTGCTCAATCAAGTGACTTGCATAAAAGCCATCGACACTATTATCTTGGAAGGGAAGCGGCACATTTTTGCAATTATCTAGATCTGCAACAACAGCTACACCCGGTAATTTCACGCAGTCTATATTAATCCAACCTTCAAGTATGTTTTTACCACAGCCCAAATTCAGCATAACAGGACTATTTCCCATAATCAGCACCCCTCATACTTAATAAACTGTATGTCTGAGCATCCAGACACCATTTTCCTTCTTCCATAAATGCGGCGATCTGAATCTATCACAGAGATGCATAAAATAGTCCCTGTCCATTATAGGCTGCTCAAACATCTTTGATGCTTTCGGGAACTTCTTTTCATCTATGCTGAGATATTTGAATATTTCATCTGCAAATCTTTCCGGAAACTCTCCATCATATTTTTCGACCAGTGCAACGCCTTCTTCTCTGGTTATTTCCTCGCTTCTAATCTCTTGGGCTGCGTCATACGTCGCTCTGCCGATTCCAAACTTTATTAATGTGGTGTAATAGTGGAAATCATCTATCTTATCATCTATACTGTTATATTTACTGTAAGTACCGGGTGTCCTTTCAGGTGAAGGCTTGAAGTCGCCATGCTCAACGGAATAATAGTATGCTCCCTGAGGATGCCATTTCATATAATATCCCAGATAGTGAACCTCAACCTTTGTTTTCTCGATTTCAGCAGGGTCAGCAGGCATATACTGGGATAGCTCCACAGGCTCTATACCAAAATCTTTTTCGAGAACATCAAGTGATACGCCGGCTAAATATATTTCTTCCTTATTGTCTGAAGTGAAATAATTCCACTCTCTTTTTGCAGTATTATTATCTGATATAGGATTACCATATTCCGCTTCGTTTTCTCCGTAAAAAACCAAAGGTATATTAAATCTTACAGCCATCTTGGGAGCTAGATTCTTCTGACCTAGTATAAAAGGCTGAAATGGGTGAAACAGATTTTCTGTTGCCAATCTGGTCAGAAGTCTGTGTACCATACCGTTTGGAGTACATAAATAGTTGTCGAAGCCTGCATGGATCCATGATTGAAAATTTTCCCAGCCCCATTGTGTGTATATATGGGGCGCCCAAGTGACAGTGAGGGGATGCATTCCATATTCATATTTAAGTATATGTGCAGCATAAAAGCTGTCCTTACCGCCTGAGCCTGGTACTAAGCAATCATATGAGCCATCGTGCTTTCTATATTTGTCACAAAGCTCTCTAAGCTCTTTTTCTCTGTCTTTCCAGTTTATTTCTGCTAGTTTTCGTTCCGTAGTCCTGCAAGCATCACATACTCCATTTTCATCAAAATGTATGGTCTCTTTCTTGGTATGAATAGTGTGTTTATGCTCTACACAAGAATTAGGTCTTTGATTTGAAATTACACACTTCTTACAGAACTCAACCTTTTTGGGTAATCCGTATTTTACTTCAAGCTCTTCATATGGTGCACTGAATTTGCTCATGTCTATATGCTCTTCTCTTAAGTATTTCATTGAAAACACTCCTTTGTGGATGATAATCTAGTATAAATCATCAAGACTTAATAAGTAATCTGCCTTTAAAGCCCGCTTTGCTCTCTTACCTATAATAGCATCAATATATTTTGGTTCTATACCTGTCCCCGGTCTTTTGACTGTAAGCTTTTCCAGTGTGATAATCTCATCTTCATAAATCTCCGCTGTTGTCACAATGCTCTTCCTTGAAACCCTTTTAGTATCAAGCTCAGCCGAAACAGGCTTTTTTACTCCATCTCCAAGAGCTGATTCAACATTCCTTATTGCCTTAACCATCTCACTGAGCTCCTTCGGCTCAAGTGAGGCTTTGTGATCAGGTCCCACCATAGTTCTATCTAAAGTGAAATGCTTTTCCACCACAGCTGCACCTAATGCAGCAGCAGCTATAGGTATTTCTATACCGATTGTGTGGTCTGAATACCCAACTTCAAGTTTGAAGTGTTGTTTCATAGTCATCATAGCTGTAAGATTTGCATCTTTATAATCTGTTGGATAGTTAGAAGTACAGTGAAGTAATATAACATTTGTATTTCCTTCTGAATATATCCACTGTAGAGCTTCATCGATCTCTTCCAGTGTTGCCATACCGGTGGAAAGTATAATAGGCTTATTCTTTTTAGCAACATGAACAAGCAATGGCTTATTAGTTATATCCCCTGATGATATTTTGAATCGCTTAACATCCATACTGTCAAGCATATCTGAAGCATCTGTATCAAAGGGGGTGGAAAGGAATTCAATGTTTTTGCTTCTGCAATAATTCATTAGAAGCTTATGCTCCTCGTAATCCAGTTCCAGCTTTTTCAGCATTTCATACTGACTTTCTTCCGTTCCTGTATTCTCAGTCTGGTATCTTGCCTTAGCTGCATCCTTTGTAACAAGCTTCTCCGCACAAAAGGATTGAAACTTTACTGCGTCGCAGCCCGCTTCAGCAGCTGCATCTATAAGCTTCTTAGCAGTACCTAAACTGCCATTATGATTCACACCTGCTTCTGCAATTATATATATGCTCATATTAATCATCCTCAAAAATTAGTATTAGAGCTTAGCTTTGTCTAAACCCTCTGAAATTGACATCTCTTTCGCAATAAAGCCTTCTAGCGCTCTCCATTGATCTTTCCAGCTGTGCTTTGTAGTAGTTTTCTATCAGTACCTTATTAGCTTCAAATAATGCATTATAATATTCCTCTTCATCCATATCAGTAAAATTAACAGCAACCAAATCCGAGTTCAGGTGCTTGTTTTCATAAAAATCTTCACAGTCTTTGAGCAATCCTTTTTCTATGGCATGATAATATAAAGGTGATCCTGGATAAGGCGTTACCGGTCTAATAGTCCGCATTTGAGCATGGTCATCATATTTCAAAAGAAAATCTACGCCCTTTTGAAGTGATTCCGCATTCTCTCCTATATTTCCAAATATTATATTAAGTCCCGGGCTTATTCCTACTTCCAGCGTATTTTCAACACCTTCAATTATTTGCTTAACGGTCAAGGCTTTGTTCATATTCTTAAGGGCTTGTTCGTCCATTGATTCTATGCCATAATTTATAAACACACAGCCAGCTTTTTTCATCAATTTCAGAACATCGGGCTTAGCATAATTCAATCTTCCATTGCAATCCCACTTAATGTTCAAACCTGCCTTTAGAAAGCTTTCGCATAGCTCAACAGTTCTATCTACTGAACTCATTAATAGTTCATCTGAAAAGGCAATATATGATATATTATAATCTCTTTTTAACAGCTGTATTTCCTCAATAATACTCTCAGAAGAACGTGGTCTGAAGCCTTTATCCATTCTATAACAGAAGTTGCATTTGAATGTGCAGCCTCTTCCTGACAATACAGGCATACATCTCTCACTGCTCTTTATATTAGGCAATCTGAGTAATGCATAATGATCCATTGGAAACATATCATAAGCAGGCAGCGGGATTTTATCAATATTCTCAATTAGAGGCCTTTCTTCAGTACGGACATAATGACCATTTTCAAGATATGCAATACCTTTTACATTTCTTAAAGATTTCTTACTTTCCAGAGCATCCAAAAGCTCCAGTATTGTGACTTCACCTTCTCCTATTACTACAGTATCAGCCTTCATTTTCTTCAAAAAGAACTCAGGCTCCGGTGATGCTAAATGCCCCCCCAAAATGTAATATGGTCTATTTTTTGATTTGTTTACTGCTTCAGAAATCTTAAGTATTTTTCTGTACTGATAATACCCACCGCACGCTCCAACACCGACTACATCAAACCTCTCTCTGTTGAGAAGCTCAAGCAGATGTGATTCCGGCCAATGGTAGACATCCTGGTTGTATATTTTTACTTCATGCCCCGCATTTTTGCATACAGAAGCTATATATGCTATGCCCTGTGGAAACCATGAAATGTACGAATCATTATCATAGACAATCAAAAGTATTTTCATATAATCACCGCTTTCTTATAACTTTTGCCGGGGTGCCCACAGCTATTGAATCTGATGGTATATCCTCCAATACAATACTGCCTGCACCTATTATTGTATTATCACCAATTGTAACATTCTGTATTACAACAGCTCCAATACCTATAAGGCAGTTGTCTCCCACCTTGACATTGCCAGCCAGCTTTGCACCGGGTGCTATATGTACATTGTTACCAATTATACAATCATGTTCAATTATACTTCCGGTATTTATGATACAGTTATCGGCAATTTTGGCTTCAGCGTTTACTATCGCACCGGCTAAAACGGCAATACCTTGTCCAAGCTTTGCATATGGTGATATTACAGCTGATCTATGAAGTACATTTATCATATTGTATCCACAATCTCTTGCCTTTTTAAAAAGCTTGCCGCGAATCTCGTTTTCACCAGTTATACCTATAGAAATAAATGCATTGCGCAAGCCTTGATCATATAATTCATACAGTTTATCATCAGATCCTAAAATATTTATACTCAAAATGGTTTTATTTTCTTTTTCCATATCAAAATCAGTTATACCAACAATATAAAACTCCTTTTTGGAGTTGATGGCATCAATTACAGATTTTGAATGACCACCGGCTCCTATTAATATGACATCTTTTGTACCAAAAGTCATAGCAGCAACCTCCAATCTATCATTTTCCTATACTTATATTGTAAAACTTCTTCAAGACTAGCTCCTTTTTATCATAACAAGCATATTGCCTTAATATATTCACTATTTTTTTTGCTGTGTTACCATCTCCATAGGGGTTTTCAATACTTTGTATTTTGCTGTAGAACTCATCAGATAAGGCATAGTTTATGGCTTCAGCTATACTCTCCTCCTCACAGCTGCAATCTACTACATTGACAGGTTTAAGTCTCCCTGCCTGCCTTGTGCCTATGTTCACTACCGGCAGTTTAAAGGAGGCACTTTCAATGATACCGCTCGAAGAATTGCCTATCATTAGTTTGGAATGTTTCATCGCACTTAAATAGGCCTTTTGCCCAAGGTTTTTTAGTAGAATGAATTTTTCAGGCATATTAGTTGTATATGTTTGAATTTTCTTATATATTTCAAGTCCGCCCATATCAGAATTAGGCATTGTAACTAATGCTTTCAGCTGAGTCTTACTTACTGCTTCCAAGATTTCTGTGATTTGCTTAGCTGATTCAGCATAATCCTCCATTGTAACAGGATGATATGTTAGTAATGCCACTTGATTATTACTAAAATCAAAATTTAAGTGCTCAGAAAGTTCATATATGCTCATTAGCTCTGTGTTTTTTATGTTGTCAATCCCAAGAGCACCTACTACATGTACTCTATTGGGATTTTCACCCATTTGGATAATTCTATCTCCATATATCTTAATAGAGGGAAAATGAATTGCAGATAATTTTGTAATAGAATGGCGTATATATTCATCCATTGCACCTTCAGTTGCTTCTCCTCCATGAATATGTGCAATTGGAATATGATAAAGTACTGCAGCTAAACATACTGACCAAAGCTCATATCTATCACCCAATATTAGCACCAAATCAAATGGGTTATGCTCAAATACATTGGAAAAACCCTCAATACCCTTTGAAATAGCTCTGGATACATCCATTGTGCTATCTCCCTGCTGTTCAAGGTCTACAGTATATTCTATCTTTATGCCATCTCTCTTAATATTGTCTAAAGTGTATCCATGTTCTTTTGATAAATGCATTCCTGTAACAATCAAAGAAACTTTAAAAATATCATCTTTCTGTAATTCAATTATCAAAGGATATAAAAGCCCATAGTCCGCTCTTGAGCCTGTAACGATTGCAATCTTCATTTTTTCACCTCGCAAGTTGTATAAATGTTTATATTTACATATTAAAATAAGGTTGAGTATCAACCTTATTTATTATTTCTTTCCATTATTAAATCAAGTATTGCATGTAATATAACTTGATGTGCCAACTCAACAAAACCATAGCTGTTAGATGGTACATAAAAGTTCAAATCTCCCATCTTTCTAAGTGGATTATCCTCAGAAAAACCTGATAAAGTAATTACTTCGCATCCCTTTTCTTTAGCAGCCTCTACGCCATTTAAAATGTTCTTAGACTGCCCTGAGCTGCTGATAGCAACAAGCAGATCCCCACTATCAGCAAACATCTCTATAGGTTTTCTGAATACTTCCTCATATCCATAATCATTGCTAATACAAGTAAGAAGTGCTCCTTCATTAAAGCAGGTTGCGCGAATACCCCCATTTTTCCAATAGTCTATCGCACAATGACTAGCAATTCCCGCACTACCCCCGTTGCCAATGAACATAATTTTATTGTTTGTCTCGTTTAGCTGTAGCAATGTCTCTATTGATCTGTCTATAGCTTGATTGAAATCCAAATTGTCTCTATTATATGCTTGAACAACTGTATTGTTTAAAACAATTGACAATGAACTTAAATACTCGATTCCATTCATATTTAATCCTCATTTCACTATACTAGCGTAGATATTTAAACCAATCCTTTGTTGCATCTTTTATAGTATCTGATGTCCATACCGGAGCCTTTCTCCAGTATTCTATATTATTCAATACTTCCTTGACACCTTGTTCAAAGGTAACCTCAGGCTTCCAACCTAACAATGCTGATATTTTAGTAGTATCGGCAAATGTACAATCAGGCTCACCCGGTCGCTTAGGTATATATGTGACTTCTCCGTCAAGCAACTCAACAAGCCTGTTAACTGAATATGTTCCACCACTTCCGACATTCATAATCTCATTACAAATATCAGATTCAGCAGCCTTTACAAAAGCAGCAGCTACATCGGTCACATAAGTAAAATCTCTTGTCTGTGTACCATCACCTACTATTGTAAATGGCTTACCAGCAAGCTTTTGTGCCAGAAAAACACCAAATACAGCTCCATAGGTTCCTGATGTCCTCGATCTGGTTCCATATACATTGAAAAGTCTTAAGGATACTACAGGCAGTTTATACAGCTGACCCCAATGCATGACAAGCTGTTCTCCAAGATTTTTAGTCAAAGCATATGGATATTGTGGTCTTATATCAGCTGTTTCTGGTGTTGGATATACATCTGGTATTCCATAGCAAGAGGATGATGCCGAATATATGAATCTTTTTACTTCTGCTTTTCTTGCTGCCTGAAGTACATTGAAGGTACCATCTACATTAGCTTTAAAGTATTTCTCTGGATCCTGTATAGAAGGCACTATGTCCGCAACTGCAGCCAAGTGAAAAACCCAGTCAACACCTTCGAAGAATGGGTTGATCGCTTTATCATCTGTTATGTCTATTTCAATGATCTTTAATAATCTATTATTCAGTTGATGTTCTAGATTCTCAGGTCGGCCGGTAATGAAGCTGTCCAGTACAATTACTTCGTGATTCTCCGCCAAAAGTCTGTCAACTATGTGTGAACCGATAAAACCACAGCCTCCGGTAACTAGTGTTTTCATATAATCACACCCCCTAATTCAGATTTTACTTAAATCTCAGATTTGCTTTATTAATATATGAAATGAAAATATTATAATGAGCTTTTTGGACAAAATTCAATTTTTGCGTATTTAGTTCTGCGTTAAACGCTTCAATAACCTGCCTCCTGTAATCTTCGTCTTGTTCACAAAATCCAAATATGACAGAAATCCAAAAATCATAATATTCTATATAGCCTTTTTTTAAATATAATGAATTAATATACGCCATAAATAAATCTTTACTAGAGCAGAATAATTGCCTTACCGATTCAGCCTCAAGCTCATTGCTTTTTTCTGAAGGGCCGCCATACAATGAAATTTTTTCTGTTTTTTCTGAACTCTCAGTAGTTTTAACTTTTATTGAAGCACCCTTATACTTATATTCTTTTGATGTGTATTCACCTATGTTAGTTCTTTCTGAAAACGTACCTTCATTAAAAAAATGAGCAAAATCTTGAAAATAGCTATGCAAATTATTAGCAATCAGAATGCTAAACATATCATAAGAGCTTTCACAATCCATATTAATGTATATTTTTTTGCTTAGCTTTTCATTAGACATACCTATGAAAGCTACAATACGATCATATACCTTTGACAAGTTTAATTCATAGAAATCACAAATCTGCATTTGATTATGTACATAAAAAACAAAATCATTTACAATACTGTTATATATCCTATACCATGCAAACAGACATCTTAGACTATCGGATAATACTACAACCTTTGAATCATCCTCGAGATTCAGTTGCTTCAGTTTATCCAACATGACTTCGATACTATCGTGTATTATATTATCTAAATCTATTTGCTTAATAATATAACCATTACTTATAAATACTTTTTTGACCTCATTTAGTTTCTCTACATCGAAACTGTCGTTAAATAACAACAAGTATTTCTTATAATTATCCATACCTTTAACCTCAACTTAAATCTAATAGATTTATATTTTCTCGCAAAAATTTCGCTCCCATTTTCGCACTGGAACCATAAGCCCAGTCACCCGGTTTATACATGCTCTTCAATATGTTTTGATAATATTTATCCTCATCTGTTTCAATCCAAGTGCTATTTAAACGCTCATTCATTTCAACTGTTACATCTAATATTTCATCCGGAGTATTATCAATTATCTCAACACCCATTTTTTTGTAGTTTTGAGAGAATTGACCCCATTCTTGTATTCTGCTGTCAAGCATTTCTCTAAAAGTAAGAAATCTTTTCTCTTCAATATACCATAGCTTTTTAGGAATATACAAATCATCTTTTAAGTACGGTGCCGCTCCAAAAGGAATCATATTAACCCAAATAACTGGTACATTAAATAACGAAGGAACTTGAGATAATCCTGAATTAGTACCTATCATAAATTTACATTTTGCACATAGAAATATATCTCCAAAATCAGTACGGTAGTTAGTTGCATAATCTATAATTCTTTTATTTTCTATTTCTAAACTTTGTTTCGAATTATATCCCATACGAATGCAAGAATATCCCTTACCAGCAAGGTGTTCCAATGCTTTTATATAAGTATTAATATCACTATCTCTATAATCATGATAACTCCAATCAACATCTTTATTTATACTAGCTAAGTATCCACTGTCTCTAACATGAATACAAACAAAAGGCTCATTATTGCCGATACTCATACTATTTAGCAAAACATTTCCTTGAATCATCTCTTCTTCAGTAAACTTTAAACCAGTGTTTGTCCTATTAAAAAGGTCAAAATTAAAGTCATAGCTATAATTTTGTTTATGATAACACCACAGATCTCTATCATTATCAGCAAGTAGTTCTATAATCTTAATCAAGAGTATACTATCTATAACTATATATTCTCTTTTTATCATTTTATATAGTTGTAAGTTACATACTTTTTCTAACGGAAATCGACTAACAAGTATGAATATCTCACTATCATCATTTAAATTGGAAAATCTAGGTATTATGTCTTCAATATTAAAAACTAGTTCTCCAATTCTTCCGCTAAATATATCAAATACATGTATTTTATTTATTGATTTTCGTATAATTGTATTTACCACAGATAAATCTAAATTAAGATAATCATTATAACTCAACTCTTTTATTTCTTTTATAACATTAAAAATACGTTCATTATAATTTCGCAAAAAAGCACCTCCAGTATATAAATGCACTAAAAATATATGGGTATTCTTTATCTGAACCTCTTATTGAATTAGTGACACGATTGATATAAAATCTACCTCAATCACTATTATTCAATGGCCAGTTTTGATTCTTTAAGAAAATTTCAAACACTTCTCTCATTGAAGTATAGTTAAAATTTGTTTCTCTAGTAAATTTGCTTGAATCTAAGTATGTCTTTAGTGATCTCTTTTCTACAAATCCAAATTTATTCATAGGCTCAACTATTATATCTACTTGTCTATTCATGGCATACAAAAACTGTCGAGCTAGTTCATCTCTTTGAAAAAACTCTTGATTTGCTAGGTGATATAATCCAGACAGATTTTTATCAAGTGCTAATAATATTGCATCTGAAATATCTTGTACATAAGTAGGTGAAAATATCTGACCTTCAATACACCTAATTGGAGTATTATCTAAAACACTTTTATACCATACTGAGAGCAAGTGCCTTTGGGGATGATAATCTCCTACAACTACTCCGAGTCTAAATACTAGATGTTGACTGTATCTATCTAATATATAGTTCTCAATTTGTACTTTTTGACGTCCATATTCATTAATTGGTGATACTGGTGATAATTCATTGTAATAACCTCGTTGACCGTCAAATACTGCTTCAGATGATAAAAACACAACCTTATATCCTAGATATGTCAGGTCGTCAATAAGCTGCATCATTTTTTCAACATTGATTTTATAGCTAATTTCTTTATATTTGAAGCAGTCATCTATCTTACCAATACCAGAACATATAATTGCATAGGCATTGTCTCTATTATTTGTATTGAAACTTTTATCTAGTACTTCTACAATCCTATTTTCTAAAATATTATATTTAATAAATTCTCTTCTACAATTACTATAACATGTCCCTATCACATTATACCCACTTTTAATTGCACATTCGAACATATTACTGCCAATAAAGCTTGAAGCTCCTATTATTAATAGTTTCATATCTAAATCTCCAATATCAACTCATTTGATTACCAGTATATCTATATATTTTATCTCTTATTGAGTTTCTCAGGTTATTAACATATAAATAAACATACTCTTTACTAATATTTTCTTTTTGTATTAATTCTAAAAGCTCAAATTGAGTAAATCTATTTATCCAGTAGGATGATTGTGCACAAATCGTTCTTGTTTTTTTCAAGTAATCTAATGCCTTTTCCCTATCATCATTTACTAAGTATGCAATATATAAAAATAACGTCATTCCAGCATCGTAAGGATAAGCCTCTATAGCAGCTTCTACCCAATCAATAAACTTACTTACAGTGCACTTATTTAAGAGATTCTTATTATTAATAAAATTTGTTATAAATCCAAAGGCAAACCATACTTCACTTAATTGTTCATTTGATACTGTCTTCTCTAAATCCAATCTAAAAACATCTAGACCTTTATATATAACCTCTTCCTCTATTTCAAACTTCTTATCAAATTCTCTTGTTGGTATGTAATTGTCTATTTTATCATTGCATCTATTATCTCCAAGCATTTCAAAGCTATGAAAGGCCTCTGCACCTTTAAGAGGCTGACATATGTAATATCCAGCCCAATCAATCTTTATTTCATTAGCAAATTTAAAAGTATCAAGCATTTGATAGAACTTTTCATTTGGAAATCCAATTATATAATTTCCTGCTACTAATAGTTGTGGAAACTTTTCTAAACGTTTTGATAAATCAAAAAGTTTTTCTAGAGTGGCTGGTTTTCGTATTTCTTTTAACATTTCACTGTTTCCACTCTCTATTCCAATCTTAAAACCTATACATCCTGATCTTACCATTAAGTCCAGCATCTTATCATCTATGAATGTTGCAATTAAGCCGTTATTAGCATACCACTTTATATTAATTTCTTCATCAATCATTCTTTGAAATAGTTCTAAACACAACCCTCTATTTGCAAGCAAATCATCATCTAACCAGTCAAAGCTATTAATTTGTTTAAACTTGTTTAAATAGCGGATCTCGTTTAATATAGTCTCAACACTTCTACTCCTAATATACTTTCCTAGCAGTGATCTGACGGAACAGAACGTACAATTACCTCTACATCCTCTGTTCATCGACATCACAGCATATGGTTTATCTTTACCAATTATCCTTGAAAATTGGTTTAATGACCCAACCTTGCAATAATCCTCAATATTGATATAATTATATGATTTCGTAATGTCAATATCTATTTGAGGAAACTCGTTTGAGCCTAATGTCTCCTTTATTTCATTATTATATTTGTAAAATATACCAGATGTAGCTTCTATATTAATTTCAATATCCAATAGCTTGCTAAGAAAATATGGCAGCTTATTTTCGCAATCTCTAGTAAAGGCTACATGACATAAATCATTCATTAATAGCTTATTATACTCGAAACTAGCATATGTTCCCCCAACCATAACAACATGCCTATCATAGCCCATAAGATAATTTAACATTTCATTATAATCTTCTTCTATATTAGAAAACATAGTTGATAAAGCTATAAAAGAAGGTTTGAACTCTGACAGTCTTTCATCAATCATATGTTTCCACATATTCTCATCGTAGTAATTCTCTTCTATAGCCCTATCTAGCATTTTAAAGTTTAAGTCCAAGACTTCAATTTCAAATCCAAGACTATCAATACTAGAAATTAGAAACATAATTCCAGTTGGAGGATAAGCATAATAACCTCTGTTTTTTGCAATATCCATATTAAATCTTTTCAAAGAAAACTGTGGTGGATTTATAAACATTATTTTTTTATTAACTTTATACTTATCTTTTAAGTTTTGTAAGAATTCTTCTAATTGCATATCATTTTCTTTGACAATCATAGTATCCATAAAATACCTCCAACTATCAACCTCGTGTAAAGCTAAGATATTGTTGTCCTCTACCAAACCATCTCGCAAAGTTAATACATTTATTTACACTTTCAATAGAAATATGATTACTTTTTAGTAAGCTTAACACTTCTGATAAAGCATCTGCGACATCTGTACTGAATAAGTTAACTTCTTTTGTAATCTCTTTTAAAAGAACTTTTATTTCTTCTAATGTGGATTTATCATGTATATCTCGTAAGTATCTGATATTAATTCTTAAGTCATCACATAATCTATAAAGTATCTTATTTGCCTTTTCATCTCTTTGATCAAAAACTCTGTCATAAGCTATAAAACTGTGAACTAGAGACCAATACTGTTCAATAACATGAGAGTTTATACGCTTTGATTCATCATCAAATATTTGTTTATACCAACGCCAATCTGAAAATATTTTTGGTGAAGAACTATAAATAATAAATTGGTCAGATATTGCATCAATAGCTTCAGCTATACTTAGAGTTGTACCTATTCCAGCAGGATTAATAATATTATCGATAATCCAATCATCATACCTTTTAGTTACTCCACTCAGTAAATCAAGATGTTTAGAAAAAACAGGAGTAAGTATTCCCAGCATTTCATCTATATTTTCTAAATCCCATATTAATAATTGGCCTATTAAATGACGAATACTTTCAGATAACATTGATATAGGGTCGTTGCAAGTAATTATAAGTACTCCGCCTTGACTTACATATTCTTTTATTCTAAGCAAAGTACCAACAGGATCGTTTAATCCCGGAAGCATACCTTCACACAAAACAATATCATATTTTAACTCACTATTGAAATCCTCTATTAAGCTTTCAAAAACAACATAATTTGATTTATTAAAATTGTTTTTTTCAAATAGTTTCTTAATACTTTGTACTCCCGTAGGGTTACCTTCCACAAGGTGATATAGTTTTGGTTCTAATGATGCAATATATAGTGAATTATGGCCTGATCCTGGACCTATCTCCAAAATAGTTTTATTTGTAAATAATCCGGATAATATTCCCAAATGTCTATATAAAGACCCTCTTCTTTCATAATGATGCAGAATATTTGTTAAGTCTTGACGGACTGGTGAAATCTTGTGCTTACCATAAAATTCTATAAATGATTCTCTCATAAACATCTCCTTTTTACAGGTCTAGACCCAAAAATCTTGGGATTTCATATCCATATGGATATATTCTTATAAAATGTCCATTTTTCTTTATATAGTCAGCATTTCTTTCTATAATTTTTAATTCAATATTCTTATCATTAAGTGGTGCAATTAGACAATAATCCGGTTTATCCTCTACTAAACTAGCAGATGACTGAACTTTTAGATGCGACCCTGGTAAATAGTATCCCAATTTGTCTATGTTATCATCTATTATATAGTCAAAATAATCTTTTGTCTTAGAAAGATTGATAAGACAGCTTCCTTTAGCACCAGCGCCATATGCAACTAACTTCTTATTATCTTTTTTGATTCTTTCTAATAAAGCCTTAAACTCATCCATATTCTTTTTCAAATTATTGTTGAACTGCTCTGAAAAGTTATACTTATCGTTAACACTCTTTTTAGAGCAATTATCTAAATTCTTTTTGATAAATAAAAGTAAGGACCCCCCACTATAGGGTAAACAAAAGTCTCGGTAAATGCTTAATTCATACCTATTTAATACGATTTCAATAGTGTCTATGGTAAAGTAATTGATGTGCTGCTCCCATATAGATGTAAAGTCACCTTGGGCAGCAATATTTGCAAAGTTCGGTACTTCTATTATTAGCAATGTATCGTTATTCATTAAATTACTTATATCTCTTATAAATATATCAATGTCCGAAACATGCTCTAAAACTTGAATGCAAAAAATTAACTTAGGAATACCGGATTTATTTCTGATACCATCAGCTATTGACTCATTGAAGTAACCATTAATTGTTGTTATGCCTCTGCTTTTTGCTTTTTCAGTGCAATCTTCTGATGGCTCGATTCCTAGTACATTGTTAAATCCTTTAACCTTAAAGGTGTTTAACAATAATCCATCATTGCTACCAATATCCAGTATAAAGTCTTCTTTTGATAAAGATGTTTGTGCAATGGCATTATCACACATCCAATTAGTATGAGGCGGAGGATTGATTGACGTAGGCCACTTGTAATTCTGATAAAACATTTCCGCTGGCATAGGATTTTTGATAAAAACAAATCCGCATCTATTACACTTACATAATGTAAGATCATGAACATGATACTCTTCATCAATAGATTTTAATAGGTTAAATGTATTGGGTTGTTTACCAAAACTAATAACCTCATTAACTCTATCACTAAAACATATTCTGCAAATATTACTATCATATGGCTCAACAGTATTATTATTTGTCATAGTTATCCTCCAATAGCAATAAGAACTCTTTAATCTCATCTAATTGGTCTTCTTTTGGAGCCCAATCAGGAAAAATGCTATCATTGACTCCTGTAAAAGGACCATTAGTAATTTCATGAAATACTACAAAATCTGTAACTGGCACTATAGAATGCCATTGATTATTGGACAACCTAAAAGAAAAATACTCGCTATTCTTATCCGCACCCACAGTAAACTTATCAATAACTTTTCCATTGTCATTAAATAAATAAAAGATCAAACTACCTTCAATCATATGAAAAGATTCACTTTTTTTTGAATGCTTATGAGGACGTACATATGCACCTTTTGTATGTACTATAATCATTTCATGCAGCAAATCATCTAAAGTCTTATGAAGATTTATTCTAGCTCTTTTTCTATCATTTTCAAGTGCAATTTTTTTTAATTTCTCAATTAAATCTTTATTAATCTTAATAATATCTTCTGTATTAAAAATAACTTCATTATTCATAGTGCTACCTCAATATTATTTATAAAACTAAACTGTTTCTTATCACACCTCAAAATTATGACATTTTTATCAGCCTTATAAATTTAACAATCATTCAAAAAATATATATGAATAATCCCCTTTATATCCCCATTCTTTGTACAGCCACTCCCACTCATCAGGAGTATAAAAGCTTTCACATGTAAGCTGCCAATATAATAAATTTGCTTTTTCTTTTTCATTCCTATATGATTCAACCATTATATAGCTCTTATTTTTACTTACTCTATTCATTTCCTGTATTGCCGTCTTTAAATCAAATACATACAAATTATGAAAAACACCAATAGAATAAACAAAGTCAAAGTATTTATCTTCATAGGGCAGATTCTGTGCAGTTCCCTTTATAAGTCTGTCTCTAATCTCTTCTTTAGAATTTTCTATTGCATACTCTGATATATCTAACCCAAAAACCTCTAAACCAGGTACAACCTGCATTAGTTCATATAATAAAAATCCTTTTCCGCATCCAATGTCAAGAACTCTATTTCCAGGTTTCAGATCATAATGTTGTACCATTTCCTCAGCTACAACCCTCCATCTCCCATCATACTTATAGCCTCCATAACCGTACTTTCTATCTCCATCCCAGTAGTCTTTGCCAAATTTCTTAGCAATAACAGCACATTCTGCTTTGTCATCACTTACTACTCTTCCTATATAATCCCTTATGGTCCTTTTATGAAGCTTTGTTATAAAGTCAATATAAGGCATACTTAACCTCCAAATCACTTATTAAAGAAGCTTTATTTGCTATGCAGGATCTCTTTGATTCTATTTTTTATCTTATCAACTGAAAGCCCATTAATATCTTTGACATAGTTATGAGTACCATATCCTTTACAGAATTTATCATTGAATCCTATTCTGCTAAACTTTACATTTCCATGTCCACTTTCAAGAATTACTTCACTAACAGCACTTCCGAGTCCACCAATTATGCTGTGCTCTTCTACACTTATTATTACCCCAGTCTCTTTTGCTGCTTTTATAATTATGTCATTATCTAAAGGTTTTATAGTGTGCATATTAATAAGCCTTACCGATATTCCTTCTTCCTTTAACTGTTTAACTACTTGTAAGCAATCAAAAACAATCGAACCTGTAGCAACAATAGTAGCATCATGCCCATCTTCAAGCATTATGGCTTTTCCGATTATAAACTCATAATCCTTTTCATAGATTTCAGGCTCCTTTGTTGCTTCCAATCTAATATAAACAGGTCCATTGATTTCAGCTGCAGCAACTGTAGCTTTATAGGCTTCCTTAGGTGTTGCAGGACAAAGTACCGTCATACCAGGAAGTACTCTCATAATTGCAATATCCTCTATACAATGATGAGTTGGCCCTAATGCGCCATAAGCCACACCCGCACCTACTCCAACCAGCTTTACATTTTGTTCCTGCAAGCACACATCATCCCTAATTTGTTCATATGCCCTCATTGTTATAAATCCTGCAATTGTATATGCAAATGGTATCTTTCCACAGCGGGCTAAGCCTGCTGCTGTACTTACCATATTGGCTTCAGATATTCCAAAGTTTATAAACTGTGCAGGAAAATCCTCTTTATACTTGTCATATACAATAGCTCCGTTGTCCGCAACTAAAGCAAGTATATTCTTATTTGCTTCTGCTAAGTCATACATAGCATTTATATATGCATTTCTCATTATCTTTCCAACTCCTGCTTATCAATATCCAGTTCTGCCAACGCTATAGGAAATTCTTTATCATTAGGCATCCTATAGTGCCATATTGGCACATTTTCCATAAAGGATACCCCTTTGCCTTTAATGGTATGAGCTATAATAATTCTTGGAGCTCCATCTTTAGGATTATCTATTTTTAGCTCATCAACTAAAGCTTTTATATCATGGCCATCAACCTCAGACACATTCCATCCAAATTGCTTCCACTTCTCAGCCATGTTATTCATATCAATTATATTCTCCAAATGATCCATAGCTTGCAACTTGTTATAATCAATAATAACTGTAAGATTACCTAGCTTTTGCTGTGGCGCAAATAGAGCCGCTTCCCATATTGTACCCTCTTGACATTCACCGTCTCCTAATATTACAAACACTTTATAATCTTTATTATCTAACTTTCCTGCTAATGCAATCCCTTGCCCAAATAAAAGCCCATGTCCTAAAGCACCCGTAGAAGCTTCTACTCCTGGAACCTCATCCATCTTAGGATGACCTCCCAATATAGAACCAGGCTGGCAAAAAGTATATAATAGTTCTTCATTAAAATAGCCAGCTTCAGCTAGTACTGCATAAAGCGCTGCCCCTGCATGTCCTTTACTTAGTATCATGATATCTCGATCAACCATCTGTGGGTTATTAGAATCATATTTCATAACACCACCAAAATATAAAGCAGTTAATATCTCTACTATGGAAAAAGATGCTCCCAAATGAGCTCCCCCTGCTTTATAAGCCATCTTGAAAATTTTCTTTCTAATTGCCTTAGAAATATTTTTCAAGTCAGATAAACAATAATTCATATTTGCTCTCCTTATATGAAATTTATATGATTTTCGTCTAGAGACATAAATGAATTAAGCATCATATTTCTATCATCAAATACGCAATGATGATTACACTCTTTACGTGCATCAAAATTCTTATATCTCTCTTGAGTTTCCTTAGAAAACCACAGCTCCTTAAAGGATTGTTGACTTAAATCTCCTACCACTCCACTAGATACATAAGCTTTATCGTGACAAAAATAAACCTTGCTATCTGCAGCAATTACCCCAAACACTTCTTGGACAAAGCACTTTTTGTAGTTCCTATGGAACACCATACTAGTTTCAAAATCTTCTTCATATTTATTTATTATTGAGAAGCCGGGCTTAATGAGTTTATCTATAGACTCATGTATTTGTTGTATAGCTTCATCTTTAAACTTTTCATGATACTCATGTAAATCCTTTGTAATTCTTGCAGCAAATTTAATATGGTTTACGCCAAGTTCCCTAACCATTTTTGCCATATCAAATATTTGATTGTAATTTTGATGATTTATAACAAAGTTTATTCCAAATTCACAATTGCTTGGTTTAATTTTTGAAAAATTATCAATGTTATTACATACCTTATCGAAGTAACTTAAAGGTATCTTTCTTATAGCAGAATAGGTTTCTGCATTTGCTGAATCCATAGAGATTCTTACCCAATTAGCTTTGGTAAGAGTCTTAGCTGCTTCTCCTTCTAGATTCTGCCCATTAGTTATAATTGAAATTTGTATGCCTTTATCTAACATTCCACGCATTGTATCAATTATATATGGGTAAATCAGTGGTTCTCCACCACCACTAAATGTAACCGCCTTCACCCCTATATCACCGAAATCACTAATTATTTCCTTCATTTTTCCCCATGGAATCTGGTCTTGATAATTTACACTATCTCTTAACCCAAGCTCACTATCAGCATAGCTGCAATAATTGCATCTATGATTACAGTAATTTGTGGGTTTTATCCTTATATATATCGGTGCAACTCTTTCACCTTTTCTTACTTTATTCAGCCTATCTGCATGAGCAAATATTTTTAGATTGCTATATGGTGTTGATTTTATTTCTTCCATAACTCATTGACTCCTATCCTTTATATAAAATTAACATGTGCTGAAGGATTCTTTAACTGGTCTAAATACATGTTTATTTCATCAAGTCTGCAAATCTCTCTACATTTATTAGTATCCATACAGCTTACTTTATTCATAACTGACTTTCTTTTCTCACCTTGCCAGATTTCCGAAAAGCTCTGTTCTTTAAGATTTCCAAAATAGAATTCTTCATTGCCTAAATATGCGCTGCAAGCCCACACACCCGCATTAGCATCAATATAGGACCAGAAAGGAAGCCCAAGACATCTATTATATTGTCTAACATAGTTCAGCTTTTTCATAGCATTGGCTCTAAACAGTATTTTAAAGCTGTCGTCTTGTAACTCTTTAAGCTGTTTATCCAGCTCCAAATAGTTATTATAATTAATACTGCCAAGCTTATTAATACTCAAAGGATGCTGAGAATAAGGTTTGATAGTATAGTAGTCAACGCCAATTCTTTTAAGCTTAACTCCAAGTTCAAAGACTGTATCAAAATTATCTGGAATTAACAAAAGCTGTACACCTATAGTTGTCTGTAGCTTATTACTTCGCTTTAACTCTACTGTATCTTCAAGGTTTATGATAACTTTATCAAAATCAGCTTCCTTGGTTCTGTGAACGTTTCCATAAGCTTCTTTGTTGCCGGCGTTAAGGCTAAATCTTATCCATGTAAATGATTCCAAGCATTCCTGAGCTGCTTCCTTAGTAAATAATACCCCATTCGTTGTCATTGCAACGTCAATTCCTAACTGCTTTGTCTTATTTACTATCTCTGGTGTATTTTTGTTTATCATTGGCTCGCCTTCACCTGCATACATAACACTTTTTAGACCATTATGAGCCATTTCTTTTAAATTTGATAAAATCAAATCCTTATCTAAAAGTATAGGCTTATACTCCATATAATCCAAGGCACAAAATATACACCTGTGATTGCATGTCCCAGATGGTGCTATTTCAGCATATATAGGGTATATGTTATCCCCCTTTAGCCATGATGCAACTCTATCTGGATGAAATATTAACTTATGCGAATCTATTCTTATTTCTTCTGACAAACGAAAACACCACTTTCTTTAAAACTTTAACAGTGTAGAAGCAAATTTAAGTAAATCCGATTTTGAGACTGGCTTTGAGTTACCTAGTACATTTGCTTCGATAGCTCCTGCAATATTGCTTAAGAATGTAGCTACATCGGCGGGCAACTCCGCTTTTGCACATAAGCTTGAAACTGCATAGAAGGCATCTCCTGCGCCAATAGTATCTTGGACTGTTATAGTTAGTGCGGGACTTGCTATTGTAGCTCCACTTTTTGTAGAAGAAACAGCACCAAGAGATCCCAGTGTAAGCCAGCCGATGCTGCTTTTGAAGTACTTTCGCAGTTTAGATATTAAAGCTGAATAATCTGAAGATCTTGTATTAAGTGCAAGACATATTTCCTTATAATCCAACGTAAATGTATCAATACGTCTGTATTTTGTAATAAGGTTTGTACCATAATTCGATGAGTTTGTTTGACAATTCACTGCCAAAAACTTAGATTTCTTCTCTACTATATCCATTATTTTTTCATCTATTAATCCATGTCCATAATCTGTTACTACGACTAAATCATACTCTTGAATAATTGATGCTAATTTACTGTAAAATGCACTTCTATTTAAAGTGCTCAACTCATCTTCGTTCATTAAATAATTTACTGAAAAAATTTTTTCATATTCATTACGTATACCATGTCTCTCTATATAACGCCTCTTTATCGCTGTTCTAAAGCTTTCATCAACATGAAGATCCAAAAGCATTATTTTGCTCAGCTCATGTAGTATTCTGCTATGAATATGTGGCTCGTTGCCCACAATGCTCATTACTGTAACATTATTGGAAAACTGAGCTAAGTGCCTGGCAACTGCTAGTGATCCACCAAGATATTGTTCCTCTTCAATGTATTTTGCCGAGAAAGCCCGGTCTTTAGACATCAGCCCTTGTACATTGCAAAATACATATTCATCGATAATTATATCTCCTATTACTAGCACTTTTATATCCTGAAAGCTATCCACTATTTTTCTTATTTCATCAAAACTGTATTTGCTTGACAGTTCCATAGCATATTCCTTAACACCAGGCGGCAAAGAAGAAAAATGATTATTTATAAGTTTAGTCGAACTGAAGTTTACACCGTCCGTGAAGTAAACATCTCCTCCATACTTCCTTACGGCATCAACCTCGGGGCCAATGTTCTGAGTTACATCATTTTCATAGTTTTCATATTCCTTACCTTTGACATACAAATCAGGTTTAATATATTCAAGTACTTCCATAACAGTTACTGCCTCAGACAGCATTACATAATCCACATACTCAAGTGCTGCTAAGGTTTTTAGACGCAGCTCATCATTGAAATATGGTCTTCCGGGACCCTTTCTGACATATGGTGCTGAGGTTATAGAAACAACCAGTATGTCTCCCAATTTTTTTGCTTCCTCAAGATGCTCTATATGTCCCGGATGCAAAAGATCAAACACCCCATGACAGTGTATAACCTTAAGTCCATCTTCTCTCAACTTCTCTCTTATATTAGCAAACTCAATCCTATTGACGATTTTAGAGGCAACCACTGGATTCTTTTGCATAATCACACCTCTATTCTTAAGTAGTATTATTGAAAGCTTTAAACACTATACATTTTTATTATTCTAGTAACATACTGTATTTCCTCTATTGTAATTCCTACCGAGCTTGGGAGATTAATGCCTTTTCTAGATAATTCTATAGTGACAGACATGTCTCCATGTCTGCATTGGCTGTATGGCTTCATCAAGTGTATCGGCATAAAAAATGGTCTGCTCTCTATGTTATTCTGTTTCAATGTTTTTATTAAGTCATCCCTGCTAAGCTTGTATTCATTTTCGATTACAACAGAGTACAGCCAGTTAATATTTTCTGCATCGTGTTTTTGAACAGGTAAGGTAACTCCAACTACTTCCTTTAATAGCTGTGAATAAGTATCGGCGTTTCTTTTTTTAATCGAACAATAATGCTCAATGGACTCCATTTGTGCCACTCCCATAGCAGCAACAATATTCGGCATTCTATAGTTATAGCCTATTTCTTCATGACAGAAGCCGCCATTTTCCATTACTGTTTTTGTTTGATTAGATAAATATTTGGTATATTCACCAATTTCCACATCATTAGTAACTAACATACCTCCGGCACCTGTTGTTATAAGCTTATTGCCATTGAAGCTGAAACAGCCAATATCTCCTATAGTGCCTGTATGCCTTCCTTTATATAAGGACCCCAAAGATTCAGTTGCATCTTCAATTACTTTAAGATTGTACTTTTTTGCCAGTTCCATAACCTTGCCCATATCTACCGGATGACCGTATATATGAACAGGCAGGATAGCTTTTGTCTTTTCAGTTATCAATTCTTCTATCTTTTCGACATCCATTACATAGCTGTCTCTGCAGACATCCACAAAGACAGGCACTGCTCCAACATATCTGATTGCATTAACAGGTGAAATGAAGGTGAGTGAAGATACAATAACTTCATCACCTTCACAGATACCTAAGGCTTTTAATGCTAAATGCAATGCTGCAGTCCCGTTTATAGTTACTACTGACTTTTTAATTTTCAAAAACTCGCTAAACTTTTGCTCAAACTTGTCTACATAGCTGCCAGCACTGGAAACCCAATTTGTATCAAGACATTCTTTTATGTATTTCCACTCGTTTCCAATTATGTGCGGTACACATAGCGGTATCATAAAACCACCTCATAAGCTTTTGTCATATATTGTATATATCGGTCTTAAAGCTGCTTTTGTTTATCCTCATCCAATCAATAGTTGCAGACAAACCTTCTTCCAAAGTAAATTTTGGACTATAGCCTATTATGTTTTGTGCTTTACTTATATTGCTCCAAAGTCTGTAAACTTCACTTGTTTCGGGTCTATGTCTGTTCATATCTGATTGAATTTCTATGTCGGCATCCATTAGTTTAAAAATACTTTTTGCCAATTCGCCTATGGTTATTTCTTTTCCTGAGCCTACATTTATTACTTCTCCTACTGTATTATCATTTTCAGCAACAAGAATAAATCCGTTAACCGTATCAAGAACATAGTTAAAATCTCTGGTCGGCTCCAGATTTCCAAGCTTAATAGTTTTACTGCCGGCTAATACCTGAGAAATAATAGTAGGTATTATAGCTCTTGCTGATTGTCGTGGTCCATATGTATTAAATGGTCTTATAGTCGCTACCGGCAATCCAAATGAAAGATGAAAGCTCTCAGCGATTTTATCTGCTCCTATTTTTGTTGCTGCATAGGGTGATTGAGCATGAAGTGGATGCTTCTCATCTATTGGAACATATTGTGCAGTACCATATACCTCACTGGTAGAGGTATGTACTATTTTGGCAATACCTGCTTCTTTGCATGCCTGCATAACATTCAACGTTCCTGTAATATTTGTATTAACATAAGCATCAGGCGAGTGATAACTATAAGGTATCGCAATAAGTGCAGCTAAATGCATTACAACTTCGTTCCCGCTGATGCAGTTCTTTAAGTGCGAGTAATCTCTAATATCGCCTTGTACCACTTTTATAGAATCCTTCAGGTTTTTATCAAAGGTTTCAATCCAGCCCCAATTGTTAAATGAGTTATACTGAACAAAAGCTGTAACATCACAGTTTTTTTCAACAAGCCTTTCTACAAGATGGCTGCCTATAAATCCTTCAGCACCGGTAACTATAACTTTTTTCCCTTTTAAGTCCATGTTTAACCTCCATTCTGCCGCTCACAGTGCAAAAAGTAATGAATAAACTTCCAAAGCGGCAGGTTGGAAGTTCGCTTGCGAACGTGATGATTGAATTTATTCAAACTATCACTCTCCAAAATACTTGTTTATATCTTCATTTGCTTTGTAATAATCCTGCATGTGTCCTATATCTATCCAGTATTCTCTTAATGGATAGCTCCCAATAATATGCTGCTTTTGCAGAGTAGTATTTATAAGATCATTCATTCCATAATAGATATTTTCCGGAATATATTCAATAATAGATGGATTCAGTATATATATTCCGGCATTAATTGAGAAAGTCATTTCCGGTTTTTCATCAAGTGAAGCTATCTTATCATTATTAGTATTTATTACTCCATAGGGTATTTGAAAATTGTAGCTTCTTGTTGCTATAGTCATATCATTATTGCCTTCATAATGAAAATCAAGAAAACTGTTAAAGTTTAGATTTGTTAATATATCCCCGTTAATAACAAAAAAAGGGCTTTCCAAATACTGCCTGGCTAATCTTAAAGCACCGGCAGTTCCCAGACGCTCTTTTTCCTTAACATACTCTATACTTACCCCAAAGCTGGAACCATCTTGAAAGTAGTCTTCAATAATATTAGATTTATAGTTTACAGAAATCAATATATTGTTGAAGCCACTTTTCTTGAACTGTTCAATAATTGTTTCAAGTATAGGCTTACTTCCTACTTTAAGCATTGGCTTAGGTATCTCGTCAGTCAGAGGCCTTAGCCTGCTGCCTAAACCGCCTGCCATAATAACAACATAATTATTCTTCTCAGGTAGCGAAAACATATCCTCCAGCAGTATGATACCTATGGGCTGCTTAAATCTGTTAAGCACCGGCAGCTGTCTTACAAGCTTCTCTTCGAAAAAGCGGTTTACACTATTTTTGTTAACCTGTTCCTGTGTAATATATTTGAAGTTCACCTGCATTATATTGTATACGCTCTGTTCTAAGTCTTTGCCGTTTATTATGGCTCTTCTGATATCTCCGTCTGTTACTGTACCTCTTAACATTTTATTATCATCAACTATAAGCACTATGCCCATGGCACCTTCATCCATGGTCTTCATAACAGCTTTGATTGAGTCGTCCATATGTACTAATATTTTATCAACATTTTTCAAGTTCACTTAAACCACCTGCCTAACTTTGCAGTAATGTTCTTTTTAATAGCAATTCTGCGACTAAAAAGTCAATCTCATCATCTATATCTATGGAATCATTACTATCCATTACATATGCCTGTGTTCCATCACCGTCAAAGCTTTTTCTGTTAAGGTAAGTCTCTGTTTTCGATATATAAATGCTTCCATTAAGCCTATACAGAATCGGCAAGTCTTGACGCCTAACCAGGCTTTTCTTATCATATTGCAGAAAATCTTTTGTAAACCCTTGCTCATCAACTGTCTTCAGCCAATAAGGACTGTGTTTTTCTCTGCAAACTGAAACAACTGCTTCTGAGTTACACCTTGTCAACAGCTCAATAGCTTCATCAATGTGTACCGCTTTTCTCAAAGGAGATGTGCATTGAAGCAGCATTACATGCTCAGGTATGTAGCTTTCTTTTTCTTTGAGAATGTTAAGACAATATAAAATTGTATCATGTACAGATGCCGAATCAGTTGCCAGGTCATCAGGTCTTCTTATAATTTCTACATCCAAGGAGCAGCACATTTCTGTTATCTCTTTATCCTCAGTACATACAACCAGTCTATCAATATATTTAGATTTTTTTGCCTCCTCTATGGTCCATGCAATAAGAGGCCTTCCAAGCATCAATCGTATGTTCTTGCGAGGTAAGCCTTTTGAACCTCCCCTTGCAGGTATGATAGCCAGTATTTTTCTATCCATTTATATTACTCCTCAAATCTAATACTATATACCTTCATAGGTATGATAACAATCCTTACATAAAGGCAGCTTCTCCATGCCCATATCATCAAGTATTCTTCTATACTCATTTAATTTATTACTATGCCAAGCAGTTCTAATAGAAGTCTCCATAACATTTCCTAAAAGCATATAATTGTCATGATCGGCACAGCAGGCAGTTATATCACCGTTCCAGTTTACAGATATTTTCTGATATACCTCTGTACAGGGGGAATATATCTTCTTAACTGTTTCTCTTGGCAAATACTCTGCAATAACATCATGGTATCCCTCTTTATCTACCATGGCAAAATATGTTTTACCAACATCAACACTGTCAACAAAACTGCTCCAATACTTTATAAAGGCAGAGATCTGTTCTTCTGTTTCATCAGTCATTGTTGAGGATATATGAACAAAAGGCTTGTCTTTTCCTAACTCATTTCTTTTTTTCATAAAATACTTAATATTTTTCTCTAAAAGATCATAGTTATCATTATTTCTCATATCCTCGTAGCCTTCTTTTGTTGCCCCCTGCATTGAAATTATCAAGCTGTCTAAGCCAAGCTCTATCAGCCTCGTCGATTTTTCTTCATCCATCAGCAAACCGTTGGTTGTCAGGTGCAGCAAAACACCTTTTTCCTTAGTATATTGAATAAACTTGAATACCTCTGAGTGAAGAAGATGTTCTCCCCATCTAATGAGTCTTATAGCTGCATTATTTTCTGCACACTCATCAACTATTTTTTTATAAGTATCAAAGCTCATATACCCGCAGCTTCTCTTCATTACATTACGGGAACACATTTTGCACATTAGATTACAGTGATTGGTCGTTTCCACATCCACTACAAATGGAAAGTCTCTAAGTGGCAATTTGTTCGCATTGCTATATGCATGGCTCCTGTAAATTTCTATAAACGGGTTGACCATAAGTTCACATCCTTATAGCTAGAATTATCTATTGTTGCTTTTCCAGGGATTCTTGCAATATGTTTATCCATGATTTCAAAGTTTCCGCAATTTCATATTCAAGTATATCTGCCACGCTAACAAAATCAGAATTGCTCAAGCAATCAACCAAAGCATTAAAATCATTGTTGATCGAAGACACATCAATACTATGAATATCCTTTGTCAGTTCAAGAGCCTCAACCACCCATTTGATCCCATCAATAAAATCAGATAATACATTATTTGCCTCAACATCTTTACCTTCCTGAAGTAATCCAGTAACATAATCCACCGCATTTATTAGCTTGCCTGAGTATTCAATAACCGTTTCTATTGTTTCAAATTTAAGCTTATTAGTTTCTGACATCTTCTCACTCCTTCTTCACATCAATATTTTACTGAGAATACTATTTACATACGATACATTGTCTGAAACAAATCCATATTGTTTAAGAAGACCACTTATCAAAATCTCTCTTTTTTCTTTGATACTATCAGTTTTTTCCGCACTTCTCTCATTTTCATTTTTTAATGCCTGTAGAAATATTTGAGAAACATTACCTATCAAGTTTTTATATGAGTCCATTTTTTCAATTTCTTCAGTGAGCTTATCAATTTTTCTCCAAGCATTTTTATCAATACTGCCTTTCTTTGAGGTATCATATAAAAGCTTTATTCTTTTCAGAGCTAACTCTTTCATGCGTAAGGTTTCATTATATAGTTCTTTCAAGAATTTGTCCACATCATCAGCTTTACTCATGGACTTTGATATCTCTTTATTATAGATGTCTCTTAACATTTCATCAATGTTATAATCCTTTATACAATACTGTTTAATAACCTCTCTTAGTGATCTATTTTCGACTCCATCAATTGGCACGCCACCTTCTGTACAGTTTAACAGGTGTATGTCTTTAGCTGACTTTACATATTCTTCAAAATACACTTTTATTGAAAGCATGGCCTGATCAGTATAAATAGGCTGCCCATATATATCTGTGAGGATATTATAAAGCTCTTTTTTATTCTGATCTATCCTTTCATTAATATCCTTATCCCACTGCTCCTTTAATACAGCACCATCAGCATAGACCTCTTTACCTGTAAAGCCCAGATCCTGGCCTATTAGTATTATAGGATTGCAGCCCCATGTTCTGGCAATATCCACTGTAACATTGGAAACTGAAGCTCCGGAGCATGTCGGTATTGTTGATACACCTATCTTATCTTCAAACCATTTCGCGTATTCAGCTGTTGCCAATCTATAGTAAAGCTTTGGTCCTTTATAATCTCTTACTGCTTCATAATACATAGGTGTT
>JBMORW010000053.1:0-3124 GCA_049322695.1 Bacillota bacterium | reverse complement strand
GTAAAATCCTTTACTGGTGTTGCCACCCGGAAAAACCAGCTTTGCATGTCCTCTGCCTGCCATAAAAGCCCTCCTATCATATTTACTACATTAATAAATATGATTGTTGGACAAGAAATATGTATCAGATATAAAACTTGTCCATAAACACTATATTATGGCACCCCCTTCTACTATGGTAGATGAAGGCACCATACATTATATAATATTTTGCTGCTTTTCTGGATTTCAGCTGCTTATAAAGCTTCAATGCTCTTATTTTTGTATATTTTAATCAATAATTTCCTTATTAATGATAGTACCATTATCCAAATCGATTTTAAGTAAAACATTCTCTCTACCATTAGTACTATTCCTATAGCATACAATTGAAAATATATTACCTTCAATCACCGGCTTTATAGGTGAAGTAGGGTCAGCAGGTATACCTCCATTGGCATCAACCATTTGATTGAAGAAATAATCCCCATCCGATAGCTGCTCTTTAAGGTTGTATACTTTTTCTTCCTCTCCGCGTTTTCTAACAATTATGTCATATTGATTATTCATAGTAATATAGGGATAACCTACGTAGTAATCATCACCATAAAAATAGTCCTTGCCGAATACCTGTGGTAATGTAGCTCCAATCCTTCTATCATCAATTATCGGTCTGAATGGATCAGAGCTATCAATTATTAATCCATTTTCACTGTCCCATGAATACTTCCATCCAAATTCCTCTACTGCAAATTTCCATGTTAACGGCATATATGTTACACCTCTAAAATTTAAAAAAGGGTATTCCTCTAGCCCGTTATCCAAAAAGTTATGGGGATTAGTTGTATTAATAGCAATATCATAATTCACAACTAACGCTTTATTTTTTTTCTTATTAGGTGTATTTCTGCTGTATATCATTAATTCTATGCTTGGGTTTTCAGAAACCCCAATAAAAAGCACCTTCTTATTTTTATACCAATTGGCTTTAAGTCCCATAAATCTTGCATATTCATATGCCATAGGAAAATAAGTAATATCCTTATAAACTATAAGCGGATACTCGTTATATGCATTTTCCATTATTTGTCCATTTATTGTGATCTTAAAATCTGGAATTTGTACATCAATAGCTTCTAAAGAACTTGCATATACATTGTTAAAGCATATCACGGAAAGCAAAAAAAACACTAAACAAAGCTTTAATCTTATCAATTAAATACACTCCCACTATTTTACTTTGATTCTTTATTCTATTATATACAGTTGTAATTATTTTACATTGTTTTGAAACCCATATCTAGGTGTAATAGGAATTTGAAGCAGATTAAAGTGTTGTAAAAGAACACTTTAATCTGCTTTGACTTAAAAGTCTATACTTACATTTTCCATATACCAAGCTGAATAGCTGTTTACCGTTACTTGTTGTCGAGTAGTATCATCTGTGCCAAATGCCCCTACGCGGTCAGAAACAGTATTACTTGAGATCGTTTGTGAAGTATTATTATCATTATATATATATGCATTTGAAAATTCAGCATTTCTACAATATGCACCATCAGCAAAATCTTTTGTATCATTACACAAAGAGATTTGCCTATTCCAATTATTGTTAGTTCTAGTTATTCCATAACCACCTGAATATACTGAAATATCAACAAATACTTTGCTGAAATCAGCAGCATCTAGTACTCTAAATCTTATCCAATAATTATCTACAACTGTAGCTTGAAAATATACATTTTTACCGCTTGTTAATCCTGATATTAGATCATATCCAGTTCCCATCGGTTGCCCAGCATATGTCCAACAATACCTCCAACCAGTTCCTGCTGTTCCGGTACCATACCATATACCTACATCAATTGAATCTTTTACTGTATAAAACATATAGGCCGACGAAGCATTATTACTGCCCCTATATACGCTTGGTATTTTGCCAAAAGCCGTTGTCTCATAGTATCCGTCAACTGATTTTACTTCATATCCTATTCCATTATCACCCGGACGATTTATCGCTGCTAAACTTATACCTTCATTGCCTCCTACAGCCGTTGTAGGAGTGTTTACTATTCCTTTAATATAGTTATTAATTTGCTCATTTGTAAAGTTATAACTTTTTGTCTGGCCAATTAATGATTTTACAGCTTCGTTGATATCTCCAGGGTCTGTTGCAGTTTTAGCATTAATCATTAATTGTGATTTTTCTGTGGCAATAGCATTATTTAAGATTGAAGGATCAATCTTATGCTCCTTCAAAAACGCTACGACTTCTTTATCTAGTTCAATATGTGTTTTATTATCTGTATTTGCAAATACATTTAAAGATAGACACATTATTAATAGTACCGATATACAAATAATACTTATAAGTTTTCTTGACACAATAAACCACTCCTTTGTTTGTTTTGCATAGTTCAAATATTTAATTAGCGGCCGCAATTTTAATTTACCATATTTTACATTTTTTTGTAAAGTATGCAATATCAGTATAACTAATCTTTGAGACTACAAGCGTTTTCTCACGTAACTTTAACTATTGATTACAATCTCATTATTTGATAAAACAAATTTTCTCAAAAAAGTAAAACAGACATGCATTACGCATATCTACTTCTATTCTTCTTATAATATATTAATATTAAACTCCATAGATTATTAAGTCTGGATTTTAGTGAGAATCTTTGCATTGCTAGCTTTATTAAAGTATGATTGCTTGTATTTTCCTATTTCAAAATTCACATTTTACTATTTGCTTATTATCTATATATAGAGTAGGTTTCTTTGGTAGAATCTACCCTTTGAGGAGCAGTACCGTCTATCAGCGCTATATTGGCTTTTGGTATTACCAACCCATCCAGGGAGTTGTTGTCAGAGGAGCAATAGTGCTTTTCAACATCATAGCCCTGAGCCAAGAACTCTTCTGCTACAGCCTTCATAAGTGAGCTTTTCCCTACGCCCGGACCACCTTTGATTACAAAGATTCTTTTTGCATCAATGGGTATTATATGATCATAGAAAGAGTAAAATCCTTTACTGGTGTTGCCACCCGGAAAAACCAGCTTTGCATGTCCTCTGCCTGCCATAAAAGCCCTCCTATCATATTTACTACATTAATAAATATGATTGTTGGACAAGAAATATG
>JBMORW010000052.1:0-43586 GCA_049322695.1 Bacillota bacterium | reverse complement strand
TCATAGAAAAACTCCTTTCACTGCGGATAGGGAACTCAATCTCATCGTAAAGGAATTCTGGAATTTAAGAAAGACTAAATTCTACATTAAATCTTATAAACTGGAATTTAGTTTTTCATTCAACAGTTGGAGGATTATCCTGCCGCTTTTGTTGTGTATCAGCTATCCAAATGGTATAATATTTCAGAACATATCATTAAGTTAACAAACTGACTGGATTTACTATTAGGAGGATTTTATGTCTGACCGTTATTTTGATGCAGTAGTAGTAGGAGCCATAGGAATTGATACAAATGTTTTTCTTCAGGGCAGCGACATAGACTTTGAAGTAGAAGCTAATTTTACTGAAAACATAGATTATATTGGCCAAGCGGGCGGTTTTTCATGCCGGGGCTTTTGCAGCCTTGGCAAAAGCACTGCTTTTATAGGATATGTGGGAGATGATTTTAGCGGAAGATATATAAGAGAGCAGCTGTATGCCGATGGTATTGATACGTCAGCACTGTTCACAGATCCCAAAGGCACAAGAAGAAGCTGCAACTTTATGTATAAAGACGGACGCAGAAAGAACTTTTATGACGGAAAGGGCAACATGGAGCTGATTCCCGATAAATCTGCCTGCAATAAGATATTTTCCAATACAAAGCTTGCACATTTCAGCATAGAAAACTGGGCAAGGCATTTGCTGCCTGAAGCAAAAAGGCTGGGAGTAACAATATCATGTGATTTACAGGATATTGTTGATGAAAATGACAGCTACAGAAAGGATTTCATTGACTATGCGGATGTTATATTTTTCTCATCCGTAAACTTTGCGGATCCTTCCATATTTATGAATAAGCTTTTAGAGAGAAACAGCAGCCGTATTATCATATCGGGCATGGGAGCAAAAGGATGCGCTTTAGGAACAAAAGAAAGTATCAGGTATTTTGCACCTGTTGAACTGGATGATGCGGTTGTAGATACAAACGGTGCCGGTGACGGGCTTGCGGTAGGCTTTTTGACAAGCTACTTTTTAGATGGTTATTCCCTTGAGGATTCAATACTTAGAGGACAAATCACAGCAAGATATACCTGCACACAGAGAGCGTCAACAAGCAATCTTATAAGAATGGAGCAGCTGAACAGCTTATTTAAGGAGTTTAAATGAATAAGAATTTCAATGATAAGTATAAGGCATATATGGATGAATTAGTGAGAAGCAAGTTGGGCAGCTCAAGGGAAAATCCATATAAAGAAGAGGCAGTGAGGAATAAGCTTGATACACTAAAAAAATTCGCCTGCACGCTTGATATGGAGAAAAAAGCAACTGACAAAGCATAAAAAAACCCATGTGGAAATATTGACCTGTTTCTGTATGGGTTTTTTTAGTATAACGGCTCCAAGCCCCAGCGGCAGATTCAGGCAACTTTAAGCCATGCATATGAACTCTCAGCACGCAGCTGCTGGCATATTTACCCATGTTTACATAATGTGTCACTACTTCTATAATAAATATAGAAAGGAGGTGATACAATGAACGTTACTGCAAGAAAGCTTGTTTTCAATGAGATGCCCGTATATTTGATTCAGTGGAAGGGAAAGCCTTGCTTCTTTGTTACAGAGCTGTCCAATGCAATTGAGTCCATAGGTAAGGATGATATGTCAGTTTTTTTACGCTATGGCGGTGAAGCAGTAAAAGGATTGGATTATGATGTTGTGCAGGGTGATGAAGCCAGAGATCTCAGAAATTATCTGGAGGACTGCGGCGTAAAAAAAAGATTTGCCCATACAATGCTTATTTATATCAGCGGCCTTCTAAAGTATTTTGATTTCCGCAGAACAGTAGAGCTAAAAGACTTTAAAAACTATCTGATAAAATCCAAGGTTATGCTGGATGAACCCATCGAAGTCCCTAAAGAGCAAAACATTATAAGTAAGTCAGTGCATGAAGAGAAAATTTCTACTGACAATGCCGCATATAGGGGTTACTCAGAATTCATCAAGCATATAAGCTTTATGGAGGATTTTGTGAATACCTTCAATAAAATCAGCATATCATCAGATAATTCTGTGGCTTTTACTAAAAGCATCGCGAAATACCTTGAGGATAACGGTGTTCAGCCTGATAGATTTTTACTGGAAATAAAAAAGTGGATAGTATAACTACCCAAAAAAATATTGCAATACAATTTTAAATAATTAACATTAAAAATGCAACAAAATAATAAAACGGTATACAAAATAATTACGTGTTGTATACCGTTTTGTATTTCATTATGGAAACTTACCTGAATAAACAGTTATCAGCGCTTTTTAATCATAGGACCTCTCTGACTTTTTTTATAAATTCATCCCTTATTATAGGTTTCCTGATATATCCGGCAACTCCAAGGGTTTTAGCAGTAAGTACACTATTTACATCAGCGTGCTCTGTTAATATTATTATAGGTATTTGATTATAGCGTGTATCATCTTTAAGCTTTTTTATCAGATCAAACCCGTTTTCTTCCTTTAAAGTGAGATCCATAATTATCAGATCGGCCAGCTTACCATACTGCTCTATTTGCATGAAAAGGCCAAGCTCTCCCCCTGCCTCCAGCGGCACAATATTCAACTGCTTAAAAAGCAGTCTCAGCTCATATTTTATAGTTGGAGAATCCTCAACGATTATAACTTTCTTTTCCACACTCATAAAATCACCTATTCAATAATGATAGAATAGCCATGCTTTTTAAATGCTGCTGCTATATTGGATTTGGTAGCTTCATACGCGGCAGTGATATCAGCAGCGTGTTCAAAGGCTTCGTGCATCTTACCGCTTTTCAAGCATTTATCCAGTTTATCTGCCGCTTCAAACATTTCATGGAGATTCAGATTTAAAGATACTCCTTTGATATTATGCGCAGTTCTTTGAAGCATCAGCCAATTGCCTTCCTGTAACATTTTATTAACAGCTATAATTTCCTCTTTCATTTCATTTATATATACTATAAACAAATCCCTTAAATCAGTTATATCAACCTCTAAATCCTCTGCAAAGGACTTCAAATCGATTTCATAGCTTTTTTCCATTTTTACTACCTCCAAGTCAAAGGCAGATAACCTTTATCATATTAATTATATTATATATTACGCCGCTTTGAAAGCTTATGCAAAGTGAAATACAGGAGAGGGGAAGAACATTATTATTCTCTACCCCTCTCCTGAAATAACTACATGTATATTTATCATCCGAATCAAGCAAGATAAATATTTGCACTTCAATAGGATATTCAGCTGTTTGTCATATACAGGACTATTTTGTCCTTGAGGCTGTGCTTTAAACCATTATGTAATAATATGATCTCATCATTGTTTCTTGTAGTGTTCTCTATTATCATTATCTCTTTAGTTATTTCAATACGCAGCAAATCGCCTTTCCACATAAGAGGAAATCTGAGCCTGTGCCACTGTTCCGGAAGCTTTGGCTCTATATGGAGCTTATTATCTTTAATCCTGACTCCGCCAAAGCCATTTACAACACATTGCCATATGCCTCCTGTTGAAGCTGCATGTATGCCATTATTGCTTGAGCTCATCACAGGTCCCAAATCTATGGCTGCTGCCTTTTCAAAAAGCTTGTAGGCCATTGACATCTCTCTGATATCGCTTGCAAGAATACAATGAAATGACAGGCTTAGTGATGAATCATGCAGGCACCTTGCCTCATAATAGTAAAAGTTCTTCAGCTTTGTTTCATAATCAAACATATCCTCTAATAAATAAAACAGAATAAGCGTATCCGCCTGCTTACATACCTGTAGTTCATAAAGCTCACTGAGATTGAAGTCATCTCTTATGGAGTTTACAGCATTTTGATTCTTGTATTTGGATAAATCAATCTGTCTATGACTCAAGAAGTCATCGTCCTGTGGTATTATAAGCTCTTCATTGGCCTTCGGAAGATATATCAAGTCCAGCATGCCAGCCCATTGATGGTATGATTCGCGGAGCTTCAGATGTCTGCTCAGCTTTTCCAGCAACTCAGGATTAGTCTCCTTCAGTACTTCATAGCTGTCTTTTGCAAGCTTTATATTCCAGTATGCCATGTAGTTCGTATAAGCATTATTGTTAACCTTCTCCTTGTACTCATCCGGTCCCATGACCTCCGTAAGCTGGTAATTGCCGCTGCTCTCCTTCCATTCCAGCCTGGACTGCCAGAACCTTGCTGTTTCAAAAATAATCTCATAGCCGCAGCTGTTCATAAAATCCTCGTCACCGGTAGCTCTATAGTAATGCCATACCGCATATGCAATATCAGCAGAAATATGCAGTGCCCTGATGCCTCCCCATACCTTCTCCTCAACTCCGGTAATTATATCCACGCCTACATGTGAAGGAGTGACATCTCCATCCTCCAGCCATGCGCTTTCCCAAGGGAATTGAGCCCCTGAAAGTCCATTCTGAGCGGCTTTCCGCCTTGCTGCAGGAAGAGTCATATATCTATATTCCAGCAGACCTCTGGCCACCTTCGGATTATTGTATATCCAGTATGGCAGTATAAAAAGCTCAGTATCCCAGAAGCTGTGCCCCTTATAGCCTTCACCGCATAGCCCTGTCGCTCCTATACCCATTCTGCTGTCATGAGAAGGTGTCATTACTGTCATATGATAGATTGCAAAGCGTATGGCAAGCTGGTCAAAAGAGTTTTCTGATTGTATACTGATATCCAACCTGCTCCAAATCTCAGCAAGCCATTTATCGGAGCTTTCCCGAAGCAGCTCTGCATAACCCTTTGATGCTTGAGCCTTAAGCGACTCAAGACTTATTTTCCTTATATCAGACAGCCCGTGACCCTCCATATCCTTGTCTCTTGAAGTATATACATTGGACAGCTTTTCAACAGCTATTCCTTCACCCTTGACTGCATCAATACAAAACTCCTGATATAGCCTTCTACGCTCCATTCTGATAAGAGGTTTTCCAGGTTTAAATCCATTGTTATTCCTAAAAAAGCCGTGTGTTGTATTTATTATGAAGTCAATACTGCTTTCATTTGTTCTTTCCAAAATCTGAAGAAATTGATTTTCATACAACCTCTTTTCTATTTCTATAAAATGCTGTGTGCCGGAATTTGTTACCCTGCCGTCAATTCCGGACTTCAGCCTGATTCTGATATCACCGCTGATAGGTTCTATCTCAACTCTTTGTCCTATTAAATGCAAATCTTTCAATGACGTAAAACGTCTGAAGGTGAATCTAACAGTATCACCCTTTGGTGATTCCCATATAACGCTGCGAATAACCTCACCTGTTTTCAGATTGAGTGTTCTTGAGTAGTCAATTATAGTACCGGTTAGCAGATTGAAGCTTACATCGTTTATTTCTATATTCATTGAAGTAACATCAGCTGCATTGGGAAGCTCAGTCACTTCATTTTCAAAAGCCTTATTGAAGGTACCGCTGACAAACATGTTTCTTGTTTCTCCCACATATGCTTCTTCATGTGCAGAACGCAGTCCCAGATATCCATTACCTGTGCTCATTATAACTTCACATTTTCCAAGATGCTTATAATCAAATGCAGTTTCGGCTATTATCCAATTTTCGCAATCGTCTTTTCCCATATCATACTTCATTGCAGTATACATTGAAAACCTCCCAACTCTCGTTCCAAAACGTTTTGGATAACAAGAAAAAAATAATGCACTAAAACCATATTAACACCTTTCCAAAACGATTTCAATGCATTAAGGAATTTTAGCAGAGTGCCTTAGCTACGCTTTCTCTTATAATAAGCTCATAGGGCAGAAGCTTCTTCCTTTCACATTTTTCTCCCTTTATCAAAGCTTGGAGCAGCCTACCGGACTCCTCACCAAAAGCAACCATATCCTGCCGTATGGTTGTAAGTGCAGGGGTAACATATCTCGCCAAAGAAATATCATCAAATCCAACAATGGACAAATCCTCAGGCAGTTTTCGACCAAGTTCTCTTGCAGCCTTTATTACCCCGATTGCCATTAAATCACTGGAGCAAAATACAGCCGTTATTTCAGCATTATGCTTCAAAGCCGACTTAGCAGCTTGGTAAGCCTTATCTTCTATAAAATCTCCATATAATATATAGTCGTCCTTTTTTTTGATTCCATGCTTTTCAAGGGCGTTTAAATATCCGTTTAATCTTTCATGTGATACAAGTGCATCCATGCTGCCATTCATTATAGCTATATTTCTATGGTTATTTTTAATTAAAAATTCCACGGCTTCTTGTGAGGCAGATTCATTATCGATCGATACGCTTCCCGTCTTTTCCCCTTTAGCCGGGATATCTATCAGTACACAAGGGATATCGCTGTTCATGAGTTCAGCAAAATATTGATCATCCGTACTAATGCCGCATACTACAGCTCCCTCTATCCCATGTTCACGACAAAACTGATAATAGCTCTTTTTCTTCTGCCTGGAAGTGTTTGTTGTGAACAGTACAACTTCATAATTTATAGATTCTGCATAATTATAAAAGCCGGTAAGTATATTATGAACAATATAGCTTCCGTCCGGGCTGATATCAGATACTATGATTGCAAGTGTATTGCTGGTTTTCTTAACCAATCTTTGCGCAGTTCTGCTGGGGGTATAGTTCATATCCTTTGCTGCTTTTATTATTCTTTCCCGGGTATCCTTGTTGACATCACTATACCCGTTCAAGGCTCTTGATACTGTAGTAATGGATAGCCCGACTGCCCTTGCTACATCCTTTATATTCGCCATAGAATCACTCCTTGACATAATTATATCAGCCAGCTCATGGGTCATCAATACGGTAAAGTACAATCCGCTCTGTCTTCTATGAATTTGCTTTTATCCGTTACCTATAAAATACAACAGCCTTCGTTATGAATAGAGCCTAATTATGTCATGAAACAAAAAAGAGTTCGATACTGTCGAACTCCTCATTATGTCTAAGTCGATCCTGCAAAGCCTGCTATTTCGTCTACCAGCATATCAGGACAATCTACTATAGGTGAATGCCCGCACTTATTGAACACCTTCAGTACAGCTTTTTTACCCAAGGCCTTCACTGTGCTTTTTACCCAGAAATCCGGAATAGCTATATCCATATCACCTCTGATGCACAATACAGGTATATTGATTTTGCTGATGGCTCCGTCTCCCTGTACATAACCGTTATGCTCGTCTGAGATATTAAAATTAGCCATTGCCCAATCGACATCCAATAAGCTTCTATGCTTTAGTGCTTCATTAAGATATACCTCATAGTATTCCGGCTCGGGCTTTTTATTGGTGTATGTTCCTCTGTCCCAAATCAGTCTTATTGCATCTGCATCTTTGTTTTTCAAAGCCATCAGGGCATTGCCGGCTGTCATAGGATCATCTGCCAGCTCAGCCTTACTTTTAAAAAAGGAATCAGGTATCATCCTTCCTTTTTCATCCCACCTGCAAAATGGTATTCCAAAGTGTGGAATGGAAGCTATCAGCACCATTTTCTTTGCATATCCCGGGTGATCTGCCTCAAACTGCATACAAACTCCGCCACCTGCCGACCAACCCACCATAATAAAGTCCTTCAAGTTTAGCTTACATACAACATTGAACAAGTCCTCCGACATATCCTTAAAACTTTGTATTTCTTTTATGTAGCTGCTTTCCCCAAAGCCCCTCAAATCTATGGCAACAGCTCTGAAACCCTTCGGTACTCTTTCCAAAACCGGAATGAAATATAAAGACGATGCCATGTTGCCATGTACAAGAAGCAATACATTATCTCCATGCCCCACTTCTCTATATGCAAGCCTTTCTCCATTATCCAGCACTATATGCTTTACTCCATACTCACGAAGCATAATGGAACCTCCTCTATTTTATGGGTATATATATGTCAAACTCCGGTGAGTCTCCGTTGAATCTCTGGTCATAGCACTCAAAATCATAAGAATCCCTGTTAAATACATAACCTGACTGCGGCAGCCATATCTTATATATATACTCATAGGTCTTAAAAAGGTCAGCCTCAGTTCCGACTCCTACTTCTCCCTTGTGGGTAAACACTGCGTATTTCCCCTCAGGAACGCTCTTAGCAATCATTCCTTCAGGTATATCAACCACCTTATCAACCTCTATTGAACATATGTACATGAACTCTCCTTCCCTTTGGGGATCGTGCACTGAAGTACATAGTCCATAGGTGGAAGCATTATATGATATATTTTTTACTTCTCCAATCCTCGGCATGAACTTCAGCCAGCTCTTTCCTATTGTAGACTCAGCTCTGTTTTCTTCATCCGTTGTTCGACATGGCAGCCCTACTATTTCAAATGACTTTTTAACTACTATTTTAGGTTCCATAAACGGATCCCTCCTACTGTAGATTTTCTCTCTGTACAGCAGATTTACTCTTTCATAGAAGCTTAGTTCCCTCCCAAGCCTGCGGCATCGTCCCGGGGTAATGCCGTGATGCTTTAGGAAGGCTCTTGTAAAGACTTCCTGAGATTCAAACCCGTATTCAAAAGCTATATCTATAATTCTTCTTTCGGTTCTCAATAACTGGAGTGCTGCGCAGCTTAACCTCCTCTTATTGATATACCCCTTTACGGATTCACCGACTACCACACTAAATATGCGGTGAAAATGATACATGGAGAAATTGGCCTGTGAGGCGATATTCTCCAGGGTTAACTCCTCGGTAATGTTTTCTTCAATATAATCTATAGCTTTTTGAATACTCACCATATGATTCATATAATCCGCCTCCAGAGATATTATGCTTCTATTATATAAGGGATTACACGATATTTTTTGACATTTCTTGCTAAGTACAAAACAGAATAATAGCTTCGTTATATTTACATTATCTTATTTTTAAGGTCTCAAAACAATATTACAGCCTTTTCTCTACCTAATATAGTTATACAAAATGTAATTTTACCCATAGTAATAATAACTATTTATAACAAATAATATTTGTTAATAGTAATTTTATATGATTGTATGTCGAATGCCGTCAAAAATAGTACTATTTTTTTAGAATTTTTTTGTTAAAACCACTATGTTTAAATTTATTTTTGTAGTATTATATTAATAACGTTTTTATTTCAGAAATTTCTTACATTAAGAATATTTCACATTTCTTCATGATTCTGCATATATGATTTAGAACATCAAAGCACTTCTTAAAGTCCATCAGCAGCTGTAATTCAGCTGTTATTATATAAGAAGGAGGTCAAATTTTAAATCTAACCATCAACAAAAGGGGGAAAAAAAATTGAAGAAGAGGACATTATCTATTTTACTTGTCATCACTTTAGTATTCACACTCACAACTTTCACTGCATATGCAGAGCCAAGCGACTGGAACGCAGCAAGGTATGGAGAGACTGTTGATATCGGCTCCAAGCTCAGAGCAATGGAAAATGACGATGAAGGAAGGGCTGCTATCGATGAACAAATCCAAGCAGCACTGGACAAAATTAATAGTGACGGAAGTACAGCTGGAAATGAAACTGAAGGCAACAGCAACTTCACGTACAACGGCGGCACCAAGTACTTTGTAGCTCTTGATACAGTATATGGATATTACCTGAAGACCTTTACATTAAGAAGTCTTGGCAATGAAGTTGAAATTTGGGTTGCTGATAACATATCGTATAATGATGACAGACCTACACCTGTAATTACACAGGAGCAGGTTGACAAGATGAGAGATCAGTTTGACAATAATATATATGCCAAGGATACAGAATTTTTCGGCATGCCTGACTCACATACAGGTGATCATGCACTCTTAGCAGGAATGTTTGGTGAAGACTATTATGCACCAATCGAAGGCAAAGAAAGAGTTATAATCCTTGTAGACAACGTAAGAGATGAATCCTACCATGACCCATCCTATCCATTCTATGTAGCAGGCTTCTTCTCACCTACATTGGAAAGATATATGGACAGAAACATAATTACTATAGATACAAACAAATGGGAAACAAGATTGGATCCCGGTTACTATGCTACTGTAGCACATGAGTTTCAGCACCTAATCCATGCTGACAATGACCCGGACGAAGAAACTTGGATCAACGAAGGTATGTCAGACTTTGCTGAATATCTTTGCGGATATGGACATCCTTGGGGACATGTAAATTTCTTCCTGGATCATCCGGAAAACTCATTAGTAACTTGGGATGAATACTATAATGCAGAAACAGGCCCAGAAACTCTTGCAGACTATGGTCAAGCATATTTGCTGCAGCTGTACCTCAATGACAAATATGGCAAGGAAGTAGTAAGAGCACTTGCCAAGGATGAGGACAACGGAATAATCAGTACCAATAAAATATTAAACCAATTTGGAACAGGAATAGACTTCAATGAGCTTTTCAGAAGATTTACTATTGCAGTAGCTTTAGACAGCCCAATGCCAGGAGAAGGCATATATAATTTTGACAGCATAGATATTAAAGTTAACTATCAAAAAGCTATGGAAAATGCTAAAGATGGTGTGCCTGCATGGGGAGCAGATTACATAGCTCTTGGAGATACCGGAAAGATACAGAAGCTGCTATTTGACGGAATCGACTTCCTTGCTACTCCTTGGATGGTAGTCAACAATCCTACAGGTACTGACCAAGTATTATTTGGAAACACAGGAGATGAAAAGGACAATCAGATTATATTTGAAGCAGATCTTACAAACACAACTGCTGCAACACTGAACTTTGAACATCTGTATATGATAGAAGAACATTGGGACTTCGGAATGGTTCAAGTATCAGAAGACGGTGGAAATACATGGGTAAGCTTGGCTAATGAAAATACCTCCTATGATATAGTGCCGGAAGGTCACCCTGCAATAGCAGCTAATCTCCCTGGCTTCACAGGTACAAACAATGACTGGACAGCAGAAAGCTTTGATCTGTCAGCGTACGCAGGCAAGAAGGTTCATATTGGCTTCAGATACATGACTGACTGGAGCTATAACGATCCAGGCTGGTACATTAAGAATATCCAAATACCTGAAATAGGCTACTTCAATGCAGGAAATACTCTGGACGGATTTACTAGCATTGATAAGCTTTTGGGAGTAACAGTGGAATACTCAGTTACCTTCATAAATGAAAAGACTCATGGAAACAGCGGAAAAGTCAGCTACAAGGTACTGAATATAGATCCTTTCAATGTTACAGAGCAGGATGCATTGAGCCTTCAGGGCTATCTGAACCACGGAAATAACTACATGATAGTTTGGTATGCAGCTCCGGCAGGCAAAGTGGGAGTAGTTGACTATAATTATGAGTTAACTGCCAATAGAGAATATAACAAGAATAAGGATAAAGGCAACAACGGCAAAGGCAACGGCAAAAATAAAAAGTAAAAGCTTAGAATAAAATATAAAAGCATCTTCATCGTTGAAGATGCTTTTATATTTTATGGCTTTATATTCTCGACAAACTGTATTTTCAAACCATTAGGATCCAGTACATAGAAGAATCTGACAAAGGGATTCGGTTGGAACGGACCTCCCTGAATCTCCATTCCTTTTGACTTTACGTATTCAATCATTTTATCAACTGATTCTACCTCAAAGCCCAATGAAATATCCTGACCCATATTTATATCTTTCTTTGCAGCATTACATATTAACTCTACCTTTGTGTCACCTTGTCCCAAGAAAACTATCTCAATTTCAGGTGCTGCCATGAACCTTCTGTCAATCTCAAGTCCTACTATCTCTTGATAGAACTTCAAGGACTCCTCCATATCCTTTACCATCAGAGTACTCCAGCAGAATTTCATATATTATCTCTCCTTACCCTATCAGATTTACATGTTTTTCATTTCCTTTAGTACATCAAGCAGATATTCCCATACCCTTTGGGTTGATGGTATATTAAGGTGCTCCTGTGGAGTATGTACATCGTATAGATTCGGGCCTATTGAGATAGCATCCAACCCTTCCATCTTCTGAATAAGCACTCCGCACTCCAGGCCTGCGTGAATAGCTATTATTTCAGCATCCTTTCCGTATTTTTTCTTATATACCTTCATAAAAAGACTTCTGAGTCTTGAATCAGGATTATACTCCCATTCAGGATAATCCGAATCAATCTCAAGATTGCCTCCCAAAACCTCTGCTATGGTCTTAACTTTGTTGCAAATTGCATATTTTTTACTTCTCACGCTGCTTCTTATTTCATTGACCAGATAGACTTCATTTTCTAGAGTCTGTACTACTCCCAGATTCGTAGAGCTTTCTACCAGACCAGGTATTTCCATACTCATGCTCTGAACGCCACTTGGGAGTATCACCATTGCAGATATGAGCTTATTCATTGAGTCTGCCGAAAATACCTTTCCCACTTTCCCAAGATAACTTTCAGCTTTTGCATAAACTTCTGAGTCAGTTGCTCTTAACTCATTCTTGAAGGTTTTATCCCAATTCTTCACAAGCTCTTCAAGTCTGCTATTATAAGCCGGATTTATACATATTACAGCCTCTGCTTCTCTTGTTATTGCATTGGATTTGAGTCCTCCGTTGACCTCTGCTACATACAGTTCCATCCTTTTGGAAATATCACTTAGAAGCCTTCCCATTAACTTACTTGCATTTCCTCTTCCCTTATCTATGTCAATTCCCGAATGTCCGCCTTTTAATCCGCCTATTATAAGCTTGTAGACTGCATAAGCACACTTTGGCACCTCCCAGTTTATTGGAAGTACGATTCTTGCCTTTGTTCCCCCAGCACTGCTGACTAGAAGCTTTCCTTCTTCCTCAGAATCAATATTTATCAAAAAACTGCCCTTCATATGACTTGCATCAAAGTTAAGTGCACCACCCATTGTACTTTCTTCGTTTGTAGTCAGCAGCACCTCCAGTGCAGGATGCGGAATTTCTTTCGACTCCAAAATAGCAAGTGCATAAGCTATCGCTATTCCGTTATCTGCACCTAAAGTAGTATCTGTTGCATATATCATGTCGTCCACTATCCTCAATTTTATGGGATCCTTGTCAAAATCATGAACTGTCTCTTTATTCTTTTCGTTGACCATGTCCATATGACCCTGAATAATTACAGTTGGGGCTTTTTCATATCCCGGTGCTGCAGGTTTTTTGATAGTCACATTTAAAACATCATCCCTGATTATTTCGAGATTGTGTTTATTAGCAAATTCAACCAAATAATCGCTGATTGCTCTTTCATTTCCAGAACCTCTCGGTATCCTTGATATTTCTTCAAAATATCTGAAAACTGGCTCTGGATTAAGATTCTTCAATACTCCACTCATAAAACCATCCTCTCATATACGAAATATTTTTCTATCCATGTATTCTATAGATATTATTATATTCCTTCCTGCTTTTACTTAATAGTTAAGCTCCTGCTCATTTTATCTCTATAACTCCAATTTCTTCCGTTAGTTGACATAATGCAAAATCTCATGATAATATATTATGTAAACTGCGGACAAAGATTCTTAATCACTCTTAATGATTTTGATCTTCAGGTCACAGTAAAGCATTTGCTGAATCCTGAGATACTCAGGTACGGAGGAACCATCTTAGGGGTTAATCCTTGCTGTCTGTGCAGCGAGGTAGGGAGCCTTCTGTCCCGAGCCCGTCAGCTAACTTCGGAAGCAATAGGTGAACATATAGAAAATTCTGTATGTGCTCGATTGGAAGGAGTGTTTATAATGAAAAAAACTATGAAAATGGGAGTTATTGTCTGCCTGATTATCATACTGCTTTTATCCAGTGCAATATCTGTGTCGGCAAATACTACCTACTACACAACCTTGAAATTTGGAAGCAGAGGGACAGAAGTTGTTAAGCTTCAAAGTGCATTGATAAGTCAAGGGTATCTTTATAGCAGTGCAGATGGTATCTATGGAAAGCTGACAGAAAATGCAGTTATTAAATTTCAGATTGCTAAGAAGCTCAGAATTGACGGCATTGCAGGAAAGCAGACTCAGACAGCGCTTTATGGCGGGACAAGCTCTGCGACAGCTTCAAGAAGTACAAGCACCTACGAAACAGATTTGTACTGGCTTTCAAGAATAATACATGCCGAGGCAGAAGCTGAGCCATATAAAGGAAAGGTAGCCGTAGGTAATGTTGTATTGAACAGAGTAAACTCAAGCTTGTTTCCAAACACGGTTAAAGGTGTAATTTTTGATGATTATAAGGGTATTCCTCAGTTCAGTCCTGTTGCCGATGGTACCATCTATAAAAGCCCATCTATTGACAGCATCAATGCTGCTAAGGATGCTTTAAATGGGGTAAGACCTGTGGGAGCTGCAACATACTTTTTCAACCCTGCCAAATCAGCAGGCACTTGGATAGTAAACAATAAAACATATGTAGGTAGAATAGGGAACCATGTTTTCTACAAGTAGGTGAGATATTTCTCACCTATTTTTTTATAATATTTTTCTTTACAAAAAAACAAGTCATCAGCTTCCTTGACGACTTATTTTATCACTCTTTTGCATATGTCTTTATGTCAAGCATTATCAGTATCAATACAAACATAATTATGATTCCCACAAATACCACCTCTATGAATTATTTTACCCTATTTACAGTATAATACGAAATTTATAAAAAAGTGTTTCAGAAATGTTACAATATTTTTTCAAAACTATTAAAAAAAGGAAGCAGTGTCAATTTAAGCTGCTTTCCTTCTTACATTCTCTGCACATGTTGATATAATGGTGTATGTTATTACCATACAGGCAGTCACAGCATATATGGCATCATCCTTCATACCTGCTCTATTCATCATATAGCTGCTGTGTAAACTAAGCAGATAATCGTTAGTCCAAGCATCCGTAAAGCCTTCAGAAAAATCAAGCCATGATGCATTCTCCATACATCTTTCCATAATTCCATGCTCTGAAATATATTTACCCAGATTTTTCTCATATATCAGGTGAACAGGCAGAAACTCATATTCACAGCTGTTGTGAGCATAGCAGAAGTAATCGGCAATATAATGCAATGCGATTCCAAGCTTTTCGGAAAAGCTCTTCAACTCTTTTTTGGTATTTGGTATTTCCATCGCACTCAACTCTTTTATAATTCTCAGTACATAATGAAAGGATGTTTCTATATAATGGGGTATAGCACGGTATTTTGATTTTATATCAGGCTTTATACAGCCATACTTAAGGCTTTTCTCGTCCAGCATAAATCCAAGCTTTTCCATTGTATAATCATACATCATTTTTCCTATTGTCCTATGAGTATTTATCATCATGCAAATCACTTCCCATACTTAAAAATAGTCTTTATCTTGAGTAATTTCTCCCAATACCATTTTATCAGCCTATTGGAATCATCATGTTTAATATGCATTAAGTAAAGGTTAAATACTCGTTATAAAATTTTCAGATATTTTAAACAGTTTTTTACATAAATAATATATCTATATAACCTTCTATGCATACTATATTATTAGGAAGAAATAATAATCTCAGCCCGGGAGGTACATCATGATTGTCAGCATATATGAGAAAATCCCAGTTCAACCACAATTACTTTTAAAAAATGCAGATTCAGGCATCATTATAGGTTATATAAAAGGAGCTGTATCTATGGCTGTCTAGGGCATACGATATGGCTCCTTTTGCGATTTTCCGGCGTATTAACCTTATCAAATCAGTCTTACATACCCTTTCGGGTGTAAATATTTTGTGGTGGTGATTTGTTTGAGTACACAGATTTATCAAAACACCAACTTTAAGGTATATAGGGCAAACCATGGCTTCATAGTTCACAACTCAGACAAAAACTTCAGTGAAGGTCATACTCATGTACAAAAATACGATACCTGTATGGTGATGATAAAGCTATTAAAATCAAAAAAGCCCCCAAAGAGTAAAAGCAGATACTTTTTGGAAAGCCTTTTGAGGTTAAGTGACGATGACAAATACAATAACCAGCTTAAGCAAATGTTGATGAGTGTATAGAGTCATTTGGAAAATCTATTGGCTATGCAAGAAGCAGCATAGGATTCCGGCTTAGTATGGCACTTAAATCCACAAGCCTTTACCCAGCCAACTATTTCTGATATGATTTTGGATGAAGGACCGTTTTCGCCTGCATCAACATGTATATCTATATCAAAATCAACATACTCAGAGACAAAAGTATCTGACAGCTTTTTTGCCATCTCCAAGCTTAAGCTTGTTTCATAGAATATTTTCTGCCTGATATTGGTGATTTTCTTTATATATCTTATATCATAGAAGAAAATCCCCCCATAGCCCACTTTCCATACTGCTGCCACTATGACAACCTTTGTGAGATCGTGGTTTTGTGAATCTGTTCCTATTGTGATTCTATACTGCTTATCTTTCTCTTCTGATATAAAGCATTTGATGATCTGGGACATTTTTTCGAAAGAGACTTCTCCATAGGTTGGACTACGCATTAAAAATCACCTCTTTGAGATTATTTTTACCAGCTTTATAAACGCATATTTAAGTAAAAACTACCAAAAAAACAGTAATTCCAAACCTCTATATATCATAGAGCTTTGGAATTACTGTTTTTAGAAATTCTGACCTGAAATATGAAGAAAGCTCCGAACTGATAAAGGAGTGCCACCATGTATTTTTTTGATCTGTTATATCATAGGGTAATTGAAGCATGTAAATCACCTCCTTTGCTTTCATTATATGGAGGTAATGTTATGTTGATATTAATAAAACATTATAGCCTTATTATAAGTATATGAAATTCAATAGCTCTCTACAATGCTCATTAGTCTTTTTTGTGCTTTTTCAGATAAACCCAGCTTACCTATTTCCTCTTTAAGTCTCTCAGGATTGCCATATCCTTTAATATATCCGTTTACTTTAGCAGCCGCTGTAGAATCAACAAATTTGCTGAAGCTGCTGTAAAAAGTATTGTATTCTTGCATTATCTCCCTGGTCAGCTGAAGATAATACTTTTGATGATAGTTTTCTGCAATATAAAATTTATCAAAGGGTCTTAAACTTGTATGTATTGTTTTGAAGGTTTCATTTTTCCATTTGTTAATTGCTTTCTCAGCAAGTTTTCTCTGCATATCATCATGGTAGAATATTATAGAAGCGTATTGTACAGACGGTGCCTTGAACTCCGCACAGTGGCTGCTTCTGAATATCTCAAGCAGTTGTTCATAAGATACTTCTTCAGGATTATATTCTATTTGAACTGTCTCTGTATGGTCACCAAGCTCGTAATATGAAGGGTTGGACTTTGTACCTCCTGCGTATCCTACTCTAGTCCTGTAAACTCCATTTGTCAGCCCGAACCGGGCATCAGGACCCCAGAATCAGCCAAGGGCTAAGGTTGCTGTTTCAAGTTTTTGAGGAATGTAAATATCTGCTAAAGGTAGTTTTTCAGTACCCATCTTCTCACTTCCTGTTTCAGCTATGTATTTATTATATATCACAATAGTTCTTATATACCATAACAGAGAAAAAGAATAAGGACTCCCAAAGTCCTTATTCTATTTCAATTCTGCTTCTCTTCACTGTAGATGCTTCCCTCTTGGGCAGTACTATTGAAAGAACACCATTTTCGAATTTTGCCTTAATATCACCTTCAACTACGTTTTCGACATAGAAGCTTCTGCTCATGGAGCCGAATCTTCTTTCTCTTCTTATATAGTTTTCTTTTTCTTCGTTTATTTGTTCATTTCTTTCAACTGATATTGTGAGTCTGTCATACTTCAGGTCGATATTTATTTCTTCCTTGTTCACGCCCGGCAAATCTGCACTTATGATGTATTCCTTTTCATTTTCCTTGATATCTACCTTCATCATTCCACTACTGCCATAAAAGCTTGGGAAGAATGAGTCGTTGAAGAAATCCTCAAAGTAACCCGCAATATCGAAAATATCTCTTGGTCTTCTTTCTATTGCGTTATTTCTTTTGTTATATGGAGTTAATCCAAACATAATAGCACCTCCTGATAATTTTGACTTTGACTTTCTTTGACCTTAATTATTTTATAACACGAAACATTCCTTGCCATCAATATCAGTTTTTGACCTTCTCTGACCTTTGTGTTTTAACACTCATTATTCTTCAAAAATAGCTCATTATTTCAGATTTTTTCTTTGTATTTCATTAAAAATCATATTTGTCCAATATCAAAATTACTATATTTCGCAGGATTTATTCTTTTATTATAGAATATGAAATAGTAACTCGAGTGGGAAAGGGGTTATAGTATGATAGAAGAAAAAAAAGTAAAAAAATTTGTTATTGAAGAAGCTTCCATAAGTGACATGGCAGCTGCAATGAGTGAGGGTACCATAACCAGCAGAGAGCTTGTACTGATGTACATGAAGAGGATTGCAGAGATTGACAAAAGAGGCCCGAGCATTAACTCAGTACTGGAGCTGAATCCGGATGCAATCCATATAGCAGAAGCACTTGATGAAGAACGAAAGCATAACGGTGCAAGAGGCATTTTGCATGGTATTCCGATTCTCATTAAAGACAACATCAACACCTTTGACAAGATGCATACCTCTGCAGGTGCACTGGCTCTGTCTGATAACTATGGGGCTTATGATGCATTTATTGTTACTAAGCTGAGAAATGCAGGAGCAGTAATACTGGGTAAAACAAATCTTACTGAGCTTGCTAATTTTATGACTGAGGGTATGCCAAATGGCTTTAGTTCAAGAGGAGGGCAGGTAAAAAATCCTTATGGAGAGTTTGATGTAAGCGGATCAAGCTCGGGATCTGCTGCTGCTGTTACAGCTAACCTTTGCGCTGCTGCCATAGGCACCGAAACCTCAGGCTCCATACTAAGCCCCGCCTGTCAAAATTCTATTGTAGGAATCAAGCCTACCATAGGGCTAGTAAGCCGAAGCGGCATAATACCTATAGCACACAGCCAGGATACTGCAGGACCAATGGCCAGAACTGTAGAAGATGCGGCTATACTTCTTACAGCTATAGCAGGTCCAGATGAAAATGATGCGGCAACATCCCTGATAAAAATGAAACCCTCAATAGATTATACTTCTTGTTTGAATCCCAATGGTCTAAAGGACTCCAGAATAGGCATTCCTAAAGACTATTACCATGACGAGCTGAATGATGAGATGAAGGAAATAATGAAGCAAGTGGCGGATAAGCTAGGCGAGCTTGGTGCAGTTGTTATTGAAGATGATAATATAGATACTGCAAGGGATTTCAGCAGTTGGAATGTGCTTGTATATGAGTTCAAGTCTGATTTGAATGCTTATTTGGCATCACAAGGACAGAATGCTCCTGTAAAATCGCTTAGAGAAATAATTGAATATAATATGAAACATCCCAAAGAAACACTTAAGTTTGGACAAAAAATACTCCTGGATTCCGAAAAAACCAGCGGTACTTTAACTGAATCAGAATATATAAATGAGAAGCTGAGGGATTTAGAGCTTTCACAAGTAAAGGGTATAGATGCGTATATGGAAAGAAATAAGCTGGATGCAATGCTTTTCCCAACCTCCTGGGGTTGTGACATATCAGCGCGAGCCGGCTATCCCTCCATAGCAGTGCCTGCGGGATACTTAAGCACAGGTGAGCCCTTCGGAATAACCTTTGCAGCGAGAGCCTTCCAGGAGGATATACTGATAAAGCTGGCTTACTCTTTTGAGCAGGCAACCAAGCTCAGAAAGCCTCCTAACCTAAAATAATGAAATAATAAAACTCCAATTGCATGATTGGAGTTTTGTTATTTCTATACGGCACCGCAGCACTTTTTGTATTTCTTACCGCTTCCGCAAGTGCAAGGGTCATTTCTTCCGGGCTCTTCTTCCTTACGGACTGTACCTGACAATCTCTGAGCCTTTGTAATTTCTTTTCTTTTTTCCGCTGTAAGTATGCTTTCCCATTGAGGTAAATTATAAAGCCAATGAGCCTTTGCAGCCAGCATATTGTAGTATAGCTTTTCGTGGTCTATTTCCAGCTTTACTGTACTGGTCTCTTCTATTTCATCCAGATTGTTAGGTGTTATCAGGCTGTCATTGATACCATCCAAAAAGCCTGTAAAACGAAGTACATCCGTTCCGTACCTTTCAGCAAGCTCTGCCACTGTACCCTCTGCTATTTCTGAAGGGTTGGTAAGCAGCTTCTCGTATATTCCCTGCTCGATTTCAAAATATTCAGTCCAGAATTTTTTCTGTCTGCTTTCATCCTGCTCCTGATAGGCGGTTTCTCTCCAGTTTTCCAATAAACTCATTTTACTTCCCCTTTATTTAGAATTTCCGCTAATATTATAATATAATACGACAATATTTGCAAATGCTATCGGTTATGCTACAGCTGTTCAGCATTTCCTTTGCTTCTTCAATCCTTATATCTAAGAGATAGTACTAAGGAATCTTTCCTGTTTCTACTATCAATAATCTGAAGAAATGATTTTTACTCATACCTTCCATCTGAGCATCTCTTCCACTGAACAATCATGACAGTAGCTCTCATTGATGTACTCTATAACACCTTTCATTTTCTCATCATTAGTTTTGTACATAGCTTTATTATGTTGCTTTAGAACTACCATGACTTTGCCCAGGCTTAACTGCCAGTACATCATCCATACAACTGCATTCTGATACAAAAGCGCCTATGAATCCATAGGCGCTTTTATGTCTATCCATTATATTTGAAAGAATTTATCAAATATCCTTCTTACTAAAGCAATTGCCTGTTCCCTTGTTGTATTGGCCTTAGGAAGTATATACCCTGACGAGCCTCCGAAAATACCATTGTGGTTTAAGAATTTCAAGCTGTCATATGCCCATGAAGAAATCTCATCCTCATCATAGAACTTCTGAGTGAAATCAGCATCCTTTATATTAAGCTCAGGCATAATCTTAGTCAGTGCCCTTACAAACATAGCCGATATCTGCTCTCTTGTTACAAAGCTGTCCGGGGCGAATATGCCCTTTTGGAGATCTACACCGTTTACTATACCCAGATTGAATGCCTTCAGTATTTCAGGGTTATCAGTATCTGTAAATGGATTTTTCTCTACCGGCTCCGCTGTCTTGCCGGACATTCTTTCGTAAAGTCTTACCACAAGCTCACAAAACTCTGCTCTTGTTATTGTCTTTGTGAAATCCTGCATTACAGTATCGGTTACAAGTCCATTATCCCTTGCTTCTATTACCTCATTTACAGCCCAGCCGGACAGCCCTTCATAGCCCGCTACTATTTCTTCATCCACCGGAGCTCCGCTCACTGTAAATGCAACCTTTCCAAACATTGCGTATTCCATTTGTTCTGGAAGCAAGCTGCTGCTGCAGAATACCCTCAGCTCATATGTGCCTGCTTCCATGGGGGCGTCGAATTCATACGTGTCTCCTATGGGAAGTTCGCTTATATAGGCTTCCAAGGCTGTGTTTTCCAGCTTGGCATCTGCCTTTGCCAAACCAATCCAAGCCCCCTGCTCTATTTCGCCCTTAGTCAAGCCTTTTACTGTGAATTTCATTTTCTCACCCGGTGCAGCAGAAGCAGGAGAAAGTACCAAGTCGCCTGCTTCAGCCTTACTGGATACAACACTGAAGCTCTCAGTGCCATATATGGTTTTAGCGTCCGGGTATATTACTCTAAGCTCATACTTTCCAAACTGTGTAGGAGCCTTAAAATCCCACTCGTTTTCTTTATCCAAATCAGAAATATACTGCGATAATGCTGTATTCTCAAGTTTTGTACCTTCAGGCTCGACTCCAATCCAAACTCCTTCATCTATTTCTTCCTTTATTAGCCCTTTGATAGTAGCTTTCATATCCTCTCCGAGCTTAACCTCATATTTTGAAAGCACTATATCAGCTTCGGCCGCAACTCCCGGTACTACCTCAAACTTAACTGTACCGTATTTAGTATAATCAGGATATAATACTATCAGCTCATATTTACCGAACTCACACGGGGCATCAAACTCGAACTTGTTGTCAGCAGGGAGGTCTGATATATATTGAGCAACTGTATAGTTGTCAGGCTTTGTACCCTCCTTTTCAACTGCAATCCAAACTCCTTCATTTATTTCCTCAGCCGTAAGTCCTGATATTACTGCGGACATTTTCTCCTTAAGTCTAGGTTTTGATTTGCTGATTGTTATATCATCCTTTCCTGCAGCGCTGGGTACAACTGAGAACTTTATAATTCCTATTACAGTATAATCATAATGATAAACTCTCAACTCATATTCACCGAATTCTCTAGGTGCAGTAAATTCATAGGAGCTTTGTGCATCAAAGTCGGAAACATAAGCTTCAATCGTAGAGTTTTCATGCTTTGTTCCTACCTTTTCAATAGCTATCCAAGCTCCTTCCTCAATAGCCGACTCAGATAAACCGCTTATGGTTACAATACCCTTCTCACGTAAAGTGTAAGCTTGCTTTGATAACGTGATTACTACACTTTCTTCTGCATAAATCACAGCATTTAACACTATGCAGAGTAGTAAGCAAACCGACAATAAAAAACCAATAATACGCTTCCTCATAAAGCACTTCCTTCCCCAAATCAGTCTGTAATACAACGCTATATTATTAAAAATATATGAGAAATGCTTTTGGAAAATTGCTTATTTTTAAAAATATTGCTGAAAAGTTAATTATAAAGACCGCTTAAATCGCATTCCAGGCAAGTGCCTTCTGCTCCGTCATATGCATTGGCCAGACTAGATATTTATATAGCATTCCTGTACATAAAAAAGATGCAGCTCATGCTGCACCGTCATTACACTTTATGATTTTATATCATCCAGTCTACATCACCTTTTATATATGGCCTGATACCATGTTTTATCTTATGCATCTCCAATATTTCCAGCCTTACTGCAGCAGATTCCTTCATTTTGCTAATAAGCTCTGAATCAACACTACTGCTGAAGGGACAGCTGGCAAGACATATTCCGCAATCAGTACCCAGCATTCTCCATCTGCTGTAACAGGCTTCCGAATCTATCTTCCATCTCATCAATCCGTCTGTTTCACACTGTCCTCCCTCAGGAATGCATCTTCCCGGACAGACACGGGAGCAAAGCACGCACAGCTCACAGAATTCATGCATTCCAAAGTAATCCTTTTCATCATACAGCAGGGGCATATCTGTGGTCACTACTCCTAATCTCACGCGTGGTCCATATTCTCGTGTAACCAGCAGTCCATGTCTTCCAAACTCACCCAAGCCTGCAGATTCAGCTACTAAAGGTGCTATTACAAGATAATTGCCGTCCATGTGATTTCTTGCTTCATATCCTAGTCTTCTTATATAGTAGGATAATATCATACCAATGATTGCGGCATCCACATATCCTTTGGTAACTGCAATGGATTCTGATAACTGCGGGGCTCTGTATATCATCTCCCTTTCCATTTCCACCGCAAAGACAATTCCGTATTTATGATGCTCAGTAATTTCCTCACCATAGTTCACAGCTTCACGGCCTCTATTACTGTAGTAATGATAATTCTCCATTTTTGCTATGCCAACCAGCTTGGCTCCATAAAATCTCGCAAGACCCTTTAGTCTTTCAGTCGCTGTTTTTGGGTCTATATCTATTTTTCTTTGGGATATTTCGCCTTCTGAGTATTTTTTTATGTCTGACAGAAACTTGAAGGCTGCATCCACTATTGGTGAATTTATGGCATCATAAAAGGTATTTCCTACATTCCCCATTTGAGGCATGGACCTCAGATTGTCATCAATAAGCTTCTTATCCGGATTTCTTGAATAGTAATCATCGTATTGAGGAGTTCCCTGCTTATAATTCATTCTTGAAAATATTATATCTCTTTCATCTATCTGCTTCATATTTCCTCCAATATCAATGCATATACGCTACTCCAGATCTTCTCTGCTGTATTTTGGAACCTTCTCTTCAAACTCCATCCGGATGTTATCTCTTAGCTCGTTATCAGCCAATATATCCAACCCTGTCATAGCCATTGCTTTTGCACCGTTCAGCATCTGTTGATGAGCTATATCCGTTATTGATGCTATGGTAAAATCAACTGAATGACTGTTTACTTCAGGCTCTGCAATCTTCAGATATGCATGTATGGCTGGTACCACAAGGCTTACGTTGCCTATGTCAGAAGAACCGTATTTCATATTTGGATCTGGATATCCCATAACCTCACCAAACTCAGCAACATTCTCTTTCAGCCTTTCATCGATACATCTGTTTGGATATCTTTCAGTATAAAGTATGGATTTAGTTATTTCAGCCTTAGCACCTGTAAGCTTTTCAACGGATTTAACCACCCTTTCCATATACCCTATAACTATTTTCAGATCCTTTAAAGTATCCGCCCTCACAGTAAATTTACATGCTGCATAGTCAGGTATAATGTTGGATGCCTTACCACCTTCAGTAATTATCCCGTTTATGTTGGACTTTAAAGGCAGCAGAGCTCTTATGCTGTCTATGCCGTTGAAGGTTTGGATAACAGCCTGAAGTGCATTTATTCCACTTTCAGGTGCAGCTGAGTGAGTGGACTTTCCAAAGTACTCTATCTTCATGCCCCTTGTTGCAAGACCACCTCTGCAAATGAGGTTTTCAGTACTTGGATGTATCATTAAAGCGTAATCTATATCATCAAAGCAGCCTTTATTTACCATTATAACCTTTCCGCCGCCGCCCTCCTCTGCCGGAGTCCCGAGAACCACTATTCTCCCGTTTATCCTGTCCGCTATCTTGCTGAGACTTATAGCCGCTCCTGCAGACATGGCTGCAATAAGGTTGTGCCCGCAGCCATGGCCGATCTCAGGAAGTGCATCATATTCAGCCAAAAATGCTATAGTTGGTCCGCTGCCCTTGCAGTTATACTCTGCCCTAAATGCAGTTTCAAGACCTGCTATGTTTTTTTCAATTCTGAATCCATGTTTATGCATCAGGTCCGTTATGTTTTTTACAGCCTCATACTCTTGAAAACCCAGCTCCGGATTTTCATGAATCCTTCTGCTAAGTTCAATAAGCTCTTCTTTTATTTCATCTGCCGCCTTTTTAATTTGCTCTTTTAGTTCCAATAAACCCACCCTTTCATAAAATAATACACAAATCTATTATAACATATTGCTGTATACTCTTTTTCATGTACAAAGGCTGCTGAAGCCGCATCTGCTCACACGTGCCTCTTTCTGCAAAGAAAACTCCTGCAAGTACATTTAATCCGAGATTATATTAAATTGAAAATGTTCTAAATAATTATAGAAGCTTTCAAGTATAAAAAAAGAGCAGTCATTAACTGCTTATGTTCACAGCTCAAAAAGCTTATCCAAATACTCACTCAGAGGCTTGGGATATCTGCCTTCACCGGAATATTTCCTTGTATGTATTGCTCCCACTGCACAGTGATTATAGCATTTCCAGCAGTGGTCACACGCCTTCTCGTTAAAGTTAGGATACCCCCCTAAAATCTCTATAGCGTTATACGGACATTGTTTAGCACACAGGCCACAGCTTATGCAGCCTGACTTATCTACACTCTTTATACCCATTGCCATTCTGGATAAAAACTTGGGCAATACCGGTATCATTCTATTCATTACCTCAACATCCAGCTCATGTATTAAAGGTGTTTTCTCCTCTTTTAGCAGATACAGATTTTCTTCCAGTCTTCTTAGAAATGCTCTCAGCTTCGATATCTCTTTTTCAGAAGGCTCATCTGTAAATGCCATGCCGTTATTTATCATTGGGGGATAGTTTTCAGGTGTATGTACACTTATACCATCAAAAACTACGAACCCTCTCTTCTTCACAATTGATTTGAGATGAAGCAAAGCCCTACCCGGAATCGAGCCATATGTGCACAGTATAAAGGCATATTTCCCATTGGGAGTTTTCATACTGCTTATATAGCTCTTCATAAGTTCAGGCATTTGAAGCTGATCCGTATAAGATGCAAAGCCCACAAAACCATAATCATTTATATCAGGGTACTCCCTTGATGTTATGTCTATAAGCTCAATGAGCACATCCTTATATTTACTTTTTATGACCTCACACAAAGCTTTGGTATTGCCTGTATTTGAATAGTAAAAAACACAGCCCTTCATAAGCCAGCCTCACTCTCAGTATAGTAGTCATTTGTACAGACTTACTGTATCACTATAATAATAACCTTTATATGTTTCCAAGTGCAATAGCGCTATTCAATAATATCTGCGGTGATCCACAGCTTCATTACCTCACTTACCACAAGCTTGTTAAACTTTATCCTAAATTCCCTCTCACCTAACTTCATGATTCTATTGTCTATTATTTCCTCCAGCAGTTCTGCATCAATATACTTTATTTCCTTACCTACTATGGAGCTGTATTTATCAGCAATATGCTTTTTTAGACTAAGCTTGCTTATCTCATCAAGAGGACTATTAATTACTATTTCTATATCCTTAAGTATGTATTTTCTTTTATTCAGTGACTCGTCAAGCTTCTGCAGCTTTCTATCTTTATCATTTATGACAGCTTCAAGTTGTTTAATTCTTTCATGATACTTGTCTATACGATAGCTTATAAAAGCCGTTAAACTCACATTGCTCACTATAACTCCAAGCAAAAAGCCCGTTATAAAAAAAAGACACAGCACACGCTTATTCCAATCCGGTTTTACCACAAATCCCCACACCTTCTTAACATTTTTATCAGCTCACACCCCAGATTTGCCGCTATTAAAGCAATAACTATATAAATAACCTGTTTTGTCAGCGACCTGATATCACCCTTCATTATTCCTTTTTCAAATATTTCAAAGGATGAAAAGGTTCCTCCTACAGCTATTGCCACTGCCCATATTTTAAGAGAATCGGCAATATCACACATTGCTTTGAAGGGAGGGTGATTGTTAATAAGCGCTGCCAGTCCTGCAAATATGCTTGCCCCTACAATAACTCCGAAGCAAACCAGGAAGCTGTATACCATATTGTTAAAAAAAGTCATGAATACCACCCTGCATTTTATTTGTCTCTATAATAGATATATATAACTGAGAAGAATTATTCCCTTATTCTCCCTTAAGAATTTTGCATATTCTATTGACATGATATGAAATTAGTTGTAATGTTTAACAGTGTTAAAATTTTTTATACAGTATTTAACGCCATATCATCTGTAATGCAATATTAAAATCCGTTATGAAGGAGGATAAATATATGGAACAGAAAAGGCTGCTTAAATCACAAAGAATAAAATCATACTTTTTGGATGCTGCTAAAAATATGATAATCTCAGAGGGAGTTGAAAGTGTTTCTGTAAGAAAGGTTGCCGATGAAGCAGGCTATTCTTTTGTAACTCTTTATAATCATTATACTGATTTGAATGCACTTCTTTGGGATGTCAAGCAAACCATGATAAATGACCTAATAGAGTTTATGCAAAAGGGTATTCAAGATACAGCAATGGATATCGAAGGCATAAAAAAAATATTCAGATTGTACATAGCTTACTATCTTAAACATCCGAACGTCTTTAAATTTTTCTACTTTCACAAGCTCAAAAGACCGGAATTTTCATCTGAGGACCCTGATGGACAGTATTACAATGCAATGATGAAAGAAACTTTCGCCAGTCTTGTATTGGAAGGAAAAATACGTGAGCAGGACATAGAAGTGGTAGGAAAGACATGTATTTATACCGTGCATGGTATATTGACATTATATCTATCCGGCAACGGTGACATGACAGAGGAAAGTATATGCAGCGAGTTGGACAAAACGATTGATTATTTAATATTATAAGTTTTTAGGAGGAGCTTTATGTACACGAAAAAACATACAACTGCAGAAGAAACATCAACAGAAATTCATCAATGGAAAAGGATTTATCTAATTGGAGGTATTGCAGCACTGCTTTCATTTTTCTTTACTTTATCGGATATAATCATAGGTTCTGCTAAAGGTGTCAATTTGGCAGAACTACCTCAAACAGCTATTGAAAGATTCCTGGAATTTCAGCAAAACTGGCTGCTTGGGCTATATCATCTAGATTTTCTTAATGCTGTTATATCAATTATTATGATACCTGCATATTTTGCACTCTTTGCAGTACATCGCAAGAGGAATCTCCCTTACGCAGCACTTTCTTTGGTAATATTCATAATAGGAACTACTATATTTGTGGCTACAAACTCTGCACTTCCAATGCTTGAGCTCAGCAGCAAGTATTTTTCAACTTCTGATGAAACACAGAAAATGCTTTTTGCAGCAGCCGGTGAAGCCATGCTCATAAGGGGTGGCCACGGCAGTCTGGGGGTTTTTATAGGCTTTTTATTCTCATCCGTTGCCAGTCTTTGCATGTCTATTGTTATGGTTAACGGAAAGGTTTTCAGCAGGATGGTTTCATATTTTGGAGTTATTGGAAATATGCTGCTGTTTATATACATACTGCTAGTTACATTTGTTCCTGCTGTCAAAAGTATTGCTGTTATGTTAGCTGCACCTGGCGGATTATTAGCCTTGGCATGGGTATTTATGTATGGAATAAAATTAATAAAACTGGGAAGACAACCCAGCTAATCTGATTAAGGGAGGCACCGCCTCCCTTTACTCTACCATATTCCTTATTCTCTCTATAGTTACTGCCTTTACTGTATCTATTGCCTTGAAGTCCATGTTGGATATATAGTACGTCTCCATTACATCATGCAGCTTCTTGGCTTTGCCTATTCTTACCACCGCTTCATCCAGCATTGTTTTCAGCATTTCTCTGTCTATTGTAAGCATTTCCTGCTTATCCTTCAGCTTATTCTTCACAATATTGTTGTCCAGATTGACTATCATATAGGCTGATGCCTCCAGCTTCGGATTGACCGTAACAGCCAGATCCAGCTCATCGACCACAAGTGTATTCAGCCTGTCGGGATTCAGCGGCTGATGGTACAGCTCCACATCATAGCCTCTTATGCACAGCGCTTCTGCAAACTTACTCAATATTTCTGAGCTTCCCTTTGCATGCTCACCCTTGAGATAATAGCATTCATGGCGCTTTGTGATAATAGTATCTATATAATCCACTACACCATCGGGAGTAATAGCAGTATCAAATAGATGCCTTATTTTGCCTGCTCTTTCCATTACATCCGTTCCGTCTACCACTTCGCTCTTCAGCTCCAAAAGCATCTGGTTGAACTTTGCCCGGTCGACTGCAAAATCTATTGCATCATCAATATCATCCTGCATTTCCTTTGCTGCAGCCAGATAGTGATATGCACTGTAGAAGAAATCCCTTACTCCCTTATTGCAGTTGAGTATCTCCTGCTTGTGCTTTATCATTCCCTCTTCGTTCCAGAATTCACCCAAATTGATTATCTCATCTACTGCTCCTGGAGTCTTGGGGTCCACTATATGTGGAGCAGTACCATCTATAAGTGCAATATTGGCGTTGGGTATGACCAAGCCATCAAGAGAGTTGTTGTCAGAGGAACAATAGTGCTTTTCAACATCGTAGCCTTTAGCCAGAAACTCTTCTGCCACTGCTTTCATAAGTGAGCTTTTCCCTACACCGGGACCCCCTTTGATAACAAAAATTCTTTTTGCATCTATGGGTATTATATGATCATAAAAAGAGTAAAATCCTTTACTGGTGTTGCCACCCGGAAAAACCAGCTTTGCATGTCCTCTGCCTGCCATAAAAGCCCTCCTATCATATTTACTACATTAATAAATATGATTGTTGGACAAGAAATATGTATCACAGCAAAAGAAGCTCTCTGGTTTATAGCCAAAGAGCTTCTTTTGAAAGCTGCTTATTGCAGTACAGCTATCAATTCATCAAGCAGAACCATTCTTTCATTTATTTTACTTATTATCTGATTCTTGTATTCTATTATCTGAATCAAGCCTGTCTTAACCTCTTCAAAGTCACCTTCTTCTCTGGCTGCCTTGACCATGAGTCTTACTTCGTCTTTGGAGGCTCTTAATGATTTGATTTCCGCCTGAACAGCCTTTAATTGCTCTCTATAGCCTTTGGCCGCCTCAAGCTTCTCTGTTTCTTCTGCTTCCTTGGCAAGCTGCACAAGCTCTTTAATAGTATCGCGCTTTGCTGCAGCTTCATCACGAAGTACTTTGATTTGTTCGTTCATGGACTTAATTTGCTCTACAAGAGCTTTGATTTCTGCCTTTAATGCTTCATCCACTTGATTTACTTGAGCTGATGGTTCTTCTGCAAATACACCCACTGTCATGCTAAGTACAAGGGCAACTGTTAATAATAATGTTACTAGTTTTTTCATTGTAAACACTCCTTTTTTATATTTTGTTTGCTGCTGTGATTTTATTTTACAAGGTCAATATGAGAAGAATATATTCAAAATGTATGAAAATTGTATGAAATGTTTTTTTAAGTTGATTATTGATACTAATCAATAGCTGTGAGATACTTATTTATGTAGTTTGCTCTTTATATAACTTAGGCATTTCGAAGTTATAGCTATATAATAAGACATTGCAGATTGGTTAGGTGATTAAATGAATTTTGCAGCAATAGATTTTGAAACAGCAAATGCAGAACGTGACAGCGTTTGTTCAATGGGAATAGCAATTGTAGAAGGCGGAGAAATAGTAAAAACGGCAGCCTGGCTTATTAGACCGCCAAAGCTGTATTTTAATCCTATAAACACTATGATACATGGGATAACTGCGGATGATGTCAGGGACAAGCCTGAGTTCAATCATTTGTGGGAGGAAATATTGTCTTATATTAGTGGGAAAATGATTATTGCACATAATGCCAGCTTTGATATCAGTGTACTTAGATATGTGCTGGACAGATACAAGCTGGAATATCCTGAGCTTAGCTACTGCTGCTCTGTTAATATCGCAAAAAAGACATGGACAGGATTGGAGAGCTATAAACTTAATGCACTGGGAGAATATCTCGGCTTCGAGTTCAGACATCATGACGCACTGGAAGATGCCGTTGCAGCTGCACGAATTGTAATAGAAGCCTGTAAGCTTAAAGAGGTTGATGACATAGAAGAGCTATCAAAAAAATGCTGTATAAGCTGCGGAAAAATCTACCCTGGTGGATATTATCCTGCATCCTCTTCAACCAAAAACAAAAAAAATAAATATGGCATAAGCGCAGGTGACATAATACCTGCAAACATAAACTTTGATACTGACAGCCCCTGCTATAGGAAGGTGTTTACATTTACGGGCACTCTATCGTCAATGCAGCGGAAGGCAGCAATGCAGAAGGTTGTAGATAACGGAGGAATCTGCTCAGATATGGTATATGAAGGCATAGATTATCTTGTGGCTGGTCAGCAGGAACCTTCCAGATTAAAGGACGGGAAAAAAAGTGTAAAGCAAAAAACAGCAGAAATGCTTATTGAGAAGGGCTGTAATATTCGAATCATTTCAGAGGAGGATTTTTTGAAAATGCTCTGATATCTGCAGAAATGCAAAGCTGGAGTGCAGCAGCTGCCTCCAGCCTTATTTATATTATTCTACTTTTACACTGTTATCAGTGGTGTTTCTGGCTTCTAACACATGCTGTACTGCCCTTTGTACCAAGCTGTTCAGGCTGTCTCCTACCTTAGCACACGCTCCCCCTATAGAAATGGAGATTTTGTTCATACTTGTATCATTCATGTAATTCGACTGAACTACAAGTGTACGGAGTTTATCTGCCATCAACAGCAAATGGCTTTTCCTGGCATGCTCAAATACCATCAGAAATCTATTATCATCCCACCTGCTTGCTATATCTGTGGGCTGAATGTTTGCAGCCAGGGTTCTCGATACAATCTTAAGTACATCATTTGAAACCTTTCCCAAGCTATTACTGTCGGAATAATAAATTTCTATCATCAATATTCCAAAATCAGAATACTCCTTCTTAATTGCTTCCAGCATAGAGCTTAATTTCATTTCGGCATACCTTCTATTTGTCAAATCTGTTACATCATCAGAAAAAGCCATTTTGGCCAGCTTTTTCATTTTTTCAGCCATAGCTTTGTGCTGAGTATTATCACTGAAGACTTCTACAGCACCCGCTATCTGACCTTTTTCATCCAATAAAGGCATTATTTTAACTACAATAGGCACTCTGTAGCCCGACTTATGAAGCAGATACAACTCTTCCTCATGGGGAGAACCATCTGCTATTGCTTTTGTCAGAGGACAAAACCCTGTACATAAATTCTGACCTCTTTCATTAACATGCATCAGAATGTTTTCGGAGCAGCACTTTCCTATGACTTCTGCCGAAGTATAGCCCGTAATCCTCTCCGCTCCTTTATTCCAGTAAGTTATTACTCTTTTTCTGTCAACAAAATAAACACCATCATATATATTATCCAATATTCTTTTATAGAAATCTGAACTATTTTCCATATTCAACCCTCTTTATATCTATATTGAGATGCTTCCTCTGAGAACTATTACAGCCTCTCCGGATAATGCAACCCTATCATTCACCCCTATTGCTATGTCAATATAACCGCCTCTCGGAGAAGCCTGATAGGCTTTCAATAAGTTTTTACCAAGTCTTTCGGACCAATAGCTTGCCAGCACAGTATGCACCGAGCCTGTTACAGGATCCTCATTCACGCCGGCCCATGGATTGAAATATCTGCTTACAAAATCAACTTCACCGCTGCCCTTAGCCGTCACTCCAATTCCCTTGAAATCCGCTTTCATTGAAGAAAGCGTTCCATAATCCGGCTGTAGCTCATATATATCCTGTTCTGTATCTACTATCATAACAAGCTTCCTTGTTTTTTCACCTAGTATGATTTCCTTACAGTTTTTGACTCCGAGAGCTTCTTTCACATCGCCATATCCCTCTGCCTTCAATGGCTTGTCTATAGGAAAATCCAGTCTTATCATATTACCTGACTTTTCTGCCGTTAGTGTGCCGCTGGCACTCTCAAATATTATTTTGCTGCTGCTGACACCATGAACGTCAAATAATACTTTGGAAGCCGCCAGTGTAGCATGACCGCACAAACCGATTTCTGTTTTTGGAGCAAACCATCTGATTTTATAGCTGCCATCAACCGCTGCCACTACAAAAGCTGTTTCGGATAAACAAAGCTCCATCGCTATTTTCTGCATCTCGTCATCAGAGAGCTCCTCTTCCAGAATACAAACAGCCGCAGGATTCCCCTTAAAGGGCTCACCGGAAAAAGCGTCCACTATATATGTACCAAACTCCATAGAAATCACCCCACAATAGATTATACGATTATAAGTCTATCATAGCACATTTTGCTTTCTGTTATAAATATTTACTATTATAAAATTATTATTAACGGTTGACTTTTATTGGTATATCTGTTAAGATTTTATTAGTAATATTTTGTCGAATTTTGTAGTATTATGGAGAGAAAGGGGGATCTTTAGTGAAATCAACTGGTATAGTTAGAAAAGTAGACGAGCTCGGAAGAGTAGTAATTCCAATAGAGTTAAGAAGAACTCTGAATATAGAGGAAAAGGATTCTTTGGAAATTTACGTTGATGGGGAACATATCATCCTTAAGAAATACGAGCCAGCATGCATTTTCTGCGGTAACGCAAAGGATGTTACAGTATATAAAGGCAAGAATATTTGCCCAGCATGCATGAGTGAACTGAAGAAGTAAAAAAAGTGCCATTTGGCACTTTTTGCATTTCTATTCTTCTACGACGTTGTTTAATGCTTCAAGAAGTTGTTCTGCCTCAAATCCATGAACCATAGCAGCTTGTTCTATAGTTTCACCTGTTGCTCCGGGGCAGCTCAAGCAATGCATCCCATAGCTTCTAAATACATCAGCAGTCTTAGGGTTTGCTCTGAGTACCTGAGCAATAGTCATATCCATTGTAAATTTCATCAATAGTCCTCCTTTCGTTCTTTTAATGCAGGAAATTTAGATGGAACCTATATGTCTATACTTATTTTATATACTTCCTTCTTTGGCAGCATTCTATCCTCTGCCACCCTCTTAATTGCTTCCTTCTTTTCCAATCCCTGCTCAATATACATTTTTATATGTTCTTCGACGGTTATATTATCCCACTTTTTCATATTAATATCAATTAGTTCTTTTTCAGTTATACCTTCAATAACCAATACAAACTCACCCTTCACGCCCTTATTCTCAAAAACCTGCATAACACCACTTATGCTGCCTCTTATAGTCTCTTCAAATTTTTTTGTAAGTTCTCTGGATACGGATATCTGCCTGTCTCCAAGAGCTTCCTGCAAATCCTCAAGAGTATCAATAAGCCTATGGGGTGCTTCATATAGAATTATTGTCCTAGTGTCCTGTGCAAGCTGTTTTAACCTTTCTCTCCTTTCTTTATTGTTTGTGGGTAAAAAGCCTTCAAAACAGAATCTTTTTGTAGAAAGTCCGGAGACTATTAAAGCCGTCAGTGAAGCTGATGCTCCCGGGACAGGTATAATAGTGACAGAATTATCTATACACAGCTTGACAAGTTCTTCTCCGGGATCTGATATTGCCGGCATGCCTGCATCTGATACCAAAGCAACATTCTTGCCTGTCTGAAGCAGATTCAGTATCTCATACCCCTTTTCCAGCTTATTATGCTCATGGTAGCTTATCATGGGCTTTTTTATGTTAAGATGATTCAAAAGCTTTATGGTTTGGCGTGTGTCTTCCGCTGCAATAATATCCACCTCTCCCAATACTCTGGCGCAGCGTACTGTTATGTCCTCAAGGTTGCCGATTGGTGTTGCGCAAAGATACAATGTGCCTGTCATCAGACCAGCCTCCCGTAAATTCTATAAATTTCTTCAGTATACTCACCACTGTCATTGTGTATATACAAAGGATCCATAAACTTCAGCTCAGGCTTTCCTCCTCTTGCCCCCTCAATAAGTACGAGATTGGGACGCCTGGTGGGAGAAGGATGCACAAATCTTATTCTCTTTGGCTCCATTCCGCAGCTTCTCATTGTGTATATTATATCCACTAATCTGTCAGCTCTATGTACCATAAACAGCTTTCCTCCGGTTCTTACCATTAGCTTAGCCGTTTCTATCACATCCTGCAAGCTGCATTTTATCTCAAATCTAGAGACAGCCTTTGTTTCTTCAGGGTTATTGATGCCACACTCCTGCTTCACATAAGGAGGATTCGTAACGACACAATCATATACAGCCTTACCTAGCAAGCTCGGAGCATCCTTCAGATCCATGCACTTTATTTCTATTTTACCTTGAAGATTATTGTATAAAATACTTCGTTGTGCCATTTCTGCCATTTCAGATTGGATTTCCAATGCAGTTATTTTTTGAGGCTTCTTTTTTGCATATATAAGTATAGGAATGATACCAGTGCCTGTACCCATTTCCAGCACATTATCCTTATGCTTTATATCTGCAAAATCAGCTAAAAGTACAGCATCCACTCCAAACCTGAAAGAGTTCTTTTTCTGAATCAGCCAGTAACCGTTCTGCAGATCATCTATAGATTCGTCTTCATATATATGTACGTTCATCTAATCACTCCCAAAAACCTCTAATAAATAACCTCTAACCACTAGCATCTTATCTTTGAACACTGGCAATAGTTCTAAGAAACTGTAATCTTAGCAGCTCCGCTGACAGTTGCTTTTAGCTGTTCGCAGTTAGTAGCTGGTAGTTGAATATATATTCAAACATAAAAAAGACCTAAAAGGTCTTTTTTAGTGCCGCTATTACTCTTGTACAGGAGCGTCTACCGGGCAAACGTTTGCACATGCTCCACATTCAATACATTCTTCAGGGCTGATAACATATATATCATCTCCCTGGCTGATGCAGTTTACAGGACATTCAGCTTCACAAGCGCCACAGCTTATGCAACTGTCAAGTATTTTATATGCCATATCTACACCTCCTAAAAAAGTCTGATAGTGTTGTGGTCAAAACTGGATTATCAGTGTATATGCACCCTAAAATCTACTTTGACGCACATATCACTAACATTTTATCACTAAATCTTTATAAAGAAAACCCTAGAATTTTATAATTTAGTAATTTTTAATCTAATCTTCCAATTTCTTTAGCTCTTCAATATCATCTACAATTTCTTCAATTACAGGCTCAATATCCTTACCGGGTCTTATCTGAATTACACTCTTTACAGGATAATCCTTTATTACTCTCATATTGCCTTCTACAAGCTCCAGCATTACCTTTACATGCTCTCTGAGAATGTTGGATTCTATGACCTCTCCTCTTCCTTCAGGAGTTTCTACCAATGCGCCTACCTTCGGCATATACTTACGAGCCGCTTCATAGGCCTCCTGCTCATATTTCAAGCAGCACATAAGCCTTCCGCATATGCCTGATATTTTCGAAGGGTTGAGAGACAAGCTCTGCTCTTTAGCCATTTTAATAGAAACGGGCGCGAACTCTCCAAGATGAGTGGAGCAACATAAGCATTTACCGCAAGGTCCTATGCCACCTATCATTTTAGCTTCGTCTCTTACTCCAATCTGCCTCAGCTCTATACGAGTCTTGAATACAGCTGCAAGATCCTTGACAAGCTCCCTGAAATCAACTCTGCCATCTGCAGTAAAATAGAAAATTATCTTGTTATTGTCAAAGGTATATTCCACATCAATGAGCTTCATATCAAGCTTATGCTGCTGTATCTTTTGAAGACAAATCTGAAAAGCATCCTTTTCTTTTCTATTATTATCCTCATATATTTTTTTATCCTCTTCAGTAGCAACGCGTAAAACCTTTTTAAGAGGCGCTACAATTTCACTCTCCTCAACCTCTCTAATACCAAGTACTGCTGTACCGAACTCTATTCCCCTTATAGTTTCCACTATTACATTTTCACCTGCTGAAATCTCTATATCTCCGGGGTCAAAGTAATATATCTTGCCTGCTTTTTTAAACCTTACCCCAACTGTTTTAACCATTGTTTACCTCCATTATGTTCAATATCATAACATCCATACAGTTTTTTATACTTACATTATGCTTTAACTGTTTTTCAGTATTAGTTATTATATTCAATATACTGTTTAGTTTTTTCTCTGTCAATGCTTCTGCACTGTATGTCAGCTCTTTTAGCTTGTCAATATTTATTACCATGTCTTCAGCAGCCTCGGGAGCTTCAAGCAAAACCATTACATCTCTAAACCAGCCAAGCATGAAGTCCAGAAATGCAACAGCTTCTTCTCTTGTAGAAACCAATTCTGTAAGAGTATTGGATAACCCCACAAAGGTTCCTTCAAACAACATCATAATTGTCTTTATATAATTCTCCCGTCTGCTGAAATAACTGTCATTTCTAAGAATTTGTACTGCTCTTCCTATTATACCATTAGAATAAGCAGTTGCAAGCTTTACTTTGGCATCATCGATATTGAAGCTTCTTCTCAGAAAATCTTCAATATCATTATGCTTTACTCTCTTTAACGGGAATACCTGACATCGAGATACAACCGTCTGTAAAAGGGAATGATGATTTTCAACCAAAAGCATAAAAACTGTATTCACTGGAGGTTCTTCAAGCGTTTTAAGAAATGCATCCTGTGCTTCATGGGTCATCTTTTCAGCTTTATCGATTATGATGATCTTAAAGCCTGATTCAAATGAAGTTTTTGATACCTCATTTATGACATCTCTTATTTGCTTTATCTTTATAGATGCACCTGTGGGTTTAACTACTTTTATATTAGGATGATTCCCGGTGTTAAACTTTATACATGAGCTGCACCTCTCACATGGGATTTCCCCATCTTGGCTCCTGCAGTTCAATGCCAGCGCAAAAACAAAGGCTGTAAGCTTCTTTCCACAGCCTTCTGGTCCGTAAAATATATATCCGTTTGCAGCCTTATCCTCCATAACTGCTCTCTTAAGACTGTCCACAAGTACAGGCTGCCCAATGATATCAGTAAATTTCATTTGTTACACTCCTATAAACAAATAACCATAGCCAATTGACATAGATCAAACAACAAACTACTATCGCCAAAAAGCTGCAAAGTCAAGCCCAAAGCCGGCGGCTCATGGCTGGCGGCCAATGTAAGCCTCAGACTCACATATACATATCCAAAAGCATTCCTTTAATGCTTCCGATGTTCTCCAGTATCTTTATATTGTCCTTTTCTTCCTTTAAAAACTCTCTGCTTATTTCTTCTATTTTGGCATTTACCTTTCTTACAAGCGCATATACCTTATGTCTTCCTCTTCTGTCAAACTGATTGTGCTTTGAATACTTCAAAGAGCTGTTTACCACCTCATCCATGAACTCTGCAATTAATTTCTTATACTGCTTCAGGTCTTTGATATCCATGGATTTGGCCAAGCTTTCACCTTGCCTTTCAATATCACTCATCAACCTGTTGAGTCTGGTTTCAAGGTCAACATCTTCAGTTTTTCTCAGTGTGTCCCCGAAACTTGTCTTGCTGCCTGCAATTTCCGTCCTTCTCTCTTCCCTGCCGGAAATACCTGCTATTGTCGAGGACCTATTATTTATATCACTTATCTTCATGTTTTCACTCCCCTGCCAGAAGAATAACCGGGCTGGCTTACTAAAAGGTATCAGGCTTTTTCAAATCTATCAATGTCTATTACAAAAATAGTTGCTCCGCCTACTGTCACCTCGACAGGATATGGTATGAATACACCTGCAGAGCCTGTCGGAGGGATTGGAGTAGTCAGAGTCTGGCTTCTGCTCTTACATACGTCCTTGATGATGTCTATTACATCATCTACCTTTTCCTTTTCAACACCCACAAAAAGAGTGGTATTTCCTTCCCTCAAAAAACCTCCTGTGGATGCAAGCTTGGTGGCACTGAACTTTTTATGCAGGAGCTTACTCATCAATTCGTTCACATCTTCATCCTGTACAACTGCAATTACCAGTTTCATAAAACCGCCTCCTAATTATTTAATATTTCCCTTTCAACTTACTATGCTGATATCTGTCTCTTTATAACTGCTATTTTTTCAAGTGTTGCGTCAGAGGGACCATTTATCTTAATACCTTTATCCATACATTCAGCTATATAGTCCAGCACCTCTTCTGTTATAAGCTCTCCGGGCATAATTACCGGAATCCCGGGAGGATAAGGTATAAGCATTTCTCCACATATTCTTCCTATACTGTTTTCTATAGATATGTATTCTTTTTCGCCATATACCGCTTCCCAAGGCAGCATAGCCTGCACCGGAGCTATTTCTTTCAAGTATAACCTGTTTGAGAAGCTATCATTCAAATCTTCTGAGTGTTTAGCCTTTGCAGCAAGCATAGACAAGGCGTAAACCAGTTTTTCGTATGACTTGGCATCATCCCCTATCGACGCTATTGCAACTATATTATATAAATCGGACATTTCCACCTGTATCTTAAAGCTCTTGCGCAGTAAATGTTCTATTTCCGTACCGCCTACTCCCAAATTGCTGAAATTGATCGTAAGCCTTGTATCATCAATATCATATATACCATATTTTCCAATTCTGTCTCTACCCAAACAGTATACCCCTTTTATACAGTTTATCTCATCCCTAGCCCAATTGCTGGAGCTTATGGATGCATCCAATAATTCCTTACCGGTTTCCTCCATTATATATCTTGTAATATCCAATGTAGCCAGCATTATATGTGATGGACTGGTAGTCTGATTTAACTGTAAAAAGAACTTCAGCTTATCTATATCAATTCTTTCAGACTTCACATGAAGCATAGAAGCCTGAGTCATGGCTGCTAAGGTTTTGTGAGTACTCTGAGCTGCTGCATCTGCTCCAGCCTTCATTGCAGATACAGGCAGTCTGCTGTGAAATTTGAAATGCGCACCATGTGCCTCATCAACAAGCAAAAGCATATTATGCTTATGAACAGCTTTTGCTATGCCTTCGATATCAGAGCATGCACCATAAAAGGTGGGATTTGTAATGACTACCGTCTTTGCATCCGGATGCTGCATAATAATTGCCTCTATTTCCTGCGGAGTGATACCCATTGCTGCTCTCAGTTTACTGTCTATACTAGGGTTAATATATACAGGTTTCAATCTCCCGAGAATAACTGCACCTGCCACTGATTTATGACAATTTCTCGGTACTATTATTTTATCCCCCGGATTGGTTGCTGCCATAATCATAGAATATATTCCACAGGTAGTACCATTAACCAGAAAAAAAGTGTAATCTGCTCCAAAGGCTTTTGCTGCAAGCCTCTGGGCTTCCTTGATTGCATCCTCGGGGCAGTGCAGGTTATCTATTCCGGGAATTTCTGTGACATCAAGTGTAAGCATGCTTGTGTCAAACAGGTCAAATCCTATTTTGCTGTACAAGTTGCCCTTTTTATGCCCGGGCATATGAAAAGGAACGACGCCTTCTTCATAGTAATCCAATAGCGATTTGAGTATTGGAATTTTATTAAGCACTGTTATCACCCTTTTCCGCGATTATCTAATTCTGAATATTTATCCTTATACTTCAATGGTTCCGTTTGATAAAGGTTACCTCCGCTGCAATCTATTGCCACAATTACAGGCAGTTCCTCCACTACCAATTCCATAATTGCTTCTGCACCGAGATCTTCATATGCAACTGTTTTGATTTCTCTTATGGTAGTTGCTATAAGAGCACCTGCTCCGCCTATGGCAGTAAGGTATACAGCTTTTTTTGCCTTCATGGCCTCTATAACCTCACTGCTGCGTTCGCCTTTCCCAATCATTCCCTTTAAGCCCTGCTCAAGCATTTGAGGAGTATATTTGTCCATTCTTCCCGATGTAGTCGGCCCGAAAGGTCCTGTAACACATCCCGGCTTTGGAGGACATGGACCTGCATAGTATATAATCTGCCCGGCCAAGTCCATAGGCAGTGTCTCTCCCTTGGTAAGCGCATCACAAAGCCTTATATGTGCTGCATCCCTGGCTGCGTATATTTTCCCGCTAATAAGTACTCTGTCGCCAGCCTTCAAATCCTTTATTATTTCATCAGTTAAGGGGGTAGTTATATTTTTATACATGATGTTCCTCCGATGTTTTTTGTTGCGAGTTGCGAATTTCGGGTTACGGGCATTGGGGTAAGTCTTCGAAGTATTTACCAGATGCTTGTTCCAAGCATCACCCGCAACTGAAGAAGTTACAATGTAACTTCTTTATGCCTCGATGCATGGCATGTTATGTTAACAGCAACCGGAAGTCCAGCAAAATGTGTGGGATATGTTTCTATATTGACTCCGAGAGCGGTAGTTATGCCGCCCAGTCCCTGCGGTCCAATGCCAAGGTTGTTGATTCTTTTTAGCAGCTCCTTTTCAAGCTCTGCATAAAAGCTGTCCCTGTTTGCTGCATCCAAGGATCTGAATAAAGCTTTTTTTGAAATCAGTGCTGCCTTTTCCATAGTACCTCCGATTCCAACACCAACAATTATTGGAGGACATGGGTTTGATCCTGCCTTTTTTACTGTTTCAAGAACAAAATTCATAACACCCTCTATTCCGTCTGAAGGCTTCAGCATTTTTATTGCACTCATATTTTCACTTCCAAAGCCTTTTGGCATAACCATTATATGAAGCTTGTCACCCTCTACTATATCATAGTGTATTACTGCGGGTGTATTATCTCCAGTATTTTTTCGTCTTAGAGGATCCTCTACTACAGACTTTCTCAGATAGCCATCTCTATAGGCTTCTCTTACGCCGTCGTTTATTGCTGCTGTCAATCCTTTTCCTTTAATATGTACATTCTGTCCCAGCTCAACAAATACAACACTAATACCAGTGTCCTGGCACATGGGAACCTGTCTCTCTGATGCAAGCTCACTGTTCTCTATTATTTTGTCCAGTATCTCACACCCTGTTTCAGATAGTTCGATTTTCCGATATTTTATAAGCTTATCCTTTACATCCTTAGATAAATTGTAATTCGCGTCCAAAAACAGCTCTCTTACTGCTTTGGTTACTTCACTACCATCTATTTGCCTCAATTGCAACCTCTCCTTAATCGATATAAGCAGATGCTGATATTATCTTTAGCATCGTTACAGTTGTTAATGGCTTCAATTTTGTTAATAAAAGTTTTTTATATATACTATAATTATACTAGCTTATTGGCATACAAATCAAATTTAATACACTTATTTAACCTCTGCTTATGGCAAGTGTATCAGACATAAGTTTATTCATTTGATAAATGTTCCTAATTCTAATATAATTAAGAATATACATAGAGAAAACTCTATATAAAAGAGGTGATATATTTGCGCGCAGATGTAGAAAAATATTTGACTATTTCGCTGAAAATCTTATTGTACCTTGCCGGCATAATATCAGCATATTTCATTTTGAAGTATGCAGTTATGTATTTCGCACCCTTTATAGCAGCCTTTATACTTTCTATGATTATGGAGCCTTTGGTGCGCATGTTTCAGAAGATAAAGCTGGGACGCGGAATTGCTACCATATTGGCTATGATACTGACTTTGGGAGGCTTTGTCACATTCTCAGTTTTTGCGGTTATAAGGATAATTTCGGAGCTGAAAGAATTATACAACAGCCTTCCTAATATCTATGAACAAGTATACAGCTTTGCAACTATTTTCGTGGAAAAAGTTACAAATCTCTATCTTCAGCTTACACCGGAAGCAACAACTATTATCCAGGATTTACTGCTGACAAGCTTTGACAAAATGAAGGTTTTTCTGGGCCAAACATTAAGCCGTACGCCTCAATCCACTATAAGCTTTATTACATCACTGTCTGGTACGCTTATATTCATCATTATCACTATGATAGCAACCTTCTTCCTTACCAAGGACAAGGAAATAATAAAATGCTTTTTTCTTAGACAGTTCTCTCCTGCGTGGCAGGCGAAATGGCTTACACTCAAGAAGGATTTGTTTTTAGCTCTCATAGGCTTTTTAAAGGCACAATCTATTATTCTGACAGTTACATTCTTTGAATCCTTTATAGGCTTATCCATTATAGGCATAGAATATGCTTTCTTAATAGCCATTCTTGTAGCATTGGTTGACATACTGCCTGTTCTTGGCACAGGAAGCGTATATGTGCCTTGGGCAATAATTAGCATAGTAAGAGGACATTATAAGCTTGGAATTTCATTGCTTGTATTATATGGAGTCATCGTAGTGGTAAGATATATGGTTGAGCCAAAAGTAGTAGGAAAGCAGCTGGGAATTCATCCTGTCGTTGCATTAATGTCTATGTTCGCAGGGCTAAAAATAATAGGCGTAGCAGGCATAATACTCGGACCGACACTGGTTGTGACTATAAAGGCATGCCAGCACGCGGGGATATTACCCAGATTCAAATAAGAATCAGCGAGAAATCGCTGATTCTTTATTTGAATCTGGGTAACAGCCGCTAGCTTCTAACCGCTAGCCTCTAACAGAAATCGGTTTCGAGTTGAGAGTTGCGAGAAAATGTTCGCCGCCACCAGCCTTCAGCCACCGGCATTTAGAAGGGCTTCGAAGAACAATCTCAACCTAGTAGCTAGTGGCTAGTAGCTAGTAGCTGGAGTTGCCAGGTAAAAAAAATAGAACCACGATTTTATTCGTGGTTCTTCTTTTTACCTGGCAACGACCTACTCTCCCGGGACCCTGCGGTCCAAGTACCATCAGCACTGGAGAGCTTAACTTCTGTGTTCGGTATGGGAACAGGTGTATCCTCTCCGTCATTGTCACCAGATCAAC
>JBMORW010000051.1:0-44314 GCA_049322695.1 Bacillota bacterium | reverse complement strand
GGCATGATGAACATGATGCCCATGAATAATATGGGCAGTATGAGTAGTGGTGGAGGTATGGGCATGATGAATATGATGCCTATGAGTAATATGCAAATGTCAGGTGGTATGCCTTCAAACGGCAGTATGAATATGACATCAATGCCCATGAACAACATGCAGATGAACAACGGAAGCATGATGCAAATGCTTCAGAATATGCAAATGCAGCTTAACATGATGCAGCAGCAGATTCAGCAAATGAACATGAGCGGCGGCGGAAGTATGAGCGGCGGTGGCATGGGTATGATGTAGTAGAAAGCTGAAGAAGTAATAAAATTAATCCCCTACTAAAGAGAGGTTTGACTTAATCAGACCTCTCTTTAACTTATGCTATATATCATTTTAATCATAAAAAAAAGCGAATTAACAATATAATTGTTTTCGCTTATTAGTTGCTTTATTCATTTATACCTGCAGACTCAGGTTCTTTTTTGCTACTATGGCATGTATGTTTTATTCCGGTTTTCATCATGAACACCATCATACCTACATGCAATATAGGACATATTATAAATGCAAGACTTCCCAAAGACCATGCCTTTGGACTAACTTGTGCCATAATACCAATAAAGGCTATAGGTGCAATACAGCAAAGCATCATCAGTATTCCATGCTTCTTACCTATAGTAATCTTTTTATTTTCACTTGTACAACAGTTTTGGGTTATGTTTTTTTTACTATCCATATTTTCTCCTTATTAGTTGTTATTTGTCATTTTCATTACTCTTAGGCCTGTCAAGAGTGCAGCAGTCAAGCCTTTCGTTTCCAAAGGATTTTTCACTCTCTGCTGCCAGCTTTTTGATAAAATTACTTATGGCCTTTTTTAATGAATTTAGCATAATTACTACCTCCTTGCAGGTTTATGTATTAACAGTATATATTTTCTTTATACTTAAATCATATCAAAGTAATATGAAGATAGTATGAAGAAGTGATTTGTAGATAATACTTCATAATATCTCCATGTTTGTGATTTATAATAAGTAATGAATATAATATTTGGAGTGATTTTGATGGTGAAAATTCATACTTGTACAAGTTGCAATCATAAAAATTGCTGCAGCAATAAAGCATTTGACTTATATGAAGAGTTCAGCAGGTTCATAAATATTGTAGGAGAAATTGAAATGGTAGGCAAGAAATGCAGCTGTACAGAAACCTGCTGTGGACATTTTATTGAAATAGATGGTGAAATATATCATGATATCACAGTAGAATCAGCTAAACATCTGATAAAAAAGCATTATCCTGATATAGAGATGTAAGCAATACAGTTTAAAAATAAAAATCTATGAACGAAATTATGTTGACAAAAACTGTGCTGAGAGCTATAATTTTATTATAATACCTAGTATACCAATGGGAATAATATGATAATAACTTTGACCAGGAAAAGTAAGGTGTAGGAAGCATACAGAGAGAAGCTCAAAGGCTGAGAGAGCTTTATGAATAGTATATCTGAAGTGCACCTGTGAGTTTAAAACCGAATTTAATAGGCTTTTACGGGTTCTCCCGTTATAGAGAAAGGGTATGGATATGTACCTGTTGAGATGAACTTTATGTTCAATTAGAGTGGAATCGCGGAACTAACCTTTCGCCTCTGAGTTATCGGAGGTGAGAGGTTTTTTGCTTATAAAACTCAGTTGTATCAAAATATGTTATCAACTTTGGCCAAGTTGGATATAAATTAAATAATCAGGAGGAATATTATGAAGTATATTGTGCTATTTGTTACATTATTAGTTGGTGCAACCTTATACATTATGCAGCAGAAAAAAGTGAATTTCGGGGTAATCGCATTAGCTGGTATGCTATTTGGAACAGCTATAGGTGTTATTTTTGAAGAAACAGCATTGGTTATTGAACCTATAGGTAAGATATTTACTTCTCTTATTAAAATGCTGGTTCTTCCTTTAGTAATTACAGCAATTATTACCAGTGTAGCTTCATTAAAAAACACAAAACTACTAAAAAGTATTGGCTTAAAATCTATCATACTACTTTTATTCACCACAGCAATAGCATCTGTAATTGGTATAGCAGTTGCTGAAGTCATGAATCTAGGCAGTGGTATAAGCTATACAATTGATGCCAGCTTTAAAGCAAGAGAGATACCTGTATTCGGTAAGGTACTCCTGGATATGCTTCCTGCAAATCCTATAGCATCAATGGCGGAAGGGAAAATAATACCTGTTGTGATATTCTCTCTATTTATTGCTATAGCTATAGTAATAGAAGAGAACAGAAAGCCTGGAGCAGCGAAGCCTGTATTGGATTTCTTCAATTCCTTTGCAAGAATAATACACAGAATGACAAAGCTTATAATCAGGCTTGCGCCTTATGGAGCTTACGCTCTGATGGCATCAATAGCAGCAAAGAATGGATTATCATCATTGATACCTCTGTCCAAGCTTATCATTGCTGTCTATATTGCATGCTTACTGCATATAATTTTCACTTACAGTAGTATGCTTGTATTAATAGCAAAAGTAAATCCATTAAAGTTCTTTAAAAATATACTTCCTGCTCAGATTGTAGCTTTTACAACACAAAGCAGCTATGGAACTCTGCCGGTTACAATAAAATCCCTGGTTAATAGGACAGGTATATCTGAGAAAGTTGCAAGCTTTGTAGCTCCAATAGGAGCAACAGTAGGTATGAATGCATGTGGAGGAATATATCCCGCAATGATTGCTATATTTACAGCCAATATTTTTAATATCGAACTTACTATAAGTCACTATATAATGATTACTATGTTAACTGTCATAGGTTCTATTGGCATTGCCGGAGTGCCAGGTATTGCCACAATAGCTACTACCTTGGTACTGACGGGAGCAGGATTACCTGTTGAAAGCATTGCAATAGTCCTGGGAGTTGATGTTGTAATAGATATGATCAGAACTATGACCAATGTAACAGGTGCTTCTGTTGTTTCATTACTTGTGGCAAAGTCTGAAAATGAGTTTGACAAATCCATATTTGATTGCAGCTATGGGGAAGTGGAACTGGAGTCAGCATAATGCTGCTTTTTTCAATCTTCATTATTTCTTCATACAATACCTGTATAATATGAGTAGATAAAATGAAGGGAGAAATAAAAATGTCAAAAATCAACAAAAAAACAAATAACAAGCAAAACAAGTACACTATTTATATAGCAGCTGTTTTGGTAATGGTAGTAATGGTATTAGGATATAAGTTTATTATTCCCCAATCAGGTAGCATTGATCAAGCCGATGCTGCAGTCAAAGGTACTGTTGAAAATGGTGGTCTTAAGATTGACAAGAAAGATATTACGGAGCAAGCAAAGTTCTTTTCCTACAATGCAGATGGGACATATATGGAAGTGCTTGCTGTAAAGGCAAGTGATGGTACAATCAGAACAGCACTTAACACATGTCAGGTATGCTATGACTCAGGACGAGGCTATTATAAACAGGAAGGTGATACTGTGGTATGCCAGAACTGTGGAAATGTATTCGGAATTGACGATATAGAGGTAGTAAAAGGTGGATGCAATCCGGTACCAATATTTGAAGATAGTAAAACCGTAGATGGTGAAAGCATAACTATAGCTGCTGAGTTTTTGAACAGCAATAAAGAGTATTTTACAAGATGGAAGAGATAATGGAAAAAGGAGAGTTAATTGGTAAACTCTCCTTTTTTATATTAATTCAGTTTACTCATATGTTAAAGTTTACTCATATGTTAAATAAGACACTATTTTTTAACATGTTTGCATAATATTTATTATGTTTTCTTTCCGTATTGTGTGTAAAATTTTGCTTTAGTTTAAACATGACAAAATTTATAACCATATATTGATAGTAATTTAACTAATGTAAATTCATTACAGACCTTCAGATAAATATATTAGGATAATAAAATTTTTCTAATACTCAGAGAGAAAAAACAAGAAGAATTAGCAATATAAGAAAGCAATAAAAAGCAGCAACTAAATAAGTAACATAATTTTTCAAAAAAGCAAGGTTGGCATAGACAGCAAAAAAACGACGCTCTAAAATCGATTATAAGCGATTTTTTTTGTGAGGGTAAGGTGATTGTACCTATAAAAAAATATAGCTACCAGTTATGAGCCTCCAACCGCCAATTTTTTTGATATAAATACTTGGAAATGAATTTATTAGGACACAGGGAACAGAAATCAAACGTAAAGATAAAAGAGCTTCGAAGTTTAACTAAAGCCGATAGCTGGTGGCTGGTAGCCGGTGGCCATTATAAAGTATGTCAGCAATTATATGTTAGTAGTGGAAATCAATTTGATTTAATTTTCGTTTTTTGATGAATTATGCTAAAATTTATTATATATAATCCAGAATCATGCAGGAGAACGAGCCTCCTATGTCGAAATACCCTATAGTGTATTGCACTAAATGTTTATTTCGCGCAATATAATGGTAAAAATGTAAGAAAATAGGTGATGATTCATGGTTAAGCCCCCTGCTATTGTTGCAGATTTTTTAAGCTATATGGAAACCATAAAAGGAAAATCAAAAAATACTATTAAGGCCTATGCCTATGATTTGACCTTGTTCCTTAGATTTATTAAGATACGCCGCGGTTATGTATCAGATGGCCTGGATTTTGATGATATACCAATCCAGGATATTGATTCATATATACTGCAGATGATTACACTTACAGACCTGTACGCCTTCCTCTCTTATGTTGCCAATGAGCGTGAAAACAAAAACCACGCAAGAGCCAGGAAGGTTGCATGTCTGAAGTCGTTTTTCAAATATCTTATGAAGATGCACGTTATAAAGGAAAATCCTGCCGGTGAGCTTGAAGCTCCCAAGATAAACTCCCGACACCCTGTATATCTTACCTTAGATGAAAGCAAACAGCTCCTCTCTACCATCGACGGTGAGAACAAAGAAAGAGATTACGCCATTATTACTCTTTTTCTGAACTGCGGAATGAGACTTTCTGAGCTTATAGGCATTGATATTAATAAGATAAACGGCGATACTCTCACGGTCATTGGTAAAGGAAACAAAGAGCGTACCGTGTACCTTAATAATGCCTGCATGAAGGCTATAGAAAGTTATTTAAGAGTCCGTCCCAGAGACGGTGTCAAGGATGCTAATGCATTATTTCTAAGTGAAAGAAAGCAAAGGATAAGTAAACGCTCTGTTCAGTATCTGGTCAAAAAGTATATTGGTCTTTCCGAGCTTGATTCAGCCAAATACTCAACACATAAGCTCAGACATACTGCTGCTACATTGATGTATAAGCATGGCAAGGTAGATATCAGGGCACTGCAGCAGATACTTGGTCATGAAAATATTTCTACTACACAAATATATACCCACATTGATGATGAAAGCTTAAGAAAAGCTGTAAGATCTAATCCGCTGTCTGATGAAGCTGAAGAAATTTCTGATTAAATAGGACTTTCATACCATTTATTATTTGATAAAAATTCCGATATAATATATGTATACCGAGGTCTGTAACTAAGGAGATGATTGTATGAGAATCGGCGGAGTTACAATGCCAGTACGTGAAGCTGACAGTAGAAACATCATCAATATTATGATGATAAAGAAGTCTATGGAAGCTATGAAGGAAAACGGAAACGATATCAAAAGGCTTATGGAGCAAAGTGTTACCCCTAACCTCGGTAAACACATAGACGTTAAGGTTTAAGAGAAGCAGCCTGATTGTCAGGCTGTTTCCTCTTTTTGTTTTATTTCTCAATCTTGTCCTCTACATTTTCAGTAAACTTCCAGTTTTGCAGGTCTTCCGTATCCTCTTCCCTGTCATCTATGATTTCATCTATATAAACACTTTTATAATCAGATTTTGAATCTATGCATACACAGCAGTTATTGCACTTTTTCTTTGGATTCAGATCACATATTTCACATTCGCCGCAATTATTGCAGATCCTGTCTGTAAGTACACATTCCTTGCCTTTTGCCATGGTATACCCCTCTCTTCCTATTCAGATTCACAATGTTAATTATATACTAAGTAAATTATATATTCTATTATTTTTTAAGTATGCATTAATATTGAAACAGCCTGATAGACATATATGTGCCGGAATATTATAATAAGATTAATACATAATGTTAGGACGGTGTAATATAATGCTCAGCTTCATAACCAATTTTTATATATTCCTGGGTACTGTATTTCTATTGGTAATTGAATACTTCTTCTTTGATATACTTGGTTTGTCATATTTCATACCATGGCTTATTACCGGAGGTATATATGCTATGGTAATATTCTTCCAGGTTATGGCCAAGGCGACTGAGGAAACAGAAAAGTCCAAGATCAAAGCAATTATTGATGAAATATACTATGCCATAAGAGGTATTCCTATAGTTAACAAGAATGATAAATTAATCATAAAATGGGATATAGTTTTCAAGAAGTTAGTTGATAAAGGTGAGTTCAGGGTCTATGATAAAATCGTAAAAATGAAAACCGGCACTATTGATGATTATGTTAACAAATATCCCTCTCTTCTTCTTGATAATAACACTGATTTGGTAGCAAATAAGCAAAATATAGATCTGAATTCCTTAGTCAAGGGTAAAGGCAGGAAGGTTGATGAGGATAAGGAGCTTGTTTCAGATTCTGAGTACAGGAGAAATCTTTTTATAAAGGAGCTTAAATCTGACAGAGCCCTCATAACCAACTATAATAACAGTGTCCATATGGATGTAATTATAAGAAATGAATATGAGCCTGAAAACTTTGAAGAACTGAAGGTTGATCCAAATATTAACTATGATGGTTTTTCGGTTACTTTGCTTAATAATAATAAACAGTATGCAGTTGTACCGAGATTTATGATTTATGGAAGAGTAATCGATAAAGAGAAATGGTTCTATAAAAATGCCGAGAACTTCTTAAAGTGTGCCAACAATATACTTAATGGGGTAGAAAACTATACAATCGATGTTAATGCAGAAAACATTATCGAGTATTCCCGTGACCTTCAATCTGTACTTGCCAATACGCGGCTGGAATTTGAATACTATTCACTGGATGATAAATACCTCATTTTTAAAACTAAAAGATACAGTCCAAAAAACGTTACGGTATATTGCGAGTTTGATACAGCATATAATAACTTTCAGGTTATGATAAAGCACTATGATACCCTGACGGATGGTAAAACTGAAACTGTAGAACTGGAAAAGATAATTGCAATAGGTCATTCCTATCAGCCTCTAATAACTTTGCTGCAGCAAATGCCTGTAATAGTGAAAAATATAAACACGATTATGAATAACGGTGACTTATCAGATATAGTGATAAAATAAAAATCTCTTTTTATTCATAGCCTCTACATAAAAAACAAGCTCTGCTTTTGGCTGAGCTTGTTTTATTGTGGAAGAATTATTACTTGTCCGGGCATGATATTCGCTGTTTTAAGCTCGTTAATCTGTATGACATCATTTATATAATCACGTAGATCCATATTATCTGCGGCATATTTCTCAGCCAGCCCCCATAAGGTGTCCCCTCTTTCCACTGTAACTTGGATTGTATCATGAGAGTTGTACTCCTTCGCGTCAGCTATGACTGTAAATAATATGACACTTATAGCAATAGATATAATTACAAGAAAAGTAAAAAATCTAAATCTGTTGATTATTTTGTATTTTATCATTTGTATCCCTCCGAACATGTGTTCTATATTCTTATTATATGAGAACGTATGTGCTGTGTCAAGAAAAAAAATTCAAAAAAACGAACATATGTTTGAAATTTTAAAATTATATGTTATAATGATATTAATAAAGGCTGCAAGTTCTGTGTATGCTGCAGTACAACAAATTAACGGTATTGGAGTGTTAGGATGAATACTGATGATCTTAGCAAAAAGCAATTCGAAGTTCTTAATTTTATAAAAAGTGAGATTAACAAGAAGGGCTATCCTCCTTCTGTACGAGAGATATGTGACGCAGTAAAGCTAAAATCCACTTCTACTGTTCATGGTCATCTTGAAAGGCTCGAAAAAAAGGGCTATATCAGACGTGACCCGACAAAACCTCGTGCAATAGAGGTTCTGGATAGCAGCAGCTCTGTATTCCCACGCAAGGAAATGGTAGAATTGCCTGTTGTAGGTAAAGTCACAGCTGGTCAGCCAATACTTGCACAGGAAAACATTGATGATGTTTTCCCGGTACCGGTAGATTTTGTTGGAAATTCCAATGCTTTTGTGTTGGTAGTTAAAGGCGACAGTATGATAAATGCGGGCATATATGATGGTGATTATGTAATAGTCAGGCAGCAATCAGTTGCCAGAAACGGCGAGATCGTTGTTGCTCTTTTGCAGGATGAAGCTACAGTCAAGACCTTCTATAAGGAAAAGGATTATTTCAGATTACAGCCGGAAAATCCGTATCTTCTGCCTATCATTACAAAGGATCTGTCAATACTGGGAAAGGTTATTGGAGTATTCAGACGCATAAACTAAAATGAGCGACTTACGTCGCTCATTTATTTATTCTATTATATTTCTTCTATATATATTATATGTTTCCTTCAGCTCAGAAACCTTATGATTCATTTCAAGCTGCAGCTCAGATAAAGTACTATAGTCTCCCTTTGCAGCTGCTTCTCTGATTTTACTGAACAGTGATTTTGATATCTCCGTATCCTTCATAAGATAAAGTCTTAACTCCTGAACTCTCTTCCAATTCTTTTCATCTATGGTATTATCGTCATCATGAAGCTTTGAGCAATGTCTTACGATTTCCATATATTCGGGTATCAGTCTGTTTTGTATCTCAGTTACCCATCTGATGATTACAGCAGTTGAATAGCTGTTTATTATCTTTTCTGTCATTACATCCCCCTTTTCAAGTACCTTCAGCTTATCCTTATACTTTTCCAGGTTTGCCACATTTTCAAATACTGTAGCAGGATGCTTGCCAAACAATCTGTTGCGTTCCTCAGGAGTAAAATGCTCAAAAACATCCTCTTCACTCCTATATGCTCTGTCTTTTTCCAGATAGAAGCTCTCCTGTCCCGGAGCTTTGGATATTTCTGCTTCAAGCTCTTTGGGTGATTTTCCGGACCTGGCTGTGGCTTCAATACCGTCCAGCATGGACTGATAAAATGCTGCCAATGCCAAGTACTCATTTGTAAGTGGGTTGGGTGATCTTACCTCAAATCTTGTTGCTAGAGGGTTTTCCATATCTCTTACAAGCCCCACGAGAACTGTTCTGTTTCTGGAAGGTATCTCTACAGTATGCCCCAAAGAGGAAACTATACATACAGGAGCTTCAAAGCCTGGCTTTAAACGGTTAAGTGAGTCTATGCTTCCAGATATAAATGGATTGGCAACCTCATAGTTCTTCAGAATACCCATTAAGGCTCCATAACCTATAGAGCTCATATAGTCCTTTTCTATATCCTTTGGAGCAAAAAGATTGATTCTTCTACCATCCTTGAGCTTTGCAGCCACGCCGATATGCGTATGCTTTCCACTGCCGGCTACGCCTTCTATAGGCTTTGCCTGGAAGGTAACCTCGAGTCCATTTAGTCTGAATACCTCTTTTATAAGTGACCTTACAAATCTGTCATTATCAGCGGCTTGCATTGTTTCATCATATTTCCAGTCTATTTCCAACTGTTCCATTATATGAGTCAGATTTCCCGAGTTATCCAGGCGTGCTTGTATTCCCCCTACTTCCTTATGTCCCATTTCCGGATTCAACATGTATCTATCCATCAGCAGCAGGGCTTGCTCCATGGAAGTTCTTACAACACCTTTTGTTCTCTTCCAGTAAGATTCCTGAAGCACTTGAGTTGCAGACAAAGCTTCAACATCAGCCTCGTTGTTAGGTGTTTTAACCCAAAACTCAAGCTCGGTAGCAGATGTCATAATTATTTTTTGAATGTCGTCAACCTTGATGCCGTACTCATCCAGCATATGAGGATGTTTATTAAGAATCTCCATTACGGACTTTTGAAAGTTCTCGATTGCTCTCTTAAGTATGGATCTTGAATCTACCATAACATTGTTGTGAAGCAGAAAAGCAGGTATTCTCAAAGTTCCGATAGGCTTATCGGTATTTGGATCAATATTTTCAAAATTATAATCCAAAAACCAATTAGCATTAATATCTGCAATTATATCAACCTTTCCGTTGTTCAGGGTTGCAATTCCAGGCAGTACAACGCTTGAGCCGTCAGTCTGAATAGAACCGTTTAAGAACTCATCGATATTATTATAAAACAACTCAATTGGAATCTTTTCATCTGTCGTATTCCCTGTTAGATCTACTGCAGCAAGTGATACAAACCTTATTTCAGGATGCTTGTTAAGAAGTGCAATAAGCTCTGTCTTACTGTATTTCTGTGGCTTAATCACATATAACAGGTCGTTTTTTAATACATTGTAAATTGATTTCATAACTTCACCTCTTTTATTAGAATTAATATTAAATATTTTAAAGTTTAAATCGCTTTAACAGCAAGCTGTTATGCTTAGTTATGGCTCAGAATATTACCACCCGCACCTATAGTGGCTGTGTGACTTCCCTTCTGAACGCTCGCTAAATACTTATACAACCGCTGGTAACAAGGTTCTGCAGTGCGAATATAAGTCCTATTTTGACGTGGTCAAAGGTAAGGCCTCCCTGTAAATATGCAATGTACGGCGGTCTGAGCGGAGCATCGGCGCTGAGCTCAATAGATGAGCCCTGAACAAAGCCGCCGGCTGCCATGATTACCTGATCATTATAGCCGGGCATATCCCAGGGCTCAGGTTTCACAAAGGAATCAACTGGTGAGCCTGACTGTATACCCTGGCAGAAAGCTATTAATGCTTCTTTGCTTTCAAACTTAATTGCCTGTATGATATCACTCCTGCGAGCTGTAAAATCCGGATTTACTTCATATCCCAATCTGCTGAATAACCTGGAGCAGAAAACTGCTCCTTTTAAAGCTTCAGACACTATGTGAGGAGCCAGGAAAAGCCCTTGAAAGAACAGTCTGTTTACACCGAGAGTTGCTCCGCATTCCTTGCCTATACCGGGAGCTATAAGTCTGCCTGCAGCCATTTCAACAAACTCCTGCCTGCCTGCAACATATCCGCCTGTTGGAGCTATTCCTCCACCGGGGTTTTTAATAAGGGAGCCTGCCACTATATCTGCTCCTACTTCTGTAGGTTCCTTAAAATCTATGAATTCTCCATAGCAATTATCAACCATGCATACTATATCAGGGTTGATAATTTTAATGAACTTAATCGTATACTCTATATCCTCCATTGATAGTGAAGGTCTCCAGTCATAGCCTGTTGAACGCTGAATAAGCGCCAGCTTGGTTTTACTGTTTATCTTTTTAGTTATTTCATTATAATTTATCTTGCCAGTATCAGTAAGATTCACCTGGCTGTATGTAACGCCCATTTCCTTCAGACAGCCCGGAAGTGTCTTCTTAATACCGATTATATTATCCAACGTATCATACGGTTTGCCTGTAACAGCCAGAAGCTCATCTCCCGGCCTTAGCACTCCATAAAGGCATAAAGCCAACGCGTGTGTTCCTGATACTATTTGCGGCCTTACGAGAGCATCCTCAGCATTGAATATATCAGCATATACTTTATCTATGGTATCTCTGCCGATGTCTCCATAGCCATAGCCTGTAGAATAGTTGAAATGTGTATCGCTCAATCTATTATTATGCATTGCAGACAGTACCTTATACTGGTTATATTCTCTTACCTCATCAATCTTTTTAAACTGGCTCTGAATCTCATCCTCAGTGGTTATACAAATATCTATTATTTTTTTGCTGATATTCAGCTTATTTATTAAATATTCAGTAGTTTTATAATGCATATTGCACCCCTAATTACATATTATCGTAATATTTTATCATAATTACTTTTTCCTGTATAGATAATCTTTGTTAAAAAACTGACCATAAACAATACTATATACCAAATAACAAATAATAAAGCAAAGCAACAAAAACTAAAAACAGGATTGAGAAAAGGCTCTGAAGCCTAATCTTAAATCCTGATTTCGTTTCAATATAAGTTTAACCCTTACCTCTGCACTATGATAACCAGTACCAGCATATGACTAATATTTTTATTGTGTGCGGGTGGTAGGTGGCTGATGCAAAGCGTCAATTATCTCTCCTGATTGTTATTTGCTCTGCTGTTGTCAGTGAAAGGAAAATTAATTGGTTTAATAGGTATAATTGTTGAAACTGCATGCTTGTAAACAAGCTGCTGCTTTCCTTCATTATCCAAAACTATTGTATAGTTGTCAAAACCCTTTACCAAGCCTTTAAGCTGAAATCCATTTACCAGATATATAGTAATAGGAGTATGCTCTTTTCTAACTTGATTCAAAAATACATCTTGCAGATTGATATTTACTTTGTTCATACTAATCCCCTCCAAATTAAATGCTTTATTAAAGTCGCTATAACAGCAAGCTGTTATACTTAGGTTTAACGTACTCAGACGGGGATTTGTACCCCCACTGAACTATTTTATACTCAGTATATTTCCTCTATCCTCTATAGAGGGTTAAGAGTCTTCCCTTCTGAACGCTCGTTAAAACCATATTATACCTATATAGGATATTAATCTCCACATTATATTATTATATTATTACTAGTTATTTATTCTATAACAAAATAATTTTTCCTGCAATATATTTAACAATATTTTCTATAATATCTTCCCTGCTACAGAATTTATCTATATCAAACCATTTTATCCTGGGGTCGCTTCTGAACCAGGTAAGCTGCCTCTTGGCGTAGTGTCTGCTGTCTCTTTTGAGTATGGCAGCAGCATCCTCCAAAGTGCATTCTCCATGTAAATAACTTGCAATTTCCTTATATCCTAAGGCTTGCATAGATACCAACTCTCTGGAATAGCCCATATCCAACAGCTTTTTCACTTCTTCTATGAGACCCTGTTCAAGCATCTTGTCAACCCTCAGCTCAATTTTTTCATAAAGCTTTGCTCTATCCATTGTTAGCCCAATATATGCAAAATCATATCTCGGAGGCAGCTTTTTAGACTCCTCCTGAAAATATGTTATTGTTTTGCCTGTGAACTCATATACCTCTAAAGCTCGTATAACTCTTCTCAGATCATTTGGGTGCAGCCTTTCATATGAAGGTCTGTCAACGTTCCTCAGCATTTCATGCACATACTCATTGCCCATTTCTTGAGCCAGCTTAGAAAGCCTCTGCCTAAAGGCTTCATTGCCTACAGCAGGAGTAAAATCAAGATTATTCAACAATGCATTTATGTATAAGCCTGTACCTCCGACAATAAGAGGAAGCTTACCTTTTTCTGTTATGTCATCAATATACATATCTGCTCTTTCACGGAACTCGGCTACACTGAAGCTTTGGTCGGGATATACCTCATCTAACATGTAGTGCTTTATGCCCTGCATTTCTTCTTCGGTAATTTTTGCAGTACCAATATTCATGTATTTATACACCTGTGCAGAATCTGCGGAGATTATTTCACCATTCAGCTGCTTTGCAACTGCCAGAGAAATATCAGTTTTGCCTACTGCCGTAGGTCCTACAATTATGCATATCTTTTTCAGCTCTTTCCTTTGTGTATTCAATGAAAACTTCACTCCAGTTTAAACTATTCTTTTAAACTTCCTTTCAAGCTCATAGTCAGACAATGTTATTATTGTAGGCCTGCCATGCGGGCATGTATAGGGCAGCTTTGTCTGAGAGAGCCTGCTTACAAGCTCGGTCATTTCTTCCTGTGTTAGTGCTGCTCCTGCCTTAACGGCATTTTTGCAGGACATACTTATTATTATCTTTTCCTTTGCTGTTTTTATGTCTCTTGTTTCACCATCCAGTAAAGATAATACTTCACTGAAAAACTCACCTGAGCAGGGCTCTCCCATAATTATCGGAATGGACCTGATGGCTACTGCATTCTCTCCAAACCATTCCAGCTCAAAGCCTAGTCTTTGAAATACCGTAAGGCTGCTGCTCAATATTATGGTTTCCTTGGGACTTAGCTCTATAATAATAGGTAAAAGCAGCTGTTGTACTGCAATATCTCCATTGTCATATTTGCTTAAAAGATACTCATACATGATTCTTTCATGTGCTGCATGTTGATCTATAATATAAAAGGTGTCATTTGACTGAGCCAGAACATACATTCTCATAAGCTGCCCAACTACCTGCAGGCTTGGAAGCTTTGTACTGTTTGTCACAGTTTCAGGAATTGACATGACTTTATTACCACTTTTTTGGAGGTCTTGTACTTCTGAAAATGATTGTACATATACATCCTTAGCTTCTGTCCCACTTTCCTTTATAAAGGGAAGGTCATGTTTTATAAATGCCTTATCAGCGGGATACATTGTGTTTTCGGATATATTCTGCTGAATGTATTCTTCCTTCCTTTCATATTCTGCATCCCTGTAAAAGCTTTTTTCTGTATTATCAGAAGCTGTTTCTGCTTCTGCACCAAAGAAAAGCTCTGAGGTATTAAGACAGTTCTTTATAGCTATATATAGAGTGTTAAATACAGCCCTGTCATCTGAAAATTTAACCTCAGCCTTAGTTGGATGGACATTGACATCTATTCTGTCAGTATCCATTTTTATATTAATAATGGCAAAAGGAAACTTGTTGTTCATCAACAGAGTCTTATATGCCTGCCTTACTGCTTCTATAAGCATTCTGTTTTTTATTATCCTGTTGTTAACGGAAAAAATCATGTAGGTTGAGTTGCCCTTTGCAATTTCAGGCTTGCCAATGTAGCCCTCAATTTCTATCAGATCATTTTTATAATCAAGCAATAACATTGATTTTGCTGCATTCTTACCATAAATACAATGAATTACGGACAGAAGATCACCGTTTCCGGGAGTGTGCAGTACTGTCTTTCCGTTTATGGTGAGCTTAAAGGATATTGCTGTATTGGAAAGCGCCAGCTTTTCAACTATGTCAACAATATAGCCCTGTTCACTTGTATCACTTTTAAGGAACTTATACCTTGCGGGAGTGTTGAAAAAAAGGTTCCTGACTGTTACGCTTGTTCCTGTGGGGTATCCTATCTCCTTCCTTTCAATTATGCTGCCGCCCTTTATATGTATATAGTGACCTGTTGTGCTATTTTCTGATTTGGACTTTAGTTCTACGTCAGAAACTGAAGCTATACTGGCCATGGCTTCACCCCTGAAGCCCAAAGTATGAATATCAAACAAATCGTCAGAAGTGTCAATTTTGCTGGTGGCATGTCGAACGAACACATGTTCTATGTCATCATCAGAAATTCCACATCCATTATCCGACACACAAATGAAGGATTTTCCGCCATCAGCTACTTCGATTGTTACAGCTGTCGCACCTGCATCTACAGAGTTTTCTGCAAGTTCCTTTACTATAGAAGCAGGCTTTTCGATAACTTCACCGGCTGCAATTTTGTTTATAGTTGCTTCATCCAGAAGCTTTATAATACCCATAGGTCATTCTCCCGTATTATATATTTTCTACATATCCTTTGCTTTTTTCTGCAGTTCATTAAGTATATTAAGAGCCTGCAGCGGAGATACCGAATTGAGGTCATAGCTTTTCAGCTCCTCAATCAGTGAGAAGCTTCCGTAGTTAAAGAGGTTGAGCTCATTTTCCTTTATCTGCGGACCCTTCCTTTTTTTTGACTTTATATAGATGTCTGTCTGGTTGTTTTTTTCTGATTTCTCAAGTATGGACAATATCTCTTCCGAGCGTTCAAGAACATGCTCCGGTATGCCTGCCAGGCGGGCAACATGTATTCCATAGCTGCCATTTGCACCGCCTCTGATTATCTTTCTGAGAAAAATAATGTCCTTTCCCTTCTCTTCAACGGATATGCAGTAGTTCTTTACCCCTTCTATCTTGTCCTCAAGCTCCGTAAGCTCATGATAATGTGTTGCGAATAGCGTCTTCGCACCTAATTTGTTTTTGTCGGATATATATTCCACTATTGCCCATGCAATGCTCAAGCCGTCAAAGGTGCTGGTACCTCTGCCTATTTCATCAAGAATAATCAGGCTATCTCTGGTTGAATTATTCAGTATATTCGCCAGCTCGCTCATTTCAACCATAAAGGTACTTTGTCCCGAAGCCAGGTCGTCAGATGCTCCAACTCTTGTAAATATCCTGTCCACTACACTTATTTCTGCGCTTTCAGCTGGTACAAAACAGCCAATCTGAGCCATAAGCGTTATTAATGCCACCTGTCTCATATAGGTGGATTTACCTGCCATATTGGGACCGGTTATTATTAGCATATTGTTTTCGTTATTATCAAGAAGTGTATCATTTGGAACAAATCTGCTGTCTGTATTCTGCACTTCAACTACAGGATGCCGACCATTTTTTATTGTCAGTATTCCGTCATTTCTCATTAAAGGCTTAGTATAGGAGTTTTTTTGAGAAATCTCTGCAAAGGAGCAGTAGCAGTCCAATTCTGACAGCATGGAAGCTGTTTTTTGTATTCTCTTAATATGCTCTGCTATACTGCTTCTTATAGCAGTAAAGGTTTGGTATTCTAATTCCACAAGCTTTTCTTCTGCTCCCAGAACCATTTCTTCCAGTTCTTTAAGCTCAGGAGTAATATATCTCTCTGAGTTGGATAGAGTTTGCTTGCGAATAAAATATTCAGGCACTGAAGACAGATTGGATTTGGTTACATCTATGTAGTAGCCGAACACCTTGTTAAATCCTACTTTTAAGGATTTGATACCTGTTTTTTCTCTTTCCTTTTGCTCGATTTCAACTATCCACTGCTTGCCGTTTGTAGAAGCCTCCTTCAGCTTGTCTATATCTTGAGAATAGCCCTTTTTTATAAGATTACCCTCTCTTAAGCCGAAGGGCGGATCCTCATTGACAGCTTCATCGATAATCAGCATAAGATCCTCCAAGGTATCTATTTCATGAGATATATGCTTCAATCTCGGGCTTGTACTATCACTAAGCAAGGTCATTATATATGGAAGACTCCTTATAGAATTTCTAAAGGCTATAAGGTCTCTGGCATTGGCAGTTCCTAAAGCAATTCTGCTGCCCAATCGTTCTATATCGTATACTCCCTTAAGATACTCCTTTATTTCCTCTCTTTTCAGAAAATCCTTATACAGGTCTTCTACCGCATCGTGTCTTTCACAAATAGCAGAAGCGTCTATAAGAGGCCTTTCCACCCACTGTTTCAGTCTGCGTGCACCCATGGCTGTAGAGGTTCTGTCTATAACAGAAAGAAGTGCACCTTTTTTGGATTTACCCCTTATTGTCTCTATAAGCTCCAGATTACGTCTTGTGCTGGCGTCTAGCACCATATAATTGGCTATTGTATAGTATTTTAAATAATTTATATTATCAAGCTTTACCTTCTGAATCTCATCCAAGTATAGCAGAAGTGAGCCGCAGCTTTTAATCATACTGTCATTATCAATACCAAGTCCTTCAAGACTGACCATGTCAAACTGTCTTTGCAGTCTTCTCAGGCACTCCTGCCGGTCATAGTATTTTTTATCCAACACATTAAATGCTTTGTATTGTGCAGCTATGTCCTGAATTTCAATGTTTGATATTATTTCCGAGGGGTCTATCCTCAGTATTTCATTTTTTATGATACCGTTTTCCTTTGAATCTATCCAAGTGCTCATGTATTCACCCGTTGAAAGGTCAACATGAGCTATCGATGTAAGCTTTTCATCCGAATATACGGATAAAAGATAGTTGTTGGACTTTTCATCCAACATCATACTGTCAGTAACGGTGCCTGGAGTTATGATGCGAACAACCTCTCTTCGCACTATTCCTTTTGCCAATGCCGGATCTTCAACTTGCTCACATATTGCTACCTTATAGTTTTTCTCTATCAGCTTTGCTATATAGCCTTCTGCAGAATGATATGGCACACCGCACATAGGCGCACGTTCCTGCATTCCGCAGTCCCTGCCAGTAAGCGTTATTTCAAGCTCCTTTGATGCTGTTACTGCATCATCAAAAAACATTTCATAAAAATCGCCCAGTCTGAAGAACAATATCTTATCCCTGTGCTGTTCTTTAATATCTATATATTGCTGCATCATAGGAGTTAATTGAGCCATTAAATCACCTCATATGTATTAATTCCGCAAACAAATCATTTCACCGTTAAGAAACCATGAATGTATTTCTGTAATCCTGACACTAACGAGCTTTCCCGTAAGGTTTTCATCATAACCAGCTGCTTTAAAATTTACTACCTTACCGGTTCTGGTTCTGCCCGTATACCTGTCCTTATCCTTCTTACTGATGCCGTCAACAAGTATTTCCAGCTCCCTACCCAGATAGCTGTCATTTATTTTCTTGGATATTTCATTCTGAAGCTCTACAAGTCTGTTGAAATTTCTATGCTTTTGCTCTTCATCGATTTGCGCTTCCATTTCTGCAGCAGGAGTTCCCTTTCTTTTTGAATATATAAACATAAAAGCCTGGTCAAATTCTACAGACCTTACAATATCCAAAGTCTCGTCAAAATCCTCGTCCGTCTCACCCGGGAAGCCGACTATTATGTCGGTACTGAGCGCAACCCCGGGAACAAGCTCCTTTACCTTTTTTATCTTATTTAGATATTCTTCCCTGGTATACTTTCTGTTCATTTCTCTAAGTACTTTATTGCTGCCTGCTTGAAAAGGAAGATGAAGCTGTTCACAGACCTTGCTGCATTCTTTCATTGCAAGAATCAGCTTGTCAGATATATCCTTGGGGTGTGAAGTCATAAAACGGATTCTTTCTATACCTTCTATATCATTTACAAGTCTTATCAAGTCTGCAAAATCTATTGTCATATCTAAATCCTTGCCATAGGAGTTGACATTTTGCCCCAAAAGGGTGACTTCCTTACATCCATCTGCCGCCAGCTCTGCGATTTCCTTTATTATATCCTCTGGCCTTCGGCTTCTCTCTCTGCCTCTTACATAAGGAACAATGCAATAGGAGCAGAAATTATTACAGCCATACATAATTGTTACCCAGGCCTTATGCTTTTCTTCCCTTTTTACCGGTATGTCTTCCACTATTATTCCATCTGTGTTAAGTATATCAATCAATGTGTATTTTTCATTCATTGATCTTTCAAGAAGCTCAGGAAATTTATAAAGGTTGTGCGTACCAAAAACCAGGTCAACATGTCTGTACTTCTTCTTAATAGTCTCTACCGCATGCTCCTGCTCCATCATGCAGCCGCATATAGCCAGCAGCATTTCCGGCTTATTTGCCTTCAAATGCTTAAGGGCTCCTATATTGCCATAGAGCTTAAACTCTGCATTTTCACGGACACAACAGGTATTAATTATGACTACGTCTGCTGCATCCCTCTTTTCACACTCAATATAACCCATATTCGTCAGCATACCCTTAAGCCTTTCAGAATCAGCATTATTCTGCTGACAGCCAAAGGTCTGTATAAAAAAGTATTTCTCCTTACCCGACCTTTGATAATCTATATCATTATTTTCTTTAATTCTCTGCATAACCGACTTCTGCTTTTCCAGCTCTGATGCATCAATTAATCCAGCCTTTCTTTCCGACATCCAATCTACCTCTTTATCAAATTTTCTTATGTTCAATACAATATTATAACATAAACGTCTTATAATCTGAAACAATCAATATTATCGTGATGTAATAAAATGCTCTTCATGTCTAATATTACCTAAATAACTGAGATTTAGACATAAAAAAGAAATGCATAAGCATTTCTTATAACAAGCCTACTCAATCGGCTGCAAACTTCTGTACAAACACTTCTTTACCGTCTACAATCTTGATTATTGCAGCTTCTTTTCCCTCAGGATTATGTGTATCCTTTCCGATTTTGATTCTTCCTGTTATTCCTTTTACATCGATACCTTCAAGTGCCTTTGTTATTTTTTCGGAACTCAGCTCTCCGGCTGTTTCAATAGCCTTAACCATAGCCAATACTGCGTCATGCACCATATATCCATTCAGCTCTATATTGGTGTTGTATTTCTCCTTATATAATCTTTTCAACTCTTGTACCTCAGGATCATTTGTATTCAGATGGTTGACTATATATGAACCTTCGATATACTTTTTGTATTCTCTGTATAGCTCATCAGAGGGCCAGCCGTCTCCGCCCATGAAAATGGAGCGTATGCCAAGCTCACGTGCCTGCTTGGTGCTATATCCCACTTCATCATGAAAGTAAGGCATAAAAATGACTTCAGGGGAAGTTTCTTTTATTCTTTTCAGCTGAGGGGTAAAATCTATATCGCCCGCTTTGAAGGCTTCCTTAGCCACTATCTGTCCACCCTTCTGAGTAAAGCTCTCTTCAAAAAAGCTTGCCAGGTCAGTCGAATATTCGTCACTGGAATCATATAGTATTGCTGCCGTATTCAGCTTCAATACTTCTCTGGCATAAGTAGCTGCTACATTACCTTGGTAAGAATCCACAAAGCATACTCTGAAACTGTATGGCTTAACCTTTCCATTTTCCTCAGTTACTCTTGGGTTTGTTGCTACTGTAGCTATTCCGGGCACCTTTGCACTTTCCAGTACAGATGATATAGGAATGGCGCTGTTACTGGAGTTCGGCCCCAGTATGACGAGAACCTTTTCCTTCTCAACAAGTCTTTTTACACCGCTTACAGTTTCATTTGGATCGCCTTTTGTGTCATAGCCAATTACTTCTAGATTCCTGCCGAGTACACCGCCATTATTGTTAATATTCTCAAAAAGCATTTTTATTGTATTCAGCTCACATTGACCCCATGCTGCCTGATCTCCTGTCAAGGCTCCAACCCAACCAATCTTTATTGTTTCCTTCTGTACAGGCTTTTGGGTATTGCTGCAGCCCAAAAAAAGCAATGTTGGTATAAGTAGTATTATTGCCATAATTAATTTAAGATTTTTCATATTCATATCTCCTGCATATATATGTGCTATACTTTTTAAGACTAATTATATATATTGGATATATATTCAATATTTCCTTCTTTAAATAAAAATAAATCACCTTTGCAGGTGATTTAAAATTAACAGGCCTTAGTGTACGCTTTCACCAAGATATGCTTTTTTGACTTCTTCATTGGCAAGCAGCTCCTTGCCTGTTCCCTCCATTGTAATTCTTCCCGTTTCCATTACATAACCTCTATCGGCAATATGCAATGCTGCATTTGCATTTTGTTCAATTAACAGTATAGTCACACCCTGCTGGTGAATTTCCTTGATAATCTCAAATATTTCTTTTACAATGATTGGGGCAAGGCCTAACGAAGGCTCATCCATCATCAGAAGTCGCGGCTTTGACATTAGAGCTCTTCCAACTGCCAGCATCTGCTGCTCGCCGCCTGATAACGTGCCTGCAGTCTGCCACGTTCTTTCTTTGAGTCTCGGGAAAAGCTCAAATACCCATTCCATATCTCTTCTGATATCCTTCTCGTCTTTTCTATGATAAGCACCAAGCTTCAAATTCTCGAGCACAGTTAGATTAGGGAAAACTCTCCTGCCTTCCGGAACAAGAGTAATTCCCATTCTGACCAGATCCTTTGTTGGTACGGTGAGGAGATTTTTGTTTTCAAACTCTATATAGCCGCTTTTGGGTTTTACAAGCCCAACTATTGATCTCAATGTTGTACTTTTGCCTGCACCATTTGCACCTACCAGAGTTATAATTTTTCCTTCCTCCACTTCCATGCTGATGCCCTTAAGAGCTTCAATACCTCCGTATGCAACCAGCAGATCCTTTATTTTAAGCATCTTCACTCACCCCCAGATATGCCTCTATTACCTTTTGATTATTCTGTATCTCATAGGGTGTACCATGAGCTATAGTGACACCATAATCAAATACATATATTCTGTTGGAAATTCCCATAACAACCTGCATATGATGCTCAATCATAAATATCGTAAGCTTGAACTCATCTCTTATTTGCTTGATAAAATAAGTTAGATCATCTGTTTCCTTTGGGTTCATGCCTGCAGCCGGCTCATCAAGCAGCAGCAGCTGAGGCTCTGTTGCAAGTGCTCTGGCTATTTCAAGTCTTCTTTGCTTACCATAAGGAAGTGAGCTTGACTTTTCATGCCTTAAATCTGCAAGACCAACCTTTTCCAGTAAATTCATCGATTTTTCATACATTTTTCTTTCCTCGCTTCTGTATCGAGGTAGTCTTAAGGTTGCTTCCATAAAGTTTGACTTGATATTAAGGTGATTTGCTATGAGTACATTGTCAAGAACGCTTAAGTCCTTGAAAAGTCTGATATTCTGGAAGGTTCTTGCTATTCCTTTTTGAGTAATCTGATCCGGTCTTAAGCCTGTAATATTGCTGTTTTTAAACTGTATGGTACCCTTTGTTGGCTTATATACGCCTGTAATCATATTAAAAGCTGTAGTTTTGCCGGCTCCATTGGGACCTATAAGTGCAATTATCTCCCCCTCGTTAAGCTCAAGGTTGAAATTACTTACGGCTGTCAAACCACCGAACTGCATTGTTATGTTATCTGTTTTCAATAATGGCATTATCTCGCACCTCCTTTGTCAGGAGTAAATCTTTTGACAAAGCCTATTGCCTTATCCCAGCTGAACTCTCTCGTACCCATGAGCCCGTTTCTGAAGTAAATTATTACTACTATGAGCAGTATGGAGTATACTACCATACGCATTCCTGTTACACCCGGAATAGTGACAAATCCGAGATTTATGCTTGCATCCAGGAATCTAAGTACTTCCATGGATATTGTTACAATAAAAGCAGATATTATTGTTCCGGTTATGCTTCCCATTCCTCCTAGAACAATTATGAACAATATATTAAAGGTAAGGGTAAATCTGAACATCATTGGATCGACTGTACCAAGCAGATTGCCCAATAAGCCCCCGCCAATGCCCGCAAAGAATGCTCCAATGATAAATGCAAGCATTTTGTGCTTAAAAAGATTTATACCCATATTTTCCGCAGCTATTTCATCTTCCCTGATGGCCTTGAATGCCCTTCCGTAGCTGCTGTTTATCAGCAATACCATAATTAATGTTGTTACAGCGGCTATTAAAAAGCTCCACCATAGATTGGTAGTATTAGGGATGCCCTTTAAACCTAAGGCCCCGTTAGTAAGGCTCTGTGCATTGGTAATAAGTATTCTGATTATTTCTCCAAAGCCTAGTGTTGCAATAGCAAGATAGTCGCCTTTAAGCCTTAAGGCAGGAGCTCCTATCAAAAAAGCAGCAAACGCTGAAAGCAAACCCCCAAATATTAAGGACGGTAAAAATGGCCAAACGACATCATTAAGAGGAGCTACTATAGGCACCATAAAGAAGTTTGATTCCTTTACGGCAACAGGCATAGTAAGCAGAGCAGTCGTATATGCTCCTATAGCCATGAAACCTGCATGTCCCAGTGAAAAAAGTCCTGTAAATCCATTTATAAGATTCATGCTAAGTCCCAGAATGACATATATGGCACAGAGATTAAGGATTCTTACCTGGTATGAATCCATATTATTATGAGCATATATCAGGAAAACAATCAAAGCGATAATTGAAACTAAAGTATATAAAACTTTCTTATTCTTCATAGTCTACACCTTCTCCGATATTTTTTCTCCCATTATACCGGTTGGTTTGAACAGGAGTATTAGTATCAGCAAAACAAATGCAAAAGCGTCTCTGTATCCGGTTAATCCAGGCATAGATGCTACAAGCATGATTTCACCCAAACCAAGTATGAAGCCTCCTATAACAGCTCCACTGATACTGCCTATACCACCAAGTACTGCTGCAATAAATGCTTTGAGTCCCGGCATAATACCCATAGTGGGAGCAATCTGCGGGAATTTGAAGCTCCACATGATGCCTCCTACAGCAGCAAGCATAGAACCTATTGCAAAAGTCATGGCTATAGTTTTGTTTACATCTACACCCATCAGCTTGGCTGTTTCATGGTCCTTGGCAACAGCTCTCATGGCAATTCCGCTTTTTGTATGGTTAATAAGATAAATAAGTGCAGCCAATAATATTGCAGTAACTACAGGAATTATGAATGTCAGCTTCTGAATATATATATTGCCTATACTGGTCATACCCGTGAATAATTCTATTTGAGGAAATGCCTTTGGTCTTCCACTGAATAATACAATGGCAAGATTTTGTATCAGATATGATACACCAATAGCTGAAATAAGTATGGATATCTTGGGTGCATCTCTTAGAGGTCTGTAAGCTACTCTTTCAGCAGTCATTCCCAGTACAGCCGTCAACAGTATAGCTCCGATGAGTACAGCATACCATGGCATTCCAAAGGTAGCTATTCCAAAGAATGCAAAATATGTAGCCATCATGAATATTTCACCATGAGCGAAATTTATCAGCCGCAGTATACCATAAACCATTGTATACCCTATGGCCACAAGTGCATATAAGCTTCCCAGTGAAACACCGTTCAGTATATGCTGAAGTAACATTTCAAGGGTCATAAGTTCACCACCTATACATAGTATATAACTCTGAAATACATTACATTGAAAAACAAGCTTCACTCCTTTTATGGTTTCATTTTCTCCTATATCAGGAGGAAGCTTGTTTCACCCAAATGTAATATATCTTTTGCACGTTTACAATAATCGATTATCAATTATCTTTTATAGATTATATTAGTTTTATTGATTAATGTTCATCGTTCATTGTTACTTTTAATTTTACTACTATATGTTTCTTATTTAGGTAATACAGTATCAAGATAATCGAATTTTCCGCCTTTAACTATTTTGATGTCTGCACTTCTTACAGCGTCACCGTTTTCATCAAGTGTAATTATGCCTGAGCAGCCTACAAAGTCCTTAGTTTTTGCAATTTCGTCTCTAATCTTAACAGAATCAACAGTTCCTGCTCTCTTTATCGCATCAAGAATCAACAGATATGCATCGTAGCCTAATGCAGTAACTGCTGCAGGAGTCTTGTTGTATTCCTTCTTATACTCTTCAAGGAACTTCTTAGCTTCAGGAGTTGTGGATCTTTCAGGAGTTGAGAAGGATGAGAATACAGTTCCTTCTACAGCTGCACCACCGATTTCAAGAAACTCAGGAGTTTCCCAGGTGTCTCCACCAACTATAGGAATATTGATACCAAGCTGTCTTGCTTGCTTTATAAGTAATGCTGACTCAGTAAAGTTTCCAGGAGCAAATATTACATCAGGATTCAAGGATGCTATGTTAGTAAGCTGTGCTGAGAAGTCCTGGTCACCTGTATTATAATTGGAAACTCCGACTATTTCTCCGCCCAATCCCTTGAAGGAATCAGTAAAGAACTTTGCAAGACCTATAGCGTAATCGTTTGATACTTCTTGAATTATTGCTGCTTTCTTAGCATTCAGCTTATTGAAAGCATAGTTTGCCATAACTGTTCCTTGGAAAGGATCTATGAAGCAAACTCTGAAGTAATAATCGTTGCCCTTAGTAACAAGAGGATTTGTACAGGACGCACCTACAGCAGGAACCTTAGCGTTCTTTACTATATCTCCTGCTGCCATTGACAGAGAGCTTCCCCAGCTGCCTATTATTGCAACAACCTTTTCCTTCTCAACAAGTCTCGCTGCAGCACTTGCTGCTTCAACCTTGTCTGATTTGTTATCAACTATTACCAGCTCAACTTTTTTGCCGAGTACTTCAGGATAAAGCTTATTAGCAAGCTTGGTCCCTTCTACTTCAAGTGCTCCACCGGCTGCATTCGCACCTGTAATTGGCTGAAATACGCCGATTCTGATCACATCATCTCCTCCTGCTGCTCCGCCTTGGTCTGCTTTTTGACCGCAAGCAGTTAAAGCTACAGAAAGTGATAGGATAAGCACAAGGATAAATACTAAACTCTTTTTCATTTTACATCCTCCCTTTTATATTAAGCTCTGCTACAGATTGCTCCGGAACAGGCTCTAATACTTATATTATTAATCTATTCATAAAATTCAGAAAACCACATAAACCAACAAAACATAACATATATGTTTTTTTAGTAATAATTCATATTTTTCCAGCTTGTTTATTTTTAATAATATTCATTATATGATATTAAATTATACTATAATGCTTTTTCGATTACAACGAAAATTTGAAGTATTAAAATAATTGTGTAATTTATACAATTTTGTGAAAATTGCATAAAGCATAGCGAAATTAGTGAGATTCGGGACTCTGCGGAGACTCTTTTTGCTTAAGGTAACTGATAATACTGCTTGCATCTTTTTTAGTCAAATCCTTACTGTAGTTTTTTCCTGTCATGTCCTGCATAAGGCCCCTAAGCTCATCATTGCTTATATTGAAGCTCTGAGCCAAAGAGAAAATAGCATTTATCTGTGCCTTAGTTGCCAAAGCTTGCTTTTTGGGATCTTCCTCATCAGGATACTTGATGCCTTCATTATCACTTTCTGCATCCAGATTCTTTGATTCACCAACCTCTTCAAAGCCTGTAAATTCTACACCATAGCCTGCAAACCTCAGCGATCTTGCTATAGCCCTGGTCTCGGCAAGCTCTATAATTGCATTGGCAAGCACTCTGTCTCTTTTAACAGAGGCATTTCCAATACCTGAGAAGCTTCCTTTATCTGTTTTTACATGAGCCTGCACCACAACGGATTCCTCATTATAGTACAAAATACTGGTCTCAATGGACAGAAGTTTATTTTCATCATGTGCAAGCCTCAGTCTTCCTCCTACTACAGGATAAGTCTTACCCTGCACCTTGACCAGTTCTTCATTTTTAAATGAATTAAGCATCTTATTACCTCCTTTTTATTATTTTTACTGAACAAAAAAAATATATACCATCCGGAATAAATACCCGGATGGTATTATAAATTATTTTACCTCGCTTTTAATGCATTCAAGCGTATTATCTATATTGTCCAGTAAATGATATATAGTATCCAGCCGTATATCTTCGTTTTCATCAACATAACTCTGAAGTGAACTCAGTATTGCACCAAATTTCTTTTTTATGCTGTCAATTGAGTTAAGTACAGATTCCTTTCTTGCATAAAAACGTTCTTTAACCACTTCAATGGTAGTTGCAGCAGTAAGTTCAATGGTTTGGTTCAAGCTGGCAATCTGACATTCCATGCCAAGCTCACTAGTGACAATACCAGAGAAGGTTTTTAGTGCTTCTTCCTCTCCATGTACCAGAAAAATCTTTGTCGGTTTTTTCTTAAAGCCCTTCAGCCAATCCTTCAAACCATCCTGGTCTGCGTGTCCCGAAAAACCTTCTATAGAATATATATTGCTCTTTATGCTGATTTCTTCACCAAATATCTTGACTGTTTTCTCACCTTCAAGAATTCTTCTGCCCAGTGAGCCCCTCGCCTGATAACCTACAAACACTATACTGCTTTCAGGTCTCCAAAGATTATGCTTCAAATGGTGCTTTATTCTTCCTGCTTCACACATGCCGGATGCGGATATTATTATCGCACTTCCTTCGGTAGCATTGATTGCTTTTGATTCTTCAGAGGTTTCAGTAAATAATAGATTGGAAAACTCAAAGGGATTATCTCCGTTTTTTAAAAGCTCTTTAGTATCATCATCCAAGTAGTCAGTATTATTCTCGAATATTCTTGTTGCATTTATTGCTAAAGGACTATCTACATAAACAGGGATGTTCTTTAGCTTTATAGCTTTGTTTTCTTTGAGTTTGTTAAGCTCAAACAGTATTTCCTGTGTTCTTTCTATTGCGAACGATGGTATTACAATATTGCCGCCCTTTTCAACAGTATCTGTAATTATATCCAGCAGCTGCAACGCTTTATTTTGTGTGTCCTTATGCATCCTGTTTCCGTAGGTAGTCTCCATAATGACATAATCAGCTTCTTCTATAATCGAAGCATCCTGCATTAAAGGTGCATTTTTATTTCCTATGTCTCCGCTGAATACAATTTTGTATTCCTCTCCTCTTTCCTGTATCCACATCTCAATCATAGCAGAGCCCAGTATATGACCCGCATCACGGAACCTTACAGATATATTGCCGTTGAGTTCTATAAGCTCATTGTATCTGATACCTGTAAACAGTTTCATTGAGTTAACTGCATCATCTACCTTATAGATTGGTTCTACAGTATGTTTTCCGGCTCTTTTTCTCTTCCTGTTCAGCCATTCAGTTTCCATCTCTTGTATATAAGCACTATCAGGCAGCATTATGCTGCATAGCTCTTGCGTGGCTGTTGTACATAATATTTTGCCCTTGAATCCTTTTTTTACAAGTTGGGGTATTCTGCCGCTGTGGTCGATATGCGCATGTGTCAGCAGCAAATAATCAATTTCCGCAGGATTGAACGTAAACTCCTTAAAGTTTAGCTCATTAATCTCAGTACCACCCTGAAACATACCGCAGTCAACCATCAGCTTTGTATTTTCAAATTCACATAAGTAGCAGGAACCGGTAACAACTTCGGCTGCACCTAAAAAGGTTATTTTCATAAAGCACCTCCAACCGTCATAATATTAAGATTTGAATATGCTTTTTTTATTCTACATAACTCTGCATTTTTCCTCTTAAAATTACATAATTATATAGCAAGCATTGAACATACAGTGTAAAAAAACTCAATAGTGCTGATAAGCTGATTAATTTGGAGCTTATTCTATTGACTTTAGCATAAAATAGATATATATTATTATTGTTAATACGGGGTATAGCGCAGCTTGGTAGCGCGCTTGGTTCGGGACCAAGAGGTCGCAGGTTCAAATCCTGTTACCCCGACCATCAGAATAATAAAACACTGTTGATATGCTTGAATGAAGCTTTTAAACAGTGTTTTCTTTATCTTCATAAAATGTTATAAAAGTTTTTGTAGCAGTATATGAACTCGTTTATATATTCATATTGCTTTATTATTTTTTTAAGTCTCCTCATAAACTTTTCCTCAGTCCATTCCTTTTTCTTGATAAACCTTTTTCTTCCGAGCTTCCAGTATTTGTGCGGATATACAATTATAGCAAGCAGAACCTTCAGTTCATCATAAGTAAGCTCTCTTTCCTGACAATAAGCATATATTATTTTTCTGCATAAATCAAAGTCCCATAAATATCTGCTGCGAGACATAATTCTTCTTATGAATTTTCCTAAATCTGCTACAGGCATATCCATAGTACAGGACTCCATATCAATGATATAAGGTCTGTTCTGAACTAGAATAACATTCTGATAATAAAAGCTGTCATGACAGAGGTATTTAGTCCTTTCACCCTCTTTTGCAACAACATCAAAGGACTTGCTGTCCAATAGCCTCAATGACATTTTATATAGCTTTTTATGCGTATCAAAGCATTCAAAATACATTTTGTCAAAATTATCATAGGCTGTCTTCTTTTTGTTTTTGTACAACCTGCTTAACTGACTCCATTGTCTTTTAAGTATTGACCTCCAATTTGAATAATGCTTTTCAATCTTAGTTTTCTCTGCTGTCTCAAAGCCTCTGGATTTGGAATGGAATTCTGCAAGCAATCTGGAGCAGACCAGTATATCCTCTATGCTGTTAAAGCTTGCTTCTCTGCCTTTAAGCCATTTAGTAACATAAAAAGTTGATTTTTTGTATCTGACAAAGAGGCATTTATTTTTTGTAAGATAATATTCAGCCAGCTTGTCAAAGCCATTATCCCTTAAGTGCTTTGAAACTATGTAGGCTTTTTTGGCTCGACTATAGCCATGACTTATTCTTTTCAGGCAAAACATGCCTTTATTTGTATAAAGCTTATAGGCACTTCTTACCTTTTCTACCATAAAAACATTAAAGCTGTATTTTGATAGAATTCTTTCAAGTAATGCTTCTTCTTTTGAGTCGATTTCAGATGTACATTTGTTTTTTAATGTACCGAGCATTTTCCCACCTCTAATCAACTCTTAATAAGGCTAGACTGAGACCTTCAACAAGGACAGATAATATAAAGGTATAAAGAATCATATTAGGCGCAATCAAAAGATTATATCAAAATAAAAAGTGCGTACAGCTTACAAAAATCGCATGGATACTGATTATAAAATTATAATGCGATTTATATAGTATATTATATTTATAAAAAACAGAGTTATTTCTATATTTATATATGAAGTTATTATATTTAAGGCAGAATAAATATTATCATTTTATTATTGACAAATCATAAGATTTCGTATAGAATTAAATTCGTTGCTGTAATACGGGCCTTTAGCTCAGTTGGTTAGAGCAACCGGCTCATAACCGGTTGGTCCGGGGTTCGAGTCCCTGAAGGCCCACCATAATCGCCTTGGTAGCTCAGTCGGTAGAGCAGAGGACTGAAAATCCTCGTGTCGGTGGTTCGATTCCGCCCCAAGGCACCATTATAACACAGGGTGCTGTGTTTTTTTATTTTTACATAAATATGGAGTGGTTACAATGTAACCACTCCTTTATCTTTACTATAACATTTTTTTGTAGAAAAAGGTTTTAATAGGCTCAAGCTTGTATCTCTGAGGCAGTATTATCTGTTCTGTGCTTCCAACAAACAATACTCCGGTTGGAGTAAGAGATTCTCTGAACTTATTATACATATCTGCCTTTGCTTCCTCAGTGAAGTATATCATAACATTTCTGCATACTATCAGGTCACAATTATCTATATACTTGTCGTTTAGAAGATTATGATGCCTGAACTCCACACATCTCTTCACCTTATCAGAGATTCTGTAGTTTTCTCCTTCTCTTTCAAAGAAGTTAGTTATAAAATCCTTCGGGAGATTAATAAGACTCTTTGGTATATACAGGCCGCGTTTAGCCTTTTCTACGGCTCCATCATCTATATCGGTCGCTATTATCTTGATATTTGATAAATCCATGAATCTGGACATCATCATTACCAGAGAATATGGCTCTTCACCTGTGGAACATGCAGCACTCCATATTTTAGGTTTTTTATTGTGCTTCAGTATTTCAGGCATTATGTTCTTTTCGATTATTTCCCATTGATTGGGGTTTCTGTAAAACTCTGATACATTTATAGTCAAATAATTTATAAACTCATCATACAGCTTTGTATTCTGAGTCAGAGCCTTGAAATAATCATCATAATCATCATAGTTATTGCGCTTGATTAATGAATCAATCCTTCTTCTCATTTGCCTCTCTTTGTAGCTGGACAGATCGATTCCTGTCAGTTTCAAAACCTTTGCTTTAAAGCCATTGTAGTCTTCTAGCATATATTTTCCCCTTATACAAAAATTTAGTATGTATACTCGTATATATAATTGTATATGTAATCGTATATATTTTAACATACCTGTTAAATAAAAAAAAGCCGTGATATTATAGAATATCACGAAAATAATATAAAGGGGGTCTCAATGTATTTTGTGAGGTCACTATATATTCTTAACCAATTCGCGATTAATATTCATACAAATAAAAAAACACAGCAAATGCTGTGTATTTTTTATTATTCTTCAGTTTTTTCTTCTTCCTGCTTGTCATTGCCTTCAGCTTCTTTTATGCTAAGGCTTATCTTCTTTTCTTCAGCTTTTATTTCAACAATCTTAGCTTTTACTATTTCTCCAAGCTTAAGTGCATCAGACGGCTTTGCAATTCTGCGGTCAGCAATCTGAGATACATGTACCAGACCATCTATTCCCGGCTCAACTTCAACAAATGCACCAAAGTCTGAGAATCTCAATACTTTTACTTCTACTATATCTCCTGCTTTGTATTTTTCACTGACAAGTGTCCAAGGATCAGCTATAGTTTGCTTTAATCCAAGAGATATTTTCTTTTTATCCTTATCTGCTGACAACACTACAACCTCTACCTTTTGTCCTGGCTTGACAACTTCAGACGGGTGCTTTACTCTTGTCCATGAAAGCTCCGATATATGTATTAAGCCGTCAACTCCACCGATATCAACAAACACTCCAAAGTCAGCAAGTCTTTTAACCTCGCCTGTAAGCTTTTGTCCCGGCTCAATTTTGCTCCATACCTCTGTTTCCAATCTGTCTTTTTCTATCTTAAGGAAGTTCTTCCTTGAAAGTACAACCTTTCTCTTTTCCTTGTCATATTCAAGTACTAAAGCCTTAATCTTGGTGTTGACATATTTTGTTAAATCTTCTGTATATCTCAGTTCAAATTGTGAAGCAGGCATGAAGCATCTGATTCCATATATTTCAACTATAGCTCCACCTTTTACTATTTCTTTTACATAGCCCTCTACAGGCGCTTTTTCGTTATAGGCATATTCAATCTTATACCAGTTCTTATCAGCATCAACAAGCTTCTTGGAAAGTACTACATTTCCTTCCCCATCATTTATACTAACTACCTTTACCTCTACTTCATCACCAGCCTTTACAAGGTCCTTCAATGACATTTCGCTGTCCCATGTGTAATCGTCTTTCTTGATGATTCCGTCAGATTTGTAGCCTATATTCACCATTACCTCATCATCAGTTACCATTATTACAGTGCCGGTAACTGTTTCTCCAGGGTAAAGAGATTTCATGCTTTTCTCGTACTCTTCCATCATTTTTTCTTGATCTTGAATAATAAGTTCATCCATTTTTGAAATTACCTCCTTAATAATCCAGTCAGGGGTCGATGCCCCTGCAGTAATACCTATTTCATTAAAATTTCTTAATTTATTAATAGGCAATTCTGCAGCAGTCTCAATGAGAAAAACATTCTGACAGTTTTTACTGCAGATTGAAAACAGCTTATTTGTGTTGGAGCTATCTCTGCTTCCTACTACAAGCATGCAATCAACTTTTCGGGATAACTCGCTTGCAGAGTTTTGCCTTATTTCTGTCGCACTGCAGATAGTATTGAATACTTCAACATTGTTGTATTTTTTCAATACTTCATCAGCTACTTTGTTCCATAATTCCTGTGTAATTGTAGTTTGTGCAACTAAACATATTTTATCATAATTAGGAAGTTTGTCTACTACTTTTTCATCATCAATTATTGTAGCTGAATTCCCACACCAGCCGTTGATTCCTATAACCTCAGGATGTCTGCTGTCACCTACGATAAAAATTTTACAGCCTTTTTCATATTGCTCTTTAACTATTCTATGTATATTTGCTACATACGGACAAGTGCAATCAACATAATCCAAGTTCTTCTTCTCAATAATACGATATGTTTCTTCCGGAACTCCGTGAGACCGTATAACAAGCCTTGTATTCTCGCTTCTTATGTCATACAGGTCTTCTGCTACCTGTACACCTTTTTGAGACAAACTTTCAATAACCTGCTTATTGTGAATAAGAGGTCCGTATGTATAAATATTCATATCTCTTGTGTTTTCTGCCAGCTCCTTTACTTTGTCTACTGCCCTTTTAACTCCAAAACAAAACCCGGCATTACTGTCTAATATTATTTTCATTCTGCTCACCTTTTACAATATTTTTTATGCCCTTCATTATTTCAAGGCTAATATTTTGATAATCCTCTGTCTGTAGCTTCCTGTCAAAATACTGCTCCAAAAGTATTGGCTTATTTACTATTATTCTCGTTTTATTAAAAATCTTATAATTGCAAATTATTGAAATAGGCAAAACAGGCGCCTTTGATCTTATTGCAAGCAATGCAAGTCCCGGCTCTGCCCTTAGCTCATCTGAATTGTTTCTTGTTCCTTCAGGAAATAATCCTAGTATTTTTCCTTCATTCAATATTTTGAGGGCTGTTTTAATACTTTTCATATCAGGTTCCCCTCTTTTTACAGGAAATGCTCCCAGGCTTCGCAAAGCCCATGCTACTAACTTGTTTTTAAACAGCTCTACCTTTGCCATACAATAGATTCTATGAGGATAAACTACTCCTATCAATATAGGGTCAATGGCGCTCATATGATTGGCACAGGCTATATATGGACCATCCTTGGGTATGTTTTCTTTTCCTTCTATCCTAATAAGGAATAGCAGTCTGAATATCGGTGTTAATAAAAGCCTTACAAATCTATAAAACATATTTTATCCCCCAACTAGTGTATTTCTTTGATGATTTCATTAACAACTTCATCAATGCTTTTACCTGTAGTATCTATATAAATAGCGTCTTCAGCGGCTTTTAACGGCGAATCCTCTCTGCTAGTATCCAAATGGTCCCTTTTAGAAATCTGAAGCTTGATTTCCTCCATATTGGCTTTATGTCCCTTCTTAACTATTTCTTCATATCTTCTCTTTGCTCTTTCCTCTATATTTGCAGTAAGAAAGAATTTTTTATAAGCATTAGGAAAAATGACTGTTCCAACATCTCTGCCATCCATAACAATGTTTTTGTTTTCAGACAGCTTTCTCTGTTTACAAACCATGATTCTTCTGACTTCCTTTATTGAGGCAATCTGAGAAACTATGTTGCTTACAGCTTCATCCCTTATTTGCACGCTTACATTGACATTATCCAGAAATATGCAGTTATCTTTAAACTCAATATCTGTAACGTCTGCCAATCTGGTAACGCTTTCCCTATCCTCCGGATTAATATTGCACTGCAATACCTTGTAAGTAAGAGCTCTATACATTGCACCTGAGTCTATATATGTATAATCCAATTCTCTGGCGATTCTTTTTGCTACAGTGCTTTTTCCCGCACCTGCCGGACCATCTATTGCTATTACTTTGTAAAACAAGACACCTGCTTCCCCCTTTACATGAATTTCATACGACTTAATTATTTTACCAAATGTAAGAATAAATATAAAGCAGTTTTAAGAGTTCAAGTCTGGCCTGAGGATAACAGCACCATTAAGGTAGATATTTTTCACTACAGCTTGTTCGATATCTTCGTTATAAAAAACGCACACTCTGATGCACATTCCTATACTGCCCTCTACGTACATTTCCTGCATGCACATCAACGATGCATTTGTCAGCCCCAACAGTCTGGCAGCTGGTGCGGGATAAGCAGCTGTTATGTCATTGGTACAGGTGAAAAAAATCGATATTACTTTATTCAATTTCAAACTGTTCTGTTTGATTATCTCTTCCAGCAAATGCCTGGTGCTATTCATTATTTCTTCTATTGAATCATTCTGAATAGTAGTAGCACCCCTAATACTTACCATTTAACCACCCCTATAGAAGATTTACCTTACCTATCAAAACAATATTCTGCCTCACCATAAAGGTCTGATTTACCATAGGTTGTCTTACATTATCAGAAACAGCTTTGATCCTAACCTCAAAGCTGTTTGTACAGCCTACTCCGCTTATTTCAATTATATCATTATCTTTTACAGCAATAGAAATATGATTTTTGTCAAAAACTGCTGCACAAGCACCATTTATATATACTCCAGGTCTATCTCCAGAGCTGCAGTTAATTAGTATCAATTCAATTGTTCCTCTGTTTATGTAGGTTTGATTACCATCTATAGCCTTGCCTTCAAGCCTTTCTACCTTACTGAACAGTTCTCTGAAATAATCATTGGTAAGCAAAGCTTGTATAAAAATAAGTAAAACAAGCATAATTATTAAAAGCTTCACAATTTTCTTATCGGTATCAGCCCACCATTTCAACAAATCATTATGTTTATCTTCAGTTTGGGACATAGTCTACCTCCAGTAAGTCATACATCTATAGCTTCTGCTATGCATTAATTCCGGCTGTATAGCCTGTAGAAAACGCTATCTGCAGATTATAGCCACCAGTAAAAGCATCTATATCCAGTACTTCACCAGCAAAATACAAGCCTTTTATAAGCTTTGATTCCATGGTTTTAGGATTTATTTCCTTAAGACATATACCGCCGGAGGTTACTATTGCTTCTTCCACGGGCCTGGTGGCTGTAATATTGACGCATATGCCTTTCAAAAGCTTTACAAGCTCCCTGCGTTCCTCTCTCGTTACTTGATGAACTTCCTTATGCTCATTGATTCCGGATTTTTTGATAATAACCGGTATAAGCTTTTTAGGCAGTAACTCATCCAGAGAATTTTTAAACTGTTTGTTCATAACAGTCTCAAAATCTCTTATTATTCTTTTATCAAGCTCTTCTTCACTGAGTGCAGGCTTAAGGTCTATACATACAACCACTTTCTTTTTCTTCTTTAATGGATCTGCAGCAAAGAAACTTGCAGAAAGTACGATAGGTCCTGACAGTCCAAAGTGAGTAAAAAGCATTTCGCCAAAGTCTTCATATATATTATTGCCATCTATGTAAAGCTTTAGTGCTACATTTTTAAGAGACAGTCCCTGCAGTTCCTTGATAAAATCATCATCTGAAACAAGAGGTACCAAAGACGGTGAAAGCTCTTCCACGTTATGTCCAAGCTCCGAAGCCATTGCATAACCATCACCCGTAGAGCCTGTCTGAGGATATGACAGTCCTCCGGTGCATATTATCACTGCTTCAGCTTTAATAAATTCACCGTTATCCAGCGTGACTCCCGTAACACAACAGTTTTCTGCCTTTACTCTGGAAGCTTTGCACTTCAATCTTATATCCACCTTGTTATTATAAAGGTATTTTTCCAAAGTCTTTATTACATCACTTGATTTGTCAGATTCCGGGAAAACCCTTCCACCTCTCTCTATCTTTGTGCGTAATCCCAAATTTTTGAATAAATCTATCAGATCGTTATTAGAAAGATTTTTAAAGGCACTATACATAAACTTGGAGTTTTTAGGAATATTTCTCATAAACTCTTCCAAATCAGCGGTATTTGTTATATTACATCTACCCTTGCCTGTAATGAAAAGCTTTTTCCCAAGCTTTTCATTCTTCTCCAGCAGCAATACCTTTCTACCCATTACGGCAGCTGTACCGGCTGCAATCATTCCTGCTGGTCCGCCTCCGATAACTACTACATCATACTGCATTAAATCAACACCTCCTAGCTTTATGAAAGGAAGGTCTACTGACCTATCCAGTGAAACTAGATTTTATATTAGATGACTTATATCATTTAGAGTATTGACAACAACTCCGCCAGAATACACATCACTGAAAGATAATATAGTAATTGAAGCATTGTCAATTCTGAACCTGTTATATTTGCTTATATCAATGTCAAGTATCTTTATTACTGCTGACTTTATTGCTACTCCGTGAGAAACAACGAGTATATTGCTGTTCTTATGCCGACTCACTATATCCAGAATTCCTCTGCATACTCTGTCAGCCACTTCAAGTATGGTTTCGGCACCGGGAAGTATGAAGCTGGCAGGTTCTTCCCTATATATACGGTAATGCTCGTTATAGTTTTCCTTAATTTCGGCAATAGTCAGCCCCTCCCAAGGACCCAGCCCTATTTCACGATATATTTCCATTTCTACAGGATCTATTCCTATTCTTCTCTGTATCAGCTCTGCGGTTTTTTTTGCTCTTTTCAAATCACTTGTATATATATGCTCTATGTTTTCTTTTTCCAATCTTTCAGCAAGCAGTTCTGCCTGCTTTATACCCTTTTTACTTAACTCAATATCCGTTTTTCCCTGTACCTTGTTATGTATATTCCATTCCGATTCTCCATGCCGCACCAAATAAACATTGGTCATCATATCCCCCCTTATTTTTCCATACTATTATAACACAAATCCGGTATATTATTTATATAAAAAAGAGAATCCCGAAGGATTCCCTTAGTTATGATCTGATTAGTAGTTACCTTGTGCCATCATTGCATCAGCAACCTTTACGAATCCAGCAATGTTTGCTCCGGCAACCAGATTATATCCAAAGCCATAAGTTTCAGCTGCATTCTTTGCATTGTTATATATGTTAACCATAATTTGATGAAGCTTTTCGTCAACTTCTTCAGCAGTCCAAGCAAGTCTCATGCTGTTTTGTGACATTTCAAGAGCAGATGTAGCAACTCCGCCGGCATTAGCAGCCTTTGCAGGACCAACGATCACGCCGTTTGCTATCAGGTACTCAAGAGCTTCGTTAGTTGTAGGCATGTTAGCGCCTTCAACAACATACTTGACACCGTTCGCAGCTATTTGCTTTGCATGCTCCAGATGAATATCGTTTTGTGTAGCACAAGGCATAACGATATCTACCTTTACATTCCATGGCTTCTGTCCAGGGAAGAACTGAACACCATATTTCTTAGCATAAGTTTCAACCTTGTTTCTATCTATCTTCAGCATTTCATTGAGGAAGTCTATCTTTACGCCTGTTATTCCGTCCGGATCATAGATATATCCGTCAGGACCTGATAACGTAACAACTTTACCGCCTAGTTGTGATACCTTTATGCATGCACCCCATGCAACGTTACCAAAACCGGAAACAGCAACTGTTTTTCCATTAAATGAAAGTCCGTCATGCTTCAGCATTTCTTGAGCGAAGTATGTAACTCCGAATCCTGTAGCTTCAGGTCTAATTAAGCTTCCGCCGTAAGTTATATGCTTACCTGTGAGAACTCCATTTTCAAAAGCTCCTCTTATTCTTCTGTAGTGCCCGTATAAATATCCTACTTCTCTTGCACCAACACCTATGTCTCCTGCAGGTACGTCAACATCAGGACCGATATGTCTGTAAAGCTCTGTCATGAAGCTTTCACAGAATCTCTTGATTTCTGCATCTGACTTGCCGTTAGGATCAAAGTCTGAACCGCCCTTGCCTCCACCTATTGGAAGTCCGGTCAGTGAGTTCTTAAGTATTTGTTCAAAGCCAAGGAACTTTATTATTCCCAGATAAACAGATGGGTGGAATCTTAAGCCTCCCTTGTAAGGCCCTATTGCTCCATTAAATTGAACTCTGAAGCCGCGGTTAACCTGGATATCACCATTATCGTCCATCCATGGCACTTTGAACATGATTTGTCTTTCAGGCTCACAAAATCTTTCCAAAAGGTTTGCTTCAATATACTCAGGACGCTTTTCAAGAATTGGAATCAAAGATGGTAAAACTTCTTCTACTGCCTGGATAAACTCAAGCTCATTTGAATTCCTTTTCTTTACGTTTTCGATTACCTTCTGCACATATGCAGAGGCACTCAAATTGTTTTTTGACACAGTAAGACCTCCTAAAATTCTTATACTATTATGAATCAATCTATTATAAAAAGCGTGACATATAGGTCACACTCTTTGACAAAATTGTGCAACATATAAATAGTATTAATAATATGTATTTGTGATATACTAATTCGTCACTAACCGATATATTTCCTGCATAATTTATTGTAAGTTTGTTAAATATTTATTAAAATAAATTCACATATTTTACATAGTTTGTTAAATTTTTCACTCTTTAAGCCATTATATAAGCCATAAACCTGGATGACTGTCGCTACTTGTTGTTGTTTACGGCAAATATATTGTAGTTTTCCCAAATTTCTTCCAACCTTGTGAACGTCTTGGATATACTGGATTTTTCTCTTAATCCTACCGCTATTATCAAAGCATTCAATACACTTAGCGCTGCAACTATGGAGTCTACAAAGGATTCCATATTGGATTTAGCAATCAAAGTATAATCAGCATTTGAAGCAAGTGGAGACAAAAGGCTGTCTGTTATTGCAACAACCTTTGCCCCTCTTGACCTTGCATATTCTAAAGCACCTATGGTTCTTGAAGAGTATCTTGGGAAGCCCATACCTATTACCAGGTCATCTTCACCTATTCTGAACAGCTGTTCAAAAATATCACCAATGGTATATGTAACCACATGAACATTATCTCTGATCAGATTTAAGTAAAAGCCTAAAAACTCTGATAGTGCAGTAGAACTTCTAAGCCCTAAAATATAAACGCTTTTTGCTTCCAATATATGCTTTACAACCTTCTCAAAGGCAGCGGTGTCAATTTCGTCGTAGGTAGCTCTAATATTGTCTATATCTGCTTTCAGAACGTTTTTGAGCACGCTTTCCTCATCTGAATATTCTGATGACATTTCGATTCTTTGAACTGTAGTCAATCTGGTCTTTATCATTTCCTGAAGCTGCATCTGAAGCTGAGGATATCCAGAATATCCGATTGCATTGGCAAACCTGACAACGGTTGATTCGCTTACTCCAACCTTTTCCCCCAACTTTGCAGCAGTCATGAAAGCAGCCTTATCATAATTATTCATTATAAACTGCGCTATAATTTTCTGACCCTTGCTCAGCTTATGGAATTTTGATTGAATAAGCTTCATTAGATCATTATTCTCGTTCATATGCCACAACCTCAATCCTATATATTATAAAAACCAAATTAATGTTAATTATTTAACAGGATAAAAATTCCATATTGTTAAATATTTATTACACTTTTGGATACTAGCATGTTACCATTTATACAGTATATTTTTCAGAGCAATACTATATTATTTTTTTGACTCTTCTGCTATTTCATAGCCTATTGCCAAAGCTTTTTTGTTTAATTCTTCAGTTCCCTTTGGCACTCTCTTCAGTACTGCCTTTTCTAAAGCATCCTTATCAACTATATCAGTTATTCCTACTATTGTACCAAGGGCTACAATATTTGTTACCATTGGTTTTCCGAGCTTATTGACAGCTGACTCAAGTATCGGAGCTGAATATACCTTGTGCTTTTCTGAGCTGTCAACCTTTACTGAGCTATCTATTATTAGTATACCGTTATCCTTTAAGCCCTCATTATACTGCTCATAGGATTTCTGTGTGAGAGCAAGGAGTATATCACAGTTTCTTACCTTAGGAAAATCTATAGTATCATCAGAAATCAATACTTCTGATTTACTAGCGCCGCCTCTTGCCTCCGGACCATAGGATTGAGTCTGTACTGCATTTTTGCCTTCTATTATTGCACTTTCAGCAAGTATTATACCGGCTAACAGTAATCCCTGACCACCGGAACCGCTTAACCTAACCTCATATTTTCCCATTTATTATCTCCCCTTTGTCAATTTATCGATAATATTTTGATACTCACTTGTGTATTCTGGTTCAGGCTGATTCTTGAACTCACCTATAAGGAATTTGCCTGCCAGCTGTTCCGGAGAGAGCTTTGCTGCAGCTGTTACATTAACTGCATTATCCTTGTACCAGTTCATCATATCTACTGCGTTACCCTTTTTGTTTTTTCTTCCATAGTAAGTAGGGCAGCCGCTGACTGCTTCAACCAATGAGAAACCTTCATTTTTTAAAGCGTTTTTTACCAGTGTTGTAGTCATGTTTGCATGGTATGCAGTTGATCTTCCTACATAAGTAGCTCCTGCAGCTGCTGCAAGGTCACATATATCAAATGCTTTATCAATATTTCCAAAGGGAGCTGTAGTGCCCTTATCAAACTTAGGAGTTGTAGGAGAATACTGTCCTCCTGTCATTCCATATATGTTGTTGTTATATACTATAGTTGTTATTCCTATATTTCTTCTGCAGGCATGTATAAAGTGATTTCCCCCTATGGCTGTTGCATCACCATCACCTGTAATGACTATAACCTTCAACTCAGGCTTGGCAAGCTTTATACCTGTTGCAAAAGCAAGCGCACGCCCGTGTGTAGTATGAAGCGTGTTGAAATCCATATATCCTGGTGCTCTGGAAGAACAGCCTATACCGGATACTATACATACTTTATTCTTATCAAGTCCCAGTTGATCTATTGCTTCTGCTATTGATCTTGTTATTACTCCATGACCGCAGCCAGGACACCAGATCTGGGGGAGCTTTTCTACTCTGAAATACTTTTCCAATAATGTACTTGGCATACTACAGCACCTCCTTAACCTTTGAAACTATTTCTTCCGGATAAATTATTTCTCCGCTGACCTTATTGACTCTTTCAATCTTTGTAATATTATTGCAAATTCTTTCTACTTCAAGCACCAGCTGTCCAAGATTCATTTCTGCAACAACTATTGCTTTTACTTTCTTAGCCAGCTCTAAGAGTCTTTCTTCCGGGAAAGGCCAAATAGTTACAGGTCTGAAGGTACCAACCTTATAGCCCTGTTCTCTGAGGGTTTTCATTGCTGTTCTTGCTGCTCTTGATACACAACCGTATGAGAATATTATAATTTCTGCATCCTCAATATTTTCTTCTTCCCACTGCATTATGTCTTCCTTATGCATTTCTATCTTTTCAACAAGTCGTCTGATAAGCTTATCTGCTACCTTTGTACTGTTACTTGGGAAGCCTGTTTCATCATGTACAAGACCGGTTACATGATATCTGTATCCGGTTCCAAAATCAGCCATTGGAGGAACAAGATCTTCTTCCGGTAAATATGCTTTATATTCTTCGCTGCTGCAGGTTGGTCTCTTTCTATCTATGATTTCTAACTCAGATTCATCTGGAAGCTCTACTTTTTCTCTCATATGTCCAATAACTTCATCCATCATAAGCAGTACTGGCATACGATATTTTTCAGCAAGATTAAATGCTCTGACTGTAAGATCATATGTTTCTTTTACTGATGATGGAGTAAGCGCTATTACAGGATGGTCTCCATGTGTTCCCCATTTAGCCTGCATAACATCTCCTTGGGATGGGCACGTTGGCTGTCCTGTGCTTGGACCGCCTCTTTGTACATCTACAATAACGCATGGAATTTCAGCTATAGCTGCATATCCTATATTTTCCTGCTTTAATGAAAAGCCGGGACCGCTTGTTGCCGTCATACTTTTCAAGCCTGTTAAGGATGCGCCTATAGTTGCAGCCATTCCTGCAATTTCATCCTCCATTTGTATGAACTTACCGCCTACGTATGGAAGCTTCTCTGCAGAAATTTCAGCTATTTCTGTTGAAGGTGTAATAGGGTAACCTGCATAAAAGCGCATGCCTGCAGCAATTGCACCCTCTACACAAGCCTCATTTCCTTGCATCAACCTAGCCTCTTTTTTCATTTTTCTTCCCTCCAACATATATTGCATAGTCAGGACATCTCATCTCACACATACCGCATTGTATACATTTTTCGATGTCATCAACTTTTACCTTTTCATTCTCGATTGAAAGTACTTTCTTTGGGCAAAAGGCTACACAAATTCCACAGCCCTTGCACCAAGAAGGATTGATAACTAGTTTTTCATAAGAAACCTCACCAGCTCTTATGTCTTTTTTCTCCATCTTGCGCCCCTCCCATATTATCTGATACTGTACTATTTCGAAAGGTAATTGCTTGTTGCAATTTTTACTTCATTTTCAGACAATTTGATTGCTATTTTGCAATTTTACCTTCATTTTTAGTATATAAGATAATTTATTCCATTGCAATACATATTCTGAAATATATAGAATATATTTTAAAGATAAAAAACCGTACTAATTAATGTACGGTTTATTGTCATACTTATCTCCTCAAGGATATTAGTCCTGCAAACAGAGCTGAGCCCCAATTTAACAGATCCTTGCTGATTGTGAGACCATAAATGCTTGTCAGAGGAAATATACCATTTATATTCCCCTATGCTTTTATTGTATGTCTATAGTTTATTCTGCTAATAGCTGTAAATATCTTCAAGTCTTGCTATTGTCTTAATAAATACTGAGATTCCACTGCTTAAGCTTTTCAATAATCTCATAATCAGTCAAATCAATTTTTATTGGAGTAACTGATACATATTTATTTCTTATTGCTTCGATATCCGTATTTTCTTCAATTTCTGACTCCTGCAGTTCACCTGTCAGCCAGTAATAAGTATTACCTCTTGGATCTAATCTTTCCTCAAAATTATTTTTGTATATCTTTACCCCAAGCTTTGTGATTTTTATACCCTTTATCTCCTCTAAACTGTTGAATCTGGGAATATTGACATTCAGTACTGTATTTTCAGATATTCCATTTTTATATGCAGCTTCTGCAATTTTTGCTGCAATCTGTCCTGCAGCTTCGAAGCTTTCAGCAGAGAAATCCTCATATGAGAAAGCTATGGACGGAACTCCAAAAATACATCCCTCTATAGCAGCTGAAACCGTACCCGAATATAGTACGTCAGTGCCCAGATTCTCACCTCTATTTATTCCGGATACAATAAGATCAGGCTTTTCCTTCATCAGGCTCTCAATTCCAAGCTTTATACAATCTGCAGGCGTGCCGTTTACCCACCATGCATCTATATCAGCTCCAAAATAATCAACCCTTTTGCTGCGTAAAGGGTCATGCATTGTAATTGCATGACCTATGGCACTTTGATTGCTTTCAGGTGCAACTACAAATACTTTTCCCAAGTCTTTCATATTACATGCAAGACTATACAATCCTTTTGATGTGATTCCATCATCATTTGCTACCAGTATTTTCAATGCTGTTTTCCTCCATTTCTATACAATTAAATTTTGATTCTGATTAAAAAGTAGCATATTGTATAAACTATATCTATTCGCCAAAGCTATACAATGAAGGTGATGCTATGATACAGATAGATGAT
>JBMORW010000050.1:0-46556 GCA_049322695.1 Bacillota bacterium | reverse complement strand
CGGTATAAGCATCGATACTACTGCCGTTACACATATAGCTGCCTTGGCCTCTGTCATTAATACCTATTGTATATGCATCATGCATATGCTTTGAGAAGCAATGCTTCTCTATCCTAGCTGAAAAAATTTCAATACCATCCATATTGACAGGCTTCCAAAGCCTTGCAGCATCACTGCTCATACCAACACCTCCAATACAAATTATAAATATAAGTTCTATAATTTTAGTTACCTGTAAATAGGCTGTGAATCAGTCAGGTCTAGTGTTAAACAGCAGAATAGAATTTCCTAAGGTGAGCATTGTTGCAAGAGCCGCAACCCCAATAAATGCTGTTGTAAGGGATGCAATATCACCAACTCTTCCTATTATGGGGAACAATATTATCATATAAAAACTGAACAGCATACTGGACATTGACAATATTGTTGCACGATTTTCACTGGGAATCACTTTGTTAATATAATCCATTGTTACAACAAACAATATAGATTCAACTACATTCATAATCACATAGAAGGCTGGTGAATAAGCAGTTAATGCAATTCCCCATATACAAACCGCAATAATGGCAGGCATTATAATTAACAGCCTCTTTTGCTTTAAGACTCTTTCTATTTTATATGCCACCAATGCAGTAAGTGCTGCCGCTCCTGCTCCTACACAGAAAATTACTGTTATCTTGAATTTGCTGTAGCCCATTACCGACCAGTGATTCTGAAGATAATAGAACATTGTCGTTACAAGAGTTAAAAAAACCTCTACAATTATAATAAGCAGAGCTATTCTTTTGTTCTTTTTCAATACTGCTATACTCTCCTTTAACTGTCTGCAAAGCAAGGAGAATGGGTTTTTCCTATCCCTTGTGACCCTTCCAATAGCAGGCTCAACAAAGGATAATGAGAATATAGCTGTAAGCAGCGCAATAACTGCAGATGCATAAAATACCATATCAAAATTCTTGTCTGCAAAATATCCAGCCAGAGGCAGTGCAAGAATAGAACCTCCCTGGAACAGCATCTCATTCTTACCATTCACCTTCATATATTGTTTCTCCATACCCAGCTCCTTGAGGGAATCATATACAAGTGCATCTCCCGCTCCAGATTCAAGGTTATTAGCCAGGGCTGAAAGAAAAAAGCTTAAAGCAAACATATAAAAATCGTTGGTCATAACCATTAAAAGACACCCTATTACTGCAATAAATCTTCCCAGCACTCTGCTTGCCTTTCTGCCATATATATCTGCAATCATTCCTGTGGGAACCTCCATAAACAGCGAGGATATATGATATATGCCTTCCAACAGTCCCAGCTGCAATAGGCTCATACCCTTTGAAGCAAGGTATATCATCCATAAACCATTGGTCAGATTGAAGTTTCTAAGTAATATAAAAACATAGTTTTTAATTACATTGTTTTTTAATTTATCTAAATAGCTCATTTTTTACCCCCTAAATATTTTATAGCCTATTATCCCACCCTCCAAAGAACGCCAAAAAAGACCGGTAAAATCTACCGGTCTAAAAAATCATATAAACGAGTTTGATTTTACAGTTAGTTTACATAATATTCATTTTTGACGCACTTATCCCTTTGGCATCAAAAACATGTGTAATACAGCAAACGACATTCAAGTATTCATGCATGTATTTACTAACTGTGAAAGTCATACTCTACCCTCCAAATACAAAATCAATTTAAGTATAATACTATATTTATACTTTTTCAATATACATATTTATTACTTTTAGCATTTTACCATATTAAACAGCAAGAAAGTATGATATAAATATAATGACAATACAATTAAGGAGAAAGAATATGGTCATTCTGACACTTATAATCGCAATGGCAATCACACTGTTTCTGGTCAGTAAAAAGCTAAATATTGGCTATTCTCTTATGATAGGCTCTGTAATACTGGCTTTGTTGAACGGCAAGGGATTGGGGTATATACCCGGGCTTTTTTACCGAAGCCTTTTAGAAAAGGAAACCATTTCTCTGAGTATAATCGTTGCATTAATTTCTATAATGGGATATCTCATGGATAAGTATTTAATAATGGACAGAATGGTAACTGCACTGGAGAGAATACTAAGAAGTGCAAAGGCTACTCTGGTGATTGCCCCGGCATTGCTGGGCACGCTTCTTGTCACAGGAGGTGCACTTATGTCATGCCCTGTAGTTGACAGCCTTGGTACCAGATTGGGAATCCCTGCAGACAAAAAGGCAGCCATAAACATGGTATTCCGCCATGCATTATATTTTGTTTTCCCTCTATCTTCCACAATACTGGTAGCTGCAAAGCTTGGAGGCTTTAATGTATGGGACCTGATAAAGCTTCAGGCACCTGTAGCTATAGTAATGTATGCAATAGGCTTTTGGATATATCTTGGTAAATATAAGGAGGAGCCTGCCCCTCCTATTAATACTAAGGAATATATGAAATCCCTGCTGGACTTTACCATACATTCCTCACCTATTATGATAAGTCTATTAGGCGTACTGCTTTTCGGCATTCCGTTTGAATATTCCTTATTTGCAGGAATAATAATTTGCATAGTTATAAATATTTATGACAAATCAAGGGATTCCAAATATAGAGTAGCAGAGCCCGTTTACAAGACTGTATACAAGGGGTTAAATAAGCCAATGGTTTTATCCATAATAGGCATAATGATATTCAAAAACGCAGTTAACGACATTCAAGCTATTTTCCAGCATTTGAATAATATGCTGAATATGGGTATGCCCCTTGAACTGCTTATAATAATAGCCAGCGCTCTTATATCCTTTCCGCTGGCATCTACTCAATCCGGCTTGGCGATACTTTATCCCATGATACTGCCCCTTGCCCCCAATTATGAGATGAAGGTGTTATATGCTTCGTTGATATATGTAAATGCATTTTTGTTTTACTATGTCTCACCTGTTCATCTATGCCAAGTGCTGACCCTAGAGTACTTCAAACAAGATATCAAGGGACTTTTCAAAAACTATAGAATTATATTACCGGCTGCATACCTGACCATTATTATCGTATATATTATTAAGCTATCTTTAGAAAAGGGGTTGATATGACAATCAACCCCCTTTTTTTATAGCCGGTTTGCTCCAGGTCAGCTTTGTACTCAGCTTCCATACAGGGATAAGCACCATCAGAGCGATCCCCGCAAGCACCGGCACACCATAATCTACAAAAGTCAAACCCCAATGAATGGCTGCAAACAAACCGCATATGAGCATAGGAGCAATTACTGCCTCCATCTGACCTTCCTTATAATTGACAAACTCACTGGCAAACGGCAGCTTCTTTCCTGTAAGAGCAAAAACTATCACCGTCAAAAGCAGCAGATTCAAAAGCATCAGAATAATGTCAGGTAATATGACAGTGCCGTAAATCAATAAAAATATTACTGCCGTAATCAAAAATGGGAGAATTATAAACCTTGTCATATACCCTTTTAATGCACCCCTGTATATTACACTGGGATTTTCAATCGGCAGCGCTTTATATATCCACCCGCCTTTATACCTCTCGCTGAAGCTCATAAACTGAATATTGGAGGCCAGTATCATTATTGATAAATACAAAGCAATATATTGCTTGCCTCCTCTTATAGTCGTCAAAATCTCTTCAAGGCTCATTTTGTGATTGAGTCTGCTCAACAGCATTATGAAAGGAAATATAATTCCAAATGCAATATTGGGATACAGTCTCAGCTTTATTTTCCTTTCATTGGATACCAATGTCTGAGTAAATCTGAAAAAAACATTCTCTTGCCCATCCTTGCAGAACAGAGAAGCAATTTTTCTGCCGCGTTTTATTCGCTTTGGCAAGCTCTTACTTTCCTTAGAGCTGCTGTTGTTAAGCTTTGAAAGGCTTCTCTCAAAATACGGAACCACAGCCTTGAAATAAATCAGCAGCAATACTGTCGGTACCACTATTCCAATTATGCTGAAGCATATAAAATGTATGTTTGTATCACCTTGAAGCACAATGCTGAAGGGAGCTGCAAACCAGGCGGAAGGCAGCAAATAGCTCCACCAACTTGGGGTAAACACAATTTGCATGTTAAACACGCTGAAAATCCTGCCAATAAGCTGATAGCCTATTATAATAACTACTGAAAAGAATATCTGGAAATAGTTTATTATATCCTTTAGCTTTTCTCCGTCAAATATTTTCAGTATCATAAAATACATCATGGAGGTCAAAAATAACACAAAAGCAGTAATAAATATCATCTCAACTATATATAAAAGCAAAAATGGGATTCCGTATCTTATACTCCCTGCAATCATAGCCGGCCCCGCTACTACAGCTACTATCGTAGCCATATATATCATTACATGAGTGATTTTAGCGGCATTAAGCGTCCTGGTGTCGATAGGACGATGAGATAATATGTTTTTATCCCTTAAATCCAGAAGTACAGATGAAAAATCAGAAATCATGGTAGTTAAGAGCATAAACACTATCATTCCAAATACAACGTTCATTTTGAAAAAAAGCGGATAGGGAGGAAAAATGAAAATCGTTATTATTAGTCCTATAAAACCATAATAAATCAATGATTTCTTAAAATAATTTCCTTCCTTCTTCTCATCATAATTCATAATAATGGTAGGGACTCTTCTTTCATCCATAATCAGCTTCAACCGAAGTACCTTCCTCATTATCGTATAATCGATACCCATATTCTCATATATCTTTCTGAGCCTATCAAGAAGCTTCAACGCAAAATATTCTTTCATAACCTACACTCCTTGCAGCACAGAAACAAACTCATCTGCAATTTCCTTATGCTTATTGAAGCCTGTAAGCTGATTGAAAATCTGCTCAAGCGAACCTTCACTGCAGCTGTTTTTCAGCTCCTCAAAGGTACCGTCAGCAATTATTTGTCCCTCATGAATCAGTATTATTCTACTACTGATTTTCTCAACCACATCCATTATATGCGAAGAATAAAAAATAGTTTTACCTTGAGCTGCAAGCTCAGACATTATTTCCTTGAATATCATTACACTATTGGCATCAAGTCCGCTTAAAGGCTCATCAAAGAATAGAATATCCGGATTATGCATCAAACTTGATATTATAAGCAGCTTTTGCTTCATACCCTTAGAATAGGATGAAATCCTGCTGTAGTAGACATCCTGTATATCAAACAGCTCCATAAGCTTCTGCGACTTTCTGCTGACAGTGTCAGGATCCAATCCGTATATTTCGCCCAGGAATGTTAGGTATTCACAGGCCGTAAGGCTGTCATATATCTCCGCTGTCTCAGGTACGTAGCCTATTCTTCTCTTATAGTTTACATTATCCTTTATACTTTCCCCAAAAATACAGACTTTTCCTCTATAGTCTTCGAGGATGCTTAGAAGAACCTTTACTGTTGTGCTTTTACCCGCACCGTTCGGTCCTATATATCCGATTATCTGTCCTTCGTAAACCTCAAGATTGATGCCTTTCAGCACATCCTGCTCCCCATAGCCTATTCTCAAGTCTTTTATTGATATGATTGCTTGATTATTACTGTTCAAAACTCATACCCCCAAATAAAAAGTAAGCAGCATGGAATATTATACCATACAGCTTACTTAGTTTCCATACAGCTATTTAGCTGGCGGATTATTTTTTCCTCCATATCCGCGGGGTCCGCCCGTTCCCTGTTTATTCAGGGGTAACAGCTTCGCAATATCCCACGCTTGTTCTTTAGTGATAATTCCTGAGGCTATCATTTCATCAATAATATTCACTCTTTCAGGCACATTCTGCTCAAAATATGCTTTTCTCTCTTCCTCTGTCATGGACCTGAGCATATCCATTTCAGCCTTTTTTTCTTCCTGCTTCTGATTCAGAAAGCTCTTTATGCTATTCTTCTGCTCTTCTTTTATAGTACCGTTTTCAACAAGGACATTAAGTTTTTCATCAAGTATCTTATCAGCCTCTGCCTTTCTAAGCTCTTGACATTTTGCCTCTATTGCAGCTGCTTCCTCACTTGTGACAACTCCGCTGTCAGTTAAATCCTCCATAAGTCTCGGCTTTTCTGGTCTGCCCATGGGCCCCTTCCCTCTTCTGCCTTCCTTATTCCCGGATGCCTGACTCAACATTTCCTGACGTCTTGCTTCTACATAATTCAATATGCTGTCAGCCTTCTCTTGGGAAATCACTCCTTCTTGCACCAAGGCTTCAAGTGCATTCTCAAGTACATCACCGGCACCGGCTTTTATACCCTGCATATGCCACCCTCTTTCGCATCTTTGGAAGACCTCTGTTTCTATTGCGGTATTATTTACTAAATCTGCCTTGGTATCAGCAAAAGTAAACATGCCGATACTTACTGAGAAAATCAAGCTTGCTGCCAATATGGTTCCCAGTACCTTTTTCATAATCAACATCTCCTTTCTTAATGTTATAGTCATATTATAAACAGCCATTGTGATAGTTTTGTGAAAATAAGAAAAAGACTTTCACAGGAAAGTCTTTATTCAAAAAGCCTTTTATATTCTTCCATATTTCTTATGGAATCCAGTTCCTTATCTTCCTTCATAAAATCCAGCAGCTCAGGATACAGCTTAAGAGCTTCCGAAATATCCTTCAGTGCTTTATTTGAAGCTCCCAGCTGTGCATAACAGCAGCCTCTGTTGTAATAAAGCGAAGTCGCCTCAGGGTTATTTTCTATACCTTCGGTAAATATAATTATTGCCCTTCTGTATTCTCTTTCTTCAATATAAATTACACCGAGGTTAAGATATGAGTAAGGGTAATAAGGTTCCTCACTAATGGATTTATAGTAATACTCCTTGGCTTCCTCTGGCTTACCAAGCTTTTTCAGTATAACACCCATGTTGAATAGTGCTTTGTAGTGATTAGGCTCTATTTCCAAAGCCTTTATCATATGGGAATATGCTTCTTCATTCATATTCAGCTCCTCATAGATGACACCAAGATTGACATGTGCCCAAAAGTCATCAGGCACAAGCTCCAAAGTCTTTTTATAGTATTTTATTGCTTCTTCTTTATTGCCGCTTTCATCATATGCATTGGAAAGAAAAAAATATGCTCTGTCATATTGGGGATCACTTTCTATAGCCATCCTATACAGCTCTATAGCTTTTTCATAATCGCGCCTGTTATCATGAATTATTGCAAGGCCGTAAAAAGCACTTGCATCATTGGGATTTAGCCTGAGCACTTCCTCATATTTATCTATGGCCTTTTTTTCCTCACCCAGCTCATCATAAAAAACAGCCATATCCAAAAGCAAATCTGTGTTTTTGCTGCCTCCCTTTGAACGGTATGCCTTGATATAAAACTCCTCAGCCCTTGCATAATCATTTTCTTCCATAAACTTCTCTGCAATAATCTTGTAGTTGTTAATCATATAATCTTTATTTCTCATATTTACCTTTCCTGCGACTTTATCATTCATCATAGTTATCCAGATAGGAGTGCTTAATGCCGCCCTCTACCCAGCCGAGTACGGATTCAAGATTTATATTGTCTGCAGCTTTGAAAATCTTCCAATCTGCCTCCGGAAACCTCTGCTTCAGTTCCTCTATCAGCGCTTTAATCTCATATCTTTTATTTCCTGTCTTTTTAGCTGCAACCATGCATGCACAGTTTAATGCCATTATTCCTGCGTTCTGCATGAAGCCTGCTATATGTTTTTCCTCAATGTAGTACATGGGACGAATAAGCTCCATGCCTTTAAAATTAGTAGAATGCAGCTTGGGCAGCATTGTCTTGAAGCAGCCTGTATAGAGCATATTGAGCATTGTTGTTTCTATCACATCGTTGAAGTGATGTCCCAAAGCCAGCTTATTGCAGCCCAGCTCCTGAGCTTTGTTATACAACGCACCCCTTCTCATCTTTGCACACATATAGCAGGGATAATCCTGTGCTATGGTCTCTGCCACCTTGAATATGTTCGACTCAAACACCTTTAATGGTATATTCAAATGCTCACAATTAGAAATCATAAGCTCTCTGATGTTATCATGGTAACCCGGGTCTGCGCATACAAATTCCAGCTCAATCCTTTTTTGATTATGCCTTTGCAGTTCCTGAAAAAGCTTTGCCATAAGAAGGCTGTCCTTCCCTCCTGAAATGGCTACACATATTTTATCCCCATCCTCCACAAGCTTGTAATCCTTTACAGCCTTGATAAACTTGGACCAAATATTTTTTCTGTATCCTTTTATTATGCTTCTTTCTATCTCATTTACAGCTTTTAGCTCCCCGAAGGGTATAAGCAGCTCGCAGCTTCCTGCCAAGCCTGTTTTTTCATTTGTGTTATCCATTAATACACCTCTCATGTGTTTTGCCCTTTATTATTCTTCAACCTGTCCGGTTTTGTTATACTCTTACTCTATCATACACTTACATTATAAGTATTATAAAGAGGCAAATCAACTCCATATAGGGCAGACCCAAGCGCGGCTGTCAGCTGGCCTATCTTCTCACTATGGGAAAAGCGATTACATCCTTTATGGAGTAAGACCTTGTCAAAAACATCATAAGTCTGTCAATACCTATTCCCAATCCTCCTGCAGGCGGCATCCCAGTATCTATAGCCACTGCAAACTCTTCATCCATAGGGCTGGCTGTCTCAAGACCTGCTCTAAGCTTGCTTGCCTGGTCATGAAGCAGAATCCTCTGTCTTATCGGGTCATTCAGTTCAGAATAAGCATTGCCCAGTTCTACTCCCATGGCATAGGGTTCAAAACGCTCGATTAGCTCTGCATTCTGCCTGTGTACCTTGCAAAGCGGCGAGGAGTCTATAGGAAAATCTATGACAAAAGTCGGCTGTATGAGCTTCACAGCACTATAGTCATCAAACAACTGCAAAATCAGATCACCCTTTGAAGCACAGGCTATATTAAAGCCTCCCTCTATCCGCTCCCTCAACAGTCCCTTCTCATTTATACAATTAATGATTTCTTCTCCGGATAGTCTTTCAACGTCAATACCTGTATCCTCCAGCACAAGGTCACACATACCGGCTCTTCTCCAGGGAGCTTTAAAATCTATTGCATATCCGTCATATTCAATGGCGGTGCACCCGTTTACTTTCATAAACACGTACTCATACAGGTTTTCCATAAGCTTCATCATATCATTGTAGTCTGCATATGCCATATAGCATTCAAAAAGAGTGAATTCCGGGTAATGTGTTCTGTCAATGCCCTCGTTTCTGAAGGATCTGGCCATGGTATATACTCTATCAATGCCGCCAACCATAAGCCTTTTCAGATACAGCTCAGGCGAAACATTCATAAAGACATCACTATCCAAAGCATTTACATAGGTAACGAAGGGCTTAGCCTCACCGCCGCCATACTTGGTATCCAGTATAGGAGTTTCAGCTTCTATAAAGCCCATTCCGCTCATAAACTCTCTTATTGCAGCCATGCCCTTTGCCCTTTTTATAAACCTTTCTCTGACATTCTTGTTCATTATCATGTCCAGGGACCTGTGTCTGAGCCTAAGATCTGCATCCTGAATGCCGTGATACTTCTCCGGCAAGGGTCTAACTGATTTGCAAAGCAGAGTATACTGCACCACTTTTATTGTGATTTCACCTGTCTTTGTTCTGAATACAATACCGTTTACACCTATAATATCACCGATGTCCAGAAGCTTAAGCATTTCAAAGCTTTGCTCGTCCAGTGTGGTTTTACTGAAGTACAGCTGTATCTGCCCTTCCTGGTCATTTATAGTAGCAAATACAACTCCTCCCATTCTTCTAACCAGCATTAATCTGCCTGCCAGGGTGTATTCTGCTTCCTCCCCTGTATTCTCAAACTGCTGTATTATCTCGCTTGAATGCGTGATATCGGTATATCTGTACTGATACGGTGAAATACCTCTGTCTGCAAGCTCATTCAGCTTTCTTAATCTTTCCACCGTAAACTCATTTGCGTCCTCCATGATAACGCTTAAGCTTTCTATGTTTTCATATTCTCTATACATTTCATACATCTCCTTTTTGCTTATAAATCCAAGTAAAAGGTCAATAAAAAAACTCCCACCTCCAAGACTGCAAATTAAACTTGCAATAGTCTTGGGGACGAGAGTTACTGAATTTCAGTACAATACCTATGGTATTCTTCGTGTTACCACCCCAGTTCGCCAATACATCACCATATCAGCCTCTTCAGGTACGTTGCAAACTCCAGTGCGCATCAACAACCTATACAGTTGTTCCAGGCAGCCCTCAGTATGTGAATAAAAAGCAGCTTTATTCCAAGCGACCTTTGGTCGCAAGATACCCCAGCCCTTTAACGGGAGCTCCCGCCACAGTCTACCCCGTACTGTTTTTCTATAGAAGTGGTGTCTTTGAAAACGTACGGCTCAATGTGAAACTCAGAGACCTTCTTCAATAAAAGCCTTATGCTCCTTCCCAGCTTACCGGAGCTCTCTGTGATAAGCACCTATATTTACTCTTCTCATCATTGTCTTTAACTTTTAATTATTCTATACAATATTATATTTATTGTCAATACAAACAAATAAAAAAGCTTCAGGTCAAAACCTGAAGCTTTGCTTTTATTCTATCGGAGTAGAATTTCTAAGAGTGAATATATATATCGGCATCATGAAAAATAATATGACGCTGAGCACTGTCATTAACACAGCTCCCTCACCCTTATACTTTTTGTAAAGATTATACAGTACTATGATATTGAATATTAAATATGCAATGTTTAGCAGTAATGCCACCAAATCACCAAGCACAGGAATAATACCAAGTATATAGCCTGCTATCGAAACAGCTATAGGTGCCAGAGGTAAAACAAGCTCAAGCTGAGGTACAGTATAGTTCGCTATTTTTACTTCCTTCAATATCTTTCCGATTATGTACATTTGAAGAATTGGAATAAATGCAAACCACTCATTCCCGATACCTGCGTTCTTTGCCATGCCGTATAGGCCTACAGCTAAGAGTACATAAAGAATAATTCCGATAACCGCAATAAATAAAGTGATAAGACCTCCGAATAAGATTATCATTTCCAGACCTTCCATGTAATCACCCTTTCATTTTTTATACGCATTTTAAACACATAATTGATACAATCAGCTTAATAAATTCTATGTAGTCTGATATGATTTATACCAGCTAAATATAACTTACGCCGGCAATCTGTATTATTACGCATAAAATGCCTGTAATATATGATTGTTCTACTAAATATTCATAATTCCTTCATAAAATTTCACAAACTTGAAGAAAATTAGAAAATTGTTGTTTTACTGCTGCTAAATGACCTTTTTGCAAAATTGGATGCAGCCTCAGTTCTTTTCTTTTTTTCCAATATAGTGCTATAATGTTATTACTGTTTCATTTTATTGATTTTTGATAGGGGAGATTTCGATTGGAAGGATTACATTTAAAGGACAGGGTATTTTACAAAACACTATTAAGCATTGCGCTGCCCATTGCCATGCAAAACCTTATATCATCAGCCTTGAACATGGTGGACACATTAATGATAGGACAGCTGGGAGCAAGCAGCATTGCAGCAGTAGGACAGGCCAATCAGGTGTTTTTTCAGTTTGTACTTATTATGTTTGGTATAAACAGCAGCTGTGCTATCTTTACAGCGCAGTTCTGGGGTAAAAAGGATGTATTGAATATCCGAAAGGTACTGGGTCTTTCGCTTATTACAGGCAGCATAGTCAGCATCACATTTACATTATCTGCGTTTTTTGCCCCGCGTTTTATATTGAGTCTGTTCATAAAGGACCCTGTGGTAATAGAGCTTGGCAGCCAATATCTCAGAGTCGTATCCATAAGCTACCTGTTTACGACAATAAGCTTTGCCTACAGCTTTGGCTGTAGAAGCATTGGTCAGGCAAAACTGCCAATGGTTATAAGTGCAATTGCACTTCTTACCAATACAGCTCTCAATTATGTTCTGATATTTGGAAAATTCGGTTTTCCCGAAATGGGAGTTAGAGGTGCAGCACTTGCTACTGTTATTGCCCGAATAGTGGAGACTATACTTGTATTGATAATAATATATTCCAAGCGTGGAGTATTGGCCGGCTCATTAAAAGACATGTTCAGCCTGAGTATGAGCTTTGTGAAAAGGGTATTCAAAACAGGCCTGCCGGTAATAGCAAACGAAGCCTTCTGGGCATTGGGAATGATAATGTATACCGTAGCCTTCGGAAGAATAAGCACTGAAGCCGTTGCATCAGTACATATAGCCAATACTGTGCAGAATATATTCATGGTAGTGGCCTTTGGTATGGGAAACGCCTGTGCAACCATGCTGGGTCATGAGATAGGGGCAGGCAATAAGGAGAGAACATATTCCTATGCCATTACTTTCTCAATACTGGGCACGGGAGTGGGGATACTGCTGGGAGCCGGATTAATAGTAGCTTCACCTCTCATATTGTCATTATTCAATATTACTCCCGAGGTATACAGAGCTTCAAAAATAGTATTGATAATAAGCGGACTGCTGATGGCAGTAAGAATTTTCAATACTCAGCTTATAATAGGAATACTGCGCAGCGGAGGCGATACCACCTTCTCACTGCTGTTGGAGATGGGAGGAGTGTGGGGCGTAGGCGTCCCCCTGGCATTCTTAGGTGCTCTGGTATTCAAGCTTCCGGTATATTGGGTATATGCACTGCTTGCATTAGAAGAAATTACAAAGGCAGCCTTAGGCCTGCCCAGAGTATTGTCAAAGAAGTGGATTAAAAGCGTAGTTGAACATATGTAATATAATATAAAAAGCACATGAGCTTACTGCTCAGGTGCTTTTTATATATGCTTATCCATAAAGCATATTGCCTTATCCAGTGCATCTTTTGAGCACTGTTCCCATGCAATGCTTATAAATCCATGCTCCAGCTGAGGATATTTATCCAGAGTATAGATAAGCTGCTCATGTTCTATACCCAAATCAGCCATTTTGTCAATCAGCCTTACTGATTCACCATGAAGCCTATCCTTTTCCGATGAACAAACAAATGAAGGAGGAAAAGCCTCGTTTATGAAATTGAGAGGCGAAGCCTGATAAACCATATCTCTGCATTTCTCCAAGGAATCTCCCATAAAGCCTTCAAGCATCATCCTTGCATCAAAAATTCCATATCCAAAGCCTGATTTTACTGCTTTTTCAAGGTCGTAAGCGCCATAAAAAAGCAGCAAGCCCTTCAGGCTTTCTCTAGGTATAACCCCACTAATACCTGCGCTTTCAAACATACTACTGCTATTAAGCGCTGCAGCATACCAGCTGGACAGATGTGCACCGGCAGAGTCACCTGCCAAAAAAAATCTTGAGCAATCGCCGTTATATTTATGTGCAATACTGTATATAAAGCTGATTGCTGATGCTACATCCTTCAACTGTGAAGGATAGTTATGCTCAGGCGACAATCTGTAATTTATGTTAAATACCAGATATCCTTTGTGTGCCATTACCTTGCATATTCTGGTATAGCTCTTTTTATCACCTATGCACCAGCCGCCTCCATGAATATATACCACAATAGGATAGGGGCCCTGGCATTTTGGTATGACTACATCAAGCTTGTGCTTGACATTTTCTCCATAAGCCAGATCCTTGATATGATTTCCGACTTCAGGCATGTCTCTATTATATACGAGTTTATTAAAAACGCCGTTGACAGCTCCTGCAGCAGCCTTGAATATTTTCAGCTTCAATACTGTGTTTGTGTTCATTGGCTCACCCCTAGGATTTATTATTACTATGACATTCCTTTTAAAGCCCTGTTCCTTTTTTATGTTATCTTCCATAGCTATGCTTTAATAAGGTATTGGTCAAACTCTATACCCTTTCAATACATCTGTTACCCAATCCGACTTCTTGATACAGTTTATTTCCTGTGTCCAGATACTCCTTCGCCTTCGCCGTATCTCCTAACTCCCTGTAAAGCAGTGATTTTTCATGGTATAGCATGGCAAGAGCTGCCTTGTTCTGTCTGTTCCTCTCAATTCCATCATCAAGCACCTTCTCTGCTTCTTTATACTTATGTCTGTATCTGTAGTACACGGCTGCGTATTTGCTGCAGTAAAAATCATCTACCTGCTCCATTACAAATGCTTCCACACTTGTGTCAGCATCAGCAGGTATTTTCCCTTTACAGCCTCCTGACAACATCGCATATACCTCATATATTGATGCTGCCAATATTCCCTGCCTGTAATTTGATATTGTAGAATACTTTCTGATTTTATCTGCAGCCTTCATGGCTTCGTCATAGCATTTCAGGTCGAGCATAAGCTGACCATAGCTCTGGTAAGCTATGGCAAGATTGTAGTACCTGGAATTCTTGTCATATATCTTAATTGCTTCCATCTGATAGCTTAATGATTTTTCAGGATATCCCATGTCGCTGTACAAAGCAGATATATTATTACATAAGGCTGCATAGTCGTTTATATCGTCAAAATGTTCTCTCATTTCATGGCTTTCTAGCAGCAGCTTCATTGCCTCATGTATCCTGCTGCTTATGGAGTATATAGTTCCCAGATTATATAAAGCCTTTGCAACTATAGCTTTATTGCCGATTTTACTTCCTATTGTCATTGCCTTTTGTGCATATACCTCTGCATCCTCATACCTTCCTGTTCTCCATTTGGTTATGGAGAGCCAGTTATAGAGTCTTCCCAGTTTGTCTCTGTTAACTTTCGGGTTAAGGGCTGACTTTATAATTGTCTCGGTTAATTCCCAGCTTTGGCTTGGTGACAGCAGAAGAAGAAGGTTATCACTTAGTAGCTTATCAACAACCTTATCATCATCAGGTATGTTTTCATGTAATAATTCCGTCTGTTCATCCTTAAGAATATTGTCCAAGGAACACTCAAGGCAATCAGCCAAAGCCTTGGCATTATAAATGGAGATATTGGTGATTTTACCGGTTGTCCAGCGGCTTACACTTTTTTCGCTTACACCTACCTTCCTGGCAATATAGCTTCTCTTAATCCCCATGTCATTTATGCGTTTTTTAATAGAATCTGTATTAATGCTTACAATATCTCTTCTATTCATAGCTCTAGTTTTGCATAATAAATTCAGTATGTCAATATTGCATGTCTCTATATGTCCATTGCCCGAAATATGCATGCTTGCTATAATCTATATAAGTCTTGTCAAAGAATGTACAGCATAATCTAACGGGCTTTTACTTTAGAGAATACTTTGCTGCAATAATGCAATTACTTTGAAGTGTTCTCTATAGAAATAGAATTTAGTTAAGGAGCGATAAAGATGAATTCTGAAATGCTAACTATACAGGAATGGCATAAAAAACAAGCAGTTGATAATTTCAACTACACCTGGGACCTGATTGATAAACAGGATAAGAATGATGAGGACAAGCTGGAGATGATACATGCAGCACACACCTCCAGGTATCATTGGGGTAAGGTTGGCGGACCTGCCCAGCTGGCTACAGGCGAGTGGCAGATATCCAGGGTATATGCCCTTCTCGGAATGGGTGAAGGCTCTCTATTTCATGGGCTGCATTCATTGAGGATTTGCAGGGAAAACAATTTTGGAGGCTTTGATATAGGCTTTGCCTATGAAGCTGTAGCGAGAGCTTATATGATACTTGGAGACAAAGAGAATATGCTTAAATATGTTAAGCTTGCAAAGGAATGTGCTTCCGGAATAGAAAAGGATGAAGACAGAGAGTATTTCTTATCAGAGGTTAATACCATAGGTTTATAATCGAATTAATTGCCAAAGGTGAGCGAATTAACTCTCCTTTGGCTATTGATATGAACTAATGCTTTTTATTTATATACTGCAAAATCACTCCCAGCACTATGGCCCCAAGTCCTACTAGGGAACTCAACTCGATTTTTTCACTTAAGAACAGCCATATATACAGCAGTGAAACAAATGGTGTAAGATACAGAAGGCTGGATACAATATTTGTCCTTAAGCCCTCCAAAGCTTTAAACCAGAATATATGATACTCCATTGACAAAAATCCCGTTGAAAGCGATATAGATACAGGTTTTTATGCTTGGAATGCTTAACCGTGAAAACAGCAGCACAGTGGGTATCAGACATGCCAGGGCTGAAGCAAAATAAACAAATACGCTTATAACATTGTCAAACCTGTACTTTTTCCCTAGAACAGAAAACAATGCAAAAACTAATGCACCTGCCAAGGCAAGAACATTGCCGCTGATACTTGTCAATACTATATCTGTCACATTTCCTTTCAAGGTTATAATTATAATGCCTGAAAAGCTAATCAACACTCCCGCAAGCTTTTTGTGACTGTACTTCTCCTTAAGTATGAAAAAGGACAATATGAGCACAAGCATTGGCCAGGTATAAGCAAGAATAAAGCCCTCTGATGCAGAGGTTCTTTTTAAGGCTTCATAAAGCAGTATATAGTAAAGGAAATTTCCCAGCATTCCCATAACAAACATCTGCAAGTACTGCTTTATGCTATATTTGCTTAACTCCTTATGCTTGCTCCCTGACAGGAATATCACACCCAAAGTAATAAAAGACAGCACCGTTGAATAAAAAAGTGTCTGAACATTATCAAGCTCAAGTTGAATATTCTTTGTGACTACAGGGATAGATGCCCATAAAAGTATGCACAGCAATAAATATAAATAGCAGCTTCCCTTAGACTTCTTGTATTTCACGGCTGCAACCCCCTACAAACATATAGAACTACTGTACTGTAGTTCTATATGTATTCTACCATGAGTTCGCACTATATTATTGTCCCGTATTCAGGACTTTTTTGCACTTATTCGGGTAATATGCCTGTATCCGGCAGGGGTAGTCTTTTCCCTGCTTTTGAAGGCTCTGTTCAGGGATGACTGCTGCTTGTAGCCTACAAAACCGGCTATTTCTGCTATAGGCATATCTGTAGTTTCCAACAGCTCTTTGGCTTTCTCCAGCCTGGCGCTCTGTATATACTCAAAGGGGGTCATACCATATCTGTTTTTAAACCATTCACAGTAATAACTTGCATTATAGCCTTCGATGGAGGCTAAGGCTGCAAGATCAATATCCAGATTATAATTCTCATGTATAAATATAAGGGACTTCGGTATTGTATTATTAGTGAGCATCCCTGAAAAATACCTGTAAAGGCTATATACAAGATTACCAAAGCTGCTGCTTTTCATATCATCCAGCAGAAGAAATCTGATTGCCTTCCATTTTTCATTCATGGTAAGTCTGACTCCTTCATCATGGCCGGAGCTTCTGTTTTCCAGTATAAAACCAGGTATATCTATAACTAAAAACTCATTTCGGCTTTTTGCATAAAAAGTATGCAAGCAATCAGGAGGCAAATAGAATAAGCTGCTTTCATCAATGCTCTGATTCCCGCTTCTCGTCTCCAGTGACATCTGTCCGCTGAGAGGCATAATAAGCTGGGCAAAATCATGAGCATGGGTGCTGCTGTTAGTGCCATAACTCCTGCGCTCTGCAATAATCCTGTTCAATATATCACCCTCTAATATTGGAAATCTTGACAGCTTTGACTTCATATCTTTTCTTTGTGTTTAATAACTACGAAAAATCTCAATGCCTTTATGTTATCTATTATATTCCATGTACATGAAAATAGCCATGAAAACAAAAGCTGTACAGTCTATGCCGTACAGCCCCCCAATCAGTTATCATATGAGTTTTTTATCCTGAGAATCACATCCAGCTTATCAAAGAAAATATCTACAAGCTTGGGATCAAAGTGGCGTCCTCTCTGTTCCTTTATATATTCAAGTATATCCACAAGCTCCCATGCTTTTTTATATACACGCTCACTACCCAATGCATCAAACACATCAGCAAGTGCAGTAATCCTGCCGAAAATGTGTATATTCTCTCCCAGCAAGCCGCTTGGATACCCCGTGCCGTCATATCTCTCATGATGCTGCATTGCTATGAGGACCGCTGCTTTCATTATATCCTGATGAGAGTTTTTTAGCATTTCATATCCCACGGTGGTATGTGTCTTTATAACCTGAAACTCCTCCTCAGTCAGCTTTCCGGGCTTCATTAGTATACTGTCCGGTACAGCAAGCTTCCCGATATCATGCATAGGCGAAGCCAGCTTTAATACTTCTGCTTCTTCCTCCGGCAGTCCATAGCCCAATGCCAGCACCTTGCAGTATTCGGCAACTTTTCTCACGTGGTTTCCCGTTTCCTTGGACCTTGCTTCTACAATTTCACCAAGAGTAAAAATAATCTCCTTCTGGGTGTCTATTACTTCTTTATTAAGATAAATATTGTCAAATGCGATGGACACATTAGTGCTGAATATTTCTATCAAGTCAATGTCCCATTTGTTCATACCATCAATACCTTCCATGTATATCAGGTTTTCTATGTTGTTTTTACTTTGGAAATATATAATGAACTTATTGTTCTCGAATATGTTCCTTTTTTCTACAAAAGCTCTCTCTATCATGGAATAAAGCTCTTTGTCCAGTATGTTATGAATTTTTTCATCTATATATTTATAGTAATCACCGGTAGCTGCCAGTATATAGAAGCTGTTGTCTATATCCTTAGTTGCTGCAAAGCTGGAAGTCCTGCAGTAAAGTGAGTTCTTGTTCAGTCCGAGAATCGAAGTAAGCTGTGTAAGCACACCTGTAGCAAACTCCTTCATGGATTGAAGCTCAAAAATGTTGGCTGATGATTCTATGATTTTTTCAAGACCCTGTTTACTATGCTCAATAATCATCAGATCTCTATAGGAGCGAAGGGCAGCCACAACAGTAGTATACAGCTTCTGTACTGTCAGCTCGGTCTTTTCCTTGTAGTCATTTATGTCATACTCCAATATAATCTTTTCTTCCGGGGCTTGTCCGGGCTGACCTGTACGCAGTATTATTCTCACAAGACTATTCCTAAGCACACTTCTGATAAATTGTACAACCTTAAGCCCTGAATCCTCTTCCTCCATAACCACATCCAGAAGAATCAGTGCAGTATCAGGATGCTTACTTATAAGCTCTATAGCTTCCTGGGCTGAAAAAGCGCTTATTATATCAATTCCCTTCTTATCAAAGCAAAATTCCCCAAGCACCATCTTAGTGACATTATGAACCTCAATGTCATCATCAACTACCAGGAGCTTCCAATTATTATTGCCGGTGCTATGATTTAGCATATCCTCATCTGCAAATACAACAGCATCTGTATTTCCTGCCATGTAATCACCTCCAAAAAGAACATATCATCCCACAATAAGAATATTCTGATAATAGTTTAACATAATATTCATACCGCAACAACTCTTATATGACAAAGTTGTGCTAAAGTTATCATAAATTGATTTTATAACCTGGACGTGCTATTATTTAGTTAACAAGTGTTATATATTTGTAAACATTTCATTAACCAGTTCGCTTTTTCGTATCTATAAGCTCACCTTGTTGGTAAAAGGAGGATTAACTAATGAAAAAACACATCATTATTTATGCTGCAATATTAATTTTTCTAGCATTTATCTTAGCCGGATGTAATTCTTCCTCCCAAAACATCAACGAAGCTTCCGATGAAAAGCTTCAGGTTGCATTAGTCATAACTGATAAACTGGGAGACAAATCATTCTTTGACTCTGCACACGAGGGGATTCTAAGAGCATCTAAGGAGCTGAATATCGAATACAAGGTTTTTGAGTGCAACAGCGATAAAACCATATACGGAGATATGCTGTTGGAAGGTTCAAAGTATGCTGATGTTGTAATTGCAGTAGGATATGAATACTACGATATGATAAAGGAAATTGCGAAAGGCTACCCTGATGTGACATATATCTATCCTGATCAGGTGGTTGAAGGTGTAGAAAATCTTACTTGCATCGATTACACCGAAAAGGAAGGCTCATTTCTGGCAGGAGCCTTGGCAGCAATGCTGACAAAGGAGACAGCCATTGAGGGTATTAATGAGCAAAATATAATCGGCATTGTAGGAGGTATGGATATACCTGTAATAAGAGACTTTGAAAGCGGTTATATACAGGGAGCTAAGTATATTGACCCGGATATAATAGTTGAAACAGTGTTTACCGGCAATTTTTACGATCCGCAGAAGGGCAAGGAATGGGCAAGTATACTTTATCAAAAGAATGCAGACGTGATATTCTCAGTAGCAGGCGCCTGTGGCTTGGGTGTATATGAAGCTGCCGCAGAGTATAAACGCTATGCCATAGGCGTTGACTCAGACCAGAGATATATAAACCCTGATGTAATAGTAGCAAGCATGATAAAGGGAGTAGGTCTCTCTATATATGATTGTCTGAAAAAAATTTCAGACGGCAGCTTCCAGTCCGGTAAAATCTACAAATACGGTTTATTGGAAAAGGGAGTAGACCTGGCATATGGAAATGAATCCATGAAACAGATAGTGACTGAGGATATGTTAAGCCGATTAAATGATATCAGAAAGAAAATCATAGATGGTGATATTCAGATCCAATAAAGCATTATATATCCATTGTTGAAATGTCTATTGGGGGTAACCTTTATGCTGGAGTCTATATTTGAAAAACATAATGTAAGAAATATTATTCTTCCTCTTATCATTATCATTTTGCCTTTGATAATAATCAGCATAATTACTGTAAGAAGATTCGAGAACTCAATACAGCAGCAGACTATATCCAACATGCAGAACAGCATTGAGGAAAGACTTGTTGTTCTCAAGAACTCCTTTGAGTTCGCTGAGCGTGAGTGCTATGAAATAGCTCAAAACCCTCTGGCTCTTGAGTTAGTTCGCCTATCAAACAGTCAACCCGGAGAGCACTATGAAGCTGATGCAGATTCAGAATTAGAAAAACAGATGCATGCACTTTCCTTAGGGGGATACCTTGAAAAAATAGTTGAAGAGAGCTCCCTGTATGAAAACATCTTCTTCCTGGACAAGAATGGCAAGCTTGTCATAGATGCCAGAAAAGGTATATACGGAAGCATAGATTTTACCAAGATGGATTTTTATTCAGCTGCCGAAAGAGGAAACACCTATATACAAGATGTAATAGAATCACCATACAGCAGCAAGCCAATCATATTAATCGGTGCACCCGTGTTTGATATTGACAACCGCATTATAGGAACCGCAGGCACCGCACTGGAGTTTGAACGATTAGCTTCTAAGGTTGTACGGAAAAATGAAGCATTGAACTATGATTATGGAATAGTAAACCATAACGGGCTGCTTATTGCACATACAAGGAACGAGCTTGCTTTTCAAATAGATCTGACGAAGGAAAGTGAAAGCCTGAGCTCAGTTTATGAAAAAATGAAGTCCTACATTCCTGATTATGCTTTTTATGATTTTGAAGGCTCTAGAAAGGTTATGGCTTTTACAGCCTTTCGTACAAAAAACTGGCATATGTTTTGTGCACTTAAGGTTGACGATTATATGAAGCCCATAAACAGCATAAAGCTTATTGTTTATATGATACTTACGGCATGTATAATTATTGCCTTCATGGTAATACTGAAGACCACACAGCTGAAAAGCAGCAATATGAAGCTGAAGGAAACCCTGACAGAACTGCAGCAGACTCAATCTCAGCTTATTCTATCGGAAAAAATGGCGGCTCTCGGCAGTTTGGTAGCAGGTGTCGCTCACGAAATAAACACACCTATAGGTGTTGGTGTTACAGCCGTAACGCACCTTCGTCAAAAAACCGCCAGCTTGCTGGAGCTGTATAAAAACGAAAGTATGAAGCGCTCCGATCTGGATAAATATCTCGAAACCTGTATGGAAGCCTCTGACATGATATTTGCAAATCTTCAGAGAGCATCGAATCTTATTCGGAGCTTTAAACAGATAGCTTCCGACCAATCATTTGATGAAAAAAGAGAGTTCAGGCTAAAGGAATATATTGACGAAGTCATATTGAGCCTTAAGCCTGTACTAAAGAAAACAAGACACAGCATCACAGTAGATTGTGATGAAAATCTCATCATAAACAGCTATCCGGGCTCCTTTGCACATATCATCAACAACATGGTAATGAACTCAATAAAACATGCATATAAGGAAGATGACCAAGGCAGCATATCTATAAATGTCACTAGTCACGGCAATACAGCTGTATTTGAGTATTCGGATGATGGAGTCGGCATGGAACCTGAGGTGTTAAGAAAAGTATTTGATCCCTTTTTTACCACCAAGAGAGGACAAGGCGGCACGGGACTTGGCATGAACATAGTATATAATATAGTAACAAAAGAGCTTAGAGGAACAATCAGATGCAAAAGTAGTCCTTCAACAGGGACAACCTATACGATAATTTTCCCTTTAACTGAAAAAGCAGAGCAAAATGAATAGAGAGAAGCAGGCTTGCTTCTCTCTAATATATTTTTGACTTATGCCGACAACCTATTTCAGAAGCTTAAAGGCCATATCATAATACTGCTGAGCCTTTTTAGTATCTCCAAGCTGTAAATAAACCTTGCCCATCAACTGATACAGCTCAGGCAGGCGGAAGGAAAACTGTATTTCATTTGACAGCTCTTCGCAATCTATCAAATACTTGATAGAAGTATCCAGCTTGTTCATATTAAGATAAAGGCTTCCAAGATTGAGCAGAGTTGCAGTCTTGACAACAGGCTTGTTGTGCTGTTCCACCATATCCAACGCCTTCAGCATCAACTGCTCTGCCTGCTCATATCTTCCTTCTTTATTTGCCAGCTTACCTTTGTAAAGCACCAGGAATATTTCAAGCTCTGCCCTGCTTTTAGGGTCGCTTATCTTTTCTATGGTATCCTCAAGCTTTAAGAGACACTCTGCAAACTTATCCATATCTCCCTTTTCATAATAGGCATTGGAATATTTGACATATATTCCTCCAAGATGCTCATAGTCTTCAAAATACTTGTAAAGCGCCAGTATATCACTGTTCAGATAAGCCAAGGACTTATCTGCATCCTTTTCATATACAACGGAAATCTGAGCCAGTCCGGAAAAAGCAGATAAAACAGTGCTGTTGATTATTTTATACTTTTTTGATATATCGATAACCTTCTTGAAATATTCTTCACTTTGCTGCTTTCTACCCAGCTGGCTGCACAGTATGGCTATATCATTGTATAACTCCAGCCTTGTTATTACGTCTATTTCCATAGTTCGGTCATTTATCATATCCTCAACCTTAAAAAACACATCAAGACTGTCCTGTCTTCTGTTTAAATAATAATATGCATCCCCCAGCTTCAAGTAAAGCTTTACTGCATATTGACTGTCGCTGCCTTGAAGCAGCTCTTCCGATTCATTATAATACTCTATGCATTCGTTGTATCTTTCCAGCCTCAGGTATAAATCTGCAATATAGTAATATATTTTTATAAGCTGATCAATATCAATATACTCTTTGTACTTTAATATCTCTTTAAGCTTTTTCAAGCTGTCATCATATTTATGTGCCTCAAAAAGCTTTTGGGCTTCCAGCAGCATTGCGGGATCATAAGCCATTTCTGTTTCATTCCCGATAAAATAAGCAACAGGCATGCCTAACCTGGATGCTATTATCTCCAATGCCTTCATAGAGGGATTTACCATTCCTCTTTCTATCTTACTGATATAGCTTTTCGTAAAGGTAGCGCCGGCAAGCTCTTCCTGACTGAGATTATGTTCTTTCCTTGCCTTCTTTATTCTGTTTCCAAGCATAGATATTGAATACATATAACCACTCCTTAGGATTAGTGTACATCAATTCAACTTTACAGTCAACGAACTTTGTATAATTATTCAATTTTTGAAAATGAGGAAACTTTTTCAAAAAATGTATTGACAAAAGTTGAATTATAGTTTACTATGTAATTAGAGATAGAAACACGGCTGGTAAAAGTTGAATAAAAAGCAACATATTCAGTACGATGTGAATGGGGTGTTATAAATGTTAGAAAGATTATTAAAGAAAATATTCATAGAAGCAAAGAATCGAAATGATGGATTCGAAGTTTATAGAAGCTTGGAATTAAGGAGGTTTTAAAAATGTTTAATTATATTATAGAAGCATTAATCGTCAGCACTAAAAAAGATAAAGGCTATGAATTATACGAAAAGCTGGAATACACTTATAAGCTGTGGTAAATATCTCGTAAGACAAGGCCACCGAAGGGCAAACTCAATTTCCCCCTTTGGGGGCTTTTTTTATGCCATTTATTCCAATAAAGCAGTCAGCACGCTTCCATCCGCTAGCAAGTTAAGACCTAAAAGCCTTGCAAAGGTAGGTGCTTCATCAATCAGCTTCATCTCCTCTATTTCAATGCTGCTTCTTATTCCTCTTCCCGATACCATGAAAACAGTTGTATAATCTTTTTTGCATGGAGAATATCCGTGGGTATTCACTGTAATATGAGGTACTATCCCTGCCTGCGCTGGATCAACCTTTTTTACAATCTCCCCCTCATAGTCGTCAAGAAAATAGCAGCCTTTTGCAGCCTCAAGCATATAGGCGCACGACGGATCCGCTCCCATTTGTGAAGCTTCCTCAGCTGTAAGTATATTTTCAATGCAGTCATACGCCTTATTAAAGCTGTATAGCAAATCGTATACCTCATCCATCAGGGTTTTATCTCTGTTTTCGCGTAAATATATGTAGGCTGAGCCGTCACAGTTTTTAGCTATTACACTCCATTCCGTTATTCTATGCTTTTGGTCAAGTTTTATATAGCCCTTTTCCCTAAAAAGAGCATTGATGCATATTATCTTATCCTCATCCAGACTGCTGTGATCCCCGAGTACTGCAATGGTACTGTCTTCATACATTTTTTCTTTCCTGAGCGTATCTATTATATCTCCAAGTCTTTTGTCATGCCTTTCCAGTGCCGCTGCTGCCTCTATTGATCCGAAGCCGTTGAAATGTCTTGCCCAATCCAAATCTGTATAATGTACCAATACAAGCTCAGGTCTTTTGTTCTTTATTGTATACAAAAGGGATTGATGAAGAAAATCATCCAGATTCGGCTGCTTTCTTCCATTAAGCAGCTTGCCGAATCTCTTATTGAGCTCAAGCTGGTACAGAGGACTGCCGTTTAACAAGGAAACCATAACCTGGTTTTGCCAGGGTCTGTTAGCAAATATTTCAGGAAGATTATATTGTATCCTTGATTTTCCGGTTACCGGCCAAAGCAATGCAGCAACCTTCATACCCTTATCTATCGCCAGATCATACAAGGTATCGCCTTTTACATACTTTCTCTGCCAATACCAATCAGAAGAATGTCTATTGGGCTGTTAAAGTGTATTGTTTATGATTCCGTGATTCTTGGGGTATTTTCCCGTTACAATAGTGGTATGTGCCGGATAAGTCAGACTGGGATACACGCTGTATACTTTTTTACAGATGCTTGCCTTATCTATAAAGGCTTTGAAGTTAGGCAGCCGGGATATTTTATCAAAATCCAGTGTAGATAGTCCATCAAAGGAAACAACTATAAGATGCTTTGTAAGTCTCTCCATGGCACAACCCCCTATATGTTCTCAACCTCCATTATACATCAGCATAAAAAAAACCTCCACTAGGGAGGTAAGGAGTCAAAGCTACTCCTCTCTGCCGATAGCTTCGATTATATTCATGTTTGCAACTCTTTTCAGAGGTACCAATGTAGACAGCAAAGTAACAGCTATAGTCCCAGTTACTGCAATTATTACAGCATTTATAGGAAGCTTCCATACCATACCATACACGTTATTCATACTATTGAACAGCAGCCTTGATAATATCAAACCTATTGAAGTTCCCCACACCGCTCCGATTATGCCATAGAATATTCCCTCAACTACAATCATTTTTTTCATCTGTCCCATGGTCATGCCTATAGCCCTCTGTGTACCAAACTCCCTGGTTCTCAGTATCAGATTTGTGCTTATGGTGTTCATTATGTTGAGAACACCTATCAATGCGATAACTGCCACAAATCCATATAACAGAACGGATACCGCCAGTCTTGCCTGCGACATAATACCTGCCATTTCACCAAAATCAGTAAGCTTACCACCTTTAACACTCTGTGATATTTCTACAAGTCTCTGCTTTATTGCGTCCTTATCGGCATCTTTCGTAACCTCAATGTCAAAACCATGATAGCCTTCATTTCCCACTAAATGTTTAAAAGTGTTTTCAGATGTGATTATGGCTATCTTCCAGATCGGATAGGGAACGTATAATGGCACCTTATCCAATAATCCCACTACCTTTACCCTTGTCAGATCCTCTATATTTTCACTGCCTTGCCCAAGCATTCCCTTTGTATCAATATATATATACTCTCCTACCTTAATATCAAGAGCCTTTACTACCGCCTGCTTTTTATCACTGGCTCTCCTTATCTCCTGATTTACAACCACTAATACTCCTTTTTCCTTATCCAAAACCTCCACGTCGGCACTTCCTTCTATCAGCACCTTCTTTACCTCGGCAAGTGCCATGTTGTCATATCCCCATAATATTGAAGTATCGGGTGGGTTGAAGCAGCCGCTGTCTCCAAGTACATTGAGGTTTATTTTGTTGCCTGCAAGCTCAGCCTTATATTCTTCAGTAAAGCCTTCCATAGAGAAGGTTATATATCTGTCCTGCTCCATTATTTTGTACGCTTTCTCTACTCCGGCAATCCCCGTTATCTCATTATATACCTCGGCATCATATATAGCCTGCTCAGTACGTAAGGAATGCAGCTTGAAGTCAGGTACATAGTTGTCATTGCCGTGAAGGCCCTCGAAGGCATAATATGCAAATGTATTAAACACTATAAAAATAACTATTCCTATACACATTGAGAATACAGTTACAAACAGCCGCTTCCTGTTTCTTCTGAGGTTCTTATATGCCATTTCTCCTTCTACTCCGAATATCAGCCTTACAAGCTTGTGACTCCTGTATTTTTTAATAGCCTTTTTGTCACCGGACTGATTCATAATTGCCTGTATTGGAGATACTCTTCCAGCCAGAAAAACAGGACTCAACGCAGATATAAATACAGCAGTTATTCCTACTATGGAGCTTATAGCAAGCACTCTGAAAGAGACGATTACCTTTGTGGCAAAAAATACAGAGTATTTACTCAGATTAAGGAGCCCCAAAACGATTTTTACAGCCATAATTCCGCTTATAAGTCCCAGTGGCAATGCTATTAGAAGAATTACCGCAACCTCTCCCAACACGATAGCTCTTATTTGCTTAGGAGTCGATCCTACTGATCTCAATATGCCAAACTGTCTGATTCTCTCTATTACTGAAATATGAAATGCATTATATATTACAGCTGCTGTAGCTATCACAATCAATACTACCAGAAACGCAATAACATACATGACTGCGTCATTAATCTGTTCATCTTCACTTTCACCCAATAATGCAAGAAGTCTCTTATTGTCGTTTATGCTGCTTCTCGAAATGCCTAAATCCTCACTAAGCTCACTGATGCTTTGTTGTATTTTAAGCCCGTCCTTTATAAGAAAGTAACAGCCATAGTCAGTATTTTCTGCTCCTCTTATGCTCTCTACCACTTCAGGCAATACCGCCCCAAGACTGGTGCTCATCAGCTGTGAATTGTCACTGTTACTGAGTATGCCACATATGGTTAAAGTTATTGTTTTTTCAGGCAATATCGGCCTTACTGCCTTCTTATCCGCTTCCTTGCCAAATACCTTGTCTACTATTTCTGCTTCAGTCTTGTCTTCAACAATAAGTGTTATTCTTTCTCCCAGCTTTGCTTCACCCGGGAGCTCATTTAAAATCCATTTTTCCACCGCTATTTCATCTGGCTTTTCAGGCATCTTCCCTTCCAGCAGAGATAAAAACATCATCTCCTGATAGTTTTTGTCAAGTCCTGCCACTTTTATATAGGAATTATCCCCTGCCTTGGCATATCCTCCTATTGTGGCAATACCAAGCTTTGCGAGCCTGGTATGTCTGGCCAGAACATTTGTATACTCCTTGTCAACCCCCGATATACTGGCATGAAAATTACCTGAGTTTCTTATTTGGTGCTGTACCGTCTCATATTTCAGGCTTTCCATCATAGTCCCTATGGCAGTTATAAGAGATATTGACAGTATTACCCCCAATACGGTAAGTACGGTTCTTTTCATCTGATTCCGCAGATATCTGAAGGTAAGGCTTTTGTAGCTTTTCATTACCTCACCCCCACATTTTTAACAATCATTCCATCCTCAATAGTAATTACTCTGTCCGCCTGTGATGCGATATCCATATCATGGGTAATAACCACAAGAGTCTGGTTGTATTTTTGCACCGACAATCTCAACAGCTCCATAACCTCTTTACTGTTCTTGCTATCCAGGTTCCCTGTCGGCTCATCGGCAAATACTATAGACGGCTTATACGCAAGAGCTCTCCCTATTGAAACTCTCTGCTGCTGACCACCTGACAGCTGATTGGGAAAATGATGCTTGCGATCCAGCAGACCAAGAATCCCCATGAGCTCTTCAAAGTATTTTCTGTCAATACTTTTTCTGTCCAGCAGCACGGGGAGCAATATATTCTCTTCTGCAGACAGTACAGGAATCAGATTATAAAATTGAAAAATAAAACCTATTTTTCGCCTTCTGAATATAGAAAGCTCCTTTTCTGATAAAGAATACAGATCCACTCCATCTATATAAACTTTCCCGACTGTAGGCTTATCCAAGCCTCCCAACAGATGCAGCAGTGTACTCTTGCCTGAGCCTGAGGGACCTACCACAGCAACAAACTCTCCTTTTTCTATGGCAATGTCCGCATCCTTCAACGCATCCACCCTGGTATCTCCCTTACCGTAGGTTTTGCTTAATCCTTCTGTTTTTAAAATAACCATTTAATTCCACCTCATATCAGAATTGAAATAAAAACACTCTAATGCTTTACTTCTACAGTGTATATTACTAAGCTTACAGAAAGATGAAAAATAACCTTATAATTTTGTAAGGTTATCAGATGACTCCTTTTGGAAAGGTTATTATAAAAGCCGCTCCTGCACCTTCCTTGCTTTTTGCTGTTATAATTCCATCATGGCTCTCAATAATAGCTTTTGCCAGTGCTAATCCGATGCCGGTACTGCTATCATTGCAGCTGTTTCTACCTTTGTAGAAGCGTTCAAATATATGTGGCAAATCTTCTTCGTTTATTCCTTCTCCATTGTCACTTACTACCAATCTTATCATTATGGGTGTTTCCACCTCTTCAATAACTATCCTTCCACCTATAGTCGAGTGCTCTACTGCATTTTTTATGATATTGCTTATGGCTTCCTTCATCCAGTTTTCATCGTACTTAAAGCTAATATCTGGTTTATTGCAAACTATAGATACGTCTAGCCGTTTTTCCTTTATTCTTGCATCAAAATCCTCTATTATCCTCCCAATAGTGTGTAAGATAATGTTTGTATTTTTCTGAAATTCGATGGCACCAGCTTCTATCCTTGCCATTTTTAGCAAATTTTTGATCAGCCATTCCATTCGTTCAAGCTGCTGTCCGCTTTTTTCATAAAACTGTTTCTGTATATGTATATCTACTTCATCCTCAAGAAGCAGCTCATTAAACATTTTGAGAGAAGACAGCGGCGTTTTCAGCTGGTGTGATATGTCTGATATAATGTTTTTAAGTAAAACCCTCTCTCTTTTAACCTTTTCCATATTTGCTTCCAGTATTCTGGACATTTGGTTGAACTGGTGAGACAGCTTCGCAAAGCTGCCTTCGTTGGCCTCAGGCAGAATATATCCATACTCACCCTCAACTATCCTTTCTGCTGCTTCAGCTATTAGCTCAACTCTTTTTTCTATTCTCTTATGATATAGATAATGTACCAAGAAAATCAGTATACATCCCAGCATCACCAGCCCTGAAACAGAATATAGTAGTTTTATTCGGTATACGCCTATTACCGGAACTATAGGTACGGGAGTATCTTTGTCATATCCATATTTTTCTGCTGCTTTTATTCCTGTTTCTATGGCTTTGGCAGATGCTTCTGCTGTAAAGGCATCTACTATATCTGCTTCAAGATATGGGTGCGAGTCTAATAGACTGCCCATGGCAGATATGTTTTTGTTAATCAAGTCCGTCTTCAAGTCTCTGTACAGCATATCTATACACAGCCAGCTTATTATTACGGTACTTATAATTAAAAAAAGCATAAGAATCCACAGTCTCTTATATCCGGAGGCTTTCAATATATTTCTCTTCATATCTGAACTCCCGGAGCATCATGCTTTTTATTCCATTTGTAGCCCATACCTCTCACGGTAACTATGTAATCCGGTTCTGAGGGATTATCCTCCAGCTTTTCCCTCAGACGTCTTATGTAAACTGATAGAGTGTTATCATCTACAAACTCCCCTTCTATATCCCACAGCCTCTCTAAAATAACTTCTCTTGATAATGTCTGAAGCGGATTCAGCAGCAATACGCTTAGCAGCTTGTACTCAGCAGGCGTGAGATATAGCTCTTTTCCATTTTTTGTAACCCTGGTTTCCAAGGGGAAAAAGCATATTCCAAAGGAGCTTATTATATGTGCAGCTTCCTTGCTGCTGTGTTCTGACTTTCTTCTCATTACTGCTTTTATTCTGGATATAAGCTCCTTTACTCTGAATGGCTTGGTTATATAATCATCTCCGCCAATATCCAGACCAAGTACTACGTTGACCTCTTCGTCACAGGCAGTCAGAAATATTATGGCTACATTGGAGTTCTCCCTTATGCTGCTGCACAGCTCATAGCCATTTCCGTCAGGCAGCATTACATCCATAAGTATCAGATCATAGGTGTTCTTATTCAGCTTAAGCCTTGCATCACTTATACTGCTTGCCAGATCAACCATATAGCCTTCCTTTTTAAGGGCGAACTCCAGTCCCATTGCCAAAGCTCCGTCATCCTCAACCAACAATATCTTTTCCATATCAATAACAGCCAGCCTTTTCCCTGTTTATTCTATATGCCTTATTATTCACAGCCCTCTGCACTGCCAGTATACCGTCCAAATGATCATACTCGTGCTGAAACAGCTCTGCCAGATCGCCTTCATAGTCTGTAACACAGTCCTTCCAGCTTAAATCCTTATAATATACTCTGCATCTTTTGTGCCTGCTCAGTCTTACTTCAAGCCCCGGAAAGCTCATGCAGTCATCCCACATCTCAAACATCTCATCATCCGGCCATTCCAGCCTGGGACTTATGAAGGTTGTTGCATTTCCCTGGATATTCATATATATGATTCTTACGCTCTCGCCTATCTGAGGTGCCGCTATAGCTCTTCCAAAGCCATACTTTCTCCTGAATTCCATCATTGTATCATGAAGATCATTACTTATTATTTCAGCCCTTTCGATAGCTTCTTCCTTGATTTCTTCTGATATATTATATAGTCTGTCATCACCCAGCAGCAGAATCTCCTTAATGGCCATATACATACCTCCTTAGCTTCGTCACTAAGTATATTCTACCATAAAAAATACAGCACAACAGTATATTACTATTGTGCTGCCGCAAAGCCTTTACTGCTCAAGTACCTTTCAAATCATACTTTTTGAGCATTTCATCTATATAGAACTTCACTTCTTCTCTTAAGAAATCCGGCTCCAATACCTCACAATCCTTCCCGAAACTCAGTATGAATCTAATCAAACCCTCATCGTTAGGAAAATAATCCGTGGCAGTATAGTCCCCATCCTCACATACCTCAATATCCTTCTCCATAAAGTATTCCTTCAGCTGTGGGCCGAACTTACGGGAAAAACCAAGTACCACCCTGATGCTTTTCCTGAAATACTCTTCCTTGAATATCTTTTGAATATCTTCCCTTGATAAACCGGACTTGGCATATGCTTCTCCCAGTTTAAGTTCTCTGATTCTTACAAGTTTAAAACGTCTGTACGCGTTCCGACTTCTGCAAAAACCAACCAGGTTCCACTCTCCTGAGCTAAAGGATATATAAGAGGGCTCTACAGTTCTCCACTCATCCTCCAGTCTTCTGTTTATGTATCTGAAAACAAGCAGCCGACTTTCCTCTATTGCGCTGCTCATAGTGGAAAGATACTCTTTAAGCTCCTCCTCAAAGCTGAAGTGTGACATGTTTATCATCAGCCTGTTTTTATCAATGTCTTCCTTATCACTAAGCTTCTCAAATTTGGCAACAATATCATTGAACTGGTGGTTGCGTCCAAACAGCACCTTTAGGTTATCAACTACAGCCATTAAGGCAGAAGCTTCCTTCTTGTTGAAAAAAAGATTGTCGACATTATAGCCCTCCATCATACTGTAGCCGCCTCCGGTACCCCCTATGGATACTATAGGTACACCTGCTTCACATATTTTATCAATATCTCTGTATATAGTGCGGAGCGATACCTCAAAATGCTCAGACAGCTCCTGCCCTGTAACCTTACCTCTGTTTGAAATTATCAATAGCATTGACAGCAGTCTATTTACTCTCATAATACACCTGCATCCATAATAAATTACTGATTATAAATAATTATAACATACGCTATATAAGCTATCCGGGCTATGATGCAATATCCGGATAGCTTTTAAGATTTATTTCATTTCTTTTATAACTTCCGTAAGTTCAACGGATATCTTTTCTATATTATCCACTGAAGCAGCAACCTCTTGCATAGATGAGAGCTGAGTCTGTGAAGCAGCAGCAATACTCTTCAGCTCGTCGAGGTTTCGTGTGTTTATATTCTCTACATTTTCCACCAGTTCAACAAGCTTCACTCCATACTCGGCAGCTTCCTGAGCAGCTTTGGTTATAGTCTGCAGCTTTTCATTTACCAAATGGTTTGTCTCTGTCACCTTTTCAAAGGATTCTCCTGCTTTATTTATTACCAGCATCCCCTTGTCTACAAGAGCTGCATTTCTATCCATCTCCTCAACGGCCTTACCGGTATCAGCCAATACTTGATTTATCAGCTCTGATATTTCCTTGGTAGCTGCTTCAGATTGTTCAGCCAGCTTTCTGACTTCATCCGCTACAACAGCGAAACCTTTGCCGTATTCTCCCGACCTGGCAGCCTCTATGGCCGCATTAAGGGCAAGCAGATTGGTCTGTGCAGATATTTGCTTGATAACCTCCACTATCTTACCTATTTCGTTGGATCTCTCTCCAAGCTTGTTTATGGTATCCTTGCTCTCTATAGTTGTTTTTTCGATTATTTTCATTTCTTGTACAGCTTCATGTATAATCACACCGCTGTTTTCAGTCATTTCATTCAGCTTAAGAGCCATTCCCGATATAAGCTTGCTGTCTTGGGCAGTATTGCTCAAGTTGGCAGAAATATCAGATACTGTTCTTGTTGCCTGAGCTATATATCTTATTGCATCCTCAGAGCCGGCTGTCACATCATTGGTTTTATCGGTAATTTTCTCATTGAGTCTTGTGGTCTCCTCAGTCATTGTAGAAAGACTTTCTACGGAATTAATCAGTACGTCAGAAACCTCCGTAGACTTGCTGATTAACGCCATTAGCTTGTCCAATATGCTTTTCTGTTCTTCTGACCCTACTACATTGCTTAGCATCGAGCTGGTTCTTTTTGATAAAATGACATATATGAATGCAAGTGCGGCAACTTCTATATTTCTTGATAATACCGGGATGAACCAGTCATCCTTATAGTTATAATCCTCAAGTATACCTGCCTCAGTAGTAAATATCTGGCTTGCAGTCAATGTAATCATAGATACAACCAGCGAGTACCAGCTCAGCTTTTTGGAAAAATACAGACTGGATAATGTTATTGCATACAACCACAGTACTACAACATCCTTGGAGAGAAATATATTGATTATTGAAACGACCAAAGCAGCGACAGTCACTATCAAATATTTAAGCCATGCCCCCTCAGCCTTGAATCCCAATACCATAACAATAGGTATCAACAGTAAAACTATTGAAATGGAAAATGCTATCCCCACTTGTATCAGGTCACTCTTGAATATCCCTACTACCTGCATTATGTACACAACAATGAGAAACACTATTGAAACTATCATGATTTTGGCACATAGTTTGTTGGTTTCTTGCTCATTCTTTGCCAGTATGCCGTTTCTACTCATTTTATCCCCTCCATATTAAGCTATAGTAATATTTTATATTAATTTGCAAAATTTTGAAACAAAAACTCTTTATTGCTGTGCTTGTTTATAATAAGTGTTTACAATTTGTGGCTAAGTATATATAATGATAATGGGTAAATAATAAACCTGTAATATTCAATGAGGAGTAGTGAGTCTAGTGATTAAAGCCGTAGTTCTTATGCCCGTTTTACCTTAATGTAGGGGAAGTCTGCCCTTTTTTAGGTAAGTTTTAAGAATTACGTATAGGATCAGAGGCTCTTTTTTGCTGCTCAAAATTACCGGGATTGTATTCTTATAACATTTTTTCACGGTATAATTATACAGGCAAGCTGTATTTTCAGCTGCCGCTGTAAGGGATAAACAGCAGGTAATAATAATGTCAACTTCTGGAAAGAGAGTCTTTAGGCGCAAGCCTTCCGGATTCTCTTTCCTTTTTTATAATAAGGGAGGTATTAATTATATGAGTATATTAAGCATAGATAATCTAAGCTTCAGCTTTGGAGATAAAACCGTTTTAAAAAATGTATCCTTCAGAATGCTGAGAAAGGAGCATATTGGACTGATAGGAGCCAATGGTGCAGGTAAGACAACTTTGTTCAATATTCTGACAGGCAGACTGGTGCCTGATGAGGGTAGCATAATATCCTCCGCCAATATAAATATCGGATACCTGGACCAGCACTCGGAGCTTATAGATGGAAAAAGCATCAGAGAAACCTTAAAAGAAGCCTTTAGTAAGCTGTATGATATCGAAAAGCAAATGGTAGCCATAGGAGACAGCCTTGGCAATGCCGAGAAGGATGATTATGAAAAACTTTTAAAGGAGTTTGGAAGGCTGCAGGATAAACTCAGCAGCAGCGAATTTTACAGCATTGACAGCCTTATCAGCAATGTAGCCGGAGGTTTAGGTCTGCTTGCACTCGGTATGGATACACCTGTAGATAAGCTTAGCGGAGGCCAACGTACAAAGGTGAAGCTGGCAAAATTACTGCTGGGCAATCCGGATGTATTACTGCTGGATGAGCCTACAAATTACCTTGACAAAGAACACATTGAATGGCTTGCAAATTATTTATCTGATTATCCCAACAGCTTCATGGTAATATCCCATGATACTGCATTCCTCAACAGAATAACAAATGTGATATATAATCTTGAATACACTTTACTGAAAAGATATCCCGGCAATTATGAAAAGTTCTTGAAGCTCAGGGATGAGGAGAAGAAAAGATATGCAGAACAGTATAACAGACAGCAGCAGCAAATAGAAAAGCTGGAGGACTTTATCAATAAAAACATAGCGCGCGCCTCTACGACAAAACAAGCGCAGAGCAGGAGAAAGCAGCTGGAAAAAATCGACAGACTGGAAAAACCAAAGTCATTGCCTAAGCCATGCTTCAGCTTTCAATGTTCAAGAGAATCCGGCAGAAATGTATTTAAATGCTCGTCATTGAATATAGGTTATACTTATCCAATAGTACAGAATCTGAAGCTTAATCTTGAAAAAGGTGATAAGATCGCAATAACAGGCTGCAACGGCATAGGAAAGACAACGCTTTTAAAAACTATTATGGGCGTTATAGCACCGCTGGCAGGCGAAATATTTTTCGGAGACTTTCTTTTTCCTGTTTATTATGAACAGGAATCAAAGCCTACAGATTATACTGCACTTGAAGAGGTTTGGAGGGAGTTTCCGAAAATGACTCAGAAGGAAGTACGTGAAGCCCTTGCCAAAAGCGGCTTGAAGCAGGAGCATATACTTCGGAGGATGTCATCCTTAAGCGGCGGGGAACAGTCAAAGGTGCGACTATGCAAGCTTATGATGAGGGAAAGCAACTGGCTGCTTCTGGATGAACCCACCAACCACCTGGATATATCAGCAAAGCAGGCACTAAAGGAAGCATTGCAAAGCTACAACGGCACTATACTGCTGGTATGCCATGAGAAGGAGTTCTATGAAAACTGGATAACCGATATTTGGGATATGGAGGAGTATTCCTACGGAAGACAAAGGCTGAAGCTTAGTGCTAATTAATTTATAACTACGAGCAATCACATACCGATTACCTATAGAAATTTTTCGAACTCATCGTCACTGAAGCCGTAATAATCCTTACGAACTCTATCGAGATAGCTTTCATAGCTATCTCTTTCTTTACCCTGAAGCTTGTTGGAATACATGTTCACCATTAGGTCGTGACATATATAGTCCTCGCTCATTTCAATAAAGCCCGGATCCTTTGACCATGTCACCTTGCTGTCCTCTCCTCTGGAAATCAGGCCTGAAAGCACATGTACACCATCTATGGTAACTGTCATATATCTGTCTTTTTTTTCAGAAAGATATCTCTCTTTTCTTCTGTGTGTAACAAGCTGAGAGAAACTGCTGTTTTTACCGAAATATATACCCTTAAGCATTACCCCTCTTTTCACTGCTTCATCCAGGGATTTTGATATTTCATTAATTTCCTCTTCCCATATAGACAGGGCTATTCTTTTTTTTGAATCTGCTATAAGCAGATTAAGGAAGTCCAATATGTTGTTTCTTCCTTTTATTATAATAAGCTTGTTCTCATTCTGTTCCTCAGCATAAAGCTTTTTAGTGTATTCATCAACCTCATTTAATATGCTGTCAAAGCTGCTTTTCAATTTACTGATAAGGAGCTTTGGGTCTAAAGGGTGGTATAGTGTAGTCTTGCCCTCTGTCTGTTCGAATACCATCTGCTTGCTCTTGAGACCTTCCAACACCTCATATATCCTGGATCTGGGTATGCCCGAGCTTTTGCTTAATGCATATCCGTTTACAGGATATTGCTCCAGAAGCTTTAGATAGGTTTTGATTTCATACTCGCTGAGTCCCAGCTTCTTCATACTTTCTATAATCATCGTTTCCTTTTCCATATTACATACCTCCCAGCATTAATACCACAAGAGCCACTGCAGCAGAGCCCAATACAGATACTATAAGATTTCCCTTATACCAGGAATATATAGCTGCAAAGCCTACCCCGAATACAGCTGCTGCAGGCATTTCGGGTGTGGCCGTCAAAAAACCCGGTATTATCAGCGCACCAAGAGCAGTGTAAGGTATAAGCATCAGAAGCTTCTTAGTTCTGAGACCCAGCTTTATTCTCGACAATATCAGAAACGGAAGCAGCCTGGGAATATAAGTAGCTAGTGCCATTTCTAAAACAAGCAGCAGCATATTATTCATCTCTGTTCACTTCCTTATCGTTAATTGCAAATACACCAACTGCAGCAGCCAATATAATTGCTGTCACCATATTCCATCCTTTGGGCAGTATGCTGATATAGTTCATAAATGCATTGATACAGCCTGATAGTACGGCCAGCAATGCAAGCTTCATTGACTTTTTTACTGCAGGAATAAGCAAGGCTGCAAACATTCCATACAGTGCAACAGTCATGCTGCTTGCCAATACTTCAGGCAAGAAGCCTCCTGCCAGATATCCCACTATGGTTCCTGACACCCAGGATATATATGCAGAGGCTTGCAGACTCAGCACAAAAGCCCCGGAGGGCTTTCCCTCCCTTATGGATAGAACGGAAAACACTTCATCAGTCACTCCAAAGGCAATAAGAGGAGTACGCTTGCCAACAGCAGCTTTCACCTTTGAAGCCAATGATGCACTCATGATGAAATGGCGAAGATTTACCAGAAATGTGGTAGCTATTATTTCTCCCACTCCTGCGCCGATAGCCAGCATGTTTAATGCCATAAACTGGCTGGCCCCTGCATATACAAAGGCTGACAGAGCAAAGCTGTAAAAAAGTGTGACACCGACTGATTTTGATAACAGCCCGAATGCCACTGCAATAGGAAGATATCCAATGACTATAGGCAAGCCGGCTGTAAAGCCTTCTTTTATATCTTTGACAACATGACTGTTTGCAGCCATATGCAAACCTCCTTTTGATTAGTGACTACTATATTAGCTACTATTAGTAGTTATTATAGTAGTCACTAATCATTTTGTCAATAATAACAGTAAGAAAGTCACACCATTAAGTGTGGCTCAGCCATCAATTATTTCATGATTTTATAAAAAAACAGAAGGTATTTGAAGAATGTTGTAGAATTTAAACTGTATATTTTTTGACATGCTGTCCTAAATATTTACATTAACCGGTCTATGTCAATATACAATAAACTTATGGATATAATATCAATATAAAGGAGCGAATAATATGAAGTCAGATAAAACACTTAAGCTTTTTGCAATCCTTGCATTTATTGCCATAGTTGTTTTCTTTGTTTTAGCTTATGTTGATCTGGAGGCTGTAAAAACTGCTTTAAAGGATATGTTTAAAAAAAAGGAAACTAAATATATCAGAATAAACTAACAGTGATATATAAGGAGTATAATGAAAAGCTTTATCAAGGTAATACTTATAATTATCGGTACTATATCAGTTTGTCTGGGGGTACTTGGTATTTTTCTCCCTATACTTCCTACAACTCCTCTTCTGCTGCTTGGTGCTGCCTGCTATATAAGAAGCTCACAAAAACTTTATGACAAGCTGCTGAGCAGTAAATTGCTGGGAGGTTATATAGCAAGCTATAGAGAGGGAAAAGGACTGCCCGTGAGGACCAAATTTTTGGTTTTGTTCTTTCTATGGCTTTCGATACTGTATTCTGCTTTTTATATAATTCAATCTGTCTATATACGTTTACTGCTTATAGCAATAGCTTCAGGAGTTACATATCACATTGTAAGCTATGGAAGAAAAAAGTAAGAACCTTTTTAAGAGGATTCTTACTTTTTATTTACAATTAAGTTTTACATGCCGCCCCATAGCTTTTCATAGCTTATTCCTGTCAATTCCTCGCAGATATTCTTGCTCTCATCTTTCACTGAAGCTGCTGCTCCTCCGTTTTTTCTTCTGTCTATCTCTGCTTTTAACAGCTTGTACTTACCCTCTGTCATCTTATACATGCCTGCAAACACAACTCCAAGTACAATGCATATGATAGGTGCAATACTGAATAACACCTTAATAACTGTTTTAACAAATTGAGTCTGTTCAACATTCGGAATATAGCCTGACCATTGGAGTATAATACCTATCACAAATACTGTCACTGCTTGCGCCATCTTCCTCAGAAGCGTTGCCATTCCACAATATATGCCTTCCCTCCTGCGAGTGGAAATCATCTCATCCACATCAGCTATTTCAGGCAAAATCGACCATGGTACGAATACAGCTGCCGAAGTGCCTATACCACTGAGTATGGCTATGCCATAAACCAGTGCGGAACTCTGACCTTCATTTACAAACAAGGCAGCTATAAGGGCAGCCGTCCATACACCGAATCCTACCTTCAGGGGCATTGTCTTTCCATATCTTTTGGACAGCTTTATATGTACCGGCATTGCAACAACCTGCACTACCAATAGTGCTCCGAGAACGGCAGAGAATTCCTTTGGCCTGTTTAGACAGTATGTCAAATAATATATAAACAGAGTAGTTAGGAAGTCAACAGCTGCCAGGCTTGAAAGAAATATTCCAGTATGTATTCTGAAGCTCTTGTTTCGAAGAGTTGCCCTCAGCTCCTTAAAAGCATTAAAGCCTGAGTCCTGAGTCTCACTTCTATCCTTTCTTTCATAGGTTCCAATAAACACCAGCAGCCATGGTATTGCATAAAAAACAGCCAGTGCAGCACCCATTATCATATAACCCTTTGTCTCATTGCTTCCAAATGCATTAATGATTATTTTGGGCAGCACCCCTGCCACTATGGCTGATAAAGCGGAGAAAATCAATCTGAAGCCTGACAAGGAAGTACGTTCCTTGTAGTCATCAGTCATATCAGGCAGTATGGCAGAATAGGGAATCATCACCATAGTAAAAGCAGTGCTGAAGAAGGTATATGCTAATAAATAATATATGAATAGTCCTGTTTGAGATTCTATCCCGAAGGAATACCAGAGCATAAAGAAGGATAGCAGAACGGGTATTATTCCTGCCAGAAAGTATATCCTCCTTCTTCCATATCTGGACTTTGTCCTGTCAGATATTATACCCATCAATGGGTCTGATACTGCATCCCAAACCTTCCCTATTAGGAATATGCTCCCAGCCAGATAAGGAGCCAGCTTCTCAACATCTGTGAGGAAATTGAGAAACAAAAGATTAATAACCAGAAATGCACCTCCGCCGTATATATCCCCCATTCCATACAGCAGCTTGGACTTTAATGTCACCTTATTTCCATCCATAATAATACCCCCTAACATTATATATCTCTTATACCTTTAAATATTTCCGCGAATTCTGAGCTTTCCAGATAAAACACAGGAGGCTGTCCCAGAGGACTGTCAATTATATGCCAGCCGCCTTCCAGCTTTTTTCCTGTCCAAAGATGCAACCATTTATCTGTTGGAAGATATACCTTCCATTTGCTTCTACCCGGCTTGACAACGGGAGCAATCATCACATCCCTGCCCAGCATATACTGGTATTTCAGCTTATGAAGTTCACTGTCATTTTCATAATGAATATATGGATGTCTGATTACCGGTAAGCCTTTTATATAATACTCATGCATCAGCTGCTTTAGATATGGTTTTAAGGCACAATGCACTTTGCTCATTAGTGCAAAATGCTCCAAGGTCTCAATATCGCTGTCAAACTGCCAGTTGATTTGGGGACGGTTGCCCTCATGTGTCCTCATTACCAATGTAAACGCAGAATGCTCCGTCCAGCGCATGAATAGCTCCTTTGACCTCTTCAGCCATGCAACAGTGGTATATCCGCCTATATCAGAATGATAAATGCCAACTCCCGAAAGACCCAGCGAAATACCTGCCGGTATTACAGTGGGAAGTCCGTCGTCTTTACTCCAATTCACAAGCTGATCACCAGCCCATACTAAAGTTGAGTATCTACTGGTACCAGCATGTCCGGACCTGGTGAAAAACACGACCTCATCCAGTTTATCATCCTCACTGATGGCATCATAGTTTGCTTTAGCCCATAATACAGGATACTTATTATGAAAGCTTTCTGCACTTTCTCCCGAGTACAATGAGCTGTCAGTAGGAAGATACTCCCCGAAATCCGCCATCCAACCGGATAATCCAATACCAAGCATGTTCTTTTTTATTATGCCCTTTATCCATTCTATAGCCGATGGATTTGAAAGATCAAGCATCGCAGCAGGGAAGGTTGTTATATATACATGATATTCCTCTCCGTTCTTGCGTTTTACCAGATAACCCTTTTGCGAAGCCTCTTTATAAAGCTCTCCCTCCAGTGCAAGAAAAGGATTTATGTAGCCTAAGAATCTTATACCCTTTTCATTAAGCTCAGCTATATAATCCGGAAGCCCATTATAGAGGCTTTGGTCGTATTTCCAATCCCACATAAGCTGCTTGCCGAAGGAGGTGATTCTGATACCTTCCCAGTCCTGAGCCCAAACAGCGGCTACTTTTACTCCTGCCTCCAGAGCAGCATCCAGCTTCTTTTGTACTGTCTCAGTACCACCTTGTATACCCAGCCAGACTCCATCAACTGTCCAATCAGGTACTTTGGGCTGCCTTCCAAGGTAAGCCGACAAATCCTCCAATAATTCAACTGCGGTATTCTGTTTGCTTATAACTATCTTTTCAGGAAATCCAAAGCAGTTTATCTTATTCCTAAAGCTGCTTCTGAAATCAAACTCAATATAATCGTAGCTTTCTACATGACAAAAAAGATTGGCAGAAGTTATGTATGTGGGCAATGGATAATAGGTGGTAAACTTATTCCCTCCTGCTCCATGTGAAAGCTCTGCCAGAAAAGTAAGCAAATCCCGGCCTCTGCCTACCCCCTGCTCCTCACACCAAATCGGAACCTTTTTCCCTTTCAGATTCAGTTCCGAATATTGCTCACCACAGCCATATATGTATTCATCATTGCAGCCGGAAATATATATGCTGAATCTGTTGATTCCACCCTTACTGCAAATCGTAGATATTTCCAGCCTTCCATCTATAGTTTCAAAGCTGAGCGTTAACACATCTTCAAAGCTTATTGTCACTTTGTCAGCTGTGTTTTCTAATATGGAAAATTTCCTTAATATAGCATTTTTCTCGATGTAGTCCCTTATTTTAAAGCTTCCATGGGTCAGCTTATATTGTGCAGTACCTTTCCCTATACTGACAGCAGGTCTGTCATAGCTGTGTTCTACTATGGTATATCCTTTATAGTCCATTACAAAGCCGTTTTGTATTGATTTCACTAAGAGCATTGAATCACCTGCCATTTTATATTAATTAAACCTTTTAATTATATTCTATAACTTTTCCAATACCACTACAATACAATTTTGTTAAAAGATATAATCAATAAAGCGGTGCTTACATATGTTAAGCGGCTGACCTAGTTCTAACAGGCCAGCCGCTTTTTATTGCTATATATTGTTTTTTTCAAACTCCAGAAGCCATTCCTTTTTATCCAGTCCTCCTGCAAAGCCTACAAGCTTTCCATTGCTTCCAATTACCCTATGACAAGGTATGACGATTGGCAGCTTGTTCCTGTTGTTTGCTCCCCCTACTGCTCTTACTGCCTTTTCATTTCCCACTCTTTTTGCCAGCTCCTTATAGGTTATGGTTTGTCCGTAAGGTATGTTCATAAGCTGCTTCCAGGATCTTACCTGAAAATCTGTCCCATCAAGCTGTAAAGGCAAGTCAAAGTCTCTTCTGCCTCCTTCAAAATACTCCTTAAGCTGTTTTACAGCTTCAGTAAGCACTGCTGAAGAGCCAATGCTTTTACCTTCCTTCTCCACAAAAGCAACAGACAACAAACTGCTTTCTGAAGCTATTACCTCCACAAAGCCAATAGGTGATTTAAAATAAGCACAACTTTTCTCAATCATACAACGACCTCCATAAATAGAATGCAGCGTAGGACTCCCAACCCTTCCATTGCTTAGCCATAGCTTCTATCTCTGCTATAGAAGGCTTTTTGTCCAGCTTTAATATATTCTTAAGTGCATTATGAATACCGACATCTGCGATAGGAAAGGCGCAGTTAATGGGAAAACACTTCATTATGGTATAATCTGCACTCCATTTGCCTATACCCCTTATTGCCGTGAGCTTATCCACAATATATCCATAATTATTGCTCTCTCTCAACTCTTCTTCCTTAATTATCCCATCCACAAAGCACTTTGCCAAGCCTATTATATATTCTGCCTTTCTTTGAGTAAACTGCAGCACTCTCAAGTCATCAATATCCAGATCGGCTATGGCATCAGGCTTAGGAAAGAGCCAATAATCCTTACCGTCAAAATTCAAGCCTTCGCCATACTTTTCTACAAATCTCTTCTTTAAGGTATATGCAAATTTGAGGTTTATCTGCTGACCTATCACAGACCAGCAGAGTGCTTCAAACAGATGGTTAATCTTAAAAATCCTCAGTCCATAGTATTTGTCCAACAAGGGCTTTAGCACCTCATCATCAATGCTTTCGTAGAACTCTGAAAGATTTGTGCCAAAGTCAAACATATACTGCACATACTTTATAGCTTTACCCTTTATCCCTTTATTGAAATGACCATTCAGAAAAATAACTGACAGCTTATTGCCGTCAAAACCTATTTTGAGTAAAACAGGTTGATTGTCCAGACTAATCAACTTGTAAAGCTCACCGTTGCTGACCCTGTGCATACACTCCAATTGACATCTATTTATATATACCATGCACTCATCATAGCTGAATTCCTTCGGAACATTAATGCTTACCTTTTCATTCATATTCCTCACTTACCGTCTCCCGCTTCAGAATAGTAAATAATCAGGCTGGCTCTCATGACTTCAGTACCTGAACTATGGTATGCGTGTGGTCTATCTGCCTTAAATCTTATAGAATCACCCTTACCAATGGTGAACTCATCATCACTTACCTTTACAGTCAGTTCACCTTCAAAAACTGTTATAAACTCCTGAGCGCCTCTGTTATGCGGCTCAGCATTAAGATATCCGCCCTTATCTATTTCTATGGTATATGCCTCAAAGCTTCTTCCTTCTTCAAAGGGAAAATAAGGATATAATCTGTATCTTCCATTATCCTCTATAAGAGGAGCTATTTCCTGCCTTTTTACTATTACAGTGTCCTTCTGCGGATAGTTAAGCAGAGTGGTAAAGGATATCTTCAAGCCATTGGCGATCTTCCATATGGTAGTTATTGTCGGGTTCGATTCTTCTCTTTCTATCTGCCCCAGCATGCTTTTACTGACTCCGGTCATTTCAGCTACATTGTCAAGACTTAGCTTTCTTTCTTCTCTAATGCGTTTTAAGTTTACAGCTATTACGGAATTTAGATTCTCCAAAAAAATTCACCTTCCCTCTTGTGCGTTATAATGCACGTATTGTATAATATAATCAAACGTGCGTTTTAGTGTTCTTATTGTGTATTATAGCACACATATTTCAGGAGGTATATATTATGTTCAATCTAGTTCCTTTTTTATCCTATGTATTCATTGCTACCTATACACCGGGCCCCAATAACATCATGTCTATGCTTAATGCTACACGATATGGATTCACAAAGAATATCAGCTTTTTGTTGGGAATATTTTCCGGCTTTTTTATCATTATGCTGCTTTGCAGTTACTTCAATATCATGCTTTACCAGGCTTTACCCAAAGTGAAGCCCATAATGGAGATTTTGGGAGCGGCATATATGCTTTACCTTGCTTTTCTGGTCTTAAGAAGCAATAAAAAGAAAAAGGATGGTGCAGATTCCGGATTATATACCTTTAAAGCAGGCATCGCTATGCAGTTCATCAATCCGAAGGTTATTTTATATGGAATTACAGTTATATCAAGTTTCATTATTCCTATCTACAAAGAACCATTTTCCCTTATTGCCTTTTCTGTATTCCTGGCTTTTATCGGTCTCACAGCGACAACATGCTGGGCACTGTTTGGAGCTGTATTTCAGTCATTTTTGCATAAATACAAAAAACCCTTTGATATAGCTATGGCATTATTGCTGATATACTGTGCAGCTGCATCTCTGAAAATCATATGAAAATGGGGCTGATTATGCTTCAGCCCCTGCTGCCCTGTTCGCTTTAATATTTTCTGTATTTATTCTTTGTGCTGCAATGAGATTCAGTAACGCAATACAGGCACCCCCTACAAAAACATACTCGTACCCGTACTTATTCCACACAAAGCTGCCCAGCCATGGTATTGTCATAGATACAAAATGGTCTATAGTTACTCCCATGGAAAGAGTGCTTGAAACATCTTCGGGAGCGACAGCTATCTTTTTAAGATATGTCGCTCTTGCCATGCCTGCAGCAACCAGCAGCTGATCCAATACATAGCAGCTGCAGGTCACTATTATAGCCATTTCCGCTATGAGTAAACCTTTGCTCAATGTTTTGGCCAGAGCATAGCCCAAGCAGACGACTATAAGTAAAACAGCTTCACAGCTTATGATAAAGCGTTCTCCCTTTTTATCAATAAGGTGGCCTACAAAGGGCTTAAAAAGCATGCCTATACCTGCTATGATGAAGCCTAGCAGAGCAAAGGTACTTACTCCCTGATTAAAAATCTTTATCAATACCCATGGTCCAAAGGTAATGAATATCTGTTTTCTTGCACCGAAAAGAATGTTCAGAATGTAAAACAAGGTATACTCTTTACGCAAATACAGCTTTTTTGAAGCTTTCTCACTTTTTATCCGGGTCATTCTGGATATCATTACAGCTGCTAAAACAAAAGCCGCTGCACCAAAGGAAAAGGCTATTTTATAATTGATCTTTACAAAGTGAAATACAGCAGCAGTAATAATACTTGTTATCAGATAGGCAGCTGTATTAAAACCGCTTATTTGTCCTAAAACCTTACCCATATTGCCTTCCTTTGCCAGACTCATTCCTATAGCGTTTGTCATAGGCTGCATAAGATGCGTACCCATACTGTATATAGTCATCCAAACCAACAATACACTAAAATTGCCTGAAGTAAAGCCCAGACCCATAATTCCTATGGCTGCAATAGCATTTGCTATGCAAGCTACCCTAATATCTCCCATAAAAAGCAGTAAACCTGTAACAAATACCACCAGAAAACCGGGAAGCTCCCTAGGAAACTCCAGCATAGTCCGCTGTGTGACAGTAAGATTAAAAACATCATTGAGGAAGTTGTTGAATACAGAGGCGTCGATGCTGCTGCTAATACCGATAAAAGCGCTGGCAGCAATAAACAGATACAAATCTCTTTTCTTCATTTTTTCTCACCTCTATATACCTTTCTCCGATTTCTTCATGGTTTCCATTAGTGCTTCAAGACTAATAAGTAATTTATCAACCAAATCTTCATCCATGCTGAGTATTGAATCAGATAAAAACTTGCTGCTAGCCTGTGAACTTATTTCTTCTATTAGTTTTTGGCCTTCACTTGTTGGTACTACCCTGCTTACCCTTCTGTCTTCATTATCCTTTACCCTCTGTACC
>JBMORW010000049.1:0-3736 GCA_049322695.1 Bacillota bacterium | reverse complement strand
TTTCAATGTATTTCCTTCCAAGCTCTAAAAAGCTTTCCGCTTGCTCATGCATACCTTTATCTGCATATATTTCGGCAAATCTTATGCAGGTTATTCTTCCCAGCTTGTACAGATTATCACTGAAGGTTCTCTCACAGAACTCCATATGCCTGTCGTAGTCCAGCTTTCCGCTTTGCTGCGTCTCTGCAAGTATCTTATACATATGTGCCTCCAGATTTTCGGCTACACCCCAGCTCTTGCAGATATCTATTGTTTTTTGGGCAGCTTCCTTACAATTCCTATACTCACCCATATGATACATAAACTCTGCTTTATTGCAGTATAAATACTCTTCCAAATTGCCAAGATCCTTGGATTCTCTGATGATTTTCTCTGCTAAAGAATAGCTTTGCAGAGCTTTATTATAGTCTTCCATTGCCATATCTATCAACATTATATTCAAGTGAATCAAGCATTCACTATACTTATGGCGGGTGACCTTTATTATTTCCAGTGCATGGTTAAAATAATCAAAAGCTTCCTTATAATTGTCCTCCAACCTGTACATTTCAGCCAGATTATTGTAGCTGTATTCTATATAATACAGATTATTGGTCTTTTGACTTATGCTCAAGCATTTTTCATAGTATTCCCTTGATATAGAAGGATCATTATAATAATCAGAATAAACGAAGCCTATTGTATTCAAGGGCTCTGGAAGATATTTATAAGCGCCAAGCTTTTCAAGCAGTTCAACACTTTTAAGAAGTACTTCAAGTCCCTCCTCAAATCTGTCTTTATATGTCAGTACTCTTCCGTATACTATCAGCAATCTTGCATAATAAAGTGGATATTTATCTTTTTCTATAGTATCTAAGCTGCGCTCCAGAATATTTATATAGGTATTATACTTTCTTCTGTTTATAAGAATATGGCTCATATTGACTATAAGCTCGTACATTCCCTCATAATAGGAAATTTCCTTAATAATCTTTCTTGCTTTGATTGCATACATAATTGACTGCTTATAATTATCAAGTCTGTAAAGTAAAGAAAATTTCTTGATGTATGCGTCTGCAAGGATTTTTGAATCATTGATTTTATTGCCTATTTCTTCTATTTTGTCATAATAATACATAGATTTTTGATAATTTCCTAGTTGATTATACAAATCACCTAAATTTAAGCTGACATGTATTTTTTTCAGGGAGGTATCATTCTCATCGAACAAATCATATGTCTGCTCAAGAAATTGTATTGCCTGGTTAATAAGATTACTGTCCATCATTTTTTCAGCAGATGACATAAGATGCTCTATTGCCTCATTATAACGATTAGCTTTTGTCATATGATGGATGAGCTCGTCTCTGTTTTCTCTGTTTTCACGTGTAAATTTATCCTCTAATATATAAGAAGCACGATTATGAAGATTTTGTTTTTCTTCAGGCTGAATCTTTTCATATATTGACTTTTTAAGATTCATTGAACTGAAATCATAGGTTATTCCCCAGTCATCAACCTTTCTGGACGTGATGTTGATGTATGTGAGATAATCTAATAACTCAAAAAGCTCTTCACCTTTAATATTGGTCATTTCCTCAAGTATGTCTGAAGAAACAGCAGTATCAAAAATTGATATTATTTTTAGTATTTCCTGATATACCGGGTCAAGCTTGTTTATTTTATTCAGAGTAATATCATCAATATCAAATGACATACTCAGCTTGTCCATGTCAACATTATCAAAATTCCATGAACCATTATCATCAACAAAAATACTTCCGTTTGTGTAAAGCATATATATTATTTCATATATGTAGTCCGGGCTTCCTTCTGTTTCTTTAAAAACCTTAGTGACAAAATCCAAGGGAACATACTCCATACCCAATAAAAGCTTTATATACTCAGAAGTCTCATTTATATTGAAATTACCCAGCTCAATGAGGTCACAAATCTCAGACTCCAGAAGTAAATTATAGTATTCTTTTATTTCTTTTTTGTCTATGACTTCTTCACTATCCAATGAAAGGAATATATAGAGCTTAGTTCTGTTCTCCTTCTTCAGCACATACTTCATTATTTCAAGAGAATCATTATCTATATATTGAAAATTATCGATTATTAGTATGTTATATGATTTTGAAGCTGCCTCAAGCAGAAAATTACCCAACCGATATACCAGTCTTATTCTGTCGTCTTCCTTTAAATCCAACAGCTGCTCTTCTGATATTACATAGCTTAAATCTTCTATATACTTTTCAACTAAATCCTTATCAATGTATTTAATTATATTCTTAACAAGTGTAGAAGCTACATAAAACCTGGAACTGGCTTCTCTTCTTAATGCAACTGAAGAAAAAACATAGCCTTCCTGCTCCATTCTAAACTCAATTGCTTTCAGAAAGGTTACTTTCCCGGTGCCCGGAGGACATGTTAAAATAGAGCTCTTTATTGATTTTCCCTCAAAAAAGTACTCTCTTGTATTATTCAGAATTTTATTAATATGCCTTTGTCTGCCGACAGGCCTGACTATAAAACGAGGCATCTTCTGTAAATAATCTTTATGAACTATATTATAGTTTTTCGCAAATTGCCTGTTTATATCATTAACCAGTTCATCAATGCTGTTATATCTTTCAGCAGGATCCAGTGCAGCACATTTCTTAATAATATTAATAAGCCTATACAGCTCGGAATCCTTATCAGGTCTAAACTCAATCAAATCCTCCCTGAAATTTGATTCCTCCATATCTTTACCACTAAACATATAAAACATTATAGCGCCCAGTAAATAAATATCCGAACTCTTTGAGTAGCTTCCGTATTGAAGTGATTCAGGTGATTTAAAATAGTTATTATCCTTGTCTATCATAACATCGTTGTCTGTACCTGATAAATAGAACAAGCTTGAAACCTTTAATTGATATGAATCATTTACATTAATTACATTCAACTCACTGGAATTAACATTGCACAATAAATAGCCTCTCAGATGGAGATGCTTAATTAATGAGGCCAGTTGCATAAAAAGCTCCAGCAGTGTTTCAAAGCTTTTATTGTTTGAAAAGGCGAATAGGTTTTCACCTTCTTTATACTCATATGTATAATAATATCTGTTTGATGTAGTTGGTTTGTTATCTACCATGTTTATTTTGTTGAAAAAATAAAATTCTGACATATTTGGATGTAAGAAATTCACATAATCATATAGATTATTTTTCATATACTCTATAAATAGAAGCGTTTCTTTATTAAGATCAATTAATCGCATACACTTGACTATATTTGCAATGTGAACATCTTCTACAACTAAAATACTGCCATTTTTGTCTTCCCTCAGCAGATTAATAACCTTATATTGCGAATTAATGAATTGCACAACTTCACCCCCAAACAGCATGTCCCAATGCATAGTAAGCCTTATTTTAATTTTATCAAATAGACATTGGAAAAGCAAAAGAAAATGATGGGGAATGTTTGGTTGCGCGGTGTGTTCAAACGGACATATCAGGGATGCATTTACAATGCTTAGAGGTGGTTACTTCAGAACCTTCAAGGAAAAGATCTCATAACCTCTCTCAACCTCATTATTCATAGTTTTGATATATCCCTAGTTTTTGTTGAGCTTGCGCTCAATACCTGGCAACAACGTCGCAACCTGAAGGTTGCTAGGGTAGTTTTACCTTGGCTTACAGCCAAGCTTTAGAACAGCAAAACTTATTCACTGCTAAATAGCAAAAAACGTCCACTGCTTAGC
>JBMORW010000048.1:0-3910 GCA_049322695.1 Bacillota bacterium | reverse complement strand
TTTCAATGTATTTCCTTCCAAGCTCTAAAAAGCTTTCCGCTTGCTCATGCATACCTTTATCTGCATATATTTCGGCAAATCTTATGCAGGTTATTCTTCCCAGCTTGTACAGATTATCACTGAAGGTCCTCTCACAGAACTCCATATGCCTGTCGTAGTCCAGCTTTCCGCTTTGCTGCGTCTCTGCAAGTATATTTACATATTCGGCCTCAGGATCTACTGACACGTCCCAACTTATACACATATCAACAGCTTTCTGTGAATAATCCTTCGCAAGGTCGTAATCGCCCATGACGTAATAAAACTCAGCAATGCTTCTATAATAATATTCCGTCAGATTACTGGTATCCTTCAAACGCTTCAGCAGTTTTTCAGTAAGCTTAATGTTTTCTACGGTTTTCTTGTAATCCTCCATAGAGATATACACAAGTATAAGGTTTTCATGAAGCAGAGTATGAAGAAGAGCGTTATGGGTAATATGAACAACCTCAAGGGCTTTATTATAGTATTCCAAGGTTTCTGTGTATTTATCTTCCATTCTGTATATTTCAGCCAGATTGTTATAACAATTGCTTATCGTTCTGAGATCATTTATCTTTTGGCTTATGCTGAGGCTTTTTTCATAGTATTCTCTTGATTTGTGAATATCGTTGTAGTAGTCCGTGTATATTACTCCAATGCTGTTCAGCGCGGCCGGCAAATACTTATAAATACCCAGAGCTTCCATTATCTCTACACTTTCCAGCGTTACCTTGAGACTTTCTTCATACCTGTTCTTAAAGTACAGGTTCCTGCCGTATACCATCAGAAGTCTTGAGTAGTGGAATTTACTTTGCTTCACATTCTCATCGGATAGCAGCTTTTCCAATATTTTTCCATAGGATACATATTTTCTTCTGTTTACGGCAATTTCACTTAGAGAAATTACAAGATCATATAATCCCTCTTCATAATAAAAATTCTTCAACAATCGCTTTGCGCCAACTGCATACTTTAGACAATTTTTAATATCATTCAATCTGTACAGAAGTGTAAACTTCTTTATATATATGTCTACAAGTATTTTCTTATCAGCAAGGGCTTCTGCTATATTTTCAACAATATCGTAGAAGTACGCCGCACGGTTAAATTCACCAAGCTGCTCATACAAATCTCCAAGCTTCAGGCATACAACTATCTTATTCTGATTCACTTCACACTTGTCAAAAAGCTGCAGACTCTGCTCCAGGAACTGAATAGCCTGGTTAATAAGATTACTAGATATCATTTTTTCGGCTGAGGACATCAGATGCTCAATTGCTTCGTCATACCTGTTTGCCTTAGTCATATGGTATATCAGCTCATCCTTGTTCTCCCTGTTTTCCTTCTCAAACTTTTTCTCCAGTATGTAGGATACCTTTTCATGATACATTAGCTTTTCATCGCCGGTAATCCTTTCATATATTGACTTTTTAAGGTTTAGTGAACTAAAGTCAAAGCTTATACCCCAGTCATCAACCTTTCTTGACAAAATATTTATGGATGCCAGATAATTCAAATGGTTAAATAATTCCTCGCCCTTAATATCAAGCATTTTCTCAAGTATGTCCGTAGAAATTGCAGTGTTGAAAACAGACATTACCTTAATAGTCTCTTTTTGCATAGGGGTAAGTCTGTTAATCTTATTCAGTACTATTTCATCTATATTTATTGAAAGTTTAATATTGTTGAAATCAATATTGTTAAGAACCCACTCTCCATTGTCGTCTACAAATATGAAGTTATTTATATACAGCAGATAAATAACTTCATAGATATAATTTGGGTTTCCTTCCGTTTCTTTATAGATATTAGCTGCAAAGTCCAAAGGAGCCTTATCCATACCTAATAGAAGCCTGATATACTCTGCTGTTTCATTAATATTGAAATTACCAAGCTCAATAGTATCCAGATATCCCTCTTCGGCTAATCTGCCATACAGTTGGTTATATCTGATCTTCTCCTCAATAGCATCGGACTCTATTGTAACAATGAAATATATTTTCCCTTTGCTCTCATTTCTTAATATATAATTTAAAACTTCCTCTGAGTCCTCATCAACCCAGTTAAAATTGTTTATAGCCAGTATGAAAGGATACTTTATTGCAGCCTCCAGAAGAAAATTACCGATTCTGTATATCAATCTCATTTTGCTGTCACCATCGATAGGCGAGCTTACACTCTGTGACACCTTGTCCACAGATAATTCAGGTATCAGCTTTATAAGATCAGATGCATATTTATCTATTAGCTCTTTATCTATGTGTTTCATTATATCCCTTATTACATATGAAATAATAAAAAAGCTTGTACATAAATTTTCATTGAGTTTTTCCATTATTACACAAAACCCTTCCTGCTGCAATCTGTAGCCCAGTGCAGTCAGTAGTGTAGTTTTTCCTGTGCCAATACCACCCTTTATAACCGTAATACTGTTCTTTTTATTTTCAAAATAGTACCCCTTGGTATTGTTTATTATTTTTTTTATATAGTTTTCCCTGGAAACAAGCTTTGTCATATATCTTGGCAGGACCTGCAAATATCTTTTGTCTATTGTCTTATAAGCCTTGTGAAAACCCAGGTTAATATCATCAACTATTTCATCCACAGATAAATACCTGTCTGCAGGCTTCAACTCGGTACACTTTTTGATAATGTCAAAAATATGCACAAGCCTGTTATTGTCTGAAGCAATTTTGAAGTGGGACAATGCCTCTCTAAAATGTGAGTTATTTACATTTTCTCTGCTGAACATATAGAATAATATTACACCAATCAGGTATATGTCTGATTGTATGGTATAATTTTCATCCTGCAATACTTCGGGTGATTTGAAGTTGTTATTGTCCTTGTACAGCATGTTAGATGAAGCTGTACCTCTTATAAAAGGTAAACTAAGCACCTTCAATGTTTTTATATCATTTTCTTCAGTTACCAAAAGCTCATCTGTATTTACATTACACAGTAGATATCCTCTTAAATGCAAATACTTTACTACCTGGCACAGCTGAATCGCAATATCCAATATCTCCTCAAAATCTGCATGCTTTATATACTCAAACAGGTTTTCTCCGTGAATATGTTCACTGGTAATATAATATTTGTCAGCTACTACCGGCTTGCCGTCTATTGCAACGATTTTATTGAAAAAGTATGTCTCAGTAAGGTTGATATGGTTAAAATTCTTATAATCATAGAGATTGCACTTTATATACTCGATAAAATCTAATGTTTCTTTTTGCACGCCAAAAACTCTCATCATTTTGATGAGATTATTTCTGCTTGTATCCTCGACAAGATAGACACTTCCATACTTGTCTTCCTTTTCAAGACTAATAATCTTGTACTGGGTATTGATGAACTGCAATCCTTATCCCCCCATTATTAAGGTCTTGCAAGCTTTAGAGCGCTTATATCAATATTGAATAGTACTCTATTATAACTAGAACTGTGTACTCAACTAAAATTATATCTATCGTTTATCTCTATATATTCAGATATGATATATTATACTGTTTTTTTATTTGTTTGACACATCTAAAGACGTTGAAAATCAAACTATTTTCATTTTAGCACAGTTAAATATAAAATAAAATAAAAATTTCCTAGTTATTGCATAATATGGGAATGAAAAAAGCACCTTACAATGGACAGGGGGCAAAGGTTTTCCTATAGGGAATGAACACATCTGCAGAAAGAAGCCTATGACGCCCAAAATAATAAAGTAGTACCAGCTACTGGCTTCTAATATTGGGGAAGGATTTTGGCAGTTATGATATAAATAGCTGCCATCAATAAATGGCAGCTATTATATCACATAACGTCTTTATAAAGTTGAATGCACTTGCATCAAACTCTTTGTTCTTTACAGATACCGAAAGATACAGCAGCC
>JBMORW010000047.1:0-51470 GCA_049322695.1 Bacillota bacterium | reverse complement strand
TCTAAGAATGTCTATCTCACTTTCCATGGGGTGTTGGGATAATTTAAACTCAAGTGTTTTTTGCAGCTCTTCCCACAAAGACGCTACCCCAACTTTTTTCTGTGGTTCCTTGTTTTCCATAAAGCAGAATGTATCATACCTATCCGCATCTATAAGACAACTATATAGGTACTTTACCAGCATACCCGATAGAAAATTTCTATTTTGAGAAGATGCATCCATTCTGTTTAATTCAGATAATACATCTTTTAATTCTTTAACAGCATTGCTAAACAAATGTTTAATGGCCGAATAGTCTATGCACTCTTTATAAAAATTGCTCAGTGCCTCCTCATAGCATATGTCTTGTTCGGTTTTCAGCTTATGTGTGAATATATCAATACCATCTAGGTCTATACAATCAATCAATCCTCCATGATGAGAACAGATTACTAGCGCTATAAGCTGAGATGTAAATTTTTCAAATAGATCTTTGGAATGAAAAAAACTGTCATATATGAGCTTTGCTCCAGCTGTAGAATGATTTACTGTACCACGAAGCGATTTATCTTCTGGGTGCGAATGTGAATAGTGTAAATAATTATTAAAGCGTTCACAAATTTTACCAAGGTCATGCAGAAGCCCAATCAATTCTCCTACTGTGGGTAAAGATATTTTAGCTGCATATTCTCTCGATAATTCTGATACATTTTTAAGATGCTGCTTAACGCTTTGCACTTCAGAGTTATATGGATTAATATGTGCACCGTACATGTTATCACCTTCTTATTAAAGTTTTTGTGTAGAAATCTGCGTTGAAATAGCCAGTGTTATTCATTGGCTATTTGGCTTTACTACATTTCTACTATAGTTTTATATTTCTCCCATTTTACAACATTTCCTCCAGAATTTTCTGATAAATCGATAGCAAGTTTCGACATTATTTGCATGCAAAAACCACCCATGTTTATCATGAGTGGTTTTTGTATTTAAACTATATTCTCTCTACCTTCATTCCTGTCTCATGTCCATTGAGATCCTGCTTTTCATAGGTTGTGTCCCAAGTCTTTTCTATGCTTACTGCAAGAGTCTCCTGCATGATGTATTCCCTATGGATGTTTACTGCTTCTGTTATTTCATCATCACCATTAAAGAATATTTTTATTTTATCCATCATCTCATAATTGCTGCTCTTTCTCATCTGCTGAATTTTTGAGATGAATTCCCTTGCATAGCCTTCATCAATAAGCTCCTTGGTCAGTGTGGTATCAAGTATTATGAAAAGGTTGTTCTCCATTGATACCGTAAAGCCTTCCTTTGCAGCTATGCTTATGAGCACATATTCCTTGGTTGCTTCAAACTTTTCGCCTTCAAGCTCAAGTGTAACGGATTCACCGGCTTCCAGCTTGGGAGCATACTCTGCTGCATCCAGCTCTGAAAGCGCCTTTCCGTATGCTTTAATCTTTGAGCCCAACACAGGTCCGGCAGTCTTGAAGTTTGGCTTCAAACCGAAGTTCATATATTTGCTGAGCTCTTTTTCAAATATTACTTCCTTTACGTTCAGTTCTTCTTGAATGAGCGGTATCAAATAGGATATGAGCTCTTCATATTTTCCGTCTATGAATACCTTCTGGATAGGCTGGCGTACCTTTATTCTTACCTGTTCTCTAGCTCCTCTTCCCAGTCCCACCAGGTCTCTTACCAGGTCCATTCTCTCCTCAAGCCTGTTGTCTATAAGCTTTTCATCAGCTTGTGGATAAAGCTCAAGATGAACGGATACTCCGCCAGTAAGATTTCTGTATATTTCTTCCGACAGGTATGGTGCAAAAGGAGCAACCATCTTGGATATGCCTACCAGCACCTCAAGTGTGGTGTTGTATACAGCCTTCTTGTCTTCTGTAAGCTCTGTCTCCCAGAAGCGTCTTCTGGAGCGTCTTATATACCAGTTGGACAAATCTTCGCTTACAAAGTTCTGTATCTTCCTTACTGACTTTGTAAGGTCAAATATCTTCAGCTCCTCCTCAACTTCTTTCAACAGGTTGTTGTACTTGGAAAGTATCCATCTGTCAAGCTCAGGTCTATCCTTATATTCCACAAAGAAATCCTTGGGGTCTATTTTGTCCGTATTTGCATAGAGTGTGAAGAAGGTATATACATTCTTCAGTGTTCCAAAGAACTTGCTCAATACTTCCTTCAAGCCCTCTTCATCAAACTTGGTGGGTGTCCATGCCGGCGATACATACAATAGATACCATCTCAAAGCATCTGCACCGTACTTGTCAAACATTTCAAAAGGATTTACGGTATTTCCGAGGGATTTTGACATCTTCTTACCGTCCTTATCCAGTACCAGGTCGTTTACAAGCACTCTCTTATAGGGTGACTTGCCCATCACAAAGGTTGCTATTGCAAGCAGCGAGTAAAACCAGCCTCTTGTCTGGTCTATACCCTCACAGATGAAATCTGCCGGGAACAGACTGTCGAAGTCTTCCTTATGCTCAAAGGGATAGTGATGCTGCGCAAATGGCATTGCGCCGCTGTCAAACCAGCAGTCTATTACATCCAGTACTCTGGTCATTGTGCCCTGACACTTCTCGCACCTGATATGAACATTATCCACATAGGGTCTGTGCAGCTCAACACTTTTGTCTATGTTTTCTATTGCTCTTTCTACCAGCTCCTTTCTGGAGCCTACAGTAGTAAAGTGACCGCATTCACATCTCCATATGTTAAGAGGAGTACCCCAGTATCTGCTTCTGGATATTGCCCAGTCATTCAGATTCTCCAGCCAGTTGCCGAATCTTCGCTCTCCCACAAAGTCAGGATACCATTCTACGGTATTGTTATTGGCTATGAGCTTATCCTTAAGCTTTGTCATTTCTATATACCAGCTGGGCTTTGCATAATATAAAAGCGGTGAATGGCATCTCCAGCAGTGAGGATAATTGTGATCAACCTTTTCCTTCTTATAAAGCTTACCTTCTGCTGCCAGCCATTTGATTATTTCTATATCCGCATCCATTACGAAGCTGCCTTCCCATGGAGTAGTTACAAATTTGCCTGATTCGCTTACGGGCTGCAGTACAGGTAAATTGTAGCGCTTGCCGGTGTTATAGTCATCCTCGCCAAAGGCAGGAGCTGTATGAACTATTCCCGTACCATCCTCTGTAGTTACATAGTCGGCTACTGTCACAAAAAATGCCTTTTTGTCTGCCTCCACAAAGGGCATCAGCTGCTCGTACTCCATGTATTCAAACTCCTTGCCCTTCAGCTCTTGGAGCACTTCAAACTCTTCTCCAAGTACTTTTTTTGCAAGTGTTTTCTCTACGTAATATATTTCTTCGTTTTGTTTTACCTTTAAATAGGTCTCATCAGCATTGACTGTAAGTGCTACGTTGGAGGGTAATGTCCAGGGCGTAGTGGTCCATACCAGGAAGTACTCATCTGCGCCTTTTCTCTTGAACTTAACTATTACCGTATTTGTCTTTATCTCCTTATAGCCTTGGGCAACCTCGTGGGAAGCCAGACCGGTTCCGCAGCGAGGGCAGTATGGAAGTATCTTGTGTCCTTCATATATGTAGCCTTCCTTATTGAACTTATCCAATATCCACCATACTGATTCTATATAGCTGTTATCCAGAGTTATATACGGATTATCAAGGTTTATGAGATATGCCATTCTCTCAGTCATCTCTCTCCAGAGACCGGTGTACTTGAACACAGATTCCCTGCACTTCTCATTGAATTCCTTTATCCCGTATTTCTCTATATCCTGTTTGCCGGATATCTTCAGCTCCTTTTCAACCTCTATTTCCACAGGTAGGCCGTGTGTATCCCAGCCCGCCTTCCTCTTAACCTGATGTCCCTTCATGGTCATATAGCGGCATACAGAATCCTTAAGTGTTCTTGATATTACGTGATGTATGCCTGGCTTTCCGTTGGCAGTCGGAGGTCCTTCATAGAAAATAAAAGGCTTTGCCCCTTCTCTTACATCTATGCTTTTTTGAAGCAGATTTATTTCATCCCAATACTTTGATATGGATTTTTCATTTTCTGCAACTGCTTTGTCTGATAAAAACTTGAATTTTTCCATTTATATTCTCCTTCCTTTTGTTATTGTAAAAAAAGCAAATCCCTGTGAACAAGTATTCACAGGGACGATTAACCGCGGTACCACCCAATTTGTCCATAAGCATAAAGCTCATAGACCGCTCTAATGCATAATAACGCATGCCTGCGAAACACTCTACTGCTGCTTCAAGTGTTTGGCTCCGTGGTGATATTCGCCTAAGTCTTTAGCAATAATCTTTCACCATAATGATTATTTCTCTGCTCGCCAGTGCTTAAGCTACTGCCCACATCACAGCCTGTGTTATATTAATCGCAACAATAATATGTATTTATGCTTGTGCGATTTACTGAATTGAACACTTTTTCATTAATCAATGTGACTCTAAAACGCGTTCAATATATACTACAATATTTTATATCATTAGCTTATGCGCGTCAAGGACTGCATGCATCCTATTTTTCACTTTCTTTTATTCTGTTTATATTCTCGATTGTCAGATCAGAAAGTGTAAGCTTAAAGCCTGTCCTCTCAAAAACTGCATTATACTCAGATACTATCTCCAGCACCTTAACTGCATAATATTCTGCATCAGAATTATTCCCCTGCTGTATCAGCTGTTCATAAATAAAGCTGTTTATTTCTGATTTCAGCTCATAGTTTGATGCAAAAAGCGGTTGGATCTCTATTAGTCTGTCAACCAAACGAGATGCCTCCTTATAAAAACCGTACTGCATGTAAAAATTAATTACAGCTTGAAAATTATTAGTGTTATATGGATCCAGCTTTAAAGCCTTCTCATAGCATTCCTTTGCTTTACCGATAAGCTCCCTGCTTTGACTGGCGTTGGCTTCCATTACCAGAATATCGCTGTATCTTAGTATATTAAAGCTATTGCGGAAATCCCTTTTCATAGCAGTTTTGAAGTACTTTTTTGCGGCAGCCGGATCGGATTGAAGCTCTGTTTCACCCATTATTCCATATGATATGCCGCTGTACAGCATAAGAGATATCACAAGAGCAGCAGCTGTCAACGCCGTATAGACAATCCAGGCAGGTTTGCCGAACTTCCGACTTTTTCCCAAGGCTGCTTCTGCTTCATAAGCACCTGATATGATACCCAAGGCAGACCATAATAAAAATGCCACTGCCAATATTGACAGATTGAAGTCTATAAAGGAATGCAGCAGTATCACCACTGCAAACACTGCAAGCCCATTAAGCTGTAAATCAGGTTTTCCAGCTCCCAATACAGTTCTGTATATTATGACTGATATCCCTGCTATTGCAACGCCCAGGAAAATTATTCCTGCCAGCCCTGTTTCCAAAGCCGTCTGCAGATAATGATTGTGTACATAGGCTGACACATAATCATAGGACTGATACCTTGTATATATGTATCTCCAGCCTCCTGCGCCAGTACCGAGGAGAAGGTTGTCTCCCAAAACCCTGAGACCATCTTTCATAAAGGCTGCTCTCTCTGCAAATGTGCCTGTCTTGAGACTTATATCCGTCAATCTTCCGGCTATGGAATCCGGCAGCAGCATATATTTCAGCTTGATATTCTCAAGCACTTTTCCGCTTGCAGCTGATAGAAGCTTACAGCTCTTTACTCTTACTGTATCTACCGCTTCTCCTTTACGTATTTCCAGTCTGAGGTATGCGGTGTCTTCTATGGAAGAAAAACGCATTTTCCGGACCCCTGCATGCTTTGTTTCAACAAGGCTGAAGGTCAAGGGAGTCTCTGCATTGGCTGCATTTATACTCCTGATATCTACTGTAAGGTCCGCATTTCCTCTATCCATGGAGTCCAGCTCAAGCTCCATAATATATTTTTCCGACTGCTTAATATTATATATATTGTAAGATTCTACCGGATTCTGCTTATTGAGCTCAAGTACTGCAGTAAGGTTGAGTGCTGCTGCCGCAAACAGCAGAAATACAGCAAGCAGCGCTGTCAATGTGATTTTTGTATTTCTTTGGCTCAAGTGATTCCAAATGTTATCCAGCTTTTCAAACACTGCAGCTGCTGCAGCTGAAGCAGCCGCTATAAGTATACAGAATAAGCCAAGTCCGATACGATTATCTGCAGCATTAAGAAGCGTATAAAGCAGTACTCCCCAGCCAATAAACCAAATACCTGAAAAGAAAATCTTCAGCTTGTATGCATAATCACAAAATAATATATATGTAAACCATACAGCAACAGCAGCTATAAGAGCTCCTCTTGATTCGGATGCCCAAAATGCCCAGGAGGTCAACAGCACTGAAGCGGCATATGCCATACGCCTAATAAAGCTCTGCTTTCCTGTAAAGAATATAGCTGCAGAAAGCATCAGACCTCCCATAACTGCAGCGTTGGTGTTGGCATACTGGTAAGTGCCGCCCAATCTTTCCGCTTTAGTAATCACGCCATCAAAATAAATAAAACCTGCTGCATTTAACAGTGATATTGCTGCCAGCATACTGCCGGTGAATACCAGAGTATAGGCGTATACTTTCCTGAAGCTCTTGTTCCTGCCTATATAAAAGCTGACAGCAAAAACTGCAAGTATTGCCGTCTGCTTCAATATTCCATCCAGCGAATCCAAAGGGGACAGCCCGTTGAGGCCGGATATGGAATAAGCCGATACAAGTCCCATAAGTCCAATACTTATAGGGTTTGTAAAGACTTCCAGGCTTTTGTACCTGCTGCTAAGGTAACAAAACAGCAAGCCCATTATTCCAGTAAATATTACTGCCAGTATATAGTTGTCTCTGAAGAACAATCCTCTCATAAGCTGGGAGGTCATCAGCAGCATGCATAACCCTGCCAGCAGAGCATACTCAGTATATTTCAGCTTAAGTCCCTTATTTACTTTTATTGCGCTTTTCTTTTTCATAATTCAACCCCACAAGCCAGTATAAAGGCGGCTGAAACCGCACTTTTGTACATTTCATTTTCCATAGATAAAATATTGATGCATACAAGCAAAAAATACTGCATAGCAGCCTTAGCTGATATGCAGTATTGTAGCTATGGATTTCAGTTATTTAACTTGATGGTATATATAGCTCCATTATAGCCTACAGCCATATAGCCTGTACTTGTCTTTACAACATCGGTTAACCAGTCAGCTGCAGTATAAGCATTCCAGTTTACACCATCCTTGGAGGTGAAAACATGAGAACCTACTGCTATATATTGGCCTTTATCATATATTACAGAACTAATGGAGTAATAGCTGTCATCCCCTTCATCACTTGCCAGGGTGACTTTTTGAGTCTTCTTGCTCCATTTCTTACCGTCCTTTGAAGTCACACATACAAGCTCTCCGTCGTAGCTTCCATATACAAGATACTCGGATCCTGTCCATACTGAGCTGTAAAGCCACGCATCAGTACCTGATTTGGATATTGTCCATGTAGTTCCATCGTCAGAAAGCATTATTGCTCCGTCTGAGCCTACTGTTATAAATCTATTGTCTAAATAATCAACATCCTCAAAAATGCTTTCCATACCCAGGTCCAAGCTTTCCCATGTAATTCCGTCTTCTGAGTACAGTGTGTTTCCATTACCGACAGCCACAACCATGTTTTCACTTGCAGCAACTGATACCATCGAAGTGATACTTTCATCATAGCTTATATCCCAATTAGTTCCGTCTTCAGAATATCCCAGTACAGCCTGTCCGTACCAGCCTCCGACTGCTACATACTTATCCTTTGCCCATACTATATCATCAAAATACATATATGTCTGCATGTCCACAGTATTTTTTGTCCATTTTGCTCCATCTGTTGACGTAGCTACTACTTTCATACCAACTGCCGTATACTTGCCATCCTTTTCCGTAAGTGCGTTTAGTGCTTCAGAAATGCTGTCAGATTTAGTCGCCTTATTGTTTTTATCAATAGCGATAACCATGCTGTCATATACAACAAAGGAAATATCTCCGGCATTCTCTATATATGCATAGTATTCAGCGGTTTCATCTATGTCAGTGGTCTTTTTCCAGGTTATACCGTTGGTTGAGGTATATACTGCATTGCTGCTGCGAGCAATGAACTTCTTGTTGATATAGCTGACGCTCCAGAATGTCTTTGATGTACCTGACTTAGCCTTGGACCATCTCTTTCCGTCTGATGATGAAAGAATGACTCCATCATAACCAGCAGCAACGTATTTGGAGCCGCTTGTAGCAATGTCCATGAGATAATAATTGGTCTTATAGCTGTTCCATGTCTTTCCGTTTGAAGAGGTATATATGGTTTGTACCGTATTATAGTTGTTATCATAGGAATAACTCAGTATTATATATTTACCTCCCGAATACAGTGCTTTCTGTACATAGTCAAGACCCGTTATGCTAATTTCAGTCCAATCGACACCGTTATCTGATATAAAAAGCCTGTTATCATAGATATAATTGCCTTCGTCATCATAGCTGTAATCAGAAGTAGATAAAAACAGCTTTCCGTTTGAAAGAAGAATACTGCTTACATATGCATTTTCAGATCCAATAAAATCGTAGGCTTGAACTTCTGTCCAATCGTAACCGTCGGCTGAGGTGGACGTACCATAATAGCCTATGCCCACAAACTGCTCGCCGTCCCAAATAATCTTGCTTACATAGTATGAATCCATACCTGTATTAAGCCAGGAGAATCCATCCTCCGAAACCATTATACCGCTGTAGCTGAATGCAAAAAACATATTGTTGATGTACTCTACTCTGTCCAAAAACGCGTAGGTATCTGAAGTAAGTCCGGAAGCTGCTTCCTGCCAATCCCTGCCATCTTCGGATATAAGGATTACATTGTCACCTACTGCAACAAAAACATTATCAGCCCAGATAATGTCGAGTATAGTGTAGAACTTACCCAGATCAACATTTTCCCATGTCTTTCCATCCTTCGACACTCTGGCAACGCTTCCTGCTCCTAATGCCACATAGGTATCCTTGCCATTGTATTCAAAATGATAGCTGCTTGAACCGGCCGAAGTCATGTTTTTCTCAATTGTTAAAGCTTCATCAGCATTTGTCATGCTAAAAGCAAAACTGCTTAAAAACACAGACACTACAACCAGGACTGACAATAACCTTTTCATATTAACCCTCCGTATCATTGTCGTGCATATTTAATGCAGCATTATCACCGGCTTGTCCAACTTCTGCCCAGTTAAATAAAAACAGATTCAAATGCACGCAAAATATTGGTATTACTTAAATATTATAGCACAAGACTTTATTTTGATAAATCAGATTTTTACATAATCCGCTAATTTTCACACTACCTTAATATAGCATAGTTCCTGTCTATGGTTATTACCACATCATACCCGGGGTGCCTGCTTTTTATAGTGCTTCTTATATACTGAACCAGCTGCTTTTCATCCCTTTCATGCACCTCAGGAGGTACCACCATATCAAATATCAGATTTTTATGCTGACCATTCCCTACGACCCTGAAATCATGTATTGAAAGCTCCATACTGAACTCAGCAATTATATCCATTACCTCCTGCTGAGTCTGTTGCACCACCTCATCATTTGTATTTATGGGATCCATATGTATTACCAGATGTATATTCATGGCTTCGGATATTTCCTTCTCTGCATCATCTATAATGTCATGAGCCTTCATAATATCCATGCAGCTGGGAAGCTCTGCATGCAGTGAAACAACAGTATTGGAGGGTCCATAGTTGTGTACAATCACATCATGTACCCCTATGATTCCCTCATAGGTAAGCGTCCTTCTGATTATTTCCTCTACAAATTCATGTTCAGGGGCCTCACCGAGAAGAGGATTCAGTGTTTCCTTTGTAATGGATATTCCTGAATATATAATGAAGAGGGCTACTATTACTCCAATATAGCCGTCTATGGGAAACGCTATCCATCCTGACAAAACTATTGAAATCAATACCACTGATGTAGTAATAACATCACTGATGCTGTCCCAGGCTGACGCTTCCATTGCTTTACTTCCAATGGTTTTGCCTATCTTCTTATTAAAGCCGCTTAACCAAAGCTTAAGTATAATTGAAAGTAAAAGTACTGCTATTGTCAATGTATCTGCTTCAACTGTTTCAGGCTTCATTATTCTGTCAACAGAGCTTTTGATAAACTCAAAGCCTACCAGTATAACCATAAAGGATACTATCAGAGCTGAAATATACTCAATCCTGCCGTGACCAAAGGGATGTTCTCTGTCAGCAGGCTTGTTTGTAATCTTAAAGCCAATCAGAGTAATTATGGAAGAGGCTGCATCCGACAGGTTGTTAAAGGAATCTGCCATTACAGCAATACTGTTTATCAGAAGACCTGTCAAAAGCTTTACGGCAAAAAGCAGTACATTGGCTGCAATCCCTACGAAACCGCCCAAATAGCCGTAAGACTGCCGTACTTTCCTGTCTTTTGTGTTCTCGCTATTCCTAACAAAAATCCTGATTAAAAAGTTATACATATATTCACCTCAAATTTTTTTGGCACCAGCCGGTGGCTGAAAAGCTACATGTAGCTTTTCAAATAATATATTGCCAGCTGTGTTCTATCTCTCAGATTCAGCTTTTCAAGCAGTGCGGTTATATAATTTCTTACCGTACCTTCACTGAGATAGAGCTTTTCAGCTATCTCCTTATTTGACATTCCTTCTCCTATAAGCTTTAGTATATCCATTTCCCTATCTGTTATCTCTGTATTGGGTTTTGTTACATTCTTCTTCTCCCTGAGCATGCTAGTCAGCACGTCAACTACTTCCTTTTCAAAAACTGTATTACCCATGTATACTGCTCTAAGACACTCTATGATGCTTTCAGAGGTTTGATTCTTTAAAATATATCCCTCTGCTCCGTTTTTTATTGCTTCTTTAATATACTCGTCATCCTTGAAGGTAGTAAGTATTATGACCTTTATGTCTTTAAAGTGACTCTTTATAAGCTTGGTACCAAGCACTCCATCCATAATAGGCATTCTTATATCCATAAGCACCACATCGGGCTTATTTGTCCTGCACAGTTCAAAGGCTTCCTGTCCGTTTGATGCAGTACCTGTTATTTCAATATCATTTTCCAGTCCGAGAAGTATTTTGAGACTGTCACGTATGAGCCCGTCATCATCAACTATAAGCACCTTCAAGCAATTCCCCTCCTTATACTTTTTGAATAGGCATAATGCAGACAATCAGAAAACCATTTGATGCATCTATAGATATATTGCCTCCGATGTTTCGTATTCTCTCCTTCATACCATTGAGGCCCAGACCCTCCTTTATGTACTCACAGCCTTTCCCGTTATCTTTAATAAACAATCTCACAAACTTGTCATTTATGTCGATATTTATATCTACCAGTGTTGCATTAGAATATTTTGATACATTTGTCAGCGCTTCCTTTATATTGGAGCTCAATATTTCAATATGGCTTGCAGTCATCAAATCAAAGCTTCCAGTGAACTTAAAGCTGACCGGACAATACAGAAAGCTGTCAACAACAGATTTTATATAATCCAGTCCGACATTTTCCTTAGGCTTTATATTATGTACTGTATCTCTCAATACCACAAGAGTATCTGACAGGGCATCTATAGAGCTTTTCAGAAGCTCATCCGACTTACCGTCATCCTTCTTCCTAAGCTTCTGAGCAGCCTGAAGCTGCATTAAAATCCCTGCTATATTGTGACCTACATTGTCATGAATTTCTCTGGCTATTCTGTTCCTTTCTCTGACCTCCGTAATGTGTGCAACCTCTTTCGAGGAGTTCATAAGTCTCACCTTTGCCTGCTCAAGCTCATAGCGGTATTGCCTTTCCTTATCATAGCTGTCTCTGTACTGCTTTTCCTTTTTTTCCAGATTTGATTTTATATATCCGAAAAGCGCACAAAGCAGAAGAAGTAGCGCCAATATTACCAAGTCTGTTTGACGCAGCAGGTAAAGGCTTATGCCCATAATGCACAATATGCCGCCATAAAGCTTCATGTATGCCAGATCATAGGAAAGCATGCAGAAAAGAAATATGAAATCTCCATTATTCCACGCTCCGTACGTAATAATAGCAGCTTCAACAATTAAGAGCCAGGCAGTATTGCTGAATTTCTCTCTGTATATGTTGCTTGCAGCAAGCAAAAGCACCAGTGCAACATAATCGATGCTTGTTTCACCGGATATTATAAGCTTGACAATGATATATAAGAAAAACAGACTTTTAAATACATAGTTCATAGTATTATCCCACCACATAAATCATACTTGATAATTCTACACATGTGCTTTAAAACCTTCACTTATATCAAAACATTCAAAAATACAGCTGTCAGCCTGAGACTGACAGCTGTATAGGTATTATACATTTCCCATTCTCTTCCTGTTGGAGCCGATAAGGAAGAAAACCAAAGTAAACAATAACAATATGGATATTTCCAGATAAACATCAGTCAATGCTCTTCCAAATAGCAGCTTTTCCAAGGCATCAAGAGCCCAGGACGTAGGAACGAACCTTGAAGCCTGCTGAAGGATATCAGGCATCAGCCATCTTGGCCAGAAGCAGCCGCCAAGCATGCATATAGGTACTAGCAGCAGGCTTGCCATACTGTTAGCCTGTCTTGGATCTTTGGAAAAGCTGTTTATCATTGCCCCTAAGGCAATGGCAGTCAATCCGAATATTGCCAGCATAATAAACACATTGAACATGGAAGGCCCGAAATCTGCCCTGAACATATATCTCATAATCAGCATAATCAATGCCACCTGAATGAATACTATGAAATACCCGCTTATTAAGTTCTGCAATGTATAGGCCCTGGTAGATACAGGTGCTGCAAGCACCCTGCCATAGGTCTTCAGCTTCTTGTCTTCCAGTATAAGTGATGTGGAGTTGACTGCTAAATACATCATGAACATAAACAGATATCCTATGCCTGCAGCTGTATAAGACCTCTTGCCGTCCGACTTCCCTATGGTCTCATATTTGGCAGATAAGCTGTCTTCATTGTAATATTCCATACCCTTGTAGAAGGCTGCTTCATCTCCTTTTGCCGCCTTGGCAATATTTTTAACTGAAATCATAAAGCCTTCTATATAAGTTTTTGCAGCCATGGACACATTGGTTTCCTTTATGCTGTATCCCTTCAGCTTTGGATTTTCACCGCTGATTAACTTCCCGGTAAAACCTTCTTCTATTACTACAACATAAGCAGTACGATTTCTTAAAAGCTTTCTTTGTATCTCCCCTTCATCTGCGTCCACCAGCACACAGTTTCTGGACAGTTTTTCCCTGAGCATTTCTGTTAGCTCAGTGTTGTCTTTATCGATTACGGTTACGGGTACAGGGCTGTTGCCACCCACAGAAAACATAATGAAGGATATGAATATTACAGGCATGAGCACCATCATTATAAAAGTATATTTGTCTCTTAAAAGACGTTTGATATTATTCTGAAATATTACCATTGAGGTGCCCTCCTTCCTGCCAATGCCGAAGCTATAAACATGCCTGCCGATGCCACCCATATAATGATTAAAAAGCTCTGGGTTTCAGCACCCGGACCGGAGAAAATAGTATTGAAAATGGCCTGCTGTGCCAGATAGTTAGGTGAAAGAACACTGAACTTTTCCAAAGTGGAGCTAAGTATATCTATTGGTACATAACCTCCGGCAATAAAGGTGAAAATCTGTATCATAATGCTTAATAATGCATTTGCGGCATTTGGATTTCCAAACAGCTTGAAAACCATTATGCCGAGGCTTACAGATAAAATGATTATCGAAATACATACAAAAAGTATGAATGGTATACTGGTACCCCAGTCAACCTTATATGCAAGCTTGGTAAAAGCAATTAAAATTACAGCCTGTAAAAAAAGAGTTACTATGGTACCCAGCACCTGACCTATCACCAGCTCTGATTGTCTTATGGGTGCGGTATTGAGTCTTATATAGGTATTCTTATGCTTATCAGATGTAATAGCCTGACCTCCGTACAGGGTACCGTACATCATGGTCATTATTAGCATGGTCACTGCATAATAATCTATTGCCCTTGGCTTGGTGCCCTTTACAGAGATAGAGTGCTCTTCTATATTGACGTGATTCATATACTCTCTCGTCTGCGAGCCAAGCTTGGCTGATGCCATATAAGAGTTGCTTACATCCACAAAACCGTCAATAATGTTCTTTACCATGGATGTCTGAAAAGTACCTCTTGGGCTGTTATACACCTTTATAACAGTTTTATCGGCCGCCATCATGTTTTTAGTAAAGTTCTTCTCAATATGGATAAACGCCTGAACTTTGCCTTCCTCTACCTGCTTTATCCCTTCATCATAGGAGGATAGCTCAATCACTTCCAGAAGCTCCTTCATATCATTTGAAAGAAAGCTCATAAATTCTTCAGACATAGGTTCTTTTGCCTCATCTTCATTCAAAATGCTTACTTTTGCTTTTTCGATATTCCCTGTCGCAAAGCTTCCGCTAAGAGCAGTACCAAGTATAAGAATCAGCACAACCGGAAAAATCAGCATCATCATAAGTGATTTTGTGTCTCTGAAATTTCTCAGTATTATATAATATGCTACATGAAATATATTCATAATATCACCACCCTGCCGCTAGTCTCTCAGTGTCCTGCCCGTCAGGGTCAGGAACACCGTTTCCAGTGTAGGCTTTTCTATGTTCATGGACATAATTTCTACGCCCGTATCCGATATGCAGTCGATTATTTTACTGAGGTTTTTGCTGTCTTTTTGTGATACTACACTGAGTCTGTTATTATCGACCATGCAATCTTTTACGCCGGACACCTTTTTAATGTTGTCAGTAAGCGTATGATTTACCGATGACAGCTCCATTTCGATTCTATCCTCCACCGATACCATGTTCTTAAGCTCATCCTTTGTGCCTTCAGCGATTATCTTCCCATGATCCATAATTGCAATATTGTTGCAAAGCTCCTCTACCTCTTCCATATAGTGAGAGGTATATATTATTGTAGAGCCTTGTCTGTTCAGCTCCTTTACCGACTCCATTATGTGGTTTCTGGACTGAGGGTCTATTCCTACAGTAGGCTCATCCATTATGATAAGCTTAGGGTGATGAGCTATGGCACATGCGATGTTGAGTCTTCTTTTCATTCCTCCCGAGAACTTTTTAGATATGTCATTTCTTCTGTCCCATAATCCTGTGAAATCCAATGCCTCTTTTACCCTTTCCTTTAACAGCCCGTCTCTTAATCCGTACAGCTTTGCAAAAAAGGTTATATTTTCCAAAGCAGTAAGATCATCATATATTGCCATCTCCTGAGGAACTATTCCTATCTCCCTTTTTATTTCATTGCTGTTTCTGTTAAAGCTTTTGCCCAGAATGTTTATTTCTCCTCCGTCAGCCTTTATGAGCCCGATAAGAGCATTTATTGTAGTAGTTTTGCCTGCTCCGTTTGGTCCCAGCAGTCCATATATTTCCCCCGGCTTTATGGAAAAGCTGACATTGTCAACAGCCAGAAAGTCATTATACCTTTTTACCAGATTCTTGATTTCAACTACCATTGAAAAACCTCCCCGATACTTTAAATTAGTGACACATAGTTTATGATAATATAATATCGAAAAGCCGTGCTGTTTAATAATGACCAGAATAATAAAAAGACATGACAAATGTCATATCTTTAATACTGTCCTTCTGACTATAAATCCTTATGCCTGTATATTCTCAATGAAATACTCAGTGATATAAGCATTATTGTTAAAAATAAAGCTGCGATACATATATAAGCTACCCATGACGGACCTGTACTGAGAAGCTCAAATAACCTGCGAGCTATATCCTGTGCAGCACTTTTGTTTACAAACTCCCTTAATGCAGGCAGCAGCAAACTGGGGAGAAAAAACAGGGTAAGAAACATAAACAGATTAATATAACTGGATTTTACATAGCCCAGCTTGAAATAAAAGGGGAAATATATTGATATCATCAGAGTAATACTTATATAAATTGAGAATATATCTGAAAAAACAATATATCTGTGTACCAGCGGCAAGCCGATGATTCTGAGTATGGCTCCCATTATACCTATCATTGCTGCTCCCATAATCACAAACATATATGCCGAAAGATATTTTGCCAGCACTACATGAGATCTTCTGACAGGCAAGCTGTTAAGCATTATTTCACACTTATTCTTATCATCATACTTGATTGCGAACTGAACAAGTATATATACTATAGCTGTCCCCCCTGTTATATACGCTGTAGCCGAAAATGCCTGATTGGAAAATGCAAAGAAGAAGAACACCGAGTAGAACAGCGCAAAGTATATGGATCTCTTCTGTATTAACAAGTCTTTTATTATCAGGCTATACATTTATACTCCTCCTTACTGTGTAAAGCATTATGTCCTCCAGAGTAGGCTTTTCTATGAGCACCTTTTCCCTGAAAAGGCTGCGAATCTTATCAGCATTATTGGTCAGGGCTTCAAAGCCGAATCTGCCTTCCTTTATGCCTATAAATTCCTTCCTGTTCATGTTGTCAAGCAAGGAGCCGTCACCCTTTATCAATGCGTAGCGTTCCAGCAGCTCATCCTTTGTACTGCTCAAAACCAGCTCCCCGTTATTTATAAAGGTTATATAGTCTGCAATCCTGTCCAGATCAGAGGTAATATGGGTAGAAAAGAAAACAGACTTACTTTCATCCTGTATTACCTCGTACAATATATCCAGAATCTCGCTTCTAAAAACAGGATCCAGGCCGGATGTAGGCTCATCCATTATGATAAGCTCAGCACCATGAGACAGTGCTATAGCCAATGAGAACTTCATTTTCATACCCTTGGACAGGTCCTTGATTTTTTTATCCTTGGGTATATTGAAAAGGCTTATATATCTGTAGAAATCCTTATCGCACCAGCTTTTATAGAAGGGAGCAACTATTTTTTTCATATCATCAACTCTAAGCTCTTCATAATAGTAGTTCTCATCATATACAAAGCCTATCTTGTTCTTAATCGTCTCCTCATCTCTGATGCTGTCCATACCGAAAACCTTTATTTCTCCTGCATCCTTTCTTATAAGATTCATAATAAGCTTTATCGTAGTGCTTTTCCCGGCACCGTTTGGACCTATAAAGCCCATGATGTATCCTCTCTCAAGACCAAAGCTTATATCCTTAAGCTCAAAATCCTTATAGCTTTTTCTTACGTTTTTCAATTCCAATATATAGTCCATTTTAGCCCTCCTTATACAAAATCTCCAGCATGGCTGTCAGCTCCTTCAGTTCTATACCCAGCAGCTTGCTTTCATCTATAGCTTCCAGCAGCTTTTCCTCAATAATTTTTATTTTTTTCTCTCTTATAAGCTCTTTGTTCTGAGCAGATACAAAGGTACCTTTTCCCCCCACTGTCTCAATGAAGCCTTCTCTTTCAAGCTCCTCATATGCACGCTTTGTGGTTATCACGCTTATCTGAAGCTCTTTGGCTAAATTCCTGATTGACGGCAGTGTTTCCCCCGCTTCCAATTTGCCATTTATAATCAGGCTTTTTACTTGTCTTACTATCTGTTCATATATGGGCTCCTGTGATGAATTGGATATGATAATATTCATTTTCCACCTCCTGCCAATCATCCGGATAAATTAACTGTTTATACTGTATATATCGTATATACACAGTATAAACAGTTACGCTTCATATGTCAATACCGTTATGCGTATATTTTCATAATCAGAATATTTAGATAAAGTAGAATTTTGTAGAATTTACCCGATATAGACAGGAATTCCCAGTCCTTTTGTCGAATAGTACAATGTTGAAGTTTTGAATGAGGGGTGAGGACATGAAGATAAAGAGTATTTACATTACTCTTGCTATTTTGTTGGTTTTCGGGTCACTGCTATTCATAGATCAGTACAGCATAAACAATGACACTCTAAGGGAAGGCAATATATTCGTTTTCTATGAAAACTATTTCAAGGACTTATTGTTTCAAGACAAGGAGCAGCCTGATACCAGAATAAAAATGATTACCATCGATGATGCCAGTCTTGATGCTCTGGGACAATGGCCTTGGCCAAGAGGCACGCATGCAGAGCTGCTTAATATAATATCTGAAGGCAATCCGGCAGTCATAGCCTTTGATATAATTTTCTCAGAGCCCTCCAGTTATCCTGACCAGGATGCTGCACTGGTACAAGCAGTAAAAAAAGCCGGAAATGTTATAATGCCCACTTATGGACAGTTTGACCAAATATCCGGTGAGCAAAAGAGCAGCAAAGACTTTGAAGGCGGAGAGCTTCTGCCTGATATTTTTATAGCTCCCTTTCCTGAGCTTTATGAGGTATGCGATACAGGTCATATAAATGTTTTTAAGGACGTTTCGGATGGAGTTGTCAGACAGCACCTTACCAGACTTAAGTATCAGTACGAAGATAAAATTATGGAAGAACCGAGCTTTGCAATAGCTATATATAATCAGTATGTAAGGTCCATGAACAAGCAGCCTTTGGACATGAGTAAGCTTCCTGTGGATAATATATACCGTACATACATAGATTTTACTACTCGTCCCTCAGATTATGAGCCGATACCTTATCATATGGTGCTCAACAGAGAGTTCCCTGCTGAGTATTTCAAGGATACCATAGTGCTTATCGGTCCGTATTCAGTAGGTCTTGGTGACAGTTACTACACATCAATGGAAAAACAAGCTCCCATGTATGGAGTTGAAATACATGCCAACATCATCGAATCACTGCTGAAAAGCAATTTCAAGGCTAATGTTCCCTTCGTAGTAAACCTTGCAGTACTCTTCATACTTGGCTCAGCCGCGTATTTTGCATTTAAGCGCTTTATTCCTGCAATATCAGTGCTTATAGTTGCAGGAACACTGACTCTATATGTAATGCTGGTTAATTTTGTATATGAAAAGGGTTACATGATGTCAGTACTTTACCCTGTATTATCCACAGCCCTCATTTATCTTATAATGCTTGCTTACAGATATATAGAAGAGCTTATGGAGCGCAAGCGCATAACAGGAATATTCGGCAGATATGTGGCTCCGCAGGTTGTTAAGGAAATTTTGGATAAGGGTGAGGATGCGTTGCAGCTTGGAGGCACAAGAAGGGAAATATCAGCTTTGTTCGTCGATATCAGAGGCTTTACCCCCATGTCAGAAAAAGCTCAACCTGAAGAGGTGGTCCAAATACTTAACGAATACCTTGATTTATGTGAGAAATCCATATTCCGCCATGGAGGTACTCTGGATAAATTCATAGGTGATGCTACCATGGCAATATTCAATGCACCTCTGGATTTGGAGGACCATGCCTTCAAAGCAGTATGCACTGCATGGGCAATGAAGCAGGGTTCTATCCCCCTTCAGGAAAAGCTGCAGGAAAAGTACGGAAGAAGCGTGCAGTTCGGAATAGGGGTCAATACAGGATATGCTGTAGTAGGAAACATCGGCTCCAAATCAAGAATGGATTATACAGCCATAGGTGATACTGTCAACACGGCAGCAAGACTGGAAAGCAATGCAAAGCCCGGACAGATACTCATAAGTGAAGCAACCTATGAGCTTACAAAGGATAAGATTACTGCAACTGCTTTGGGCGGTATAAAGGTAAAGGGCAAGGAGCAGGAAATAATAATATATCAGTTGGATGGAATCAAATAATCAATATATTGGGGTGATTATGTGAAAAGAAGAAACAAACTTCACAAATTCTTTGCAGCAGCTTTAACGGTTATGGCTCTATTATCACTGGTGCATGCAGGGGATATTACGGTAACAGATTTTGCCGGAACAGGTGAAATGGGATACAAGGATGATTCTGCACTGAAATCAACCTTTACGCTGCCTTATAGTCTTGCAATGGATGTAGACGGCGGGATTATTGTGGTGGACTGCTACTCTAACAGAATCAGGAAGATAAAGGATGATAAGGTATTAACTATTGCAGGCTATTCTGATAAATCCGACTACTACGGTTTTCCCCGGGGAGGCTTCAAGGATGGAGCTGTCTTGGAAGCAAAGTTCAACAATCCCAGAGATGCTGCAGTAGACTCTCATGGCAATATCTACATATCTGATACAGGCAATCATGTAATACGAAAAATATCGGAAGGTGTGGTGTACACCTTTGCAGGCAGCGGAACTCAAGGCTTCAAAAACGGCAGCGCCGGAGAAGTCCAGTTCAACACACCTACAGGCCTTGCAGTCGATAAGGATGACAATATATATGTAGCAGATACTCTCAACAATGTAATACGCAAAATAACTCCGGACGGCAAGACAACCACCTTTGCAGGCTTAAAAACCGAGCAGGGCAGGCTGAGAAACGGCAATGCCAAATACGCATATTTTAATGAGCCTTGCGATATTGCAATAGATGCGGACGGAAGCATGTTTGTACTTGACAGCGGAAACCAGGTTATAAGGAAAATTGCAGATGGTATAGTGTCAACCTACTGTGGCTCCATACAAGATAAATACGAGGATACAGGCTACCTGACAGGAGGCTTTGAAGACGGAACTGCCGAAGATACACGCTTTATGTTTCCTAAGGGAATGTATCTTGCCGATAACGGAGTATTGTTTATAGCAGACACCTACAACAACAGAATAAGAGCTGTAAAGCCGGACGGCTACAGTATTACGCTGGCAGGTACAGGCAATGTGGGAAGAGATAATTCAGTTCTTCTTGAGTCAAGCTTTAACGGTCCTGTGTCCGTGCTCTATAATGACGGTTATTTATATATAGCTGATATGTTCAATAACTTAATACGAAGGCTGCCGGTGAATCCGTATGAAATATACGTAGAAAATGATCCATTAGCGGGAATCAGCTTCAAGAAGCACACGGATAGCGTGCAAATATGGCTGGATAAAGAGCTTCTGAGCTTTGATGCTTCAAAGCCATATATAAGCTTAGCAGGAAAAGCAATGCTGCCCCTTGAGAAGATGTGTGAGTATATAGGAGCTGAAATAACCGATATCCAAGCTGAAACAATAAAGATAACCAAGGATGATAAGAGCTTTTCAATAAAGCTTGACAGTGAAAATTCTTCAAGAGCAGATAATATAGTATTTATTCACTCTAGAGTGTTTGCAAGCATATTCGGTTTTGAAATATACTGGGTTCCGGAGTATAAGTCAGTTGTTATATCCACTGCAGATATGGTATCTGAATAACAAAGGAGGTAGAAGTAGTGAAATTCAAGAACAAGCGTTTCATATTTATCTTAGTATTCTTGCTTTTATTTTCCTCCTTTAGTCCGGTCTTCGCAGACACAATGGGCGAAGAAAGCACAACAAGAGCGGCAAAGGTAATAGAGCTTTCGGGAGAGGTAAAGGTAACCAAGTCAGGGGGAGAAAAGGCCGTCAAAGCCTTCAAGGGCATGGGTCTTACCCAGGGTGACAGTATAAAGACAGGCAATGACGGCTCTGTAACACTTGATCTGAACGAGGAAAAGGAAGTAAAGATATCGTCAAACACTTACATAGTACTTAGTGAGCTTCTGGAGTCCATTAAAAGCAGCAAGGACAAGACCACAATAAACCTGCTGGGCGGCAAGATAGTGGTCAACATCAAGAAAAAGCTGGATACAGGCTCCACCTTCCAGGTAAACACTCCTACCTCCGTAATGGGTGTAAGAGGTACTATGTTCTATGTTGGCTATGAGGAGGGTACTACAGATATTGCAGTTCTTGAAGGTACTGTAGCAACGGTAACCTACAGGCCTGTAGAGCAGCCCACCGGAGAAGTAGAGCGTGAAGAAATAGAAATACTTCTTACTGCAAACCAACAGGTTACCTTGGATGAAACGATATCTGCACCCGAAGAGGTGGAGATAGAGGAAGTAACCGCTGAGACACTGGATCTTCTGGTGCTTGAAACCATAGCGGAGAATCCTGACCGAGTTGATGAAAGTCTGCTTGAGAACATAGAGCAGGTTATAGAACAGCGCAGGGAAGAGCAGCAGCAGGAGCAGGAGAGAAGGCAGCAGGAGGAGCAGCAGATACAGCAGGAAATACAGCAGGAAAGGGAAAGTTCAGTGGTATATGTAACACCCACACCAAGTATAACTCCGACACCTGAGCCGACACCCACTCCTACTCCAACGCCAAGACCGACAGCTGAGCCTACTCCTACTCCAACTCCGAGAGATGAACCGGAGCCGGAGCCAAGCATAAGTCTGAGTTTATCAGCAGATACAGCAGCGGTTGCTGCAGGAAGCAGCACCTCAGTTAACTTCAGTGTTAGCCCATATACAGAAAGCATAAGTGTAAGCTCAAGCAATGCAAGTATAGCGACTGCTTCATATACCAGTACAACAATAGATATTACAGGTGTGGAAGCAGGAACTGCATATATAGATGTAACTGCAAGCCTATCCGGTTACCAAAGTATGACCAAGAGGATTACGGTGACTGTTAACCCGGCAAGCCAAAGCCAATCAGCCGATGTATCAGTGTCAACTCCTTTTTATATCGGAGATTTTAGGTTAAATATATCCGGAGCTATGGATGCATCCGACAATAATATTAATGGAGCAGTAAATGTTACAGTTACAAGTAACAACACCGATGAAGGTGCAGAAGGAATAGTGTTTAATTCTACAGCTAGTTTCACCTCGGGCTCTGCAGTAATCCCTATCAGCTTGGCTGAGCAGGGTGATCAGACTCTTACAATAGAAATAGCCGGCGTAGCAGACCCTAGTACTGTTACAGTGCGAAAGGCTCAGATATATGCAGGATTATCTCATACCCTGGCAGCAGGTTCAGACGGTACGGGCTGGGCATGGGGAAACAACGGATACGGCGAATTGGGAACTAATAATGACAATGAATATAATTATCCTACCAGAATAACTGTGTTAAATAGTATAAAGAAGCTGGCAGCCGGTGATAACTTTACAATAGCATTAAAGAATGACGGTACTGTTTGGGCTTGGGGTAGTAACTGGACAGGACAGTTAGGAAACAACACAGATAATAACAGTATGATTCCTGTTCAAGTAATGACCTCCACAAGCGGAACAGATTTTCTTACAGGTGTGACAGATATTGCCGTATCGTCCGGATGGGGTACCGCTTTTGCCGTAAAATCAGACGGAACTGTATGGGTATGGGGTAATAACGGAAGCGGACTCCTGGGTAAAGGCAGCACTTCACCATGGGCAAGCTATATAGCAGTCAAGTCAAACATATTTGATGGAATTACTTATTCCGCCAAGGCAATAGCCGCAGGATACGAGCATGTACTGGTGCTTGACAATAACAACTGTGTTTGGGCTTGGGGTGACAACTACTATGGTCAGCTAGGAGATGGCACCACAACAAGCAGAAGCTCACCTGTAATTGTAAAGCATACAGATTTAACACAGCTTGCTAACATTAAGCAAATAGATGCAGGTGAAAATCATTCAATGGCACTTGATAATAACGGTAAAGTTTGGAGTTGGGGCTATAACAGCAGTGGTCAATTAGGCAATAATACTACAACAAACAGCACAAACCCAGTAATGGTCAGAAACATTGATAATACGGCTGATTTATCAAATATCACAGATATAGCGGCAGGCAGCAGCCATACTATGGCACTTGATTCCAGCGGATATATATGGGCATGGGGGAACAATGCAAGGGGACAGCTTGGAGATAACACCACCACAAACAGGACACTCCCTGTAAAAGTAAAAGGTGAAGGCGGGACAGGTTATCTTGCTAATGTAGCTATAATAGACGCAGGCGAGGATTACTGTATAGCAGTAAATAATAGTAATGTCTTGTATGGATGGGGAAACGCAGGTTCAGGACAGCTAGGAAATAATGATACAGCAGTAAATGAATACAGCACCCCGATAAAAAGCACTTCAATAAACAGATTATTGGATATAGGAATAAATGTGGCAAACGGCACTTTATCGGGCACAGATACCAATATTCAGTACAATCTAAACGGTGGCGCTGACGGTAGTACGGGAACCTGGGTTACAGCTATTGACGGCAATACTTCAGGACTAACCTTTAATGAGGGCTATGTATGGATTAGGGAGGCAGCTGTTACTTCGGTAAGCAGGAAGGTTGCATATCTTACAAGACCCAGTGCGCCACCATTCATATTAAGTAATAAAGATTCATCAACAGCAACACTGCGGTATAATAATGACGGCAGCTGGCAAGATATTTCTTTAAGCATAAATTATGAATATTCAACAGACAGCGGTGCCAACTGGGCCTTATATACAGGTACAATTGACTCATTGGCTAACAGCAATATAATCGTGCGAAAGGCCGCCACTGCATCAAGTCTTTCTTCACAGCCGACAGCCAACCTGGATGCAGTGCTGGATTTCAGCGGTCTAAGTATAAATGTTGCAGGTAATACAATAAATAATGCAACCAACTATATGCAATACAATCTGAATGGCGGAGCAGACGGCAGCACCGGAACCTGGGAAGATTATGAGGGGTATGTCAATTTTATTGAAGGTAATGTATGGATAAGAGATATATCAGACCTTGAAAACAAGGCCATGCTTGCAACAGTTGCAGCTCCTGCAGCAGCACCGATTGTTTCGCTGTCAAATAAAAACTCCTCCACTGCAGTATTTATGAAATCTACTGACGGAACAGGCAGTCAGGTAACAGCTGCAGACAATTATCAATATCTTGATTATGCAATCGGCTATTGGCAGGATATTACAGATGCAACTACAGTAAGCAGTTCAGGTACTCGCCAAATAGTAGTAAGAACAAAAGCAACGACTACTACCTTAGCTTCTCTCCGTACTAATGACCTTGACAGTGAGCTGGATCTGACTACGGTGACAATGAATGTGGCTGCAGGACAGCTGAACAACACCCTCACTACCATGCAGTACAACCTGAACGGCGGAGCTGATGGCAGTACTGGAACCTGGACTACCGCATCTGCAGCCAGTACTTCCAACCTTACCTTTGTGGAAAACGGATATGTATGGATAAAAGAAACAGCCCACCCCATCAACAAGAGACTGCTGGGTCAGGTAACAAAGGCTGGTGCACCTGCATTAAGCTATGATACAGGCACCAGAATAATATCAAATGTGCCTTCTACCTGTGAATATAGCCTGGATGAAGGCATCAACTGGACAAGCGGCACGGGAGCCAATGTTACCATTCCATCAGGATACTGTGAGGTCTGGGCAAGGACCAAGGCAACAGAGAGCACACTGGCAAGTAATAACTCAGTGATGTACTTCCCGGCGTTAATAAATAACCTATATGCCACACCGGGGAACAACAGTGCAAACTTTATGTGGAAACCGGCGGTTGAAGCCATGACAGTAGCGCTTCATATGTCAACTACCTCAGATACTTCAGGCTTTACCGATACAGGACTTAATATAGCTCCTGATGCCGGTACTGCTGTGCTTGGAGGCTTGACCAACGGCACCCAGTACTGGTTCAAGCTTGTAGTTACAGGAGGAGTCAATGAGGGAGAATCCAATGTCGTGACAGTAACACCTACAGTTGTTGCATATACAGCCGTATCCGGCGGCGATTATCATACCATAGGCCTGAAGAGTGACGGCACTTTATGGGCATGGGGATCAAATAACAACGGTTATACAGGATTAGGCATAATCTCAGGATATACTACCACACCTGCTCAGATAGGGACAGATATTAGGTGGAAGCAAATATCTGCCGGCTCGATATTCAATGCTGCAATCAAAGAAGACGGTACCTTGTGGACTTGGGGCTATAACAGCTATTATGATGTACTGGGATATTCCGCCGAATATCAAACCACTCCAAGACAGGTAGGTACCGATAAGGATTGGAAAATGGTATCTGCAGGAGACAGGCATATTATGGCAATAAAGGATGACGGATCGTTATGGGCGCTGGGATATAACGGAGCAGGACAATTGGGTGTCGGCGATAAGACCAACAGAAGCAGCTTTACACGTGTAGGTACAGATACAGACTGGGCAAATATATATGCCGGCAGCAACCATACCTTGGCCTTAAAGACAGATGGTACTTTATGGAGCTGGGGAAATAACACCTATGGTCAGCTGGGAAGAGATGCATCTGGAGATTATCCTTCACCGGGGCAGGTCGGAACTGACACTAACTGGAAAACAGCTGCTGCAGGAGTATGGTATACATTGGCAGTCAAAACTGACGGTACGCTGTGGGCTTGGGGTAATAGAGGCAGCGGAAAATTGGGTGATCCTGCATTGACAACTGATCAGTTCACTCCTCAGAGAATAGGTACAGATACCAATTGGGACGATGTATTTACTAAGGGGAACGCCAGTATAGCCCTTAAGACTGATGATACACTATATGCATGGGGCTACAACGCTTACGGACAGGTAGGAGACGGAACCACTACTCAAGTAAATGCACCTGTACAGATTACAGGAACGTGGAAGTATATATCGGGAGGAAGCAATAATACCTTTGCTATTAAGACAGATGGCAGCCTATGGGTATGGGGCTATAATGAAACATATAATCTGGGAGATGGAACAAATGTCAATAAACTGTCTCCAATACAAATAAGCCCATAATTATTTATACTTATGAAATGTATACGCTCTGTAAAAGTCATCATGTCAAAAAGGGGATGTTTATTTGAAAATAAGGTTAAATTGTATAATAGTATTTACACTTTTGATATCCTTAGCCTCCAACCTTCTTTTCCCGGTCTTCGCAGACACAATGGGCGAAGAAAGCACAACAAGAGCGGCAAAGGTAATAGAGCTTTCGGGAGAGGTAAAGGTAACCAAGTCAGGGGGAGAAAAGGCCGTCAAAGCCTTCAAGGGCATGGGTCTTACCCAGGGTGACAGTATAAAGACAGGCAATGACGGCTCTGTAACACTTGATCTGAACGAGGAAAAGGAAGTAAAGATATCGTCAAACACTTACATAGTACTTAGTGAGCTTCTGGAGTCCATTAAAAGCAGCAAGGACAAGACCACAATAAACCTGCTGGGCGGCAAGATAGTGGTCAACATCAAGAAAAAGCTGGATACAGGCTCCACCTTCCAGGTAAACACTCCTACCTCCGTAATGGGTGTAAGAGGTACTATGTTCTATGTTGGCTATGAGGAGGGTACTACAGATATTGCAGTTCTTGAAGGTACTGTAGCAACGGTAACCTACAGGCCTGTAGAGCAGCCCACCGGAGAAGTAGAGCGTGAAGAAATAGAAATACTTCTTACTGCAAACCAACAGGTTACCTTGGATGAAACGATATCTGCACCCGAAGAGGTGGAGATAGAGGAAGTAACCGCTGAGACACTGGATCTTCTGGTGCTTGAAACCATAGCGGAGAATCCTGACCGAGTTGATGAAAGTCTGCTTGAGAACATAGAGCAGGTTATAGAACAGCGCAGGGAAGAGCAGCAGCAGGAGCAGGAGAGAAGGCAGCAGGAGGAGCAGCAGATACAGCAGGAAATACAGCAGGAAAGGGAAAGTTCAGTGGTATATGTAACACCCACACCAAGTATAACTCCGACACCTGAGCCGACACCCACTCCTACTCCAACGCCAAGACCGACAGCTGAGCCTACTCCTACTCCAACTCCGAGAGATGAACCGGAGCCGGAGCCAAGCATAAGTCTGAGTTTATCAGCAGATACAGCAGCGGTTGCTGCAGGAAGCAGCACCTCAGTTAACTTCAGTGTTAGCCCATATACAGAAAGCATAAGTGTAAGCTCAAGCAATGCAAGTATAGCGACTGCTTCATATACCAGCACAACAATAGATATTACAGGTGTGGAAGCAGGAACTGCATATATAGATGTAACTGCAAGCCTATCCGGTTACCAAAGTATGACCAAGAGGATTACGGTGACTGTTAACCCGGCAAGCCTGATTCAGGCAAGCAATACATTTGATGCAGGACACTCCCATTCGGCATGGATCGATTCAGCAGGGGCAGTATGGATGTGGGGAGTTAATGATTCTGGAAATCTTGGCCTGGGAGATACAGTACACAGAAGCACTCCAACGAAAATAAGCTCACTAACAGGTATTGTAAAGGTGGTGTGCGGCAGGAGCCATACCATGGCTTTAAAGAATGACGGTACTGTATGGGTATGGGGTTCAAATAATGCAGGTCAGTTGGGACAAGATCCATATAGCGTAACAGATAGCACTGTTCCAATCCAAGTAGCCGGTCTCACAAATGTAATTGATATCGGCGTAAATCAAACAAACTACGGAAATTCCTTCGCGGTACTGGAGGATGGAAGAGTTATGGCATGGGGCAGGGACTACTCAGGTTCTCTAGGAATTGGACCCGAGTATGAGGGAGCAAGCAGATATGAGCCTTTACCTGTCAAGAAGGAAGATGGAACAAACCTTACAGGAATAAAAGCAATAAAAGCAGGCATAGTGCACACTCTTGCACTTGATAGCTCTGGTAATGTATGGTCCTGGGGAGAGAACAGCTGCGGGCAGCTTGGAACTGGCGGGTCACTGCCTTACCCAGCAAGCTGCTATGCAAAGAAGGTTATTACAGATACCAATTCAGAATTGTCCGACATAAAAGCTATTGCTGTCGGTGAGTATTCCAGCATTGCCCTTGATACCAGCGGACAGGTGTGGAGCTGGGGCTGGAACGACAGCGGCCAGCTTGCGCTTGGCAGCTCGGAGTACAAGGTGCCTAAAGCAAAAATGGCACAAAAAAGCTCTGGAGTAAATTTGAATAATATAAGTAAAATAGCTGCAGGCAGTTTTTATACGCTGGCAGTAGATACCTCAGGCATCACTTGGGCATGGGGCAGTAATTATTATAAAACTTTAGGAAATGTCGAAATAACAGGGGTAGTCTATTATCCTACAGAAGTTATGGGCTTAGGCGGAACCGGCTGCTTGGACGGTATATCAGAGATTTCAGCAGGGTACTATCATGCCATTTCCAAAGCTTCGACAGGAGCAGTCTATGGCTGGGGCAGCAATGACTATAACCGAATCAACAGCAGCTCTGATACCGAACATCCTGTACCTGTTGAAGTGTTTTCCAGTGTTGATATTGATACTTCAGTCATTGCTGCTATTCAAAACACAGGGTTTGATCTGCTTATAACAGGTGCAAAGAATAATGCAGGTACAGTTATTAATGCTCCCACCAACGTTATAGTGACAAACAGCAGCTCGACTGAAGTTTATAATGACTCTGCATCCTTCTCAAATGGAAGCGCAGTTATTCCCATTACCCTTACCCAGGCTAAAGAAGAAACACTCTATATATCTATTAACGGAATATACGGAGAAAAGACCATCCCTATTACAGTTCTGGCTTCAGGTACAGGTGTGCCTGCAAGCTTACGAAAAATAGTCAGCGGTAATAAGCATTCAATAGCACTTGGCGACAATGGAACTATGTGGGTATGGGGAGGAAACAGCGATGGAAATTTGGGTACAGGAGATACCACAGACAGGCTAATACCTACCAAGCTCAGCTTAACCGGTATAATTGAAGCGGCCGCCGGAGGTAATCATACACTGGCAGTAAAATGTGACGGTAGTGTCTGGGCATGGGGCTATGCTGCTGAAGGTCAGTTGGGACTTGGTGCGCTTATACCCAACAATGTTTTAACTCCTACGCAAATATCCGGACTCAGCAATATAGTTAAGGTTGCTGCCGACTCAGGAACTGGATATTCCTTTGCATTGGACAAGCATGGACACCTTTGGGGGTTTGGCGGAGGAGGCTATGGAAAGTTAGGCAACGGAAGCACAAGCTATCAGTTTTCTCCTGTAAAGCTTACCGACTCCAATACCGGAATAGCTGGCTTCAACAATATAGAATTTGTAGATGTAAAATTGGGTTATGAACATACTGTTGCTTTGGACAGTAAAGGGAATGTATGGACATGGGGCTATAATTATTACGGTCAGCTGGGTGACGGCTCCACCAGCAACAGGCTTACGCCTTACAAAATAACTACATTATCCTCTATAAGCAAAATAGCTGCCGGAGACTATCATACCATAGCCGTCGGTGCAAACGGAAAGGTATATACCTGGGGATACAACAGTGCCGGACAGCTGGGCAAGGATTTAAACGACTATACTGACAGCTCAACCCCGGTTTGTATTTCGGATAACCCCTCTAATCCGCTTAATGCAATATTCATTACCGATATTGAAGCAGGTGGGTATTTTACACTGGCAAAACAGAGTGCCAATGAAATATGGGGCTGGGGTGACGATTACTATGGTCAGCTCGGTGATGGAACCTCAGGAAGTGGTAATGAGGAGACAGTTCCAAAATTATTATCAGGCTTGTCAAACATAAGATTGCTTTCAGCAGGCTATGGATATTCACTATATTTGGATACAAGCAGCAAAGTCCTTGCAGCAGGAAGTAATGTCAAGGGGCAGCTTGGTAATGACAGTAAAGTCGATAGCGCAGTTTTGGTGGAAACCATTGCAATAAACAGCCTTATAGAGGTTGGCTATGATGTAGCTGCCGGCACATTAACAAACACCACTGCGCAAATGGAGTATAACCTTAACGGCGGTGCAGATGGAAGCATGGGTACCTGGGTAACAGCATCAAGCGGCAGCACAACAAGTCTGACCTTTGTTCAAGGCAATGTGTGGGTACGGCTTGCAGCAGATACTGCAGTAAAAAGAAAGGTTGTCAGTTTGTCAGCATCTGCAGCTCCTCAGGTATCTTTAAACAGTATAAATATGCTTACGGCGGTATTTATGAAATCAGATGACGGAACGGGAGTACAAGTAGCAGCAAGCGATAATTATCAATACAGCACCGATGGCTCTGCTTGGAATGACATTACTGATTCTACCACAGTGGATTCAACAGGTACAAAATACTTCTACGTACGTACTAAGGCAACTGCAGCCGCACTCTCTTCCAGTGCTACAGCGAATCTGGATCTTAAGAACTTAGATTCTGAGGTAATAAACGTAGCAAATATGGCAATACTGCCAGGTGAGCCTGACATACAGTATAATTTGGATGCCGGTGTCGACGGTACATTAAATCCCGGCTCATGGGTGACCGGAACAGATGGAGGCACCTATAATGTAAGCTTCGTAGAAGGCTATGTATGGGTACGTGATATAGACCATCCTACAAATATGAGAATGCTTGGGCAGGTAACCAAGCAGCCAGTACCTACATTAATCTATAATACAGGTACAAATACAATCGACAGTATAAATTCAGACTATGAGTTCAGATATAGTACTGACGGTGGCAACACCTGGACAGCATGGGCATCCGGAGAGACTGCCGGAACTTTCTCAGGAAATGAAATAATACAAGTAAAAAGAAAAGCTGATGCTACACATCTGGAAAGTGATCCTCAGACTTTACCGTAGTAAGAAACGGATATATAAACTAAAACAGCCGGGAGTTCCCGGCTGTTTCTCTATCTACACCCGCACACATTTGAAAGCTTTATGTCCATCACAAAGCTGCACACATTCTCCATTGCTATATATATATCCTTTATCAGCTTTAAAACCTTATCCCTGTTGCCTTTTACCAGAGTAGAAATGGCACCTATATCAATTTCCAAATCAGTACTTTCTATAACTGCCAACACTCTATGAATGTCCTCTATATAATCCTCACTATCCACAGGCAGGAAGGATATCTGGCAGACTGCTACTTCTGCCACAGCACACATATGTAGCCACCTCCCTCAGTCTTTGATAGCTCTGCTTCCTTTTCCATGCTGATATCCTCTTCCGGAGTATCAGGCGGTATAAAAAGGCACTCTCCCTTATTTATAAGTCTTGCACCTTTTAGAGTTGTTAAATCTTCTATGGTCTTGAAGCTGGCATATCTGAAAACGCTGTTTTCTCTGACTTCCTCACTCATATAGAGCCTTCCCCAGCTGCTGTCAGCATGTATTGTCCCTATAAGTAATTGAGCTCCCGGCTTTGCCACTCGCAGCATCTCATCAAAAGCGATCTGTGTATCGTTTATAAATTCAAAAGCAGCCATGGAAAACACCATATCAAAGGAATTATCATCAAACATAAGATTATATGCATCCATATTCAAATATTCTATATCAAGCTTCTCTTTGTCTGCCTTCTCCCTGGCTATATCCAGCATAGAGTCAGATATGTCTATGCCTGTTACAATGCAGCCCACCTGCGCAAGCTTCATACTGAAATTGCCCGTACCGCAGCCTATATCCAGCACCTTCATTCCCGGCTTGATGCTCAGCATACCCATAGCCAGCTCTGTCTCAACCTTATCCACAAAGCTGCCCATTGCAGTATCATACCAGCTGTCGTAACCCTTCGCAATCATATCAAACAATGCCATATTGCACCTCCTTACAACAAATCCATTATATGCCCCTTTAAGCTGTTAAATTCCTCTGAAATAATTATTTCTCTGCTTCTCGGTCTCGGAAGCTTTACAGCTACCTCTTCCTTTATACATGCCGGTCTGTCAGAAAGTATGTATATACGGTCCGACAGGAATATCGCTTCCTCTATATCATGGGTTACCAGCAGCACTGACGCCTTCAGCTCAGTCAGTACCTCCAGCAGCCAAAAATGCAGCTTTGCCTTTGTAATAGCATCCAGACCCCCAAAGGGCTCGTCAAGAAGCATAATGTCTCTGGAAAACATAAAGGTCCGCATAAGTGCTGCTCTCTGTTTCATACCTCCTGAAAGCTGAAAGGGATATCTGTACTCAAAGCCCTCAAGTCCAAAAAGCTTGAAATGCTCTGCAGCCTTTTCTCTTGCACCCTTCTTGCTCTCGCCTTTGATTACAAGCGGCAGAGCCACATTATCTATCACCTTTTTCCAGGGCAGCAGTAAATCCTTCTGATACATGTAGCTTACACGTGCAGTCCTGCCTATATAGTCTTCGCCCTCTATAAGGACTTCCCCCCTGTCAGGCTTTAGGAGGCCGGCTATAATATTGAATATGGTGCTTTTACCGCTGCCGCTTGGTCCCAGTATGGTCACAAACTCATTTTGAGAGAGCTTCAGTGTAATATCCTCCAGTACCTTCAGCTCCCCAAAGCTTTTGTGTATGCTCCTTATTTCAAGCTTATTACTTAGCAGGCAAGAATTCATTAGTAAACGCCTCTTTTGCAGCCAGCTTCTTAGTCAGCAAGCCCTTTTCAAGCAGCCAGCCGCTGTAGTTTTCCCAAATTTCTTCCTTCATCTCTCCCCATCTTGCCGCATCAGCCTTATATTGTCCGGCAAGGTATTTCTGGCTTTCTAAAGCCATGGAAGCATCTATCTCAGGAGCATGCTTCAAGAGTGCCTTTACAGCTTCCTCAGGGTTGGATATGGCATACTCATAGCCCTTTGAAACTGCTCTCAGGAATCTTTTAGCCAGCTCGGGGTTTGCTTTCAACAATTCTTCACTTGCTATTATTACAGGTGTATAAAAATCAAGATTGGGATCCACATCCTGAAGTCTTATGAAGTTAAGGGGTATATTGCGCTGCTTGGCAGCAACTCCGTCCCATCCGTAGTATATCCAGGTAAAGTCTACATCCTTCTCAGTGGCAGTAAAGAAATCTGCTGCACCTATATCCATCATCTGAAGCTTGGAAAAATCCGCTCCTTCCTTCTCCATAAGAGCCTTAAGCATTGCTGTTTCTACAGGTGAACCCCAGCCGCCGTACCTTTTTCCCTCAAAATCCCTGGGTGATTTGATGTTTTTTGCAGCAGGTGAAGCAAAGCCTGAGGTATTGTGCTGGATAATTGCTGCGATAGCCTTTACAGGCAGGGGGTTATCAGCTGTTCTTGCAAAGGTTACCTGCTCCTGATAGCTGATGCCGAACTGACCCTGTCCTGCAGCTATCAAATCTGCACTTCCTCCCTCAGAAGGCTGGATTATCTCTACTGTAAGACCCTCTTCCTTGAAATATCCCATTTCTATTGCAGCATATAAGCCTGTATGGTTGGTGTTTGGCACCCAATCCAAAAGTACAGTTACCTTCTGATGCTCCCCAGGTGCTTTTGCTGCACAACCTCCCAGCATAGCTGCTAAGAATGCTAGTGCAAGTATTATTGATACTGTTTTTTTCATTTTACTACCTCCGTTATTATATTACTTTTCATTTAACTTATTGTGCCACGGCATAAGTCTGGACTGTAATAAGGATATAAGCCTGAAAACCAGCATGCTGAGTACGACTATAACCAGTATTGCAGCAAACATTTTGTCATAGGTGTACGAATGCTTTACTCTCATCATGTACACTCCCAGACCTGACATTCCTCCCAGCCATTCACCTATAACAGCTCCCATTATGCTGTAGGTGGCTGCTATTCTAAGTCCTGAGAAAAAGCTGACAATAGCCGCAGGAAACTTAACCTGTCTGAATATCTGCAGCTTGCTTGCTCCCATAGATTTCATGAGATTTATGATATCAGGATCAATCGAATCCAAACCATCTAAAAGACTCACTGCAATAGGAAAAAAGCATACAAGTATTACAACTATTATTTTAGGAGCAATCCCAAACCCGAACCACATTACAAAAAGTGGTGCCAACGCTATAATCGGTACAGTCTGTGACACTATAAGCATGGGGTATAATGCCCTTTTCAGTATTTTGATGCTATCCATAGCCATTGACAGTAAAAAGGCAAAAGAAATTGACAGCGAAAATCCTGCTGCTGCCTCCAGCAATGTATAGGATGAATGATGCAGCAGATCAGGCACATTAGCTGCAAGTGCTTTTATGACATCTGTTGGTGATGGCAGTATGAATCTTTTTACAAGGCCAAAATCAACAAACAGCTGCCACAGCATTACCAAAAATATCATAAACGCTGCTGGTATCAGTTTAGTCTCTATATTTTGCGATTTTTTCATCCATCGTCACACCCTCAGGCTTATAATCAATCTTTACCATAGACATCACCCGTGTAGCACCTTCACTAATACATATTTCCTGCGCTTTCTTCACTATGTCCAAAAGCTCGTCCAGCTCCCCCTCGATAGTTGTTTCCATAGGTCCCACCTCATATTTGACCCCGCATGAAGCTATGTACTCAATTACCTTGTCAACCACAGGATATATTCTTTCATCCGGTACCCTGGGAAGCACCTGAAGGCTTACATTTACTATAGGCATATCATATTTCCTCCTTGCAAATAAAATAAAAAAGACTCTTCAGCCATACGGATAAAGAGTCGCAGTAATGCAAATACGCACTATTCTCCCTCCGCTGGCATTACCCAGTTCAGGTTATAAGGGTCGAAGCAAGTCAGCTTCCTCTCAGCCGGATTCATCCAGCTCCCCCATTTTGAAATTATCATACTCATTTTAATACATAGTAATGTATTAGTCAAACAAAGTTTGAAAATTTTATGTTCCAATTATTTCTATAATAATCAAATGGACAGGTATAAAGTCATTTGATAAAATTACATTGATATATTTAATTTTTTTGTGGGGTGTTAAATTGAATAAATACAGAGAATATCTGCCATATCTGGCAGGATTGGCTATTTCACTTATTTTTGGTCTGTCCTTTATGTTTACAAAGCAGGCTTTAGATGCATTTCCTGCCATTCACCTGCTTTCTTTCAGATTCCTGCTGGCTGCATTGGTTCTTACTGTTCTTGTGAAGCTGAAGATTATAAAGGTGCAGCTGAGAGGAAAGCCTATTAAAAAGCTTATGCTGCTTACACTGTTTCAACCGGTGCTGTACTTTATATTTGAAACACTAGGGGTAAAGCTCACTTCCTCATCTCAGGCAGGCATGATGATAGCACTTATCCCTGTAGTAGTCACCTTATTTGCATTGATATTCCTCAATGAACGTCCCACAAAAACACAGCTGGCATTTATAATACTGTCTGTGTCCGGAGTTCTTTTCATTTTCTTTATGTCAGGAAACCTCAGCTTCGGGGGCCATTTCACCGGACTTCTCAGCCTTTTGGGTGCAGTGCTGGCAGCAGGTGTATATAATATTTTATCCAGGAAGCTTTCAAAGGTGTATACTCCTGTAGAAATAACCTTTGTTATGATGTGGGTAGGTGCAATAGTTTTCAATATTATTGCTTTAGGGCAAAGCGTCATCACCGGCAATCTGAACACTCATTTTTCGGGGTTTGCTTATCTCCCTGCACTTGTATCTGTTCTATACCTTGGTACTCTGTCTTCGATACTTGCCTTTTTCATGGTTAACTACATGCTTTCAAAGCTTTCTGCAGCAAGGGCAGGTGTATTCTCCAACCTAACCACGGTTATATCCATAATAGCAGGAGTTTTTATACGACAGGAGTCTTTTTACTGGTATCAGCTGACAGGCGGTATTATGATACTTGCAGGAGTAATAGGCACCAATTATTTTGGCAGACAAAAAACGGAAAAAGCAGCCAGCGTACAGCTTACAGAATAAAAAAAGAGCCTTTCGGCTCTTTTAGCATTTATTGTCCGGTTGTGTCTGTATCACTGCCGGTGTTGGTGTCAGTTGTTGAATCTGTTGTTGTTCCGTCTGTAGTTGTTCCATCAGTTGTTGTTCCGTCCGTAGTTGTTCCATCAGTTGTTGTTCCGTCTGTTGTTGTTCCGTCCGTTGTTGTTCCGTCCGTAGTTGTTCCATCAGTTGTTGTTCCGTCCGTAGTTGTTCCATCAGTTGTTGTTCCGTCCGTAGTTGTTCCATCAGTTGTTGTTCCGTCTGTAGTTGTTCCGTCTGTTCCATCTTCGATATCTACTGTATCTGTTTCATCATCCCACGTAACTATCAGTCCAAGACTTTCAGCAATAAATCTTATAGGTACTATAGTCCTGTTGCTTATTCTTTGTGCAGGAGCTACAAGTTCAACCTCTTCACCATTTACAACAGCTATATTGCTTCCCAGTGTTATTACTATTGTTATATCACCTTTGGTTATTGTTACAGATTCATCTTCTGCATTCCATTCCACTACTGCGCCGAAACCTTCAGATATGGCTCTTACAGGTATCAGCATGCTTCCGTCTTTTATTACAGGCGGCACATCAAATTTGACTTTTTTGCCTCTCATTATAAAACTGTCTACCGGCATTGCAGTTATCGATTCATCTTCACCTTCTATTTCTTCTGCAATTTGAGCTATTTGCGCCAGTTCTTCCTCTGTATAATCGCCCCTCACTGCTGCTTTCATCTGTTCCTTTGTTTCCTTCATTTGAGCCTTCAGCTCATCCATTTCACTTTTGAGACCATTGATTTGCTCCAAAAGCTGTGCAGCAGCTTCGGTGTTGCCGCTTTCCTTTGCTTCTTCATACTGTTCTTCCAGTTCATCCTTTTGTGCTTCTACCATGTCTTTTTGTGCTTCCAGCTCATCCTTTACAGCTTCAAGCTGTGCCTTTAGTTCTTGTTTCTCTTTACCCTTACCATTACCTTCCTCACTGCTGTCTTCATCTGTCTCCTCACCTTCTGCTGAGTCTGTCTCCTCTGAAGCTTCCTCAGTTGTTTCTTCAATGTCTGTTTCAGATTCTTCTGTTACTGCCTCTTCTGCAGGCTCGTCCTTGTCCGGTTTTCCATTACCCTTATCCTGTCCTTTTCCTTTATTGTCATATGCTATACTGCTTTCATATTCTTCTGCAAATACGGTTATGTTAAGTACCAAAGTGAACATCATTGCAAGTATTAGCACCATAGCCGTCAGCTTTTTCATCCTTCTCATATGTATTACCTCCAATCAAATATAATAGATTTGCAGCGGATAAGCCTTTGGTACAGCTTTTTGTATGTCATTTCTATAACTTAAACAATTATGGACTGCATTCTATATTTCAACAGCTTATCCACTTTTTATATTATAGATTTCGCAGTAAAAATTGTTTTTTTGGTGTAAATTTTAAAAATGGTATTATTGTTTATATTTTACAATGTACACATATGGGTATTTTGTAATATAATTGTAATAAGATACATCAGTTTATGTTCAGATGTTCATAAACTTTTAGATATATACAGATGTGTCTTTTTATTTTATAGATGGGGGATATCTATATGTTTTGGGGAAATCTCAGTAAGGATGACGAGCTCATCCTAGAAAAAATCATGCAGTATACTGATGGATTTGAGATTGTCAATAATGAAATACATTTTGATGCCGGAAACGGACATCATGTTGTAGCCGTCTCATATCAGAAGAAGCCTAAGGATAGACTTTTTTACGAGGACAAGGAGCAGTCTGATATCATAAAAAGATGTATTCTGATAGATTTAAACGGCATGAAGGTACCAATATTCAAGTATGGCGAGATATTCACCAATGTTTGCTTTAGCAATTCTGACATAGTACATCCTGTATATATTAAGAATAATATAGCAAAAGAATTTTATGAGTACATAATACGGCTTTACGATATGCATAAAGAGGATTAAAAAAGAAGATGGACCATTCTATCCATCTTCTTTACTTTTTATAATTTACTCGCTCCACTCCAGAGTATCAAGGTACTGCATAACCATATCCAGTTCCTCTGCATCCTTATAGGTTATATAAAGGCATACAACGCTATTATTCCTTGCAGCATAATATACGTGCATGTTAGTCTGTATGTTTTCGTCGGCATAACTGATAGTGCAACCGTCGAACTCTATTCCTCCGAGCTCCAATTTCAGCTCTTCACCTACAGTATATGTATTTTTAAACTCTTCCAGTATTCCATCGCTTATTGCCTTCATTGTTTCCCCGGTAAGGTCTTCCTTTACGGGCATTACAAGCATCGTAATTATGCTGCTTCCATCTTCATCAACTGCCATAAGCGGCATATAGTTTTCCAAATATGCTTCCTTATTTGCAGTTTCTGTTTCAGCCTCAATAGAACTTACCTTGTCAGATTTCACAGCCTCAATATTCTGCAAAATCCACGTTTCAGGTATATCTATTGAAAGGCCCAGAAAATCATTGTAGTATGTGCTTCCCGCATAGTAACCAAGATATAAGTCTATGTAATCGGTATTGCTTATTATTGCTTTGTTAATGTTCTGAATAGCAAGCTTGTAAAGGCCCATATCCTTGTAGTACATTCCGCTGTCATAATAAGCATCTGCAGTCTCTGATGAACTGAGTACCAAAGCAGATATTCTGTCATCTGCATCCCATTCTACTGTTCCGAACTGTTTCAGATCCCTAAAATAAAAAGCAGTGCTGCCATTAACATTATAGCTTTTTATCTCTGCATCTCCAATATAAACCTTGATATCTGTATATAGTACATCACCAAGCTTTGTACCCACTGCTTCTGTACTGCTCTCAGCCACCGGCATAGGGCTGAACTCCAGTTCTTCATTTCTGTTCACTATAACTGCGCGCTTTTCGGCATCCCATACCACATCAAAACCGTAGTTTCTGAGATCCTTGGCATATATGACCATACTTCCGTCAATATTATACGATGGAATAACATATCCATCTATCTTTGCTATTATATCTGTTTTCAGGATGCTTCCTACCGGTGTGCCTACTGCCATGCCTTCATCTGCTGCTGCATATGAACTTATAGCCAGCATAATAATCATTACTACCGCAGCCAGCTTTGTCATTTTGTTTTTCTTCATTTTTTTACCCCCAATTTTTTACAATGTAATCTTATATTATCACAAAATGTGAAAATTTCAAGTATGAAAAAAAGTAAGGCAATACCTTACTTTTTTGTACTATCTCCTATGCTGTGCCATATCGATGGCTCCCAAAATGATGTGTGCCAAGCCAAAGCCCAGCAGAGCTGTCTGTGCCATAGGCACCATATCCCTTTTCCGCATGCCCCTTTTTCTCATATCTCTGACTCTCATTACCGTAGCAGCTGCAGTTACTCCTGTTCCAAGCAGTGTTGGTATTAAACCTTCGCGCATAATAAACCTCCTCGTAGATGAAGTTATTATTATTCTTAACTGCCTGAATTATTTTATCCGTGAAAAATGCACCATAAATGGAATTTTATCTGGATTTTACCCTAAAGCTTTAATCTTCCGGCTTCTGTCAACACATATAGCACATCTGTAGTTACCCACTCGTTCAGCTTGTTTTTGCCGGTCTCTCCCCAGCCAAGCTTATCGGTATTGGAGGCAGGAACAGTATCAGCCGTCTTTACTGTTTTATAAAATTTGGCATCAGCTGCCCACCCGCCTTGCCGCAAAGCCTTGCTTTCCAGCATATCAAGGGCTTCACTACAGCGTTCATTTCTTATATAGCCACATTCGGCCATGATTTTCAGACCAAACAAAATGTCATAATGCCAATAGCATGGATAATGCAGTTTCAGATATTCCGGGTTTAGTACTTCACCGCTGCTCTTTTTCTTAAACATATACCTGCTGAGAAATACTTCAGCTGCTTCTTTAACCACGCCCTTGATGACAAAATCAGAATACACTCTGGTATATAAAGCCAATGCTCTTAAAGGTATATGAGTCTCCGTAAAGGATGAAACGTTTGCCTCAGGATTTTTGTCACAGTTCCAGCCACCATCGGGCCACTGCCATTTTACCAATAGAGAGGCCAGTGCTATAGCACGGTCATCATGTATGCCAAGTGCAAGCGTGGAGAATAATGCGTTCCCCTGCTGCGACGCGCAGCGCCTGGGCTTTCCGTCTATTACAGGCACGCCGTCAACCTTATGAGCCTTATCAGCACTACACTCAACCATTCTTAACATCTTAGGTGACAGCCAATGCTCATAGAGCTGATCTCTTATGGGATGCAGAGAAGCATCTCCTTCGGGATATCCCAGCTCAGCCAGCTGAGCTAACACCCAGTGAGCACCATGCCACTTATGATAGACATGATTTGCCGGTTCCAGCCGTCCGTCTGCAGTCCTGGGATGCAAGAGTGTCTGAACTCTTTTTGATGTGCGTATTTCCTCCTGCAGCTCTTTAATTTTAGCTGAATTAGGATTCTCCTTAAGCACCTTCACCAAAACCCTGTATCTTATAGAAGGCTCCTCTGATTTTAAAAGCCTGTCTATTAACTCACTGTGCATATCCATCCTCCTTAACCTTCGTAAATATTATATAAGCATCAAAGCTGCTCATTGTATTCTTTATTATATTTTACACCTATTATAGCTTAAATAAAATGAAAAAATCTCTTTCTGCAAAACTTGGAGAAAGAGATTTTAACTACAGCTAAATTTTAAATCTTGATACAACAGATTTCAACTGTGCGGACATCTCATTAAGTGCTGTCATGTTAGCTGAAACCTCCTGGAAGGAAGCTGTCTGCTCTTGTACTGCAGCAGCCACATCCTGCGTATTCTGAGAATTCTTTTCTACTACCTCGGATATTTGGCTGGCAGAGTAATTGATGGTTATAAAATCCTCACTTATCTTACTGTTGATATCCTTTATTGCTTTTGCTTCCTGATAGGTTTCATCCGATTCAGCGTGAATATTGCTGAGCTTGACCAAAACCTCGTTCATACTGCTTGACTGCTCGCTTATTTTATTCACCATAATATCCATACTCTTTTTGACATCGGCAGTCTGACTGGTGATGTTTTTTACCAGATTCCCGATGCTTACTGTCGATTTTGCCGTCTCTTCTGCAAGTTTCCTTATTTCATCAGCAACTACGGCAAACCCTCTTCCTGCTTCACCTGCTCTGGCTGCTTCTATGGATGCATTGAGTGCAAGCAGATTGGTCTGATTTGAAATAGCCTGTATAATGGTCAGTATGCTCTGTATCTCATCCGAATGCTCTTCAAGCTTGTCAACAGCGCCAGACACGTTACTGGTGGTATTTACAAGCTCCTTCAGTTGTTCTACTTCTTTTTCAATAGTCTCATTTCCTTCATCGGCTGAAAGCTTAGTTTTTTTCGATTGTTCCAGTAGCCTTTCTGCTTTTCTCATAACTTCAGCTATCTTATCATTCATCTCATTTACCAATGCATTTAGATTCTTTACCATATCAGATTGCTTCACACTTCCGGCTGATACATCCTGTATGGATAAAGCTATCATCTCAGTGGATTTGGCAAGCTCCTCACTTGTCTGTGATATAGAGCCCATCGAATTGTAAAGAGTGCCTGAGGACTTGGAAATAATGATTATTATATCCCTTATGCTGGATAAAAACTGGTTGAAATATTTTGTGAGGATACCTATTTCATTATCGCCCTTAAAATGCAGCTCCTTTGTCAAATCCCCATTTCCTGTGGAAATGTCCTTAAGGCCTTGAGTTATAGAATCAATAGGCGCCAGTATACCTTTTCTGATAACAAGCAGTGATAGCACACCCGTCATAAAAGCAATGAATATGAAAGAAAGGCTGTATATTTTTGCTGCTGTCACCTTTTGCTGAGAGTGCTCCGAATAGTGGTTGACAGTATCATCAATTTGCTTCACGTAATCGTCAACATTCCTGCTGATTATATCCAGGACCGCTGCATCGCTATGCAGCATTCTCTCATATGCCGGCTTGAACTCATTAACCCACCGAAGCTTTATAGCCTCCAGCTCTGTTTTGATTTCTGAGTCATTAATTGGCTTCAGGCCCCAATCCCTATTACCGTCTATCAGTGAGTTAATTGCCTTATCAAAAAAATCCATTCTGTCCTGCAAAGCTGTTTTCAGCTCCTGGTTGTCTCTGCTTAATACAATATTGGCTGACAGCTGTGCCATTCTATAGCTGTTCGCTCTTAATCTTCCTGAATAATTTACAAATATTGCATCACTATCCAAGGATATATATGTGAAATAGTTTACCATTACCACACCTAAAACCAGTACTACAAACAGGGTAAAAACAAGCATAAGCTTTGTCCTTATTTTCATCTGTATTCCTCCTTATACAGCAGCTTTTTTACAATTGCTTTTCTTCCATTGCAAAGGCATCTGCCAATGTTTTTTCGGTAAATTCCTTATAAAACTCCTTGTAGCATAGTGAAAAAACTTTTTTGAAGGGACAAGCCTTAAACGCACACTGCTTCCTGCTCATGGGACAACCGCAATCCTCGTTGACCTTTCCCTCAAAGAGTTCATATATCTCGTACAATTTTATTTTATCCTTTGCCTTTGCCAATGCAAATCCACCCTTTGGACCTCTTATAGAGCTTAAGAAGCCTGCTTTTACAAGCTTCTGGAGCACCTTTGAAAGATGTGCCTCAGATGCACCCAGTGCTTCAGCCACTTCCTTTACACTTACAAGTGTGTTTTCCTGCAGCCCTATGTACATAATCCCATGAAGTGCCAATGATGTCATTTCAGACATGCTTATAATGCTCACCCTATCACCTCTTCTTATTTTGGTATTTAAGTACCTAAATAACTATTTATTTCATTATATAATAAAAGTATGTAGAATGCAATAACTCCCTCAATCAAAAAAGCTTAATGCACTTCTGAGCATTAAGCTTTTATTTCTGCTATTTAGCTGCCTATAGTAAAATCTCCTATGGTATTTCCGCCTTTTACTACTTTGAGCTTTACAACCTTTTCCGGGAACTTTTTCTTCAGCTGTTTAGCATGGTTTTTACCTATTTCATTTGCAAAATCATCCGTAGCAATATCTCTCACAACAATTGTCATAAGTATTGTATTATCTCCGGCAGTTGTTAATGTGGAATCTGTAATATCAGGATCAAGATCAAGCACCTGATTCTTAAATTTTATCATAGGGTCCGTTTCCTGCTTTGTATCATTGTTGTCGCTGCAAGCAGCAAATACAGCAGCAAGAGAAAACACTAGCAATATTATAATAAACCTTTTGGTGAAATCTCTATTCAAATAAATTCCTCCTTAGTTGTAATTAGCCACATATTCAAAAATACAATAAGTTACATATAAAGTAAAATCAACAATACCTTTATATTTTTATTCTAGCCTTATAATACGTTTGTTATCACAGATTATCGCAGTATTCTGGAACATCTCATACATAAGGTATTTTACAATATTGAGATACTATAAGTCAATCAATAAGTTTCTGAAAATGCTGGTAATCCTTTGTTGACTTCCAGCTTCCGCCCCATATCCAGCCTCTGCCTACAAAAGCATTATAACATATATCTCCCTCTATTATCATCCCTTTTCTTATATTGCTTCTGTCCAGATAATCCTTTCCTGTCTCCGGATATACATTATTGCCGTCAACATATGGGTTTTGTACAGGGTTGATGTCTATTGCAGTACCATAGCTGTGCTTTGAAAGTCTGCTGCTTCCGGGTACACTTCTGTAATTGAAGGCTGAGGTGTTGTTATCCTCCATGGATCTGTTATCATCGCCATCATAGTCATCTATAAGGCTTATCTTATAAATAGGATATTTATTATCATAAAGCTCCGTAAATATCTCTATTACTTCCTCTGCCAGCTTTTCATGGACAATAAGCTCTCCTCTGTGAGTCCTATCATCAAAGCCCCAGTAGGCTACCGTTATATACCTGAGCTCCTCCAGTTTAACAGGAGCTTCAGGTATCCATGATACTCCGTTGATCCTGTCAATAATACTATCAGACAGTGCTTCTACGGCAAATATATTCTTAAATTCCTGCTCAGCACTGTTATTGTAATTTTGTAATGCACGAGAGCTTTTCTTGGAATCCTCAGCCTTATGTAATGAGTTTTTGTATGTATCCTCAAGCAAATCATTATTATTTATAAACACTTTATTGTAAATAGCGAATGACAGTGCAGCTGTAATCAGTATGGCTATAACCAACAATACTATCAGCATCCTCACAGGCTCACCCCCTGTAATTTATCAGAAAGTTAAATAAAGCTCCCACTGGAGTCTTGACACCACGGAAGCTTTCCTGTTTATATCATATTTTGCATAACATCCTCATGGCATAAGTATAGCACCAATGCCATTTATATTCAATTTCATATTTTGATGCCGTTTTGAGCCAGTTTGCTTTACTGATGCTGATGCACCATATACCATTTGCCCGTACCCATATCATATTCAAGATTAAGATTCTTGTTGGTCTCATATCCTATGGATTCACATTCATAACACATATATAATGTGTTATCGGGCAGCTGTTTTTTTTCATAGTGTATAGTCCTGATTTTGAGTATTACCAGTTCCCCATAAAGCTCATATTTAACCCTGTAGGGCTCCGGAACACCCTCCAAATCATGCCATGCAAGCGCTTCAACCTGCCTTTTGCCATTAATCATCTTTATCACCTCTGGCATTATTATACCAAACATATGTTCGTGTTTCAAAGTGCGCTATTAAGTATTAAAGACAAAAAATAGCAGTTTTCTCTGCTATTTCTGCTTAAACAACGTTATTCTTTACTATTTACACTTTATTCTTATTCAAATAAATCCTGTTCCCATACAAGCCCTCAGCTACCCACAGCAAAACCACTAAAGTGACAAAGTCAAGCAAGCCGCTGTGTATATAACTGTATTTTCCTAGTCTTTCTGCCACACCTGCTGCCTCCGCTATGTATTCCAAAACCAATGTGACTATTGTAAAAAAGAGTATAATGACAGCTTTTCTATTAAAGCCTTCCTTCATATAGTTCACCAATATTATCGCTGCCGCTCCAGCCCACAAAAGATGAAATAATGGTGCACCCCATACATTTGCCAAAGGATTATTAAATTTATACAGACCTAGTGAAATTATATACACATCTACAATAGTAATAGCCAGTATACCCAATACAGCGACGGGAAGTAATTGGATTATACGCTTTGGTTTAATCAGTATAAAAACCAAAGCCCATGTAAATGCGAAGTAAAAGACGTGTGTAAAACGTAATACATTCATAAAAACACTCCTTGATACTTTTTTATTATTATTAGCATATTGCAACACTTTTATTAGTATCTGCCACAGTAAAAAAGATACATCTTAAATGTATCTTTCATGTCCGTATTTCCGTATTATAAAATGAATATAAGAAACATCAGTATACCAAACAGAGATGCAACTGCATTGAATATGATAGATCTGTTGAAACGGTCTGTCTTTCGCTTCATCCGCATGGAGTTAAATATCAAGGATATGACGCAGAAGATAAACAATGCAATAAGTATTATAAAAGCTGTCTGCAGCACCTGTGTGTCCCAGTTATGCGGCACTCTGATATTGTTGTGCTGATCAAAAATAGTGTCCATCCTTGGCTTGGCAAATATTGCAGTGACCAGTGCAAGAATAACCAGAAACCATGAAATCCCGCCTGATACCCTCACCCATTTTGCCAGTACATCAGGCCTGCGGCGTCTGTCATAGGGTCTCCTTTCCATAATCCATCCTCCATTTCAAAGTATAAAGTAAATAATTCCTACTTTTATTATACTACTGAATTGGAGGACAGACATACAGAATTTATTTATCCACTTCATCCTCTTCATCATCCCCGCCTGGCACATATTCAAGTATATCCCCCGGCTGGCAGTTCAACACTCTGCAAATCGAGCTGAGAGTTGAGAATCTTATTGCCTTTACCTTACCTGTTTTGAGGTTTGACAGATTCACTATGGATATTCCTATACTGTCAGCCAGATCACCCAGCTGCATCTTTCTATCTGCAAGCACTCTGTCCAGTCTTGTAATTATAGCCATTCTCCCACCTCCTACAGAGTTGAATCATATTCATTCTGCAAGAAGCTTCCATACTTGAAAACACCGGCAAGTATCAATACGAGCAAGCCCATAAGCAGCATGTTTTTATCAATAGAGTATTTCACATCAAAATTGGGTATGTTATAGCTCATTATTACTGCTGTAGCCATAGCACTTTGAGTTATATTGAAGACAACAGATCCCACAAGCATTACTGTTCCAATAATACCGAGCCTTTTTGAGTTTTCCTCGGCAAAGGGACAATCCCTTTCAATAGTTTTTAATATATCCACTATTTGCTTTACTATAATCACATACATAGCAAGCAGTATTGCTATAGCAGGGACAATAGTGTACAGTACAGGTCTAAACTTTGATGCATCAAGTATATCGGAGCCAAGTCTGTAAGTGACTATTTCGCTAAAGCCCAGAGATACTGACATTCTGCCTGATTCTGCCAGACCTGAAAGCAGCTCCGGCCTGAATATAAACACCATGGTCGCTATAGTGGCAGCTGCACCTGCAGCAGCACCTGCCCATAGGCATATATTCAATATTATTCTCAGTACCCTTGCCATTTTTTTAAATTTTACAGGATTCATTTTCATTTATATCACCCTCCAATCAGTTTATATTTCAATAATAAACCCTTATAATACATTTGTCAATAAAAATTTAATGTTTATCATTAAATTTTTATTTTGTATTATTAATTATTTAATGTTTAATTTCTATCGATTTGCAATTAAGGTGATTTGCAATTAAGGATATGAAAAGAATGCTAAAGGATATCAATAAGAAATATGAACTCAGAAAGGCAATGAATACCTTTGATAATAACGACTTGGACAGATTATTGACACTGCTAGACACTCCTATCAAGCAGCTTATCTATAACAATCCTTTAATGAAGGTAACCTATGGTGTTCCTTTGGTAAGATTATATAATATGTTCAAGCATTAGGTCTTAAGGGCCAGACTACTATCTGACCCTTATTTTATATAAAAGCAAGCGTTATCCCGAAAATAAACAATAGTACTACCAGCAGTATGATTATTATAGGTGGTATGAGTACTGCGTTCTCAACAGCCAAGCTGTGATTCGCTCCGGCTGATACAGCATTAATATTGGCTATACTGCTGTTTTTTTGTGGTGTATTCCTATTGAATGTCGTACCGTTTCCAAGCTCCCCTAGACTTCCTCTTCCCCAGGCCCATAAATTGTCATCTAAATCTAATGCCAAGGAATGATTATCTCCTGCAGCTAAAACTCTGATATCAGGTATGTCTATTACTTGTACAGGAATAGGGCTGGTGGTATTGGTACCATCACCCAACTGTCCGTAGAAATTAAATCCCCAAGACCAAACAATGCCGTTGTCTTCTACTGCCAAGCTGTGCAAGCTGCCTCCGGCTACTGCTGAAATATCAGATATATTAACTACTTGTACCGGAGTAGACTTATTTACGAAGCTACCGTCACCCAGCTGCCCCTGAGAGTTATTACCCCATGCCCACACAGTACCGTCTTCGTCTACAGCCAGACTATGCGCATTTCCGCAAGCTATGAACTTAATGCCAGCTACAGGATTGACCTGTACAGGAAGGTTGCTGTTGATAAAGCCACCGTTTCCCAGCTGTCCGGAGGAGTTTAGCCCCCAAGCCCATACCGTGCCGTCTTTTTGCAGTGCCAAGGAATGAGAACTGCCGCTGTCTATGGCAATGATATCAGAAATACCGCTTACTTGTACAGGGACTAGACTGCTCGTGTTTGTACCGTCTCCAAGCTGACCAAAAAAATTATTGCCCCAGGCCCATACCGTACCGTTATCCTTCAGGGCAAGACTGAAAGACCCTCCTCCTGCTACAGCCTCTATATCTGATATATTGCTGACCCGAACAGGTATGTTAGAAGTTATTGCTGTTCCATCTCCCAGCTGTCCGGAGCTATTGCTCCCCCAAGTCCATACAACTCCATTTCTCTGCAAGCCTAAGCTATGTGCATTTCCTCCATCAATGGATATTATGTTTGAAATGTTCCTGACATTCTCGGGAGCAAATGCTGTTGTAAAGGTTCCATTTCCTAACTGACCTGACGAGTTATGTCCCCATGCCCATGCAGTGCCTGCTTCATTAATATTCCCTAAAAACAAGGGGAAGGTAAGCAGTAGAATGGATAGTCCGATAAGTATAAGACCCAATATATTTGAGGTTGTAAAAACTCTTTTGAATATTAATAAAAAGCCGAATATAAGCAGAAATACTCCTAATGCCAGCAGGAAAATTCCTAGGAAAGCTGGCAGCAGCAGAATACCATATACACTCAACACTAAAGCAGCTGCGGTAATAAAAAAGCCTGTTTTCCAATGCAAGGCTCTGCGCAGGGGCTTGAATATAAGTATCTTACAAAGCACTATCATGAATATTATTACTGCTAAAATCAGTAAATACACTTTAGAATCACCTCCTTATAAAACATGCATTGTAAATACAGTCCTCCCCTTATCAACATTTTATTCCACAAGTAAATATATAGTTACAGACAGTTGGAGCTAAACAGAAATGCAGCAGGATGGAGTATCCTGCTGCATACAGCTCATTTCTTTCGTTTGCTTAAGTGCTTATACAGTGCTCTAAGGTAACCTATAAAAAGGATCAGCACCAAAGCTATAAACGCTAATGGATATTCATTTATCAGCTCCTGCATATGCCATCCTCCTTTATCATATAAGTATTATTGAGTATAACTTTAGCATAGATTGGTTATAGCGTGAAGCATATGAATGCTTAAATAAGCAATATCAATCCCAGTATAAATAAAAGTATGGCTAGCATGATAATTAACATATCTGCCATCGGCTCTTCCACCTACAGTGCCAGATTGTGGAATCCGCCTGCAGCAATTCTGTCTATATTTTCTATGTTCAACACCTTTACAGGTACATTGCTGCTGGCATCACTGCCATAACCAAGCTGCCCTTGTCCGCTGTCCCCCCATGCCCATACTGTTCCTTCCCGTTCTAAAGCAAGACTGTGTATAACTCCTCCTGAGACGGCAGCAATCTTAGGTGTAATGCTAACATGAACGGGTACATTCAGGTATATTTTTAGTAGCGTTGGTACCGTCTCCCAATTGCCCCTGTGAGTTATTGCCCCATGACCATACCATGCCATTGCTATCAATAGCAAGACTGTGAGTTTGCCCTGCAGCTATGGCTGTTATATTGGATATGTTACTTACCTGCACAGGTATATTGCTGGAAGTGTTGTCACCATTACCCAGCTGACCTGATGTATTATCTCCCCAAGCCCAGGCATTTCCATTACGGTCTACTGCCAGACTGTGATATACTCCCCCGGCAACAGCCATAAAATCCGACGAGTTACTGACCTCTGTCGGAACATAGTAAGTATCAAAGTTTCCATTTCCCAGTTGTCCAGTTGCATTAAAGCCCCAAGACCATACTGTGCTTTCAGTCCCATTATTTCCTAATACCGCAAATAAAGTAAATAGAAGTATCGCTAAACCTATTAATATCAATCCGATAATATTCTTGTCCATCAGTAACTTCTTTAATATAAGAAGCACTCCAATAATAAGCAGAAACACTCCTATAGCTATCAGGCATATACCCAGTATATCCGGCAGCTTAAGTATACCCCACACTATAAGTACGATGGCAGCAATAACAAGCAGAATGCCTATTATTATTTTGCTTTCCTGTTTATCAATTTAAATTTGAGGAATAAGCCCAGTACCACAAACAGGAACACTGCAGCTGCAATCAATAAATACATGTAGATAATCATCTCCTTTCAAAACCAATACTTTGCATATTACATCTTATTCCCTTGTCCACATCATGGTTGCTTTTGCCTTACTTATTGTTTCATCATCAATCATGTTTCTTATTTCCCTGACAACATCATTAAAGTCTGCATACTCACTTCCATACTTTATATTAAAAATATAATCAAAATCTTCAGGATTGCTTCCCTGATTGTGTTGAATTATTGTTTCCATTTTATCCAAAGCCTTAGCAAGCTTGGCTTCCTTTGTCTCACCCTCGTTATATTCCTTCCAAAGCTCCATCAGCTTGCTCTGAAGGTTTTCCGGCAGAGATAGCAGCAGCTTCTGTATGGCTTCTTTCTCACTTTTTAGTTTACTGACTTGATCTGTCTGGATTTTGGCAGACACATCCCCTTCATAGGCTTCACCTAGGTCATGCAGAAGACACATATGAATTACTCTATTCATATCAAACCCTATAAAATAATCCTGAAGTACCAAAGCGAACATAGCCAATCGCCAGGAATGCTCTGCTACACTTTCCTGCTTACCGTTCCTTGTCCATGCCGTCCTTGTTATATCCTTTAATCTTTCTAATTCTTTAATAAACTCAATAATATCACTATAATTACCCATTAAGTCTTCCTCCGTTATTTGCCGTTTTACCTTAGTAACATAATACTCTACAGTCATATACATAAACACATCTTCCCCTATAAATTTTCCATATTTAGAGGATTTTGGGCAAGTGCGTAGAATATTATTATCTACATTTTATTATGGAGGTATTATATGTATTTTGACAATGTTTTTTCAGCTAATGGAAGGCTTAACAGACTTAGCTTCTTTATCCTCATCTTGTGCAGCAACCTTATTTATGGTTTTTTAGGGAATTATCTTCTGAAATTCAGCGAAATATACCTATATATTCTGTTTGCTATGCTTATTGTTTTTCAGTCATTGCAGATTGTAAAAAGACTACATGATCTTGACAGGTCCGGCTGGAAGGCTTTATTACTGCTTGTGCCCTTCGCTAATTTGTATATAGCTTTTTTATTGTTTTTTATAAAGGGTGGAATCGGCCCTAATAAATATGGAGACGCATTGGTTTTTTAATAAAAAACTATAAGAGGTCAGACCTGAGTTTTTGACTTATTCATTTAT
>JBMORW010000046.1:0-203618 GCA_049322695.1 Bacillota bacterium | reverse complement strand
CTTTTCACCCTGCAATGAAATGCAGTGATATTGCTTATCCCATAAAACTTCCCCAGTCAATCCGTTAATCTTTCTGATATGGCTGTTCCCCATTATTCCCTGCTTATCTACCTCTGTGCCTGTATACAGATAAGGTACACCCTCTTCAACCTCGACGGTAATAGTAGCATCGGTATCATCAATTTTGTCCAATACCCAAACTGTCTCCATGTTTATAAGATCGACAGCCTGTATACTGCCTCCATTATCAGCAAAATACACTAAGTTTTTATATGCAGCCACTGAGTTTTCTATCCCCTGAAAGCTGTTTCCTTTTATTTTGTATCTATACTTTACCTCTTCAGGCTCAAGCTTTATCGTCTTATTAACCTTATCAAACTCAGTGTTGAGCTTAATATTATATAATAATCCGTTTTCTCCTCCAAGTATCATTGTATCTGTATTTCTGTTTATAAGCGGTGAACCGTCAAAGGCACACCACTTTCTTAGGGCAAAAGAATCCTTACCGTTTATAAAGTGAAGCAGCTTTCCGTCTATCAGACTGAAAATCCTGAAGCCCATTACATCTGTCTCTTGAAGTCCCTGTCCGACATATAACAGGGGGAATCCCCGAGGATCAAGAGTTATGCTCCCCTTTATAGGGTTTTTGATATCTATGTGCTGTCTGGTTTGTAATCCTGACTCCAGTTCCAAGAAATATATCCTGCCATCCAATGAAGGGCACACAGCTTCTGTGAGATCTTTCCTGCTTTTGAACTCTTTCTTTATATTCATCAGTTCTATTGCTTCAGCCGGCCATTTGATTATCGCTGCCTGACCGGTCCACCCGGCACCGCCGCCCCATGACCTGCTGCTTGTCTCAAAAGCCCAAAGCACCTCTAGCTTCTTTTCTTTTATATATACTTTCCCGTATGCAGCACTGTCCCTTAAATTATTGCCGCGAAAGGTCAGTATTCCTTCCATATCAGTATATTTCTCAGGAAAGGTCTGTTTCTTGTTTACAATGCCTTTAATCGTTGCTCTAAGCTCGTGACTTATACCCGATAAATCAAATTTACCTGGAACAATAATATCTTCCTGTATGGGCTCACTCCCCTCAGCCACAAAATCAAATATCCTTTTCTCTATTTTCCTTTCAATTCTCTTTTCTATAAAATTATCTGCACTTGTGTAGGATACCGGGCTAATACTATTTTTAAGATTCCTGCTGCATCCGCATAGTAATAATATAACTGCAAAAATAACACTGCACCTTTTCATAACTTGTCAGTACCCCTCTCCTCTGTCATGTTAGTCGTTACCTCCACAAGGCTTTAGTATCCCTTGAAAAAGCGTGTCCTATTCTCTACTTTATGAGAAACTATAGTTTTTATGACAAAGGAAGGAGATATAATACCTGGTTTTTCTATATCTTAGGCTAGAGGTATTCTTACAGATAAGAGCTTACAGTAATTTTTAATATTATATTACTATTGTTTATAATCTTATAGTCCTATTTACATATTTTTCTAAATAATGTAGAATTAAGTTGTAATATAGTAATTTTATATTAATTTTGAATTAATATGTAATTTTATATGTTGCATATCGCTCACATCTTTCATTTATCAGACACAATTGGCCAGCAGAATATTGCCTGTTGTCCAACTGAGTTATATACATTTCAGCATGACATAATTTCCTATTCTAATTTAATAAAAGAGGTGATGACTTGTTATGAGGGTTTATTTCAACTTTAGCAGTCTTACCACTATAACTGTTTTATTTTAGGAGGGTTATTATGAAAAAGCAAATGAGAACAAAGCTGATAATTGTATTTTTGCTTATGTTTGTATTTACACAGTACTGCTTTGTACTAAGCGCAATGGAAGATGACATGAATCCCCATAAGCCTGATAAATATGTTGGAGAGAAAGCTGTTATGGATATCAAAAACAAAGCAAATGATGTAAATGTTACAGTGCTGGAATCCGATTTAAACCATACAGTTGTCAGGTTTGATGTTAACAACTTCAGCAAAAACAGTGTGATTATAGACGGCAAGGAACACTATACCATTTCATGTGATGGTACAGGCAGTCATTACGACCGCGGAAAGCCCGATCTGCCCCGTATATCACGCAGCATCATCATTCCGGGCGATTCTGATGTAAAGCTAAAGGTTATTTCCTCAGAGTATGAAGACTATAAAAACTTCCCAATAGCTCCATCCAAGGGTACAATTATGAGAACTGAGGATCCGAAGGATGTATCCTACTCCTTTGGACATGAGTACAAAAATGGTCATTTCTACCCTGCTGAGCTAGCTGTCATAAGCGAGCCATTCATAATGAGGGAGCTAAGGGGAGCAACCATCACCCTGAATGCTTTCCAATACCGACCGGCAGGCGAAACTTTAAGAGTATATACCTCTGTTACGGTGGAAATAGTCTCAGAAGGAAAATCTACAGTCAATACCCTTAAGTCCTCAAGTGCCGTAAGAATTACCAAAGATTTTGAAGCTGTATATGCAAACACATTTATTAATTATGAAAATTTCCGAAAATCGGAAATGTCTGTCCAACGCGATGCTTCAGAAACAGGTTCTATGCTTATTATCTCTTATGACAGCTTCAGCAGTGCAATGGACCCGTTTATTCAGTGGAAAAATTCAAACGGCATTAGTACAACACTGGTTAACATATCAACAGTATCACCGGGCAATAACTCGACAGAAATAAAAAATTATATACAGAATTATTATAATCAGAATCCTAACCTGACTTACGTTTTATTGGTAGGAGATTATGCACAGGTATCCTCTCCGGCTTATTCCGATGGCGTTTCGGATCCAACCTATACAAAGGTGGCAGGCAGCGATAACTATCCTGATATTTATGTGGGAAGATTCTCTGCCGAAACTATAGAAGATGTTCAGACTCAGATAGATCGTACTATTGAGTTTGAGCAAAACGGTTATAATACTGCCGACTGGTTTAAAAAAGGCATAGGTATTGCATCAGATGAAGGCTCCGGCGAAACAGACAGAGAACACATGGATATTATTAAAAATAAGCTGCTGAATGACGGCTATACCCTGGTTGACAGTATATATGATCCGGGAGCATCCGCTTCCTCAGTAAGCAACAGCTTAAATCAGGGCAGGGGCATAATAAATTACTGTGGACATGGAGCAGAAACCTACTGGGTAACTTCCGGGTTCAGCAACTCTGACATTCAGAACCTCCAAAACCCGGGGCAGCTTCCTTTTATAATCAGTGTTTCATGTGTAAGCGGAAGATTCCACACAGGCACTTGCTTTGCAGAAGCATGGCTTCGATCAGAAAACAACAGCGGCAGTCCTATAGGTGCTATAGGTACATTGATGTCTACCGTCAACCAGCCGTGGACTCCGCCAATGGTGGGCCAGGATGGTATAATTGATGTTTTATGTGCCGGCAGCAGGATATCCTTAGGCGGCATATGCTATGCAGGACAAACACCTATGATACAGAATGGCACCAGTGACGATCTTTTAACCTTTCATACCTGGACTCTATTCGGCGATCCATCCATACAAATACTTCCTGAGGGCGAAACCCCTGCGACTGACCCGTATGAGCCAAACAATACCATGTCAGAGGCTTATTCAATAGACAGCGGAGCAGATTATGAATCGTTCATCTACTCTGTTTCTGACGTTGATTATTACACTTTCACAATCAACCAAACCGGGGTCATTTCTGCAACACTTACTAATCTGCCTTATGACTATGACCTGTATCTGTATAATTCAGCAGGCACTCAGGTTGCATATTCCTATAATGGCTCCACAGCCAATGAAAGCATCAACTATACCGCAACCTCAACAGGCAATTACTATCTAAAGGTAATAGGCTATAATGGTGCGTACAGTCAAAGCGTTAAATACAAGCTGAACTCAACCTATCCCACAGGCTCAGGCGGTGAAATGCAGTGGTATTATGAAAACAAGACCTATGATACCCCTCATAAATATCCCAATAACTATAATGCCACCCATGAATATATAAAGAGCGGAGCTACCATGGTGGCAGTCCATTTTTCAAGGTTTGAAACCGAGAAAAACTATGACTATGTATACATTAAAGATAAAAACGGCAATACCGTCTCCACTCACCACGGAACTCTTAGTCCGTTCTGGGCTACGGTAGACGGCGACAAAATTTCAATAAACCTGGTAACTGATTACAGCATAACAAAATACGGCTATACTATTGATCAGGTTGCATACTATTCCGGATCACAGCTGGTAATAGAGAATGTAAATATTACAGGAGGAAATCTATAGGATTCTCAGTATTTGCTGACAGTCTATAGTATGCCATAGCATAGTATAAGAAATGCCGGATAAGCAGCTTTCATCCCCCTGCTTATCCGGCATTTCATTATTGAATTTTTTCAATACTTTTGTTAATATGAATGTATTATTGTAAAAATAAGTAAGTGAACAATTTGATACGATATATAAGGGGGAGCTGTAATGTTCATTATATTCGGCTGGGGGAAACAGACAGTCAAGACTCACGGACCTGTACATGTTTATCATTGCGAGAATTGCAACAATGACAGAAATTGGATATTGTACAGTAAAAAAACATGGTTTACATTATTCTTTATACCTGTAATACCTTATTCATCACAGAATGCAATCTTATGCCCAGTATGCAATTATGGCATCAAGCTTACAAAGGAACAGTTTGATGAGCTGAAACCGGTAGCACAGTGCAATATGGATCTGGTAAACAAAAGGATTACTCCGGAGGAGCACAGAGAGAGGATATCCCACATCGCAAACTTGCAGTACGAAAGCAATTTATCAGGCAAAACAGAGACACAGCAAAATTATCTTAAGCAAGTGAGAGAATATGAGCAGGAAAAGGAAGCAAACAAACAAGAAAGCAGCTCTATTGAAGGATAGAATTGTACCGTTTGAAACCACCGTGTAATATAGTCATGCAAAAATGTGACTGTAAAACATGGTGGTTTTTTATCTGCAGATTTCTATTTTTCTTAATAGGAATAAGCTGCAAAATAAAATATTGCTGAAGATATAGCAAAATTTGACCATGCTACATATTAATGTTAGGGGAATGCAGTTTTGTCTTTCTCAGATATAACAAGAAGGCGGTGATATTGTGGAAAAAGTATATAACAGGCGCAACAGAGTTTACGGCTATGTTGACAATAACATAATCTACGACAGGGATTATAATATTGCAGGCTATACTGACGGAAGAGTTTTATATGACAGCCGCTATAAGCCCTTAGCATATTTAGGGAATGGATATGTTTATGATATGAGAGGAACACCATTGGGATATTACAAGGGTTATGACCTATATGATTCAAAAGGGACATATCTAGGATACGGAAACTATGGTTTCAGAGGACTTTTAGGAGCTGCTCTACTGTTCCTGGCTCTCGGAAGTGTATTTGGCAGAGGATATGGATATTACGGATACTATTAGTATGAAAAGCTGCAAAGTTATTCCCCACTTTGCAGCTTTTTTTATATTTTGGCATTATTTCTAATTAATTCCAAGGTTTTGCAGTCACAATATATTCATTTTGTTAACAAGCAAACCTAAACCTTGAAGAAATTAACGCCATAAAAAAAGCTGATTCGGTAAAACTAAAAAAGGGTCGTATTCATAAATACATGGAGGTAAGTTCCATGATTATAGTGATTATTCTACTTTTGACCATCATTAGCTTTGGTATATTATTGTTTGCAGTGGCATCAAAAGTGACCTTTCATTTTAGTTCAACGACCTCGGATATAAATGTCACAATAACATGGCTTCATCCTTTTCTAAGGTCAGTTGTAACTCGAAACAGCGAAGGCACCCAGATGTTTATCTATTTGTTCAATAAAAAAATTCTTAAAACCAGACTGGATAATAAAAATACCACGGGCAAAAATAAAAACATTATTGAGAAACTGAACCCGACAGATATAAGCATTTATACCGAGTATGGATTTCGTGATCCTTCTATTACCGGGATGACCTTTGGGGCTATCAGTGCTGCCTCACAACTGCTGCCGGTTGAATCCATATCTCAAAAGGCTGATTTTTTAACAAATGAAGATTATATAAATGTGGATGGTACAGCAAGATTGAATCTTGGCCGCTCACTTGTATCGTTTATTTAATAATTCTGAAGTATTTTTTAGGAGGAGTATAGATGGATATAAATACTACAATGGATCAAAATGTAACTACTTTGTTCTCTAATATAGAAAGCTTTGCTCAGGATGAAGGCACTCTTGGAAAACCCATATCTCTAGGCGATAAAACATTCATACCTGTAATATCCGTTACATTGGGATATGGCGGCGGCAATACATCAGGCAAAATGACACAGGGAAACCCAGGTACTACTCAGACAGCAGGCGGAACAAGCAATGCCGGTATGGACGCACTTGGTCTTGGTGCCAGAATAAGTACTGATGCAGTAATAATGGTTGATGGTGAAAATGTGCAGGTTATGCCCGTATCAGGAGTTGGCAGCAATATGAATCAGCTAATAAACCAAATACCTCAATTGCTGGGAAAAACCCAAGGTACTCAACAGCAGGGACAGCAACAAGGACAGCAGCAAGCACAGTCACCTAACCAGTAATATTAATGAAAACACCCTGGGTAAATCCCAGGGTTAATTCTATTTTCATTTTCTGTCCAGTTTATACTGCTTATTGTATGATGGATTATATACATTCCGATTATTTTTCTATTTCTCAATAGATATAGCTTCTACAGGACATTGAGCCTTAGCCTCTTCGGCCTTCTCTTTCACCTCTTCAGAAAGCTCACCTTCAATAGCTTCAGCCACTCCTTCATCAGTCATTTTAAATACCTTAGGACATACTGCCTCACATAGTCCGCAGCCAATGCATGCATCTTTATCTACAGCTGCCTTCATACAATTCACCTCCTAAAACTGTACCTCAGCCTGATTCAATTGTATTCTATTTCTATATATAATACTGTGATTTATATCATACTTTCAAAAAATTGGAAAACTGAAGTGTTTAACTTCAGTTTTCACTATTCTGCAGCTTCTCTTAACGCTTCCTCATCGATAATCACGATGTTTTTGTTTCCAATCATTTCTATTATGCCTTCATCCTGAAGTATGTTCATTTTTCTGCTTACTGTCTCTCTGGTCAAGCCTATATAGTTTGCTATCCCTTCTCTGCTTAAGGGAAGCTTAACCATTATTCCCTTCGGATGCTGTTTCCCATATTTCTGAGCAAACTCCAGCAGTACTGCACTTACTCTTGCCTCAACATTTTTTGCTCCCATACTTTCTATGGTTTTTTCCATCCTGTCCAGCCTGTCAGACAGCTCCTCAAGCAGCTTCAGGCTGATATCGGGGTATTCTCTGAGCAGACGGTGAAAATCTATTTTAGTAACCATGCATATATTTGTATCTTCAAGGGCTTCTATATTATAGGTGGTTTGCTGATTCTTAAAAAGGTCCTTCTCTCCCAAAAAATCACCCTCTGAAAATATATACAATATCTGCTCTTTTCCTTCAATGGTATTCCTGTAAGCCTTTACCTTACCCTGGTTTATTACAATAAGCCCCTCAGGGTATTCACCCTCGACAACTATCAGTTCTCCTTTCTGATAGCTTCTTCTGATTATGAGACTTGTTATTCTGTTTATATCCTCATCGTCAAGAACGGAAAAAATAGGTACTCTCCTGGTACAAAGCTTGTTCTGGCAGTGCTGGCAGCCGCAGCCTATGTCCTTCAAAGAATCACCCTCTTGTTTATTTATCTTACTCTTCAGCTGTTTTGCTCCAAAACAATTCAATCTCTTCACCGATAATGCTAAAACCCAGCTTTTTATACATTTCCTGCGGTGTATCATCTTTATCGGTTATAAGGTATATGTGCTCAATGCCTGAATAAATCATATCCTCTATTATCTTTTTCAGAATCGCTGTTCCGATGCCTTTTCCTCTATGCATCTCCAGTACATCAAAATCCTCAATTTTGGCATAGCCGTCTTTGATGTGAAGCTCACACTTTCCTACAGCGCAGTTATTGTAATAGCAGAGATACGAATATAAGCTGCCGTTGACGGATTGAAATACTTCCTTTTTCCTCAGTGACTTTCTCAATGCAAAATCCTCAGGCATACCCAGCTTTGTACTCGTTTCTACATCAAGCCTCTGCCCATATTCAAAATCCTTTTCTTTGCTTGCTCTTATTACCTTACAATCACTGTTCACCCTAAAGGTGTTTATTTTATCAGTATTGAACTCCATATAAAGATTAGTCTGTATGCTAAAACCCATGGCGGAAAGCTGCTGCTTCTGGTCGTCCGAAAGTACAATTTCAGGATGTATCAATACCTTTAAAAAGCCCTTCCCCCCAGTCTTGGTGTTTTTCAGCTGTTCAGCAATAAAGCTTAATACTTCTCCCCTGTTCATACTGTCCTTTACTAATGTACAGTTGAAGGCATACATATCAGGCAGCTTCTCATCCCAATACACTATATGGTCTGCCTTTTCTTCTTTTTTTGAGAAGTTCTCTATATAGCTGTTTTCTATGTGCCTGAAGTTTTTTATCATCTTAGCTCTTTCCTTCCTCTAAAACTTGCGCCCTCCGCCCCCATGAGTCCTGCCGCTGCTTGAGCTGTGAGTCGTACTTCTGCCCGAGCCGGAGCTTGATGTCTGTATGATTGTGTGAGTAACATTTGTGTTAACATGGTGATCATATCTGTCAGTTAAACTAAAGGAATCATTCTTTAAGTAGGTATTTCTGCCGGTACCTGGCAATCCTCTGTTGAAAGCAGCCATAACACCCACTGAGATGCCACCTGCCGCCAGTGAAATAAGCAGGAATATCAACAGCTTTTGCTGCATTGTCAGCTCTTTCCTTACAGAAATATAGCTGTTTGCTGCATCATAGTTATTTCCAGGACTTGAGATGTTGTTTTCATCCACTGAGTATTGATTATGCGGTATGCCTGTATTTACCCAGTGCTCCACCTCGTTTATGAAGGTCACGGATGCATCATAAAAATAGCCGTCTCCCAGCTTTGTATAAAGCTTATCCAGTATACTGTTTATTCTGTCATCAGTAAAATACTTTATGGCAATTCCGCAGGTAGAAATATATACCTCTCTGTCTTCCATGTTTATAAGCATAAGAATACCGTCTGCATTTTTACCATAGCCATAGCCGTTCTTATCATAAAAATCATCTGCATATTGACGTGAAGTCTTACCGTCATTTTCATCAGTTGTCACAATAACTACATCAAGCTGAAGCCTTTCACTAAGCTCTGCAGCGCTTTTTTCCAGTTCCTCCAGTTCCTGCCCTGAAAATAAACTTGCCTTATCGTTTATCTTAGGCGAGAGGGCTGCTGAAGGAACAACAAGTAGAGATATTATCAGCAGCAGTGATAAAAGTAGATATACTGTTCTGAAGTATCTGTTCACAGCAGCAACCCCCCTATAGTCAATATTGCAAATACGCTTGCCGAAATACCTCCAAACCATGCAAGTGCTCTTGACTTGCTGATTGGGAGGCTTCCAGCAATTTTACCCGTCTGACCGTTCATTGCATAAATATAGATTTTCCCTTCAAAGCTGTAAGTAAACATCCATACAGGCAGCAGTGCATAGGATGCCTTAGAGCTGTCCACTCCTATACTTGCGGATTTTACCGTCACTGTGCTGTATCCGTTGATGGTATCTCTCAGAAGCCCTTCGATGTACTCATGTACTCTGCTTCTTATCCTTCCGTATACCTCATTTTGATTTACATCATATTTTTCAGCCATGTAACCTGATAGATAAGACATTGAAAAATCCTCAAGCTGTCCGTAGTCATAGGGTTCCAAAGTCTCCATCAAGCAATCCTCTGCTTTTTTTGAGCCGTCTGCAGGTATTCCCCTGAAGCTTGCTGCCCCTGCTCTATAAACATCATAATATTTAGTTTCGGTATACCTTTTGTTACCACTGGTCCAGGAGCGTACATTCCGCGCATCTGCATATATGCTTCCGCTTACTTCACAGTCAAAAAGCCAGAATGGAATGTATACTCCCGACAGCAGCTTTAATTGAGAATCTGTAATGAAACGTCGTGATACCAAAGGTTTTTTCCTGCACCACTTTATAAATGCCTTTGTAGCCGATTCCCTGTTTATCTTAAATGGTATTATTTTTGAAGGCCGATAGTTTCCTGACAGCTGTGAGGGTATAATAGCAGGATTATGACAGTAGTAGCAGAAGGTTGCCGCAGTAGTCGCATCTGTCACTATCTCTGCCCCGCAGCTGTTGCAGCTGTACGCCCGCACATTATCGGCTTCATCATACTCATGTAAGTAAAACTCAGGCTCTTTTTCTGTCTTAGAGCTGTCTTTCTCATGCCTGTCATTCTCTGTGTTCATCCTGTTTTCTATTGAATTAACAGCATTTTCATCAAAATAGCTTATGCAAAACTCACACTTCCATTTTTGTGCATCTTCATTGAATTTTAAAGCCCCGCCGCAGTTCGGACATTTATAGGTAATTACTTCCACTAATATCACCTCAACAGATTAATTATTTTTTGTCCTGATCATTAAAGGGGTCACCGCACTCAGGGCAGAACTTCGGCAGTTCTTTATCGAATACTGCCTCATACCCGCATTTGCTGCATTTATTGTTACCAGACTGCCTTGCTCCGCATTCCGAACAGAACTTTCCTGTATTGTCCTTGCCGCACTTGCATTTCCATGTATCTGCTCCAGCTGTAGGCTTTGGTGAGCCGCACTGAGAACAGAATTTTCCTTTATTGCTTTGACCACAGCTGCATTTCCAGGTGTCTGAGCTCTGATTTCTATCCTGCACCTGCTGCTGCATCTGATACTGATTGGTCTGTGATGCAGCCTGCATAAAGCCTCCTGAAGACTGCATACCCATTCCTATTCCCATAAAGCCTGCTGCCGATCCATTTGCATTGGAGCCTGCCGCTTCCATACCTCTTGCTATAGAGCCCTGCACATAACCCTCTCTTATAGACGGATCCTGCAGCATCGCACCCTGGTTTCTCATATTAATAAGGTTTTTGGATTCATCATCATAGGATATGCTGGCAATACCAACCGACTGCACCTGCATTCCCCTCATCCGGCTCCATTCATTATCCAGTACATCGGACATGTATTTTGCCAGCTCAAGGCTTTTAGAAGTAACCATAGATATCCTTATTCCGTCTGCAGACATCTGATTGATGGCAGCCTGGAGTGCAGTAAGAAACTCTGAAAGGTACTGCTCATTTATATCGTTTATATCCACTTGCGCCCTGTCTCTAGGAACAGCCTCGAAAAAAAACTTGATAGGATCAATTATCTTTACGGAATATGTGCCGTGAGCTCTCAAAAACAGCTCGGAATTATAGAAGCTGTCAAAATAGTTAATTGCATTGCGTGTCCCGAACTTAATTCCCTTGATTTCCTGTAAATTTATGTAATACACATACTGAGCTGTAGGTGTTACACCTCCAAACATAAATCTGTCGTAGGTCTCATCCAGTGATGCATCCAGCTCTCCGCTGAACAGTGAAGGCAGTGAAGAGTTGCTTACCTGATAGTAGCCTTCTTCAGCCGTATAGTCCACTATCTTTCCGCCATCAACAAGCATCATGAACTGGTTGGGATACACATGAATCACCGAACCATTTGAAACTGTGCCTACAGTCCCTTTTCTGTTAGCATTTCGCGCATCCTTTGCCCTTACCTTTATCCCCGGAGTCATAACTGTAGTATCACTCATGGCTTGTGGCTCAATAACCTCCAGCCATTGATCCGCAAGTCCTCCTCCTATAGCACTGAAAGCTGCCTTAATAATACCCATACTATACCTCCAAACAATAATGTAATCAAACACTTTCTTAATACTAGTATAGTATTCCTAGCGCAAAACCGCTAGAATTAGTTTTAGTCAGTGCAGATCTCAAATACCGACCCAATAAAAAACCCGCCTGCATTGGCGAGTTCTCTTAGAATATATTAATATGAACAATATTACAACCAAAACATCCACCACCAGTTGAAAAATGCCTTTGCTATTTTCATGGTTATATATTCTACCGCCTTGGCAGAACCACTATTGATCATTATTGCAAGTCCGAGATCTGATTCAGGTATTATAACACCTCTGGCATAAAATGTACCGGCGCTGCCATCAAAGCAGACATAAGAATTATTCAGGATTTTACCATTGGTAACTCCTAATGCAAAGCCTTTATGGCCTGTATCAATATACTTGAAGGTATCATGCTTAAGCTGCTTACTGCTTCCTGTTAGTCCGCATAAATGAAGCTGTACATATCTTTCAAAATCCTTAGGCTTCATACTTATATTGCCTGCAGGCTCTATTAGAGAGGGAATAGAATACTCAGAATCAACACCAAACACTTCCAGAGTGTTATTTTTATTTAAATAATGTCCTGAAGGCTGTTTAATGTTGATTTTGTTTGGCCAACCAATAAATACATCGAGTTCTAATTCCTTATTTAAATATTTATCAATAAGATTTTGGTAAGACAAATCTGTCGCTCTTTCAATCATTGCACTAGCCATGGCATAGCCTGCATTAGAATATAAGAACTCAAACCCTCCGGACACAGTTTTTTTTGCAGAAGGCGGAAGCTGTACTAAATATCTGATAAAATCCAGTTGTTGATTTTCTGATCCGGATAAATCAGGATAAGTCTCATCTCCAGATGTATAAGGTTTTATTCCTGCACGGCATAAAAACAAGTCTTCTAGAGTGATTTCATGATATGCCTCCAGCGCTTCCTTTTTTAGCTCAGGATATAAATCAAAAAACTTTGTGTCCCAGCCTAAAAGCCCTCTTTCAACTTGCTTTGCCGCTATATATACTAGAATTGATTTGCTGCAGGAGCCAATATGAAAGTAATCCTCTCTTGTTACCCGCTCTGAAGTGCCGTATACCCTTACTCCGCTTTGGATACTAAGTAGTATTTTTTCTGAACTAACAATACTCACGGAAACTGCCGGTACATGATACTTTTCTCTGGCTTTTTCAATAACTTTTCTTATATATGCTTCATTCAATGGTGCTCTACTCCCTTCTAATATCATAATACTAATCAAAACAGCAACCTTTCCTCACACTTCTATCCCCTTTACAGCTTATAGTACATCAGTATATACTTGATGGTATAATAATAAACTATACCCTAAGGGGAGTGTCAATATCATGAGTAAAAGATTATATACCATAGGTGAAGTATCAAAAATTAAGGATATAACCATAAAAGCACTGCGGTTTTATGACCGTATCGGTCTCCTGAAACCTTATCACATTGATTTATCCAATAAGTACAGATATTATCACATAAATCAATTTATCTACATTGACATAATCAAAGCAGCTCGCGGCATGGATATAAGTCCCAATGACCTAATACCGTATTTTCAAAGTAAAAATTCAAAAGGCTTAATTGCTTTTCTGGACTGTCACAAAGAAAAAACTCAAAAAAAGATAAAAGAGCTTGAAAATATTATGTACGGAATTGATCAAGTTAAAAATACCATTCATAAGGCAGAATTAAGTATAAATAATAATCAGGTATATACGAGGTATCTACCGGACAGACATATTATAACTTTACCATATAATGAAAATAGCACTAATGAAGATATTATTTGTGATTATTCTGAACTTGACATCATAGTCAGCAAGCGAGGGCTTGTTAATACATATGAAGCCGGAGTTTTGTTCTCAAAGAGCGCTGATGATTTCTACCCCAGTCATATATTTACTACTATTACTGATGCACTGGATACCGATGATTATAGATGCATACCTCAAGGCAATTATATGTGCGTACGGTACTGCAAGGAAAGTGCAGAAAGGCAAATGGTTAAACTGAGAAAGCACTTTACTGAACACAATTTGATTCCTTTAGACTTGGTACAGGTTGAGCTGCTATGTGATTTGTTTTCTGAGGACACACAGTATTTTGAACTGCAGGCACGATTCTAGCCATATGCAGCTTTTAAAGCCATACCATAGCAAAAAGACTTAGCTCCTATTTAATAGGAACTAAGTCTATATAGCATAAATCTTAGATTTAGCTTTGAATGCTCTTATACTTCAGGCAGTCAATATACTATACTTTGAGATAATTATGGTTGATTTGATGTGACTCGCAGATACTTTTTAAATGCCGCACCTGCGATCCCTTGTTTGTTTTGGTGGAGATAAGGGGACTTGAACCCCTGACCCCTTGAATGCCATTCAAGTGCGCTCCCAGCTGCGCTATACCCCCATTTCAATATTATTTTAATATATTCTTTTTAATACTGCAATATTATATATTACTTCTTCAGCTCCCAGTAGCATACCTTAGGTGATACTATCTTTTCTTCCTTCTTGAGCTTTGTCATTATCTTATCCACTTCTTTTCTGTCTATACCTGTTGCTGTAGCTATTTGTCCTGCACTTACAGGCTTGTCGCTGCTGGCAAAAAAAGCTAATACTACTTCATAATTATCCATTCTAACTCCTCCAATCGCTAACTTTGTAAAATTTATCTTTACCTGCGCTTATGCTTGCATAGGTATGTAATATTTTATAGTTCGATAAACAATAACAGTTTTCCTTCTGAATAAAACTCTTTTTTGCTATTGACATTTTACTCCTGCCAAATTATACTAATAATAAAAAACCGGCCGGTCGTTTTTTTAAGGAGTGTGTATATGCCAAAGATAAGTCAAGAAAAAATGCAGCAACGAAGACAAGAAATACTTAATAAGGCTTTTGAGGTATTTAGCGATAAAGGCTATTCTCAAGCCTCTATGGAAGACATAGTAAAGCATTCAGGCATAAGCAAAGGGGGTATTTATACTCATTTCAAAAGCAAGGAGGAAATATTCTTAGCCATTGCAGATCAATGCTTTGAGCTTAGCAACGATTTATTTTCAAGGATGGCGGAAGTTGAGACTGTCTCAGAAAAGATCTCCATGTATATTCATTGGAATCTGGACGGTCTAAAGGATGAAGCTACAAGAATGGGTGCCAGGTTTGCCATTGAGTTCTGGAGTATAATTTCCAGAGATGCTTCAAAAGCGTATATTTCAAAAAACCGTTATGATTATTTCGAAAAAGATCTCGAAGAACTGCTGCTGGAAGGCATTCAAAAGGGGGAGTTCAGATCAGATTTGAATACTAAAAATGCGGCTTATATAATTATGTCTGCAATGGATGGTATTACTACAACAGATGCTGTAGTTGGTGTAAAAATCAGAGAAGAAATAGTAAATGATTTTATACAAATGGTACTTAGTTATTTGAGGGGGTAAACGATTATGATTAGTTACAAAACCTGTAAGGAAGTAACAATGGACCAAGTTTTTGAAGCCTTTAGCCTTGGTTATTCCGACTATGTTGTTCCGGTAAAAATGAGCCAGGAATTTTTCGAGGCAAGGTTTTTTGGTCCTGAGGGCAATTCTCTTGACTTATCCTTTATTGCTTTTGATGATGAAAAACCTGTTGGACTTATCTTAGGAGGTATAAGGCAGTTTGATGGGCTGAAGACAATGCGCTGCGGTACTTTGTGTGTCGGCCCCGACTATCGGGGACAAGGGATAAGCAATAAGCTGTTTGAGATGCATAAGGCAGCAGCAATTGAAAATAATTGCAAGCAAATGTTCCTTGAAGTTATAACCACAAATCATAGGGCTGTTAAGTTTTATGAAAAGCTTGAATATAGGCAGGTATATAATCTCAGATATTATTCATGTATGACTCAAGCTCTATTAGAGCCTCTGCATTCAAATCCTTACGATATAAATAGCATATCTTTTGATGCAATAGATAGCTTCAGAAAGTCTCTAAATGACTGCCATATAAACTGGCAAAGTGATACTCCATCCTACTCCGGCAGCTCGGACGAAGCTTTACTCTGTGCATATGACGGCAGTAAGCAGATAGCTTATGTTGCAATGAGCCCTCAGGGTAAGGTGAACTTTCTCTGGGTGGATAAAGCTTACCGCAATATGGGGCTTGGAGCAGCAATGCTTCAGAATGCCGCAGCAGCTCAAAAAGTCGAGAAAATCAATATTTGCATTCCCAGTAACTCTCTGCTTGAGGGCTTTGTAAGAAAGCTCAAATTTAATAAAGAGCCTGTAGAGCAGTATGAGATGTATTTACCGCTTTAATTTTTTATATTGTATACTCCAACACTCCTTATCACATAATCGGAAGAAGGGAAAAAATGAGAGAAAGAAATATACTTAAAGAAATACTGGTAGTTGTAATGCTTATAGTCAGCATAAGTGTATTTTTCCTGATTAAGAATAATACTGACCCAGCATATGAGGGGAGCGGAAAAATAGATATAGGCGGCTACGAGCTTTTTATTAGAGCAGAAGGAAACGGCAAACCTGTGGTTGTATTTGAGACAGGCCTGAATGGGGATTTTGCCCATTGGCAAAATGTGGCTGGTGAAATAAACAAGTACACCAAAACGGTGATATATGACAGAGCTGGAATAGGCTTAAGTGACATCAGCCCTTATGAGAGAACCAGTGAAGTAAAAGCCAGGGAGCTGCATACCCTTCTCCAAAGGGCAAATATCAAGCCTCCCTATATACTGGTAGGCCACTCCCTTGGAGGACATACAGTACGGATTTTTGCAGCCAAGTACCCTAAAGAGGTAGCAGGAATAGTATTAGTGGATGTGTCACATGAGGATGCAGATAAGAAAATCAAACCTCTACTGACTGCTGCCCAACTGGAGGAGCAAATGAAATTTGAGGAGGATATAAACAAAACCTCGAAAGATGGAAAAATTAAAGATTTTGAAATAAGCGATGAACAGGTAAGAGCTACCAGGAACTCCTTAAGGAATATTCCTCTGACGGTAATCGCAGCAAGGGAAACCATAGGGTATTATCCTAATAACATTTGGTTGGATTTGCAAACGGATCTTGCTTCTCTATCAAAAAATGGAAAGTTGATAATTGCAGAAAATAGCGGACATGTGATTCAAGCTGATGAACCACAGGTTGTTATTGATGCTGTTCTTGATATGCTGAAAAAGAAATAGTAAACCTGTTTGTATCCGAAAGAGCATATAGGGGGGAATAATATGAAAAATGCAAACAGACTTCGGTTGAAGCTTAGTTTTATCATCAGTTTATTTTTGATTATATTCATGATAGTTTCATTCCATATATTTTATGATATAAAGGAAAGCACCAGCAAGCCTTCTGAAGGCTGGGGCAGAGACATAACAGTAAAAAATGAAGTTCCATATAAAAAATCGCCGGCAGTGAAAATGAGCGAAAATACTTCGGATATACTTATTGCCAATGAAAATGGTTTTGAAAGAATTTCTATCGACAGAAAAACAGGTAAGCATTCAATAGTACCATTGATGATTAAAGGAATAGAAATAAATAAGCTAGCCTCTTTTCAATGGGCTGACGATTTTATAGCATGGTCTGAAAACTTTGACTTATTCTTTTCCTCATTAGGCGAAAATGGTTCCTATAGTGAAAAAAAGCTGGTACTGAATGATGTTTATGATTTTCAAATAATAAAGAACTTAGACAGCTATTTAATTGCAGCAGCAAGTAAAACCGGAGTAAAACTGTTGAAGTATTCTGATGGGGCATTCAGCAGCTATGGAGAGGAGTTTCCCTTTGAAAATGCTAAAGGAGTAAGCGCAGTAAGCGATGATTCAGGAGTTGTATATCTGGCTGCATATAAGGATATGAATGGAGTTTTATTTCCTCTCAAATATCTAAAATATAAGGATGAAAGCTGGGAAGCTTTATCACATGATATAAAGAACAATAATGATGCTTCCTGGTCTGTTCAGGATATAGAAATAGGCATAGATGATAATGATGTGTATATTTTTTACACTATGAAGAGTTGGGGTAAATCAAAAACCTACTACTGTACTGCCCCGATTAATTCAACTGTAAATGAGCTGAACTTCAGCAGATTGTATTTATCAGAAAATGAACATGAGCTTCAGGATACGAATTCAAACGAAATAGTAAGCTGCTATGCCCCTGCTGAGGGGCAGATACAGGATAGAACAGGCTTGAGCAGTGAATACAACAGTAATCTTTACTGCATAAAGCAGGCTGGTGAAAAATTGAAGGTTATAACAGTAAGTAATACAGAGAACATTAAGAAGCAGGAACGCTTTACAATCTACACTCTTACCCTGGAAAATGGAATAGTAGAAAGAAAAGAAAAAGCTGTAAACAATAAGCCTTGGGTTTCTCTTTTCGGCGTTTCATCCTTGGATGATGATCTTTCCATTGCATTCCTGACCTCTGCAGGCATAGCTAAGTCCGATGTGTCTTATACTGAAAATGGAAGTGAATTTGTAGAAATGGTAAGCAAAAGCAGGTTATCCGACTTAGTTGCTTCATGTATGAACCTTTTTCCGAAATATTTATTGGGATTGTTTCTGGGACTATTAAAATCTGTTATGTTTTTTCCAGCTCTCTTCTGGATACTTGCAGTTGAGTATTTCAATATTAAGAAGTTTGGTAAAAACCCCAATATGGTATTTTATATCTCCATAGCAGTTTACTTAATAATCAAACTACTTACCATGAACGTTTACTATTCAACCGATGCAATGCTTGTAATGCCAAGTATCTTGAAATTCTCAAACTCGCCATACTTTTTCGGTACCGGCACACTGTTGATTTCATTTATACTGTTCAGGCTGCTAAAGAAAATAAATGTAAATATTGGCATAATAATAGCATTTTTATCCTTTGCTCTGATAGATATTAGTCTAACCAGCCTTCTTTACGCACCATACATGTTATGACAGGCAAAGCCTGCAGAATAAGCGGCAGCATGTTATAAGACTGGCTGTACTACAGAGACAGCACCATAACCATACTTCAGTCTGTTTTTGAAAGTCTTTGGACACATAAAAGCAGAATATGAAAGGCTATAGTTCGGTATAAATCATAGAACCACTCTAATGAGTGACTTCTGTAATTTATACCGATTTTGTCATTTTTTTATATATTTCAGTAATAATATCTGCAGGGAAAAGCTTTTTCTCAAAAAGCATTGCTGCAGCCAATAATCCCTGAACTAACCCATAACCAAAGAATATGATATGAAGTGCGTGTATAGCCAGTATCATTATACACTGAACTATGATCCAAATCATAAGCCCACATGCAAGTACACCGCTGATATATGCCTGATACTTAGTTTTAAAGCGGAACATCACTGCGCCAAAGAGATTACCAAGTCCTATAACTGTAAACAGCAGTATCCCGGGTATCAGAAAATTGTCAAAGGGCGAATTTTTCAAGGTCTCTGCCGCCGAAATGCCTAAGGGCTTGATTGGATCAGTAATTGCAGCAAGCCCTCCCGCCATGCCTCCTATTCCAAGAAATACATGCAGGATAATTGATATTCGATATACCCATTTCATTTTATTACCTCCCTGACTCCTAAGCTTCATTTATTCGTTATGATCCAAAATTCTTGTTAATCCTGTTATAATCTATATAAAATTATACCATTATTTCACTTCTGTATCTAATATGCTTTTATCTTAACATTAAATCTCTATACGGATTTGTAAGGTTTTATAAATCCTTCCATACAATCTCCTGAACTTAGTTATTTTAGTCGAAGACTTCATATATTTATGACAAATATTTATGACAAACAGTTGTCATAAATATTTTGCTATACTTATTTTACCATAAAAATGCAATGGAGGGTTAATATGAAAATAGGTATTCTGGGAGCAGGCTTCGGTGCTTATCATGCCAGTATTTACAGCAAGCTGGATACAGTCAGCGGAATAAAGGTCTTCGGCAGAAATAAGGAAAAGCTTGATAAACTAAAGGATGAACTGAAAATAGATATTACAGACAGCATTAATGATATTCTGAATGATAAGGATATTGATTTAGTAGATGTATGCCTACCTACTTCTTTACATAAGGAACATGTCATAGAAGCTCTGAAAAGAGGTAAGCATGTATTTTGTGAAACACCCGTTGCTCTGAGTATAGAGGATGGGATTGCAATGAAAAAGGCTGAAGAGCAACATTGCAGGAGAGTATTTGTAAACCAGTTTGTCAAGCATGAATATCCATACTCATACATCTATGAGACCATGCAAAGCACCACATTAGGAGAATTAAAGGCTCTTCATATAAGAAGAAAGACTCCTCCGCTTTGGGGAGACTTGAGCTTGGATAAAATAACTACAAGTCTAATGATTCATGAGCTGGATATTATCACATGGCTTTTCGGTATGCCTTATGATATCTCAGCAGCCGGCTTTGACTGCAACAAAGGTGAATCTCATGTAACAGCACTGCTAAGCTATAAGAATTCTTTAGTCTCTGTTGAAGCTTCATCCATGATGCCCCAGTATCATCCCTTTACCGTAAGCTATGAGGCAGTATTTAGTAAGGGCACTATAGAATACTATGAGCATGGCTATGCAGACAGGTGTGAAAGGTCACTTAAGCTTTTTACAGATAATAAGTGCGAAGAGCTGCCCATACCTGACAGCAACTGCTATGAGGATACCATCAAACATGTCATAAACTGCTGTAAAGAGAACAAACCCACAATAATTGGGCTTGATTCGGCAATTAGTTCACTGGAGTTGGCTTTGAAAATAAAGAATATGATAATGCATAAGGCAGAGTAGTCCCTCGGATTACCCTGCCTTTTTTGCTGTTTTATTTATCTTCATACTCCAAAAGCTCGGAAACAGTTTTGAACTCATACCCCATACTCTTGAGGTTGGCAGCAATATCCTTGATTGCCTCCAGTGATTTGGATTCTTTATTTTCATACATTACATGCAAAAGAATTATAGAACCGGGACTTATATTATCTTTTACATATCCAGCAATCCTTTTCGAGCTTGAAGCTATTTCCGGGAATGAATCAGGCTCAATATTCCACATTACAGTCTTCCTATTGTTCCTGCTCAAATAATATGGCAGCAGCAAAAGTTTTTTGCCGTTAGGAGGCCTGAAAAGAATCTCTCCTTGACAGCCTGCCTTTCTTATGAGTTCATCTGTCTTTTCCACTTCACCCCTTATGTAGGAATAGGGTTTGAATATCATTCTTTTATGAGAGTACGTATGATTCCCTACCTCATGTCCTGCTTTGACTATTTTTTCTGCGTACTCAGGCTTGCTCTCAATACTTTGACCAACCAGGAAAAAGGTTGCTTTTATATCTGCTTCCTCAAGCACCTTCAATACTTCATCCGTCCTGTCTGTAGGTCCGTCGTCAAAGGTTAATGCTACTACCTTTTCATTTGTATTAACCTTGGCAATTATATCTCCAAGTAATTGAAAAGACCTAGAATTCATGACTCTGTATACTGTGTGCCCTGTGAGCATTATTAGTGCTATAATGCAAAACACGAAAAAACTTCTTTTCTTCATTTAATCCCCCTTTATTTAGGCTGTACTCCTTAACCTTCATCAGCTACTTCTTTAGGTTTTCCCGCTTCTACCAGCTCTTTGCTTCCTATCAGGAAGAAGCTTTGTATAAACAGCAGAATCCCGGTGCCAATAAGCATCCATTCTATTTTGACAGTATCCGCTGCAGGACCAAAAACAAGCATGCCAAGCGGCATCATGGAGCTGGTAATCATACCCATTACACCAAATACCCTTCCCAGAAAATCCGGCTCAACCTTTTCCTGCAGTAAGACTGTGGACGGTGTATTGAAAAAGGGTATTACGATACCTGTTGTCACCATAAACATCAGATAAATCCAGAAGTTTGTTACTACTCCCAGTGCAAAGGTGCTTAAGCCTATGATTACACAGGAGAAGGTCATTGTATGCACCTTATTCTTGAAGCCTCCCCAGGTAGCAATAATTATACCACCCAGCATCATTCCCACGGAAAAGGTGATTTCTATGGCCGTCAGCCTCCAAACATCACTTCCGAAGCTTCTTGCAACCTGCAAAGGAGTCAGGAATGCAATGGGTGCTACAAGGAAAAAGAATACAGCGCAGAATATGAAATATCTTTTTACATATGAGTGATTCCCAATATATATGATACCTTCCTTTAAGTCCTTAAAATAGCTGATTTCCTGTGTAATCTGAGCCTTTGCATGGGGTTCGACCTTCAGGAAGAAAAATAATATTACAACCGCCAGAGCAGCAGTAATAACATCGATAAAAAATATAGCCTCGATTGATGCAAAAGTAAGCAAAGCTCCACTAAGTACAGGAGACAGAAGCATAACCATTGATTGAATACTGCCATTGATTCCATTGACTCTTGTCAGCTTATCCTCAGGAACTATCTGTGGCAAGAAGGCTCCTACAGCCGGATGCTGTATACCTGTCCCAATAGCTCTGAATGCCGACATAACAAATAACAGCCACATGAAATCGTAGCCAAGCAGAAATAAGACCGCCATCAAAAGCGTTGAAACAGCTATAAATGCATCAGATAGTATTATCAATATTTTCCTGTTAAAGCGGTCTGCCCATACCCCGGCAAAGGGCGACAGGAAGAAGGTCGGCACAAAGCCGCATATAATTGAAACAGTCATCATGACACCGGATTTTGTACTTAGAGTTATGTACCACATTATTGCATATTGCACCAGTGATGAACCAAAAAGTGATATGGTTTGACTGGACAAAAATAAGGCAGTATCCTTTTTCCAGTTGTTTTTCATATTGAAATTTTCACTCCATTCAAGTTTACTCTTATGCTTTAGTTGCAACGACTTAAATACAATTAATGATTCTATTCCTTGACATCATAACAGGGACAAGGTGCCTGTCCCCTTGTCTCGCATATCCCGAAGTCTGCACAGCTCCAGATAACTCTCATATGTATCCATATCGAGCAATATTCCCTTATCCTCTACATCCACATAAAATGCATGTTCTTTATGTCTTGAAAGTAAAGCCTTCAGCCCGCCTGCACCGTCATAATCAAGTATCTCTGAAAACAGCGTCGAGGATATTAGGGGTGGATGACCGCGTCTCCCTTTGAATACAGGATATATGACAGCTTTTCCGGTATCGCAATATGCTTTATATATGGCTTGTATAGTATGACTTTTTACCAACGGTATATCCGCAGGCAAAAAGAAAAAGCCTTTTATATTAGTGTCAAGAGATTTAACACCTGCTGCAACAGAAGAATACATGCCCTCAGCAAAGCTTTCATTTATTACCCATTTTACTCTCTTCTGCTCCAGTACAGGTATCAGCTTATCGGCATTATAGCCAACCACTATTGTAATGTCCAGCACTCCTGCACATAGAAAGCTATCTATGGTGTTTTCTATTACCGTTGAGCTTCCTAATGGAAGCAAGGGCTTAAATGCATTCATTCTTGAAGAAAAGCCCGCCGCTGCGATAAGAGCCGCTATTTTATCCATATCTTTACCCTCATAAAAAAGGAATAGGTGTAGTATTCTTAGAATACCACACCTATATTTTACCTTACAAATCATATGTTAAACCACATTTTTTTATATTTCCAGCTATTCTATGTCTCTTGCTTAGCAGACTTGCAAGCTGCCGGTGGCTGGCGGCTGGCGGCAGGTGGCCCGATGTGTTTACAGCTCCAATCCTCTGAAGTTTCTGACCCTATTCCCTGTCCCCTGACTCCTATACCCTGTTAACCGGTATTTGCTTTTTGGCATTTGTTATTTGTTTTTCGCTATAGCAAGGGCCACTTGCTCAGGAGATAACGGCAGCTTATAGAAGTTGATGCCCAACGCATCATAAAGTGCGTTACCAATTACTGAAGGTACTGATATCATCGGATGCTCACCAATACCACGTGCCCCGAAAGGACCGTCTGTCTGCGGATTTTCAATGTATATCGGCACTATTTCATCCGGAATATCCTTAGCTGTCGGTATTTTATTATCTGTAAAGGAAGGATTCATCAGTCTTCCTTCTCCGTTAAACTTGTAACCTTCTACCAGAGCTGAGCCTATTCCCTGCAGTACTCCGCCCATTACCTGACCGTCAATAAGCTTCTTGTTGATTACCTGGCCTACGTCAAAGGCAGAAGCTATTTTGATTACATGAACCTCTCCTGTCTCTACATTAACTTCTATTTCCACGCCATGGGCTCCAAAGGTCCAGTCCAGAGCAGGCGTTCCTTGTCCTGTCTCAGGATCAAGATTTGTCAAACCATCCGCCATATACATTCCATAAGATACCAGCGGTCCGCCTATACCATTTCCGTTTTCATATACATAACCTCTGGACAGCTTGCTGTATGGTATGCGTCTATGCTGATGATGGACATGTACGATGTATCCGTCTTTATGAGTTAACTCCTCAACATCACATCTCAATACCTGTGCTGCAAGCTCCTTCATTTGCTTAACCATGTTCTGCGCTGCCCTTTTCACTGCATTACCGCCCATGAAGGTGTACTTGGATGCAACTGTGTTCCAGTCATAGGGATTCTTATGTGTATCGCTTTCCCATACCACTTCCACGTTTTCCATCGGTATATCCAGCACTTCTGCCGCTATTTGTGCCATTATGGTATTTGCACCCTGTCCCATGTCTATTGCGCCAATCATTATCTTAACTCTGCCGTCCTCATCCATTTGCATGATAGCTCCAGTAGATGTATAGCTTGGCATGGCAGGAGCCTTTTGCAGCAATGCAATTCCTTTCCCGCGTACCTTACCCGTCTTCATTTGAGCTTCACGTTGTTCCTTTGTCTGATAGCCGGTCCAGCCTATTTCCTTCACAACTGCCTCCAGACAATCAGACGGACTGCCCGAGGTTTCATATATGATTTCACCGCTTATAGTCCTTGACCCCGGACGCAGTATATTTTTCATACGTACTTCTAGCGGGTCTAAACCAAGCTTTTGTGCTATGAGATCCATTTGCCTCTCAATTGTCCAGTGTGTTTCAAGATGTCCGAAGCCTCTGTAAGCAGTACTGAAAACCTTGTTAGTATATATTGTTCGGGAATGCAGCTCTATGTTATGGATTTCATAAGGACCTGCTCCCGAGTATACCGCCGCTTTACCTACGTTTACACCATAATCCGCATACGCACCGCTGTCCCAATCATAATATATTTCCAATGCAGTGATTGTACCGTCCTTTTTTACGCCGGTTTTTATTCTTCCTCTCATGCCTGCTCTTGTAGGAAGCTGATTGAACTCCTCTTCACGGGAAGCCTTCAGTTTGACCGGACGTCCCTTCGCTACTCTTGACAGTATTGTAACCAATGGTTCCAGGTGGATTCCTGCCTTGCCGCCAAAGCCGCCGCCTACATAGGGTACTATAACCTGTATATCTCCCTTTGGTATTCCCAATGATTTTGCCAGCAGCTGACGTACTGCAAAGGGCGATTGAGCAGATGACCATATCTTTGTTTTGCTTGAATAAGGATCGGCCTGTGCAATTGCCACGTGAGTTTCCATAGGAACGTGTGCAACTGCCGGCAATGACATTTCATTCTCTATTATATAGTCAGCTTCCTCGAAGCCTTTTTTGACATCACCTTTTTTACATTTGTTCCAGCTTGCTATATTAGAATCAGGCTGCGGGAAAAAAACTCCCTGCATATATTCCAGCTCGTTTATATCATCATGAACAAGTATTTTTGCTTCTAAAGCTTCATCTATATTGTGTACTGCAGGCAGCACTTCATATTCAACCTTAATAAGCGAAATAGCTTTTTCAGCAGTAGCTTCATCTACAGCCGCAACAGCTGCAACTACTTCACCCTGGTATCTTACTTCTTTTCTGGCAATTATCCTTTTGTCTATCATGTATAAGCCTACCAGATAAGGAACGTCATCTCCTGTAAGCACAGCCTTCACTCCCTGGAGAGCCTTGGCTTCACTGATATCTATTGATACTATTCTGGCACGTGCGTGTGGAGAATGCAAACATTTTGCATGAAGCATTCCTGGAAGCTCAAGGTCATGTACATATGCGGCTTGGCCTGTTACCTTCTCCTGTGCCTCTTTTCTGTCATAAGGCTTACCAATGTGCCTGTATTGTGTATCCTTCATCATTTCAACTCCTCCCTTTCCCTCTTGGCTGCAGCCGATACAGCTTCAATAATAGGAAGATATCCTGTACAACGACAGAAATTGCCGGCAAGAGCTTCCTTGATTTCTTCTATACTTGGGTCAGGTTGTCTATCCAATAATGCACGTGCTGACATCAGCATGCCGGGTGTGCAAAAGCCGCATTGTAAAGCATCATGCTTGATAAACTCCTGCTGCAATATTGATAGCTCTCCCGGCTTTGCCAAGCCCTCAACAGTCAGTATATCTGTTCCTTCAGCTTCTACTGCAAGTATCAGACATGAATTAACAGGCTTACCATTCATCAATATCGTGCATGCTCCGCATTCACCCTCACCGCAGCCTTCCTTGGTTCCAAAAAGCTTAAGCTCATTTCGCAGGAAGTTCAGCAAGGTCATGGTCGGATCTATTACGGCATGAATAGCTTCCCCATTTACAATACAATTAACAGCTACTGGAGGCATACCTGAACCAACATGTACAAAACAGTTTTTTTCGTGATTATGCATTTCACACATATTAGTTAACCCCCTTTTCAATAAGCTTTATAAGCCCCTTCTTTACCAATACTCCTGAAACATGCAGTCTGTACTCGGCGGAAGAACGAACATCCGATATTGGCTTTATGTGATTTTTTACTTCTCCGCCTACCCATTCGGCAAGCTCCTTTGTCAGCACTTTTCCTGAAAGCATTTCTTCCAGCCTAGTAAGCCTTATGGGTGTTGGCGCTACGGCTGACATAGCTATCAGTATTTCCTTTTTGGATGTCAGACGTACAGCCGCTCCTGCTATTCCCAGGTCATGACCCTTGATTCTGGCTTGCTTTTGAAATACACTTATATCACCACTTTGTACCTCAGGAAGTAAAACACCTGTTACTATCTCATCTCTTTGAAGTACTGTTTTCTTAACTCCCGTAAAAAACTCATTAATCCTTACAGTTCTGCTGCCATTTGGTCCAGCGATATGCACCTCTGCATTATAAATCAGCAGCGGAGCGGACAAATCAGCTCCCGGAGAAGCATTGCAGATGTTTCCTACCAACGTAGCGCGGTTTCTAAGCTGATAAGAAGCCAAAGAATCAGCTGCTTGTCCCAAAGCAGGATATTTTTCGCGGATGATTTCTGATTCAGATACTTGGTTTACTGTTATTGAAGCACCGATAAAAAGCCCAACGCCTGCCTGATATACTAGCTTCATTGTCTCAGGTATTTCTTTTATATCTAGAATATGTTCGCACTTTTCTGCATTTCGTCGAAGCAAAACCATCAAATCGGTACCGCCGGCCAATATTTTGGTACCGGGATTGCTCTCTAGATAGCTTACTGCTTCAGCAAGGCTCTTGGGTCTGTAGTAGTCAAATTTGCTTAACATAATTAACCTCCCTATTGTATATTTTCCAATGTATATGCATACTTATAAATCTTATGTCCATAAAGTCTGTAACAGCATTTCACCACCTTATAAAGAACCATTCCTTATCTATTTTTATACTTATAATCCAGTCTTAATAAAATTCTATTCTACTAATTAAATTTTATAATAAAATGTTTTGAATTTACAGTAAATTTTATATATTCAGCACTTTTTTGTTAAATGTACACAACGTATTTCATTAACTTATGCTTCTATATCCGAAATATACTATAAGACATTGTTACAACAAGCCGTACTTACTATATTCTATAATTAATGATTAATACCCTTCAATTTTACTCTATATTGACTAAAAACTGAAAAGCAAATTATGTAATTTTGTATAAAGAAAAGTCCAAACAGTACGAAACCATATCCGGCTGTATTATTAACAAAGGCGGCTTATGCTGCTTTTATTGGATTAAAAAAACAGAGACTTGTGTTCCTATCACAGTCTCTGTTTTTGTTTTTTTCTTTTCTGGTGTATGATCCTTTTCCTTTTTTAGTTTTGTGGACCTTTGGCGTAGTATTGACCGGGTCGAAGTTTCTGACAGATTTCTGAGCGAGAATAGGATTAAAGGTAAGTGTAATTCTATTGCCCTTCTCCATAATTTTCACATTGTGCTTTTTCATGCAGCTACCTCCTTGTTTTATATATTCAGAAGCATAATTAATTATATCATATAATTGGTCTTTCAACACAGCATCATGCTGAGATGTAAAAATAAGTTTTACTTTGGTAAGTTTTGTGTTATAATAACTACGGATATATTATGTCCCACAGGGACATATATTGTCCCTATTGCTAACAGCGGCAAAAATTGAGAGTATGCATAATCATAGCAACTATCAATTAACAGTAATCTAATAATTTTATAACGGAGGGTTGATATGCTGGTTTCATCAAAAGAAATGCTAATTAAAGCAAAAGAAAGCAGATATGCGGTAGGTCAGTTCAATATCAATAATTTGGAATGGACAAAGGCCATCCTGCTGACAGCAAAGGAAAATAATTCACCTGTGATACTTGGTGTATCCGAAGGTGCAGGAAAATACATGGGTGGTTATAAGACAGTTGTGGGAATGGTAAAGGGTCTTATTGAGGAGCTGGGAATAAATGTTCCTGTATCAATACATCTTGATCATGGCAGCTATGAGGGTGCTTTGAAGACAATAGAGGCAGGCTTTACTTCAGTAATGTTTGACGGCTCCCATTATCCTATAGAAGAGAACATTGAGAAAACAAAAGAAATCATCAGAATTGCAGGGGAAAAAGGCATATCTGTTGAAGCAGAGGTAGGATCAATAGGCGGTGAAGAGGACGGAGTGGTTGGAGCCGGCGAAGTTGCTGATCCTGCAGAATGCAAGCTGATTGCTGAGCTGGGAGTTACAATGCTGGCTGCCGGTATTGGAAATATACATGGAAAATACCCGGCTAACTGGAAGGGTTTGGATTTTGAAGCACTTGCCGCTATAAATGTAGCTACTGTTGATATGCCTCTGGTATTGCATGGGGGCACAGGTATTCCCGAGGGCATGATTAAAAAGGCAATTTCCCTTGGAGTTGCCAAAATAAATGTAAACACCGAATGTCAATTGGCGTTTGCTGCCGCTACCCGCAAATACATAGAAGCAGGAAAGGATCTTGAGGGTAAAGGCTTTGATCCCAGAAAGCTTCTGGCTCCGGGCTTTGAAGCAATAAAAGCTACAGTAAAGGAAAAAATGGAGCTGTTCGGCTCAGTAAACAAAGCTTAATCTTAGGGGTCAGGCCTGAGTTATTGACTTATTCACCAAATGAATAAGTCAATAACTCAGGCCTGACCTCATTATCTAGTCATAGATATCGTAGTATTCATCGCCCCAATATTTTTTTATAAATTCATCTCTGCCTGATGCCTTTCTGTCATCCTTATACTCCTTAGGATTCTTTTTATAAAAATCCTGATGGTATTCTTCAGCATCATAAAATTTAGCAGCCGGAAGTATAGGTGTCACTATTGGACCCGGAAAGCGGCCCGACTCATCCATAGCTTTTTTTGATGCTTCAGCCTTTTGTCTCTGTTCCTCTGTAGTGTAGAAGATTGCTGTTCTGTAGGATTCTCCTCTGTCCTGGAACTGTCCTCCTTCATCCGTGGGATCCACCTGTCTCCAATATGCCTGAAGCAGCTTGTCATAATCTATGATTTCCGGATCATAGATTATTTTTATAACCTCATAATGGCCGGATGTCTGCGACTTTACATCCTTGTATGTAGGATTCTCCAAGTGTCCTCCCGTATATCCGGATTTTACTTCCATTATCCCATCCAGCACATCAAAGGGAGAGACCATACACCAGAAGCATCCGCCCGCAAATATAGCTGTTTGATAATTTTTACCCGTATCTATTCCACTCATAAAAGCACCTTCCAATTCATCATTATTCTTTGGTAGTATATATTCTATTATACAATACCATTTCAGAATATTGAACATTCTTGTAAATATTCTCTTTAAAGAATCATAAAGTCAACTTTTGCGAGTTTGCTTTCAGATATCTGCTGTAAGTAAAGCTTCTCCATATCCATTCAAGAGGTCCGAACTTAAAATGTCTGAACCAAAGATTACTGTAAAGTATTTGCAGACCATAGAATACTATTGTGAAAATCACCCCGAAGAATATTCCCGTCCTCCCTATAAGCCCCATACCATGACCATAGAACACCAAGGAGCATATTAGGCATTGAGCAAGATAGTTTGATAATGCCATTTTTCCAACTGCCTGCAGCGGGCTTAGTATTTTTCTGAAGCTGTTCTTACGCAGCAATAATAATAGAGTAGAAATATAAAATAATGAAATAAAGACTGTGCCTGCTTCGTACGACAGCTTGTATATTTTGGGATCCAGCAGCCCGCTCAGAGCTTCTGACAGCGGGTAACCTGTTACTAAACATGCCAAAACCGATAATCCTCCAAGCATACCCGTGATTTTCCATAGTCTTTTTATGAAGCTCAGGTTACCCTCTATATTTTGGAATATATTAAGCTTACCAAAGGACATCCCTATTAAGAACATTGCCAGTGTCTTTGGTATCATAAAAACAAGGTTCATGGGTATAATAGAAAGTTCAAATGTCATCCTATATTTAACTATTTCCAAAAACGAGCTTGCCCTATAAGCATCAAACGAGCTTTTAACAGCATCATTACATGTAATGAAATCTACCAAGCCGTATTTTGCATCTAAAAAAGCTGGTGAATATGAGAAAATGAAGACTGATATTGCAGTTGTCATCATTAATAATAATGCAACCCATATCATCAGGCTTTTTACGGACCTTTTTCTGAATGCCATCAGAATTACTCCACCGATAGCATATACGTGAAGAATATCTCCATAATATAAAAATGCATAATTTAAAACTCCGAACAAAAACAGTGCAAGCATTCTCTTACTAAACAGAGCCTTTGGCTTAAGCTCCTTTTCTTCTGCGCGCTTCATGAAAATGTAGAAGCCCAAACCAAACAAGAAGGAAAAGATTGTATAAAATTTCCCATCAGCAAAAAGCAGTATAAATATTGCTGATATTCTGTCAGGTAAGGAACTGATGTTAAGAGGATGGGTCAAAGGAGTAATACCATTTAAATATCCCATAAGTGTAATATGGCCAAAGAATACAACATTTACCAGAAGCACACCAAATAGAGCAAATCCTCTGATAATATCAATTTCCTTGATTCTGTTTTCTTTACTGACAGGAAGATATGCAGGTTTCAAGTTATCCATAAAATACCTCCAAATGTTAAATTGTTTTATGTGACTAGTATATTAAAGAAAGCTCAAATCGTGCAGTGACATATGTCATCAAAAAAATTACCTGAGTCATATTAGAGGTAATATTTTTTAATATCAACAAGCTCACTATGCTAATTAACATTAACTTAAAGCTGGCTTAATAAACAAAGCTTATTATTATACTAAGCAAGCTCGAAAATTTAAGCTATTAATAAGCTCTACAAGCAGTATAATTTTGCAGTTTGTTTAGCATGGCTATATAAATATCCTGAATATTTGCCGATATTCGTAACAAGGAGGGGATTATAGAATGCTTAAAAACTATGTACTTGATACCAATGTATTGGTGCATGATCCGCTTTGCATTTACAACTTCTCGGACAACAACGTCATAATTCCTCTGTTGGTAATTGAAGAACTGGATAATCTGAAAAAAAGAGATGGCATGATAGGCTTTCATGCCCGTACTGCAGCAAGAGAAATCAACAAGCAGCGTCAGCATGGCAACCTATTGGAGGGAGTAAAGCTCCCGGGAGGAGGTAAACTCAGAATAGAGCTTGACCACTTAAGCAAGGATTCTATTCCTGATGGTCTGGATTTTTCGAAAAATGATAATAAATTATTGATAATAACCAAAAACCTTCAGCAGGCAAACACAAAAATACCTACTATCCTTGTAACAAAAGATGTCTATATGTCTATAAAGGGCGATAGTCTGGGCATTAAAATTCAGGACTACCAGAATGATAAGGTAACAGTGGAGGAGGTTTATAAGGGCTACATAGAGGTAAAGCTTTCCAGCTCAGACATAGAGAAAATATACAGTACAGGCCTCAAGCCTCCGAGAAAGATAAAGGCACCTTTATATCCCAACCAATTTTTACATATTAAAAGTATCGATAATTCTGGTCATGAGGTATTGGCGATATTTGACGGCAGTAAAATAGTCCCTTTGAGATATGCCAACAGCAGTGCATGGGGACTTACTCCCATGAATAAAGAACAGAAAATGGCCTTTGAGCTGCTTATGGATAACAACATACACTTTGTATCTATTGCCGGAGGTGCAGGCTCGGGAAAGACTATTCTGTCCACAGCCACAGCGCTTCAAAAGGTAATTGAGGAAGGTATTTTCAGAAAGATTATATTTGTGAAGCCTGTAGTACCTGCAGGTAATGATATTGGCTTTTTACCGGGCACTGAGCAGGAAAAGCTTCGTCCATGGATGGGTTCCTTCTATGATGCAATAGACAACCTTTTTGGAACAAGAATTAAGAAAAAAGAAAAAGCGTCTAAGGGAGACAGCAGCTCTAAGCCCAGCTTTTCTGTAGAAAGCTTTATAGATCAGTATAGAGAGCAAGGGGTCATAGAAATGAAGACCTTCAACTATATGAGGGGAAGAACTCTGTGCGATTCCCTTGTTATTGTTGATGAGACTCAGGAAATAACTCCCCACCTGGCCAAAATGATGCTTACGCGCGCAGGCTTCGGCTCAAAATTTGTGTTCCTGGGAGATCCTACAAACAGTCAGATTGATAATATTCTGGTTGACGAACGCTCTAACGGTCTTGTGTATACCATAGAGAAAATGAAGCAGTTTGAAATCACAGGGCATGTAACCCTCAGCAAGGTTGAAAGAAGCCCGTTAGCCCAGATTGCAGAAAAGCATATGTAAGCAAACCTCCGGCTTAAACCGGAGGTTTTATTTATACCTTACACACCTTATTTCTTCCTGAGTCTTTTGCTCTATATAGCGCTTCATCAACTCTCTGCAGTATATCCTCCAACTCATCGGTGGGATTAAAGCCTGCCAATCCAATACTGATTGTTACTTTTCCGCATTCACCAAAGTCAGTGCCCTCTACATGCTTTCTCAGCCTTTCTGCCATTTCTGCCGCGTCCTTTTGATTAGTCTCGGGAAGCAGTATTATAAATTCATCCCCTCCCCAACGGAATTTGTAATCAGTCAGCCTGACAATTTCATATATCACGCCAGTCAGCTTAAGAAGTACCTCATCCCCCAAAAGATGTCCGTATGTATCATTAATTTTTTTAAATCTGTCTATATCAAGCATCATTATTGAAACAGGATGCTTATATCTTTTGGCCCTCTCAACCTCTGTTTTCCCAATCTCATCCAAGCCTCTTCTATTGCTTAGTCCTGTAAGTGGATCCTTATATGCAAGTTTCTTTATTTCCTCTTCCATGATACGCCTTTTATCAATATTAAAGGTCAAACCGATGCAGCGGGTAACTTGTCCTTCAGCATTACGTTCTATTACCTTTCCATAACTCCCTATCCATACCCAGGAACCATCCTTTGCCTGCATTCTCATTTCTGCCTGATATCTTAGTGTCTCTCCGTTGAAATGTGCATTTACAAGCTTCAGTGCCTGATCAAGGTCATCCTTGTGTATATACCTAAAGGTGCTCTCCAAATTCTGCGGAAGCTCATCAGTATCATATCCCAGATACTCAAATAGATAGCGGTTAGTCCCATAGGTTTCTCCGGTTACGAAGTTATTTTCCCATATATCAAATCCGGCCGCTTCTATGGCCAGTTTTGCCCTCTCATACTCCTTAAGCCTGGCCTCCAGTTCTCTTATTCTGTTGAGCAGCTCCGCTTCTCTTTTCATATGATTACCCTCCGGTACAGTTCTCTGTTTACATTTAATACATCTATTATATAACATAGATGTATAAGTTTTCCACATTTTTCGACATATTTTTCAGATTTTTCTGTAAGCTTCATTGTCACCACTTTATGTCTGCCGAATAAAATGAACTAGGACATAGGGAGGTGTCTTTAATGATATTTCAAGAAATCAATTGGATTCGTTCCAACATAGACAAATTTAGTCCAAGCCTGAGAAAGCAGGCATTGGAATGGTACAGACCCTTTAGATTTGTACCGTGCTTTTTACAGAAGAAGCTTAAGGCTTTGCGGCAGCGTATTCATAAGCTTCCCGTAATAGTTCAGCTGCAGACAGTCGGAGAATATCGCTCATATACATGCATAACAGCAAAGTCTGCCGGCTGTAAGATTAAACGTGATTTAAGCTCTATTAACTCTTTTTCTGCAAAGGTTAATGCTAAAACATTGGAAAAGCTGGTTAAGGACAATAATGTAAGAAAAGTTTGGTATGATGATGTCGTAAAAGCAGTTTTGGATATCGCTTCACCTGCAGTCAAAGCTCCTGTAGCATGGAACAGCAGTATCACCGGTAAGGGAATAGGCATAGCAGTCATTGATACAGGGATTTATCCGCATGATGACCTTTCCGGAAGAATAATAGCCTTTAAAGACCTGGTGAACAAAAAAGCAAAACCCTATGATGATAATGGGCATGGTACACATGTGGCAGGAGATATTGCCTCAGATGGAAGTCAATATAAGGGTACTGCACCGGCTGCTTATGTTATAGGAGTGAAGGTCCTAAACAAGCTCGGCTCGGGCAGGCTTTCCACAGTAATAGACGGTATTCAATGGTGTATTGAAAATAAAAATAAGTATTTCATCAGAGTTATCAATTTGTCACTGGGAAGTCCTGCTTCTGTATCTTATGCAGATGATCCTGTCTGTCAGGCTGCCGAAGCAGCATGGAACAGCGGTATTGTCGTCTGCGCTGCAGCAGGTAATGAAGGACCAGAGAAAAACACTATAGCTTCTCCGGGAATACATCCTTCAATAATTACGGTAGGTGCTATGGATGATAATAATTCACTGGATTTTGACAGATATGAGGTTGCAAGCTTTTCCAGCCGGGGGCCGACTGTTGACGGCCTGGTAAAGCCTGACCTTTTGAGCCCGGGTACCAATATTATCTCCTTACGCTCCCCAAAATCTACATTGGATAAGCAGAATAAAGGTTCACGAGTCGGAGCAAAATACGCAAGTCTGTCAGGAACTTCCATGGCTGCTCCTGTATGCTCCGGTATAGTGGCATTAATGCTTGAAGCAAACGGCAGACTTACACCCGACTCTATAAAGGAGATACTTAAAAGCACATCGAGACCTATTCAGAATGCTAATGAAAATGCTCAGGGCAAAGGTGTCATTGATGCAGAAGCAGCAATAAACTATATTTTCAGGGTCAATAGGGCGCTGGAGAATATGCATTAAGCCGCCTAAACGCAAGAGTGCCAGACAGTTGCATCTGGCACTCTTATGCTATTTTATTATTGGTTTCATAACTACCTTTATTCTCCCTATGAATTCCTTTTCCAGCTTATCATCAAGCTTATCTATAGGTCCCAGTATTTTTGTCTCTATACCCCTGCCTTTTACTACCTTTTTGGGTATATAGGTTTTCCCTTCAGCTGCAGCACTGGTATACGGGAGCTGCAGGCGCTTGTAGACCTGTGGCATTCCCTTTAAAGCCTTTGGGTCAAATATGACCTCTTTTTCTGATATGCTTATAGGAAGCTCCATTTCCACTCTTTCAAGTGATATATGTAGTATAGATGTATCATCTGTTTTCTTACCTGAGGTTGAATCAATAAAATCCAGGCTCTTTTGTACCTCATACTGAAGCATTAATATCAATTCGTGCATATTCATATTTTTTACGCCTCAATGGATGGGAATGTCTCTGTCTTAAACTGTATTTTTACCTGCCCAAGAATATCTACGTTAACATTAGTTGCTGAGGTTGATTTTTCATTAACCACACTTACATTAAGCTTTTTGCTGCTGTATCCGCCTGAAATACCAGCTCCTAAAAACTTTCCTACGATTTTTGCATGGATGCCTCCTGCCATACTTCCGGAGATACCTCCGCCGATGCCCCAACCTGATGAATTGGTATTATATGTGTTGCTTACCTTTGAATAGTTGTCAGAAGCATCAACATGGAAGGTAAGCTTGGTTTGGATCTCACCGTTTGTAACAACTACCTTCTGCATACCTATTTTTAGTATAGTCTTTATAAGATTATAGGAATCCTCTGCGCCTTTTTTCAGCTTCTCGATGACAAGCATACTGAGGTTATCATGTGTTATGGTAGCATTTTCACCTTCTACTGCCAGATAGTCATCTATGGTTTTCTCTACTTCACCCTCTTTTACCTTTACGCCGGCAAAATGCTCCTTCATAGCTTTCACTTGCTCAGCATCCAAAGTGTAGGAGTCTGCCTTTTTCAATTCAAAAACCTTTGCAATATAGTCATCTGCCTTCTGAGTAGTTTCTTCCCCGCTGCCAATTATTTCTGTCTGATACTCCTGAAGTGTTTTTGCTACCTTTGATACAAAATCTGCATATGTATTAAGCTGATCCATTGATGCATTTACAATTACCTCATATACACCTTTGACTAAATCAGTTGTGAAATCTACAAATCCTATTTTCTCCAACTGTGTAGCTGCTGCCAAAGCTCTTTGGCCAGCATTTTCATTAGCCATACTAACCCTCCTAAAATATTATTGATTTACCTTATAAGGCTTATCCACATTATTATTTTATTAATGAGAATTACATTTAATGCCAAAAAAGTAAAAAAGTCAGACACAATATGATTTCATGTCTGACGCATCTGTTATTCATCGTCTCCGGGTGGGTTTACGGTATGCCTTCAATAATCCTTGAGCCCATTATACAGCTGTATGTCTATCTCTTTCATACAATACTATTTTGTAAATATTAGCCGGCTTAAGTGAACGGTATAGTGCATTCCCTAATTCATTTTGACTGCCAGTCCTTATGGATACGCTCCTGAAGCCCTGACCTTTATATGCTGTATAAATGTGTGTCAGCAATGCTTTGCTTAAGCCTTTCTTTCTATAGCCTTCCACAGTTCCTATAGGTTCAAAGCCTACTACCCCTGTTTCTTTATTTAGCCATGCCATTGCAAAAGCAGCACACTCACCATTTGATTTGTCCATTACAAGAAAAACACTTTCATTTGAGTAACTTGGTGCCTGCTGCTTTGAAACCATCTGAAAAGCACAAAACTCCTCTGTCATATGCGGAGCTTTAAACACATTCCGTTGAGCCCGACATACTGCAGCATTATCTTTTAGCTCTGCTGCCGTTTTAATTGCAAATCCTTCGCAAAGGACAGTTTTTTCAAACTGTTTTATCAAATCATACTCATATTCATTGTCAATATGCAAAGTATTCTTAAAGCCGAAGGCTTCCAAGCAGCATATAATCTCTTTCTGATGCTCGTACACAGCAATTTCTGTTATTCCGGTTTCCTTTAACAAGGCTTCCAATATATACGGCAGCTCACTGTTATAATGAGGATGAACCTGAAGGCTGTATAAGGGTTCATTGTCCAGAATGCTGAAAGCTATCAGCTTTTCTTCTTTTTTCCAAAGTATGGTGTTTTCCTGATAATAGCTTTCACTATCATCTCTGCCGAATCTCCAGTTATCTAAATAGTAATAAAACATATTGCATGGCCTTTGCTCTATTTTGTAACTCTCAAGGAGCATTTCTCTCATTTGAATAAAGTCATCGTTGCCTGCAAATCTACACATATTAACGTTTTCCATATTACCCCTCCATAAAAGCTGCACATCACACTGTATCTGCTGCTTTGATACCTATATGTATTCTATGTCAAAATACTGAGTTTCAAAATAGAGAAAATTTTTTAACCCATTTATTGCACAAAACCCGTTGGCTGTATTGCCAACGGGTATAGTCCTAATGCTTCGAATAGACTATCTTTTTTATACTGTCATAGGAGAGACAAAATAGTAATGTAAGCTGATCTATAGTTATTCCCTGCTGAAACCTTTGTTTGATTTCAGAATTTCTTTCCTTAAGGTAAGCTCTGCTGCCGGAGTCCTCACCCCAACCTTTGCGGCTGTCAGGTGGACTTGGAATATAGATCATTTCACCTTTTACATACTTTTGTATTTCCTTTAGAAGCTTCTCCGGGAGAACTTCATGTGCCTTTTTATATTTCATTCCAGCTCCACTCCTTAAAAATAATATTTAAGGAAGCAAAGCCTACGATATAAACCATCTCTGTAAAGTCAGAACGAAATCCGGCGATTATTTATTTCTCTCCATGCAAGCAATCGCCATCTGTCTATATTGTAGACTTTGCATGGAGTCCAGTGTGCAAGAATCCCTTTAAGATTATTTTGTCCATATTTACCCCTCCCAAATAAAATTAGATAATTCAGTAAAGACATAACATTCTTTACTTTCATACTTTATACTCACATGATACCAACCTCTGAAACATCAGTCAAGCAAGCATTTTCTTATAAGATAAATCAAATAGATAAAATCTATTTCAGTATTCCGCTCTATAGATATTTGCTATTTGTATTGTCACTATCACTTCAATATACTTATCATGGAATATTTATTTACGGAGGAATTGTCATGGAAAAAAGCATATTAATTGAAGCAGTCCGCAAGCAGGCAGAAGGGTATTTTCAAAGAGGTGAATTTTTTTGCTCGGAAGCTGTTGTCCATACAATAAATGAGCTGCTTGGCCGGCCGTTTGATGAAGATGTCGTTAAGCTTGCATCAGCTTTTCCAATAGGTTTGGGTAGATCAGGCTGCCTTTGCGGCGCTGTAAGCGGAGGTGCAATGGCTCTAGGCATGGCTTATGGCAGAAAGCATGGTGAGACTATGAAGGATAAAATGTTTCCCATTTCTGCTGCGCTTCATGATCATATCAGAGAGATGTATAAAAGCACATGCTGCAGGGTGCTGGTAAGCGGCTTTGATTTTGCTAATCCCGAAAGAAAGGCTCATTGTGTACAAATCACCGGTGAGGTAGCTGCTTGGATAGCAGAAAGGTTACTGGAGGATCCTGAACTGTCAGAGAAGATTGAAGCAGCAAAAAATGAGTTAACTAATCTATGCTATATAAAGGAGTGAAAATTTTTAATGATAAGGAAACTGCCTCTTCCCATAGCAGGTTTGATTCTTGGCCTTGCAGCCGGAGGGAATCTCATACTTTCATATGGCAGCATATATAGAAATATTCTGGGCATAGTATCTGGAATTTTTATAATGCTATTGTTGATAAAAATATTTGCCATGCCCAAATCCCTGAAGGAAGGCTTTGACAACCCTGTAGTTGCCAGCGTAATGCCTACCTTTTCCATGGCATTGATGTTACTATCAACATATTTTAAGCCGTATTTTTCATCAGGTGCATTTTTGCTTTGGCTCATAGCTTTAGCACTGCATATTGTTTTAATGATTTTATTTACAGTTAAATATATTATCAACTTCAATATAAAAAAGGTGTTTCCAAGCTACTTTGTCGTTTATGTCGGCATTGTATGTGCAAGTGTTACTGCTCCTGCATTTGGAATGACACAGCTTGGCCAATATATATTCTGGTTCGGACTTGCAGCATACTTAATACTACTTCCTATAGCTGCTTACAGAGTGTTAGCTATAAATGAAATCCCCGAGCCTGCAATGCCTACCTTGACAATATTTACAGCTCCTGCAAGCTTATGCCTGACAGGCTATTTAAATACTTTCCAGAATAAAAATCTGTATATAGTCGGCTTTTTGGCAGTGCTTCTGTTATTGATGTTTATCGGTACTATAGTTAATATGCCAAGACTCCTTAGGCTCAAATTCTATCCCAGCTATTCAGCCTTTACCTTCCCATTTGTTATAACTGCCATTGCCATGAAGGGTACAAATACTTATCTTCTGAAAACAGGCACAGTCATACCATTTATGGACTATTTTGTGAATATGTTGGAGCTCTGGGCTATAGCAATGGTCTTATATGTATTAGTCAGATACGTCATATATCTTTCTGAAGGTACAAAGACAGCCGGAGTCACGGCAGATGCAAAAGACTGACCAGGTGGTACTATCTAATATACAAGTGAAGCTTTAAGCCGGATATGCAGCTTGTCAGTTAACTACAGACTGATAGAGACACATCCGGCTTTTTGTATTACTAATACATTATCCTTTTTTATGAAAAACTTTAGAAAAACTTTATACTTTCATTATTGGGATTTTATACCTTGCGGCTACAATAAGAGTATAAAAAATGCTCGCTGAGCAAAAAAAGGAGAGTCAAATAATGAAAAAAAGAAATCTGATATTAATAACCGTTATGGTCGCAGCTGTTGCTCTGCTTGCAGCCACAGTAGCAGCAGCAGGAAATCAGTATGAAGGCTATGAAGCATTTAAGTCTGCAATGAAAAACCATGGGGAGTGTTCAAACGGCACTTTTGAAGGTACAGTATCCATAACAGATAATGGCACAGCTGTAGGAGAGTTCTACGCAGAAGTGAAGTTTGATAAAGAAGCTGGGCAATCCAGTGGAAGTATCAGCATGATACTTGATGGTATGCAAAAAACCGCACAAGTATATGGCAGCAAGGATATGATAATATTTGTGGATACACAAAACGACCTGTATTATCAGGCAGATTACAAAAACCACTGGGATCAAGAATTCTATGAAAGCAAATATGACCACAAGGGTCATGAAATGACAGCTCAGGAAGAAGCATTGGCAGACTACTTAGTAGGCAGCTATAAAGAAAAATTCGAGTTGATACTCAATAGTGATGGAACTCAAAAAATCGTATTTGACCTGAACGAGGAAGATGTGCCTGCAGTGCTTAACCTAATGGCTTCGGCAGCTGCTTCAAACAAGCATGATGAAGCAGAATACCGTGATGAATATATGGATGAACTTCATAAGCTTCCTTTCTTTGAAGGACTAAAAAATCCCCATGATATAGTTCCTAAGCTGGTAAGGGATATGAAAATTAAAGGTATTGAATTTGCAATCCAACAAAACGCAAACAAGGATATCGAAGCTGTAACCTTTGAATATGCTGTTGAAGGAATTGATGAGGCAGGTGCATACCACAATATTGTGGTTAAGGGCAGTATCAATATCAGCAGCATGAATCAAACAACTGTAGAAACCATAGATATAGCCGGTAAAACAGTTGAGAGCATAGAGCTGCCTGATTGTCCCAGACATGGCAGATAAAAAACTATACTAATATCGGGCAGTACTTGATGAATATTAGGTACTGCCCTTTTTAAAGAGGAGTGTTAAGCTTGAAGCTTTTAAATATTGAGGAACTCACCAAAACCTATAGAAACAATAGGGGTATAAGAAACCTGAGCCTGGATATAGAGCCGGGTGATGTAATTGCGCTGCTTGGTCCCAATGGCTCGGGAAAAACCACAGCTATGAAGGCAATGACAGGCATGCTGCAAAAAAGCGGAGGAAACATATACTACAAAGGAAATAACATAGAATTAAACCTGAAGGATATTTTTAACTTTACTGGAGCAGTAATTGGAAAAACAGTTCATTATGAATACATGACAGCCTATGATAATTTAGATATTATACGCCCCTTCATCAAAAGCATAAAAGAGGGCGATATTGAAGTTATGCTTGAAAAGGTAGGTTTATTGGAATACAAAAAAGATAGGGTAAGCACATTTTCAACTGGTATGAAACAAAGACTGTCCATAGCCAAAGCAATGCTTCACCGTCCTTCACTTTTGCTGCTGGATGAACCCTTTTCAGGAATGGATATTGAAGGAAGGACAAAAATAGTAGCCCTTCTCAAAAGAGAAGTAGAAAGCAATAAGCTTGGGATATTGATATCAAGTCATCAGATAAGTGACGTAGAAAATCTGGTAACAAAGGTCTGCATCATTAATGAAAGCAATTGGCTTGCTACAGAGACTGTGTCTGTAATAAGAGAAAAATATGACAGACTTGAAGATTACTACCTGGATATTATCAAGAGCAAGAAGGGGATGGCAGTATGAGTGAATTATTAAAAAGCATGAACATGGAGTACAGGAAGATTGCAGCAAAGAGAAAATCTCTGATAATATGTTACTTGACTGCTGCATTTGTAATGGGAATAGCCGTACTTAGCCTGGTTATCGGGAAGAACCTCAGTCTTGCATTGAACATAGGACAATACTATCCTGTCTGGATACTAAGCTTTATGATGAAGCTGCTGCTTCCCTTATTTATTCTTATGACTGTTATAGACAGTACTACAGGAGAGTTTCAGGATGATACCATAAGCAATACCTTCCAGCTTCCTGTTGATAGGTATCAAATTTACCTTGGCAAACTGTCAGCCAACTTTCTCTTTGCAGCAAAGCTCATGTTTATCGCGCTTGGCTCAGGTATATTGGGAGCAATTTTGGTTGATGGCTTAAGCGTATTATCCGCACTGCACCGGATACTGCCGCTATATTGTCTGGCTTTACTGGCATTGGGGCTAATTATTGCAGCTGCAGGTATGCTTTCATTATTTTTCAGAACATCAAGCCTTGCTATGATTATCAGCATACTAATATGGACAGTGCTGAACACAGCAGGAATCTTCTTTGGCCAGCTTTATGAATACCTCCCCTCTACGGTAGCAGCCATGTATACACAATTGACTGATTTCAGCAGATTGCTATGCCTGTTGAGTTACTATATAATATTTACTATATTGGGGATTTTAAAATTTCAGATAAAGGAAGTCTGATTTATGTCAATACGTTTAAAGTTGATTCTCGTATATGTGGTTATGATAATAATATCTGCTACTGTGCTTGTATTTTCCACAATGGGCATAATAGGCCACTATTTTGCCAGAGCCTCCGAGGCTGTTTTCAAGGATAAGAAGGTTGATGAAGTCATAATGGAAATGGTAGACCTTCTGGCAGAGTTGAAAGCAGCTGAAAAACTGGGAGGAGCAGCCCTTCTGGATATGGAGTTTATTAATGGTTTGGACAGTAAGGTAAGTACTTTTAATGGAAAGCTGTATGTTTTGTATGAGGATCAATGGATAAACGTACCTGAAGCTCATTATGACAAAGAATACTTTGATCATCTTAAAGAGGAAAGCATCAGCTTTTCCGAAACCTCGGACCATAAGCAGAGGATCATAGATGAAAAGGAACATCACGACTTTTCATTTTCTCAGGATTTTTACGCAAACGGTAAAAAAGTATCCTATTATATCGTAATTGATTTCTCTGCCCTTCATTTAGTCCAGGGAAATATGGGAAGAGCGTTAGCGGCTTTGATGCTCATCATCCTTCTTATAGTCATACTTCCTCTTACCTTTATATTGTCAAAGGATATAATAAAACCCCTAAAGGTGCTGGAGACAGGTGCCAACAGAATCCGCGAGGGTGATTTGAATTTTAACTTGAGGGCAAGAAGCAATGATGAAATTGGTAGAGTGGTAAATGCCTTTGACAAGATGCGGATGGAGCTGAAAAAATCAATAGAACGGCAGCTTCAATATGAAGAAAACAGAAAAGAGTTGATATCAAGTATTTCTCATGACCTAAAAACACCCATCACCTCGATAAAGGGCTACGTACAAGGCATAATGGACGGAGTGGCAGATGACGGAGAAAAACTGGATAAATATCTGCAGGTAATAAGCAGTAAGTCACAAGACATGGACAGACTTATTGATGATCTTTTCATGTTCTCCAAGCTGGATTTGGACAGGCTGACCTTCAATATGGGCAAAACAGACATTAAAAAATACATGGACGGGTGTGTCAGCGAGCTTTCTCTTGAATATACACAGCAGGGGGTCAATATACAGTTTGAGTATGAAGCCGGCATAGATGTGTCAATATATATGGATCAGCAAATGATAAAGCGGGTTATAATGAATATAGTACAAAATGCAGTAAAATACATGAATAAGGCAGAAAAGCAGCTCACTATACGTGTATCTGATGCAGATAAAGCTATAAATTTCTGCATTACTGACAATGGTAAAGGCATAGCGCCCGAAAAGCTGCCACACATATTTGATAAGTTCTACCGTGTAGATGCAGCAAGAAACACACAGCAGGGCGGAAGCGGACTGGGTCTGGCCATTGCAAAGCAGATAATTGAAAAACACGGCGGAAGCATATATGCAGAAAGCACACTAGATATAGGAACAACAATATGCTTTACTTTGAATAAGATTGAGGTGGAGAAGGTCAATGAGTAACAGTATATTGATAATTGAAGACGAAGTCAGTATTGCTGAGCTTGAAAGGGACTATCTGGAAATAAACGGCTTTAAGGTAACTATCGAAAACACAGGAATAAAGGGTCTCAACAATGCCCTTAATCAGAAATATGATCTAATAATTCTTGACCTTATGCTGCCTGAAATTGATGGGTTCGAAATATGCAGAAGAATAAGGGAAAACTGTGAGGTACCCGTATTGATGGTCTCGGCAAGAAAAGAGGATATAGATAAGATAAGAGGGCTGGGGCTGGGTGCTGATGACTATATAACCAAGCCCTTTAATCCCAATGAGCTGGTAGCCCGTGTCAAGGCGCATATTTCCCGCTACGAAAGACTGACTAACAGAGAGCAAAAGAGACAGCAAAATTTTACTATCAGGGATCTGACTTTCAACACTGAAGCAAGACGGGTATATGTTAATGGAAATGAAATAAATCTGACTGTAAAAGAATATGAGCTGCTGCTGCTCTTTGCAAGCAATCCTGAAAAGGTGTTCAGTAAAGAACAGCTGTTTGAGCGTATATGGGGCTTTGATAATTATGGAGATATTGCCACAGTGACAGTTCATATTGGAAAAATAAGAGAAAAGCTGGAAAAAGAATCCTCACAAAATCAATACATCGAGACAGTGTGGGGAGCAGGATATAGGTTCAAGCTGTAAGCTGAGATGCTTACAGCTTTTATTTGCAATATTAACCTTCTTATTCTTGTAAAAAATGGCATAAAGGAATAGAATAGTAATATCTGTTATAGAGGTGAAATATATGAAAGATAATTGCAGTTACCATTACATCAACGCGAGAAAGGCTGCATTAAAGGAATATAATAAATGTATTTCAAAGGGTGAGCTTGGCTACCTCCCGTCACTGGAGGGCTTAGTCCATAATGTAGAAATAGTATCGGAAATCAATCTGGGTATTATGGATATACCAATAAGCAAAATAATCGGTACCTATACTCATCTTAGGAGTATCAGCTTTGCAAATAACTTCCTGCCTCTTTTGAAGCCTGATACGGAGTTTATGGCAAAATGGGTGAGGTTATGTGAGCATCATCTTCAGGAGGGTATTACTGACCCTATAAAGGTATACGAATATCTGAACTGGTATTATGTAATAGAGGGAAACAAAAGAGTAAGCATAATGAAATATTTTGACGCTTATTCCATCACTGCACAGGTTATAAGACTTCTTCCCAAAAAAGATGAGAACAATACTGCAATCAGTGATTATTACGAGTATCTTAAGTTTAACAAGCTTACCGAAGTGTCATCAGTTAGCTTTTCAAGAGGTGAATACTATCAGCTGTTAATAAACATGCTGGAGGAGTTTCAGCCTCCTGATAGTATTCCTGTGCCCAAATACAAGTATTTTGAAAAGTATATTTATAATGTGTTTGAAGATATATACCTGAAGGTAAGCGGATCATCTCCAAAAGTTTGCAGCGGGGATGCTTTCATAGAGTATTCAAAGGTTTATGGAATACCTGCTGAGTATGATGAAAGTGAGTTAACCGCAAATCTCAAGGAATTTATCAAAAGCCTGAGGGCCTTAGAAAGCGAAGAAGTGGTCAATCTGCAGACAGCTCCTGTTGAGAACACTCAGCAGGGGGGTCTTTTAAGTGCTTTGACTACACTGATGATACCTAAGAAGAAGCTTAAGGCTGCCTATGCATATGCACGTACAATAGAAGGCTCTGGCTGGACCTATGCCCATGAGCTTGGGAGAAGCTATGTGCAGCAAGTTCTGGGCGAGCATCTTGAAACCAGCTATGTGGAAAACATGCCCGAAAATGAGGAGGCTTACGACTCAATAAAAGCTCTTGTAGAGGAAGGAAACGATATTATATTTACAACCAGCCCTATTTATTTTAATGAAACTCTTAAGTGTGCCATAGAATATCCCCATGTCAAATTCTTCAACTGCTCGGAATACAAGCCCTATACCCATGTCAGCACCTATTACGGGAGAACCTTTGAGCCAAGATTTTTGACAGGAATCATAGCAGGAGCAATGACTGAGACAGATATAATCGGCTATGTTGCCACAAGCCCTACTCCTGAAGTGACAAGCTCCATTAATGCATTTGCACTTGGAGCGAAGCTGGTTAATCCACGGGCAAAGGTCATAGTATCCTGGACAAACGAATGGAACAGCCGGATAAAGTTCTCAGCTTCCGGCAGCAAGCTTATAAAACACGGTGCTGATATACTCAGCAACAGAACTCTTACTGTAAAGCATCCTGTTTCTACGGAATATGGAGTTTACTCCATGCTTTGCACAGTTGACAGGGAAAAGGGAGTGCCCGACAAATATCTGGCGACACCCATATGGCATTGGGGAATTTTTTATGAAAAGATACTCAGAAACATAATAAATGGAACCTATAGAACAGTCTTTGACATAACCAATGATAACTCTAAGCTGATTAGCTTTTGGTGGGGTATGGATTCTGAGGTTGTGGATATTTTTTATTCCGACCAGCTTGTTCCTCCTGAAACACAGAAGCTGGTCAATCTGATGAAAAGGATGATAGTCCATAATTCATACCATATTTTTACCGGACCCATATATGACCAAAATGGAAATCTCAGGGTTGATACAGACAGCAGTGCATCCCTGGAGGAAATACTGTCTATGAACTGGTTTGCAGAAAACGTAGAGATAATAGAATAGCAGCTTTTTCAAGCTGCTTCATATTTCCAATATATAATATTGAAACGCATTCACTATGGAAGTATTATTATACTGTATTATTCTATCTGTCTTTCCATAGTTGAGATGTGTATGTCCGTGAAAAAAATATCTGGGAGTATATTTGTCAATCAGTCTGTTGAAGCATTTAAAGCCGCTGTGGCATAAGTCAGGTGCATCGCCTAAGCCATGTGCCGCAGAGTGAGCCACAAGTATATCAAAGCCCTTGTTTATCCATAAACGGGGCTCTAATTTTTTTATCCTGCCTGCCATTTGCTTCTCCGTGTACTGGAACTCAGCATTGTTGTATTTCTGAGAGCCGCCCAACCCCAGTATGCGCAAGCCTTTAATGTTTACAAGCCTGCCGTCTATCGACTCGCAGCCCCCCGGCGGTGCCTTAATATATCCTGTATCATGATTGCCGTGTACATATAGTAAAGGCGCCTTAATAAATGTTACCAGAAATGACAGATACTCCGCCTGTAAATCACCGCAAGATATAATCAGATCAATATCTGAGTAGTTTTCAGGGCGGATATAGTCCCATAGTAAAGGATTTTCTTCATCCGAAACCAACAATATCTTCATTTAAACCCAACCTTCATAATTATCATTAAGTACAATGACAGCCAGCCGCATCAACAAGTAACATTATACACTAAAATACTTGCAGCTCAAAATTTTTATTCGTTATATAACACAGCTCCCACACTTACCAGATATTCAGGCATTTTTCCCTTATCAGGCCATAGTATTGGCAGAGCAAGAATGCCATTGGAAATACTGCTTACCTCATAGCCCAGGGACTCCAGTGAATACCGCAGCTTATCAGGCTTTATGCAGGGCTGGTTTTTAACTCTGCTGCAAATGTCACATTGATAGCAGTGTCCTGCTATTATGATTTTTGAGCCTTCATGCTTGGATGCCAGCTCTTCCATATGTTGACCAAGCTTTCTTCTCTCTTCATGAAAAACTTCTTCAAAGTCCTTGCCGTCTGCATCCATAAAAACCTGCATACCGACAATCAAAGCCTTATTATAGTTATTTACAAAGGCTTGTGTATCAAAGAAATGAGGAGGACAGCTCCAATATCTGCCGTACTTTTCACAGCCGGCGCAGTATGAGGTTATTACGGTAGGATTGTAATAGCTGTCTAATTGGATTACTTCTATATACTTATAGTGGTACTCTATCTTCAAAAGCTTCAGCTCCTTTGATTAATGCTGTAACGCTCTGCATAACCGCATTTTCTGCACAATTCCTCTACTGCATGACGTTTTGAAAAACCCTCATATATTTTTTTTACTCTTTCTGATGCCAGTATTTCTTCAAGTGAAGTCCTGAAAATGTTACCCAAAGGGATATTGCCTTCACTGTCCAGACAGCATGGTACTACAGTACCATCTACAAGTATGCCTATCTGGTCCCTCAGACCATAGCAGAATACTTTGTCCTCTGTCTTTACTTTATTGATATCAGGCCAGTTAAACTTCTTGTCCAAATTTAGATAAACATTATCTTTGAGCTTTATCCTATTTGATTCCTTCAGCTTTTCACTGATTTGAAAGTCCAGTTCCAGCTTTGTTTCCAGCAGCCTCATAATATCCTTATTTGCTTCATTGCTCCCTTTTAGTTCAGCACTGTCAAGATTCCACAGCCTCATGGAGCATATTATGCTGCTTTTTGCAGCTGCTTCCTTTATAAAATCAGCAATGCTGTCTATATATCCTTCCAAATCCCCGTACTTATTGTTTGCCTCAAAGCTGCCGAGTGATATATTCAGCTGTCTTAGGCTTTGAGATGCTATAAGTACATCCTTAAGCTTTTCCAGAAGCACTCCATTGGTCGTTATGTTTACATAAAGCTGATTTTCGTGACATATTTCCAGAAGCTTTCTAATATGTGGGTTTAATAGAGGCTCTCCCATAAGATGAAAATATACATGGTCGGTATAAGGCTTTACTTCATTGATAACATGCTCGAAGGAGCTCACATCAATAAAACGCTGCTCCCTCTTTGTCTTTGGACAGAAGTTGCAGCTGAGGTTGCATATGTTTGTAATTTCTATATATACTTTTTTAAATCTTTTCATTTATCATTCCTGATTTCTATGTTTATTATCCTCGCAGCATTCATCATACTCTTTATATTATACAACAAAAACACCGGGTGCATAGCCTATTAAGACTCGCACCCGGTTACTATTTAAACGTTTTTGCTTTGCCAACATTTGTGTTGTCTATTCTGCTTGCATTTATGTACTGGAAAATCCCTTGAACTCATGAGGTCAGCTCAATGATTTTTAAGAAAGCCACTATATGTCCTTCATTGCTTTACTGTAAGATTGAATCATATATTGGGTAAAATTCTTCTGCATATTTTTCTTGATGCCCGGCATTTTTGTTAAAAGTATCATTACCATATTCATAAGTCTTATAGAGATACTCTTTTGAGGGAAATCATATATACCATTCTTTTTATAATATCTATGATCTCCTTGGAATACCATTCTCAGTCTTCCCCAAACCTCATCCCTGAATATCCTCATTCCGCCCACACCAAGGTATGTAGCAGGTCTGACATAGGCTTCCCCAGAGAAGTATTTCAGCCTTTGCGCCAGGTTTTCCAGCAGCATATCTACATGTTCAGAATTCTCATATTCATCAGTAATTATATCTACAAGGTTTGCCTGATCCAGCTCTGCATTTGCATGAAGTATTTCCCTCAGGTTATGTACCTGCCCCAAAGGCCCTGATATGATGTATGCAAGCTGCTTGCCGGTAAGTATCGGCTGGTGGGTATTAAAAAATCTCCTATCTATAAAAGTTTTCCACAAAGCTGAAAGATATCTGTCCTTTATAGCTCCTGCATACACTAATATATCAGCTTTCTTAATCTTTTCATCATAAATGTACCTTATATCATCCTTATAGTCATATACGCATTGATTATCAAAACCGCAGCTAATGCAGCCAAGGCAGCCTCCCTTTATATTAATCTCACTGATATTTATAAGTTCAACCGGCTGTACTATTGAATCCATGAAACGCTTAATCATTTTTCCAAGGTTTGTATCTAAATCATAAGAATCTGTAATTATTACCACCTTTTTATCCATCATATCAGTTTTATTTTTTACATAGGAAGGCTTGTAAAAAGGGATGCTGCAGTTCAACGGTTTATATGCAAAAGATGTAGCGGACCTACTTTCAATATTTCTAAGCATGTCGGCAGTAAAAGCCGTAAGCTCCTTCTGTCCTCTCTCCTTCAATATGTCATTCATCTCAGGTGAGAAGAAACCAATATATTTCATTTTCAAGTCATCACATATTCCCCTAATATAGTTATGTGCAGTATTATCGAAAAAGTGTATAGACGTGCTTAAGGCTGCAGTGTACTTTCCTTCAAAAACCTTTTGCAGATTTTTCTCCCAAATAAGCTCGATAAAACGCTTATAGCTTCCATGTACCAGATATACGTAGACGGGAAAAGCCCATAATACCCCGTCTGAAGATTCAATATCATCCATCAGTGCCTCCAGTTCTTTACTGTCAGCCTCAAGCTTTCTGATTGAATGTGCTACATTGCATATTCTGAACTCATGCATGGGAAACTTCAGTGACATATATTTCACATATTGCATTGTTACACTCGTGTCGCCTTTAGGACTTCCATTCAAAACAGTAATTTTCATTTTCTACTCCTTCATATTAGTATTTAATTCCTTAAGAAAACTCTCGTACCATTTTATTACAAACCTCATAAACTCTTTGCCAAACCGCAGTGTTGAAAGCTTATAATAGTCTGCATGCTTCTCGACATCCTTTTCCAGTTCATCCAGCTTATTATAATTCTCCTTTACACCCTCAATAAAATGTTTCAAATGCTCTTTTACCGATTCAGCAGGAAGATGTATATAAAAGAATTGCTTTACAAGGTGTTCCTGCTTCTGACTGTTAAAATCCATAGGTTTTTTGAGCCAGCTCAAGAACTCCTTCTTTCCCGGCTCTAATATTTCATAGTATTTCTTGTACTTACCCTCTTCCACTGTCTCCTTTGATGCAATATATCCTTTTTCCTCCAGCCGCTTCAAAGCCGGATAAATGCTTCCGAAGCTTGCATCGTAAAAATTCGATGTACTATTAGTCATAAACTGCTTTATGTCATAACCGCTCATATTGCACTCAGTGAGAAAACCCAGAATTATGTATTCCAGCATATTGAAACCTCTTTCCTTTGTTTTTTCATACTTGTGTTTTTATTACAAGAAGTTCGTATGTGATATATATCGATTTGATATATATCGTATAGTTATAATATACTGCTAAATCCAGTTATAGTCAATAAATAAAACAAAAAATAAAAAAATTACAGCTAATACAATACTGTAACTATAAAACCGAAGACATCTGCAGTTATTTGCAGATGCCTTCGATTAACTCTAATATATTATCTTTACCATCATTGCAGACTTGAAGATATTGACAGAAAACTTGCAGACATTTCTCCAATGCGCATTTCATATCTTCTGTTACTTTTACACCCTCTTCCCACCACCAGTCTTTTATATTGAGTATTTCTATATTTCTGTACAGTTCCGGTTCGAATCTTGCAACCAGTTTATTATCATATAGGACAGGAAGCACATAATAGCCATACTTCCGCTTCTCCTTGGGCACATAAACTTCCCAGCTGTACTGAAAATCAAAGATTCTTACCAGCATATCCCTATCCCATAAAAGGTTATCCAATGGTGCCAAAAATCTCATTGCAGGCTCTTTTACTTGTTCCATAGCCTCAAGCACAGGTATATCCTCTGCTCTCATATAAAATATTTCATCTATTCCATGGATAGTCAAGCAGATAACGCTCTCTTCCTCTACCAATTCACCCAGAACAGACTCCCTTAGTTCTCTGTCAGATAGAAAATGCCCAAGCCATCCTCCTCCATTCCTACCCCAAAGCAAACCGACACTTCCAATTCGTCTTTTAAAATACCATTTATAGAATTCTCTATCAGAGGTAAAAGGATCTTCATTTGCTGTCAGCTCGCTTGGAAGTAGTCTCTCGATCAGATCGTACACCTTCTGGGTGTTCTTTTTACAATAAATACCCAGCTCACCGATATTAAACATATAATCCATTGCTGCGCTGGAAAGCTTTCTATGTCCCCACTTAGCTTCGTTACCTTTACCTAAGCCTATTTTTGCTGATTGAGTCGGACCCTGCTGCCTGATTATATCCCTTATATCATCTATGAGTTCCAAAGCCTCAAGCTGACCGCGATTGCGCAGCGTTGCTATTACTTCCTTTTCCTTACGACTTCTTAAACGACGAAAAAAAGGCCAATCTTCCTGCATATAGATAGCCATCATCTTATCCCAACCGTCAATAAGCGTACGATCCTTATAAAGCAGCTTTTCAAGCATCTTGGGGGAATAGTCCTGTATTCTGGCTTGAAGCACCAAATCAGGATTTCGCCCAACAACATTCAATGGGTCAAACTGGATGCAGCCAACCCTTTTTATATACTCCAATATCCCCTTTTCTCCCGAAAAACTGCATGAACTGTCCAGCCCATGGTAGTGTATTAGGTAGTTTCGCGCTTCTGCTTTTGTAAGCTTTAGTCTATTCATCTTATCTTCCTTGCTCAATAAGCTTTATTATTTCCGCTTCTGTCTCAAGTTTATCATAATCACCCTTGCTTCCATCCGGCTTATGATACTTTATACCCGCTTCGTCATTCCTTATAAGGCAGGCAGCTAATTTCTCAGCCCCATTCTCCTTAGCAAACTTATTAAATGCACTTACACGCTTGTTATTGAACATTTCCTTATCGCAAGGAAATTTACTACAATCAAAGCAGCCAGCAACTCCGATACTCTGACAACATGCTTTTGTATCACAGCTCTCTGCTTTAGTGTCCATGCAGCCTTCACAGCTGCCTTTCAGCTTATCATTGCAAAGTACACAGCACAGCCCACAGCTTCCAATCATTTTGTTAATCTCCATAATATCTCCCTCCTGCTTATGTATTTAGCTTATTATACGACAAAATACCCGACAACTAGCTGTCGGGTATTTCGTATCTATCAATAATTTTTTTACAGTGCTCTACCACACTTTTTTTTATATGCTCCGGCTCTATTATTTTTACTTTATCTCCAAAGCTAAGTAAGAAAGCAAACCACAGGCGCTCACTTTCCATCACATTAAGTTCTACCATATAGAATTCTTCAGCAGCTTCAACTATTTTTGCACCGGATAAATATTCCTCAACCGCTGTGATGATATCCTTATCACATTTTATAGCTACTTTAGTTGTTTTTCTTCTGTCACGATTCATCAGTTGATCAAATAAGCTTGAGTTTTCGCTGTGTCTATCCACAAAATGATTATCAGTCAGTTTGACATGTGCTATTCTTATAAGCTTGAATATTCTATATTCACAGCACTCAGTGCAATATGCAACTAAATACCAGGTATACCATTTGAACTCCAGAGATACCGGTTCAACTACCCTTTTTGTTGTGTAGTTGCCAGCATTAGTATACGAAATTTCTATTTTAAGCTTCAGCTTTATTGCTTCTTCAATAACTTTGATATGCTTTGATATTTTTTTATTTTCCTTCGCAATACTAAAATCAATATTGATATATGAGGCTCTTTTCGAAGGAGCTATTGATATGGCTTTTTCCAAAGTATTCTGCAGCTTTTGGTTATCCAGGGCTGAGTTCAAGCTTCTTAATGCCATTGTAATAGACTCCAAGTCTTTATCTGTTGCCGTTTGCTTCCCAAGCCTGTATGTATCCATAATCTTATATCCCCCATTAGTTCCTCTAATGGACAAGATAGGAATACCTGCAAGGTTAATGGTATCAACATCTCTTTGTATAGTTCTCTCCGTTACCCCGAATTTCTCCGCCAGATGCCTTCCCGTAACCAGGTCATGATTTAGGAGATATGTTATTATGGCTAACAAGCGATCTATTTTCATAGTTCTTCAGACCTTTCACATTACAATTCTTCCATCGATATCAGATGGCAGCAGATAATATTTTAGTACTTTAGCGAAGGATGTTTTAGGGGTCCTGTTATTTCACAGAGCTTTGCCGCAATCTCTAAAAGCTTTATGTCTTCATAACGCCTTCCTATACATTGTATGCCTATCGGCAAACCTTCTCCAGAGAATCCTATTGGAATGGTTATCACTGGATTTCCTGTTACACTGAAGGGTATTACAAATCCCATGTTTGCTTCTGCATAGTTTACAATTTTCCATCTACATTGATGCCTTTTTTATATATAGGGGTCCTGCCTGCATAGCCGTCAGGCTTGATATGGGGAAATGATGGGGTTGCAGTAACAGGACAAAGCAAAACATCATAATTGTTAAACAGTCTGTCCAGCTGGCTTATTAATTCACTCCTCATATTTTCTGCCTCCAGGTATTTTTTCAGGTCCAAATCCAGATATTTAGCCTTCCCAAAGGTACGTGCCAGTAGACGTTTGATAAAAGGTATATATGAACCAATAACCGGATAAAAAATGCGTAGAAACACCTCACGAGCTGTTGCAAAATTAAAATCCGTCGCATCTATGCCTTTTACATTACAACCATCATTTTCAAGTCTATCTATAAAATTTTTAAATGCATTGCAGGTATCTTCACATATCGCCAGCCCGCCTGCATCTCCTGACCATGCTATACTCAAGCTCTTCTGTTTTGTCGTATCAGTACTAAGCCTATTTAATGCTATTCCGTCAGCTTCCACATAGTCAGGACCGCTTATTATCTCTAAAGCTATCCTTATATCCTCTATTGATCTGGCCATTATACCGGGACGCATCATTCTTCCAAGTGTACCATATTGAGGCTTTTCTACAAGCAACCCTGTGTTTGGCACAAGCCTTTCTGTAGGCACAAAACCATATATTCCGCAAAAACTTGCAGGGATTCTTACTGATCCCATCAAATCATTTCCAATATCTAAATAGGACATTCCCGATGCAACAGCAGCCGCTCCGCCTCCACTGCTTCCTCCAGAGGTACAATCCAATTTCCAGGGATTATTGGTTCGTCCAAATAATGGACTTACGGTCTGACAATCCATAGCCATTTCAGGAAGATTTGTCTTGCCAAGTATTATTGTCCCTGAATCTTTAAGCCGCTTGACTACAGTCGCATCCTCTTCAGGTATGTTATCCTTGTATTCTTCATGGCTGGCAGTGGACCTCATACCAGCTGTCTTGAAAAAATCCTTTATGGTAATTGGAACTCCCTGCAGCAGACCGGATGTTTCTCCTCCATTTAACTGCCTGTCTGCCTCCTCGGCCTGATTTATTGCTCTTTCTTCATCAATGGTTACTATTGCATTAATATGTTTATTGTATTCTCTAATATGCTTAAGCACATTCTCTACAGCCTGCTTTGAGAAAATTCTCCCTGCTTTAATTTGCTGCCCTTTTTCTGTCATGGTCATAAATACAGTATCATTATACATTTCAGCACCTCCGGATTAAGCTTTATTATAATTCTAAATGCTAATAGCCTGAGATGCTTTTGTATTCTTGCGAAATACTATACAAATCTTGCGAAATTACATGGGTTTTATGGGAATGTGAAAGTCTGTGGGTATTTCACCGGTAGCAGCATCATACCGACATTCCTCCAGTGCCATAACCTCAGGACTATCCAATGTAATGCCAGACACTGAAGTCTTTTCATCAATTATTCCTCTTGGCATTCCCCATTTGAACAGCTTTTTAAATGCATTCTCAATTTTTTTGTTCTCCAACCACTTGGAGAGACCCATACACCTTATATATGCAATTGAAAGATCAGGAACACTTGTACATCTTATTGTGCTGATGATTATTTCCTCCACACTAGGCTTATATGAAAACAGTTCAGACCTTTCACATAATAGAGGCTTAAATTTAATATCTCTGAAAAAGCTTTTTGGGCTTGTCCCATAATATCCTTTGAAGGATCTTGAAAAATCAGACAAGGAGGAAAAGCCGCACTGAAAAGCTATATCAGTTACTGTAAGCTCAGTGCTGTACAAGAGCTTATACGCTGCTTTTGAAAGTCTGATTTTCTTTAAATAGACACTAACGTTCTCACCAACTATGGAATGAAAAATTCTATGGAAGTGATATGGAGAAAAGCATGCAACATCTGCAAGTATTTCCACAGAAAGCTTCTTGTCAAAGTTATTATCAATATAATCAAGCACCAAATTAATGCGTTTTTGATATTCCTTATAGTACTTACTATCAGCTTTGATTGATGATGAATACATGCCAGCCCCTCCGTTTTACATGACAAATATCCTCTATAAATGATAACCTTAATCTGTCAATCTTGTACATCATTTCTTTGATATTATCATAATAGTTTTGGTGTTACAACTTAGCAAGATTTATGAAGAATGCATATGCCCATTTTGGTATACTCAATTTAAAGGAGGTGATCTAGTGAATACCAATGCAAAAATCATTTCTGATATTATTGAATATATTGAAAAACATCTGAGTGAAGAGCTTGATCTGGATACAATTGCATCGGTTTCAGGTTATTCTAAATACCATTTACATAGAATGTTTACCGGCATAACCGACCTGACATTGCATTCATATATACTAAAAAGAAGGCTTACTGAAGCTGCAAGAATGCTGGCATTTACACAAAAACCCATAGCTGATATAGCCTATTATGCAGGGTATGATACACAGCAATCCTTTAACCTGGCATTTAAGCAAATGTTCGGAAAAAGCCCTAATAAATATAGGAATATGAAAGAGTTCGCCCCCATACAACTGAAATTCGTAATATATGATAATAATGATGATAATGACTATTTAAGAGGTGATAGAATATTGGATATAAGAATTGCAGCTTCAGAAAGAATCATACTAGCCGGCTATAAAGCCAATACTAAGCTGGGTTTTTTCAGTATTAAATTATGCTGGAACAAAATGCATTCAAGGAAAAAGCTGTTGACAAACAGGAAGGATTATAGCTTCCTGATAGGCCTGAATGATTATACCAACAGCATATGTGATGTCCAAAAGCAGCCTGCCTTTGATTATTACGCCGCTGCAGAAGTATCAAGCATGGATGATATACCTGCAAGTATGGAGAAGAGGGTACTTCCACCAAGCAAATATGTTGTTTTCAGCTTTAAGGGAAGAAACCAGGACTCCCTGCAGCCGGCTATAGAATATATATATAAGACATGGTTTCCGCAGTCAACTTATCAATTAAATGACAAAGCAAGATATGATTTTGCAAAGTATGGAGAGGAAGCTGATAAAAACGGCAAAAGTGAAATAGAGGTCTGGATACCGATTCTATAACATAGAAAAACTCTTGAGTGATTTTCTCAAGAGTTTTTATCTATTGATATTATTTATAAGATTTTGTTGATATATAGCCGAAATAATTCTTTATAGAAAGAAAGCATTATTAATTCTCCAGCTAAAGTTCTACTAGCCTTATAAATGTGGAATATTTTTCGGCAGCTGCACTGCCTCATCCTGCCTTAACTTAGCCCGCTCCTGAATTAAACAGGCACCCTCCATTATCTTGAGCCTTCTTTTTTATAATGCGTAACAGTTCTACTTTATTATCTGAAATACGAACACACAGGGTTTTTTTCCCATGCTTTCAATAGGGGAAGATTCAATATTGATAGTCTTTAGCTTGATGTCCAAAGCTTTCTGCAGATGATATCTGAAATGTCCTGCACAGCACAGGCAAAACGTGGAGGATATTGGTTCTTCCAGTTCAAAATTACCAATACAGCCGCAGGCACATCTATATTCATCATCCACCTTATAAAATACGCCATCATATATAATGTCATTATCATGAAGCTCTGCCGATGTATCAAATGGTCTAGTCTCACGAAGTATTTGAATTTTCTCGGCAAGCGTCATTTCCTTTCCCTTAATACTTTTTGCGAAATCTCTTACTTTTTTTCCTGTCTCTCCTCCAAGGCAGCATGCGCATGTATCAATGATTTCGTATCGTTTATTATAGTCCAGGCTTTCATCCAATATTTTCATTGCTTGTCTCATAAACAAAACCTTTTCCTTTTTGGGGGAAGTATCCTTAATACTCTCAAAGCCCTCAAAAACTTGTTGAATAAGTGAATCATCAAGCTGATACTCTACAAGCGATTTCTTTAACCTCTCCGGATACGGCATGATTTTTCTCTCCTTTACTATTTACTCGCTTTTCTTACAGGTAAATGCAAAAAATACCCAAGTTCATTGTCAGTCTCTAATATCGGTGCATCACTCATATTGAACTCATATCCATAAGCTTCAGGTCTAAAAGAGCTTACCATGCTCCTTACAGAGCTTATTACACCTCCATGCTCTTCAGGGCTATACGGTCCATGGCTAAACACGGCATATCTGGATGCTTGAACATCAAACACTTCAAAGTCATCAGGCAATGTACCGTTATAGTCATAAGGCAGCGCCATACAGAACATATGCATATCATATGGCTTTGGTTTGTTAAGACATGCTCCACAGCAGAAAAGTGCATCTTTTACGATAGCAAATCTGTTTTCAATACCGTTTAATATGCAGTAGTCATAGAAATCTGAAGGCAGCATTTTGTCCTTGTTAACCCAGCCTGCCAGCTTCAAGGCAGCTTTATCGGCAAAGAATAAATCTATTTTCTTGTTATCATAATAACAGGAGTCTGCTGCCTCATGAGAAGCTTTATGTATCAGAGCTACTGGAACATCATACTTATACATTGGAACTGCGGATTCTTGCTTTTTTCTATATTCACTTGGCAGTATACCAAAGTATTTTCTGAAAGCCCGTGAAAATGCTTCATGCGTTGAATATCCATATTTCAGCGCAATATCTAAGATTGGGTCCTTCAGATACTTTACATCAAATAGTGCTTTGGTAAGTCTTCGCCCTCTTATATAGTCCTTAGGGGTCATACCTGTAATAGTACTGAAAATCCTATAAACCTGCATTAGGGAAAAGCTGCTTTCCTTAGCTAGTTCATTAAGCTCTATTTCCTCATGAAGCCTATCCTCTATATAATTAATAATGTTCTGAGCAATTTCAGAATACAGCATTGTTAACACCCTTTATGTTAGTTTATTTTTAGAAAATCCTCTTGACTTTTTTTAACGTTTTTGAAGATCACTAACACCACTTTACATCTCTTCTGTTTTTTACAGTGTTCTATTAGATTTTATAATATTTCTACCATAACTATCAAGTTAGTCACCTGTAAACATAGATGGTCAGGATATAAACATAAAAAGCTCCTGAGATATTTATATTGCCCAGAAGCTTAATAAATTGACTCTTAAGATGCTCATAAGCCAGCTCTTCTTATGAGTATCCCAGTTTTCTAGTATTCTATGAACTTACATATTATTATATCTGGATATCTCCTTCAACACAGCTTTAGCTGTATCTGCCATACTTGCATACTCCGGCTTATCCATTAATCTGAAATACAGGCTCTTCAGAAATACATTTACATTGAAGTCTATGACTAAATCATCAGGATACCTGCCAATTTTCTCTATTTTACCAAAGCTTCTTATCCAGTCTTCTATTTCTTCTACAGGTATGATTTCTCTTTCAATAATACCCTTCACTGCTGTAATCATACGTTCATCTTCAAAGTGTATATATCCGTAATAGCCAATATTCACCTTTTTATAAATCGCATCCAATATCATTTTCAAGCCCTGATACCCAATTTCCTCGCACCTTGCAAATTCGTCAAGGGCATCAGCTCCATGTGCCGCTCCGTGTGCCCAGCCTTTACCCTCAACATATCCTCTTACGTCCTTATCTTCATTATAGAATTTTATTGTACTGCTGAAGGCTTTTTCTAGGTTGCTATCTGATATGAATTTTTCTCTTCTATGTCTATAAACTGCACTTGCGACTACTTCTACAGAGAATGTTCTGCTGAAGACTGAATCATCTATATCTCCCAATCCCTTCGTCAGGTGATTTTCATCTATTGCCAGCAATAGCAATTCATTAACCTCAGCTGCTGCTAAAATATCTTTGTTGATCCAGGCAAACAATGTAGACAAAATCAGGTTATCACGCAATTCAGAATCGATATCACCGATATACTTCATCATCTCAAGTGATAATACATGCGGATTTATACCTTGCGGCACTATGTAGTCATTTTCTTTTATATTCCTTAACAGATTCTCCAGCGCTTGCTTTTCCAATGTATCCTCCCCCTCACTATCATATAGGATAATTATAATACATATACACTGACAGCAGTGTGTCAGCCAATTGTAAGTAATGTGCACGAACTTACAAAACTTGCTTCCTGAGCAATAGCGGTATTATTATAAAGGCTTGTATCTCATACTTCTTAATACTTTCCCCGTATAGCTGTCTTCACATTCAGCAATAACCTCAGGTGTTCCCAGCGCAACAATTTGCCCTCCGCCGCGTCCGCCTTCCGGACCCAAATCAATCACCCAATCAGCATTTCTTATTATATCCAGATTATGTTCTATAATCAGTACTGTATTACCGGAGTCTGTTATTCTATGCAATATGCTGAGTAAGTTCTCTATATCAGAGAAGTGCAGTCCAGTTGTAGGCTCATCCAGCAAGTATATTGTGTTTCCTGTATCAGATATACTGAGCTCCTTTGCCAGCTTTATACGCTGTGCTTCACCTCCTGATAATGTCAAGGCGCTTTGTCCCAGCTTTATATATCCAAGCCCTACATCAAATAGAGTTTGCAGCACCTTCTGTATTTTTTTATGTTCCGCAAAGAATTCCAGAGCCTCTTCAACATTCATCTCCAATACATCAGCTATTGTTTTATCCTTATACTTTATTTCTAATGCTTCTTTATTGAACCTCTTCCCATGGCATGCAGAGCATTCTATCCATATGTCAGGCATAAAATGCATTTGCACACACTTACGTCCTTCACCTCCACATGACTCACACTGACCTTCCTTACTGTTGAAGCTGAACTTATTCTGCTTATATCCCCTGCTTTTAGCCTCACTTGTTGCAGCATACAGATTCCTTATGTCATCAAATACCCCTGTATAGGTTGCAGGATTTGACCTTGGTGTCCTTCCAATAGGCTGCTGAGAAACACTTATTATTTTATCCAGCTTATCTGCACCGGATATGCTGTCATACTCTCCCGGCATATCCTCTGACTTGTTCAGAAGCCTTGAAAGTGCCGGATACAAGGTCTTGGCTACCAGACTGCTTTTCCCTGACCCGCTTACTCCCGTAAAACACGTTAGTACTCCAATAGGTATATCGATATTTATGTTTTTCAGATTGTTGTGTCTGGCACCTGTAAGCTTTATCCATCCATTTGGTCTCTTTCTTGCTCTATTTAAAACGCCACTTACATTACGTAAGTTTGAAAGATATTTGCCAGTAATAGAGTTAGTGTCTTCGATTATTTCCTCCGGAGTGCCCTCAGCTATGACCAAACCGCCATGCTCCCCTGCACCCGGTCCAATATCTATGATTTTATCTGCTGCAAGTATCGTATCTGCATCATGCTCTACAATCAAAACTGTATTGCCGGCATCTCTTATATGCTTTATTATTTTTATCAGCTTATTATGATCTCTGGGGTGCAGTCCTATTGAAGGCTCATCCAGTACATAGAGAATGTTGGTTATACCACTGCTAAGCTGGGTTGCCAGTCTTAATCTCTGAGCTTCTCCGCCGGACAATGTAGGTGCAGATCTATCTAGAGTAAGATAAGGCAGACCCACATCTATTATGCCTTGCAATCTTCTATATAGCTCCTTCAAAATAGGAAGAGAAATATCCAGCTTATCTCTTGAGAGCTTTGCAGGTAGAGCTTTAATCCATTGCATTAAGTCCTCTATTGTCATAGCAACAGTTTCGGGAAATCTAGTATTCCCTAGAGTAACCATTCTTCCTTCCTCGGACAGTCTTTCACCCTTGCATCTGCTGCAGGGTTTTTCTCTCATAAAGGACATTGCCAGCCTGTTTGCAGTATCTCCATTATTCTCACTGAACAAACGGGTTATTATGTTAAAGGCTCCTTCTACTTCTCTTTCAATTTCACCCTTTCTACCATTTGAGTTTTCATAAGTAAACTTCACTTTTTTGCCCTTTGATCCATATATTACCTGCTTTCTAAAGTCCTCTGACAGCTCTCTCCATGGCAGCTCCAGATCAACTCCCATCTCTTCAGCAAGTGCAAGTACCTCACCCCTCATCCAGTTGGCATTCGGCTTCTTCCTGTGCTTCCGTAAATCTCCCCACCACAAGGAAGCTCCATCCAAAATTGATTTATCCGGATTAGCTACTATCAGATCCACATCTACTTCAAGCTTTACACCCAGACCCTTACACGCTGGACACATGCTTTCAGGATTATTGAAGCTGAAGCTTGAAGTCGTAAGCTCAAAGAAGACCCTGCTACAGTGATAGCACATTTCTTTAGTCTGAAACACAAGCTCATCTATCTCACTTATATTTACGATTAGTGCTCCCTTTCCCAAGGCGAGAGCTTTTTTGACAGAGTCCTGCAACTCATTCGGGAATGTATTGCCTCTTTCTACTCCATCATAAGGGATGTTATACTCTCCGATTACTTCACTACTATTAAAGGGTCGAATACTAAAGTCTGTCCCCGGCTTTAGCCTAGTAAGCTTATATACTATCTCTTCAGTATTAAGAGGTTCTATTGCTCTGCCGCACTCCGGGCAATGCCTTGTGCCCGTCTTTGCAAAAAGCAGTCTCAGGTAGTCATATATGTCTGTCATTGTCCCCACCGTTGACCTGGGATTTTTTATTGTAGTTTTTTGCTCTATGGAAACAGCTGGCGGGAGACCTGATATTTGGTCCACGTCAGGCTTTTCCATCTGCTCAAAAACAGTTCTTCCTGCTGTTGACATACTGTCCACAAAACGCCTCTGGCTTTCTGCAAATATAGTATTGAATGCCAGACTTGACTTACCGCTTCCGCTTACACCGGTAATCACAGTCATTTTGTTCTTTGGTATGGTTATATTTATATTCTTTAGGTTGTTCTGTCTGGCACCCTTAACCACTATATCCTCAGTGTATACCTCTTCGCTTTGATTATCTTCGAATACATCAGCATATGAGTTACCTTCATTAGTTTCCTGAGGAGCAAAATATAGATCTATGCGGCTATCATTCTTAATAATCTCAATCACATCTGCATTACAGCTAGCCCCTCTGTCATCAAGCCACTCAGGCCAATGCCTGAGCCATTCAGGTACAGCACACTCCCTTACTCTGTCCAGTACGGGAATATACGGCAGTATATCAATAATAGGCGTTTTATCAAATGCGTCCAAGCCTGACACTTTGAGCCTCATATTCTGTGTGTCTATTTCCAAAATTTTAGCAGTCGTCATAGCAATGGGGTTAGGTCGAATGGGCGATCTGGTTGCAAAGATGCCTGTTCTTGGGGCATTCTCATAGGGTGGATTCCCTTGAGTCAGCTTTCTGTAAGTGCTTTTATCAAATCTGCTGAACCACCACAGTACTTTTATGTGAGAAAACCCCTTAAGCACATCAATTATATCAGCTTCAGGTATATCAATCTGCAGTGTATATTCACCTTGTGTGTTTCTTATCTCTCCTATTGCACTGATAGCATATGTGTTTTTCTCTTCGCCATCACATAGCCTGAAAATATCTCGTCCATCTATTCTTTTACCCGACTTTGCATCAACCCTCCATTCAGGCCAGCTGCTTATTGCATCAGGGGTTGTAAAGTCTCTAACCCTGTCTTCACATGGAAAATATGGCTTAATATCAAAAATAACCGTATCTTTCTGCAGGTCAACGCAATCCAGCTCAATTATTCCTTCCCTTTCATCAACATTAATAATCTTGGCTGTTGTTGTCTGTATAATGCTTTTGCATAAGCTTCTCCTGATTTTATATGTCCAAGTTATACTGTCATCATTTTGATAATTGTCTGCCATATAAAAAATAACCACATGGCTGAATAAATCCAGATACTTTAATGCAGGCCTAAAATCTGAAGCTATGCATGCATAAGCATGGTTAGCTGTTGTCTTAAGTCTGCCTATTGAAAAAAGCTGGTATTCTTTCCATTCCACTTTACTATTTTTCATCCCATCACCTTCCCAGAAGTTAATTAGTGCCTTATTTATAATGCTCTTATTGGTATATATATGTCTACTATATGTTTCTTCTCATGGTTCTCAGCTGATGAATATGAATACAGCTCAAAGCATAAGCGGTCATCGGGCTGATAGCCGCTTCCGGGAAGCCAGTGACCACAAAGAAAACTCCATGCCTTCTGAAACTCGTCATCATCAAGCTGGAAGTGACCAACGGCGTATTTGCCTCCTGCCACTACCAGCTTGCCTACAGCTCCATCAACCTTTGTGTCCTCAGGGGCAGTCATGCAAATACTGATTCTTAGCTTATCGTCGTCTGTCAAGTCAGTGCTGTCATGAAACAAGGTAATCCATTTTGTGTCATTGTTTATAAGTGATTTTTCATCTGCCCACTTGTAAAGCTTATAATAAAGCTTTTCCAGCAGAACTGCATCCTGCTTATAGGGTCCCGTATGGCGAATATACACTACACTCATTTCAGATATGGTTTTTATTTCAACAGATGATTGAGTATCCGGCTGAACATACTTTGCACTCGAATGTATGTTCCTGACACCATTATTGTAGCGTAATATGTCTTCGTAAACTTTTCCCAGATTGCTATCTGCATTTAGGTTATCATTTCTGTATATACTCTTTTCAGCCCTTATTTTACTCGCGCTCACATTAAAATGCTTTTTAAACGCCTTAGCAAAGGATGCCTGATTAGCAAAACCGCATTCCAGAGCAATTTGTGTTATTGGTGTTTGGGGATTTGAGACAAGCAGAAATACCGACTTCTCTAGGCGTATTCTTTGAATGAATTGAAAAAGTGTTTCCCCTGTCATCATATAGAATATTCTATGGAAATGATAAGGTGAAAAATTTGCAATTTGCGAAAGCTTTAGTAATGTAAAATCTTCCGAAAGATTGCTTTCAATATAGTCCTGAACCTTATTGATTCTAGCAATATATTCTGCTCGCATAAGCTCATTTCTTGCTTTATCCATCCACTTACCCCCATGTATAACTTATATTTAATAATAGCTTGTCTCAACAAGAGGCTCCCAAAACTCAAGATAGCTTGTGTCATAGCTTCCCCTGCATACTCCCTCAAGCATGCACTTTTCATGGCTATCCAGATATACCACAAACTGATTATTTACCAGCTTTGATTCCTTATATATAACTTCAATATTTAAAATTTCTTCAGTAGAATCTTCCAATGGAATGCCCTATATATGATTTGATTTTCCTCGGTTGTTATCCATCCGCCTTCATCCTTTGAGCCTTTATATACATACCTGTGAACATTCTAAAAAAATATTAATATCAAAGTACATGCAATACAAGCTATAGTAATATATTTTCTTGCCTTCATTTTATCCTCCTGATAATTAGCAATATATGTTATATTATATAATATTTTGACTGAGTAATAACCCTATACACTATATTGATGAAAGTTAAATCTGAAGATTATATTTGTCATAATATATCAATTATTATAAAATAGGGTGTGTAATAAAAACAGGGAGCTGATTGAATGATAGATCTACATATTCATACAACCTCATCAGATGGTTCTGATGAGCCTGTTGATATTCTTAAAATGGCACAGAAGGCAGACTTGAAATATATATCCATTACTGACCATGATTCCTTAGGAGCTTATAAAAAGTTGAAGCAGATTAAAATAGAAAGCTATTTTGATGGCCATATAATCCCAGGCTGCGAGGTATCAGCCGTGCATAACGGAAAACCTGTGGAAATATTAGCCTATGGAATAGACATAGATACAATGAATTCATCAGGAATCATATCAGATGATAAATTTCTGGAAAGAGAGAATGGCTATCTGAGCAAAATGAAAGCCGTGTGCAGAGACCTTGGCATTTCTCATACTCCTGGTCTTTCGATCACAAGTAAGCTCTTTGCCACGCAGGTTATGCACTCAGATTTGAGAAAATATCCTGAAAATGAAAAGCACTTTACAAAGGAAGTATGGGAAAAGGTAAATGCATTTTACAGGATTTACATAAATAATCCGGACAGCCCTTTTTACCTTAACCAGGCAGAATGCTACCCTACAATACAGGAGGCTGCCGATATAGTTAGAAAGGCAGGGGGTAAGGCATTCCTTGCACACTTATATGCTTATTTTGCAGATAATCACGAAGAACTGCTAAGCTCGTATATGGCCTTAAATGCACTTGATGGCATAGAATGCTATCATTCACTTCATTCCATGGAAATAACAAACAAACTTCTCTCTTACTGCAAGAAAAATATGCTCCATGCTTCAGGAGGAAGTGATTATCATGGAAAGTTAAAGCCGACTGTCAGAATAGGCGAGTGCATCACCGGTGTAAAAATTCCCTATGAAATACTGGAGCCATGGCTTACGCAAATTCATAACTGGCAGAGTATAAAATAAAGGGTGTCAGATTTGCATGTTAAACCATTGCAAAGTCTGACACCTGCATTAATACTGCTGATTATTTTTAATTTCTTTAAATTTATTTTGAAACACTTATTGAAGCTTATTATTAGGATCAACACGGCCGTCTCCTGCTATATTTCCCTGTCTGGGTATCAAATGCTCCATACCTCTTACTAAAGTATCATCTTCAAGTACGCTGTACAGGTGATAGCCGAAATCCTCTCTGTCAAGCAATACCTCCTGCAGTACCTCCGCTGTACCATAATCCTTCAGCTGATGAGCTCGGTCTATTGTTCTTCGAAGCATTTCCTGAATCTTCAGCTCATGCTCCAGGTCATTGCGTATGAAGTCTCTCATTGTATATCTGCCTTCTACCTCATGCTTTATATAGGAGAGCTCATGCTGAGTTACAGGGTGTGCCGTAGGTACTCCTCCCAGTCTTGCAACTCTTTCCCCTACCATATCTATATGCTTCTCTGTTTTATCGCGGTGCTCATCCAATAGGTGATGCAGGCTTAAAAATGATTCGGCACCTTCCGTCAGCCAGTGATGCTTATTATATTGATGCAGTGCAACAGTCAATGCACATTGGTGATCGTCGAGCTGAAGCGCCATTTCTTTCCTTACTTCAGCCGGAAGCCCGATGCCGGAATTATTCTGCTTCACTGTACGTGGATCCTGCCGTAATATCATATTGTGATTGCTGTTGTGCCCGGGCATGTTCTTATCAAAGCCCGATTTGCTCATATTAAAGTCCCCTGCAAAGTTTCTCATGTTTTGATTTATCATGTTCATATCTCTCTCTGTCTGAGTGGTTGTATTCATTAGGTCGCCTCCTTATTTATATAATACGTCAATATTATTATCAGTAATAAGGCTTAGTATGTATTGGATTCCAGTATTCGTTTTTTGTATAGCTTATAGCCGGACAGCCGGCTTTTATACTGTTTATCCCAATACAACGGGCGAACCAGTGATCCAGGAAGCTTTGTATAAGAATCTCCAACGGCTGAGTTGATCTGTGTCTGTGCAAAAATATGCTGTTTCTGAGATTTGCACCCTTAATACTAGCATCCCTTATATCAGCTCCAATAAGAACAGTATCAAGTACTAATAAATAACCTGCATCCAGATCAGCAAGCCGTCCTGTTTCAAACATCAGTTGTCTTATCTCAGCTTGAACATTATGGGACGCAACAGCCTGTATGCTTCTGTCAAATACCACAGCATCTCATGGAGCTGTCTCATAATCAAAAAAACCTCAAACATTTCCTTTACTGATTCGTGATGTTTTTGCCAGTCGCTCCCGCCATATACAGCCTGAGCCATTTCTGCCCGGCTCCAAAGTATTCATAGGCAGTACAGCAAAACACAAAGCTTTTTTCACAGTTAATTCTCAGTCCTGAATTCAATTTTTTGTTATTCTCTATTTCACTTTTGTAAGTCATATCAATCATCTGATCCCAACTTTAATCCCTGTTTTTTCAGCCTTCATAAGCAATCCATCGCAGGTGTATCATTATTATAATGCATGTTTCTACATATTTTCTATGACAGAAGCGTAAAACCTCTGTACTGTATATATTATTTATAGCCCTTTTTTATAAATACATTTTTCTGTTATTTAAGAAAAGGGTTTACAAAATGAAAAATCTGGTATAATATATCATTAATTGATATATTATATAATGATATATCAATTAATGATATAGTGTGGAGGTGTAAAATGTCAAGAAACAGCTCATTTGCAGATGAACAGCTAACTGATTCGTCCTATTACATTTTGTTGGCATTATTGAAGCCCATGCATGGGTATGGGATCATGCAATATGTGGAGGAGCTTACTGATAAAGAAATGCTTATTGGTCCGGCATCCTTATATACAATTCTTAAAAAAATGCAGGAGGCTGATTTCATAGCCCCAGGGGAAGAGGACAATGACAGGAGAAAAACCTATGTTATTACTGAAAAAGGTCTTGAGGTAATAAAAAAGGAAATACATAGACGCATAAAAATGGCAGAGCACGGAAAGAAATCATTGAATATATTGGGTGGAGGAATATAATATGGGAAAGATGACAAAATACAAGCTATCAATGGGATTGGCATTCAATGAGGTAAATGAAATGAATATGCTTAGTAAAATGGCTAAGCAGGGCTGGAGGTTTTACTCCTATATATTTCCCGGCTATAAGTTCAAAAAATCTGAACCTATAGATTTAGTATACTGTGTAGACACTCATGTGGTTAATAGAGATGAAGAGGAGCAGTATTTCTCTATATTTAAGGACTCAGGCTGGACTCATGTATGCTCTGCAGGCAATGTATTTCATTATTTTTCTGCAGCACCCGGCACCAGGCCTATTTATACTGATAAGGTTACATTGGCGGAAAAATATAAAAAACAGGTGCACTATATCAACAAATCACTGATACTTTTGGCACCAGCAGCTGTGGGGTTTATAATATTTAACATCCTCATCAACAGGTTTTTGGGCGACAGCATATTTTCACTTATCGTCAGTATGCTTTCAGGAGGCTTGATAGGCTGCTTTGCTGCTGCAACCGTTACTCTGGCTGTAATAATGCTCAAATCAAGAAAGCTCAGCTGAATAAACAGTTCATGAAAAAACCGGGTAAACAGCTTATCAGTAGCCCGGTTTTGCTATTATCCTTGACTGCTGTTCCAACAGCTTGCTTCAACAGATAGCATGTTTTGTTTTGAGTACGGCAGCATTTTTCTAAATACTCCTCCTTCACTTCAATCGTACATATTGGTTACCTATTTTCTCTGCTTCAATTATATTTGATTTTTCACCGTCATATATTGTTTTATAAAACATATAATGGAGGCTGATATATCATTGTAAATATAATTGATGTGGCTCAGAATAAATGCAAACAATGCTATAGCTGTGTAAGAAATTGTCCAGTAAAAGCAGTGCAAATCCACGACGGACAAGCAAGCATAATTCATTCAAGATGCATAAACTGTGGAAAATGCGTAAAAAGCTGTCCACAGAATGCTAAGATTATAGTAAATAATGAATCAGAAGCCTTGGAAATATTAAAGAGAAACAAAGAGATCATAGCCTGTCTAGCACCCTCCTTCATCACCAGCTTCTACCCCCACTCTCATAAAAAAGTGATAGGAGGGCTTAAGAGTCTTGGGTTTTCCAGGGTGTGGGAGGTTGCTTTGGGAGCAGAGGTACTTATTATGCAAATTGAGGAGTTCGTCAGGCATAAAGATAAACATACTTATTTGGGCACTGCCTGTCCTGCTTTTATCAGCCTTATAGAAAAGCATTATCCTGAGTTGATAGAATATCTTATTCCTTTTGCATCCCCTATGCTTGCTACAGCACTGCTAATCAGAGAATACTATAAAAATGTGAATGTAAAGATTATCTTCATAGGTCCTTGTATTGCGAAGAAGGCCGAGGCAATGGAATCACAGTTCAACGGCATTATAGACTCAGTATTGACCTTTGAAGAGTTAAAGAAAATGTTCATTCAGAACGGTATTGACCTGAATACTTGTCCTGAAAGTGAGTTCGATGGCTATTCAAGTAAAAAGGGCCGGCTGTTTGCACTTCCTAACGGCTTGATAGATAATCTGAGCTTTCAGAACAAGTTTGAGGGATATCAATTCATATGCATACATGATGATAAAGAATGCAGTCAAATGCTGGATTATCTCACCGGTAAACAAGCATCATTGAGGCTTGTGGATGTGCTGATGTGTGACGGGTGTATTGAGGGACCAAAGGTGAGTACTTCTCTGAATCATTATGACAAAATAAACATCCTGTATGATTTCTACTTAGGCAGACAAGTTAAAGAAATGAACTTAAATATGGATTTGGATTTGTCCAGAACCTTTTTAAATAGAAGAACTATCCTTTCAATGCCCACTGAAGATGAAATACAACACATTCTGCAGATGACTGACAAGTACTCTTCTGAAGATGAGCTCAACTGCGGTGCATGCGGATATAGTACCTGCAGGCATAAGGCTATAGCTGTAATAAACAATATAGCGGAGGTCAATATGTGCCTTCCCTACCTGCTGTCAAAAAAAACAAAGCTGTATGAGTCCCTTAATGAAAAGCACAAAGAAATCCTCCATCTTAAGGATAAACTGGAAGCTACCATTGAGTCCTCCTATGACGGTATAGTGGTGACTGACGGAGACGGGGAAATACTGATGAGCAATAGCGCCTGGGCTGAAATGGTTGGGCTGGAAAAAAACAATAAAGGAAAGCAGGTTCAGGAAATAGAGGATATGGGCATAATTTTTCCTTCAGCCACAGTACTGGCATTAAAGGAAAAAAGAAGGATTTCTTTCATACAGAGCTCAAAAAACGGAAAAAGGTTTCTGGCAACAGGCACCCCTATATTTGACAGTGAAGGCAGTATAAAAATGGTAGTTACAAACATAAGAGATATAGATGAATTGTACAGACTTAAAAAGAATATTGAAAGCACAATGGCACTTCAAAAATACTATCCCTCAAAAAATAAGACTGTCAGCAACTTAAACATAAAGAATGATAATATAATCGCCAATAGTGTAGAGCTTGGAAATGTACTGCAAACAGCAGGCAGTGTAGCAGCTGTCAACTCTACCGTGCTGCTGCTGGGAGAGTCAGGTGTCGGTAAGGAAGTAGTCGCAAGATTTATTCACAGATTAAGCAGACGGAGCAGTAAACCTTTAATCACAATAAATTGCAGTGCAATACCGGAAAACCTTTTAGAATCTGAATTGTTCGGTTATGAAACAGGAGCATTTACAGGTGCTCAAAAAAACGGAAAGCAGGGATTAATAGAGCTTGCCAATAACGGAACACTTTTTCTTGATGAAATTGGAGATTTGCCGCTGTCATTGCAGGCAAAGCTGTTAAGAGTATTGCAGGAAAGAAAGCTGATGCGGCTTGGAGGTACATCGGAAATATGCTTGGACGTCAGAGTCATAGCTGCTACAAACAAGGATATTCAAAAAATGGTCCTGGACGGAAGCTTTCGAGCGGACTTGTATTATAGGCTCAATGTAGTTCCCATTGAGATTCCACCCCTTAGGAAAAGAAAAGCGGATATACTGTCACTATGCTATCATTTTATTAAAATATATAACGAGAAATATAATTGCACCAAAGAAATATCAGCATCCGTGGAGCAGGTTCTTGAAGGCTATAGCTGGCCCGGAAATGTGCGAGAACTGGAAAATCTGATAGAAAGGCTCATTGTTACAACCTCCTGTGACATGATTGATATTTGTGATTTGCCAAATTTCTTGTTTGAAAATAACGATAAAGTAAACGATAAGATTAAAGTCGACGGTCTTATGACCTTAAAGGAAGCTCAGGAAATACTAGAGAAAAAGCTTATTGAAAGAGCTTACAAAAAGACCACGAACAGCTATGAGATGGCTGAGATACTGGGAGTCAATCAATCCACAATCATAAGAAAAATACATAAATATATAAAGAGCAATGCACTGCTGCATGATTAAATGCAGCAGTGCATTAAAAGGGAAGCAATACTGATTTGCTTCCCTTTTTCATTTGAATGTGCATGAATCTTGCACGGATGTAAACCTTTTGATTTGCGAGCTGTTCATTATCATTCAAATTTTTTTTGCGAGTTCGGTCAGATTGGTATGATTGTTGCAACACCTGTAGTTACAAGTGAAAAGGAGGTATTGATATGGCAGAAGGACTAAGCTATGAACAGCTCCGGAAGGCTGCCGAAGAAAGAGTAAAAAGCAAAAGAAAAGGAATGATAAGAGTTCTTGTGTGCTATACATCCTGCAGCATCAGTGTAGGTGCTGATGAGGTACTAAAAAGCATGCAGGAAGCTTTAAAGCACTCTAATATCAGTAATATAATCATAGAAACTACAGGATGTCTGGGAATTTGTGCAAAAGAGCCTTTGGTGGATGTATATATGCCTGACGGCAGCAAGTACTCTTATGAGCTTATAGACAGCAAAAAGGCCATGCTCATCATTCTTTCACATTCTCAGCTGGGAAAGCCGGTTGAAGAATATCTGCTGAAATAATAATGTTGGGAGGAAAATATATGGAAGACAAAACAAACATTATAAGTTTAATCCGGGATATCGGCAGTACAGAGGATAAGCTATTAGAGATACTCATAGCTGTTCAGGCTCAATCTGAACAGCACTATATCAGTGGAGAACAGATAAAGCTGATAGCAAAGTTGCTGAACTTACCCCTAAGTAAGGTCTATGGAGCAGCCTCCTTTTATTCCATGCTTTCTACCAATGCAAAAGGTAAATATGCTATTGAAATCTGTAACAGCGGACCCTGTTATATCAAGGGCTCCTCACAAATCCTCAAAGCATTGGAGGATTTACTGAATATCAAGGTTGGAGAAACAACGCCTGATGGAATGTTTTCCATCGAATATGTAAGCTGCTTTGGAGCCTGTGATATAGCTCCTGCCATAAGAATAAACGGCGAAGTTTACGGAAACCTGACGGGGGAAAAGGCGGTAAAAATCATTGAATCCCTGAAAAAGGAGGTCATTAAATGAAAAGCTTTGTTTCAAGATTATGTGGTAAAATAAATCCTCTCTCTATAAAGGAGTATAAGGATAACGGGGGCTTTGCAGCCTTGGAAAAGATTCTTTTTAAAATGTCTCCTTCTGAGGTTGTGGATATAGTTAAGAGCTCAAAGCTCAAGGGCAGAGGAGGTGCTTCCTTTCCTACAGGGCTAAAATGGGAGCTGGTTGCAAGTGAGAAAGCCAATGAAAAGTATGTTATCTGCAATGCCGACGAGGGTGAGCCAGGTACCTTTAAGGATAAGGTACTGATTGAAGGATGCCCCCTGCAACTGCTGGAGGGAATGATTATAGCAGCATATGCCGTGGAAGCCTCAAAGGGCTACATCTATATACGGGGTGAATATCCAAAGTCCTGCGATTTGCTCAGGAAGGCTGTTTCTCTGCTTAAAAACGAGGGTTATCTGGGTTCGGGTATACTGGGCCACAGCTTCAGCTTTGATGTCGAAATAAGATCGGGAGCAGGAGCCTATGTCTGTGGAGAGGAAACGGCATTGATAGAATCAATAGAAGGAAATCAAGGCAGATCAAGATTCAAACCTCCTTACCCTCCTGTTAGCGGATTATGGCAAAAACCCACACTGGTAAATAATGTGGAAACACTGTTCAATATACCACTGATACTTTCTGACGGAGCTGAAGAGTTTAAAAAGCTCGGTACCGAAAGCAGCAAGGGCACCAAGCTGATATCAGCCTGTGGAAGTATAGTAAATAAAGGAGTATATGAAGTAGAGTTTGGAACAAGCTTAAATGAAATAGTGTTTGATATCTGCGGTGGTATGGAAAACAATAAAAAGCTGAAATTTGTTCAGTTAGGTGGTTCATCCGGTCCTTGTCTGCCTGAAAGTCTTCTAGATACAAAGCTTGATTTTGATGAACTGAAGCAAATAGGTTATGGATTGGGCTCAGGAGCAGTGCTGGTTGCTGATGATTCAATCTGTATACTGGATTTTATAAAAAACATACTGGAATTCTTCAAGCATGAGTCCTGCGGTAAATGCACTCCCTGCAGAGAAGGAGTAAGGCACATCATAACCATTGTGGATCGGATAACAAAGGGGCAAGGCTCCACAAGAGATCTGGAACTGATATACAGTATATCATCCCTTATGAGTAAAGCATCTCTCTGTGGTTTGGGTCAGGCTGCTCCTACAGTTATTACATCTACATTGAAGTACTTCAATGAAGAATATATAGAGCACATAAACGGCTATTGCAGAGCAGGAGTATGCTTTAAAAAGGAGGTACAATAAATGGCTGATGTAAAATTAATTATTGACGGCATTGAGGTAACGGTAGATTCCAGCTCCACCATTATTGAAGCTGCAAGAAAAGTAAATATTGATATTCCAACCCTATGTTATCATCCGGACCAGAGTATAAAGGGAAGCTGCAGGGTATGTATTGTAGAAGTAGAAGGCCAGAACACCTTTACAGCCGCTTGCTGCACACCCGTAAGAGATGGTATGGTAGTAAAATCAAATACGGCAAAAATCCGTGAAGCAAGAAAAACAATTCTGCAGCTTATTCTCGCTAATCATAATTGTGACTGCCCCACATGTGTCAGAAATAACAACTGTGAGCTGCAGTCCCTATGCAAAAGATTCAATGTAGAAAATGTCCCCATGGATAAGTTTGTGGACTACCTTCCCATTGATGAAAGCAATCCTTCCATAATCAGGGATCCAAGCAAATGCATCAAATGCGGAAGATGTGTTGAGGTATGCCATGAAGTACAAGGAGTAGGTGCTATTTACCATGTCAACAGAAGCTGTGATATGAAGATTTGTCCTGCCTTTGAAAAATGCCTTAGTGAAGTACCATGTGTTTACTGCGGCCAATGTATTAACGTATGTCCGGTAGGAGCAATATATGAGAAGAATGATACTGACAAGGTCTGGGAAGCTCTAGAGGATGATAGCAAACATGTTGTTGTTCAGATTGCCCCCGCTGTAAGGGTGTCATTGGGAGAGGAGTTTGGAATGGAGCCAGGAAGTATAGTTACCGGTAAAATTGTAAGCTTCCTGAAAAGAATTGGCTTTGATAAGGTGTTTGATACTAATTTTACTGCAGACCTGACAATAATTGAGGAAGGCAACGAACTGTTACATCGCATAAAAAACAATGGCAGGCTTCCCATGTTAACCTCATGCAGTCCGGGGTGGATAAGGTTTATTGAAATGTTCTATCCTGATCTTCTTTCACACTTATCAACCTGCAAATCTCCTCAACAGATGTTTGGTTCACTGGCAAAATCATATTATGCCCAAAAGTATAACTATGACCCGAAAAATATTGTAGTGGTATCAATTATGCCTTGTACTGCCAAGAAAAGCGAAGCCGGAAGAAGTGAAATGCAAAGTGAAGGCTGTCAGGATGTTGATATTGTAATCACTACCAGGGAGCTAGCTTCAATGATAAGACAATCAGGAATCAGAATAGAAGAATTGACAAATGAAGACTTTGATCTGCCTTTCGGCATCTCCACCGGTGCCGCAGTAATCTTTGGTGCAAGCGGAGGCGTCATGGAGGCTGCACTGCGCACAGTATATGAGGTGGTTACTGGAGGCAGCCTTGAAAGAATAGATTTTGATACATTAAGGGGCATCGAAGGCTTTAAGGAAGCAGTTGTAAAAATTGGAGATACTGATGTCAAGGTGGCTGTAGTCAATGGATTGAGTAATGCAAGAATCATACTTGATGCAATAAGAGAAGGGAAAGCAGACTATCATTTCGTTGAGGTTATGTGCTGTCCCGGAGGCTGTATTGGCGGCGGCGGACAGCCGATACCAGGGACTAATTCCATGAAAAATAAACGTGTAGAAGCTATATATAAGGCAGATGAACAATGCAATATTAGAAAATCCCATGAAAACCCTGCAGTAAAAATTCTTTACGATGAGTTCCTGGGTAAGCCCTTAAGCAAGGTTTCCCATAAATATCTTCATACACATTATGAAGACAAGAGCAGCATATAATGAAGAGATTCTGGGACAGGAAGATAAAACCCTGTCCCAGAATCCACAACTCATGTCGTATGATTTACTTGACTCAGCTGCTGCTATCCAAAGCAGCTATCTGTTTCGTGATATAATGTATTTTATAGCTCATACCTTGATATGATTGTATATAACGCATTTTTAGTATAGTCTCTCAGCTCTGCAGGCTCAACAATCTCTGCATAACCAATTATATTCATGGCTTCCTTCATGGCAAATTTATAGCCATGCATGTTGATTAAAGCCTCAATATAGTTTCCTTTTTCCTTATAATCAATCACTTCCAGATTTGAAAGTATATGTGTCATAAGCTTCTCTAGTCTGATTAAAACGGGATATCTCTCCCTTTCCTTGCACTGCCTTTTAAAGGCTGTTTCATTTTTCTTCCAATATTCTTCAATTGAAAAGCCTGAAGGTACATTGAAGCTGCTTTCCATAATCGAGCATTCAATTATCCTGTCGCATTTAAAGGTTCTTACTTCTTTGCTGTTTTCACAATACGCAATCAGATACCAATCCGTATTCTTCACAACAATCCCATAAGGCTGTGCCATCCTGGCTGAAAGCTCACCCCCATGCTTTATGTACTTTATACTAAGACCTTTGGACCTAATAACTCCATATAATATACTGTCTATAAAGGGCAATCTTCTTTTCTCTCCCCACCAAAGCGTGTCATCAAAATAAAACTTACTCTTTACTTTGTCTATTTCACTAATCTGCTTTGGCGACAGCTTCTTTTGCAGCTTCAATAATGCGTTGTTCAGCTTAATAGCCATATCGCTTTGTTTATCAGGTATTATCCCCATTCCGTTTATATACAGGCTAATAATGTCTTCCTCCTGCAAATGGCTAATGCCGCCTGTATACCCATCCATGAGATATATTCCTCCGTTTGGCCCGGTGGATGCTGCTACTGGGATACCTGCTTCACACAAAGAGTCAATGTCTCTATATACAGTCCTTAAGGATATTTCAAGCTTTTCTGCTATTTCCTTAGCCTTTATCATGCCTTTTGATTCAATTAGAAGCAGAATCGAAATCAATCTATGCAATCTCATAAATATCACCTTTTATATTTACTATGGATTATTGCCAGCATTCTGTCAACAATTTTTGCTATACTTATACTATCATACATTCAACAGGATTCCAATTTTTTAACATCAATGCTTCTTTAAACCACGTATAAACAAGATATTATGTTTAAAGGAGGAACTCTTATGACTTCTCAAGACAATAAGAAAGTAGCTTTGGTCGCCGGAGCTACAAGAGGTGCCGGGCGGGGCACAGCAGTTGAATTAGGTGCAGCAGGTTATATTGTTTATGTTACGGGTCGCTCTACACGTACCCATAAATCGGAGTATAACCGCTCTGAAACAATAGAGGAAACTGCTGAGCTTGTAAGCAAAGCAGGAGGACATGGTATTGCCGTTCAGGCTGATCATTTACAACCAGTGCAAGTGCAAGAGCTGATTAATCGCATAGAACATGAACAAGGAAGATTGGATGTACTGGTTAGTGACATTTGGGGAGCCGAGCGTTTGTCTGAATGGAATGTGCCTGTATGGAAGCATTCCCTTGAGAATGGACTTCGTATACTCAAACTCGGAATAGAAACACATATTATCACCAGTCACTATGCACTGCCACTTCTGATTAAAAATAAAGGCGGATTGGTAGTTGAGATGACAGATGGTACCGCAGAATACAACAGTAATAACTATCGCTTGTCGTTATTTTATGACCTTGTGAAAACCTCCGTAATTCGTTTGGCCTGGTCGCAGGCTAAAGAGCTTCAGTTATACGGTTGTACTGCTGTTGCCTTAACTCCGGGCTGGTTGAGGTCGGAAATGTTGATGGACCATTACGGCGTAAAAGAAGAAAACTGGCGTGATGCAATCAAGGGAGAGCCACATTTCATTATATCAGAAACTCCTCGTTATGTGGGACGTGCTGTAGCTGCTCTTGCTTCTGATCCGGATCATTTAAGGTGGAGCGGTCAATCACTTTCCAGCGGGCAGCTGGCAAGGGTTTATGGCTTTACTGATATTGACGGCTCACAACCTGACTGCTGGAGATATATAGATGAAGTGATGCATGCAGGAAAAGAAGCAGATGCTGCAGGATACCGATAAAGCTTCAATATTGTCCTCCAGATAACTCCAACAGTGCCTTTAAACTGAAATTTGGTATATGTTGTTAAATAAATATTGGAACCTGCACCTCTTATAATGCGTCAAAAATGTATAATACCCGGATTAATAGGAGGAATTGAAATGAATAAAAAAATAATTGCAATATGCGCATTAGTATTTATGTTCGTATTTGGAGCAATAACAGGAGGGTTTTCAATGATATCCAATGCTAGTGCAGATGAGTCGCAAACACCCCAAAAAACAATCTCTGTAAGCTCTGAAGGAGTCATAAAGGTGAAGCCTGATATGGCTTACATCAATGTAGGTGTGCAAACTGAGAATAAAAGCTCAAAGACAGCTCAACAGGAAAATGCTGAAAAAATGAATAACATAATGAGTGTTCTGAAGGAACAGGGTATTGCTGAAACAGATATAAAAACTTCACAGTACACTATCTACCCGATAGAGACATATTCAGAAGTTGACCGCCGTTCATATATTACAGGCTATAGGGTTATAAACACTTTGGAAGTAACTATACGAGATATTTCAAAGGTTGGAGCAGTTATTGATGCTGTAGCAGCTAACGATGCAAATACTATTTCTAATATCCGCTTCACAGTATCCGATACAGACAAATACTATCTGCAGGCCTTAGAAAATGCAACTACAAAAGCAAAAGCAAAGGCAGAGCTCTTGGCAAAGCAATTTGACATTAAGCTGGGACTCCCTTCACAAATAAATGAGTCAGGCTCAGGCTATAACCCCCCTGTATTCTATGCCCAGAATGAAAGCCTGAAATACAGCATGGATGCAGCTGCGACCAGCATATCTGCAGGAGAACTGGAAATAAGAGCATCAGTAAGTCTGGTATACAGCTACTGATAATAATCTAAATGCATAGTGAAGCAGAATAAACCATGGACAATGACTGTCCATGGTTTATTTATACACCAGCTACTCGGTACTAATGATGCTTGCAGCAGATACAGAAGGAGTTCCGTATAACAATGCTTGCCAGGCAAATATCCGCAGCATCTCCAGTACACTCAACAGATATGCTTTGAAGGTCTTCTACCTGTAGTATTGTATCAATAGGGTCTGCAAAGCTTCTGGTTATTGTTTCACCCTTTGTTACCAGAATCAGTGAAAGTTGACATTCCGGAGTAATAAAGCGAAGTGATACAGCTGTCTTGTTATGGTTGGGGGTGAAGTTCTCATATACTTCAGTTGGAGTACCGTCGCAGGGTGATAAAACCGTTGCTGAAGTTATATGAGTATCCACGAAGCAGTTATCACTCTTCACACTTTTGTGAGCCGGTCTGCAGCAAGCAATGCAAAAGGTTTTATTAATCCTTATTCTGCCGCTGCATACTCCAGCCGGATCCCCATCACATCGAATCAAAACTCTTCTCAAATCCTCTACAAAAAACAGTCTGTTCACTATGAATACATTTTGTCCGCCTGGACGTAGCTCTCTTGTAATCCTGTTTCCATCCATTGTTTCAAAAATTATAGTAGCCACACAAGGCAAGGTATTATTAGTAATTGCATTTATGGTTGATTTGCTATGATTATTCGTAAAATCCTCAAAAATCACAACCTCTTCACCGTTGCACTGCTGGGAAAAAAATATCAAATTGGTGTTATGTTGATCAATGAAGCTTTGGCAGCTCTTGCCTCCAAAGCATAAATCGCTGGATTTTTCTCCTTTAAAAGCTGCTTCATACTCAGTCATTTTGCTGATTTTGCTCATAGCATTGCAGTTGCACCCTCCGGTCTCAGCATCGCTTATAAGAATATCATATATCAACTGCCTTTCAGGATTTATTTTTATAATGCTTCTTAGCAATGCACTTGAAAACAGCTTATGCTTTTCAGAATTTTTATCTATATCATGCTTAATGAGTATATCATGATACTCAGAAGAAGTTTCCAGCAGTGCTTTTTCAAAGCTCTCCAGCACCTTCTTACTACCTACATTTTTTTCAATTTGCTGTGCAGTATCATACATTTTTTGCCCCTTCAGTAATTGTATTATTTGATTTTTAACTTGCTCAACCAAGACACTCATCTCCTTTACAACAGATACAGAAGGTTTTCCTGATTATTATAAGACCTGTGCAGCCTAATCCTGGGTTACCGGTACACTCTATTGACACCTCTTTTAAATCTTCTACCTGAAAGCTCCCAAGAGTACCGAACTCTACCACCCTTCGTATCACCTCGCCGCTTCCTGTAGCCATATATACCGTTATTGTACAGCCTGCACTTCCTGGTGACACCTCTACCAGGGTTTTATTATGATTATCTGTATAATCCTCAAAGTATGTTGCCCTTGTACCGTCACAGGGCTGAGCAAAGGATATTAGGTCTTCATGTAATTCTGTGAAGCATTCACTGGCTATGGCTTTCTTCGTCTTAAATACATTAAACATACTGCCGATTTTATTGAGAAACTTTCCTTTGTGCTTTTCCTTTCTGCAGCAAATACAGAAAGTCTTGTTAATGAATAAATTTCCTCTGCATACCCCACCTGCTTGTCCGTCACATATAATTGCCACCCTCTTTAAATCCTCAACCTGAAAAGCCCTCTGGGCAATAACTCCAAACTGCAGAGTCAGAGGTCTTATTTCCTCTACAATCCTTTGACCTTTACGAGTTTCAATTATAATCGTTATAAAGCAGGGAGGTTGTGTAAAGCTGTCGATAGAAATAAGTGTCTTGTTGTGATTGGAAGTAAAATCCTCAAAGAGGGTTACTTCTTCTCCATTACATGGTTGTTCAATACTTACTGAAATTGCATGTGTGCTTATTGAGCACTGTCTATTCTCCTTTGACATTATACATTTGCTTTGAGATGACCTTTCTTCACCCTTTGTTTTTTCTTCTGAAATACTCTGCCTACGTCCTTTTATTCGCATGTATCATTCACTCCCATCATATTTTATACAACATTGAATTATAAGACAGTCTTTCATACTTGTCCCACTGTCCTACAACATAATATGACCAGAAGAATATTTTGGTAACAAGAAACTTTGTCCTCCTCGGTACACACCTGGTTTTATGTCCTGATCTATATTATGCAATAACTGTTATATATACATACCAGTTTACATTTATTGAATTTTGTCGAACATTGTAAAACGGTTAATATTTACATTTTACGTCATGTTTTGTAAAATATAATTACATTTTTTCTTTATTACAACTTTTGTGCGCTCAAAATGTATTTCAAAACCATGACATACTTTATTTGTCGGACAAACAATCATAACTAAAGAAAGGTGGTTGCCAATGGGAGAGTTGAAGGTCATTGAGGAGGAAATAAAAGTCTTCGAAAACCTGATTTATTTTGAGAAGGAAGTATCCAATCCGAGAGTAATGAAAAATGAGATAGATGCTTTGGTAGATAAGCTGTCTCAAATGAAAATACTGCATACCCACAGAGTCATTTCCAGGGTAATATCCAAGGATTTAATAAAAAAGACTGTTAATATGCTAATCATGATTCCAATAAAGGATGCTGCCGGGGTTGAAAGATTTCTGCAGAAGCATGGTCAATATGGCTTTATGCCGAAGTATGAACTCAGAGAAAGCTATAGGATATCTATTCCCAATGATATGACAGATTTCAGGAAGGCTGTAGAAAAGTTCGTGGAATACTCAAACTCCGATAGCATCAATAGTTTTGACTTGAAAAACAATCATGTCATAGAAATTGCAAAAATAGATATGGGCGGAAATGTATTAGGCTTTGATCTGCATTTGGAAAAAATAAATAATGGAGGAAATGAAGATGTTAACTTTAAATAAAACTATGCATTACATTAGATGCTCCAGGTATGAGTACTATGTCAAAAAAGGCAGCATATCCAATTATTCCTTTAATGTACAGGATGAAGAAAAAACAGGAGTACTTGAAATTATCTTTGAAAAAACAGCTTATCCCATAACACAGGACAAGCTGGTTGGTGAATTAACATCGAAAATCAACAATTTCGGTGCTGAAAAGGCTGTAGAATTTATTGATCGGCTGAAGGAACTGGAAATAATACAGGATATCCATCAGCAGAATAATAAGGAGTGCAAGCTCTTTATAATGACAGATAGCTGTAATACCGATTTTGTAAAAAATAAATTCTCAGAACAAGGCTTTGAAATAAAAATGGCAGCTCTTGATAGTGTTAAGGAGCTTGGCAAGGATAAAGCTTTAAATATCGCAAAGTTTACAGATGAACAACTGATAGAAGCCATAAAGGGATATGATATTGCGGTAGTACTAAAGGGTAGTTTCTCTCCCAGTCTCTTTTACAGGCTAAACAGAATATGCCTGCAGCTAAAGAAAAAGCTTGTTATATCATATCTGGACGGCAATGAGGGAGTAATAGTTCCACTTCTGAACTATAATCAGGTCGGATGCTACAATGATTTTGAAATATTGAGAGAATCTTCCTTCTATAACTTATTAGATTATCAGATTATGAAAGAGCATCTAATAAATAACGAAGTCGGTATCATTGGCAGTGAATACAAGTTCAATCCACTGCATTTCAGTGCGCTGACTGATAATACTCTCTTGCTTCTGAATTATTACACCAAGTACAGCAGCATTAACTATTATGCATACTCTCTTGACTTTGAAAGAATGGTAAATACCAAGACTAGGCTGCTGAAATTTCCTAAATGTCCAAGCTGCCAGGGAGACAGGAACTTAGTACATGCATTTATCTAGCTTCGAATACATTAGTATATCAATAACCATATAACTAGGGGGATTGAAATGGACAAGCAATACTTTAAGATGGCATTTGAGGACGGAAGCAGCAATAGCTTTACCGGCGAAGAAATAGCTATATTTAAACGTTATATAGAAGAAAACAATGCATACCCTGAAAACAGCTTTGAGTTTTTGGAGGAAAACCTTAATTATTATTCATCAAGACATACAAGCAGTTCTTATTTTTCTCCCGCTGAATACTTTCATGCAAACTCAAATTTCGCAAGTACAGATGAACTGGAAAAAAATATGGCTCTCTATGAAAGATCTATAGAATGGTTTAGTTCAAATGTTCACCCGGAAGACTCGGAGTATGTAATAAAAAAAGAAAAGTATATGTACATGGATGACCTGCCTCAGCCTATAACTGACTTAATATCATATCTCAACAGATATGATATTAAGGATTTTCACACTTTGGATCTGCTGGTATACTGCAGCGGCAATATATATCAATACCTTCCCCGGAAGAACTTCATGTTCAAGTGGAAAAAGGATGTGCCTCACATATTTACGAATCTGGTGGATAATAACTTTTACTCCATGAAATCTTCAGACCATCGAGCTGAGCTTGATGACAAGCATATAGTGCTGTTCCCTATTTTTATTCCAATAAGAAAGATGCTGTTCTTAGGTGAATACGGCTATAGGATGGGAATGATTGAGTACGGAAGGGCATTGGAGAAGATAAGGGCATTTCTTGAAGGTGTAAGCCATAGCTACACGGAAATAAGTTCGTTTAATAATGCTGACGTAAATGAATTATTGGGATTGGACGGTATAGAAAGAAGCATATTCAATATAATCACTTATAAAAGCAACAAATAAGGGGGTGAAAAGTTTTGGAAGGATTAAGAGCAAACAGATACTCCGAAAAGATACAGCAAGCAAAGGAAATGTTCATTGATTTGACAGATATGGAGCAGGTTGCCGTACTGCATGAGCTTATTGATGATACTCCATACAAGACCAAGAATTATACCAAATATCTGCATAAAGAGTACTACATAAAGCATAATAAGCCTCAACTTCTGGAAAAGAGCATAAAAAAATATAAACTGGAATATGATGATTGTATTATTAAGGATTCTGACCTTATCAATGTTATCGCTAACAGACATACTCTGCGTGACTATGAAAACAGGAAAATGGATTATAAAACCTTCTGTCAGATTATTCATTACAGCTTCGGCGTCAAATACTACGGGCTGGGAGCCTACAACCAAAAAAGCTATCCCTTCAAGTATACTAATACACAGGGAGGACTTAACTACCTGGATTTATACATAGTAGTAAATAACGTTGAAAGCATAGAACAGGGCTTGTACTATTATGACTTCATAAATGATGAGCTATGTCAGCTGGATAAGGGAAATATGAGAAAGCTGATAAATGATATAAACTTCCAGAATGAGTTCAGCGTATACAGTAATTTCATCTGCTTTATAGTAGCTGACATGTCAAGAGTAGTACCCAAATACTACAAAAGGGCTTATAGGTTCTCCCATGTAGATGCAGGAATTTTAACGGCATATCTGCAGATAATAGCTGAATATAATGATGTAAATTCATGTGTAATAGCCGGATATCTCGAGCATAAGCTGGAAGACTGTCTGATGCTGTCCCCAGATGAATATCCAGTACTCTCGATTTGTTTCGGTTATAAGCCGGAGGAGGTATAGCTTATAGCGGCTGTTCAAATATCAGTAATATCAATCATAGTTTTAGTATTATGCACAGTATTCAAAAACATAAAGAAAATGATCCTGATATATACATATGCGACTTTGCTGTCAGTATCTATAGTGTATGATATCTTCGCACTGAGACTGCCGCAGCTGAATTTTGAGCTGACATATATCAATATATATAAGCTGCTGTTAATCATATTGGTTGCTGTATTATTCTTTATGGCAGATTTCTTTATCTATAATATGCTCACAAACAAAATTATTCTGATTGATATAAGGTATTATTTTTCAGGCAAGCTGAACTTCTATAAGTACTCAGTATCCTTGGTCTTTACCATTATGGAAGAGCTGCTTTTCAGGTTTTTCCTACTGGAAGAACTCGGTACCGGCTTTTTGATAATATTATTGTCAGGCATAAGCTTTGGGGTAACGCACATATTCTTTTCAAGGTATGATGTTTTCTCAAAGACTTTCCTGGGGCTGTTATGTGCAATAGCTTATGCTTTCACTGGCAGTATAGTATTTTCAATAGTTTTACACGGGACTTATAATATTATGGCATTAAAAGAAAAATATGTAATGGAGGGGCATGATGAAAGCGATACAAATAAGCAATCTGAACAAGAGCTACGAAAAGAAGAAAGTGCTGGATAATTTAACCTTGAACATTGATAAACCGGGCGTATATCTGATAGCCGGACCAAATGGAAGCGGAAAAACAACACTGCTTGAGATATTGGTAGGGCTTAGAAACTATGATAGCGGCACGGTTCTGATCAAGGATAAAAAGGTCGGCGATTTAGCCGTTAAAAAGAGTGTCGGCTTTTTGATACAGCAGAACACCTTGAGAAAAAACAGTACAGTTGAGGAAGAGCTAAATCTGATTAAAGAAATATTTAATCTGGATATTGATACCTATGAATACTTAAAGAAATATAATCTTGAGGATTACTATAAGAAAAAGACCAGGCAATTATCAGGCGGTACTAAGAGAAGAGTACTTATTGCTATGCTGTTTATGCCTCAGTATGACATTATCATACTGGATGAACCTGTATCGGGCCTTGATACCTTCAGCAGAGATGAGATATGGAGTATGATAAGGGAATATTCAAAGGACAAGATTATCGTGGTGTCTGACCATTATTTGAATCAGGCAGCACAATACAGCGATTATATTTACCTTATCAATAGAGGCCATATAGCATTGGAGGGTACAACCGACAAAATATTGTCGGACTTCAGTATGGAGTATGTTATAAAAACCAGAAGAACACATTACAACAATGTCGAGGAAATACTTAAGAAACACTGCAACCGTTTCGAAGTAAAGGTTTCAGGCTCAGTTTACAATCTTTTTATAGATAAAAACAACCAAAATGTATTAGACCATATGAAAAGCAATAGTACATATAGTGTACACCCTATTGATTTTGAAGATATTTATTTCTATCATACCGGAGATATATTTCATCCACAGGAGGAGTTGCAATGGGCAGAGTAAATGCTTTTTTCAGAGTAGAGCTTAGGTCTATATTCAGAGAGCCGATTACTGTTTTCTTTATGGTAGTATTACCACTCATATTGACTGTAGTATTCGGTGGAGCTTTCGGCCGGGAAATGACCCAGTATGGTCCTGATGTACTGGGAATAGATACTGTAGTACCTGTGAATATAGTATTCTTATTGGCAAACGTAGGTCTTATGGGAATACCCATAACTATACTAGAACTAAAGGAACAAGGTGTACTAAAGAGATATATAACCTATCCGATACAGTACAAAACTTACTTTATATCACTCATATTAGCTTTTTCAATAGTAAGCATAATGTCTACTTTTCTTTTTGTAGCTCTGTCCTTTGTCGGATACGGTGCAAGCTATTATATGTCTTTAGTAGAAACTCTGATATTTGTGTTTCTATACCTGGTGATAATTTATATATTTTATGCTATAGGCTATCTGATATCACTATGCATCAAGTCTGCAAGAACCGCAAGCTTGGTAACTTCAGGCTTCTTTATGGCACTATTGTTTACATCAGGAGTTGTTCTTCCTATGGATTCTCTACCTAAATATGTGCAGGCAGTTGCTAAAATATTCCCCATGGCACACAGTATTGAAGTTATGCAAATGCTGTGGATCGGCCAGTTCAATATAAACAACCTCGGAAGCAATTTGATGTATCTGGCTGCTGCAAGTATAGTACTTTTTATTATACTTAGGAGCGTGAGAATAAAATGGGATGCGTAGAAAAATCAAATGGAATAAGAATCGAAGTAATTAACAAAAGGAAGGTTTGTGAGCCTCAGATTATCTCCTACGAGGATTATGCCAACTATAAGGAGATGTACAGCTATCTCGGATATTTCAACCTTATAAAAAAGCTGGATATAGTAATGGCTCCGTCATCTGAACTGCCTTTGTATATAGGTAATTGTGAATTTATGAATATCAATTATTTCTTTAATTATCTTCTGAGAAAGACAAGTATGTCCGTAAGATTAAATGAATCTATATTTGCAGGCGGCAAGGGCTTCACCCTCTACAAATCAATATGCTCTTCCCTCGGCGAGGCTTTTGAAAGGCTTATGGCATGTCTGGAATACTTTGTCGCAAAGGAAGATATTATTCTCGGCACATACAACGAGCTGACAGCGAAAGGGTTAAAAGCTGTACATCCCTCTGAAATATGCAATTTCTCAGAAGAACAATTCAATGAAGAGAACTTCCTGTTTGAGAAATTTACTGAGGATACTTATACAAGCTGGACAACCATGCAGGATTTCAACACGGGCGAGACAATATACATACCTGCCTGTCTCATACTAATGTTTTACAGGCCCAGGAGCAAAGAAGAAAAAAGAATAGGATATGCGACCTCAGGCGGCCTAACCTCACATTATCTCGAGCAGCACGGAGTTGAGCACGGCCTGCTGGAAATCATAGAAAGACATGAAATTAACCTGTCCTGGTACTGCAGAATCAAACCTGAAGAGATAGTTATCGATGACATAGAGAATAAAAACCTTATCAGGTATAAGGATTACATTCAAGAGAAAAACATCAGGTTTTTCAGGCACAACGTGGACCAGCAGAACTTTCATGTTATTACGGCCATGTCCTTTGATGAAGACATGACAAAATATTCCTTCAATACAGGCGGCGGCATAGATTCTGACATTGAGAAGGCAATACTTGCTTCACTTGAGGAATATACACAGGCAGTAAACAATACCAGGAAGATAGTTTATGCACCCAACTGGCTGACTTCCAAATTTTCCAATGGCGTTTTGGATGTTAATGAAGATGATGATCCGAAGGATTTCAAGACATTCTATCAGGCTGTATCATATTATGGCCTGAAATGCAATCAAAGTAAATTGAATTGGTATGTGAAGGGTAATAAAAAAGTAACTTTATCACAGCTTAGAGAAACACAGTCCAACAAGAATATTAAAGAATTCATTAAGGAAAATGGACTGCTGCCTCTAATATCAAGACTGAAAATTGCAGATATGTTTAAGCACATATATTTATCCAAGGTATTTATGAAAGAATTCACTCCTGCATTTATTGCCGGAGTACCTGCTTTGGGACACAAAAAATATAAACAGTATCTCAAAGCAGGCAGTAAAATAAACAAGGAGATTCTACCATACCCATAAGCTTTACCAGCTATACCATATAGTCACCTGTTTGGTGTTTGTTAAACTATATTTTCAGGTATACTACACTTTATCCTTATGAAAGGAGGTGAAAAACATGAAAATAATCAAAAAGGTGGAAGACCAAAAGGATTTCAACGCAAGTGCACTTTCCCCAGGTGGTTGGTGCTGCTCATGCTGCTGCTGGTGTTGGGTAAACATTTTCAACCTATAGGTACATAAAGCAGCCAAAGGGCTAAAGAGAGTATTTAGCGGATACTCTCTTTAGCTTTTTTTGCTCAGAATAATGTTTATTTCTCTCCGGCATAATATATTATATTATTGCCAGATAATTTTTAAAATATATATTGTCATGGAGTATTTTACTTTTTTATGGGAAGATTTGAATATCAGCATTTATTCTATTAAGCATTATGTTCTGAAGTATTGTCATTGCTTTTGCTTTTTGGTATATATCCGGCAATTATTTTTTCTATGCCTTCATTCCTTTTAGATTTATTGACATCACACTGGTTTTTATAAAACTCCAATGCTTCTTCAGCCAGTTCTCCTTTAGTCTTAAGTATATCCTTTATATACTTAATAGTTTTTTCATTCTCACTGTCGAAAGCTATATTGGCTATAAAGTCTTGTAAGGCTTCTTTATGCATTAATAAATCCAAGTAGCTGATTCCCCTGTTCCAGTATAATACAGGCTGTTTCTTAATATCAATAGCCTTTGTATAGCTGTTTACTGCATTCCAGAAGCATTCATTCTTTACGCTGATATTTTTCTCCGCATATCCTAAGTATGCGCACGCTATACCATATATGTTATATGAGCCTGATGTTATTTCATATCCGTTTTCTCTGCAAATTCTAAAATGCTCGTTATATGCTTCTATAGACTTTTCACAGTATTCCTTTTGTTTATTTTTCTGATTTTTGCTCTTTGCAATATTGCCTAATTCATAGTACGCGTTCCCTAAATTCGCATAATATGTCTTGTTATGCTCAATACTGTTACTATACTTGATAGCATCTTTATAATATTTTACTGATTTATTAAAACCATCTTCGGTATTTATGCCATAATAGCTATTCCCTGCACGATTAAAATGAGTCGATACTATAACACTGTTCTGGTCTGCATACTTAAAACCCAGCTCATAGTATTCACAGGCTTTTTCATACTTTTTCTTATTATAGAACTCCTCAGCAATCTCAAAATACAGATAGTACTCGATTGCACTCCTGTGATTCTTTAACTCTTCTTCATACCGCTTAAGGCTTTCTCCTGTTTCATTGTTTTCTTCATTTATCAAATAGATAATTTCTTGTATTATATTCTGTATTTTCCTTTCATTATCCAAATCAGGAATTATGTCCACCATACCATCCTCGGAAATAATAACAATAACACATCTATTATCAATGCCTTTATCATCTTTCTTGATATAGTTTTTCAGCTTATCAAGGTATTTGTATGCAGAGTTGTATCTTGCTCCTCTACCGGGATCTCCTATTCCTTCACTGGCTATACCGTCTAAAATAACTCCGATAGCATGGCACCTGCCTTTAGTATCAAAGTATATCGCACCATCTATAGATGTCAAATACTTAACATAATCAACCGCTATTTCTTTAGGTTCAATAAGCGTTGATTGAGCACCCAGGGCCTTTAATTCTCTTTCAGCTGTCTCAGGCTCGGTAATCACCACCATAGTACCATGTTTTTGTTCTCTTGCTTTTCTAACAACCTTTTCAATTTTTTCCAGGGATTTATATAAATCGCTTTTCCCTTCAATCTCATGCTGGCAAAACACTGACTCAAATACTTTCTTGAACTTCTCAGGAGAATACTCTTCCTCTTTCACTTTAGGATTTTTAAAAATCACTGTTATCAATACATCCTCAACTATCTCCAGATTCTTTCCACACTTATAGAGCTTTTTATTATCTTCTATAGAAAGCTTACCGGAAGTATAGTTCATAATTCTGGTATACATGCAAATCAAGTCATATTTGGATAACCCTTTAAAATCAAGCCTGATCAAAGAGTCATCTTCATCCAGATCATTCCAGCTGACTTCACCCAAGCCAATTATTTCATGATGATTGGCTATAAGATATAACTCCTTTTCACAATTGGTTGTTTCCAGAAGCTTTCTGATTCGTTTTGAGTCTGCCAGCTTTATTCTGTCTGACTCTTTAAATTTTAAAGCATATTTGATTTTATTATTTTTACTATCATCAAAGCCTTCACTTAAAAATAATATGCTGCCAAAAGGATTACTTCCCTCATAAGTTCTATTTGATATATCCTCTATATCCTCAAATAAATTGAAGGTATAGTATAAATTGTCTATTTTATTATTGTAATGGTCCATTTTCTCATAACTATCTATCTTATCACTAGCTGTCAACTTGTTGTATGCAGGGAATGTCCCATCCTTCAGCATGCTTTGAATCTTACCTAAGAAAACCCTTGCCATTCTTCTTAAAAAATTTACGGCATCCTCATTATACCTTATATTTATCTTATCATTATCTCCCAGCTTAATATGTGTAGAATTAGTCAAATCATAGTAATCATAGAAATAATTGTCCAGTACCATCCTCAAAAAAGAATATTGAGGATTCCTATAAAAAATGTTCACTATTTCATAGTCCACATTTCTAATTTCGATGACATAAACTACATTGTACTTTTTAGAGCCTGCATTTACCCCAAATAAGTTGCTGTACAGTATTTTATCTTCTTTCTCGTATGTGCTGGCTTTTGTCACTGCAATTTCATCTGATTCATATTCTGCTTCACCGGATACCATAATAGCATTATCAGCCTCCTGCTGCATGCGTGAAATATTAATATTTTCCCTTTGGTCCAAATACCCTCTGATACCCTGCAAAAAATTACCGGTATTACTATCAAACTTATCAGCAAAATCATTAGATAAGTTTAACTCCTTGAAAATACTGTCTATACCCTGTAACTCCTCTTGGTTTAAGCCACGGTCCTTTGACAATGTTTTTCTTATCCTTATACAGTACATATAATCATGCTTATCGCTGTAGACAGCCGCATAAAACCTTAAATTAAACCGTTTATTCAACTTTTTCATTATTTCTTCAAGTCTTAAAAATATACCTTCGTTTACCTTTTTAATAGTATTTTTATCCTTAGCTGTCATAGTCAATGCTTACCCCTCCCGATTCGTTATAATAACCCCTAATACTGTATTACCAATGTTTTTCGTATATAAGCTATATTTAAAACTACCAGTTTATTAAGCAGAGCTTACATTCGACATTATGGTATAAATTTCCTCTTTTCTATTATTAAAACATTAATACAAGCAACTAATGTAAAATATGTTTTCTGGCTGTTTATATGTTTTAGGATTGACTCCCGGTACTTATTTACAAAACTATTACTATATGATAAAGTTTATATATAAATATTAATATATAAATAGGGGGATAACGATATGAGTGTAAGGATTTTTACTGTAGCTGCATTACTCTTCCTGTCAATGCTGTTAATCAGCTATATAGCATCTATTTATATTTCTAACGCACCAACATTCAAGAAATACAACATATCAACAATAAAAAGCACAGAAGCTGCAAGTTTGATAAGAGTGACAGATGATATTGTAGTAAGTACAGGAGATTATCCGGATATATGCAAGGTTAATATGGCCTTAATCATTGAAGGAAGTGAAGCAATCTTAATTGACACAGGTTACAAGAATCAGGAGGCTGATTTGATCAGGCAATTTGTGTCGGAAAACGGAATAGAAATAAAAAGTATTATTATGACCCATCTTAGCAGAGACCATGTCGGCAATTTTAAAGAGCTGTCAAAGGGAATCCCAAAGACCTATGAGTTTTCCAATATTGAGGATGGTCAGATAATACAGTTGGGTGACAAGAAATTAAAAATCATCGTTACTAAAGGTCATTATAAAAATCATCATATATCCGTAGAAATAATGAAAGATAACATATTGGTGGCAGGAGATGTTGTGGTGAGCTGCTACCTCCCTATGGTAAATCCGGGAGTTAATATAACAGATCTTATAGCTACATTGGAAAGCATAAAGCAAAAGGAGTATTCTTTAATAATACCCGGGCACGGAGATATAATAGACCCCAAGATTTCAGTAGAAAGATCTCTTGAATACCTTTACAACTTGAAAAGAATTGTTATAGAAAAAATAGAAGCAGGCGGTACTATCGAAGAAATAAGACAAATAGAGGTAGCTGATTGTTTAGAGGACATTACTCATCTGGACGCCAGACATATAGACAGAATCCATCAACTCAATTTGGAAGGTATGTATGAGTTCTTTAGCCAAGAAAGTGAATAAATGTAATATAAGTGCCCGGGAGGATTATCACTTCCCAGGCACTTATATCTATATATCATCATGCTGCTACTTAAGTACACGAAGCACATTTCACATTTTTATACCATTTGAAATGTATTGAATAATAACCATCTGTTTGGTCGCAAAGAACATATTCAGATTCAGATACAGGCATACGAGTTACTGTTCGGATGTAAATGCTGTCAGGATTGTTTATGTTTTCAACAGGTATCATCAGCCCTATAGTTTCATTGACAGTGACTTTTATATTCCCAATAAGTTCATCAACACCCGTCTTAGTAGACTTATAAATATCTGCATCTTTTCTATCATGCTTGAAATGAATGACATTTTCATGTAATCCATCATTATTAAAATCCAGCTCATAACTTATATTGGGATTATCTCCAATAATATCTGCAGCAGTAAATAAAATATCTTTATATACTACAGTAAATATTATCTTTATATCATTTACCTTACCGGCAGTATCCCCCGTTGGGTCCTGAGCAACCATTTCCTATAAAGAAGTATGTTCAAGACTTCCATCATTTTCTTCACATATATATTCCAGCACTTTTCCTGAATATCGTGAAGCCTTACTGAAATTGCTTTTAAAAAACTGATAAACGGCCAGGTTTTTCATACCATCCAACAGCATATTTTGCAGTGCTTATATTAACTTCTGTTATTGCTTTCTCAAGCTTGTATGAAGCTGCTTCTACTATGCTAATAGATTCAAGAAAATCTCTTGTATTGAACTTTTCCTCAGCCGTATTTATTAACTTCTCTATTTCTTCATTAATAGTCTCCGAGTCCTTTACTTTGCTCTTCAATCTTAAGATACCATATTCGCCTTAAACTTGTCCTTTTCCCCTATAGATACTACACCGTAATAATGGAGCTCAGGCAGAGTAAAACTGATACTGTCTTTATGCCTTTCATAATCAATTTCCATTATTCCTTCTAAATCAGGCGAAACATAGTAAACACCAAGTTTTTTGTCTTTCAGATTTGCATCAGTCTTTACAGTAATCTTTATATTGCTTTGCTTAGCAAGCATCTGTCTATTCATATCATAGCTATAATTTATCATATGAATAGTGGTCGTGTAAGCTCATTGAAACCAATATATATTATAGTTCATGTATAACAGAGCAAACATAAAAAAACACTTTTGAATCAATTTTTGCACAAAAAAGTTAAGTGCCTGATATCTTAGCCATCCAGCTTCCCAGCTGAATTAACTTGTCTCCAGGCACTTGTTTCAAATTGTCCCTTGCTTATTATCAGATATTCCATACCTGCACTTATTCTGCCAAATCCAACAGCTCCTTTATATCACTGACAGACAGATAGTACTTTTCTGCATTTCCAAAGCCATAGCTTGCATATATAAAGGGGATTCCAGCAAAGACTGTTGCTTCATAATCCCCCTGTGTATCTCCTACATACACCGCATCATCCAATTTATTTCTTTCTATGATGAGCTTGATGTTTTCACCTTTATTCTTACCGGTATCTCCGAAGCATTCGTAATCCGTAATGTACTTTTCAAGCCCTGTCTTTTTTAGAAAGAGTTCTATATAGCCGGACTGACAGTTGCTGACAATAAATAAGCTGCATTTCTTAGAAAGCTTTCTTATGGTTTCTTTTACATTGGGAAATAGCAAATCCTCCGTGCTTTTTTCCAAGTCCTCATGCTCACAATGGCAGCACTGCTGCAGTATCAGCTCTCTCTTTTCCGGTAAGGCATCATGGAACAAGTTATTCGCTATGACATCCATGGTCTTTCCAAACTCCTTTTTGAGCATAGGTGCTGTAATGACTGCGGCTGTTCCGCCAACCTTTGTAATTGCCCTGTTCCACGCTCTGGCTACAACCTCGGTTGTGTCCCATAATGTGCCGTCAACATCAAATATTATGCTTTTCATAGTGAACCTGCCTTCTTTTTTTATCTATGTGAGTATATTACAAAACATCCATATGGTCAATAAGTAAAAAATTATGGTATTCATTTCTTATTCTTGCTCCTCATAGCAAATGACAGGAGTTCCGTCTTCTATATTATCATATATTCTTTTAGCTAAAAATAGAGAGACATTCACACAACCATGTGTCCCATTTCTCTTGTAAATATCACCTCCAAAGGAATACCTCCAGCTTGCATCATGTATTCCTATGTTCCCATTAAAAGGCATCCAATAGTTTACTTCAACTTCATAGTCCGGCCCCCTTAAAGTCGATCCGTTCTCTTTATAGTTAAGCATATAGACTCCTGTCTCGGTAGAATATCCTCTATTGGGATTGCCTGTTACTACTGCACCGTGGGCTAAAAGCCTTCCATTTTTATAAAACCATAAATGCTGCCTTGTTATGCTGATTTCTACATAAGTACTTCCAATATCATCCTTATCCCTGGTTAATGCCTTCTGTATATATATTGGCTCCTTTTCCAGAACTGTACCATATTTTATATAATTAAATAGGGCTTTTGCTTCAGCATCGCGGTTTATCTTCCATCCATAGTATCCACCCTTAACCTCTACTATCTTTCCTACTGATGTTTTGAATTTTCTTACTGCTCCTACAGTATCATATTTCTTGCCCAGTCCTCGAATGTATTCCCTAACTGCTTTCTCATCAATGACTACATCCAAGTTTTCATCAACACTAAGCCATTTATTTATTATGTCTCCATCCAGAACTTCTTTTTGATCTCCAAATATATAAGAAATCTTTGTAGATACATACTTATCAAGCAGCTTCCTGGTCTCTAAAGTTTTGTCAGACCTTATGGTATATTGTGGGTTTTCATAACAGAAATTCTCACTTAAATTTAGTTTGCTTATTCCTTTTGATATACATATTTTTATTAGTTCATTTAATCTGTCTCTTATTATTTTATTTCCGTATACTTCCTCAATCACTTCATAAGCACCGTTTGAATATTTAAAACTTACATTTCTGGGTTCTATAATGGTTTTGTTCAGGCAATTCAACCGCTTTATTTCATTTTCCAGCTTTTCTGTATCATAGGTGAATAAATTCTTTACGTGATATTTCTGCTTTTTCAGTAATGAGCTTATCCATTTATATGATTTCTGCATACGATAAACTTTGGAAATACTGTTTTTTTCATTATATTGCAGGTCTATATCTTGTCCTGTTATTTCTTCTATTTCATCGTTTCTTTCAACAAGCTGCAGCTTATAATCCTTAACACTTTCTCTGATAATTTCATCTACATCCATGTGTGCTTTTAGTGAAACATTTACTCCATTTATTACTGTATTGAAAAAGCAATGATTGATAAAAAATAGTGAAACAAGCAAATATACCGATACCGAAAAAGCAGCTGCAATAATAATCCTCCGGATAAATCCACCTTCAAAATGTCTTTTTTTATGAATACTCATAATCCAAATTTATACCTCTCATTAAGAATACATTATGCTCACATATTCAGCGGCTAAATTATAATATGTACGTATTCCTGATTTTAAGACTTAATGTTTGAAAGTAAAAGCATCTTATTACCCGGAACTTCATCTATCCCAGCTATCCCTTAACTTCATCCCATTCCCTTCTCAGCAAATCCATATATACAACATCTATGTAATTACAAGTTCTGCTATCGAAGCTTGCTTCTCTCATAACTCCTGTTTTCTTAAAGCCTAGCTTTTCATAAAGCTTTTGTGCCTTGGTGTTGTCAGCCAGAGTTGTCAGTTCAATCTTGTTAAGATTCAGAAAGCTGAACATATACTCAATGAAGCTATATAATGCGTCATAGCCATAGCCCTTGGATCTCTCGCTTACTACTCCTATTTCTATACCAAATTCAGCACTTCTGTTTCTGTAATCCCAGTTTCGATAAGAAATATCACCTATTGGCGTCAAATCCTCTTTTCTACAGATAATAAAAGTCTTTTCCTTTGGAAATAAATCATTACTTTCAATTTGATTTTTTAACTCCAGCCTAAAAGCCTCCATACTCAGTAAAAAACCGTACCTGAAGGCACAGTATAAGTTCCCTTCAGCATCATTTCTCCATTTATGAAATAACTCCTCATCACCTGATTCCAACTGTCTGATTATTACTTTTTTGCCCTCTATCATAGTACTCCCTCCTCATATATTAATTACTTTCAACAGTTTTATAATTTGACAACCTATGTACTCGAAACTTGTCTCCTACACATAAGCTTGATTTCTCTTATTTATAATGTTATAATAATACTGTACCCGTACGGGGTATCTGTATATGCAATCTTGGAAGGAGGGTTAAAGATGGCGCTTTTAGACTTTAGATGTAAAAGCTGTGGGGAAAAGTTTTTCGAGCTTATCAGCAGTTCCAGCAAAGACAGCATCAAATGCCCCAAGTGCAGCAGCAAAGACATTCAGCAGGTATATGAAGGTAAATCTATATTCAGCCATACATCAAAGAATAGTATGCATTCCCACAGTCCAAAAGGCGGCTGAGGTTCGTGTAAATAGGGCTTCGTTGAAGCCTTTATGTTTTTGCTTACAGCTAAGCCTTTGATTAGCATGAAGCTATACGGCTTCACTTTTTATGCATCCGTTTAATCCCTCACATATATTTGATATTTTCATGCACCATTTTGGGTTTTCAGGCCTGAACTCATATAATTGATTCTTACTGTATATCTGAAAGTTCTTTCCCGAATCAAAAGGCAGACAGCATATGGAAAACGTAGAAAAACTCAAAGTGACCTTTTCTCCCTTAAGGGTTCCATTATAAATATATGTATTTCTTTTTGCTGTAAAAATACCCTTGCCTACAGCTTCTATACCATTTCCCTTTTCCTTTAGCATTGCCAGCTCAACAGGCTCAGAGACAGTAAAATTTTGATTTTCTTCAATTATTGTTTTTTCATGCTCCAGCTGCCAATAGTGCCATTCTCCGATGTGAGAAAAATACCTTTTCTTTTCCCATAATAAGTGACCGTCTATACCAAAATATGCTTTTTCCCCGCATATCTCACATATAATCTCACTATCCTTGGTCACAATTGAGAACTCAGATTTGCAGCATGGGCAAAGGTATAGAATATTCTCAAGACCCTCTGCAAGCCTATTGCCTCTATATTTACAATCATTGATTCTTTGAAAGTCAAAGTTATCTATGTATATGCTATGATTTATTATATCTGAAATTTCATCTATCGAAAGACTTTTGGCTTGTTCTGCTGTTACAGCGATGTCTATACGGCTTTCAATATAACCTTTTCTTGAGCTTCTTGCCCACGGAGGATCACAAAAATAAGCCCCCCCGGTTAATACCCTTACTACGGGTACTTCTGTTTTCTTTACTAACTTTGCAATTGCCTCTCCATTGGAATTAGTTATCCCTTGAATTGCAATCTGCCCCTCTGGATAAACCCCAATGATTCCGCCTTGCTTTAGGATATCCATCATAGCGGCAATAGTTCCAATATCTGCTTGAAAAAGGCTCTTAGGTATTGAATGGGCTAATTTCATAAGCCAGCTTAATACTGGATAATGAAAGTATTTTCTGGCAACCACAAAATTTACTCTATGAGGATAAAAAGCCCTTACGACATAAACAAAATCGAAAAAATTACTATGATTACCCACTATGATAAATGGAGCCTTCAAGTCCCTGGGTAAAGAAGTCTTTACTCTTTGCTTTTTGAACACTTTCGCATACAGTGCAACAATACCCCCAAAAACTAAATATACCAGTGGATTTGCTCTTTTTTCCCTTAACTTTTTATCCCTTTTACGCATTATCTACCAGCTCCTTCAAAAGTAATGAAGGCCTATTGTTGCTTTCAATTGCGTGTCTGATTTCCTTCTGCTTTGAAGCAGATATCTTATATTTATAAGAGATTAGACTGCCCAGTCCCATAAATACCAGAGGAGCAAAGGACATAAACACTCGAATTGCATTCTGTGCTGCCTCCGGTTGTAAAAGAACAGCTTGTCCGGGCTCAGCCTGAGTAAAACCATAGTATCCTAGCACTGCCATTGTAAGGGATATACCGACAGCTTGTGAGACCTTGCTTAGAAAATTAACAAACCCTCCCATCGCACCGTCAAAGCGTTCTCCAAAAACCAGCTGAACTGCATCTCCTACGTCACCCAGCATCGTATGAGGAACAAGCCCCGGTCCGCTGATACCAAAACCCATAACTATTCCCAGCACAATAATCTGCCAGTCAGGAGCACCAGGCTTAAGTAAAAACAACACAAATCCGGACAGAATCCAAATAACTGCTCCAAAACGGTAGGCGGCAGTTTTTCCAATCTTTTTTATAAGCCATAAATAAAAAGGCAGTGCAACAATCTGAACAGAGAACATACCTGCTGCAGCTATCATCCCCAGCAGGTTGGCTTGTCCTGCCGCTGTGGCATCGCGACAAATATAGAAATCTATGTAGAAGAAAAATAATCCGCTCATTATTACCATAGTGATTTGAAGCATAACAAACATGGTCAGAAATTGGCGAAATGCACTTAGCTTAAGCAATCTGTAAAATGGCTTCAAACTGAATTTTTCCTTAGCCGGAGGCGTTTTAATCTCCTCCTTTGCAAACAGTCCTGTAATCAGCACGCAGACGGCAAATATAGTACCAAAGATTAAACCCATTATAATATAACCCTTGCCCCCCTCGTACCTGTTGACGATTAAACCCGGCACTGAAACACAAATAATGGATGAAAAGATGCTAAAGCCCAGCCTCCAGGAATTTGCTGAAGCACGCTCCTGATAATCGCTTGATATTTCTGAGGATAAGGAATAATATGGTACCATGATTACAGTCTGTATCATCGTAAAAGAAACATAGGATACCAATACAGCAATAGCACGGGCTGTCATAGAAGAAAATGAATACGGATAAAACATAAAGACCATAGCAATCAAAATAAACGGAGCACCTGCGACCATGTAAATACGCCGTTTCCCAAAGCGGCTGCTGGTAGCATCGGATATTTGTCCCATGAGCGGGTCATTAACTGCATCCCAGATTCTTGTTACCAGCATGATTACACTGATCCAATATGCCGAGAGCCCTACCGTGAGTGCCAGGAAGACAGGATATAGAAAGTTAATTATATTGAAAGCCCCGCCGCCAAGCACATCACAAGCTGCAAAAGCAAGCTTTCTTCCCAGAGTAAGCCTTTTCATACTTAACCGTAGCCTCCTTCTATATATCAAATAAACCATATAGGTTAAGTATAGTCGAAATATGTCGTTTCTTCAATGTGCCGGTCTTTAATGCTGCTGACTTAATAGTCTTGCTTAGTTCCTCTGCAAAGCAAAAATCCCAGAAGTATCTAAATATTACATCTGGGATTCTTCATGGATTTTCGCGGTATGATCAAGCGCAAGATGCAATATCATCCAGCTGCTTAACCGTTTTAGCCAGGTCTCTGACACTTATCACTTAAAATAACCTAATCTCATAAACACAGGATTTATCCCCTCTCAAAATTGAAGCTGCAACACGACTTTTTACTTCCTTACCGATAATCCTTGAAATCATCTTTTGTGTCATACTAGCAGAGCAATGACAAAGAACGGGAGAAACTTTTTTACCGTCCATACACTGTGTTATGGGACATACGCAGTAGCTTTTGTTTTCATCGACAAGTATTATCCCCTCAGCTTCCTTGTATGTTACTATTTGTCCATGTTCTTTTGACATGAAGCTGATGAATCCTTCCAAATCCCCCACATAGCCTTCCAAAATTTGCTCCATTGATTTATAATGACATGCACCGCATTGATCCAAGAGCAATGCACATTTCTCCTGAGAGCAGTTTTTCTCAATACTGTTCAATAGTTCGGCAAGCCATTCCATGCTGAAACTTTGTGCCCATTCCTTATAACCGTCCATACTTTTCTCCTTTAAAAACTGTAATAACATATAATCTATAATCATAGCTCTATCTGGTGAACATTTCTGACTAATAATTTATACAGACGTTGAAGTCTATTTACAATAGTATCCAACGTCTGCTTATAAGTTTATATGCTTACATTACCAATGGTATCACCCGGTACACAATATAACAACCTGCAACACTTTTCAGAAATAAAAATGCGCCAATAAGCTTTTCAAACTTATGGCGCACTTAGCTACAAGTCTTCTTTTCTCATTTTTGATATTATTCTTTGAATGCTTTTGGGAGATAAATAGAACATTTCGGAAAGTATATTTACTGATGTACCCGCTTTATATCTCATATAAATTGTAACATTTCTATCAGCTAATTCCTTTTTGCTTTGGGTCGTTTCTCCCCAATCCTTCCTGTTGCATTCTTTCCTCGGTATATAGATATATTTGCCGTCAATATAATTCTGGATTAAGTCCAATAACTCTTCCGGCAACACATCTACAGCTTTCACATAGCTCATTATGCTCCTCCTATTATATGTTGTCTAGGATGGGCAAAGGCTACTTCATACTTTATAACAAATTTCCTATGCGATAGCCTCTGCTATGCATATGTAAAAATATCCTTCATAAAATTATACCCCTTTCTTCCTTTTTAAACAAACCGCTTCAAACCACTGCGCTATAGCAGAGTCAAGAATGAAATTGGCTTATTATATTTATATTATAATACATATTACCGAAAAATCTTCAAGTTCAAAATGCCACTTCTATATATATTATCATCAAAAATGATATTATAGCTTTGTCATTTGATATCCGCTTTACTTAAGCCTCAATGTACATGCTTTAAAAAACCATAAGACTGTGCTATCCTGAGAAGAATCCTCCCTTACCCTTCTCTTACCAAAGGCATACTCATGCATCTTGGACCTCCACGCCCCCTGGATAGCTCATAAGACTCAAACTCCAGCACTTCTATATTGTTTCTTCTTAAAGCTGCGTTTGTCACATGATTACGATTATAGCATACAACCTTCCCTGGAGATATTGCAAGGGTATTACTGCCGTCACTCCATTGCTCTCTGCTGGCTGCAATGCGATCTCCATCTCCGCATCTTATTAGGTTCACTGAGGAAAGCCTTAAGTGCTCCTTGAGAATTGCAGACAAATCCTCATGCTCATATCTAAAATGCAGTTCATTGTTTTTACCCATGGATATGCAATATACATCCAGAGGCTGTTCAATACCCGGATAAATAGTAAACTGATCATAATCAACCATTGTAAATACAGTATCCAAATGCATATACGCACGTGTTTTGGGAATATCAAACGCTAATACCGTATCAAAGCCTTCCTCTGAGCTTAAGAGTCTATGAGCCAATCTCTCAATGGCTATTGGATCAGTTCTCTCACTTATTCCTATAGCCAGTACCTTAGATGATAGAACCAGTATATCTCCTCCTTCTATCGGATGAGTTTTATCTCTGTTATACCATCTGGGTACACCCTTATATTTAGGATGATATTCAAAAATATACTTGGCGAATATGGTTTCTCTGTTTCTCGTTTCATTAGCCATGACATTTAAGGATATTCCTCGTCCAATAGACGCAAACGGGTCTCTCTGAAAATACATGTTTGGAATAGGATCCAAATAGAAGGGATACTGGTTCTTTATCATGTCTCCCAAGGATTTTGGCTTAATATGCTTTAATTCTTCCTTCCTGACTCCTGAAATGCATTTTTTAACCAGCTCCTTTGAAGAATATCCGTCAAGTAATTCCATTATGGCTTCTTGCAGTCCAGGTGTTGCTGCTCTTCCCTCATCTATGAACTCCTTTATAAACTCATCTCTTACTTGAGGATTTTCTAAAACCTCTGCCATTAAATCTATAAGATATACAACCTCTACTCCTTCCTTTCTTAGTATATCTGCAAATTGGTTATGCTCCCTGCGAGCCTGCTCCAAATATGCAATTTCATCAAACAAAAGCCTCCTCAAATAATCTGGCACTATGTTCTCCACTTCTTCACCAGGACAATGTAAGAGTACTGTCTTCAGTTTTCCAATTTCATTGTATACGGAAATACTATTGTTAGAACACATAACACTCACCCTTTCGATTTGTATTCTAAACTATAGTCTTTCTCATCGATGCTTCATTATGCCATTACTTTAAACAAATCTGCCAGGGTTTTTTAGAAGCCTGTAAGCCGGTGCATTTAGTTTAGTTGAGACAATGAAAAAAAGTGCTGTCTTCAGCAGCCTCAGAACTTGTAGTGTAGCCGAAAGTTTCCTTACCCTGCTTCATACCTGACACCATATCTTCATTTTAAATTATAATTATAGCCTATATACACTCCGTCTTTATGAAAACCCTCGCTTAAATATAAATCAGCTGCACTCTTGTTCTCGGCATTTACTGCGAGAGTTGCCTTGTTCATTCCATTATCTCTCCCAAAGCTTAATCCTGCTTGCAGAAGTTTTCTGCCTAAGCCCTTTTTCTGATATTCTGGAATCAACCCCAGTAAGACAATTGATGCATAATCTTCGTTGTTTTTAAACTCTTTTGCTACGCATAAAACTCCTACAGGCTCTGACTTATGATAAAGTATCATCATTCCATCTTCAATATTATCCTCTCCTTGTAAGAACTTGCTTAACATTGTTGGTGTAATGGGAGCTTCTGACCCTAAATGCTTTGCAAATGCGGCATTTCTGGCTTTGCACCAATCCTCTTCATCTTTTCCATATCTGAATGTCCTTAACTCATAATCCTCTGGAAATTTCCATTCAGGTATAGGCAAATCCTCCCTATCCAATATAAAGGCATACCTTTCTATTTCAAATCCGAGTACTGGAAGCAAACTAGTCAATTCCTCATTTTGCTCCGGACAAAAAATAATCAATCTCTCCAGTTCATCAACATGCAGCAACGCTGCCTCTAACAGCTTCTTATACACTTTTACATCATAAATCTCGGAGTGTAGTATTCTGAAACGTGCCTTGCCTGACCTTTTATAGTACTTGCTTTTATAAAGGGATGAAACCCCAACAATTTTGTCTGCATCATCAAGAATAATATGCGTGGGGTTTTCTTCATTCAGTTCAAACTTTTTTAATACATCATCAGTGAGAAAGGAATCATCTAATCTATCTCTGTACCTAATGCAATAATCGATAAAACCCTTCTGTCTATCTTTTTTCAATCTTTCTATCCTCATCAACAGCCCTCCAACAAGTAAATCTGCCAGAACTTTGAAGATATAATTCTATCTTAAAAAGCCTGATAAAATAATTTTATTGTAACTTCCTTTTAGATAAAAGATAAATATCTTTTTATATTGTTTTTGACATATTAGTAGCCACTGCCTCTAAAGACAGCAGCATATATTGCTGAAACTTACTGCCGATTCAAAAAAAACACTGATTCTTATATACCTTTGTATATTAAATCAGTGTTTCTCATAAATAATTATTATTTCCGCAAAATCTTGTCCATCGCTTTTCCTTTGCTAACTCATCAATCAGCTTATCTAAATAACGAATCTCCCGCATAGTTGACTCTTAGATGTCTTCCACTCGGACACCACAGACCACACCTTTGATTAAAGCCCGCGAAGGATTCAGTTGGGGAGCTTTCTCAAAGAAGGTCTCAAAGTCAGTCTGTTTTGCAAGCTGCGCTTCTAACTCTTCCTGGCTGTAGCCGGTCAGCCAACGGATGATTTCATCCACTTCTGCTTTTGTACGTCCTTTTTTTCTGCCTTTGCAATATAATAGGGATAAACATTTGCGAAACTCATCTTATATATATGATGTTTGGTCATGATACATCCTCACTAGAATGATTTCCTTTATTGTATCATGAAAAATTGCCGGGCTCAAACGAAGATCATTTCAATATTTCTATCTTATGCTATTGTTTTATGTCAAACTCGATTTCATGTTTTAATATTTCCTCTATTCTCTTCTGAATCTTATCAAGATCTAAGTCCGCTTCCTTTTTAATACTTTTCCTTAGCATAGGACCAATCTGCTGCAAACTATCATATATATCCTGCAGAAGTTCATAGGCAGCTGTTGCTTCCATTATCTCCCGAGGTACCTCTGATATGTTCGCGATTATAGAGTTTTCAGTCCTTGAGGCAATAATAGGGTTTTCAAACTGCTCAACATAAACCTTCGTCCTTCTTCCAGGACCCCTGTCATCCTCAATAGGTTCCAATGCAACAATCTTATCAGAGCGCACATACTTTCCATACCCAAGTGGAACTATAGAGTTTTCCCTTACAATCATAATAACACCCTCTTTACCAACAGATATCTATATTTTCCCTAGAATAGCAATTATTATTCTTTGTATCTGAAATTGTATAAAGGATGCATGTAGCTGCAAAGGCTATTGGGCTATGCTTCTTATGATTTTATTATCCTAATACCTGCGTACCTGACACCCTACGATTCTATCCAAGCTAATATATCTTTAAAAAAGGAAAAGAATCATCCCAAACGCTTCATCGCGTTTTCATGCTTATTCGTTATATTCCCTCTTTTAGCTTAATGGGAAAATATCTTTGCATTTGTTTATAGCCAAGTCCCTTTTCTATGTCTTTATAGACAACATCTCTTCCATCTTCATACAAATAAGGCATATTGAACATAACATTTCGGTCTTTGTCAAACTCAAAATTTGTGCTTTCAATCCATTGGCAAACTTTATTTTCCACTTTGTGTATGCTCTCATTATCCTCGTCAATACTGACTGCCATAGCGTATAAGCCTCCCGGAAAATCGAACAATTTTAAAGGACCTACATCCGCATCGGTAACACCATCTTTAACGGCACATATCCATTCAGCTTTGTCATTTTTAGACAGCAAAAAATCAAAACAATCGAAAATCACGTTCTTATATAAATGACAATACTGCCACAACTGGTACATATATCCGCCTTCTTTGAACATATCCTCCCATGATTGATCGCCCACTGTCACCGCTCTAAATTCCGGTATCCTGACGACCATTATATCAGGTATTTTTTTATCCAATTTTTCCGTTATTTCAATCAAGCGGTTTATGTTGGAGGGCTTGCCGATATAGTCAATGCTTATCAATTGCGTTTCAATCTCTTTAGCCTTGTTATACAGCAGTTTTATGTCGGAGTTGTCCGCAAAGTTCACGTGCTCGATTTCACGTATAAAATCCAGCACGATTTCTTTCAACTCATGCAAAAGTGCAACCTCGTCATCTATGTTCTGTACTTTTTTACCCAGCACTTCCAAAACTACTTCAGAACCGGAAGTATTGAAAACACGTTGAATGTCTTTTATGCTGATATTCAGCTTGCGTAAAATGAGTATTTGTTCAAGCCTCCTAATGGCATTTTCGTCATACATTCTATATGTGTAGTCATCACTACGGGTGCTGGACAGCAATCCCATGTCCTCATAATAACGCAGTGTACGGGCTGTAATGTCATATTTGCTTGACACATCTTTGATCTTGATTAGACTGCTCATTTTTTCGACCTCTTTTCTTAATTATCATTGATAAGCTCAGTATAAAGGCTTCCCCAAAGGAAGAGTCAAGAGGGTAATGCTATTTTTTGTAAAAAATACATATCTTCTCTCTTATTGAGAAACAGCATAACACCGTCGATAACATAATCTATGTGTTATAAGCAGAATTTACTGAAATTCTAAGAAAATTATACTGGAAAAAAATCAAAGCTGTTAAGCGTTTATGTACTCTTTTGAGAATACTCCTACTACTGATTCCTTGACTCACTCTGATAGCTGTGTTCTGTTGCATCTAGCTAGCGTGGAATGTATCTTTCTATTGACCTATAATATTTTTTATTACTTTCCTTGTCATTGCACCCTTTTATATTCTGTAAATAGTTAAAGCCCTAGCTACTGTTGTATTGGTAGTTAAGGCTTTTAATAAAATATACAAAAATTCTCTTAATGTCTAATATTCATTATCCGAACTTAGTGAAAACCTCCGTTATTTATGGTACGGTTTTGCGTGACGGCAGCAAGTGCGGAAGGTTTGTTCTATTTCAATAACTGTCTAAGCATCGTGGCTGGCACCCCTTATAGCTTCAGCCACAGAGCGGGACGAACTCCGCCGCAGTTATCGCCTGTTGAAGGGTGAATCGTGTTGCTGTTGTAGCGGAAGGTGCCGTTTCCCTGAATGCCTACATTGCCGTCGCCGTGGATATATACGGCTCTTCTATTGTCACGCCCGGGTGATCGAAGCCACCACCACCATACATACCCATCGAATGTCGATCTTCGCTTGTTGTTGTTTATGTCTTTCCTTTGAAACCAGTATCGTTGTTTGGCGCTGCGGTTTTCAAGGTTTTCACTGCTGTCACCGAAATACTTGCACACTACTTCTTCAATACTTAGAAGAAAAATGTAATCCTGAGTATCTTCTCCGCCTCTTGAGCCATACCACTGATTATCAGGATTTTTATTTAGTACCTGAACTATTCTTGATCTATCAGTAATGGCGAATCTGTCATAAAACTCACCATTAAGATATTTTCTTAATGCACAGTCAGCCCATGTCACATCACCAGCACAAATATTATAGGGGCGTTGTTCTATAATATCTTCGGTTATAATCAAAGCCGCATTGTTTTGCATGTCAAGTACACGCCAATTATAACCGCCGAATGATAATGATGAGTCGATTTTAATATCTTCCATTTAAGCACTTCCTCCTTTGTAATAGGTAATCTGCCTTACCCTTCGAACTCATCTTGAGCTTTCTACTTAATCGGAAACAGTAAGTCCATCCGTAAATTTTACATTTTACCGCCTTTTTGAATAAAATTAAAAAAATTCAATGTTTCTTCAGTTCCGTATCAAGCCAGGTTTCGATAGTATTTCTTATATCAATGATTGATTCATCCAGTGAAAAACGAAACCCTTGGCAGCCTCCATTACAATGATCGCTTATCCCTCTTTTTATTCCACAGCCATAACCTTTTTCAATCATTTCTTGTATATATGAAGGGAATTTTTCGATGACATCAGCGTATTTATGCGTGTTTTTCGCTTTGATGTTTATTTGATAACCATTATTAAGTGATACATTAATTCCCCATATCTCTTTGCTTTTATAAGAGTATTCAATCTTTATCCATAAATCTTTTATTTCCACATTGCATTTAAGCCCTTTATCCAGATAGCGTTGATGCAGCTGCAATATAAAATCTTGCACATTGGCAGACAAAGGCTTCATAGTATCTTTTATTATAGAAATAACATCGTCGGATTTATTATTTTTCAATACTCTGTAATCACATCGCAATAAAATATCTGAGAAGCGGCAATAGCTGATTGTATTGGACTTATTAACCTTCGATTCGTTGGCGTCTCTACCAAGCTCCATCTCTGCTATAGCCATTACCTTTAAGCCTGTCAACATAGCAGGATTATCAGGATACGAAATTTTTATTCTTTCAGCTTTATATAAATCCGTTTTTTTATCATTCAAGTCTATACCGTCAATCAATATGCCGCAATCAGTCAAGAATCGCAAGCATTCAATGCTTTTTAAAGCGGGGATTTTCGTGTTGAATATTTTGCTTCCGACGGTAAGGGATTGAGCGTTTTCTGTTAGTACACCATGAAAACCTATATTCAATAATAAGCATTTCACATTGTGCAGGAATGGAAAATATACCGAAATAGTAACACGATCATCAAATTCGTGAGCATTCTTTTTATGATTGTCATATGAATCACCTTCAACGATCAAAACATCACAAAGCTGATACAAAAAGTTTCTGAATGCAAGAACTCCTTTTCGTATTTCTTCCTCGTTTGAAATATTTCTAAACACTGGATTAATTGCATACGTCTCAGGTATATCCGGCGTAATAACACTTTTTAAGTGTTTTGCCATATCTTTGAGTGTCTTTCGCATTTACATCGCTTCCTTCTTCACAAAGTCAACTTTATACTGCCATTCACCGTATTTTTTGTCGTTATCAGTTATGGTTCCTTCCGTAAGGGTGATACGCAAAACGATTGAGTCAGGGTTGTCTTCGTCGCCATGTGCATCGAACCATGTGAAGATTTTTTTCATCTTCGCTCTTATTTCAGCGTTCCTCTCGTCCTTTACCCAACCGAGATTTTCAGCTGTTCCTTGAGCAACAAACAAGTCTAACCCACAGATGGAAATCTCGTTGTTTTTCCCAATTTCCAGCGTTTTATTTTTGTTGGCATCTGTGGAAACATAAAACACGCCATCTTCATAATAAGCGTCAACCATACGAACAGCAGGGCGGGGATTGCCAACGGCGTTCGGAGACAATGCAATAGTTGCAAGAGCAATAAGGTTGTCCTTTCCGTTTCCGCAGTATTCTTCCATAAGCTTCATTGCGTTTTCATACTTGTTCATGCTAATTCCTCCATTTATTTTTATATCCCTATGGTTCCTGTCGTACTTTACATTTCTATATTCCCTCTTTTAGCTTAATGGGAAAATATCTTTGCATTTGCTTATAGCCAAGTCCCTTTTCTATGTCTTTATAGACAACATCTCTTCCATCTTCATACAAATAAGGCATATTGAACATAACATTTCGGTCTTTGTCAAACTCAAAATTTGTGCTTTCAATCCATTGGCAAACTTTATTTTCCACTTTGTGTATGCTCTCATTATCCTCGTCAATACTGACTGCCATAGCGTATAAGCCTCCCGGAAAATCGAACAATTTTAAAGGACCTACATCCGCATCGGTAACACCATCTTTAACGGCACATATCCATTCAGCTTTGTCATTTTTAGACAGCAAAAAATCAAAACAATCGAAAATCACGTTCTTATATAAATGACAATACTGCCACAACTGGTACATATATCCGCCTTCTTTGAACATATCCTCCCATGATTGATCGCCCACTGTCACCGCTCTAAATTCCGGTATCCTGACGACCATTATATCAGGTATTTTTTTATCCAATTTTTCCGTTATTTCAATCAAGCGGTTTATGTTGGAGGGCTTGCCGATATAGTCAATGCTTATCAATTGCGTTTCAATCTCTTTAGCCTTGTTATACAGCAGTTTTATGTCGGAGTTGTCCGCAAAGTTCACGTGCTCGATTTCACGTATAAAATCCAGCACGATTTCTTTCAACTCATGCAAAAGTGCAACCTCGTCATCTATGTTCTGTACTTTTTTACCCAGCACTTCCAAAACTACTTCAGAACCGGAAGTATTGAAAACACGTTGAATGTCTTTTATGCTGATATTCAGCTTGCGTAAAATGAGTATTTGTTCAAGCCTCCTAATGGCATTTTCGTCATACATTCTATATGTGTAGTCATCACTACGGGTGCTGGACAGCAATCCCATGTCCTCATAATAACGCAGTGTACGGGCTGTAATGTCATATTTGCTTGACACATCTTTGATCTTGATTAGACTGCTCATTTTTTCGACCTCTTTTCTTAATTATCATTGATAAGCTCAGTATAAAGGCTTCCCCAAAGGAAGAGTCAAGAGGGTAATGCTATTTTTTGTAATTATGGTGTCAGGCACGACAGATAGACAGTTATGCTTGATACTTTCACCAATAACTGCCTAACTGACGTGCCTGGATTTGTTCCTTTTTTACTAGCAATGATCAGCTCCCCATTTGCTTATCATACTCAGAATAGGTATGACAGTTCTCCCCTTCTCAGTCAGTGAGTATTCTACCTTAAGCGGTACCTGTGAATACGCACTTCTGTTGATTAATCCGTCTGCTTCCAGTTCCCTGAGATGTTGAGTCAATATTTTGTGTGTCACTCCATTTATGGTACGCCTAAGCTCTCCAAAGCGCATAGTTCCATCCTTAAGATGCCACAATATAAGGGGTTTCCACTTTCCGCCTATAACGCCTAATGCCAATGCTACTGTACATTTATAGGACTTACTGCCACATTGCATTAGTTTTGTCTCTTTATTCATATCCATCCCTCCATGGTTTCCAAAATGTAACTAGGCACAAATAAGTGCATACTTAACAGAAACTAAACCATTACATATAATTATAGCATAATAAAAAAAGGGGGAATAAGTTTGATTCGTGCTTTATGCATTATGGGAAGCCCTAGAAAAAAGGGCAATACTGAATTATTAATGGAAAAGTTTGCAGAAGGTTTAGAAACAGCAGATGTTTTATTTGAAAAGATGGTGCTGTCAGATATGAAAATATCTCCCTGCGTTGCCTGTGAAAGCTGCTGGAATAGCTTGGGGTGTTCTATTGACGATGATATGCAAAGGCTTTATAAGAAGCTTGATGAGGCAGACTTAGTAATAATTGCAACACCTGTATACTTCGGTAACGTAAGCTCTTTTGTTAAAATTGTAATGGATAGGTTCCAAGCTGTTCTTGCAGGCAAAATATTAGCAGAAGAGGGAACGTATGCTTCAGAACTTATAAATCGTAACAAAAAACGATATGGATTTATAATTGCTACCGCAGCAAGAGATGATTATTCTCGTTGGAGCCCTATATACGATATTTGTAAAACAATGTTTAACTTATTAAATGCAGAACTTCTGGGGGAACATCTGGTTCCTGGAACATATAACAAGCTGGTAACAGAAATGCCCGGCGTTCTGCAGGAAGCTTATGAAAAAGGTACAGAGTTAGCAAAAAAGCTGTAAAACAAGGCAGTAGGGATAGTTCTTCACGCTTCCAGTAAAAGCAAAAAGAACTATCCCTACCGCTTCTAAAATCAGTGTTTTTCTTGTTTAATGATTATTTCCTCAAAATTTTGTCCATCGCTTTTCCCTTTGCTAACTCATCAATCAGCTTATCCAGATAGCGAATTTCCCGCATAGTTGGTTCTTCAATGTCTTCCACTCGTACACCGCAGACCACCCCTTTTATCAAAGTCCGCAAAGGATTAAGCTGAGGAGCCTTCGCAAAGAAGGTCTCAAAGTCTGTCTGTTTTTCCAGTTGCGCTTCGAACTCTTCCTGGCTATATCCTGTCAGCCAACGGATGATTTCATCGACTTCTGTTTTTTTGCGTCCCTTCTTCTCTGCCTTCTCAACATAATAGGGATAAACCTTTGCTACACTCATTTTATATATATGATGTCTTGTCATGATACATCCTCACTCTCATGGTTTTTTCTATTGTACCACGAAAAATAGCCAAGCTCAAACCAAAGCCTCCGTTACTTATGATAAGGTTCACCGTACATTACCTAAGAACAAAGAAGACTTTGAGCATAAAGTTTATAGTAAAGATATAAGGTCTAATAACTTAGACCTTATATCTTTACTATAATATTGAAACATAACCTTTATTTGTAATACTTATTTTTAGACTAGCTAAAATTCCTTAACAACTCTACAAAATGAGAATAGTCAATTTCAATTAGCGATAATCTGGCAGCCTCCTTTAATTTACATATCGTATAAAAATCTAATTTCTTAAAAGATACACCAGAGAACTGAGATATATGTTGTGGCTCAAATCTAAATCTATGTGGATATTTCTTATTATGATTAGTTTCATCAGGCCATATAGTATTATAAACATTATTATCTCTTTCATCATAATAGCCTTCTATTATCTTGAATACTTCAATATTGTTTACAATATAATCATCTGCATTTTGTATCTCTTTTAGCTTATCATCATTTACACGAGGCCACCCATCTAACTTCTTTGCCCCAGTCTTAATTGGGCCTGCAAAGAGAACTAAATCATTTTGTCGAATATCTTTTAAATCCTTACTTTGTTTTAGCCTACCTTCAGTAAAGCCCCATATTCCGTTTGTTTTTGAATGTTCCCAGTTTTCTGATACATTTTCTGAGACATAAATGAACCATATCTTAGGATATTTTCTTTTCTTAAATCTTTCTGCTCTAAATCGTTCAATACTCTCACTTAAAAGTGTAGTAGCATTTTTCTTGAACCATTTATGTAAATCTTCTTTATTAATTACTACTTGTTGAAAGCTATATATTTCCTTATCCTTTTCAAGTACAACTAGGAAACCATTATTGTCCTTAAACATATCGTGCGTATAAGACTTTGTATCTGATCGTTCCTTATTCTTTTTATCGTGATCGTAATGAGATGATAACCACTCTACTTCTACAGGATATTCCTCTCCATTTACTACACAAAAAATATCTGGGAACCTATCAAAAGGCTCATTAAATCTAGCTGAAGTAATTGGATATTCTATCCCATCAATAAGCACATTATATTGAGTGCAGTTTTCCACAAAATATTTCTGAAGGACTTTTTCGTCAATCCATTTATTAGACATCATACTACCTCCTTAAATTGTAATTATAATAGAAATAAAAAGTATCCATTTAAGGTATCTAACACTCAAATGAACTTAAGACAAAAACTCCTTATATCAATAATTAACTATTTATCAAATCACACTTTATCTAACATTTTATTTTAAAGTTATTATGGTAGATTTATCTTAGTTAGTAAATTATACAAATTCTTTAAAATTTTATTTGATGAAAATATAAATATAGTATAAAATATTAATATAAGTTAAAACTAGGTATAGAACACTACCAAGTCCTATACCTGTAAAAGTTTAGTTATTTTTTATTTTTCCAATATTTCTCGTATTCTTCTTTTGAAACGAAGAACCTAAATGCTTCTAAACCGTAATTGGAAGCATATAGGATTTTACCATTTTTTAACCTAATTGTTTTAGAGAAAATTTCAATCACTAAACTCACCTCGCTTTCTTTTAAATTTGCAGTAGTTCCTGTTCATCAATGCCGTTAACATTGATGGGTAGTAACAGGTTCCACTGGTGACCATCTGCGAGGTCAAATCTATGTAATGGCCATTAATGGCTCTTTTTTTTACTCTTCTTCCATTTCTGTGTCAGAGCCGCTGTCTAAAGGACTGTTCAGTTCAATTACCATTGTCCGTTCTTCTTCTAGCCAATCTGCTGCATACTTTACCGACTTAGAAAAGTCTACTCCAGTCTTATTAGAGACATACATTAGAAAATCTTTATTGCTGATACGAATTACTCCATTCCTTTCTCTTTCTGCAAATGCGTAACTTCTACCAGCAGGGTCATCTTCATCTTTTTCTACAGGTATAAATCCCAATACCTTCTTACTAACATCAAAGCCTATTAATATTCTTTTTGGTTTTTTCAACATTTCAATTGCTGAACTATTAAAAGTAATTCCATAAGAAGCTATAGATACAATAGGTGCTCCTGATGAAGGCCCAAAGAATTGAAAATTAAATTTCATTTATTCCCACCTCCAGAAATATATTCCTTTACAATACCATTATAGCACGCTATTTCTTTTTGTCAATATTTTTCGCTTAAACTTCTTCCAAATTGTTTTATAACATTATTTATTTGTTTTTATTATTGCTTCTAATATTAAGTCACAGTGTTTTTTAAGCCTTTTTATTAGCTCTATATTTCGACATGTTTAGTTAATATTATGTTTGTATTGTAAACATCCGTCAGCTATGAATTACTATTATCGCATATATCGTCGCAACATTCAAGTCTTCAAGGTGCACATTGTTTATTATTATATATCTTTATAATAGTCAATATTTTGCTCTTATATATTTTTGTTTCTATTAAGTAAATGCTTTACCTCATTATATACTACTTTACTTATTATTGGTTTGTGCGAACCTTTTCTCATTATCGTGCCATGTCTTACTATCCCTATATAAAATTATTTGATAGTATATTAATTATTGATTGTTTACTAAAGTTTTTGTTTCTATTTGTTATGTAGTTATTTTCATCTAAGTAGGATTTAAACTAAGTACATACCTCTTTGGAAAGCAACAGGGACGGTTCTTTTTGCTTTAATCAAAGCACAATGAACTGTCCCCGTTAATACTTCAAATCAACATATACCTTGAAAATACATAATTAATGAAAAGACATCACTTACTTATGATAAGGCTCACCGTACCGCTTTAACTGCGATTTTTCTGCTCATCCTAATAACTGGATAACTTCGGTGCTTGGCACTTATCCTACTCCTTGATTGTTTAGAAAGAATATTCTCTATACTTCGCTTTTTTCTCTTCACTCTTATACAATTTGTATTGATTCTGGGAAGAAATAATTAGGAGTGGGTAATCTCTTAACCACTCCTATCTTAATATCTTCTATTCTTATGATTATTGTCTTTCTCTAACTAACCTGATGAAATCTCTCATGTCAATTAACCAATCTTGCTGTCTCGAGGTATATGTAGAATGAATACTTCTAGGTAAAACTAGCTGTAGATTCCTATCCCTCATCTCACTTGTTTGATTTTCACTAATGGCAGCTTCCAATGTAAGTAGATGCTTAAAATCAATTCTATCAGCTTCAGACAGAACCTGTCTCCATCTATCTTTGCATGTACTTTTTACTCCAAGCATAGTTAACAGCATTGGATTAAAACTTAGGTCATGATATCTTTCAATGCTCGGAAATATAAAATCTGGCTTTGATTTATTCTCAGTTACTTTTGTTCTAGAATAGCTTATTCCGTTTAGCAGAAAAATCTCTTCAACATGATTTTCTAAAGCAAAGCCAACTCTACTCTTTCTACGATTCTGTACAGATAGTGAATACTGTATGAAACCTTCAACATCATCATCGAAACCTCGTGTTAGTCTTTCCGCAATCAAATGCTTTTCAAGAGTTCTAAAAAGAACTTCTTCTCTTTCAATCCATGCTACAAGAGTAGTATCAGGGTCTTCTACAGGGTTAATATCCCTTAATGTAGAGCGAGCATATGCAGAAAACTCAACGGTTGTTGGGAATCGACTGTTGAATCGTGATAGCATATCATCTAGATAAGTTACCTCACTCGTTTCAACCTCTATCCCAATTTGTTCTAGTATTATTCTGGAAGTAAATGCAATCCTATCTTGTTCACTTTCAAGCTCCCCTCTTACAGAGAACCCCGGATGCATATCTTCATTAAAACCAAACAGCCATCTTATTTGATTTGAGATAGTAGAACCAGCTTCAGCTATCACAACTAACACGGTATCATCAGGTCTTAAGCCTATGACGAGTAAATCACCTTCAGCTGCACACGTTGATACTGTGGTTGTTGGAAAATACAATCTATGCTCTGACCTTGTTGGATGTTTTTCTCTAGCATCATACCAAGTCAAATAGCCATTTGAAGTAACTGGCTCATCATCATTGTCAGTTAAGTATACGAACTTTGCATTAAAATTTCTTTTTCCTTGTGCCCTGCCAAATATTCTTTTTAAGCCTTCCACCCCATTAAACTCATGTTGATGGCTTTTAACCAAGTCGGCTTCAACTGCACTAAGGTATTTAACTGCAACTCCACTAAAGTATTCAGATAGATATCCTGCTCTCATACTCTATACCTCACATATATATTTCCAATTTTTATTATATATGTGGAAGTATTATTTTAGCAACCTCTTTCATAACTGGAACAATAACTGAGTTCCCGAACTGTCTATATGCCTGTGTATCAGAAACAGGAATTTTAAAGTCGTCAGGATAACCCATTAGCCTAGCACATTCTCTTGGAGTTAATCGCCTTGGATTCTTACCCTTTCCCCTATACACTAGAATCTCTGAACCATCTTTATAATATCTAGCCGACAGAGTTCGTGCAACATCATCTTTTGTAACAAGTCCAAATCCAAATCCATTACCCTTAGCTCTATGCTTTTCTGCATAAGCTTGTAGATATGCCCATAATTTATCTGTTAATACATATTTGCTATGTACCTTTGCATCCTTTCCAGTAGTATATGGTTCTTCGACCTCTTCACTTCCATCCTCTGGATGTAAAATATCTTTCATAGTGCGAGTCTCTTGTGGTATGACCATATCATCCCAACTAAAATTCGCATCTTCTCTAAATCCAACAATAAGTATACGTTCTCTATGCTGTGGAACCCAATATCTACCATCAATAACTTTCCAATGCACATTATATCCGAGCTCATCTCTTAATGTTTCTATAATAACTCTAAAAGTATTTCCACCATCATGTGAAACTAAATTTTTTACGTTTTCTAGCAAAAAGGCTTTTGGTCTTTTAGCAGCAATAATTCTCGCGACATCAAAGAATAAAGTTCCTTGTGTAGTACATTCAAAACCATGTGGTCTACCTAACGCATTTTTCTTTGAAACTCCTGCAATAGAAAATGGCTGACATGGGAAACCTGCCAACAGTACATCATGGTCTGGAATATCCTCAGCAGGATAAGGCACAATATCACCTATAAAAGGGTGGTTGTCACCATAATTTTCCTGATAAGTTTTTTTAGAATAGTCATTCCATTCACTAGTAAATACACAAGTTCCACCAACTGATTGAAAGCCTTGTCTGATTCCGCCAATTCCTGCAAATAAATCTATAAATGTGAAATTATACAATTTTGACATACACCTCCAATCAAATAATCACAAATGGAGAAAACCAACATTTTCTCACAAAACATCAATAAAGTCAAGATATATTAATACCTAAACTAATTTTAGCGAACACATGTTCTAATGTCAAGAAAAACCTCGCTATCTTACTAAGTCTTGACAAAGTGAACACATTTATACAAGTTAAATTATAAGTATTGCTATTGATAGTGTCAATCTACGAAATCGGTAAAATGAAAAGCCTACCCCATTGAAGCTAACAGGATAAGCCCTAGTCTTTACCTTATATACTATTTCATTTATCTTAAATCTTCAACTTCAAGAACCAGTACTTTTCTTCTTTAACTGATTTGCTACCCTCTTGCCATAAAAACTGATAATGTCTAGAAAAAACTAAAGCTCCATATTTATCAAAGAACTTATTACCTTCACTTGTTTCTAGGTATTTGTACTCTACTAATGGCTCAATAACCGCTTCATTATAAGTCCTGAAAATAGTTTTCAATCCTTTCCCTGGTATCTTAATGTATCTCTGGTTATTCGTTATACAAAAAAAGTAAGAAAAGGGTATAATTATATCTTCTATAGTCAAGACTTTTCCATAAGTTATATAGTCAAGTGAGCAAATATCCTTATATATCTCCATTACCCCGATATCTTCTGCACTCTGTGATAGCGTTCTATACTTCAACTCTATTGGTATTATGTAGGTCTTGGCTGTACTTCCTAGATTATATTCAATTACAATATCAACGTAGTTTTTCTTCTGTTCACCCATATTTACTTCAAGATTAATATGAAAGCTTTCGTCTTTCTTTAGACAGTACAATTCGCCTACACTCTTAAGTATTGACGCAAAGTGCAGTTGAAAAGGTGCTTCTAAAAGTATTACATACTTATCGCTTATAAATTGATTAATAAAAATATCCCATGATAATTCAATCATTTCAGTTATTCGTTCCTCTATAGACAGTGGAATAATCCTAATTGACTCCATGAATATCTCCTCGCTCTCCCATTTAACAGCATGATACTAATTTATTCAGGTTACTTAAAACATAATCCCTCTAATCCCAAAGAACATGGCTTTTTATTCTAAACCTTTTCATCTTACACTTAGGACAAGAGCTCTTTTCTAATACTTCTTCTTCAACAGGTATTAGCTCTCGCTTACACTTATGGCACTTATACTTAGTTTCATAACTCGAAAGAGTATCCCCTTCAAACTTTATGTATAGTCTCTCATGTACACATTCACATTTTGGACACTGCATCAGAATGTGCTCAAAATATTCAGGATACTGCCCATCGTTAAGTCTTTTCATTACTTCTTCTTTTATTGTTTTACTGTTAATTGAGTTGCTGAGCAGAGATTCTGTTAAATAAGCGTATTGCATCCCTACTCCAATTAATAATGTCTTGCTATATAAACAGTTTTCACACTCGACTAGATAACCATACCCCGTAAATATCAATCCCTTCTTATTCTTAGTCTATTAACTGCTCTATAATTAGAGATACCTCTACGATGTTGACCAAAACACAAGTATAACTTACTAATCTTACCAACAACATTTTACCATATCTGTTTCAATGTGGTAATATATGCTTAAAGAATTATGTTAAATGTCGCTGTTGTTTACCCATCTCTTCGTTTATACTAATATTATCAATTAAGGAAACTGAGGTATTATATGAATTATAAAATATATATAATTGGGGATAAAATCGATAAATTTTGTAGCGAAGCAATAAAGGAATATGAGAAAAGGCTGAGTCTCTACTGCAAGATACAGCTTATTCAAGTAAAGACAGTTGAGCTTCTACAGAAGATACTCTCAGATAAGACTCATAAAATCTTGATTTCTACTTCTGGTGAACTGATATCATCTGAAGCACTATCAATTAAAATAAATAGTCTTGCTGTCAGTGGCAAATCGGATGTCTCTGTAATTATCGGTGCTGAGAACATACCCCATGATGAAAAGATGGCTATAAGTCCAATGGAGATTGACCTTGGCTTACTAGCTACCATCGTTTTTGAGCAAATATATCGAGGATATCGTATATTAAACAATCAAGCCTACCATAAATAATAAAAGTCTCATTGCTGCGACTTTTTACTCTTATTAGGCTAAAACCTTTACAACCTCTTTATTTTCAAGGTGTAAAGTGAATTCAATTTTACTCATGAAATCTATCACATTAGTTTTAGAGTTTGGAGTGATACGGTTCCCCCCGAATAATCCTAAACCCCCTATACACCTGCTCCAGCAGAATAACCCTCATCAGTTGATGCGGAAAAGTCATAGGTGAGAAGGACAGCTGATAGTCAGCGCGCTTCAGCACCTCGTCGCTGAGACCCAGGGAGCCGCCTATTATGAAGGCTATGCTGCTTCTGCCTCTTATGCCAAGGTCGTTAATGAGGTCTGCAAGCTTCTCGGAGGAAAGCAGCTTGCCTTGTATGGCTAGGGCTATTACGTAGGTGTCTTCCTTAATATGTCTGAGAACTGCTTGTCCTTCCTTTTCCTTGATAATAAGCTCCTGAGCAGCACTTAAGTTCTCAGGAGCTTTTTCGTCAGGTACCTCTACGATATCCAGCCTGCAGTATTTTGAGAGGCGAGCGGCGTATTCTGCCACTGCCTCTCTTATATATTTTTCTTTAAGCTTTCCGACTGCTATCACTGCTATGTTCATTATCTAACACCTTCCGGTTTTTCTTCCAGTACTGCTTCAGTAGTATGCTGTCTGCCGTCTCTGGTGAATTTTATGGTCACTGTAGTACCGGGATCATTGGCGTACAGTATGCCTTTAAATTTTATCATTGTGTTTACTTCTATATCATTAATGTGTGTTATGATGTCTTCTGTCTGCAGTCCTGCCTTGTCCGCCGGGCCGCCCTCCACAATATTGGTCACCAGTATGCCCTTTTTAAGCTCTATTTCAGGGTAGTATATGCTTGCAAACTCGCTATCCAGCAGCATGATACCCATATACGTAGGTATGAACTCACCATCTTCTATGAACTTGTTGATTATGGGCTTTGTCACGTTTATTGGTATAGCAAAGCCCAAACCCTCTGCCGTTGCTGCCTTTATGGTATTGATGCCTATTACTTCCCCTCGGCTGTTTATGAGAGGTCCTCCGCTGTTACCGGGGTTGATGGCTGCATCTGTCTGTATAAGGTCCTCCATCAGCTCTACCTGTGATACCCAGATGCTTCTGTTGAGACCCGATACTATACCCTGTGTAACTGTTCTTTCGTATTTCATTCCCAGTGGATTGCCTATTGCTATGGCAGGCTCGCCGACTATCAGCTTGTCGGAGTCTCCCAATACCGCTGCCGTAAGCCCTGTTGCCTCAACCTTTATTACCGCCAGGTCCAGACTGGCTTCCTGCCAGAGCACTCTTCCCTCCAGCTCTGTACCATCCATAAAGTTGACCGTTATCCTTCGGGGATTCTCTGTAACCACGTGGGAGTTGGTAAGTATGTATCCGTCAGGATGCACTATGACTCCGGAGCCTATTCCTTCTACAGCCCTGCCAAAGCCCAAAACGTCCTTTTCCACAGTTACCGTGCTTATTCCTACCACTGCAGGCATCGCTTTTTTGGCTACTGCACTGGCTACTGTGATATCATCCGTTGGGTTCAATATAACTTGCTGGGCCAGCTGCTGCTGCGGCCTCTCCTCAAGTGCTCCCGGATAGGGAAGCAGCTTTCCGTATATGTAATATGGTGCTACTGCTGCCATTATAAAGCCACCAATCAGTGCACCGGCCAGTGCCACTGCAAAATAAGAAAACAGTGAAGGTCTTCTGCGGCGTTGGGGATGGTACTGATGGGGTCTGTTGTTGTCATCGTTAAAATTATTGAAGCTGTCCATAAACTATCCTCCTAATCTGTATAAAAAAGGTTCTTAAGCTTTTTCATACTTTATGCCTATTATTATGAATGCTTTGTAATAGTTTTAGGATTCGTGTTTTTTTTATTCAGATTTTATTATTCCATGCTGAAAAATTTGCTTATTCCGCTTCTGGGCGCCAGCTCTATGTTTATGTCCCTGCCTATTTTCACTTTTTTTTCTTCAAGTATGTTTTTTACCGTTGCAAAGGCTAGCTCAGGAAAATTATTCTCCTTGCTGAGATGTCCAAGCAGTATGTCCTTTACTCCGGACTGAAGCAGTTCATATGCTGCATTACCTGCCGCTTCGTTGGACAGATGCCCGTGATTACTCATTATGCGTCTTTTCAAAAAATACGGGTATTTTGAAACCTTCAGCATTTCTATATCATGATTGGATTCCAGAAGTACCATGTTGGAGTCCTTGATGCCGTCTCTTACGATATCACTGAAATATCCCAGGTCAGTGGCTATACTGACCTTGTATTTTCCTGTATTCAGGCTGTAGCCTACCGGGTCTGCTGCATCATGTGGTATGGTAAAGCTTTTTATGCTCATGCCGCTTATCTCAAACTCTGTTCCCGTATTGAAGGTTCTGATGTTTTCGCTTTTTATGCTGCCGATGCTGTCCATCATGCCCTCCCAAGTCTTGATATTTGCATATATGGGTATATTGAGCTTCCTTGATACAATGCCTACGCTTCTTACATGATCAGAATGCTCATGTGTTACCAGAATAGCCTTTATGGTGGAATTACATACTCCGATATCCATAAGGTTTTTTAGTATTTCCTTGCCGCTTATTCCGCAGTCTACCAGCACTCCGCTTTCATCTGTACCTACATATATGCAGTTGCCGCTGCTGCCGCTGGATAGGGAACATAGTCTTATATTCATAGTGACCTCCAAATATTTCCATATGTAAAGAAAGCTTCTTTTTTAAACAAGCATTTATAGTAATCATTATAACACTTATAGCACTCTTTTGAGAATGAAAAAATGCGGCTTAGCCGCATTAGTGATTCTATTCCAGTGGAGCATACTTAACTACAAGCTCTCCATAAGCATCTACATATATTTCATGTGTATCAGTCCGTATCTGCCACACAGGAGTTGCGATTCCCTCCAGTATGGGATCCAAGCCGTTGACACGCTGGTAATAGCCCAGCTCTATGCTATATACTGTAAGGGAAGTATCATTTTGAGGTATTGCAGCTTCCATGCCCTGGGTGTCTTCGGATTGTGCAGTATCTGCTACTTCCCTGGGCCTTGTACTTATATACTCATGTAACGCAACCAATGCGCTTAGGTGGGTAACTACACTGCTGCTGCTGTCCACCGGTGTTACACTTCCAAACCATATAACACTTGCCTTTCTTATGCCTTCTGTGGAGGCAGTTATGTCTATAAAGCTGTCACTGAGCTTATAGCCTTTATACAGCTGTCCATACTTTACTCTTACATATCCGTCTTCATTCGTATAGCTCTTTATATAACATTCCTTAGGGCTTATCCCAAGCTTTTGTATGAAGCTGTTTATTACAGTATAGCAAAGCTCCAGTTTATCTCCTTCTACAGCAGCTATACCGGGATTGTCATATTGCATCAGCTTATCATTGGTAACCCTGATGCTGATATCTCCCTGCACGAGCAAATAGGAAATTTCTTCGTTTATTCTGTTTATATAACTCCGCTGAGGAAAAAAAACTGAAAGCTCAGTATCCTTGAATACCTTGAAATCTACTACGACAGGTCTTATGTTTGTTATCTTTCTGGGAAGCTCGGCTTTTATGTTTACGTTATGCTTTTTAAGGTATTCCATGGTAATATCTATTCTGTCCTGAGGCACGGTAAATACACTGCCGTTGCTGGTTACAAGCAAAAAGTAGGACAGTATCATATTCACACCAATAAACACTATAATCAGTATGGTTTTAGCTCTTGCCCAATCCATCTGTCAGCTCCCCTTATTCATTACAATTCGTCTATTATATGACCTGTGTTGGAGTCATTATCGTAATATACTATATACTTCTTGTTTTCAGTGGGCATACCTTTTTCTGACTTCATGTTCTCTATCTCTACATCTACTACCCAAACCGGTATTAGACTGCTGCTTCTCTCATAATAAGCCAGATACATATCATTGATTTTTGAGATCCTCTCACCTTTTGGTATCAGTTCCTTTTTATTCCGACCACTGATAGTATCAAAGGCATTTATGAAGTTTATTTTTGAAAACTCATCTGAGTAGCTTATCTTCTTCACCATTCTCTTATAGCGCCTAACTTGATCTCCATCTATCTTCACTTCTATGCTATGGCTGTATATTCCTGATTCCACTATAATAGGCAGCCCTTCGTATCTATATTTATATCTTATCACATATACTGTCTTGCTACCTATGTCCTCTCGTTCAATTTCAGATAAATAAGAATCCTCAGGAAAACCCATATGTCTGTCAATATAGTCAGCGCTGAGCTTTATGGCATCATGCAAGGAAATGGATGACTGTCCGCCGTTGTAGGTACTGTTGTTGAAGTATTCTATGGTGCCGTCGTCACTTACCCATACCGATTCTTCATCCCTGTCAGTGTATTTGACTATTCCTTCTTCGTCAATAATAATGTTTATATCATCATTATCATCAAAGAAGCTTCGAATATCGTCTGTTATCTCTCCATTAGCGTGTATTTCACTTTCAATACTTAATACAGGCATTTCGAGCAGGTTGATGGGCACTATTGCATTCTTGTCGATTGTGTAAGCCTCCGGTCCCGCATCCTTCTCCGGAGCTACTATGTCATTGAGATACAGGTGGCTTATTGATTCCTCTGTGCTGTTGACCTTCTCGATAAGCTGCAGCATAAGCTCAAGTCCGCCCTCAAGATAACTCACCTTAAATTCAAAAACCTTATTTTGATTTTTATCGAATATATATGCTTTTTTATCCAAAGGACAAATAATAAACTCATTGATGCTTCTTATACCTTCGTGAGGATTGCTTTCCAGCTTTAACAGCCCTACTATGGTGTTTGCTTCCACAGCTTCACTAAGTATCAGCTCTATGCTTTTTGTTTTTCTTACATCGCTCAATACATCCACAGATTGGGTAAGATACTCTATTTCTTTAGATGACAGCAGCTGCTTCAATACAAGTATACTATCATTGAGCACGCTGTCATAAAAATCATTGCTCGAGCTGTTTCTTAAAAGTATTTCCTTTTCATTTGTGTTTATTATTATTTTGTTTGGCTTCAAGAGCGTTGTAATATCATATTTTATAGTGTTTTCGGTATTTTTAGCCTTGTCCCTCCCGGACATAATAAAAAAACCCTCAATGGAAATATTGAACCATAGTCGGGTTGTTAATACAAAGCTAAGTATTACCAATGAAAACAATACAACGGATTTAACGTGTTCTCGTTTCATTTTATCACCTATGCCTAGTCTTCCTCTATATCTTCACTAATCTTATTCAGAATATAGCTGTTTATCAGATCATTGAGCTGTTTTTTGTCTACAAGCTCCACTGTCATTGTCAATTCCTGTGTTTTCCCGTCCTTGCTTTTTGCAGTCAGCTTTATTCTATTTTTTCCGGTTTTCCATGTAATTGCCTTGGTATATAAGCCTGATGCTCCTATTTTCCACTCTTCAGCTTTGTTTACTGATACCCATTCGCCTTCAGCGCCTGTTTCACTTTTCTTTTTTGCTACTATGGGTTTTTCCTCATCAACTTTGTACCATTGTTGTGAAAATGTTATTACCGTACCTTCCTCTGCACGTACACAAAGAGCATAGCTCTTTTCAAAGGTTTTGGTGTTGTCAATATTGTCGGTAATTTCAACAATAATCGGCTCACTTACGCCTTTCTTTGCAGTTGGTTCCGCATATGCAATTGTGCAATTGATGATCAGTGCGATCATCAGCAATACGGATATCAACATTTTCTTTACCATGGAAATTCCTCCTGAAAATCTGGTTTAAACACTTCAAAATCAATTTATCTTAAGTTTATTATACAATCTCATTATTACAGCATTATTACAAAGTAATTAAGCTTTTTTTACAGTATGGGTAAAATGTACTATGTCTATATAAATATTATGCAACAAGAATACCCCTTGTGACAACTATATTTAGTACTAGTTTATTAAAATATTCGCCATATTATGCAAAGTAGTTAAAGAGAATTGCTTATGAAGCTTCCATCAGCCCGCTTGCGGGAAGACCTATGGTAACCTGAGTTCCTTTGCCGTACTCACTGTCTATTTTTATATAGCCCTTATGTGCTTCTACAATCTGTTTTGCAATAGACAGTCCGAGACCGGTGCCTCCCATGGCTCTCGACCTTGCCTTGTCAACTCTGTAGAACCTTTCAAACAGCCTAGGTATATCCTCCTTAGGAATGCCAATCCCATTATCAATAACCTTTATTACTGCATAATCCTGCTCTCTGGCTGCTTTGACCTCTATGCTGCCGTTATCCGGAGTATATTTTATGGCATTGCTTATTATGTTTATTATAACCTGCTCTATCCTGTCCTTATCTCCAACAATCTCCATATATTCCGTTTCTGCTTCATAGTTTAGCTGCTGATTCTTCTGTTTGGCTGATATATCCATTTTGTATATACATTCCTTCAGTATGGCAGACAGATTGATCTTTTTCATATTCCATTGAACATTGTCATAATCCAGCTTGGACAGCTGCAGCAGATCCTTTACCAGTCTTGTCATTCTATCGGATTCACTGTTTATAACCTTCAGGAAGTTTACTGTATACTCCTTGTTTTCCAGGGCTCCATCCAGCAGAGTTTCGGTATAGCTTTTGATTGTTGTCAGCGGAGTTCTGAGTTCGTGAGAAACATTTGCAACAAATTCCTTTCTCATTTTGTCCAGCTTTTCCTGTTCTGTAACGTCCTGAAGCACAACTATTACACCGTTTATCTCATTCTTTTCATTTTTGAAGGGCTCTACATTGACCCTTATTATTGAGTTATTTATGGATAGTATGTTATGATTCTTTTCACTGTCATTAAAAAGCTCGTAGCAGTTCATACCCAGTCCGTAATCCTTGGAAAAGTCGTCAAAACGCTTGCTTTCAAGCTCGTGCCTGTCTATGTTGAATAAGCTGTATACTGCAGGGTTGGCGTGTATTATATTGCCGTCCACATCTACAGCTATTATGCCGTCAGTCATATGAGTAACTATGGTATCTACCTTTGTTTTCTCATTATATACCTCCTCCAGAGTATCCTTTAACCTGGAAGACATATAGTTGAACATCTCGGTAAGCTGTCCGACCTCATCATTGGATTTTACGGATATGACTTGTCCATACTCACCCTTTGCCAGTTGTTCTGCCTTTGAGGTAACCTCCTTTATGGGTCCTGTTATTGTCCTTGCAAGGATAATACCTAGAAGCACAGTAATGGAGAGCGCCATTACTGTGGCATTTGTAAACATACTCTGTACCTCGTTTATACTATCCTGAACATAGGAAAAATCCACACCCAGGTAGAGAGCACCGCTTACTCCTCCGTTAGATTCAAATATCGGAATCATAATATGCTTGTAGTATTCGTTGGGATCACTTGTAACTATAGGTTCTCTTTCGCCATCCAATATAGACTCAAGCATGACATTGATAGAACTTTTCTCAGTAGTATAGAAATTGGCATTTTCATATATGGGATCCTGTTGTGAAAAATGATATATCCTCATTGCCTTAACATGCTGCCCTTGTCCCATATAGAAATTGTCCCCTATTTCCTTTATGTTGACTGCGCCGCCTATCTTACTGCCCAGATTATTTGCAAAATCCCTTGCTCTGGTCAGTATCATCTCTTCCATGCTGTCCATCTGTATCTTTTTGATGTTTTGGGAGGCAAAGACTCCAACTATGGCCATAGCCAGCCAAACCAGCAAAAACGAAATTATTACAAGCTTCCACTGGATGCTCTTTAACATTTATTACATCCTCCTGAAGTAATAGCCTACTCCTCTTTTTGTTTGTACATATCTTGCATTGCTAGGATCGTCCTCTATCTTCTCTCTGAGTCTTCTTACGGTAACATCAACTGTTCTGACATCACCATAGTATTCATAGCCCCATACCTCTTCCAGCAGGGTTTCTCTGGAAAAAACCTGCTCAGCATTGAGAGCAAGATATCTGAGAAGCTCAAACTCTCTGAGTGTAAGTTCTATGACATTATCATTTTTTCTTACTTCGTATCTGTTCAAATCTATTATGAGGTTTCCTGATTTGATGACCTGACCCTTACCTTCCACACCGCTGCTCATGAAGTTCACCCTTCTGATGTTTGCTTTTACTCTTGCCATAAGTTCTCTTACGCTAAAGGGTTTAGTCATGTAGTCATCTGCTCCCAGCTCAAGTCCCAGTACCTTGTCTACTTCTTCTTCCTTTGCAGTAAGCATAATTATTGGAGTGTTGATGTTTTCTCTCAGCTTCTTGCAGATTGTAAAACCGTCCATTATGGGCAGCATGATATCAAGTATGATCAGGTCAGGCTTGTGTTCATAGGTCATGTTTATAGCCTGCTGCCCATCCTCAGCGACAAAAACCTTATAGCCTTCCTTCTCAAGGTTGAACCTGATTATATCGGAAATAGGCTTTTCATCATCTACCACCAGTATTCTGTGTTCCATTTACATCACTCCTTCTGACTATAATATATTCAAACCATCCCCAGCCTGTATCAATAGCTGCCGGCTTACTTCCAGCTTGCCTCGCAAAAAGGTCATTATAGCTTATAATATTATATCATAACCCGTAAAAAACATAAAATTATTTTGATTTAGGCCCAACAATGTAGTATTTCCAATAATAGTCATAAAATGCATACTTTACAAAATAGGACCATAGACCTACAAATATAGGAACATATTCATATAGGATTTTATTTTGATAAATTTTACAATATAAGTATCTCAACAAATTATATTTATATCCCCCCGGATATAAGAAAACAGATACATTATTTGTTTTCTATTTTTTTTCGCTTTTTTGACTTTCTTTTAGTTACAGCGTGTCAGCTTCTAAAAGTGCAGCAAGCTGTGTATCCAGAAAGCTGTCCGCCGTAAATCCGTAGACAGCCATAAAAGCTTTGTCCAGTGAATATCCTTGCCCCAGCAGGATAAGTGTTTCGTAAAGCTTAGTTTTTCCATATTCTTTTATTAAAATGTCTATTGCATCAAAGGACTGTCTGTATGCCTGAGTCTCTTCAATTCCCATAAAGTTTTTTCTCAACTCCTCTGCACTAAACAGCTTTTCATAATCAAAGTCCGGTGCCCATTCTATTCCTAGCTTCTCATATTCTTCATACAGTGCAATGCCCTCCGTAAACCAAAGCTCTATGTTTCCTCCTGTAATGTCATCTGCAAGCTTATGCATATACTCATGCATTATAGGTCCGTGCTTTTCAAAAAAATCTACAAAGTTCAGCTTGTTTTCATCATATGCATTTGGAGACAGAATATGCAGATCACCCATGCTGTAAAAGCCCATGACTGCTTGTCCCCTGACTTCATTCTGATATTCCCACATTTGCTGCTGGCTTTCATATACATACACGGCTGTTTTTCCCTCAGGCTCATAGCTGTATTCCTTATTAAGAGCATCATAGCTTTCCTCGAGAAGTCTGCCTACATTTCTGATGATATTTTCATCTCTTTCCCTATATTTAATAGTAAAATGCTCTGTCTCGTAGATTAGAAAATCTTCCATCAGCTCCGAGTTCTTAACACTTGCAAAAACCTTCAAAGCTTTATAGCCTTGTTCTCTAGCTAGGAAATATGCCTTATCATTAAAGCTGAAAATGTATGCAAATGTAATAACCATGGTAATTATTACCACTAACAGCTTCTTTTTCATTTTAATACCTCGATTTTCTAAAAAAATTGGCGCATTGCATCGATGAAACCTAGCTGTTCACACTCGATACCTGCGCCGTTTTTATTATACAACAATATTATGTTAACTTCATTGGAAATTTGTACTACTCGCTTATCTCAATAACCATTCCTTCTACATGTCTCTTGCTCATTATTTTTTTCTTTTTTCTATTATCTTTGCTGTCCAGTACTATATCCATATCATATTGTTCCGGATAAAGCTCCTTTCCGTCTATATACAGGCTCAAGCGCTTTTTGTTGACCTTGAACTTGTTTTTCATTACCATTACTCCTACTTCGCCCTTGTTATTCTCCAGTTCACAGACTATTCCTGTTCTGTTCATGGTACTGATGTAAACACAGTCACCTATTCTGAAGCTTGGCTCGATTTTTTGTCTTTCAAGTCTTTCTCTGGTCTCCTCAATCCTTTTAAGCTGCAGCTGTTTATTCTGATGAAGCTGTTGGATTTCCTCCACTGCGGCTTTCCTGAACTCCTCCGGTTGTGCATCCTTAATGCTGTGCTTGTAATTTTCATAGCTCTTATGCTGTTTGTAGGTTATCTGATGAGCTCTTTCTATTATCTTCCTGTCTACACCCAGCCTTAATGCTATTAGGAATGCATTACTTTCACCCGCTATGCCGATATTCAGCCTATAGCGCGGTCTTAGAGTCTCTATATCGAATTCCATGCTGCCGTTTTGGAAGCCGGTTGTATTATCAGCAAAGTCCTTCAGCTCACTGTAGTGAGTGGTTGCCAATATCGTTGCGCCCTTTGCAAAAACATGCTCCAGTACAGAAGTGGCGAGACCCATTCCTTCTCCGGGATCGGTACCGGCTCCCAGCTCATCCATTATCACCAAAGTATACTGATCAGAGCATTCAAGTATACTGCTTATGTTCTTCAGGTGAGACGAGAAGGTGCTGAGTGACTGCTCTATGCTTTGGCCGTCACCTATGTCTACCAGTATATCCCTGAACACCGAAAGTTCACTTCCTTTATCTGCCGGAATATGAAGTCCTGACTGTGCCATCATGGTAAGTAAACCCACTGTCTTCAGTACTACTGTTTTACCTCCGGTGTTTGGCCCTGTAATCAGCAGTGCCCTGTACTCGCAGCCTATTTTGAAATTCAGCGGCACAGCATCCTTTCCTATAAGAGGATGTTTTGCATTTATAAGCGTTATTCTGCTGTCACAGTTTATTTGCGGCGCGCTTCCGTCCATTGCCCTGCTGAGCTTTGCTTTGGCAAACAGGAAGTCATAGTGGGCTATTGTCTCAATATTTATACTTATTTCTTTTTTATTAGCCTCCACCATATTTGTAAGGCAAGATAATATTCTGTATACTTCTTTATCCTCATCGATTTTCAATAAACTCAGCTCGTCCTGCAGCTTCTTCACTGCTGCCGGCTCTATAAATACAGTAGAACCGCTTCCGGAGGTATCCAGCACGCTGCCCTCAATGCTTCTTCTATGCTCCTTTTTTACTGGGATTACGTATCTGCCCTCCCTCATGCTTACATAGGCGTCCTGCATGTAGCTGCCGTAGGTCTTTACCATACTGTCCAGCTTGCACTTTATTTTGTCTTCTGCCGTTATTATCTTTTTCCTTATTTTATACAGCTCGCTGCTGGCTCTGTCATCCACCTGATCCCCTACTATGCAATTATTTATCTCCTTTATCAGCTCATCCAGCTCAAACAAAGACAATGCATAGCAGCTTACCTGGGGTGCCAGTGATTCCATGTTCTTCATGAATCTTTTGATTTTGCATGAGTCCTCCAGCAATCTGGCTATAGATCCCAGCTCTTCCGGATGAAGTATTGAGGTTTTGCCTAGTTTCATTACTATATTGTCAATTCCACTGAGACTGTGCAAGGGTACGCTTGAGCTCTTATCAACTATTGCCCTTGTTTCCGTTGTTTCATCCAGCCATTTGGTTATTATTTGGATATCTATAGAAGGCTGAAGCTTATCTACAGCTTCTCTGCCTCTGTCTGTTATAGCATATTGCTTTAGATTTTCCTTTATTTTGTCATATTCAAGCAGTTTTATTGTATTATTATTCAATGTTGATCTCTCCTTGTTTTAAATATTTTTTTCTTGTCTTCCGGCTTTCACACCGGCGGCATTGCTTGATTCATACATAATATCACTCCTTTAAAACAGAAAACTGCAGGCAAGCAGTTAAAAAACTACGGCTTACCTACAGTCCTATTCATCACATAATAATAGCAAATATAGCACTCACTATAATGCAGCATAAGTATTATTAATATATGCAAAAAACAAAGCCATGCAAGAAGCACGGCTATAATCGCTTATATATATTAATAGATGAAAAGTCGCCTTGTTCTTAACTAATAATCAGATGTGCAACACCAATAAACCTGACAACAGCCAAGTTTTGGAAATAATAAAAAGTGTTGCATCTGAAAATATTAAATTAATTAGTTAAGAACCCTCGCAGACATTAAACATTCTCCTTGTTACTATATTTACAGTTTCATTATATTCCCATATCAATATACTGTCAACTAACCGAATATTACATTTCAGTTACAGTACATTCATTAGTGGCAGCCGCTACAGCCTCCGCAGCTGCCGCTGCTGCAGCCTCCGCCCTTACCGGATCCACCGGTACTGCACTTGCCCTCAAATATTTGCTTGATTTCCTTGCTTCCGCATTTGGGACATACTACCTTATCTCGATTTGATGAATTTACTATTTCAAAAAACTTTTCTCCACATTCCTGACATCTAAAATCTAAAGCCGGCATCTTTCATTCCTCCTCGATTTATATTTTACACTCTGTATTCATATTATTCAATAAAATTGCTGTTAATAAGCCTGTCTCAGCAGTATTCACCTTTTTCATTCCTGCTACATAGTATGTATTATATTGTTTATTTTTGCAATAACAACCGTTTCAAATTGTCACCGTACTGGAGGATAGTTATGAAAATTATAAAGGAACTTATTTCAAAGCTGCCCTTTACTATTTATTCACATAAGGTTGACTCTGTGGTAAGAGAAATTGTTGCAGTCAAAAAAGCCAAATATCTTCCCCTGGTAGTTATTTTCAGGCAGGAGCCGGACGCACTGCAGCTTTCCAGACTAAAGCGGCTCGGTTTTAAAATCAAATACACTCTTCCCTTTTTAAGGGCAGTTAGCGGACGACTGCCTATGAGGAGCTTTGAGACACTTGCCGGCATACTGGATATAGAAAAAATATACTATGACGGTAAGGCCGTACTGATGGGTAAACCACTAAAAAATAATCTCTCCTCAGCTAAGGATCCACGTACAATACTTGCCCAGAAAACTGATCCGACAGCGAAGCCCGTTCACCTTTCGGGAAAGGGAATAACTGCTGCCTTTATTGATTCAGGAGTATTTCCCCATCCTGATTTAACCAAGCCAAAGAACAGAATAGCTGCCTTTAAGGATTTCATAAACGGAATGGACTTTCCATATGATGATAACGGCCACGGTACTGCGTGTATAGGCGCCGGCTTTGGAGCCTCAACAGATGGTAAGTTCAAAGCATTGGCTTATGATTCAAGCATTGTATGTGCAAAAGCCTTTGATGAATTCTCTACCGGCTTCTTTTCTGATATTCTTGCTGCAATGCAGTGGATATTGAACATAAAAGAACAGCATAACATTAAAATAGTAGTACTTCCCTTTGGTACTACTAGCTTCTCAAGACGCTTTGATCTGCTTGGACGCGCTGCTTTAGCGCTGTGGAGCAGCGGTCTCTTTGTCAGCTGCTGCGCCGGCAACATGGGTCCCATAGAAAGCAGCATTTGCAGTCCCGGGGTATGCCCTGCCTGCTTTACCACAGGCTCCTGCAATACACACGGATATCCTTATGCTGTTGCTGATTTCAGCGGCAGGGGACCTGTTTATGCAAAGGTGGATAAGCCTGATGCAGTAATGCCCGGCTGTAACATTACTACCTTAAATTGTGACAAGACTTATAGTCCCAGAAACAAAATGTATTATGACTTTGGTAAGCTGAGCATAAAATATACAGAGGCAAGCGGTACTTCCGTAAGCGCAAGTATGACAGCTGCAGCTGCTGCACTGATATATCAGAAAAACGCCGCACTGTCTCCCGAGGATGTAAAAAGTATTATAAAAGTATGCACAGTGTCTCTCAATGAGCTGAAAATTGTCCAGGGGGCTGGAATTATAGACATAAAAAAGCTGGAAGAACTCTAACTTCCAGCTTTATCTGTTATTTCAAATACTTTAACGGATTTACAGGCACACCATTTTTGCGGATTTCAAAATGCAAATGAGGTCCTGTACTTCTTCCGGTGTTACCTACGGCTCCTATCTTCTGACCCTTGTATACCTTATCTCCTACGCTTACGTTGTATTTGCTAAGGTGTCCATAGTATGAAACAAAGCCTGCACCATGATCAATTATTATAAGCTTTCCATATCCGCCCTTTGTACCAACCCATTTTACAGTTCCACCGTCAGCAGCCTTTACAGCTGTACCTACAGGAGCAGCCAAGTCTATACCCTCATGCATTCTACCCCATCTTTTTCCGAATTTTGAGGTCAATCTGCCTCTTGTGGGCATTGAGAAGGTACCTGTTCCTTTTTTCGGCGGTATCGGCTTTGTACCCTTAATAAGTATCTGTTCCTTAGGTTCCTTTATAACTTTTTCAGAAAGTATTGTCCTTTCTGTCTCAAGACCGTTGACCTTGACTATATCTGCTATTACTTCCTTCTCTCCCGGCACACCCTTGACCTTTATGCTGGTCTGGTCAGCATATAAAGAGTCACTGAACTCAATCTTCTGTTCAAAAAGTATCTTATCTGTATATGTAACTGTTTCCACCGTCTTAACACTAATAAGCGGCTTTGGTATTATGAGGCTGAGAACCTGGTCTATCTGAAGCTTGTTTGGGTTTACCGTCGGATTGGCTTTTATGAGGTCGTCAGTATTCATATTATATTTTCTGGATATTGACCAAAAGCTTTCTCCCGATACAACCTTGTGTGTTCTCTCTTCATTGGTGCCCTTTATGACAAAGGATACTACCTCATCCTTCTGCATAACCTTGTTTAAATCGTTGTACTCTTGTTTAACCTCAATGTTTTCTGCAAAGGATACCTCCTTAAGCTTCGCAGTGTCTACCCCTGCAAGATAGTGTTCTTTTACGGCTGACAAAACCTCTTCAGCTTCTTCCTTGGACTTCAAAATCGCTATTACACTGCCGTCGGCATATATACTAAAGGTTTCTATATTATAGTTGATAACATTCTTAAATGCTTCCAGCAGCTGTGCCTCGTCCATTATCTCCTTACCTCTTCCTCTTGTCTTGGAGGTGGTGATTTCTGCTGTCAGCTTTATGTTGGCATTTGCTATACTCTTATATTCTTCTTCCAAGCTTTTTTGTGCATTGGCAGCAATACTTATGTTTTTTACCTTGCCCACCTCTACCCCATTTACTTGTACTGAATAAGCTATTCCTGATACATATATATATGATGAAATCAAAACAAACAACAAAGCTGTACTTATACTAAGTACAAATCTTTTCTTGTTTATAATCTTCTTTGACAGTTTTGGATGTTGTAAACTGCTGAATTTACCTGTAAACCTCGAAAATTTACTCATGATGCTTTGCATGTGGTTCTTAAGCAGTTCACCCAGCTTTATTTCCGGCATTGTTGCTCTCCTTTCCTATGCAAAGTCTGGAAGCTATATAATTGTCATACTAATTCTACTATAATATGTACAAACCATCAATTAATAATATGTCCTGTACGTCATATATAGAACAAACTTAATAACTAAACTTGTCATATGCTCTTCTATAAGCAGTAATTATTTTCTTTGCTATTTAATTACAGTTATGCCTAATCATTATACTATAACTTTTTGATTATTAACAGTACCTATTTCAAATATGGTACCTGTTTTGTATAAGAATAAATTGACAATATTTTATCCATATTTTGCTGAAATATGTGAGATTAGTCAAAAACTTGCGCTTTTTGCCTTATTTTGGTATTTATTAGGTGCGTTTCTTGCTTGAATACCAATTTGTACCAAACGCCTGCAATATTTTTTACCCATGATTTACCATGCTGTTTCCTGTTAAAGAATTATTAGATTTAGAGAATCTTGGTAATAATTATGGTATAATTATGATATATTGCTAAAAATACGGGGTGCTATATGAACTGTTTTAGATTCAGAGCAAATAATGAGGATCTGCATAACACAATTATTGAAAATGCATTTATTAATCACTATATGCCAAAAGCACCTGGGGATTACGTAAAGGTGTATTTGTTGGGACTGAAATACACAAGCAGCCCCTCCTATGGCAGTATTTCTAACGATATTATGGCCAGAACCCTCAGTCTGTCCGAGGAAGAAGTGGTAGATGCATGGAAGTACTGGGAGCAGCAGGGTATAGTGAAGCTGACTGCCGATGCATACGACACCGATGGATATACAATAGAGTTTATTAGTATAAAGGAACTTTTCTTGAATATTAAAGGAAAGCAAAAGGAGCATGACAAGTACAGTCCCGATAGAATAATAACAGCTCGACAGAACAACAGAATACGTGAAATGTTTGAATACATGAAAAGAATAATGGGCAGAGAGCCTTCACAGAGCGAGATGTTTACCTTTCTGGATTGGATTGATGATTACTCTTTCTCGCCAGAGGTAGTCATTCTGCTCCTGGAGGATTGCTACTCCAGAAACAAGAAGGATCTTCCTTATCTGAAGCAGGTGGCCAAAAACTGGTTTGATGCAGGTATCAAATCCGCGGAAATGGTGGCGGAATACTCAGCCAAGCACAGGGAAAAGTGGCAGAAATACAGTAAGGTAATCAGCTTTCTCAGAATAGGAAGACAGCCCACTGCACCTGAAGAAGAGCTGCTTCATAAATGGTTTTATACATATTCATTCTCCGAGGACATTGTACTAAAGGCATGCGAGCTTACTTCGCAAACAATCAAGCCTTCATTTTCATACATAGACAAAATACTGGGCGAATGGTATAAATGTGACCTTAAGACACTGCAGGAGGTAGAGGCATATCTGCTGAAGACAGAAAGCAGGAAGGATAAGCCTGCAGGAAAAGATGTAAGAAGCTCAAAATCCTTCAGTAATTTTGCAAATCGAAACTATGATACTAAGGTGTTGAAAGAAAATCTCCTGAAAAAGGGCAGAGGTGAACTAAGTGAATAGATCGCAGCAGATAACCAGAGAATATGAGGAGCTTAGAGAAAAAAGCAGACTTGAGCTGGAACAGAAAAAGAATGTCGTATATGAGAAAATTCCACGCTTACGTCAGATAGAGCAGGAAATGACTCAAATAGGAATTGAAGTTGCTAAAGCAGTACTCAATAGTAAGATGAAGCATGAGGAGCTCTTAGAGCAGCTTCAGAAAAAGCAGATGGACCTGAAAATAGAGAAGGCTGAGCTGCTTTCTGCTAATAAATACCCAATAGACTATCTTGAACTGAAGCACCAATGCAAAGCCTGCAAGGATACAGGCTTTGTGGAATATACAAAGTGCAGCTGCTATACCCAGAAGGAAATAAGCCTCATGTATAAGCAGTCTAATATGCTTGAATCCTTTGAAAGAGAAAACTTTGACCAATTCAGACTTGATTACTATTCACAGGAAAAGAATGAAAACGGTATATCTCCTCAGGATAATATGAAGAATATTTTTAGAAAGTGTGTTGAGTATACAAATAACTTTGACAGGCACAACAAAAACCTGATGTTTATAGGGAAACCCGGGCTGGGAAAAACCTTTCTATGCAAATCCATAGCCAAAGAGCTGCTGGAAGCAGGGCGGAGTGTAATATATCAGCTTTGTCCGGATTTGATAGACCATATTCGAAAATACAAGTTCGATTTTGATAATGAAGAACAGAACAGCCAGCTTCTGAACGATATATACAACTGTGACCTTTTGATTATTGACGATCTGGGTACTGAGCTGACGACTCAGTTTTCTGGATTGGCCATCTACAATATACTCAACAGGAGAATAGGTAATAATAAGAAGCTTATAATATCCACAAACCTGGATATAGATGAAATAGTAAAGATATATTCAGACAGAATAACCTCCAGAATCTTCGGCAGCTTTGATACTTTTGAATTCATAGGTGAGGATATCAGACTGAAGATGCATAAAATAATATAGAGCTTGCATTATGAACTGTCCTCTGCATATTTTGCAGGGAGCTGTTCATGCAAGCTCTCTATATTACGTGCGCGGTATGCGCTCGAGCTTATTCAGTATTTCCTTAAGCTTATCACAGGCTCTGGCATCCAGTTCCTTTACTTCCATTATAACACTTGCTACCTGTTTTCTGACTGTTGCATCAGCAAATCTTCTTGCCTGCTCCTCGGTATGCTCCCAGCCTCCCATATGTTCGCGAATCTTGTTAACCAGTGTATGTTGAGTTCTCAACAGTTTTGCGGCATCCAAACATTCAGTCCTCATATCACTATACTTTTCTGCAACCCACTCCATAAAGCAGCCGGCATATGCTCTTCCTTCACTTATCATTACCATGGCATCAGTCTGACACATAAGTCTTTCAAACAGTAATGGAAGTATTGCATCCTTGGGAAACTGGCTTTCGTCAGTTAAAGCATTTGCCCATTCATCATATGCTGCTTGACCTCCTGCATATTCACCCACTCGTTCCCTGGTCATTATGTCTACAGCATTTTCTATGAGCTCTTTAATGCTTGTTTCAGTACCTATATCCTCACCTATGGACATAACACCCTTGGTGTCGTGATTTTCCCACCAGCTGCTGCATATAAAATAGCCTGATTCATCTGTCTGAGAGTTCTTTGCAAACTCAGGATTATCCTGAAAAAAATTCCAGCCCAGCAAGGTTTCTCCGTTGTCACGATAGCCTGTTACTATGCATGCCTCTGGAGGTCCTATAATACCCAGAGCGATAACGGGGCGTCCGTTATCTATTTCGGTTTTAATAAATCTTACGAAATCTTCTTTACTGCTGTCAGCTTCTCTCCTGAGTATCTTGTATTCTCTGCCTGCTGCTTTAAAAGATCTTTCAAAGGCTTCATAAGGATTGTCATATATACGCATAATGTCTACATTTCCGCCGTCCCAGAAATTTGTATTCCATCTGAGACGGAAGGCAGCTCCCGATGCTGCCATGAGATAGCTGTAGTTCATGTTTTGTCCCATGTAATTAAGACACGCTCTCAATGAAGAAGGGAAGGGAGTGCATTCCTCATAGCTGTAATTTACTTTAGGTACTCCGTATAATACACAGCTGTCCTCTGATTTTTTTATTGTTTTCATTTTTATCATTTCCTCCAGATTTAGCTGAGGGGTAATGTTGAGTCTTTCATTCTTTACAATTCCCGGCCCAAACAAGCCTGGTGTCAGCTTCACTCTACCTACCTGAAAGTTGTTTTTCCTGAAATCTCTTGGAGTATATCCTGTTATTCTTTTAAAGGCTCTCGTAAATGTATCATAGCTTTCAAAGCCATAGTCAACAGCTATATCAAGTATGCTATTGTCTGTATGGATTATATCGAAGGCAGCATTTGAAATCCTTCTATATAATATATATTTCGCCAGAGACAGCTTCGTACATGACTTGAAAACATCTCTGGTATGCGCTATAGAAAAGCCTGTTGCCCTTTCAAGCTTTGAATAATCTATATCCGATTTCAGTCTGCTTTCAATGTAGGATACCACTGACTGTATAAAGCAGAAATAATCCATTGCCCCACCACCTTAATTTACTTCCGGAAGATATTTTTATTATACTTTACTATGGAAGTATGTTCTCGACTTTTTTGAGGAAGACAAAAACTGCTAACTTTTTGTAAGGCATGCAAATTCGAAGTCATGATTATTAATATTCAACCTTAATTTTTATGAGTTCTTCTATTGCAGCTATTTCGCCTGTACTTCTCACTGTGACTCTGAAGCTTCTTCCTTCTATATAGGGTTTTGCCTCTCTTATGCTTTGCTTTATTTCTTCACTCAAATTGCTTTTTTCTGCTTCTTCTGCCGCTTTTTCTCCAAATACAAACTGTATTATAAAGTGGTCCTGACAAGGAAACAAGTAATATAACGTTCTTTTCTTCTGTTTCATCAGCAGCGTCCAGCCTGATGCCTTTCCGTAATGCTTCCATTCTTCATTTACATTTTGGTATGTATTTTCTGTATGATGCTTTATACTCATCCAGTGCCTCCAAGCTGCGCCAAGTATTTCTTGAAGCTCATTTTCCTTTGGAACTGATCCTTTATCTTCGAAATAACTTAATGCCATATAATCACTCCTCTCTCAGCTATTGTAGCAAATCAAATATGACAAGTACATGTCATATTTGATTTGCACCTATTAGACTCTGCCAACACTGAAGCATGCAAAAAAACCGTACCCTCGATGGATACAGTATCTTTCAAAAATGTTTTGAAGTTCTCATAAGCCTTTTCCATATTATATTCATATTCTAATTCAGTGATTTCATAAAAAATATTTTCTATTATGTCATTAAAGTTATTAGTTTTTTTTCATAGTAAAACCTAAAATGCTTTTTTGAGTTTCTTCATCACTATCAACAATGATATAAAGTACTTCTTTACATTCTTTTTCTGCTCTCTGTGTTAATTTATAAAAATCATCGGCTGCCTTTCGTGTAGAATTGTAGCATTTTTCAAGTAGCTTGTCTGGGTTATTTGTTCCTAGTGAAACATTAAGCCATGTAGCTGTATCATAATACTCCATGCTTTCATCGAAATGTTCAAGCACATCATCTATTGTCATTTCATATTCTTTATAATCTAAAAATGCACATACTTTATATTTAAGCAATTCCTCAAGATCATTTATGTTATTTAAATCAAATGGCTTAGTCCTATGAGATATAACAGCTTTTTCATTAAGAAGTTTTATTTTTTCTAAGTTTTCACGGTCAAAGAAGTTACTCATATTACCTCCTTGTATTGTATTCTGTCTACGATGGTACAAATTAACCCCATGTAGTACGGTGTTTACTCCTTTGACTGCTCCAGCTGCTTTAAGCATTCAACCCCGGCATTATCCAAAAGTGATATCATCATCTGCTTGGCACTGGTGTTTAGCCGCAGTAAACGTTCCTTTTGCGGTAATCCCTGACGGATAAACTCCGCATTCAGGCTTTCCATGTTCGACAGAACAATCAGCTGCTGAAGTGATGCCTCATCACGTATATTTCCTCTTACCCCCGAATTAGCTTGCCGCCATTCCTTTGCTGTCATGCCAAACAGTGCAACATTCAAGATATCAGCTTCGCTGGCATAAGTTATGTTTTGCTTCTGTGGAGTGACATCTGGCGGAATTAATACATCCTTGATGGCGTCTGTATGTATTCGATAATTGATTTTGGCAAGGGTGCGGTTAAGATTCCAACCAACTGATAAACGACTATTTTCATTTGATTTTAATCGTTGATAATCTCTAATAATGTAAAGTTTGAACTCAGGCGAAATCCATGAAGCAAACTCAAAGGCGATATCAGAATGAGCGAAGGTAGCTGCTAACGTCCTTGTTTCGATGTCATGCCGATAGCTCCTGTTTTTTCAATCCACTTTTGAGAGTCAAAACAAAACTATTGAGTCCAGCTTCATTTTCAATTGCCTCGAATTCGAGGCAATTGAAATTAGAATTATTTAACTTTTCCCATAAACCGATAAATTGCACTACATTACGATTTCGCATCCAGTTTTGTATCATATAACCAGAGTTTTCATCTGTTTTATATCTTGCAATATCAGATAAAGATATATAATCATTGTCAACTCCTTCAGAAATAACAGCGATCTCAGTTCCTTTAGCGATAATGGTTTCTTTAAGATTTTTATCATTTAACATCAGAATTGCCTTCGTTCTATAAATAACGAAAGTAGCAAGAAGAACTGTACGAATTTTCAGTACAGTTCATTTATTTAGACTTATTATAGAAATAATTTCCTTTACTCGCAATCTGTACCTACTAATTGATGAATATTTGAATAGGTAAAAAATATAAAATCATTAATCTCATGTATTTTTATAAAAGATCTAATAGCAAGTGTTTAGTCAGTAACCTATAGAATAATGGAAAGCTTTGCTTTCCTTTGAGAACATAGTTCTCATCCGCTACGTTGCCGTGAACAACCATAGGCTGTTCCAAGCAATTGCACAGCAAATGCAAGCTGCTCAATTGGTAGGTTGGAGTATATATGATGTTATGATATATAAGCCGCCCATCACCAGTTTAAATGTATATAAAAAAAGCATGTAATTATCTACATACTTCTTGATTCAAAAAATAAATGGAGCTGGTGATGGGACTCGAACCCGCGACCTGCTGATTACAAGTCAGCTGCTCTACCAATTGAGCTACACCAGCATTTTAACTTTACTCATTTTTGTGATGTCGCTCGCGACCTGCTGATTACTCCTGAACGAAGTTCAGGCTGTCAGCTGCTCTACCAATTGAGCTACATCAGCATTTTTGGTGCTATGCACCTTTAAAGCATTAAGTTTAAATGGCGACCCAGAACGGGCTCGAACCGTCGACCTCCAGCGTGACAGGCTGGCATTCTAACCAACTGAACTACTGGGCCATGTTTAAATTTCAGTGACAAGTGATATTATATTATATCTTTTTTTACTTGTCAATTGGTATTTGGTGGGCACAACAGGGATCGAACCTGTGACCCCCTGCTTGTAAGGCAGGTGCTCTCCCAGCTGAGCTATGCGCCCAAATATGGTGACCCATAGGGGACTCGAACCCCTGTTACCGCCGTGAAAGGGCGGTGTCTTAACCGCTTGACCAATGGGCCGGATGGTGACTCACCGGAGAATCGAACTCCGGACACCATGATTAAAAGTCATGTGCTCTACCGACTGAGCTAGTGAGTCAAATAAGTGAGCTTTTCGGCTCACATTTATACATTTTACAGTGTAGAATGTCTTTTGTCAACATGATTTTGTGTTTTTTTAACATGAAAATATACCCAAGCAAATATGATGTGTAAATATTATATCATAAATACTGATAAAGTGTAGCTTTTTTTGCTATATTTCATTCACGACTATAGTCTGATTTCTCTTGGGACCTACTGATATTATGGATATTGGGGTATCGCAAAGCTCCTCGATTCTCCTGAGATACTTCTTTACATTGCCCGGCAGCTTATCATATTCCGTAATTCCAGTTATGTCATCCCAGCCATCGAACTCCTCATATATGGGCTCGCAGTCTGCCAAATCCTCTATGCTTGCAGGAAAATCTGTTATTACGCTGTCATTCATTCTATAGCCTGTGCAGATTTTCACCTTTTCAAGACCAGCCAAAGTATCAAGCTTGGTTATTACCATATCTGTCAGTCCGCTCACTCTAACGGCATATTTTACTATAACAGCATCAAACCAGCCGCATCTTCTTGCTCTTCCTGTAACCGTACCAAACTCGAAGCCTTTTTGTCTTATAAACTCACCTGTACTATCGTTAAGCTCAGTTGGGAACGGTCCTTTACCCACTCTTGTAGTATATGCTTTGACAACTCCTACAGCCCTTCCAATCATGGACGGACCTACACCTGTTCCAACACATACTCCCCCTGCAATAGGATGTGAGGAGGTTACATACGGATATGTACCGAAATCCAGATCCAGTAGTGTTCCCTGAGCTCCTTCAAACAATACTTCTTTTCCTGCTTTTATTGAATCATATATAACTACTGTTGTATCTATTACATATGGTCTTATCTGCTCAGCATAATTCAGATAGGTTTCCAGCATTTCACTGTAATCATAACCGCCATAGTCATAAAATTCTCTGAGAAGATGATTTTTTACTTCTAAGTTTATTTTTAGCTTTTGCGCAAATACATCCTTCTTTAGTAAATCACATACACGTATGCCTACTCTTTCAGTCTTATCCATATAGCAGGGTCCAATACCTTTTTTTGTAGTACCTATGTCGTTGCTTCCCCTTTTTAACTCTGAAAGCTCATCAAGCTTTCTGTGATATGGAAGTATTATGTGTGCTCTGTCGCTTATTTTTAGATTCTCTGTTGATACACCTCTGTCATGAAGCTTTTTTACTTCTCCCAGGAATGCTTCCGGATCAAGTACGACACCATTTCCTATAATATTCAGCTTCTCCGGATGAAGTATGCCTGAAGGTATCAGCTGCAGCTTGTATTGCTGGTCTCCTACCTCCACCGTGTGGCCTGCGTTGTTTCCTCCCTGGTATCTGACTACAACATCAGCCTTACTTGCAAGATAGTCAGTTATTTTACCCTTTCCTTCATCTCCCCATTGAGCACCTACAATAACCATTGAGGACATAAGTTCCACCTCTTTCCTAATATGAACATTTTTATATTAAAGCTTTACCGGACTGTTAACTCTTTTTATACATATTGCCCAGCAATCTGGCTACATACACACCACTGGCAGCAGCCTGGGACAGCGAGTGAGTCACTCCTGAGCTGTCACCCAGTACATATAAGCCTTTTATAGCTGTTTCCAGGTTTTCATCTACCCTTATGTTTGAGTTGTAGAATTTTACTTCTACGCCATAAAGCAGAGTATCTTCATTAGCTGTTCCTGGTGCAATCTTATCAAGTGCATATATCATTTCAATAATATCATCCAGTTGTCTCTTTGGTATTACTAGGCTCAAGTCTCCGGCGGTCGCATTAAGAGTAGGCCTCAGGAAGCTTTTTTCCATTCTTCTTTCACTGGACCTTCTTCCTTTAACCAAATCTCCAAATCTCTGAACAATAACTCCTCCGCCCAGCATATTCGACAGCCTTGCTATTGATTCACCATACTCATTGCTGTTTTTAAAGGGCTCCGTAAACCTGTTGGAAACCAGTAGTGCAAAGTTTGTGTTTTCAGTATGATATTTTGGATCTGAATAGCTGTGCCCGTTTACGGTAATGATTCCGTTTGTATTTTCAGTAACAACTTCACCATGAGGATTCATACAGAAGGTTCTTACTAAGTCATTATATTTTTTTGTTCTATATACTATCTTACTCTCATATACCTCACTGGTGATATGCTCAAAAATCGCAGCGGGAAGCTCAACACGAACACCAATATCAACTCTGTTACTTTCTGTTTGTATTCCGAGCTTTTCACATTGCTTTGAAAGCCATTTTGAGCCTGAGCGCCCGGGTGCCAGCACCAGATAATCACAGGTGTACTCTTCCTTTGAGGTGATTACCTTAAAGCCTTTATCCAGCTTCTCAACATCATTAACCTCTGTATCAAATACCAGGTCCACCTTATCCTTAAGGTGTTCATATAGATTTTCCAATATTATACGATTTCTATCCGTTCCAAGATGTCTGACTTTCGCATCCAGAAGATGCAGATCATGTCTCAAGGCTTTTGTCTTTAGCTCTGCATGTTCTGTTGAATAAAGCCTTGCATCAGCTCCGCCCATTTTGCAGTTTACCTCATCTACATAGTACATGAGTTCTAAAGCTTTCTGCCTTCCAATATATTTATACAATTCTCCACCAAAATTATTGGTGATGTTATATTTTCCGTCGGACATACCGCCTGCGCCGCCAAAGCCGTTCATTATACTGCAGGCCGAACAGTGCACACAGGAATGTATCTTAACATTATCTATAGGACAAGCTCTTCTATGTATTACATGTCCCTTTTCAAGCAGTGCAATTTTGATATCGGCACCACTTTCCAAAAGCTCATAGGCTGTAAAAATACCACTGGGTCCCGCACCAACTATAATCACATCATACTTCATAACTACACCTCCACATATTTTCCGGAATAATGCAGTGTATACCTGCATTTCATCCTTGAGGTAGACAATAGAATATTGCCTGTATTTTCCATTGTTAGGCAATTAATCCCTAAATAATACTATCAAAACGCGGCCTAATAGTCAATAGTTTTTCGAATAATTCTTCATATGTTCTATATATAATTCGCATATATCCGTATATTCCATCCTTATACCTTTTATATGTACGCATTATTCGAACATTAAAGGTTTTTTGTACTTATATTATGTGTAAATGTACGTACATTTAAAATTACTGATTATTTTATGATTATCTACTAAAATCCACATTATCCACATTATCCACAGAGATATGCACATATGTTCGGATTGACAATGTCGAATTAAGTATTTCAATGTATAACGAGGGCATAACATCCAAGTTATACACATTATGTTTACTTTTATGAAATTTTTTTTCATATTTTTTTAAGAGTTATCCACATTTTTTCGATAATGTGGATAACTCTGTGCACAACTGTTGTGGATTTATTAACAGATAACAATTATCTGTTTTAAGCATTTTTGATTGACTAAACCTGAGAAAAATGTTAAAAATATTATAGAATAATATTTTAAGGAGAACTGCAATGTCCATTACTATTCTTAACTAAGTAATTTAATAGGTTTGAAAAGCAGATATTTTGTCGGTATGCGCTTTGTTTTTACGCATGCTTGCTTCGCTTTATTCATGCTTTTCATTCATATAGTTAAGAATAGCGGCATTTACAATATTAAGTATTTTGATCGTGCTTCTTGCACGATTTTTTACATCCTAAAACAGTAAGATATTTACGGTTTTAGGATGTTTACAGATGCATGAGCTTACTGCTGTTGATGAATGTCTATTCGTCTATGGCAGTATTTTTTTTGGGGGTGGTTATCGGACAATTACTGGAAGTTTTACTTTCTATGTAACCTTAGATAGACATTAAGATGTGGAGGTGAGCAATATAAACGAATGGGAAGAAAATGCTGATTTTTATCAGCTTTCAGATGGAATTAGCCTGATAAAGGCTGATAACAGGAAATATGCTAAATATTACGCAATCTATGATCGAAGTAATATTTCATTCAGAACAGGCTATGAGCAAAGCATATCGGTAATTGATGAAGGTGATTCATGCTTTTGGATAAACAAGGGCAATAAGCTTATTGGCGGTGTCATGTTAGAGCAGAATTATATGGAGGATATGTTCCTGATACCACCCTTCAACGATGCATTTAGTGTAATAAAAGCTATTTCTGATGCATTCATCCAATGGGCAGATAAAAGCAAGGAAATATCCGTATTTATTAAGAAGAATGAATATTTAGAACTCTACCAACGAATCGGATTCAGAATAACTGATTCCGGCAGATGGATGATAAGACCTACAGAAAAATTTGATGTGCATTGGGATAAAGCTTATAATATTAGAAGACCATCAGAAAGTGATATTACTGCACTTGGGAGGCTTTTTTATGATGCTTTTCACAGCTTTCCGGGTAAATCCTTTAGCTTGGAAGAACGCACAGGCTTTGTCAAATACTACTTTGAACATAACTCCGATAAGGAAATTCTACTGAACGCATCATCAGTAGTTTGTGACAGCTCAACAAATGAGTTGATCGGTGTATGCCTTATATCCGAATGGAATGCTTGGCCACTGGTATTTGATATAGCAGTACATGAAAAGCATCAAAATAAAGGACTTGCATCGAATATGCTGAAACATTCTCTGTCGGTATTGGAGGATAAATATCCGGCAATCAGGCTTTATGTAGAGGCCGGGAATTCTGCAGAAATGCTGTATTACAATCTTGGCTTCCTTGTCGGTCCAAGAGTTACCAACTTAATATATCCAGTTTGAAATTAGCTTGATGTAATACTATATATTATTTATAGGAGGAATTATTTATGAGATTGGAAGCATTGACAATAGAAAGATTGAAGGACTTTTTAGACTACTGTATAAAATATAGGTTTGAGCATGATGAGTCATTTTTATATGACAGCGATCTTGAGCAATTTGAAATCGACGAAAATAATCCCACATATTTACTGGTAAATGATCAGAATGAGCTGGAAGGTGTAGCATCATTAATGATTCAGCCTTACCTTACAGACCAAAAAAAGGGACGTTTCAGAATAATGCATGTGGCAGAACCAAACTTTGAGGCATATAAGCTGTTGAATGACTCCATTATGAAGCATACTACAGGTCTAAACCATATAAATTTGTTTATACCCGAAGCAAAGATTGATGTGAGAGAGATTCTTACGAGGCTGGGTTACAGTATAGACAGATATTCCTGGGTGCTTGTCAGAGATGATATTGAAGTGCCTGCTCCGGTATTCCCTGAAGGCTTTGAATTAAGAAACTTCCGGCCCGGCAAGGATGAATGGGCGTGGATAAGGGTGCGAAATGCTGCATTTGCAACTTTAAGAGGCTCAGAAACACCGAGTACCGAGGAGGATGTAGCGGAGCTGCTGAAGCATGAGGATTATGTAGAGGGCGGCATGATGATGCTTTGGAAGGGTGATGAGCCTGTAGGAGTAATACGAGCCGGCAAGGAAACAGAAGACGACAAGAACTATGCTTTTATAGGACCTTTAGCAATTCTTCCTGAATATCATGGCATGGGACTGGGAAAAGGTCTTCTGCGTGCAAGTCTCAGATTCAGCAAAAGCGTCGGACTCCCATATGGCATGCTGTGTGTAAATGCCGAGAATGAGAAGGCTGCTGAGCTGTATCTAAAGGAAGGCTTCACCAAGCTCGCTGTAATGGTTAACTACAGAATAGATTTCAAATAAAGAAAAAGTGTCTATATTTCAAAAGGTATAACTGTATGCTCAATAATAAAGCAACGGAATGTATCAATATCATTTCTATCGAGAACACATACTCCGTTGCTTATATTATTGCTTATATCTCTAATTCGGTGATTTTTCCTTATTTGCAAACTTTGTAAACTGTCCAAGCCATACCAGCTCTACAGTTCCCGTTGAACCATTTCTCTGCTTAGCTACTATTATTTCTCCAATATTCTTCTTTTCTGTATCTGGATGATAATATTCATCTCTATACAGGAACATAACTACGTCAGCGTCTTGCTCAATAGCTCCCGATTCTCTAAGGTCAGACAATATAGGCCTGTGGTCTGCTCTTTGCTCAGGAGCACGGGAGAGCTGCGCACAGGCTAGTACAGGTACCTTCAGTTCCTTTGCCAGCGCTTTAAGTGATCTGGAAATCTCAGAAATCTCCAGCTGTCTGCTCTCATAGCTTCCCTTTCCTGTCATAAGCTGCAGATAGTCAACAACTACAAGTCCGAGATTGTGCTCAATCTTCAATCTTCTGCATTTAGCTCTCATCTCTGTTATTGATATTGAAGGAGTATCATCAATATATATAGGTGCTTCAGATAATGGTCCCATTGCTCTGGCAAGCTTTATCCATTCATCCTCATTAATGTCCCCTATTCTTAGTCTGTGAGCATCTATCAATGCTTCAGAGCATAACAGACGGTGAGTAAGCTGCTCCTTTGACATTTCCAGACTGAAAACAGCTGTCGTAACCTTTTCCCTTACTGCTGCATGCTGTACGCAGTTCAATACGAAGGCTGTCTTACCCATGGATGGTCTTGCTGCAAAAAGTATCAGCTCTGATTTTTGCAGCCCTGCAAGCTTGTTATCCAGATCATTAAAGCCTGTAGGTACTCCCGTAAGCCTTCCTTTGTGCAAATAAAGGCTTTCTATCATATCAAAATTCACGTTCAGTACGTTTTTTATATGCTCATAGCCTTGTGTTGACTGCTTCAAGGATATGTCAAAAATATTCTTCTCAGCCTTATCTATTATAGTTGTCAAGTCCTCTGAGGCTTCATAACTTTTTGCAGCAATTTCATTTGAAGCTTTAATAAGCCTTCTGAGTATGGACTTTTCTTCAATAATTTTTGCATAGTGCTTTACATTATGTGTAGTAGGTACAATATTCATAAGACTGGTCAAATATGTAACCCCGCCTACTGCTTCCAATGTATTCCTCACTTTTAGCTTTTCAGATAGGGTTATAAGATCTACAGGCTCGCTTTTGTCAAAAAGCTCAACTACGGCCTCAAAAATTTCTTTATGAGCCTCTCTATAAAAATCATCACCGCTTATTATTTCTGTGGCTGCAGTAATTGCCTCCCTGTCCAAAAGCATAGCACCAAGCACTGACTGCTCTGCCTCCATGCTGTTTGGGGGAATCCTTTGTATGCCATCCATCATATCTTACACTCCCAAATGATATTTCTACTCAAACATATGTTTTATCACTTCTTGAATATTGCCTGCTGCTATTATATTTATACCCTTTACATGTACAGTCTCATCCTTGTTATCGGCAGGTATGATTATACTGTTGAAACCATAGCGTTTTGCGGCATTCACCTTTTCCACCACTCCTCCAACAGGCTTAATATCACCCCTTATAGATATTTCACCTGTTATACAAGTATCCTGCCTGGCTGCCCTGTTCTCGACGACTGAGTATACCAAACACGTAAGTGCAGCGCCTGCAGAAGGTCCATCCACTCTGGCACCGCCTAAGTAATTTACATGAACATCATAGTTCTCTATTTTCTTGCCGGTGATGCTTCTTAAAACCGAAATAGCATTAAAAAGGCTATCCTTTGTCATGCTTCCTGCCGTATCATTAAACCTGACCCTTCCGTTTCCTTCTTCGTTATCAAAGCATACCGCTTCAAACTCGATAATACTTCCTAAAAAGCCGTTGACTCCGACACCAAACAGCTTTCCTACTTCTCTCTTGCTGCTGCCCAATGCTTTATTGACTGGAGTCATCCTGCCTTTGCTGAGCACCTGTCTTATTACTGCTTCTGTTATTTCTACCTTGCCGTCGCTATCTGATTCGCAGACAACACTGCTGTAACAATCGGCAAGTATATTCACTGCCTTTCTGGCTTCAAAGGTAAAGTTGCTGATAAGCTCTGCATTTTCATGAGTAATATTTATATCCAGCTTATCAGCAGCGCTTTTTACTATTTCAGTTATATGACCTGAATCCAGAGGATTGAAATATACCGCCGCACAGCGTGATCTTAGCGCGGGATTTATCTCCTCGGGTGTTCTTGTTGTGGCACCTATAAGTACAAAGTCAGCAGGTGCACCTTCTTTAAAAAGCGTACTTATATACTGTGGTATGCTTTCATTATTTATATCAAAATATGATGAATCAAAATTTACCTTCTTGTCCTCCAGAACCTTTAATAGCTTATTCTGAAACATCGCATCCAGCTCGCCTATTTCATCTATGAACAGTACTCCTCCATGAGCCTCTGTAACCAAGCCAGGCTTTGGCTCAGGTATACCAAGCTCTGCAAGCTCCTTGCTAGCACCTTGGTATATAGGATCATGCACGGAGCCTATTAGAGGATTTACTGACTCTCTTGGATCCCATCTCAGTGTGGTTGCATCAACCTCAACGAATTTTGCTTCTCTTTGAAAGGGTGTGTACTTCCTTTTTTTTGCTATATCAAGTGCAATCCTTGCTGCAGTTGTTTTTCCTACACCGGGAGGTCCGTACAGTATTACATGCTGAGGAAAGGGAGAAGCAATTTTAGATATGAGAGAGCTTATTGCATCCTGCTGTCCTATTATTTCTTTCTCCGTGCTGGGGCGTATTGCTTCCAACACTGACTTTGAAAGCTTTACGCACTTAAGCTTTTCCAGCTCTGCAAATTTTTTCAAAGTGGATGCATTTTCCAGTGTTGTATGCTTCTTTATTATCTGAAGCTTCATTTCATCCAGATACTCCTTTTCTCTGGTCTGCATCCTTCTTATTATTTCTTTTTTTATGCCTTCCTCAATGTACCTTTTAGCAGCAATATCGGATAGCTTGTCCTTAACGCTGTCAAGCATGTAGCGAATATCTCTGTTTGATTCTTTTTTATCTGCAGGTATTCCGAATATTATTTCATACAGCTTACAAATCTTATCTTCGTTATTTATTATTTCATCAAGTATTTTTGTCTTTTCTGCGGAGTAAAGCCTTTTAGTATAATCAACAAGTACGTCAATTGTCAGGTCATTGCTGTGAATAGTTCTATTATTACTAATAGGGCTATTGCTGCGAATAGAGCTGCGACTGTAATCCACGATTATGACTCCTTCCTATTCTCCTGTGATTTTTACTGTAACCTTGGCAGAAACCTCCGGATAAACCTTTATCTCAACCTGATAGCTTCCCGCTGCCTTGATAGGATCTGAAAGCACCAGCTTCTTTTTATCCACATCGATTTTATGCTGTGACTTTATTGCATCTGCTATGTCCTTGCTTGTTATGGAACCAAAAAGCTTTCCGTTTTCTCCTGCCTTGGTCTTTATGTTAACTTCGACCTTATTAAGTTTATCGGCAAGTTCCTTGGCCGCCTGCAATTCCATATTCTTCTTATTTTGCAAAGAGCTTTTTTTATCGTCTATTTCTCTTAGCTTACCGTCTGTAGCCTCAACAGCCAGGTTCCTTGGAAAAAGGAAATTTCTTGCATAACCGTCGCTTACGTTTACTATTGCATCTTTTTTCCCCAAACTCTTTACGTCCTGTAACAAAACAACCTTCATTATCTCTCACCTTCCTTAAAGTATTCATCTATAGATCTTTTGACCTTAGCAATAGCATCTTGCATTGAAATGTCTGAAAGCTGTGCTCCGGCAACAGTCAAGTGCCCGCCGCCGCCAAGCTTTTCCAATACAATTTGAACATTTATATCACCCAGCGACCTTCCGCTGATAAATATATCATCGTTGATTTTTGATAGTACGAAGGATGCGTTAATACCCTTTATATTCAGCAGTTCATCAGCTGCTTGAGCTGCTACCAATGCAGGATTTTTAGCATTTTGCGGTATTGTAGATATAGCAATGCTACCCTTGAACATCTGTGCATTCTTTACTACATCTGCTCTGGTGACAAAGGTTTCAATGTCATCCTGGAACAGCTGTTTTGTCAATATGGTATCTGCACCAAGCTTCCTCAGCAAAGATGCTGCTTCAAAGGTTCTGACACCGGTCTGGAATGAGAAATTCTTTGTATCTATAAAAATACCTGCAAGCAGAGCCTCTGCTTCCAGTTGCTTGATTTTTGTCTTTTCAAACATATACTGCAGTATCTCTGTAACCAGCTCACTTGTAGAGGATGCATACGGCTCAATATAAGTAATAACTGCATCTTCAATAAACTCTGTTCCTCTTCTGTGGTGATCTATTACAGCTACCTTCTCCACTTTGTCAAACAGCTGTTTGCACTCTGTAAAGCTTGGTCTGTGTACATCTACTACAACCAGCAGCGTATGTTCGTTTGCTGCTGCAAGCGCTTCCTGCGAGCTTACAAAAACATCGGCATATTCGTCATCATCCTCAAGCTCAGTCCACAGATTGGTAATAGCTGCATTTACCTTGTTCAAAACAATTTTGGCATTTTTGCTCAGATTTTTACAGCATCTGTATATACCCAGCGCAGAACCCATACAGTCAAGATCAGGCATTTCATGCCCCATGATAATAACATTGTCCGACTGCTCTATAAGCTGCCTCATTGCATATGCAATAACTCTTGCTTTGACCCTTGTTCTCTTTTCTACTGCTTTTGTCTTGCCCCCATAGAAGGAAAGCTTGTCATTATCTTTGACGACAGCCTGGTCTCCGCCTCTGCCCAAAGCAATGTCCATTGCACTTCTGCTGAACTTGTGCAGCTCTGCATTTGTCTTACCGTTTACACCCACACCAATGCTGAGTGTAAGCGGAATTCTGTTGCCGGAGCTGATTTCTCTTACTGCATCCAGTATGTCAAAGCGTTTTTCTTCTATTTCCAGCAGCTGCTTGTGATTGAAATATATCAAATACTCTCCGTTAGAGAACTTTTGAATAGCTGCATTGTAGTTGGCAGCCCATGCATTTATCCTTTTGTCAACCTCAGCAATGAGCAGGGGCCTTGAAAGCTCATCTGCTTCCTTCAGCACATCATCAAAATTATCCACCTGCATTATGGCCATTACGGCTTTTTCTTCATTATATTTATTCTTTATGGATATATAATCTGTCTTATCAACAAGATACATTATAATTATATTCTTATCATCACCGTTTTCCTGAAGTGAAATAAGGTTGCAGTATATATCATAGTATCTGTCCTTAATATTTATGTTCTTGAACTCTTCAGCAGTATTTTTAAGTATTCTGCCTATGTCCACTCCGGATATATAATTTGATAACCTCTTATCCAATATATACTCACCTTGAAATATATTGGAAAATAATAGGTTATACCAATTTATAGCTCCATGGTCGTCTATGATTACCAAGGGAAAGGGAAGATTGAGTATAGCATTCTTGGTGGCTGTGTCAACATTATCCGAAAGATTTTCTATGTATTCTCTAAGCTCTTCTCTCTTACGCGTTGCAGTACGGAAATAATGAAATATGAGATAGCCCAGTAAAGCAACTCCGATTAATCCTAATGGTATATTGTAAATACCTATTATAAAAACTGAAATAGCAATTATGAAAAGATATATATGTGTATCCGGCACTATCATATGCCAAAACCTATGCTTTTTCATCTTACACCTCCTTAGGTTTCGATGCCCATTTTCTGAGATCCATTACTGAATCCATCAGACCTACAGCCGGCAGAAAGCTTCCTAGCGTCAAAAACCCTATTACGACGGCAATGGTTTTTATTGCCTTTGGCAGCTCATATTTTGCTGCTAATATGTCTAAATAATACAGTGCCACTGAAAGCCCCAATACGGTATAAACAAACATTATTAGCTGCAATAGATTAATAACAATCCCTAAATATTCTATATTCCTCATATTAATTATTAGAACAGCTACAAGTAAAATCATCAGCGGCTTGGACAGCCTTTCCGGAAGTCTCCACTCCTTGAACCTCTTTACATCATCTGTATTATAGCCTATTCTTTTTAAAATAAGTCTCGTAAACTTAAAGTTGATGTATATGAAAAGAATACTGCTTGTTAGCACCAGATACGGAATTAGCTTTATAAACAGCTCAATAAGCTGATTTGTCTGCTCCTTTACTTGTACTACTATTTCTTCATCTATTCCAAGCAACCTATAGGTGTTAGTGGCTTCTTCTACTGCTCTGTTTATTTCCAGCCTGATATCGCCAAGATTACCCATAATTGATGGTGCAAATGCATAATAGCTTGCTATAAGACTGAGTGTCATTATTACTGCCAGTACAACTGCCGTGATGAGTATTACTAAAGACGGCTTCATATTCTTTTTTAAAAGGTATCCCATTACTATTCCCGGTAATCCAAGAATCAGGAATAAGGATATACCATTTATGGGTGTTGTAAAGACAGAGATAATCACCAACGAAGCTATTGCCGAAAGTACACTGACCTTTAATCCGTTTCTGAACCCCACAATTACTATTGGAGTAGGCCATATATATATCAAAGCTCCCATAACGGGTACAAATCCTATTATTATCCCAAGCACTGCCGTAATGGATGCAAATATTGCGCCCTCCACCAAAGCCCTGGTTTTATTATTTTGCATATTTCACCTCTATTTTTTACTTTTCTTGAGATAGTCTCCGAGATCGGAAAGGTCACCATACCACTTTTCTGTTTCGTGATCCTCCAGCATGCCTATTCTTATCTTGTCCTGTATCTTGGAGTCGATTACCGAATAGGCAACACCAAGCCTCTTCCCAAGAAGATATGTAACAAGTATCAGGTTTGCCAGTATGTCCACCAGTGCTTCCTGTGTAACCTTCGTACCTTTGAGTAAGGTCTGATGCAGGGTTGCCACTGCCGTCAAAAGCTCACTTTTCAAAAATTCTATTACTTTTATGTTTTTTGTAATGTCCGTTTCATGATTGAACATGATTATACCCCCGTCCGGATTTAATATATGAAATACGTTACCTTATAAAAGGGTGCAAAAACCTATAATAATATTATCACACATTGATTTCAGTGGCAACTGATGCAAAGTCCATACAGCTTTACCGGGTGTTTTCTATTTCATTATTATTCAAAAAAATATGGTTAATAGTTAAAGCAATAAAACTCGGGCGCTGCCGAGTTTTATTGCTGTTTAACCAATGCCTTAATTTCCCTATTTTAGTATCGATCTTTCAAGCCCTTTTAAACACATCATATATTAGGTCAAAGTCTCCGATAAGCAGACATAATGCAAAGGCTATCGGAAAAAGCAGTACTACAAGTGCTCCCCTGAATATTTTGATTGCTTTTTTATTCATGATAACACCTCAAACAAACTATTTACACATATAATACCTTCTGAATATGTAAAAGTCTACCATGTAATAAACTCATTTTATTTCATTTTGACTATTTATTAAATATTGAGCTTACATTAGCACATCTATTCTTTATTTCATATAATGTAGTGTCAAAAAGATAATCTGTTTATGAGGTGATTGAATGTTCAAAAGTAAACTACTTAGGTTGTTCGCAATTGTATTGTTGGTCTCCATCATACCTGCTCTGGCGGTTATACACTTCTTAACTCCTTTTGATATTGTTACTCCTATTAAAGGCTTTTTCAGGAAGGATGCTTCTATCGACATCGAGCCTGCCGAGGAGTCATAAATGAAAAACTCGGCATAAGCCGAGTTCTCTCTTACATATTATTCTGCTGTAAATGGCAATAAAGCTATATTTCTAGCTCTCTTTATAGCCACTGTAAGCTGTCTTTGGTGCTTAGCACAGTTACCTGAAATTCTTCTAGGAATTATCTTTCCTCTTTCAGTAACATATCTTCTAAGCTTGTTGACATCCTTATAATCTATATGTTCAACCTTATCTATACAGAAATTGCATACACGCTTCTTTGGCTTTCTCATCTTGCCGCCGCCGCCTGCGTTTCTGTCTCTACCTTCTCTTGGCATCTGTTTCCCTCCTATCTAATTAAAATGGGAGATCATCTTCACCATCAACAGGGTGGAAGTCATCACCATCCATGTCAAAGCCTGCTCCCTGTCCTTTGGCATCCGAGCCTCTATCTAAGAAATCAACTTCATCGGCTATTACCTCAGTTGCATAATGTCTCTTGCCATCCTGGTCATCCCAGCTTCTGGTTTGAATTCTGCCTGATACCGCTACCAATCTGCCCTTTGCTATGTATTTACCGCAGTTTTCCGCCTGCTTGCCCCATACTACTACAGGTATGAAGTCTGCATCCGGCTGTCCTTCTTTTTTGAAGGTTCTGGTAACTGCCATGGTAAACTTGGCTACAGGTGTCTGATTATTCGCAGTATACCTTATTTCGGGGTCTTTTGTCAGTCTGCCCACCAAGGCAACTCTATTCAACATAATAACCACCGCCTAATAATTATTGATCGAGCTTTATAGTCATATGTCTCAGGATATCTTCTGTGATACCGAACACTCTGTCAAGCTCTTTTGGTACTTCACGAGTAGCATTGTACTTAGTATACACATAGTAGCCTTCACCTAAATCATCGATCAGATAAGCAAGTTTTCTCTTGCCCCATTCATCAGTTGTCTCAACTTCACCATTTGACTCGATGATAGCCTTGAATTTTTCAACCAAAGCCTTTACGCCTTCTTCATCAACTGTAGGTCTGATGATATATATAGTTTCATACTTATTTCTCATTAAAAATTCACCTCCTCCCCTCGGACTAGCGGCCCTACCACTGGGATAGAGCGAGGAAAATTAGAGTGCCGATTGCACTCTTATACGCAAGTAATAATTATATCACTTGTCAACCTACATTTCAACTATTTTGTATTTTATATGCTAATATTTACTTAACTATTTATTAAGTTTATTATTCCCATTTATTTGAAAAACATTTCAGAAGCATATTGACGCAATATATTATATGGAATATAATGTCAATCTAATATATTATTACTAATACCTAAGATGAAAGTAAGCTAACTAGGAAGTAGAAAATTTCAGCACTATCTCTTATTAGTGTATTAGTCATTACATCATTCGTGTTTGCTGAAAACAAAGATAATAAGGATACTGACTACTCAAAGTTACTAGAAAAGATAATGCAAGTAGGTTCATTTCAAGCTTGGAAAAATTGTGATATCAAACATACCAGTGTTTTAGAAAACTCAAATGGTGAAGAAGTTGCCAAGTTAGTTAATGTTTATGATAAAGAGGACGTTGTAGGTAATTCTTCTTGAAAACAGCACAGATGATATTATCGAGTTTGCTTTCGGAGAATCGCCATACAACAGATACCTTGATGAATATATGAAACAAAAAAATCAATATAGATGTTATATAGATATATGATGGTTCGGGCCAATATTATATAGAAGCAGATGATAAAATCATCAATTTGATTATGACCTTGGTCTATATAGATACTACGATGATACATTTCAAATCCTGTGGCATGACTTAATAGATGATGATTTAGATTTAATTGTCATAACAGACAATGAGTATTATTTATATTATCAAGGATGGCCGGGGAAGTACACCGGAGTATGTATACAGATCCGTCTTCTCAGATAATGGCAACAATCATTTCTGGTATATGTATACTGTTAAACCCAGATAGGAGTAAGATGAAAAAGAAGGCTTTTATTTTCACTTTAATAATATTATTAGCATTAGTTTTTACAGCATTATCACTTAGCCCTAATGTATCATATCTAAGTGCCAGTTTAGATCTGTTAAGAAAGGGACACAGTGATATTTGCCTCAAATATACTACGCATTTTGGCCATTTTCTGTTATTAGAAAGCCAAATATAGCATGTGCAATATTTAAGTCTTTATAGCCGGCATAAAGACAATATGTTTCCTAAAGCACTTATAACTGTTGCCGCTGAGAAAGTAATATACCGGAAGGAAGCTGAAGCAATAATCAATAAAAAATATAATATATCAAACTATAGTAAACTTGAACTAACATATTACTTTGGAGATGAAGAATTACACTAGGGTCTATATTTGAATCTACAAGATGAAAATCACAACATATACATACTCTTTGATGGCAGCATAATCAAATTCAGCGAAATATTAAACTGAGCAGGAATAATTATAACCTGCTCAGTTTAATATTTCGTTGACATAATATAAGCTTTATCTGACTATCGTATACTCTTATTCTTCTGTATTATTTTCTTCAGGCTCTGCGCTTTTTATAACCTTTTTTACGGATTTTTCAAATTTTGGTCTGGGAAGCATTACAATTCTGTCACAGCCAATACACTTCATTTTAAAATCGGCACCCACTCTGATGACTTCCCACTGCTTGCTGCCGCAAGGATGTTCTTTTTTAGTCTCAACAATATCTCCTACATTGAACTTCTTTGGATAGTACATCTCTTATCCTCCCTCACAGCTATTTTTTATCTATTATTACTCTCTTAGGATATGGTATTTCTATATCATTTTTCTTGAATGCAGTTAATACTGTTTTCCGAAAATCTCTTTCTACCTCCCAATGCTTAAGAGGAGCTGTTTTGATGATAGTCCTTAAAACAATATCAAATTCACCAAGGTTTGTTATGCCTTGAACCTGTGGTTCTTCTACAACTCTTTCTTCATTATTCTTATAAAACTCCTCAGCTGCTTCACTCAAGACCTTCAATGCCCTTTCCGAATCCGTTTCATAGGCTATTGATACATCTACTATTGCAAGTGAATTGCCTCTTGAAAGATTTGTCACTATTTTTATTTCACCATTAGGTATTACATTGAGCTCCCCTTTAAAGGATCTTATCTTTGTAATTCTAAGTCCCATATCCTCTACAGTGCCAGTAATACCGCCAATGGTCACAAAATCACCTACGCTGAACTGGTCTTCAAATAATATGAAAAAACCCGAGAAAACATCTCTTACAAGACTTTGAGCTCCAAAACCTATTGCAAGTCCTCCAAGACCGGCTGTTGCCAGCAGCGGCTGTGTAGGTATGTTCATTGCCTCCAATATGGAAATTCCCATTATTATGTATATGGAGTACTTTATTACACTTTTCAGTATACCGATGAGTGTGCTTTCCTTTTTCTCATCCATCTTAAGCTTGGGATGCAGTCTGAATACCTTTTCCACTACCTTGTTCAGTATATAAATAAGCAGCCTTGATACAATAAATATTACGAGTATTTTCAATGCTATTGCTATGTATTTCATTGCTGTTTCAGGTTGGAAGCCTGTATATTTGTTCAGAAAATCATATATTTTATCCATAATGCCCTCCTCTTCCGTTTATCCAATATTTATGACTTTTGCAGCAGTGTTCATTTTTTCTGCTATGGTATACATGTTGCCTATCACACCGGTCCTGAGCATATCCTTTATATTATAAAAATCAAGACAGGTGCCGCAGCTGATTATCTCAACGCCAAGCTCCTGCAGCTTATGTATGTTTGTAAGCGCATCAGAGCCTTCACAGGTAAGCCTGACTCCACTGTTTATGAATATCACCGTCTTAGGCAGCGGCAATACCTCTGTCAAAGCATAGGTGTAGCTTTTCATCAGCACAGTCCCCAAAGCATCCTCTCCCCTTCCAAGCTTGTCTGCCGTTACTACAATCACTATGTCATCATTGGCTGCTGTTTTTGCAGCAGCTCCTGACTTCTTTATCCTTATATGAAAGCAGCCATCTTGCTCACTGATTTCAAATTCATGCCTCAGATTGGCAGCAAGTCTGGAAACGTTCTCTCTTGCAGTGGTATTATCTACTATTGCTATTACTTCTCCTTCGGTTATTTCCTCAAGGGCCTTTTTTATAAGTATGACAGGCTGGGGACAGCTTAACCCTCTTGCATCAATTTCCTTCATTTTTGTACCTCCAAAAAACTTTTTATGAACTATTTACGTATTGTATATTGAAGTAAGAAATATACTGTATCTTGAAAATCTATTCAGGCTCCATGCATAGTTTTTACCTATATATAATAATAAATTATTTCAGCAATATATACCATACGTTTTTGCATTTCCATAAGTCCTCTCTTATCACCAGTTGGCATTTAGTGAGTATATATATTAATTAAATTGATATCGGTTTTTAATATTATTAATTTTATTAAATTATAAATTAATTAATTTAAATTTTATATTGACATTTTTAAAGGGTGGTATATAATGTAATTAGATGCCATGAAAGCATCTTACATATATATTATAATTTTACATATTTTAATTATTTATCCAATTATCTACCGGAGGTGAATAAATGAAAAGAGAAATAATCGGTCAATGTCCCATTTGCAGCGGAGAAATACATATAACAGAAGTCAAATGCAACAGCTGTTCTACTACAATTCGAGGCAGCTTTACATTGTGCAAGTTCTGTCAGATCTCCAAGGAGCACAAGGAGTTTGCAGAGATTTTCATAAAAAACAGGGGCAATATCAAAGAAATCGAGAAAGAGCTGGGACTGTCCTATCCTACTGTAAAGGGTAAGCTTGACAGCCTTATAGAAGCTCTGGGCTATAAGAACCAGCCTGTCTATGTTTCACCCGAGAAGAAGAGGGATATATTGGATAAGCTTGACAGAGGAGAAATATCGTCAGAAGAAGCATTAATGTTATTGAATGAATAGGAGGATATTAAATGGAAGAAAGATTAATGATACTGAAAATGCTGCAGGAAGGCAAAATTACTGTAGAAGAAGCCAATAAGCTTATAGAAGCTATTGAAAAAGGCAATCAAAGACCTGAACATAGCAGAATCAATGCTGCAAAGTTCGAAGAAAAAATGGGTAAAATAAGCGAGAAAATGGGTAAGCTTGGTGAGAAGGCAGAAAAGCTGGGTGCGCAAATAGGAGAAAACATCAATATCAATGCTAAGGAGTTCGGAAGCAACAGCGAAAGATTTGCTGAGGAGTTTTCTAAAAAGATGGAGTCCTTCGGAAATGATATGGCAGAGGCGGCTGTGAAGTTCTCAGATAAGCTGGTTAACTTCCTGAGCAACACATTTGACATAGGTTATGACAAGTACCAGTTCACTAAGAACTACACTTACCAGGTAGGGGAGAAAGCAAACATAAGAGTAAAAGCTTCAAACTTTGCTGTTAAGTTCAACCCATCCGATACAGACGAAATTCTTCTAAATCTCTATGTGAACTCGAATATTCCTCAGCTTAATATAGATGAGTTTTTCAAGTCAGAGGTTGAAGGTAGCAATTACAGCTTTGCCACTGAGTTTACAGGAAGAACCTGGGGTAAGATAGAGCTGCTTGTTCCAAGGAACCTTGGATCAGTCACTATCAACACCACTAATGGAAAGTGTGAGCTGAGTGAGCTTTCTGCAGATCTTATAAACGCACATACTTCAAATGGTAAAATAGTACTTTGCAATTGTAATGTAAACGATTTGGAGGCGATTACAAACAATGGCAAAATTGTTTGTGAAAGTACAACTGCAAGGGTAACAAACCTGAGCACATCAAACGGCAAGATTGATCTTATAGACAGCAAGCTGGATATAGTTGATGCCGTAACTAGCAACGGCTCCATACTGCTCTCGGGCATAAAGAAGCTGGAAGCTGCAGAAGGTAAATACAATCTAAGAACTTCCAACGGTAAAATATATATTGGTCTTAATAATTGTGAAAACTGCGGCTTCATGGTCGATGCAAACACATCATTGGGAGGCATAAATATTGAACTTCCTGATCTGACTTACATGGTTAATAAGAGAACATCAACGCTGAACTCATCAGCAGTAGTAAAAAGCTCAAATTTCGATAATGTCGAGAACAAAATATATATTAAAGCAAATACCTCTAATGCTTCAATCACAATAGAGGGCGAAAAGTAGTAATAAATACCAAGAGCTGGCAAATCAATAAATTGCCAGCTCTTTTTTTATTCTATTTAATCAGCTCATAGGCTGAGTTCCATATCCAGCCCAATATGAAATTATAATTGTAGAAGTACTTTGCCAGCATTGAACCCTCGATGCCATTTCTGAGTCCAGTCCAGGTCTGTATATTTGATATAGGTATTATCAACGCAAATACTATTAGCAGTATTATAACCCCTTTGGCAAGTCCTATTGCAGCTCCTCCAAGTCCATTCACTTCTTTCAGTACAGGCAGCTCTGTGGTCCCTTTCAAGAAACCCTCGGCTATGGATAGCAGCAGCCTGACACCAAAGTAAATCACTATTATGGATATTGCATTCATAATGAGCATTGTAATGAAATAATGAAGATTGGATATTAGCTGATCTCCGGCAAAAGCCGGTGATATTCCCTCCGGAAGTCCCATTGAAAATCCGCTGAATATCTTCTTTTCTATAAGGAATTTCATTATACTTTCTTCAATAGAGGTTTTGTCTACCAGAAGTACGGTAAGGGTACTGTAGTAGCTTCTGGCTACAAGAATAGCAACAATCATGCTTATCATGTTGAAAAAAGATACCACAAGTCCCTTTTTTAATCCTGAGAAAGCAGTAATCCCAAGCACAGCTAAAATACAAAAATCAATCCAGTTCATATATACCTCCTGACTAGTATTCAAAGGCTTGCAGCTTCCTTCCGCTTACTATGTATACCTTTCCATCTCCGGTAATATAGGCTGATGAAATATCAGAGACAGACTTATGCGAGGCAATGTTCATGCCCTTTTCATTGTGTATCAGAAGCTCATCCTTATCATATAATATATAGACGTTTTTATTAGCATATATTCCTTCAGGTTCAATATCCAGTTCATTATGACTCAGCTGTCGTAAACTGCTGTTGAAGGTGGCACAAAAAAGCTTGCCTTTTTCATCCAGGACCACAGCCATAAGGTTGTCATCAGCAGAGACATTCAGTATTTTACCCTCCAGCTTTATCTCATCTGACTGGCTTCCATCTGCATTGAACTTAAAAAGCTCCCTTTCTGCAGCTGCTATTAGCTGATTACCCTTCATATATTTTACATATGGAATGATGATATTTTCATAGTCCTTCGCCCAAACCATTTCTCCTCCGAAGCTGTATGATATAAGCCTTGATTTTATACTGTCAGAGCTTACGTCCAGCGCTGATATTGTATAGTGCTTGTCCCTGCTTGCAGTAAATGAAATAACATAAGCATTTTCCAATACAGCACTTCCAAGCTTTATACCCTTACCATCAAGTACATCCAGCTTACTGCCACTGCTGCTTTTATATTCAATCAATATACAACCGTTTTCGTCAGTAAATAAATTCCAGGGCTCGCCGCCGCAGGTATATGTCCATTGTACTTTGCCCTGTTTGGTAATACAGCTCAGCTTGTTTAGAGTGTCAACCACAAATATGTTGCTGCCCGATGAGCTAATATTCCTGATTTTACCACCAAGATTAAGGCTCCAGGCTTGCTCTCCTTTGACATTCCTTGCTCTTACAACCGCTCCTTCAGCTTCTATCAGCAGCTCATCCTTGCAATAAATCATCGAACCGTCTGTTTTTGCTGCATTTGCTTCTCCAATCTGTGTCATGCTGCTTCCTCTGAAGGCCGTAGATATGCTTTTATTAATATATTTGTTGTTTAGATATATAAGACCTATTGCAATAATAACTACCAGAATTGCAAGCAGTGCAATTTTCTTACCCTTATGATTACTGCTCAAAGCCAGCACCTCTCTTGATTCTATATCAAAGCTCGATTAATGACATTATATCATTTATGATGCTTATATTCACTATTTCTTTATTGACATAATTTTCTCGTATCTGAATTTACTTTATCTGTTTTGGTAATAATTTATATAAAAGTGTCAAATTACATATATAAGGAGCTTATGATGATAAGTACAAAATTCGAGAAAACCGTTGATATCAACAAACCGTACTCATTTACATACTTTACAACCTATTTTGAAGAATGCATGAGCAGTCTGTATAGCGATGATTTTACCGATATTGTGTTTCTCTGCATTGGTACCGATCGTGCTACCGGCGACAGTCTGGGCCCTTTAATAGGCTATAAAATCAAGGATATGCGTTATTCTAACATACATGTAATGGGCACTCTTGATGAACCGGTACATGCAAAAAATCTGGACGAAAACATCATGAAAATAAAAACACTCCAAAAGCCCTTTGTTGTGGCAATAGATGCCTGCCTTGGAAAATTTGAAAGAATAGGATTCATTAATATAAAGGAAGGCCCTTTATCGCCCGGTTCAGGCGTAAACAAGCAGCTGCAGTCCGTTGGAGATATGAATATAACCGGGATAGTAAATATGGGAGGCTTTATGGAGATAATGATATTGCAGAATACACGCCTAAGTTTAGTTATGAACATGGCAAATCTGATTTCAAGCGGTATAAAGTATAACATGTGGAAGCTGCATAACAAAAAGATTGACTTCAGTAATAACAACCTCAGACAGGTCAACGATTTTGTAAGTAATCTCAATAAATCTATGGAGCAATAATAAAGGAGGCGTCATACCCGCCTCCTAATCAGCTTAACTCCTCATACACCTCTTCAAATTCCTTATGTCTTCTTCTGAATATCTCCAGTATAGCCGGATCAAAATGCTCAGGCTTTACTCTTCCGTCTCCCGAACTAATTATTTCAATGGTTTTTTGATGATCGAATGCAGGCTTGTATACTCTCTGCGTACGAAGTGCATCGTATATGTCTGCCAAAGCTACGATTCTGCCCGATAAAGGAATTTCCTCGGCCTTTCTGCCATATGGATATCCGCTTCCATCATACTTTTCATGATGGTTCAAAGCTATCTCTGCAGCCATTTGAAGCTGCGGAGAATCACCGATTATCTTCATTCCAAATATTGTATGCTTTTTCATTATATCAAACTCTTCATCCGTAAGTTTTGAAGGCTTTAATAATATGTTGGTAGGCACTGAGATTTTTCCCACATCATGCATTTGAGCAGAGTAGTGAATAGTTTTCACAAATCTGTAATCCATTCCCAAGTACTCAGCAATCAGTCTCGAGTATGAATTAACCCTTCTTATGTGGTTGCCCGTATCATCATCGTTAGCTTCTGAAGCCCTTGCCAGCGCATTAATAGTATACCTGAATGCAGAGTTTACATTTTCTATCTGATTGTGTATGTTGATTATAAGGTTGTGGTTTATACATATCTCCTTTATTATTGATGCTTCATATTTTGAAACGTTTCTCTCATAATTAATTCCAATTATTGCAGTGTCTGTAGTCATGTATCCGGCAAAATTCTTTATTGAGCGTATTCTTTTTGTAATAGAAGCATCAAAAAAGCTGTTGGAGTTGTCAATATCTGAGAATTCTGCCTCGTTATAATTAGTAAAGAATGCATTTTCAAACTCCGAATTGATTCCGTAGGATTTAGTACCCTGAGGTAGTATAATTGGATCAATTTCCCTTTTTACATAATCAGCTCCGCAGTCATATACATCCATGATTATTCTTTCATTGTGCTTATATGCAATAAGTATGTACGTAGGTCTGTTAGTTACAAATCCATCAGCTGTAAAGAGGCTTTTCAGCAGATTTTCCATAGAATCGGAATAAGAAAAATCATTATTGATATACTTCTTGAAAAACATATCCGTCTGATTATTTACTATGTCATTTATAGAATACACTTCTTTTATACTGTTGTACTTGGTATTGAAATCTGAAATGAAACGAATAAACCTTCCTAAATGTTCCTTAATATCAGATTTGTGGACGCAGTATTCCCCAGGTATTGTACCCTTTTTTACAAGCTCGGCATTTAGAGAATATATGGCGAATATTGGCATGAATCCGTCAATTTCTATTGTGCTGATAAGCTTGTAAACAGATGCATCATATTCGTCCAGATCTACAATTATAAGCGCAGGATTGAATCTGTATATGTCAATCATAAGCTCTGTCAGCTTGAAGCTTTCTCTTAATAAATTATAACGACCGGATAATAGTGCGTTTATTTCTGCTATAGCTTTTTCATCATTTGTAAGTAGTATTATATTTCTTTTTTCGTTCAACCGGCTCACTCCCTTCAAAGGACAATTTATAATTATTCTATCAGAATGCTCGGCAATATTCCACCTATACTTGATCCAACCTACAGCATGTTACTTTTTCAAAAGCGGAATAACAAAAGAAAACCTGCTGCCCATGCTAAGTTCACTATCTGCATGGATTTCTCCGCCCATTAGCTCTACAAGGTTTTTTGAAATTGCAAGGCCCAAACCTGTACCTCCATATTTTTTAGTGATTGAATCATCCAACTGATTGAAGCTTTTGAAAAGCTTGTTCATGTTGCTGGCTGCTATCCCTATACCTGTGTCTGAAACTGTGAATTTTAGCCTGCAGATCTCCTCATCATCCTTGCATACATCTGATTTTATAGTGATAAAGCCCTCTTCCGTAAATTTTATTGCATTACCTATAAGGTTTATAAATACCTGCCTAAGCTTGCCTCGGTCACCCTCCAGCAGATCATGAATACGCTTATTTGCTTCAAATTCCAGTCGAAGATTCTTCCTTGCAGCAGCCTCTTTGAACATTTCATTCAGCTCATCCAGCAATTGCCTTAGACTGAAGACTTCTGTATCAATCTTCATTATTCCCAGCTCAATCCTGGAAATGTCTAAAATATCATTAATTATGACCAGTAAAGCATCAGCAGAGGTTTTTGCTCTTTCAATATATCTTTTTTGCTTTTCTTGAAGCTCGTCCATCAGTAGAAGCTGCAGCATTCCAAGAATCCCATTCATGGGAGTTCTTATTTCATGGCTCATGTTAGCCAGAAATCTTGTCTTTGCAACGTTGGCTGCCTCCGCTTCCAGCTTGGCATTTCGCAGCTGTTTCTCAATATTCTTTATATCTGTAATATCAAAAAACATTGCTATTACTCCTTCAAATTTTCTGCTTACATCATGTACCCTTGTAAGCTTTATTTCAAAGTGCTTTATACCCTCATATGTATATATTTCCCTTTCAAAATAGCATTTTCTGCCTTCACCTTTTATGAAGTCTTCCAGTTCTTGCTCGAGAAACTCCAGCCTTCCTTTTTCATCCTTGTTTCCGTAATAGATGCTTCCGGGAATAATTGCTCCTCTAAACAGCTTGGCGGCATTATAGTTCATGTTAACTATATCAAGGTTATCATCTAAAAGCACTATGGGATCAGGTATGGTTTCAAATATTGTCAGATATTTATTTTTTTCGTTAGTCATGATTCTGCTTGCTGTTTGGAGCTCATTCACAGCATCTTTATCATTTAACCTTGACCATTCTTCAATAATTCCTATTTCCACTGCATCAAAACAGAGTTCTACAAAACTCATCAGCTCTTTCTTATAGTCATTTTCTATATTCTGAATATCAAGCAGCTCTATGTAGCATCTCTTGTAATACTTAAACAGACCCAGAAAAATATGCGGCTTGACTCCCCTGGCTCTGTGTAGCTTAGCTTCCTTCATACAAAAGCTGTGAACTTCCAAATTTGAATAATCATGGTCACATTTTATTGTAAAACAGCTGCCTTTATAGGTCATTGCACTTTTAATAATCAGCTCGGAAGTTCCCTGTATTGAAACACGCCATGCTTCCATAAGGGTAGATGTATATTTTGTGTACCCTGAATGCTGCGCAAACTCCAATATTCTGTTCATAAGCCATTCTTCGTTATCTTTCAGCAGCTTCTCTAGTTCATTAACATTCAACATTTGCAGTCCTCCTTTACCGGATTTATATGTGCATATAGTTTATCCGTCAAAGTTATATACATTTTACTGCATATTTTAAACCTCGGCGAATAGCTCCGAGGTTTAGAAGCCTGGTAGTATTAAAATAGTCTGTGGTGTGAAATTGCATTCCTTCCCTTATGCTTGGAGATGTATAACCCTTTGTCCGCTGCAGATATCAGCTCCTCTACAGTCTTGCCGTCCTGTGGATATGCAGCTATTCCTATGGATATGGACATACGGGGATTTTCCATTTCACTCACTCTATTTTTAAGTCTTTCTGCAACAACGGCTGCTTCGGCAAGAGACAGCATTGGCAGAACTGCAATAAACTCATCTCCGCCATATCTGCCTAGGAAGTCCTGTTCTCTTATGCTGCTGTTGGCAACAGTTGCAAGAGTCTTTATGCAGACATCTCCCTGTATATGGCCGTATTTATCATTTATTTGCTTAAAATAGTCTATATCAAACATAAGAAGCGAAAATTGCTTATTTTTTTCAAACATCAGCTGTTTCTCTATAATTGCGAGAATGGCTTTCTTGTTATATGTTTTTGTAAGCGGATCAAGCTTCGATATCTTTAATAGTCTTTCATTGGACCTTTCTATTTCAAGTGTTCTCTTCTTTATTTCCATATGCAGCTGCTTTTCCAATGAGGCTTTTAGTTTGTTTGCCTCACTGACCTTGTTCATTAGGCTGCTGTAGGTTGTACCATAAAAGTATAAAAAAAATACAGAATATGAAATGACTCTCAGTATGTTTGAAGCAGTGTTAAAATACTCACTGGAACTGAGAATAATGAGTATATTTGTTAGCACCAATAGAAGTGATCCAAAGGCCAGTATCCTTTCCGTGTTCTTATTTCTCCTTATTACTGCAATACCCATAACTATGGCAACTGCCAACAGAATTGACTTTATCAGCAGATTTGATGAAATAAAGGGTATTGTTTCAAACCTATACAGTACATATGTCAGAGCAATAGCTACCCCATATGAAGCTACATTGCCTGCAAACAGTCCGTTCTCTGTTCTGGCAAAGAGCGTAAGACTCAGAATCAACAGAAGCATAATTGTTTCAGCAATCACTAAAGCCTGTAAATGGGAAAGCTGTACTTCAAATAGAAAGCAATATACAGACAAAGCTATTGGGATTATAAAGCTTACACCCCTTACTCTATTTAAAGTTTGCTCTTTATTCAGACTTATGGAAAATACATAAATAACAAATGCCATAACAACCGTAACTAAAAAAGTAATTTTGTCATTTAACCCGTTAAAAACCATACATCCCTCTCCCAGCAGTTTATCAAAAGCATAAACCGTTAGTTAAATTATCCCCTTAAGCACTTAAAGCAATTGAAGAAATCGTCTGTAATTTCAACATACCGCTTCAACAAGGTGGAAGATTTTGCCCATCGTCTGTTTATTTTTAATAATACCCGTCGTCTAAAGAGTTATAGGACATCTTAAGACTCGTTAATATAAATTGTACATCTTTCTATGATGTTTTAAAAGTGTTAATATTCAGTTTTTTAAAATATGGAATAACATTGTTATTTTATGATAAAATTATTACATTATGGGAATTGTTAATAAAGCGTGTTTAATATGGATTTACCGGATTAATATAATCATAATAATCCGTATATTATTTATCGGAAGCTTATTAAGAAACCTGTATATTAATTAGGAATTGGGAGAGTTATATTATGTATACAATTACTGTTAGTACTTCTCAAGGTACCTATGATATAGTAATAGAAAACAACATACTCCATGAAATTGGAACCATGCTTAAAAATGTTTCTGGCAGTAAAAAGCTTATAATCATTACTGATTCAAACGTAGAAGAGCTTTATTACGAGTCTGCAAGCAGGTCCTTTTCAAAGGCAGGCTATTTATGCAGCCGGTTTTCAATACCTGCAGGCGAGCGCAGCAAATCTCTTGACACCCTCACCTCTATATATGATTTTCTATCAGAGGCAGAGGCGGACCGGGGGTGTATGATAGCAGCTCTGGGCGGAGGTGTTGTGGGTGATATAGCCGGTTTTGCCGCGGCTACTTACATGAGGGGCATACCTTATATACAGATACCTACCACATTGCTTTCTCAGGTGGACAGCAGTATAGGCGGCAAGGTAGGCATAAACACCAGTTATGGAAAGAATCTTGTAGGAAGCTTTTATCAGCCCAAGGCTGTATATATTGATCCACTGTTATTATGCACACTACCCGATAGAGAATTGCGTAATGGCTTATCAGAGGTAATCAAATATGCTGCTATAAAAGACAGTGTACTTTTTGACAGGCTTCTGGGGTTTCCAGATTTTGATGGGCTACTTTCTGAAATAGGCAGTATTATATACATTTGCTGCAGAATCAAGTCTGCTATAGTACAGCGCGATGAAAGGGATATTGGGGAGCGCATGCTGCTGAATTTTGGTCATACCTTTGGACATGCCATTGAAAGGCTTTATAATTATGATTTTTATCTTCATGGCGAGGCGGTTGCTATAGGAATGAGTATAATGGCCGATTACGGAGAAAAGCTTGGTATTACTCAAAGCGGTACATCTGACAGACTTTCAGAGCTCCTTAAGAAATACGGACTCCCCACAGATATTTCTTGTACTGACATAAAAAAGGCAGCAGACATTATAGCATTGGATAAGAAACGCTCAGATTTCAATATAAACCTTGTTCTGTTAAGGACTATAGGAGATGCTTTTATAAAGAAGGTTAGTATAGAAAGCATTCATAAGTCTTTTAATGAGTTAGGAGGTGTTCAGAAATAGGCACTATAAGAATTATACCAAATGCGCTGTCGGGTACTATTGATGTACCTTCTTCAAAAAGTATCATGCACAGGTCAATTATAGGTGCATCTCTGTCTTCGGGAATTTCTGTCCTCAACAGAATGGTTTTTTCAGAGGATATAAATGCTACTATCAGCGCAGTCAGAACACTTGGTGCAGATATAGAGGTAAAAGGCAGCACCCTTGTGATAAATGGTGGAAAGCATGGCAGTCATGAGAAAGCTGTTATTGATTGCAGAGAATCCGGCTCTACCCTGAGGTTTATGATACCTGTATCATTACTTTTCAGGGATGAAGTAACATTTACCGGCAGAGGGAGATTGTCAGAAAGACCAATTACCTCATATATAGAAGCATTCAGCTCTCATTGCGTAAGCTTTTCCTCAGATCGCTTACCAGTAACCGTAAGGGGTCGTTTAGTTCCCGGTACATATGAAATAGATGGCGGCATCAGCTCTCAGTTTGTTACAGGCCTGCTTCTTGCACTTCCTCTTCTCGAGGGCGATTCATACATCAGGATACAGAACAAGCTGGAATCAAAAGGCTATGTAGATATTACCATAGAGGAAATGAGGAAGTTCGGAGTCACTGTTGAGAATATTGACTATAGTGTTTTCTACATTCCCGGAAACCAGAAATACATTAGCTCACACTTAAGCATGGAGGGAGATTATTCTCAGGCTGCATTCTGGCTGGCTGCAGGAGCTTTGTCAGGCCCTATAAAATGTGCAGGTCTTAACAACAGCTCTGTACAGGGTGATTCCGTAATATTAAAGATACTAAGCGAAATGGGGGCACAAATCAGCTTGGATGCTGAAGGAATCAGTATCAGCCGCTCTCCTATAAGAGGCATAACAGTTGATGTTTCTGATTGTCCGGATTTGGCTCCTGCCATTGCAGTGCTGGGAGCTTTAGCGAAGGGTGAAACCAGAATTGTTAATGCAGCAAGGCTAAGAGTAAAGGAATCTGACAGACTTAAAGCTATAGTAACTGAGCTGAGCAAGCTTGGAGCTGAAATATGGGAAAATGAAGACAGCATCATAATTCACGGAAAGAAGGCTTTATATGGAGGAAGGGTAAGCAGCTGGAATGACCACAGAATAGCAATGGCATTGGCTGTTGCATCAATAGGCTGCATACAGCCGGTTATAATAGACGGATATGAGTCTATAAACAAGTCCTATCCTCATTTCTTTGAAGATTTTAAATTATTGGGAGGTATATTCGATGAACTCGACCTGGGGAAATAATTTTAAGCTTTCCATATTTGGTGAGTCTCACGGAAAGGGAATAGGCATAGTACTAGACGGTATACCTGCGGGAATAAGCCTGGATTTAGATGCTATTAAGCTTGAGCTGAAAAGAAGAGCTCCCGGCAGAGGCAAGCTTACCTCATCCAGAAAAGAAACAGACTCCTTTGAAATATTGAGCGGATATTTTAACGGCAAGACCTCCGGCTCACCTCTAACTATAATCATTTATAATAATGATGTGGATTCATCCAGCTATGAATCTAATAAAAACCTCTTGCGCCCCGGGCATGCTGATTACACAGGTTATATGAAGCATTCCGGCTATAATGACTATAGAGGAGGCGGGCATTTTTCGGGAAGGCTTACAGCACCGTTGGTTATTGCAGGGGCTGTTGCAAAGCAGCTGCTTATAAAGCATAATATATCAATAGGAAGTCACATCTACGGTATAGGACACATAAGGGATGCTGGCTTTGATCCAGTCAATATTGATTCAGGCTTGCTGGAACAACTGCACTCCAGTAACTTTCCAACAATAGATTTCCATTCCGGTAAAGCAATGCAGGAGCTGATTGAGCAAGTCTCAAAGGAAGGAGATTCAATAGGCGGCATAGTAGAGGCTGCTATTGTCAATCTGCCTGCCGGTTTGGGTTCTCCATTTTTTGATTCATTTGAAAGCTTGCTCTCTCATCTGCTGTTCTCCATACCTGCCATCAAGGGCATCGAGTTTGGAGCTGGCTTTAATATAAGTAATATGAAAGGCTCTCAATCAAATGATGAGTTTTATATCAATGGCAGCAAGATATCAACCTATACTAATAAATGCGGAGGAATACTTGGAGGCATTACAAACGGCATGCCTGTAGTTTTCAGAGCAGCCTTCAAGCCTACTCCTTCCATAGCAGTTAAACAGAATACCGTAGATATTAGAGAAATGAAAGATGCAGTAATAAGTGTTTCAGGAAGACATGATCCTTGCATTGTGCCCAGGGCTTTACCTGTAGTAGAGGCTGCAGCTGCATTGGCCGTACTTGATATGTTAATGAACGAAAGGAAGTACTTCATATGGGATTGATATATGGTTTATTAGGAGAGAAGCTGCAGCATAGCTTTTCACCACAGATACACTCCTATATTTTTGATGTTCTTGGTATTGATGCGCAGTACAAGCTGTTTGAAATAAAAAAAGAAGATTTGGGCGACTTTGTAAGAAACCTTGTAGAAAGCGGAATAAAGGGTATTAATGTAACCATACCCTATAAGCTTGAGGTTATGAAGCATCTTGACCATATATCCTCTGAGGCCGAAAGAATTGGTGCCGTCAATACAATAGCTGCAGGTGACAGATTAATCGGCTTCAATACAGATTATATAGGCTTTGGTGCAATGCTGAATAAGCATGAAATACAAGTTTCGGGAAAGAGTGCCGTGGTCCTTGGTACAGGAGGCTCAGCAAGGACTATTGCCTGTTATCTTATAGATAATGATATAAGCAAAGTCACCATTGTCAGCAGAAAAAGATTTGATAGCGAAAACAGCATCAATATTCCTGGTGTTGAAATAATTGATTATCATCAGCTAAATCAAGTAAAAAATCAAGATATTATAATTAACTGCACACCCTGCGGAATGTATCCCAATACCGCTTGTGCACCAGTTGATCCAAAGGTTTTGGGAGGTTTTGAAGCTGCAGTTGACATTATTTACAACCCAAAGGAAACACTCTTTTTAAGGGAAGCAAGGGCACGCGGTCTGAAAACAGCAAATGGACTATATATGCTTGCTGCACAAGCTGTGGCTGCATATAAGCACTGGAATGGTATTGAACTGGATAAAGCCTCTATTGATGAGGTCTATATCAATATTTTATCAATAAATAATTTTTAGGGGGTTAACAATGAACAGATGGCAGGAGATAGTGGATTCGGAAAATTTGAGAATTGAAAGTGACTATCAATTCATTATAAGCAGAATCAACAGCATTATTGATGAACAAGCTTTAAGAAACAATAAGTTCGATGATTCTTTCCTTAATGATTACTTCACAGGCATCTGCACAAAACTACTGATATTTTTCAACTTGGAAAGGCAGACCAATGAAAACTATTATTTATCAAGCTCACTGGATTTGTTAATGCAGCAGAACATTCAGATTTATGGTGATTTAATGCCTGGAAGCTATGATAAAAGCTATGCCAATCCTTCCTACTGTACAGCTTGCTTTGGTGATGGAATAGGACAGCTTTTGTCTTATGTTTATTCAGAGGTGTACAACTGCCACAGCTATGCATTAAATCACAAACGCTATAAGCTCTATGAATATAGCAAGCTTATTATTGATATTTATGAGCTTATTAGCACAAGTGAGGTTAAGTATGATATTCTAAAGAGCATTATCAGAAGCCGGGAGGAAGAAACCCTGCAAAGGGATTCAAGGGTAAACTTGCTTGAAAGGCTTGACTTTGATTACAAAGCTATTAATAATATTATATTTAACTCTGATTTAAGGGATGTAAGATTTCTATTCAAGCACCCCCGCTGCATTACTGATCATGAAATAAGGATAGCCCAATTTATAAGCAGCTATCCCGAGGAAAAGCTCTTGGAGCTGTCAAAAAATATTGTCAGCGCTTATATAAGAAGCTTCAAGAGAGACAATAAAAAGCCAAGCAGCAGAAATACAGTATATATAATCTACGCAATAGGACATGAAATTTTAGCAAAATACATTATTAAGAATCTTGAGGCATCAGGCTACAGAGGCAGAGCTCATGTGAATCTTCTTAGCACCAACATAAACCCGCAGTATAACTATGACCATAAGTTTGATAATTCGATTCTAGTTGACGAAGAGTATCTGGATTTGCTTTTTCATAGCCAGCTTAATGCCTGTACCGAGTATAAGGATGTATTAGAAGGCTCTTCCGGCAATATTGTTTTCAGAAGCTTCGGAGAAAGACCCTTTTCTCCTGCCAGCAAAAAAGAAAATCTGAAGCTGGATGCAGCTCAGACAGAGGCTTATAATAAATATAATATTAGAATAAATAAGGTATTTTCCCAGTACATAAGAAGGGATGAATCCACCTTTACAATAATTGCTCTGCCTTCACCGGAAATAGGAGATATTTATGAAGACATATTTGAGGAGATGATGCTGATTAATTCAATGGACAACAATCAGCATGAATCTATACAACAGAAAATAATAGATGTGCTTGATAAGGCCGGGCATGTTCATATAAAAGGATGCAACGGAAATCTTACTGATATAAGAGTATCCCTCTTCGATCTGGAGGATACTGCAAAGCACACGAACTTCTTTAATTGCGTGGCTGATGTAAACATACCTGTGGGAGAGGTGTTTACTACACCCAAACTACATGGTACAAACGGTATGCTACATCTGGAGGAGATATTCCTAAGAGGCTTCAATTATAAGAATCTTATGCTGAAGTTCAATAACGGATATATTGAAGAGTACAGCTGTTCCAATTTTCAAAATGACATAGACAATAAAAAATATATAGAGGATAATATGCTGTTTCCATTTACAACATTACCTATGGGAGAGTTTGCGATTGGTACGAACACAAAGGCATATGCCATGGCAATGAAATACGGTATAGCAAATCTGCTTCCTATTCTGGTTGCAGAAAAAATGGGTCCGCATTTTGCTATCGGAGATACTTGCTATAAGCATGAGGAAGATAATCCTGTATATAATATGCTTGACGGGAAGGAAGTTATATCCAGAGAGAATGAAAAAACCGCGTTGCGAAAATCAGACCCTGACAATGCTTATACTTATAAGCATTTGGATATAACCATACCTTATGAGAAGCTTGAACTCATTTCTGCTGTTTCAAAGGATGGAAGCAGGACAGATATTATCAGAGATGGTAGATTTGTTCTGGAGGGCACGGAAGAGCTTAATAAACCGCTGGCTTAATAAATCATAGGGCAGACTCATTTATGGTCTGCCCTATTAATTAATTTACAAGCACCAGCTTGAATTCCTTTCCTTTAATTATTTCGATGCTTTCTGAAGCAGTACAGATTTTAATATCCAACAAAGCGTCCTTCATCAGTCCTACGGCTTCATCGGGTATCGTCAGTATTAGCTTTTTCAGCTCGGCTCTTAGTGACAGATTATTCTCCGACTTATATTTCCTTACCTCTTTAAGTATTTCATCCAGCATATATCCAAACCTTTGCAGCTTTATATCTGTTTCACTGCCTTCATCCCATTGGCTAGTGTGTATGGACAACAGGTTTTCTTTCTCTGCAAAATATGCCTGATAGATTTCCTCTGTAATATGAGGCACATATATAGAATACAGCTTTAATATTCCTAGCAGAACTTTATATAATGCGTGCTGTCCTGATGTTCTTTCTTCCGCACCATGAACTTCAGGCTTATAAAGTCTGTCCTTTACCAGCTCAAGATAGTTGTCACAGAAATCATTCCAGAAAAAATCATCTATTGCTTGCCTAGCTGCTCCTATTTCATATCTGTCCAAATATCCCTTTGCCTTAGTCATAGTCTGATTAAAGCCGGATATTATCCACTTATCGGAAGCCATAAGCTTTTGAGGCTTTTTGTTATCATAATCTGCCAGATGCATAATAGCAAATTTTGACGCATTCCATAGCTTTGTTAAAAATCTCTTAGAGCCTAGCAAATCCTCTTCTGAGAACATTATATCTGTACCAAGCCTTGCATTTGCCGCCCAATACCTTATAGCATCTGCAGAATGCTCAAGAATCAGCTCCTTTGGCGTATTAGAAGAATTGCTTTTAGATTTGCTTATTTTTTCGCCTTTCTTAGCCATAACAAAGCCGCATACCATGATGTCCCTCCAGGGTATCTGCCCGGTGTGATAAAGGCTTTTTACTATTGTATAGAATGCCCATGTTCTTATTATCTCATGAGCCTGTGTTCTCATACTCATGGGGTAAAGCTGGTCCATCCTGTTTTCTGCTTCTTTCCATTTTGCATTTATCAACGGAGTTACTGATGAGGTTGCCCACGTGTCGAAAACAGCTTCTTCAGGCATGAAATCATAACTGCCGCATTCGCATACCCTGGAGGGCTTTTCTTCAAGGGGGTTTACCGGAAGCATTTCTTCATCAGCCAAAATGATATGACCACAATGGCTGCAATACCAAACCGGAAAGGGTACACCAAAATATCTCTGCCTTGATATACACCAATCCCACTTGAGATTACTTACCCAGTTTTGATATCTTATCTTCATTGTTTCCGGATACCAATTTATTTTGTCACCTGCTTCCAACAGCTGTTCTTTAATACCCAATACGTCAATATACCATTGTCTGGATGGAATGATCTCCGTCTCGCATCCGCATCTCTCATGTATGCTAACAGAGTGAGCCAGCCTTTCACTTTTTATTATCAAGCCTTTTTCATTAAGCAGTTCAATAATTTTTGTCCTGGCATCATATACGCTCATTTTTGCAATGTAAGGCACTTCATCATAAATAAGCCCGTTGCCCTCTATTACCTTTCTGTATGGCAGCTTATAATCGTTATACCAATCCATATCAGTGCTGTCTCCAAAAGTACAGCACATAACTGCGCCTGTACCCTTATCCATTGATACTCTTTCATCTCCCAATATGTTAACCTCATATCCGTATAAAGGAACAACTGCGTTTTTGCCTATCAAGGTCTTGTAGCGTTCATCCTCTGGATGAACAAAAATTGCAGTACAGCCATACAAAAGCTCCGGCCTTGTTGTAGCTACTGTAATACTATTATTGTCTGACTCAAAGTTTATATAATTGAAGCTTGTTTCTTTGTCCAGCCATTCAAGCTCTGCCTGTGCTATTGAGGTTTGACAGTTAGTGCACCATAAGACGGGTGTTTCCTTTATATATGCCTTACCTTTTTCTACCAAATCCAAAAATGATTTTTGTGATATTCTTTGAGATACTGGATTGATTGTTTCGTATTGAAGACTCCAGTCAACACTAAAGCCCAAAGACTGCCAAAGCTCTTTAAACTCTTCCTCATACTTGGCAGTTGTATCAAGGCACAGCTCAGTAAACGCGCTTCTTGGCAAATCCTTTGCCCTGATGCTTTTTTCCTTCTCTACCAATCTCTCCGTAGGAAGACCGTTATCATCGAAGCCAAAGGGGTAGAATACATTTTTACCTTGCATCCTCTGATAGCGCGCAATCATTTCCGCTTGAGTATATGAGAATATATGGCCTATATGAAGATTCCCATTAACGGTTGGAGGTGGAGTATCTATTGAGTATACCTCCTTAATATCTGTACTGTCATATTTGTATATCTCTATTTCCTTCCAGTAGTTTTGCCATTTTTTCTCGCTTTCAGTGTGATTATATTTTTTACTTAGCATTTTTTTCACTCCTTCTATATTTATTTGAATAATAATGCAAAAAGCCCTTCGTCCATATTAGGACGAAGGGTTTACAACCTCCGCGATACCACCTAGCTTTGTGCTCTATAAAGAGCCCACTCTCAGTATAGTACAGGTATATGACCGATACTATCTCCCTCATAACGGTGGGATTCCGGTAAAGCCTACTATTGCTTCGGTTTACGGCTCCAAGGCTACCTTCCTCATCTCCTTCATGGGGTTTTCCACCAGACAACCCCTCTCTAAGCATCAGGAAATGAATACTCCTCCTCTTCAATGCCTTTTTTATTATATTAATATAATTCCTGCTTATAGTCAAGTAATCTATAATTATTGACACCGAACACATGTTTGTATAGAATATTCCTTGAGGTGATTTGAATTATGATATTAAATACAGATGATTTCAAAAGTTTCTTAGTAAAAGCTAAGATCAGTACATATGCCGGATATGGAGATTTCTCCCCGTCATCGCGTCCCGAATCCAAGGATCTTCATTACCGCGATAAGGATTATCTCTACATAGATACCTATCTTGGGGGTATTGAGTTTGCCGGTGAAGAAGCAGTATGGATGAACAATCATCCGGTTTGGTCCATGAACTATTACGGACGCATGCTTGTTGATCAGATACCTGAGGGCTTCTCTGACTTTTTAAAGGAAGCCTTGAGAAATGTACCTTATGATGCTCCATTCAGAGGACCTGAAAAGTTTGTTAAGGACAGTTTCGTATATAACTGCAGCTACAATGGTAAAATTGACTTTTTTGTCGGCAAAGAAGTAATATATATGGATGATAAGCCTGTTTATGAGCTGGTTTTTCATGGCGGTTCAATAAAATAATAACTCTACTTTTATATACTGTGATATGATAAAATAATGTTGTATTGCTTTGCAATAGTATTTTAATGAGTAGGGGTGTATGAAATTGAAGGATCCAAGAGTTAACAGGGTAGCAAGGAATTTATTGAGTCACTCGGTAAGACTTCAACCCGGCGAGAAAATTCTAGTACAGGCTTCCGTAGAAGCAAAGCCTTTGGTAAAAGAACTGCTGAAGGAAATATACGCCTTAGGTGCATTGCCTTTTGTTCAGCTTACTGATTCCCAAATTTCACGGGAGCTTTTAATGGGAGTTAGTGAAGAACAGCTTAAGCTGATGGCTGAATTTGATCTGGTGAGAATGAAGGCTATGGATGCTTATATTTCTATCAGTGCCCTAACTAATTCAACTTATTTGGCAGACGTACCACAGGCTAAAAAAATGCTGCACAGTGAGTTATATACTGTTCCTGTGCACTTTAAAGAGAGAATTGAAAACACAAAATGGGTAATAACAACTTATCCCACCGATTCGATGGCTCAGGCAGCTAATATGAGCTATGATGCTTATGAAGATTTTTATTTTAACACCAGCTGTCTGGATTATAGCAAAATGGATAAAGCCATGGATCCTCTGGTTGATATACTGCAGTTAACAGATGTAGTAAGGATAACAGGTCAGGGTACGAACATAAGCTTTTCAATAAAGGGCATGCCTGCAATCAAATGCTCAGGTCAGGTTAACATCCCTGACGGTGAAGTTTATACTGCACCTATTCTTGACTCTGTCAATGGAGTTATATCATACAATACTCCGGCTGTTTATATGGGTAAAACCTTTGAAAATATCAGACTTGAGTTTAAAGACGGTAAGATAATTGATGCATCAGCCAATAATACAGAAGATATAAACAGAATATTTGATACCGATACAGGTGCAAGATACATTGGCGAATTTGCGATAGGTGTGAATCCTTACATTGTAAATCCTATGAAAAATACTCTTTTTGATGAGAAGATATGCGGCAGCTTCCACTTTACTCCCGGAAGTGCATATACGGAATGTGATAACGGTAATGATTCTGCAGTTCATTGGGATCTTGTATGCATACAGAGACCTGATTTCGGCGGTGGTGAAATGTGGTTTGACAACAAGCTTGTAAGAAAAGATGGAATATTTATAATAGATGAGTTAAAACCGCTAAACCCCGAGAATCTTAAATAATACACTAAGCACTATCTGTACAGATAGTGCTTTTCTAATTGTATTTAGTCAAAGTATCAGCTGCTGATTCATAGCTGACTTGAGTAAAATCCTCATAGTAGCTGCCGACTGCTTCAAACACATTAGGTATTTCGTTGGATATAACTCTTGCCCCGTTATTTTCCAGTATGTATGCAGCTTCCCGCGAAGCCACAGGTACACATACAATTATTTCGTTTGCTCTATGCAACTGCAGATATCTTACAATTGCAAGCATAGTCATGCCTGTAGCCAGACCATCGTCAATCACAATAACTCTTTTATCGTATACATCAAAGCGTCTGGCGCTTTTTAGCCTTTCTCTCAGCTTGTCTATTCTGATAATCTGCTGTCTTAATTCATCTTTTATATACTCATCACTGATATTGGAGTATGCTACCGCTTCTTCGTTTAATACATACAGTCCGTCTTCTACTACTGCACCTATAGCAATTTCATCATTGTAGGGGAATCTTAGTTTCTTTGCAACAATGGTGTTCATCTGTTTTTTAGTTTCTTTGCAGATTTCTCCTGCAATAATTATACCTCCTCTGGGAACAGCATATATAAGTGTATTGTTGTTAATCAAGCTCTTTATTTGCGTAAACAGCTTTTTACCTGCATCTATTCTATTTTGAAACATATCATTCACCTTTCATGCAAGCGTGTCTCCTTTGATTAAAACAGCGGACTATAAGTCCTTCTGTTCAGTATCTCGATTATTTCATTTATAGACTTATTTGTGACGTTCACCAGCAGTGCTCCGTAATTTATGTTATCCCCATATGTCGAGGAAGCTGCAGATGGAATATTGTTTACCTCATAATACGGGTATGTATCAGCCTCCTTGTATAAAACTGCATCTGCCATTTTGTTCTCACCAATAACAAAAACATCATACCCTTGATTTTTTAGTTCGTTCATAAGATTATCCAAGCCTTTTTGTATTGCTATTCGCATAAAAAAGCACCTCCAATGTTATTATTCAATGGAAGTGCCTTTTTTATTCTATTTGCCTGTCTTTTTCATACACCTATCCAGTACCAGCTGCTCTTCAACAGAGAGAGGATATTTTGACTCCCCAGAGATTATAGGTTTTGCATAATTTATTGTTTCGTTTCTGCCATAGATTCCTGTCAATATAAATCCGTTATAGTAATTATCCAGCAGTGCTATTGAGTAGCTAAGATCACTGCCAGTATCGCTAAAAGCATTATATCTCAGTACATTCCACTTTTGCACACACCTGTCCAGCTGCTCTGTCATTTTTTCCAGCCTATTTTCCACCACATCTGTCTTGGCAATCGCTTCTTTTACATCACCCATGAACTCCTCCAGTACTGCCTCCATGTTTTTACCCGTACTGTTTCTCATAAACCTTTTATACTTCTTACTTAGTCTTGCCAGCTGAAGTGTTACAATCAAATTCCATATTAAAAATATCAGAAAAATAATTATGATTATTAATACTGCATACTCCATGTTTTCATTTATTAAGCTTCTAAAATAATTCATACTTTCTCTCCTATATCTCCCGTACTATTGTATTTATGGCATCAATTGCCTCTCTTATTTCGTCTTTTGTATTGAAATATCCAAAACTGAACCTTACAGTACCCTGTTGGAGGGTGCCAATTGTTCTATGTGCAAGTGGTGAACAGTGTAAGCCCGGCCTTGTTGCAATATTGAAGCTGCTGTCAAGCATATAGCTCATTTCCGATGAACCTATGTTTCCTATGTTAATGGATACAACCGGCGCGTGTTCTGATATCTCTTCAGGCCCATATATTTTTATGTCATCTATATTTTTTAACTCATTGATAAAATACCGGGTTAAATCTTCTTCATGCTTTCTTATATTCTCTATGCCTGTTTTATTTATAAATCTGATTCCTTCACACAATCCTACTATACCAGGCGTATTAGGAGTACCGCTTTCAAGTCTATCCGGGTAGATTTCAGGCTGAAGTAATGATTCTGAATAGCTGCCTGTTCCCCCCACTCTAACAGGTATTAGATCTACACTTTCATCTATATACAAACCGCCAACTCCCGGAACTCCGTATAAACTCTTATGGCCTGTAAATACCAATATATTTATATTCATTTTTTTTACATCTATATCATATACTCCTGAAGTCTGCGCTGCATCTACCATGAACTTGATATTGTTCTCTGCAGCCAGTTTGCCCATTTCGTATATAGGCATTATTGTGCCCGTTACATTTGAGGCATGCGTTGCAACAAGAAGCTTAGTATTTTGCTTAAATGCTTTTTTTATATCCTCTGTGTTCAGCCTGCCTTGTTCATCACATTGTACAATGGTATTTTCTACCCCAATGTGTTCTAACTGTTTTACTGGTCTTGCAACAGCATTATGCTCCATACTGGTCATTATTATATGATCTCCTGAGCTAAGATAGCCTTTCAATGCAATATTTACTGAATCCGTGGCATTAAGTGTGAAAACTATTCTATCAGGACTAGAAGTATTAAACAGCTCAGATAACAGCTCTCTTGCCTCCAGAAGCACTCTTCCCGAGTGCAGCGAAAGCCTATGCCCTGACCTGCCGGGATTTCCACAGTAACTTCGCAGATACTCATCAATAGCCTTGTATACGGTTTCGGGCTTTGGAAAAGTTGTTGCTGCATTATCAAAATATATCATAAACACTCCTATGTGTTTCACGTGAAACATGTTATGTATTGTTTCACGTGAAACATTTCGAAATTACATCTATTCGTTTAAAATCAGCTTATATTAGATTTTTGTTTTTCTAGGTCTTTATGTATTACGAGACAAAAAATAATCAATTATAGGAAATTTTAATGCGTCGTTATTTTTCCAACAAATCTAGAATTCTATTAAGATCATCATTACTATAATACTCAATTTCTATTTTTCCTCTGTTCTTTTTATGGTTAATGTTTACTTTGGTTCCAAGCAGACCTTTAAGCTTATCCTCAAGCTCTATTATGTCCAAATCTTTTTTCAGAGCAGGTCTATCCCTTTTTTCTGCCCCTTTTGCAATATTCTCTATTTCTCGTACATTTAGCTGTTGATCAATAATTTTTTGTGCAACTTCGAATCTCTTTTTTTCATTACTAATTGAAAGAAGGGCTCTTGCATGTCCCGCACTAATCTTTCCTTCCGCTACCAGCTTCTTTATATCATCACTCAGATTTAGCAATCTCATGGAATTAGCAATAGCCGGTCTGCTCTTTCCAATCCTTTTTGCGATTTCATCCTGAGTCAGGTTATACTCATCCAAAAGGCTTTTATATGCAGCAGCTTCTTCAATTGGATTCAAGTCCTCTCTCTGCAGGTTTTCAATAAGTGCTACCTCCATAACCTGAACATTTGAAAAGTCTTTTATGATTGCAGGTATTGATTTTAAGCCTGCAAGTCTTGATGCTCTCCAACGTCTTTCTCCTGCAACAATCTGATATCCGTGCTCAAGCTTCCTGACTATAATTGGCTGAACTACCCCATGCTCACGTATTGAATCAGCAAGATTATTTAAAGCTTCATCATCAAAATGTCTTCTGGGTTGATTTTCATTAGATTCTATTTCAGTTAATTTTAACTCAACGATTGAGTTTTCCTTTATCTCATCGTTCTCTCTGATTAATGCTCCTAATCCCTTACCTAAACCCTTTTTACTCAATTATCTCACATCCTCACACAAATCTATGAATTCTTCTGCCAACTCCATGTATGCCTCTGCACCCTTAGATTTAAGGTCATACTGCAGAATAGACAGTCCATGACTTGGCGCCTCTGCAAGTCTGACATTTCTAGGTATCATAGTGGTATATACCTTACCTTTAAAATACTTTTTTACTTCCTCTACAACCTGTATTGAAAGATTAGTTCTGCCATCAAACATACTAAGTACTACACCCTCAACCTCCAGATCAGGATTCAGATTCTTTCGTACCAGCTTAATAGTGTTCATAAGCTGGCTAACTCCTTCCAGAGCGTAATATTCACATTGAATGGGAATTAAAACACTGTCTACTGCAGATAGAGCATTTATTGATAACAAACCTAAGGAAGGAGGGCAGTCAACAAAAACAAAATCATAATCCTGCTTCACTCGCTCTATACATTCTCTTAGTTTGAGCTCCCTGTCATTTATGCCAGTAAGCTCAATCTCTGCACCAGCCAATTGCACACTGGACGGAAGGAGGAACAAATTGCTTTCATTTGTTTCTATGATACAATCTTTAGGATCAACATTATTTATCAACACATCATAAATAGTATATGCAAGACTATTCTTATCAGCCCCAATACCACTGGTAGTGTTGCCCTGCGGATCTATATCGATCATAAGAACCTTTTTACTCAGACTGCTCAGACAGGCACACAGGTTTACAACTGTTGTTGTCTTACCGACACCACCTTTTTGGTTGAAGACTGCTATGGATTTAGACATTACATACACCTCACATACAAATTTGATAAATCTAAATTTCAATTGCCACATAATTAAATAATATAATAAAAACTTTATATATTAAACAATTTTCGAATAAAAATCCGCTAAAAACATATACATTAAAATGTATAATGGCGCATTATCCGTACAGTGATTATACCAAATACTATTATACTATAATTTAAAGCAGATTTGGCAATTAATATAAAACTTCAGCAAAAGGAGGAAAAAATGCTTAAACTAATTATGTCTACTTTTTTTCTGGTATTCATAGCAGAGCTAGGTGATAAAACGCAGTTAGCCACCATGCTGCTTTCAGCTAAATCAAACTCAATTATTCCAATATTTATTGGAGCAAGTCTTGCTTTGGTGTGTTCTTCTTTCTTAGGAGTTTTTGCAGGTGCATACATAACCAAGCTGGTACCACCCTCATACATACAAAACATAGCAGGAGTGTTATTTCTCATAATGGGTATACTTATATTGTCAGGTAAAATATAGCATGGTACATGCATGATTAATTCAAACTTTCCTGATAAAAATAGACCTCAAACCCTTTACGGTATGAGGTCTCAATTTTATATATTTTTAGGTACTTTCAATGTAATCTCTACATAGTCACCCTTATCCACCTGTCCATACTCAACTTTATAGCCTGTTTTCAATATTTCCTTATAAGTATTTTTTATAGTATTTATATATATATTATAATTTATCTTGCCTCTGATTCTCTTTTCTGGCCTATCTTCCTTTGCAGCTGCTATATCATCCAGCAGCTTATCAACCAGCTCTTCAGTTTTCTTTACATTTAAGGATCTTTTAACTACAGCTGCAAGTGCCTTTTTCTGCAGTGCTTCATCAGGCAGCTTCAATAGTGCTCTTGCATGCCTTTCTGTCAAGCCATTTGCAAGTATGATACTCTTTATTTCCGGTGTCAACTTTAAAAGTCTCAGTTTGTTAGCAATGGTTGATTGCTTTTTCCCTACTTTTTTTGCCAACTCCTCTTGTGTCATTCCATGGTCGTGTATTAAATTAAAATAGCCTTCTGCCTCTTCCATGAAATTCAGGTCTTCTCTCTGTAAATTTTCAATAAGGGCAATTACGGCAGAGTCTTGTTCCACTACTTCAACTACTATTGCAGGTATATTATTCATGCCTGCCAGCTTTGATGCTCTTAGTCTTCTTTCGCCTGCAATAAGCTCGTAGCTGTCTCTCCCTATTCGCCTTACATTTATAGGCTGCAGTATACCATATTCTTTTATGGATGCAGATAATTCCTCAATGGCATTTGAGCTGAATTCTTTTCTAGGCTGGTAAGGATTTGGTGCTATTGAATCAATAGGCAAATTTACTATTATTTTGTTCTCCTCCAATGCTCTCATTCCTCCCGTTTTTGTACCCCACATCAAAAATATTGGAACTATAAATTTCATTTATAGCTCCACCATAATGAATCTTCTATGTCTATTCGCCACAAACTCCCAATCTTCCTGCATATAAAGGGTATAATTTGCATTGTGACGCCAACTTTTTTGTTACAAAAATCATCATATTTCTACTATACAATCGGATCAGATGCAGGTTTTCCAGGTTTTCTAGGATATTTTGTCGGAGTTTCTGATATTTTCTTTATAACAACTATATAGTGTTTTATATCACTGAAGGGTAAGATGTATTCCTTTACCTCTTCTACTTCTCCTCCCAGAATTTTTATTGCATTGGCCGCTTCATTCATCTCGTCAGCGTATCCTGGTCCCTTTTGGCATAAAAAAAATCCTCCCACCCTAACAAAAGGCATACAATATTCTGTTAAAACATTCATTGCAGCAACAGCCCTGGACAATGCTATATCATACTTCTCTCTATAGCGCTTATCTGCACCTGCTTCCTCAGCTCTAGCATGCACCATAGATACACTCTCCAGTCCTAGCTTTACAGCAGCATCATTTAAGTATGTTATTCTCTTATTTAACGAATCCAGCAGAGTCAGCTTGATATCCTTTTTTAAGAGCTTTACAGGAACACCTGGAAAACCAGCACCTGTTCCTACATCAATGACATTTGCACCTTCAAAAAACTTATTAGTCAACAGACAGGTTGCGGAATCTAAGAAGTGTTTTATGTAAACATCAACCTCTTCCGTAATTGCAGTAAGATTTATTTTTTCATTCCACTCCAACAGTATATCCTTTAACTTAATAAGTCTTTCTATATCAGCAGCTTCTGCGGCAATTCCAAGCCTGTTTAATCCTTCAACCAGTATAGATCTCTTCTCCATATCCATCAATCCTTCTCTATGTTTTTTGACCTTCTCAACTGCTCCAGATATATCATGACCACAGAGATGTCTGCAGGAGATACTCCGGATATCCTTGAAGCCTGCCCCAGATTATCAGGTTTTATTCTATTCATTTTTTCTCTTGCCTCCAGGGAAAGACCTTTAATATCATTAAAATCCACAAAGTAAGGAATTTTTTTGTTCTCTAGCTTTTTAAACTGTTCTGCCTGAGAAATTTGCTTTCTTATATAGCCTTCGTATTTTATAAGTATCTCTACCTCTTCTGTTACTTCACGGCTAAGCTCAGGCATATCATCAACCAGTTCATACAGCGCAGTATAAGTAATCTCAGGCCTTTTAAGCAGTTCATACAAGCTGATTGAACCTCTTATCTCAGCGCTATTGTATTTTTCTAAAAAGGCTTTGACTCTTTCATCCTGCTTTACAGTTACATTTCTAAGCCTTTCAAGCTCAGCTTCTATACTGTTCCTCTTAACAACAAAACGCTCATATCTGTCATCACCGACAAGTCCTACTTTACGTCCCTTTTCCGTAAGCCTCAGATCTGCATTATCCTGACGCAATATCAACCTGTATTCCGATCTGGAGGTCATCATTCTATAGGGCTCATTTGTACCCTTAGTAACAAGGTCATCAATAAGCACACCTATATAAGCCTCTGATCTATCCAATATAAATGGTGGTTGTCCTTTAACCTTCAATGCTGCATTTATACCAGCCATAATTCCTTGTGCTGCAGCTTCTTCATAGCCTGATGTACCATTAATCTGTCCCGCAAAAAACAGACCTGATACCTCTTTATACTCAAGATTAAGATTCAACTGCGTTGTATCAATGGAATCATATTCTATTGCATAAGCAGGTCTCATTACATGACAATCCTCCAAGCCTGGTACGCTGTGCAACACAGCTATCTGTACATCTAATGGCAGGCTTGATGACATTCCCTGTACATACATCTCCTTTGTATTCAGGCCTTCCGGCTCAATAAATATCTGATGAGCCTCCTTATCCGGAAAATTAATAATTTTTGTTTCTATGGAAGGACAATACCTGGGACCCACACCTACAATATCACCTGTATACAATGGTGATCTCTTTATATTCTCTCTTATTATGTCATGCGTATGTTCATTAGTATATGTTAAGTAACAAGACAGTTGGTGCAGTTCTATATCACCCGTCATAAAAGAAAAAGTGTTGATATCCCTGTCACCTGGCTGTTCCGACATCTTATCAAAGTTCACTGATTTTCCGTCTATTCTGGCCGGAGTACCTGTTTTGAATCTTCTCAGCTTCAATCCCATATCCTCAAGACATTTTGACAGCTCCATCGCCGGAAATAATCCGTTGGGACCTCCATCATAACTCACTTCGCCTATAACAATCTTTCCTCTTAAATATACACCTGCTGCTACAACCACAGCCTTGCAATTATATACTGCACCCAGATTGGTAACTACTCCCGTTACTTTTCCTTCATTCGAGTTGATTCTTACTATCTCCGCCTGAATAATAAACAGATTTTCCTGCTCCTCAAGTACCTTTTTCATCCTGTCCTGATACTGCTTCTTATCTGCCTGTGCTCTTAATGCTCTTACAGCCGGTCCCTTTTTAGTATTCAACATCCTTATTTGTATCATAGTCCTGTCAATATTTACTCCCATTTCTCCGCCTAAGGCATCCAGCTCTCTTACCAGATTTCCCTTTGCAGGTCCCCCTATTGACGGATTACAAGCCATCATTGCTATACTGTCAAGGTTTATGGCAGTTACAAGAGTCTTAAGTCCCATTCTTGCGCATGCCAGGGCAGCCTCACAGCCGGCATGACCTGCACCAATAACCACAACATCATATTCACCTGAATAAAACTCCATATTTTCACTCCTATTTACCAATACAGAATTTGCTGAAAATCTCCGTAACTATATCTTCATCCACAGTATCTCCTGTGATGCTTCCCAGTTTACTCCAGCTATCCTTGATATCAACAGATACCAGGTCCACTGGTACTCCTGCATCTATGGATGCTATAGCCTTCTTAATGCTTTCTATGGCTTTATCCAACAAATCCTTATGCCTTATATTGGTTACCATCCTATTATTTCTTACTGATACATTGCCATGATATACCATTTCCTTTATGTGTTTTTCCAACTCCTGAATACCCATGCTATTTTTCACGGACATTTCAATTACATTGTTTTTTCCGAAGCGTTCATATATAAAATCTATATCTGCCTTCCTGCCTGCATCTATCTTATTAGCTGCCACCACTACCTTCTTATCCTTTATATAACTCAGTATTTCTTTATCCTCATCCAGAAGCTCCTCTGACATGTCAATGACAAATATTATGAGCTCTGCTTCCTTTATTGCTTCCTTTGTTCTCTCTACGCCTATTTTTTCTACAATATCTTCAGTCTCCCTGATTCCGGCAGTATCAATCAACTTAATCAGTACTCCCCCAATATTCAGATATTCCTCAATAATATCCCTGGTAGTACCTGGTATATCTGTTACAATCGCTCTATTATATTTTAACAATACATTCAGAAGTGATGACTTTCCTACATTGGGACGGCCAATTATAGCCGTACTTAAGCCATCTTTCACTATTCTTCCTTCTTCGAAGCTGTCAATAAGTTCTCTTACAGACTTCTCGGATTTTTTAAGAAGCTCTTTTATACTTTCACTGGTCACTTCCTCAATGTCATGCTCGGGAAAATCTATGGAAGCCTCTATGTGTGCAATCGCGGCCAACAGATTGTCCATTATCCTTTTGATTTCATCAGATAAGCTCCCCTCAAGCTGGTTTACTGCAGCATTCAAGCCATTCTCAGTTTTTGAAGTAATAACATCAATAACTGCCTCTGCCTGTGTCAAATCTATCCTGCCGTTTAAAAAAGCCCTTTTCGTGAACTCGCCCGGTTCAGCAAGTACAGCTCCATTGTGTAGCACCAGTTCCATTATTTTTCTTATTGGGACAATTCCGCCGTGACAGTGTATTTCAACAACATCCTCAGTAGTATATGAGTAAGGAGCTTTCATTACTATGGCCAAAACCTCATCAACTATCCTATTATCATCAAAAATATATCCAAAAGTCACTTTTCTTGATGGTATATCCTTTACATATATTTTACTCTTTGCCTTAAAAATACTGTCAAGTATATCTACAGCTTTATCTCCGCTTATTCTTACTATACCTATCCCTGCTTCACCCGGAGCAGTTGCAATGGCAGCAATGGTTTCATTGTACACTAAAACCATCCTCCTATCTTTTGTTAATAATTAAATGAGCTCTCCTATACACCATTAATATAACACAGTATACCATAAGTATAAAATATGTATATATGTATCTATTTTTAGCATAATCCTCAAGCAATATTATAAACCCAGTATTTTCATACTGGGTTTTGTTTTACTTATGTGAAATTATAACCTTTCTGTACGGCTCTTCACCTTCACTATAGGTCATTATTTCATTATAATTCTGTAATGCTGAATGTATGATCCTTCTTTCATAAGGATTCATAGGCTCCAATTCTATTTTCTTTCCGCTCTTTATAACTTTTTGAGCTAATCTATTGGCAAGCTTATTAAGAGTTTCTTCTCTCTTTCTTCTATAATCTTCTGTATCCAGTATAACCTTTATATAGCCTTCCTTACCTTTTTTTTTGTTGACCACAAGACTTACAAGATACTGAAGAGAGTCCAGCGTCTGTCCTCTTCTTCCTATAATTATACCCATCTTAGGTCCGGATAGATTTATGTACAAGCTGTCATTCATGTTTCTGACTCTTATCTCAGCCCTTATACCCATGCTGTCCAGCACTTCTCTTAAAAATTTCTTGGCAGCATTTGTATCTTCTTCAGTTATATTAGCATTTGTCTCAGTCGGAGTTTTAGACTCCTTGAACGACTTGAAATCCTTCAGCTCTCTAAGCTCCTTCAGCTCCTGCATAACGTCAATTTTTTCTTTTTTTGAAACTTTTACTTTTGCATTTTTTGATCCTATCAGACCAAAAATCCCCTTGCTTGGCTGCTCAAGTATTTCTATATCAGCATCTTCCTTACTGATCTTCAGCTCCTCCAAAGCTAGTGCTACAGCTTCTTCTACAGTTTTTGCAGACTTCTCTACATAGTTCATATATGCTTTATGCCTCCTTCTTAGCAGGTATCACCCTTAACATAAAGTATTGCTGAGCAATAGTAAATATATTACCTACTATCCAGTATATTACCAAACCGGACGGAAAAGTATATGACATCCATCCAATAAACACAGGCATTATTGTTGACATCATTGATTGAGTCTGATCCTTATTACCCTTAGGCATAGTCATCTTGAATTGTATGAAGGTTGTTAAACCTGACAGTATAGCCAGTATAGGAATAGCTATACTTCCAATCATAACTATGGAAGCTCCACTTTCAGGCAGACTTAAATCCTTTATCCAAAGAAAACTCTTTGAAATCTCGGCAAAATTTATGCCTGAGGCTTCTGTAAAAACATATTTTATTGGCTGCTGTATTACATAAAACAATGCAAAGATTATAGGCATCTGTATCAGCATTGGCAAGCAACCTGATGCAGGATTATAGTTTTCTTCCTTGTACAGTTCCATAAGCTTTTGATTGAGCTTTTCCTTATCGTTCTTGTACTTTTCCTGCAGTGCCTTCATCTTTGGGTTTATTTCATTCATCTTCTTAGTTGATTCTGTCTGTTTGATGTTCAGCGGCAGTAAAAGTATTTTGGTTAATATTGTAAACACTATTATTGCCAATCCATAGTCATTAACTACATTAAATATCCAGAGCATCAACATACCCAGCGGTTTTGCAATTATATCCAGCAAGTTCTTTTCCCCCTTTGTCTGTAATTATGTATAACTACCTTATATATAAACCGCTCTTATTCACGGCTTTTTTCTAATTCAGGAACCGGATCATATCCGCCTGGATTAAAAGGATTGCATCTCATTATTCTTCTTACGGACAATATTGCTCCCTTTATTGCACCATATCTGCTTATAGCTTCTATAGAATAGTGCGAGCATGTCGGCGTAAATCTGCAGCTTCCCTTTATAAAAGGAGATATCATAATTTGATACAATCTAATAACAAAAATAAGTATTTTTCTCATTTGTATCACTTCTTTAAAATTCTTGCCCTAACAAATGCCGACTCCATGTTCTTAAGAATATCGGCGAACTTTGCATCAGAGCTTTTTGCCCTTGCAGTAATAACAATATCATTACCTGTTTTCAGATTTTCGCTGAAAGTCCTATAGCTTTCTTTCATAAGCCTTTTTACTCTGTTTCTGACAACAGCTTTTCCAACTTTTTTACTTACAGAAAACCCTACCTTATTATACTCTGAAGAATTCTTCAATATGTAAACTACTAAAAATTCCTCTGCATAATATCTGCCTTCACCATAAATCTTCTTAAACTGACTGTTCCTTTTAATCTTCAGCAGGGCTCCCATTTTATCCTCCAAAAAAAGTTAAGAATATCTACAGAAAAAGGCCACACGCCGCGGCCTTATACTGTTAATCTTTTTCTACCTTTTCTTCTTCTTCTACTTAAAACGTTTCTTCCATTTGCAGTACTCATTCTCTCTCTGAATCCGTGTACTTTTTTTCTTTGCCTTTTTTTTGGCTGATATGTCATTAACATAGCTACACCCCCTAACTCGATCAACTGGTATTTTAATACTATAACTTTAGTCAAATTACTAGAGTTTAGTATTTTTGCATAATTCACCACTTTACTATTAAAATTATATATACATTGATATTAACTGTCAAGAAATATATGCACCATGCTAATATTTCACATTTTTTGCTTTTTAATAGAAAAATGCTTTTATATAGTTCCATAGTTTTATTTTTGTGGATAAACTCACAATTAATATTGTATTTAATAGCTTCATTTGCTATTATAGTTATATGGTTGTGTATAACTCATGATAATTATTCACATTCTTAATAAGTTATCAACATCTGTGTATATGTTGTGTATAACTTTTAAAAATTGTGAATTATTTTTTCTAATTACGTCAATAATCAAGCTGAACTGCTTTTTTTATGTTTATAATATGTTTTCCACATTGTTGATAACATATATTATGTTACCAGTTTTATTAATTATATTAACATTATATTAACAATTTTATTCATATATTTTTATACAAGCTTTATTAACATATATTTTATCCACATGTTTATAAATCTGTTTATAACACAAGGAGGTTTGACATGAACCCGCGTATTAATGAAATATGGGACAAGACTCTGGAAATTATAAAAGTAGAGCTTACAGAAGTAAGCTTTAATACATGGTTAAAGGCTATTCAGCCAATTTTAATTACGGAAAATTCTTTTTCCTTTTCTGTACCTGATGATTTTACAAAAGGAATTTTAGAGGCACGCTATGTGACTCTTATTAGAAATGCTCTTAAACAGGTCACATCCCATTATTTCGATATAAAGTTTGTTCTGGCTACTGAAGAAAATCAAATAGAACAAGTCCCAGAAAAATCTGTTGAAGCTGATGAACAAACAAACTCATCTCTCAATCCAAAATATACATTTGATACATTTGTAATAGGAAACAGTAACAGACTTGCACATGCAGCCTCGGTAGCTGTTGCCGAATCACCTGCAAAGGCATATAATCCCCTTTTTATATATGGAGGAGTAGGACTTGGAAAGACACACCTTATGCATGCTATTGGTCATTACATAATTAAGCAGAATAAAAAGGCAAAGGTAGTGTACGTATCATCTGAAACCTTCACAAATGAGCTTATTAACTCCATTAGGGATGACAGAAATGTAGAGTTCAGAAATAAATACAGAAATGTAGATGTTCTCCTTGTAGATGATATTCAGTTCATAGCCGGTAAAGAGCGTACACAGGAAGAGTTTTTCCATACCTTTAATTCATTGCATGAAGCTAACAAACAGATTATTATATCAAGCGACAGACCCCCTAAAGAAATACCTACTCTGGAAGACAGGCTCAGATCAAGATTCGAGTGGGGTCTTATTGCTGACATACAACCTCCTGATTTAGAAACAAGAATAGCAATTTTGAAAAAGAAAGCTAAAGTTGAGAATCTATCTATATCAGATAATGTTATGCTGCTTATTGCAAAAAAAATACAATCAAATATCAGAGAGCTGGAAGGAGCTCTTATTAGAATAGTTGCATACTCTTCACTTACAAACGGAGAAATAAATGAAGATCTTGCCAACGAAGCTTTAAAGGATATTATTTTTAATTCTAAACCAAAGATTGTAACTCCAAATGTAATAAAAGAAATAGTAGGCAATTACTATAACCTAAAAATAGAAGATTTTAATGCAAAGAAAAGAAATAAATCCATAGCATATCCAAGACAGATAGCTATGTTCCTATGCAGAGAGCTTACAGACTTATCTCTTCCAAAAATTGGAGAAGAGTTTGGAAGAGACCATACAACAATAATGCATGCTCACGAGAAGATTTCTTCAGATTTAAATATAGACCCTAATCTTAAATCTATTATAGAAGAAATAAAGAATAAGATAGATAATAAGTAGCGTATTATTTATAAAAATATTGATTATAAAACTTCTAATATGCTGTTAATATGTTGTTAATAAATTATTGATAATTTGTTATTAATTTTATAACTTATGACCGTCATAATTTTTACTATTTAATTTTTCTGAAACTTTTCAACATATTATTAACATTACAATTTGCTTATTTTCAATAGTTTTAACAGCTTATCAACATCTTCACAGCCCCTATTACTACTACTAAAATATTTAATATTATCTATATAATAAAAAAATTCACCGGAGGTTATCCACAATGAAAATAATAACCAATAAATCGAATCTCCTAAATAGTATCAATATTGTTCAAAAAGCTGTTCCTACAAAAACAACTCTTCCTATACTAGAAGGAATTCTTTTTGAAGCAAAAAACGGAAAGCTGAAACTGACAGGTACTGATCTTGAAGTAGGAATAGAGACAGTTATAGATGTTGATGTAATAGTGCCCGGCAAAATAGTACTATCATCCAAAATAGCAGGAGAAATAGTAAGAAAGCTTCCTGATTCTGATGTAGAAATAGAAGCTGTAGGTAACAATACAGTAAATATTAAATGTGAAAACTCAAAATTCAAGATAATTGGTCTGTCAGCAGAAGAATTCCCGGAGCTTCCTACAGTAAAGAAGGATAATGGAATTACTTTATCGCAGAACGTACTTAGAGATATGATCAAGCATACTATTTTTGCAGTATCAACGGATGAAATAAGACCAATACTTACAGGAGTACTGTTTGAGGTTACAGGTGAAAAAGTTTCAATGGTTGCTCTGGATGGCTTCAGAATGGCTGTAAAATGGTGCAGCATTATAAATGATAAGGACTTTAAAGCAGTAATACCCGGTAAATCATTATCTGAGATAGGAAAAATATTAAACGATACAGAAGAAACGGTTAATATATATTTTTCAAGAAATCAAATAATGGCTCACATTGGAGAGACAATAATAGTATCAAGATTACTGGAAGGCGAGTTCATTAACTATAAGCAGATAATACCTAGTGAATACAAAATAAAAATAAAGGTAAATACGAATAATCTCATTGAATCCTGTGAAAGAGCAGCTTTGTTTGCAAAGGATTCAAGCAATAATATGATTAAATTTGAGATTATTGATGATAATATGATGATACAGTCTAATTCACAAAACGGTGATGTACATGAAGAGGTAAAAATAAAAAAAGACGGTAACGATATAGAGATAGGTTTTAATGCAAAATACTTTTTGGATGCTTTAAAGGTTATTGAAAGTGAAGAAGTAGAAATTGAGTTTACTACAAATATCAGCCCAAGTATAATAAAGCCTTGTGATAATAATGGATATTTGTATTTAGTGCTTCCGGCCAGAATCAAAAAGAACAGCTAATGTACTAAAAAAGCACAAAATCAGAAGGTTTCTATCAAAAATCTATTAACTACGAAACCAATTTTATAAGCAATAGTATAAGTCTATTTCTTTGTATTATTAATAAAACCACCCGTCAGGGTGGTTTATATATAGTAAAATAAAAATTAACTCTATAATGAAGGGTGATGCAGATGACAGAAGTAAAAATAGAAACTGAATTCATAAAGCTGGATCAGTTTTTAAAGTACGAAAACATTGTACCAACAGGTGGAGAAGCGAAAAATGCTATTATGGATGGAATGATCAAAGTCAATGGACAAGTAGAGCTTGCAAGAGGAAAGAAGCTTAGACCGGGAGATAAAGTGGAAGCCTTTGGAGAAACCTATATAATAATCTGATTAAACAAGTGTTCAAAAATGTAGGGAGTTGCTGAGATTGCATATTAATAATATTAATCTGAAAAATTTCAGAAATTATGATAATTTGTCAGTTGAGTTGAAAAAAGGTGCAAATATATTCTATGGCTCAAATGCCCAGGGTAAGACAAACATAATTGAATCTATATATATGCTTTCTACAGGAAAATCCCACAGAACACAGAAGGATATAGAGCTAATCAAATGGAATGAGGACGATTCAAAGATTAGAGTGGATTTTGAAAGAGAAAGCGAAAAAAAAACCATAGAGTTATATATAAAAAAAAATAATAAAAAGCAGATAAAAATAAATGGTGTCAGACTAAATAAGATAGGAGAGCTTCTTGGAAATCTTATTACAGTTATATTTTCTCCTGACCATATGAAAATAATAAAAGAAGGACCTTCTGAAAGAAGAAGGTTTATAGACATAATATTATCTCAGGTAAAGCCAAGCTATTACTATAATCTCACTCAATACCTAAAGGTTTTGGAGCAAAGAAACAACCTGATAACAGAAGGATGGGATGATCCAGAGCTTTTAAAGACAGTAGATATATGGGACGATCAGCTTGTAAGCTATGGTGCAAAGGTTATTAATGACAGAATTAATTTTATTAAGATGATTAGTGCTTATGCTTATGATTCACATAAGAAAATAACAGACAGTAAGGAAGAATTAAGGCTTATATATAAAAACAGCTTTAAGAGTGATAAAAATGATATTGAAGCAATAAAAACAAAATACTATGAAGAGTTAGATAAAAGCAGAAGCACTGATTATAGAAGAGGAATTACACAAATAGGACCTCATAGAGACGATATATTGTTTTATATAAATGGTAAAGAAGTAAGAATATATGGTTCACAGGGTCAACAGAGAACAACACTGCTTTCTTTGAAAATTGCCGAACTGGAGCTCTTAAATAATGAAGCACAGTCTTATCCTGTTTTGCTGCTTGATGATGTTTTTTCAGAACTGGACACACAAAGACAGGGTTTTTTGATGAGCTTCATAGAAAATGTACAGACAATAATAACTTGTACAGATGTCGAATATTTTAAAAATCTCAATATAAAGGACTTTTCACTTTTTAATGTTTCAAACGGAAATGTAGTACAAAAAAAATGAACTATTTATTATGTAAATAAATAACACAAAGACCATATTTTTTAAAATTCTTTTTGTTTTTCAATATTAAGGTTATAATATAATTTGTAGTATTTATATGGAAATTGATGACCATAAGGAGGATAAATATATGTTTATTCATTTAGGTGGAGATGTCGTAATGTCTATGAAGGATATCATTTGTATTATGGATATTGAAACCTGCAACAAATCTGGAATTACCAAGGAATTTCTTAAGATTGCCGAAGATGAAGGTTTTGTAAGAAAGATATCGGAGGATGAGCCGAAATCCTTTATATTATCAGAGCAGAATAATAAAACAGTTATATATTTATCGCCTATATCATCAATAACTCTTTTTAAAAGAGCAGGATTTATAGATAACATATCTTTAAAATAGAATCTTTGGAGGTAATCAAATGTCTGATGAATTGATAAAAGATAATTTAGTAAACTTACAGTATGAAGCCGAACAGATTCAGGTGCTTGAAGGACTGGAAGCAGTCAGAAAAAGACCTGGTATGTATATTGGAAGCACAGGGGCCAAGGGTCTTCATCATCTGGTGTGGGAAATTGTAGATAATAGTATAGACGAAGCTCTTATAGGAGTATGCAAGAATATTGATGTTATTATTCATAAAGATAATTCCGTAACAGTAATTGACGATGGAAGAGGTTTCCCTGTTGGTATGCACCCTAAGCTCGGTAAGCCTGCTGTTGAGGTTGCACTTACAGTGCTGCACGCAGGAAGCAAATTTGGAGGAGGAGGCTACAAAGTAACAGGAGGTCTTCACGGTGTAGGCGTATCTGTGGTTAATGCACTTTCAGAATGGCTTGAAGTTAAGGTTAAGAGAGATGGAAGCATATATCATCAGAAATATGAAAGAGGAACACCTATTACTCAGCTTACAGTTATAGGTGAAGCTGACAGCACAGGTACAACAGTCAGCTTCAAGCCAGATGTAGATGTTTTTGATGAATTAGAATACAATTTCGACACTCTGGAGCACAGACTCAGAGAGCTTGCATTCTTAAACAAAGGAATAAGAATAAAGCTTACTGATGAAAGATATGGAGAAGAAAAAGTATTTCAATATGATGGTGGTATAGTATCCTTTGTAACTTATTTGAATAAAAATAAAGAAGCTTTACACCCTGAAGTAATATATTTTGAAACAAATAAAGAAGATGTAGGAGTCGAAATAGCACTTCAATACAACGCCAGCTATTCTGAAAGTATATTCAGTTTTGCAAATAATATTAACACACTTGAAGGGGGTACCCATGCAAGTGGTTTTAAAACAGCATTAACAAAGGTTATTAATGATTATGCCCGTAAATACAAATTTTTAAAAGAAAATGAGCCTAACCTTATGGGAGAAGACGTAAGAGAAGGTTTAACTGCAGTAATAAGCGTTAAAATAACAGATCCCCAATTTGAAGGGCAAACAAAAACCAAGCTGGGCAACCCTGAAGTAAGAGGAATAGTTGATTCAATTGTTACAGAATATTTTGAGGCGTTCCTGGAAGAAAATCCAAGCAGTGCAAAAATAATAATTGAAAAAGCTTTAACCGCTGCTCGAGCAAGAGAGGCAGCAAAAAAAGCAAGAGAGCTTACAAGAAGAAAAAGTGTGCTGGAAAGTACATCCTTACCCGGAAAGCTTGCAGATTGTCAAGAAAAGGATCCTGCTTTAAGTGAACTCTATATAGTTGAGGGTGATTCTGCGGGAGGTTCTGCAAAACAAGGAAGAGATAGAAGAAATCAAGCAATACTGCCTTTAAGAGGTAAGATACTGAATGTTGAAAAGGCTAGACTGGATAAGATTCTGTCCAGTGAACAGATAAGAGCCATGATAACTGCATTTGGTGCCGGAGTCAGCGATGATTTCAATATAGAAAAAATGAGATATCACAAAATAATAATAATGACGGACGCCGATGTTGACGGATCTCACATAAGAACACTGCTGCTGACTATGTTCTACAGATATATGAGACCGTTATTGGAAGCAGGATATATATATATTGCTCAACCGCCTTTATATGCTATAAAAGATAAATCCTTAAAAAAGATATTAGGCTATGCATATAGTGATAAAGAGTTAGAAAAGAAAAGGTCTCAATATAAGGATTGTCATATACAGAGATACAAGGGTCTTGGAGAAATGAATCCTGATCAGCTTTGGGAAACAACAATGAATCCTGAAAACAGAATAATACTGCAGGTTGCTCTTGAGGATGCAGTGGCAGCAGATGAAATATTTACAATACTTATGGGTGATAAGGTGGAACCAAGAAGAGAGTTTATAGAGCATAATGCCAGATATGTGAGAAACCTGGATGTATAAGCTATAGATTTAAAATACAAAACTCATCACATGCAAAAGCATGATGAGTTTATGGAGGGAAAAGACTTGGAAATTGAAAAACAAAGTATAGTACCGGTTAATATAGAAGATGAAATGAAAAAATCCTTTATAGACTATGCCATGAGTGTTATAGTATCTCGTGCGCTTCCCGATGTAAGAGATGGTCTAAAGCCGGTTCATAGAAGAATACTATATGCAATGAATGAGCTTGGTTTTACGCCGGACAAACCTCATAAAAAATCAGCGACAACAGTTGGTGAAGTTTTGGGTAAATACCATCCCCACGGTGACGCTGCAGTTTATGATACAATGGTCAGAATGGCTCAGGATTTCTCTTATAGACATGTTCTTATTGACGGGCACGGAAACTTCGGTTCAGTAGATGGAGACAGTGCTGCAGCTATGCGTTATACAGAAGCAAAGCTTTCAAAGATTGCTGTTGAGATGTTGAGGGATATTGACAAGGATACCGTTGATTTTACTCCTAACTATGATGAAAGTTTAAAGGAACCTAGTGTTTTACCATCCAAATTTCCTAATCTGCTGGTTAACGGAGTAAATGGAATTGCAGTTGGTATGGCTACTTCAATACCTCCCCATAATCTTGCCGAAGTAATAGATTGTGTTGTTGCTAATATAGAAAACCCTGAAATTGATACAGATGAAATGATGCAGCATATCAAAGGCCCTGATTTTCCAACCGGCGGAATAATTATGGGCAAGGAAGGCATGCGTAAGGCATATAAAACCGGAAGAGGCAAGGTAGTTGTAAGAGCCAAGGCTGAGATTGAACAAATGGCCGGAAACAGATCCAGAATAATAGTTACAGAGATACCTTATCAGGTCAATAAGGCTCTGATGATTGAAAAGATAGCTGATCTTGTAAAGGATAAGAAAATAGAAGGAATATCCGATCTTAGGGATGAATCTGACAGATCAGGTATGAGAGTAGTAATAGAGCTGAAGAGAGATGTAAATGCAAACATAATACTGAATCAGCTTTATAAGCATACTCAAATGCAGGATACTTACAGCATAATAATGATTGCTTTGGTTAACGGACAGCCTAAGGTACTATCCTTAAAGAGCATAATAGAGCACTATATAGACCATCAAAAGGACATAATAATAAGAAGAACAAAATTTGACCTTGCAAAGGCTGAAGCAAGAGCTCATATACTGGAAGGATTGAGAATAGCTCTTGATCATATTGATGAAATAATTAACATATTAAGAAGCTCAAAAACTGTTGCAGAAGCAAAAGAAAGAATGATGGCGAAGTTTGGTTTGTCAGAGGCGCAAGCTGATGCAATAGCAGAAATGAGATTAAGAAGCTTAACAGGTCTTGAAAGAGATAAGATAGAAGATGAGTATCTTGAGATTATAAAAAAGATAGAATATCTGAATTCCTTATTAGCCAGCGAGTATAAGATATTAATGGTTATAAAGGAAGAGCTTCTGGAAATCAAAAAGAAGTATGCAGACGGCAGACGAACTAAGATTACTGCAGCTGTTGAAGAGTTGGATGAAGAAGATTTCATAGAAGAGCATGAGGTTGCTGTTACAATCACTCACTTTGGCTATATAAAGAGACTTCCTGCGGATACATACAAAAGCCAAAGAAGAGGAGGAAGAGGTATAACAGGAATACAAACAAGGGAAGAGGATTTTGTTGAGAATCTGTTCATTACCTCAACTCACAATTATATATTATTCTTTACTAATAAGGGTAAGATGTATAAGTTAAAAACTTATGAAATACCTGAAGCCGGAAGACAGGCAAAGGGTACTGCCCTTGTAAACCTGCTGCAGCTTGATCCTGATGAAAAAGTAAGTGCAGTAATACACATTAAGGATTTTCTGGATGGCAAATATCTTATATTTATGACAAGGAGAGGTGTCATAAAGAAAACTGAGCTTGGGGAATATGAAACATCAAGAAATACCGGTATAACAGCTATTGGACTTGCAGATGGAGATGAGCTTATAAGTGTTAAACTGACAAGAGGTACTACGGAGCTTCTTGTTGTTACTCAATTCGGTATGTCCATAAGATTCCCTGAAAGCGATGTTAGAAGCATGGGACGTGCTGCTCATGGCGTGAGAGGAATCAACCTGAACAAAGGCGATGAAGTTGTGGGAATGGATATTGTGGAAGAGAATGCTGCACTGCTTGTTATCAGCGAAAAAGGATTCGGTAAGAGAACTATGCTTGATGAATACAGAGTTCAATCAAGGGGCGGAAAAGGTATACTTACTTCCAAAATAACAGGAAAGACCGGTAACATAGTAGGCATGAAGGTTGTTAAGGATAATGATGAAATAATGCTTATTAATTTGTCTGGTATAATAATAAGAATGAATGTGAATGAGATATCAGTACTGGGAAGAAGTACTCAAGGTGTAAAGCTTATGAAGCTTCCGGAAAATGAGAGCCTGGTGTCTATAGCAAAAATCAGTGCAGAAAACGATGAAGAGTAACTAAAAAATTATAGCATTAAAGAGCAGACCTGTTCATTATGGGAACAGAAACCTGCTCTTTAACAATATTATGCTTTAAAATATAATGTATATATGAACATATATAAGGAGGTGTAAAAATGCCTGAAAAAATTTTGGAGGTAAATGTTGCCGAGTTAATGCCTGGTGATGTATTGGCTTCTGATATATTCAGTCCAAGCGGAGGTATTCTTGTAAAAAAGGATACTAGAATTACCATGAATATTATTGAAGGTCTTCGCAAAAACTACAATGAATCCATATATGTATATAGAAAATTAGATGATACAAAGAAGAGTATACACATAAATATCAATGATATCATTATAAAAGAATGTGAAGATATTATTAATGTTTGTATTAATAAGTTCATTAAGAAAAGCAAAAACACTGATGAAATAAAGAAAACTGTTTTAGAAACAGTAAGAAACACCCGTGTGCTTGAACTGCTATTCTTGCTTAGAGCTTTAGGAGACAATAGCTTCAAGCATAGCATAAGTGTAGCAGTTTATTCTGTAGCAATAGGAATAGAGCTGCATTTTCAACAGCACAGATTGAATACACTCAGTACCGCAGCAGTACTGCATGATATAGGGATGGTAAAGGTAGGAAGAGAAATCCTTAACAAGGATGACTCTTTGACAGAAAAAGAAAAGGATATAATAAAGAACCATCCGAAATATGGTTTTGATATATTAAATGAATCCGGTTGGTTTAATGCAGAGATTTCTAATGTTGTACTCCAGCACCATGAAAGATATGATGGAACAGGGTATCCAAATAAGATTTCCAATGAGAAAATTCATATAATGTCCAAAATAATAGGTGTATGCGATGTATATGAAGCTTTAACAAGTGACAGACCTTACAGAAAGAAGTTCAGAAAATCTGATACCATTGAATATTTATTGGGAACAGGTGATTTTTACTTCAATCATGAAATAATACAGGCTTTAATAAACAGTATAGTTATATATCCCTTTGGACAATGGGTTGAAATGAGTACAGGAGAAGTTGGAATAGTTGTAGAAGAAGAAGAAAAAACTATTTTCAACATAAGACCAAAGGTTATGGTATACTTTGATAGCAAAGGCAGAAAGCTTGATATCCCAAGAGTCTTGGATCTATCCAGCAGAGAGAACTCTAACATATTGATAGAAAGAACTATTTAAGAAGATATCAGAATGCAGTTTGCTGACAGTCATTTATAGAGTATAAAATTCCCATTTGACTAAGTCGACATAAGCTGATAGAATAGTATCTTGTCGGGTGGCGAGGATAACAAACTACCTGATAATCTCAGAAAACAGAATGTATAAGATGTACTTGAATGGAAAACAAAAATTTTATAAACTCTGTTGACAACAAAATTGTGATATGATAACATAGTAAAGGTCGGCGCCATTGTTGGAAAATCAATGGTAAACCTGACCCACGGAGCACCGAACTTGTTCGGTCTTATGCAAACTGAAAGTTTGCAACATGGTCCTTGAAAACTAAACAGTGTAAGAATTAACAATAATTTAAGTCAACTGTA
>JBMORW010000045.1:0-4431 GCA_049322695.1 Bacillota bacterium | reverse complement strand
GTCAGGCACCGGAGTTATCCAGTTATTTACTTTGTTACAAAGACTCACAGATTCAAAAATTACAAACCAGGAACCGAACTATAGAACTTGTTTATTGATAATTATGAGATATGTTCTACTGTTTGTTCCTGGTTTTTTTCTACAAGCTGGAAATGCCAGAGAAGAAGGAAAGTCCGGGTAACTCTGAGAATGCACCTGGACAGCAGAAAAAGGAAGAAAAACAGAACGGTAACGGAAATGGAAGCAATAACAGCAACGGCAACGGCAACGCCTACGGACACATAAAGCAGCAGGAGAGGAATATAATCAACCCTCTTAAGCTCAGAAAAGACATCAACAGATATGTATATGACGGCTTCAGCAATGACCTTTTGAAGGAGTATACCCCCGCAGGCTCACCGTTAGCACAGTACTACTCTGCAAACGGCTACATAGTATCCAAGAAAATGTTCGGACTTCACGGCTACAACATACCAGGAAGAGAACTCTCTCCTATTGCAGGAGAGGCTCTAAAAACCACGGGAGGTATGGTATACTATGGGTATGATGGACTGCGTAACGTATCAGACCTTACAGACAGGCACGGAGCACTGATAGAGCAGTACCGCTATGATGCCTTCGGCAATCTGTTTACAGGCATAACAGCACCCTACAACACAGCAAGCTTCACAGGCAAGCACTATGACCCCAAGGCAGGCATGGTAGACCTTCATGCACGCTGGTATTCACCTGATATAGGGAGGTTTACCACACAGGATACCTACAGGGGAGACCTGTGGAATCCAATGAGCCAGCACAGGTATGCTTATGTGGCTAATAACCCGATTAACTATTGGGATCCTACAGGACATGCCATGGAAGACAACGATGATGGCAGTAGCAGCGGATATCTGTGGATGCTGCATTACTCACTAAGAGGCTCTAATAGCTGGTATGAAAGTGACTTTAGCAGTTCCACACATAAAGGAAGTGACGGCTGGTACACCTCATGGGTAGACACTACATATGAATACTGGATAGAAGTATATGCACTGTGCTATACATATACAGACGATGAGGGAAGAGAGCTTACTCAGGTTCTGGCTGACTGGTCTACCACAGAGTATGAGGTATCAGTAGACTACGGTACATCCTTCACGCCCTTTACACCCATAGAGTGGTATGGAGAGAACAAGGATGAGCTGAATCAATACGGAGAACTGCCGGAAGAAATACAGAAGAATGAAGTACAGTACGTATTTGAAAGAAGCTCATGGACATATTCCTCCACAGGAAACAGCACAGGTACAATGGCTGTACTCAGGTCCCAATCAAAAGCAAATACCGATGATATAGAGAAGAGCAAGAACAAGCTGCTGCAAAAGCAGATAAACAGCCTTATGGGAACAGATCAGGAACCACTCATAGTCGACGGAGTATATGGAGGCAATACAAAATCAGCAGTAGCAGAGCTGCAAAAGGAGTTAGGTATTACAGCTGACGGCGCAGTGGGAATAGAGACATATTCCAATCTGCTGCATGCTATTAATGTGAAGAATGGCGGTAGCATACCGCCTGCTAAGCAGAGTGATGTATCATATTCTACTCAATGCTAGCCAGCTGATGAGTGGCATTGAATCTGGAATAGAAATAGAAGATATAATAACAGCTGCTGGACTAACAGCACCTGTTATGAACCCACAACCTGTATATACTCCTGGTAATCCTGCAAAAGTAATACCGTTCCCAGGTGGAAATGGTCAAAACCCAGTTGTTCCTCATCCTGCATGGATTGCGCTGCTTGTTTTTCTTGAAATACTTGCTGAACCAATAATTTTAGATAATAATGGGGATTTAACACAACAAGAAGTTGATTATTGGGAGAATAGAAGAGCTGCCGAAGAAAAAGCAATAGAAGCAGGAAGACAAGTACTACTGAATGATGACAATCCTAATAACGATGAGGATGACCCTACACTTATTTATAGGTATGGAAATCCAGATGAAAATAAGTATAAAAAGTTGACACCAAGACCAAGAGATATTGATGGACTATCTTTTGTTACAACAGCCCCTGTAACTGGACAATCTTTTTTTGTAACTACTATAGAGGCTGTAAATGCAACTGGGGTATTATCTGCATTACCTGATAGAGTTTATTCTGATGGTAATATGCATGTACCTGTAACTCCAACTGGTATTCCAGATATATATGATTGGATATCCTCTTATCCTAATGCTAATATAAGTCCTCACGAATATACAATAATGTTGAAAGAAAACTTAAGCACATGGGTTCAGGGATGGATAAAAAGATAACATAGAATTGAGGTGGAGTAATGAATAGTGAAGAAGTAAAATCATTATTAGAAAATCTTAACTGTGATTTACCAAAGATTGTACAACAAAAAGCAATAAGTAGTTTAAAAAAATAGAAGATAAGTATATTTCAATGTTAGTATTACCTATAAATAAAAAATACTGGGATAACGCAGCGATTGTTTTAAAGGAGATTGGGTATCCTAGAATACTAAATGCTTTTCCTGATATTTTAGAATGGATAGCTGATCCTAACTGGCCTGGTTACGATATAATTTATGAACTAGTTTGTAGTATAGATAAAGATGTATTAACTCCACATATTGAGCAAGAAATTCTTAAAGCAAAAGACGCAAATGATGATATTTTAGAGGAAAGACTTAAAAATATATTAAAGAGATAGGTGTCAGGCACCGGAGTTATCCAGTTATTGACCGAATATGAGCCTTCTGGTAATATTAGGATATTGGTATTGTCAGGAGGCTTTTTATATGGAAAGCCATAGAGAGAAGAATACCATGGCGAGATATATCATGTAATCGTTAGAGGAAACAATAAGTAGTATATAATCAAAGAAAATATAGATAAAAAGTGATTTCATAAGGCAGCTTGAAGAGCATAGTTCCATAATGGGTTATACAGTATATGCATATGTGTTTATAGACAACAACTATCATACACTGATACAGACTATGGATAGGAAGCTTCAAAAGGATATGTTGGATAGGCATGAAAGAATAACTGGATAACTTTGGTGCCTGGCACATATCCCCAAAAAGGATATGTTGGATAGGCTGATAGAATAACTGGATAACTTTGGTGCCTGGCACATATCCCACCTGGCACATATCCCACAAAATTATCGGAAGCAAATAAACGATCCGCTGACGGATCGTTTTTATATGCTATTTGCTATTTTGAACAGATACAGTTATGCCAATTCTGGCAGTTTTATTTTTACCACATACTTCTAACATCCTCGAAACAGGTTTACCTGAGATAAAAGGGAAAGTATTTTCTAGGATAGAATGGGTCTCGACATTATTGATTTGCTGAATTCTCTTGGCGACCAAGTTTTTTGCTTCATCTTTATGAGTTGTAATACCGTCGACGATGAGTAACGCAGTAGAAATGTATTCGTTTGTAAAGCTGAGAACGACGCGCTCGCCTGTGATCAGTTTGATGTTAAAATGTATATTAAAGAAGGAGGGTATTTTAGCAATTACCTCTTCGCTACTTATTTCGATCTCTGGTCTTTTCTTAATAATTTTTTTGATGCTATCAAAAATCTGTTCAACTCTCTGCCAGGGGCTTTCCAAAAGTGTACAACCAAATTCATATTGGTGATCGCCTATCTTAAAATCAATAGAATAAAAATTATAAGGCCATTCACGGACCGTGTTGCTCTGACTGCTTAATTGTCCTATAGATAAAGCAGAAGGTGTTCCAATATCGAACTTGCTTCCCTCTTTTTCAATATGTTTCAAAAGCCTGGCACCTATTCTGTTGCAGCATTCTTTGAGTCCGCTTTGTCTGACTGTATCATTGTCATATGGGATGTCGTTTGATTTGCATACTATTTCGCTTAAGTATAAAAAGCTTTCATGATCCATAGATAAATAGAAAAAAGCATAGTGATTGTTAATAACAGGATAGGTTTCTATAATGTTCATAATAAAATTGTGCCTAGTGTTATCAAGATAGTTGCACTTCTTTATATTAGGGACAATATCAACTTTTGCTTGGGTAAACTGCTCTATAGCTGCAATGACTTCAACAATATAGTTTTTAACAATTCCATGAAATTGATCATATACATATGGATTATTGATAATCATAAGCATTGGTCCTTTCTTATGTATATATATAGATAATTTTAACATATTTCCATAATTATTGAAATAGAACAGCTTCCAGGCTTGATGGTTAGCTAGGTATTCATTGTTTAATCAAATATGGAAACAAGATGAATAAAAAATAGAGGAGTTTATACCAAGACAGTGCAACAGGGACGGTTAATGTGAAAACAAAGAATATACTCTACTAAAAATTTGCATCACAAAAACACTATTTGTTATACCTCAAAAAATAGTATAATAAGCTTAGCTATTATTGCTTTGCGATTGATTTGGC
>JBMORW010000044.1:0-53679 GCA_049322695.1 Bacillota bacterium | reverse complement strand
ATTTTCTGTAAGGCCATTATACTATATTTTTATCACTTAATATACAGTTCAAACCCAGACAATATCGAATTTAGTCTTACATTATTGAAACTTTCTTTTCACTGGAATTTAACTTTTCAATCAACGCTGTATACAAGCCATCCGAGATTTGTCGTGTTCCTTAAGGTGTTTATATCTTTCAGCAGGTGATGTATAATATATATCATATTTATGTATAAAATATTGGAAATGAACGTAAAAACATAATGAATGATACTGAGGGTGAAAAAATTGAAAACCTGGGATGGTAAAAGGTATTATACACTAAACTATTTTCTTAGAGAAAGATTTGGAGAGAAGGTATTCAAAATACCTCTGGATGCGGGCTTTACATGTCCCAACAGAGACGGAGCTGTGTCCACGGGAGGCTGCATTTTCTGCAGTGAGCGCGGCTCGGGCGATTTTACCGGAAAATCTGATGACCTTGTAAAGCAGTTTTATGAAGCAAAAGAGATGATGAACAGGAAATGGAAGGAAGGTAAGTATATTGCATATTTCCAGGCATATACCAATACCTATGCCGGTACAGAGGAGCTGCGGAGCAAGTATTACAGCATAATTGAAATGGAGGGCGTAGTGGGGTTGGCTATAGCCACCAGGCCGGACTGTCTTCCTGATGATGTGCTGGAGCTGCTTGATGAAATAAATAAAAAGGTATACCTTTGGGTGGAGCTGGGACTGCAGACGATACACGAAGAAACTGCACGGGAAATAAACCGGGGTTACAGGCTGGAAGCCTATATAAATGCAGTAAAGGAACTGAAAAGAAGAAGAATTGACACCGTAACACATGTAATACTTGGACTTCCCGGCGAAAGCAGAAAGCAGATGGTTGAAACAGTTGACTTTGTTGCCAATACCGATACACAGGGAATAAAGCTGCATCTGCTGCACGTACTGAAGAATACGAAGCTGAATGAAGTATATTTCAAAGGCAGGCTTCTTCAGATGTCCAGAGAAGAATATGCAGACCTTATAGTTGATTGTATTGAACGTCTGCCTGAATCCATGGTTGTACATAGAATTACCGGAGACGGTCCCAGAGATACACTTGTAGCACCTGTATGGAGTCTTAAAAAATGGGAGGTTCTGAATGCTATAGATTATCAGTTCATGGATCGCAGTACCTGGCAGGGCAAGAAGTATATCAGGAATCCGGATATTGGAGCATTGTTTGAATAGGAGGGTAAAATGAAATATACAATAGAAGATGTAGCCAAAAAGGCAGGTGTATCCATTACAACTGTATCCAGGGTTATTAATGGAAACTATCCGGTGAAGGCTGAAACTAAAAAAAGGGTGGAGGAGGTCATAAAAGAATATTCCTACCAGCCCAACCCCCTGGCCAGAGGACTTATCAGCAATAAGAGCTATTATATAGGAGTGGTTGTACCAGGTATAACCAATATGTTTTTCACACAGGTGCTGCATGGTATTGAAAAGTATGCAAAGGCTTTGGGTTATGAAGTATTTTTTAATGATTCGGAAGGAGACCCGGCTGCTGAGAGGAACAGCATCGGAAAATTGGTAGGAAGGCTGGTTGATGCGATAATTGTAATTGATCCTCAAACTGAGAATATGAAGTCCGGTTTTTTTGAGGAGATTTCTGCAAAAACCCCATTGATATGTGTGAATGGCTACAATAAGGATATGAAAGTCAATTTCATTATGAGCAATGAAGAAAAGGGAACAAAGGAAGCCCTGGATTATTTATTGAGCCTCGGGCATAGCAAAATTGCATTTGTAAGGGGAGAAAACAGCTATTCATATGATTTAAAAGAAGCCATATATTTGGAATACATGGCCAGGCTAAACGAAAATCCCATGATAATAAACACAAAGGACGGCAACAGCACTGATGTAGTGGACAATGTTTCCCGCCGTATTTCAGAAATACAAAACAAGGAATATAAAATAGGCAGTGATATCACAGCTTTTTTTGCCTGCAATGACCTAATGGCCGTTGGAATAATGAACGGATGCAGTGCTGCGGGAATCAACGTGCCTGAGGACATTTCGGTAATAGGCTTTGATAATATCATCATATCTGAGATGATAAGACCGAAGCTTACTACAGTTGACCAAAACATGAGAAAGCTTGGGGATCATGCTGCCAAGGCTGCTATAGACCTTATTGAAAGCAAGGAGCTGAGATGCGGCTTTGAACTGATAGATACAAAGCTGGTAATAAGAGACAGCTGTATGAAACTTAAGCTGTCGTCTGTATCCGTATGAGAACCTTCTCAACATAAATAAAAGCACGCTCTGATGGTTTGAAATATATAAATCTGAAATGAATATATGTTCCCTATTTATTATTTTCTATGAGTATATTATAATGTTCATAGAAAAGGTTTTCTATGTTGAAATTAGTGAAACACAATGAATAGTATAAATGGCTGGGAGGTTATTCAATGTCAGAGTTGAGATGGAATCCTTTATTGAAAACATGGACTATGGTTGCTTCAAACAGACAGAGCCGTCCAAACATGCCTAAGGGTTGGTGCCCGTTTTGCCCGGGTTCTGGTAAAGTGCCGGATAATTATGATGTTTTAAAGTATGATAATGATTTCCCTGCACTTACGCAAAATCCGCTAAGGCCTGATGTAGAAGGCACCGAGTTGTATCAGACCGCAGAGAACTATGGAAAATGCGAGGTTATCCTCTATTCTCCCGAGCATGACAAAAGCTTACATGAATTAAGTGTTGAACATATTACAAAGCTTGTAGAGCTCTGGACAGACAGATATGTGGAACTGTCAAAGGATGAAAGGATAAAATACATATTTATTTTTGAAAACAAAGGTGAGGAGGTGGGTGTTACGATGCCCCATCCACACGGACAAATATACGGCTACTCCTTTGTTCCTTTAAAACTGAAGCTTGAGCTGGACAGCAGCAAGGAATACCATGAAGAACACCTCAGCTGCATCCTCTGTGATATGAATAGAGAGGAGAAGGCTTATGGAGAAAGAGTAGTAACAGAAAATGACAGTTTTATTGCATACATACCATTTTTTACTGATTATCCTTACGGTGTTTTTATAGCCAGTAAAAAGCATATTGGCTCCTTTGCTGATTTTGATGAAAAAGATAAGCAGCAGCTTGCCATGATACTCAAGAACATCACAGGAGCTTTTGATACGATGTTTGAGAGGCCGTTTCCATACATGATGTGCATTCATCAGACTCCGGTTAACAGTAATGAGTATGCGGCTTCAAAGGACTATTATCATTTTCATATAGAGTTTTATCCGCCCTTGAGAGATGCAAACAGGATAAAATATTATGCTTCTTCAGAGATGGGTGCATGGGCAGCATGTAATCCTTTATCTGTTGAAGATACTGTGCAGCAGCTCAAGGCGGCCTGTGAAAGCTTTATGAAAAAAGGAAGCAGGGAGGATTAAGCTCATGAATGTTAATGACTTAAAGAGCTGGTTCATAAAACATTATGGAGAATCAAAAGAAGAAGTTCAATGCTTCTTCTCGCCAGGAAGAGTCAATCTGATAGGAGAGCATATAGACTACAATGGAGGCTATGTTTTCCCCGGGGCATTAACCCTTGGTATTTACGGCCTTTGCCGGATGAGAGCTGACAATATGGTAAGACTTACATCACTGAATGCAGAAGAGTCGCTGCAGATAAGGCTTAATGAAGCTCTGTGCTATGACCCGGCAGATGGCTGGGGCAATTATCCCAAGGGGGTATTGAAGCATCTGCTGGATGAGGGCAAAGAATTAAGAGGAAGAGATGTACTATATTATGGAAATTTACCTGACGGAGCGGGACTATCCTCTTCAGCGGCATTAGAAGTGCTTACGGCTTATATGTTTATGGCAGATATCGAGGGAGAGGAAGTTGACAGGGCTGCTATGGCAATACTTTGTCAAAGGGCAGAAAACCAGTTCGTCGGAGTCAATTGCGGAATAATGGACCAATTTGCAGTGGCGCTGGGAAAAAGGGATAATGCAATACTGCTGGACTGCGACAGGCTGCAGTATGAATATGCTCCCCTCAAGCTGGATGGTGCAAGCCTAGTTATAATGAACACCAACAAGAAAAGGGAGCTGTCTGAATCTAAATACAACGAAAGGCGTGCGGAATGTGATGCTGCTTTAAAAGCTCTTAGAGAAAGAACAGACGTTAAGAGCTTGTGCCAGGCAGACCTGAAGGATGCATACGAGTATTTGAAGGATGAAAAGCTGTTAAAAAGGACCAGACATGCAATTACAGAAAACAACAGGGTGCTTAAAGCAGTTGAGGTGCTGGGTAAAGGCCAGCTGCATGATTTTGGAAAGCTAATGGTAGAGTCACACATATCACTGAGAGACAATTATGAAGTAACTGGAGCGGAATTAGACACAATATTTGAAGCCGCATTAAATGTAGAAGGCTGCATAGGCTGCAGGATGACAGGTGCAGGCTTCGGAGGCTGTGCAGTTGCTATTGTGGAAACCGGCACAATGGAAGACTTTAAAAGAGATGTAGCCCGGTACTATACCGAAAAAACAGGTCTGAAACCTGATTTTTATGTAACTGAAATAGGCGACGGGGTTAGAAGAATATTATTGTAATGAGGTATAGGTATGGATATTATTTATTCAAATTATAAAAACATGAAGGCTTTCCGGCTGGAGAATGAATATATAAAGATGCATGTACTGCCTGATTTGGGAGGCAAGATAGCCTCCATATATTACAAACCTCAGAATTTCGAAGTGCTTTTTCAGCCTGTTGCCGGCAGGTATATGATTCCACGGTATGGAGATGATTTTTCATTATTCGACACCTCAGGCGCAGATGAGATGTTTCCGAATATCGACAGCTGCTGCTATGTCTTCGACAAGGGAAAAAATGTGATGCTACCTGATCATGGAGAGCTGTGGAGCATACCATGGGATATGAAGGCGGAAGATGGAAGGCTGATTGGTGCCGTGAAGGGCATCGGGTTGGATTACAGCTTTGAACGGAGCATAATTCTCGAGAACAGCCAAATCAGAATGAGTTATAGGATAACAAACACAGGCAATTACGATTTATATGGACTTTGGGCCTTTCATGGTCTCGTTTCCTGCGATGAAAGCACGAGAATTGTCATAGCTACAGATAATGTGGTGAATGTACATAAAAGCGACATGTTAGGTGATATTGAAACCTGTCACAGCTTTCCTATTACCCGGGAAATATCAGGAAAACAGTATAATTTGGGAAAAATTTCTCCAATAAGCTCGAATAAGACAGAAAAATATTATGCTGCAGGTACATTGAAAAATGGTGAAGCCGCTCTGACTCTGAATAACAGCAGGCTATTGTATAAGCTGTCCTTTCCAACGGACAAGGTGCCATATCTGGGAGTATGGATCAACGAAGGAGGTTTCAAAGGAGAATACAACTGCGCGTTGGAGCCTTCCACAGGGTTTTATGATTCCCCTGTAACAGCAAAAAGGCATAATGCATTAGAGCCGATTCCTTCCGGCAAGGCTCTGGAATTTTATATGAATATCATTTTGCAGGAAATGTGATATAGCAATCAACATAATATTTCGGATATAAAATGTATAAAGGTATATCTGATATAGGCTGGCAGTTTTACTGGACCAAGAACTGGCATAGCATGCTGCAGGCTATGTCTAATAGGAATGATGAACCAATAAAATAGAAGGGGTGAAGTAAATGGCAATTGAGTCTGAAAGGTTAAAAGTCCGTGAAAGAATGAGCGGCAGGGAAAAATGGACACTTGCGCTATTGGTGCTGATTTCTGTTTTTCTTTTTGCAGATCAGAATGCAATGAATCCTGTCGTAAAGGAGATGATGGCTGAGTATCAGATAAATGAGCAGCAGATAGGACTGGTAGGTTCAGCCTTTACCATATTAGGTGCTGTAGTAAGCATAGTTTTCGGGTATTATACTGATAATTTTTCAAGAAAAAAGCTGCTCGCATTTGTTGTTCTTGTAGGAGAAATACCTTGCTTTTTAACAGGCTTCAGATACTTTACGGGTACATATGAACAGCTTATGCTTTTGAGAATATTGACAGGTATTGGTATAGGCGGTATTTTCCCTATTACGTTTTCCTTAATAGGAGACTATTTTGAAGCAAAGCACAGAGGTATTGTTACTGCTCTGATTACGACATCGTGGGGAATAGGACAGATAGCAGGCCAGGCTATGGCAGGAATGCTTGCAGTACCCTTTGGATGGAGGTTTCCTTTTATCGTAGCAGCAGTTCCTAACTTCATACTGGTTCCTTTATTTCTCCTTATTGCAAAGGAACCAAAAAGAGGCGGTAAGGAAAATGAAATATCCGTGTTGTTGGAGTACGGAATAGAGTACAACGAAAAAATCAAACTTTCTGATATAAAGAAGCTGTTCAAGAACAAAACCAATATACTCGGCTTCCTGCAAGGTATACCAGGCTCTTTTCCATGGGGAGTGCTTCCGTTCTTTCTTATTCCCTTTTATGAGGATAAGGGCTTCAGTAAAGAGTTTGCAACACTTTTAACGGTTATCTTAGGCATGGGAGCATGTGTCGGAGGTATTGCAGGAGGATATATCGGAGACCTTTTATACAGGAAGGTACCAAAGCATCAACCGCTGTTTTGCGCTATAATGGTTGCTTTAGGAGTAATTCCCGCATATATATTGGTAACCATGAACCTTACACCCGATATGGGAATGAAGGCTATGCTTGTGCCACTTGTTTGCGTAGTGCTTACAGGCATTGTTGTAACTATGCCAGGACCTAATATAAAAGCCATACTGATAAATGTCAATCCTCCTGAATTCAGAGGATCGGCCTTTGGAATGCATAATCTGGCAGACAGCTTGGGAAGAGGTATAGGTCCCTTTGTCGGAGGAGTCCTGATAACAAGCTTCGGATACAAAGCTGCTCTGCTTTCAGGCGTGTTTGTCTGGCTGCCATGTGCCATAATATATGCACTGATGGCATTGACTATTGACAAGGATCTTGGAAATCTTCATTTATATCTCAGTGAAAAAGGAAATCAGCTGAAGGCGCGCACAAATCAAATACAAGCATAGGAGGGATAATATGCAGCAGTCAAAAATACCCTTTGAGCTGCCAGAAGAGTTTCTGTTGGGAACAGCCACAGCCTCGCTCCAGATTGAAGGCGGAGACAAGAACAACAGCTGGTACAGATGGGCTGAGGAAGGGCACATAAAAGACGGATCTCACTGCATTATAGCAGATGACCATTGGAACAGAATTGATGAGGACATTGAGTTGATGAGAAAACTTAATAATAAGGTTTACAGGATGAGCCTGGAGTGGAGCAGAATAGAGCCCAAAAAGGGAAGCTTTGATGAAGCGGCAATAGATCATTACAGGATGGAGCTGCAAAAGCTTAAGGATGCAGGCATAAAGCCTTTGATAACGCTTCATCATTTTTCAAACCCCTTATGGCTTGAGGACAGCGGTTCCTGGCTGAATCCTGAGGTGATTGAGCTGTTCGAGCGTTATACAGAATTTGTAGTTTCTCGGATTGGCGATATTGCAGGTGAGTGGATAACCATTAATGAGCCCAATGTATACCTGTTGATAGGCTATGTTTTTGGTGAGTGGCCTCCGGGCAGGAAAAGCATTACTGCTTACTTCAAAGGTGCTAAGCACATGATAGCTGCTCATATTAAGTCTTATAGAAAAATACATGAAATAAGAAGTAAAATGGGTTATACTGACACCAAGGTTGGAGTGGCATTTCATCTCAGAGTGTATGATACCAAATCTGATACTATGCTAGAAAAATGTGTTAGAAACAATATTGAAAGATTGACACAGGAAATTTTTGTATCAGGCATGACTGAGGGAAAACTCATTTTTCCCGTAGGTTCAGGCTATCCTTTGGGAAAGGGCAGATATTTTGAATTCTTCGGCATAAATTATTATACCAGAGATATCGTAAGCTTTGCTATGAATCCCGGGATGATGTTTGCAAAGCTTGAGTTTAAAAAGGATTCGCCAAAAAATGATTTGGGCTGGGAAATATACCCTGAAGGCTTGTACCGTTTGTGCAAGCATTACTATGAAAGGTTTGGAGCACCTATTTACATAACAGAAAACGGCACCTGTGATAATAAGGATGAGTTCAGGACAGAATACATATATAACCATGTATTTCAGATAAAAAAACTCATAGACGATGGTATAGATGTTCAGAGATATTATCATTGGACGCTTTTAGACAACTTTGAGTGGATAGAAGGATTAAGTGCCAGATTTGGAGTAATTGAAGTGAATTTTGACACCCTTGAAAGAAAGATAAAAAGAAGCGGAAGCTTTTACGCGGAGCTCTGCAAGAATAATGCAGTGACGGAGGAGATGATAAAAGAGTTTTTGTAGTTGCGAGTCTCGTAATTGTAATTTTCTTGACAAAGAAAATTTCTTATAGTAAAATTATTCGCAACTGAACATAATATGTATTAAAGTGCATTGATCGGGAGTAGTAGAAGCTCAGCGATACTATTAAAGAGAGCTGCGGTATGGTGGAAAGCAGTAGTATCACGGTTTTGAACTCGCCCGGGAGCAGCTGCCTGAAGTCTTTAGGGTAAGCCGGGGTTCCGCCGTTATAAGGATAGATGGTTATCTCTTATGGAGACGCCGTTGAAAAGTGGGCTTTTTAGCCAATTAGAGTGGTACCGCGGAATTAATCCGCCTCTTTGCAGAGGCGGATTTTATTTTTACCTCTTAACTATTATGCTTATTGTACTGCTCTATAACAAGTATAAAATGCTCCGGGATTAAGAGGCTGTAAATTCACTGCGGGTTGTGTCAAAATTCGCCCAGACATAAGTTATTAACCATGTAGTTTTTACTGATTGAGTTACATGGATATCATAATGTATCTAGCTCAAACAGTTGACACAACTTTCCCTTTGTTTTATTAACAACCACTAAACCCCTGCGCAATACACTTTTATATCAACAGTACAATGGATTAACTAGTATGAGAAAACCTGACTAACAGTTGAAAGGAGAGATCACTATGCCGTATTCAAAAGATATTGACAGGAAATGGCAAAAAAAATGGGAAGAAACTGAACTGTATAGATTCAACACTGAAAAGGTTGATAAGAAGCTATATTGTCTTGAAATGTTCTCATATCCGTCGGGAGCGAAGCTTCATGTAGGACATTGGTACAATTTTGGTTTAAGTGATTCCTGGGCCAGAATGAAAAGAATGCAAGGCTACGAAGTATTCCAACCCATGGGCTTTGATGCTTTCGGGCTGCCTGCAGAGAATTTTGCAATAAAAACCGGAATTCACCCGCAGGATTCAACCATGAAAAATATTGAGACAATGGAAACACAGCTAAAGGAAATGGGGGCAACCTTCGATTGGGACTATGAGGTAGTAACCTGTGCACCTGAGTATTATAAGTGGACTCAGTGGTTATTCCTTGAGCTTTACAGAATGGGTCTGGCTTATAGAAAGGAAGCTCCTGTAAACTGGTGCCCGAAATGCAATACGGTTTTGGCAAACGAGCAGGTACAGGATGGGCACTGTGAAAGATGTGAGACAGAGGTGACAAAAAGAAATCTTACTCAATGGTTCTTTAAAATCACTGCCTATGCTCAAGAACTGTTAGATAAGCTTGAAGGTCTGGACTGGCCTGAAAAGACAAAAAAGATACAGACCAACTGGATCGGCAGATCAGAAGGCGCTGAAATAGAGTTTGCCGTTGACAGCACAGACTTAAGCTTCAAGGTTTTCACTACGAGAGCAGATACCTTGCTGGGTGTGACATATGTAGTACTTGCTCCTGAAAGTGAGCTTGTGGATAAGATTACGACTGCAGAGCAAAGAAAATCTGTGGAGGCATATAAGGACTATGTCAAGAAGGAAACTGAGATAGAACGGCTTTCGACTGTAAAGGAAAAGACAGGGGTATTTACCGGAGCTTATGCTATACATCCTGTTACAAGAGAGAAAGTTGAAATCTGGATTGCTGATTATGTATTGGCAAGCTATGGAACAGGCTGCGTAATGGCTGTTCCTGCCCATGATGAAAGAGACTTCGAGTTTGCTACAAAATTCAAGCTGCCAATAAAGAGAGTAATAAAGGGCACTGAAGGTGTTGATGACAAGCTTCCTTTTGTGGATTACGGAATATTGGTGGACAGTGGAGAGTTTTCTGGATTAACCTCTAAGGAGGCAAGGATAAAAATAGTAGAAAAGCTTGCAGCAGAAGATATGGGAAGACTGAAAATAAACTTCAGGCTGAGAGACTGGCTGGTTTCCAGACAAAGATACTGGGGTGCGCCTATCCCTGTCATTCATTGCGACAGTTGTGGTGTTGTCCCCGTGCCGGAAAAAGATTTGCCGGTATTGCTTCCTTACAATGTAGAATTTGCGCCTGACGGGGAATCACCTCTTAAAAAGAGTGCTGAGTTTATGAACACGACTTGTCCTGTATGCGGAAATGCGGCTCTCAGGGATCCTGATACTCTGGATACGTTTGTTTGCTCTTCCTGGTATTATCTGAGATATCCTGATAATAAGAACAATGAAAAGCCCTTTGATCCTATCTGGATAAACAAGATGCTGCCTGTTGATAAGTATATAGGCGGAGCAGAGCATGCAGCAATGCATCTTCTGTATGCCAGGTTTATAACAAAGGCATTAAGAGATGCAGGCTGGCTGGATTTTGACGAGCCATTTTTATCTTTAGTTCATCAGGGAACAATACTTGGCGCGGATGGAGAAAAAATGAGCAAGTCAAAGGGAAATACCGTTTCACCAGATGATTACATCGATGAATACGGCTCTGATGTTTTCAGATGTTATCTTGCATTCGGCTTTAATTATATCGAAGGAGGACCTTGGAGCGATGATGGTATCAAGGCTATGTCCAGATTCATATCCAGGGTAGAGAGGATAACAGACAGACTTATAGAGCTTCGTACAGACGGCGGGAGCAGTGAGATGGGAGCACCTGAAAAGGAGCTTAATTATGTAAGGAATCTTGCTGTCAAGTATGTTACAAAGGATGCTGAAGTATTTCAGTTCAACACATCCGTAGCAAAAATGATGGAGCTTATCAATGCTTTATATGAATATGACAATAATGTAAAGAATAAGAATATAAAGCTGTTTGAAGACAGCATAACTGATCTTATAAAGCTTCTTTCGCCCTTTGCACCTCATTTCGCTGAAGAAATGTGGGAGAAGCTGGGCTACGAATACTCCATATTCAATCAGCCGTGGCCTGAATGGAATGAAGCTGCACTAATAAAGGACACAGTGGAGATAGCTATCCAGGTTAACGGCAAGGTTAAGGGCAGAATGGACATACCTTCCAGTGCAGATGACAAGGAAATAGAAAAGCTTGTGCTGGAAAATGGTGAGACCAAGGAGTTCCTCGAAGGCAAGCAGATAGTAAAAATAATCATTATTAAGAACAGACTGGTAAATATTGTTGCAAAGTAAGAGTAAGGAGCAAAGGCATTATCTTTTCATAAAGATAGTGCCTTTGCTTTATTTAGAGCTCCCACAACTAATGTTATAATAGATTTTGCCGCCAATAAAGTATATAATATAAATGGGGACAAATGCGAAAATTTATTAGTGGGTGACAATATGAAGCTGAAAATTGTATATGTTTTTTCTTTATTTTTTATTGTTTTTAGTACTATGGGTGCCGGTTTAAAAAATTCAACATATAAGTATGGATTGTTCATTCAGTATGATCAGAATATAGTGAAGTTTATTCTTGCATTATTTTTATTGATACTGTTGTTGACAAATATAATATTGCTGGTAAATATCAAACGCAGAAAGATAGCTGAAAAAGCTCAGGGAGAAAGCGAAGAGAGACTTAGAACGCTAATCAACGGCATGCCTGATTTTGTTTTGTTTAAGGATGAAGCAGGCAAATGGATGGAAATAAATGATTCTCTCATCAAAATGTTCAAGCTGGGCAGAACGGATTATAAAGGAAAGTCAGATGCAGAGCTTGCAGAATACAAGCCGGCTTTAAAGGAGCTTATAGAAAAGCTGGTTGTATATGATGAACAGGCATGGATAAGCAAGTCAAATGTCAACTTTGAAGAGTTCATAATGACGGCTGATGGCAGCAGAAGATTAATGGATTTTACAACCGTACCTCTTTTTCATGCAGACGGAAGCAGAAAGGGTATAATGGTGCTGGGACGTGATATTACTGACAGAAAGCATACAAAGGATGCACTGCAAAAAAATGAAGAGGTACTGCGGGCAACCTTAAATGCAACTGCTGACGGAATAATGGTGGTGACCAATGACAGAAAGGTGTTTGATTTCAACCCGTTATTTCAAAGAATGTGGAGGATTCCGCAAAGCCTTATTTGCACCTTTGACGAAAGGCTGCTTTTGGATTATGTTTCCACTCAGCTGGAGAAGCCTGAGGTCTTCAGAGAGTGGGTGGAGGAATGCTATAACGTATATAAAACTGATTCCTTTACTGTCTACTTCAAGGATGGCAGAATCTACGAAGTTCATTCCGAGCCGTTGGTTAAGAAAAATGTAGTAGAGGGAAGGGTTTGGAGCTATAAGGACATAACTGTGCGAAAGCGCATAGAAAAGGAGCTAAGCGAAAGTGAAGAAAGGTACAGAAGGCTGGTAGAGCTGTCTCCCGACGCCATATATATGAGTGTTGACGGAGTAAATATTTTTTCCAATATTGCAGGAGCAAAGCTGCTTGGAGTTGACGACCCAAAAGAGCTGATAGGAAAACCCATATTAGGCTATGTATATTACGATTACTATGATTCATCTAATAAGAAGCTTAGAAGCATAAACGGAGATAAGACTGTACTACCGTTAATTGAAGAAAAGCTTATAAAAAAAGACGGTGGAATTGTAGATATTGAAGTTGCATCGACCTCCTTCGAATATAAAGGAAAAACTGCAATTTTAAGTGTTGTAAGAGACGTATCTGAAAGAAAGCGGACAGAAGAGCTTAAAAAGAAGATGGAGGAGAACTCCAAGCTTCTTATGGAGGCAATAGAATACGACAAGCTTAAAACTGAGTTCTTTGCGAATATTTCTTATGAATTCAGAACGCCGCTGAATATCATTCTTGGTGCCCAGCAGCTTTTTGATTATGTACTCAAAGATATAGTTGACGGTGAAAACAAACAGAAAATAGAGAAATACCTTAAGATAATGAAGCAGAACTGCTACAGGCTGCTGAGATTAGTGAATAATCTGATCGATATAACCAGAATAGACGCAGGGTTTTTCAATATTCAGCTGAAAAATAGGGATATTGTTAACATAGTAGAGGAAATCACCTTATCGGTTGCAGAGTACATAGAAAACAAAGGTATACATCTTTTGTTTGATACTGATGTTGAAGAAAAGTTGATGGCATGTGATGCTGATAAGATAGAAAGAATAATGCTGAATCTTTTGTCCAATGCCACAAAGTTCACCGAACCGGGAGACAGTATTGAGGTTACCATTGAAGACAAGGGAGATAGAGTTGCCATATCAGTCAGAGATACCGGAATAGGTATACCGGCGGACAAGCAGCAGATTATATTTGAAAGATTCAGGCAGGTGGACAAGTCCTTTATTCGAAATCATGAAGGCAGCGGTATTGGACTTTCAATAGTAAAATCACTTGTAGAGCTTCATAAGGGGGATATAAAGCTTGAAAGCGAGTGGGGGGAAGGAAGCAAGTTTATTATAGAGCTGCCTGTTTTGGTCCTTCCAGACGAACTTGAGGCTGAAATAGTAGACAATACTTACCAAAGTAAAATTGAGAGGATTAATGTTGAGTTCTCTGATATTTATCTTTAGTACAAGATGGGAGAATCCTTGAGCAGGATTCTCCATTTTTCGACAAAAAACACCGTATTCACAAATTACTTATATGTTGATATAATGGGCAGTGAATTACAGGATGGAGGGTGTTATAGTTGGTAAAAATCAGATCGGTGAGAATAATAATGATTGCAGTTACCTTAGTAATTGCGATGGCATGCAGTGCTTTTGCGGATGGACCCACAAATATTGAAAGACAGGAAGTAAGGAACTATGATACCTTTGACCTGGTACAAAAGTATGCATCCGGGCAAAACAGCTGTGTCGATAAAGATGCTGAACTGGAATCAAGGCTGCAAAGATATTGGAGAATAAGTATCAGTTCAAGCAGCAAAAGCTCAAAATCGAACACTGAAATAAAGTTTTCAGATCCTGCTTTGACAAGGGCAGTTAAGGATGCTCTTCCTAAAAAGTCAGCAACCATAACCTTGGAAGATGCAGCAACGATTACCAAATTGGATGCAAGAGAATACGGCATAGAAAATCTTGAGGGCATACAGTATCTTACTAATCTTAAAGAATTGTATCTGGGTAAAAACAACATTGCTGACATTTCTCTATTAAGCAAGCTGACCGCCTTGGAGATACTGTCAGTTGAAGAAAACAAGATAGACAGTATAAGCGCCGTGAAAAACCTAAAGAGTCTGACATATCTTGATATCAGTAAAAATGAAATAGAGAACATAAGTGCCGTATCTGGGCTTACTAATCTTACTGCACTTATTGTTAATAACAACAGCATAACAGATATAACTGCGGTAAGAAGGCTTCAAAACCTTGAATTACTGTATATTTATACTAATTCAGTTTCGAACATTTCAGCTCTTTCAAACCTGACAAAGCTGGAGGAGCTTGACATAAGCTATAACGTCATAAAGGATATTTCACCTTTGGAAAAGCTAACAGGTTTGCGATACCTGTATTTTAGCGGAAACCTGATTGAAGACATCAGCCCCATATCGGAGCTTACCATATTGGAGCAGTTGTATATGAATTATAATTATATTACTGAACTTGACGGTATGGAGAGTATGACGGCATTAACACACTTCAGCGCATGGGATAACTATATATCAGATATTTCGCCCTTGGCTGAGTTGAAGAAGCTTTCTGTAGTGGATCTTGGCAGGAACGCTATACATGATATATCAAAGCTTAAAAAGCTTACTGCTGTTACAGAGCTGAACTTAACCATGAATCAGATAAGTGATATCTCAGTATTGGCTTCACTTAAAAATCTGAAAACACTTTATCTGTATGAGAATGCAGTTGTAGACTTATCGCCTTTGAAAAATCTCAAAAAACTTAAGAATTTCTATCTTGAAGACTACTATAACTCAATAAAAGTAAGTACTGCACTGATTAATAATTATAAAAAGCTTAATGATAAGGTGCAGGAAATAGTAAAGAACTATATTAAACCGGGTATGAAGGATGCAGAAAAGGTTCTGATGCTTCATGACTACATAGCTACCCATGTTAACTATGATACAGAGAATTATGAGAAGAATACTATTCCGGATGTTGCACATACTGCTTATGGCGCGCTGATGAACGGGGTAGCCGTATGTGACGGTTATTCACTGGCTCTGCAAAGGCTTTTGAGAGCTGCTGGAGTAGAGTGCTGGCTGGTTGTAGGAACTGGCTTCGACATGAGAGGGTCGGAAGGACATGCATGGAATATAGTCAAAATTGACAATAAGTACTACAACATAGATGCAACTTACAATGATGGAGATTTCAGTTTTGGACATCTATATCTGAATGTATCTGATAAACAGCTGGAAATTGACCATACATGGGATAAGAAAAGATATCCGGACTGTGAAACTGACAGCAAGTATTTTGAATATAATCTGGCAAATGAAAAATATAAGCAGGTTACTGATGAATATGTGTTTGTTACAACCTATGATTATGAACTTTACAGAATGGACAGAAAAGACGGAAGTATTATAAAAGTAACTGAAGACTCAGTATATGAGATGAGTGTTGAAGGTGAATACATTATATTCTCCAATAAATCCGATGGCTATAAGCTATATAAGATGAAGCTTGACGGAAGTGAAAAAACGAAGCTCCATGATGCAGTGAGCTATGATATAATGACCGAAGCAGGTAAAATATATTTTGTAGAAGATAGCGATAAAGGCTGCTTTGTAAAGGTAACGGACCTTGATGGAAAGAACCTTAAGCAGCTGAGCACTGAGTTTGTTGTATATGATTTTGATCTGATTGACGGATGGCTTTATTATGCTGGCTGCGATACGAGCGGTAAGGTAAGATTCTACAAGCAGAAATCCGATGGAACAAACAAAGTCATACTGGGTGACAACCAATTTGGCAGCTTAGTGCTGGAGGGATATACAATAAAGCATGTATGGAGCAAGGAAGAAATAATATATAACGGTTGGATTTACTATTTCAACGTCAATGATTCAAACAGCTTGTACAGAGTAAAAACTGACGGATCAGGAAATTCAAAACTCTGCTCAGAAAGCGCCAGCTATGCTATTGTATATGAAGACTGGGTATATTTCTACAGTGAGAAGGAAAAGAAGTTCTTCAGAATGAAGGCAGACGGCACCGAGAAGGTGGCGCTGCAGTAAATAGTACAATAAGTGGTTATACCTGCGGGTATGACCGCTTTTTTTTCTTTTTAGACGGGTTGCACCTTAACTTGTACATTAATACTATGTATTATCATGGTTTTTATTTGTGCAAGGGGGTGTGGCTATGGAGTATTACAAAACCCTGCCGGTACTTAAGGAAAGGATTTGGGGTGGAAGCAGATTAGCAGAATACAACAGGCCGACTATGGGCTTGCAGATAGGTGAAAGCTGGGAATACTGCGCTGAGCATTCAGCACTCCCATTTCTGATAAAATACCTTGATGCCAATGATATATTGTCGATTCAGGTGCATCCCGATGATGAACATGCATGGCTGCTGGAGAAAGAAAATAACGGTAAAAGCGAAATGTGGGTTATTCTTGATTGTAAGGAGGATTCATATATAATATACGGCTTCAAAAAAAAGGTAGCCAGAAAAGAAGTGGAAGAAGCTATTGCCGATAATAATATAATGGACTTGCTCAATATAGTTAAGGTAAAAAAGGGTGACTGCATATATCTGCCTGCCGGTACTATACATACACTGGGAAGCGGAATAATAGCATATGAGATACAGCAGCCCAGTGATCTAACTTACAGGCTTTATGATTGGGATAGGACGGACAAAACGGGGAAAAAGAGAAAGCTCCATATAGAAAAGGCTTTGGAAGTAATAGATTACTCAGGCAGACTGCCGGGAATAATAAACATACATGACATCCACTCAAGAAAAAGCATAAATCACATTGAAATCAGCAATGACAGCTTCCGTACTAAATATCATTTTATTGACGGAGGAATGAGTTATATAATTCAAAAAAATCATGCATGCATTATATCCTTGATTGAGGGTTCTGCATACATTATAAGCAGAAATGGAAAAGAAGAGATAAGAAAAGGAGATACGTTGGTAATTACGGGAGACAGCAATAATAATATGTATATCCAGGGAATAAGCAACATAGAATTTATTGAGACAAGTCATTGATGTGCTGTATATTAAAATTCCGTTACAAATCTCATTGAAAATTGACATGGGGTAATAAGCGTGATAGCATATTCATTACCGGAGAATATACTTTTGTAAATCGCAGGATTCGTTAACAATGGGCCTATACAGACATGTGAAAGGGGTGGCAATATGATTTCCAATATAAGATTTCGTGACACAGATATAAACTGCAACATAGAATACATTTTTAAGAAGGATATTAAAATCAAATACAAGAAAAAGCTTGCAGGAAAAGTAAGGCTTTACATAAGTGAAAAAAATGCTGTTAAAGGACTCAGCGGAATATTGTCACTTTACAGGCGTGAGCTGCATTAATGACTGACGGGATCAGCCTTTCTACTTCACTGTGAAAGACTGATCCCATTAGTTTACATAATATAGAAATGAGTTATTGTCCTCGGACAATAACTCATTTCTCATTTTCCTATTATATTATATATGCAAAATCATAACTTGTCAAGAAAAAAGTAGCAAGGATTAGGAATAAATATCTTAAACTATGCCCCTTGCCAAACATATACAGGAAGTTACATACAATGGTTTTTTAGGATTTCCCTTTTTGCTAAATATTATATAAAATAGATACTATATTAAACGCACTTAATTGCTTGTGTAGGTATTGAAAAGTGTGTTTAATTTGTATAAATCACATTAATGCTTATTTCAGAGGCTTTAATGGATTAAATAACCTCAAAATCGATATTGTCATTTTACGATTTTGAGGTTACGTCTATTATATTGGAGGTGCTTTATGTCTGTCAAAAATCATCCGGCTTACGGGGAAGAATTGCAGAGGCTCGATTACACCTTGGACTATGTACATGAAAGCTTGGAGGTCATGACTGAAAGAAAAGACAAATTAGATGATGATATTACAAGAGGAAGGAAACATTTTAACTCAGAGAGCAGTCAGGACTATATAGACTTAATGATTGGTACAATGATGCAGGACAGAACGAATCTTAAGGTAAGAAATCTTATTGCGGCACGAAGCAAGCCGTATTTTGCCAGAATTGACTTTGAAGAGGACGGCAAAACTGCATTGGAGAAGCTGTATATCGGAAAAATGGCTCTTATCAGGGAAGAGGATCAGGAGCTTATTATTGTAGATTGGCGTGCACCTGTAGCAAATCTTTACTATGAAGAACGGCTCGGCGATGCAAGCTATAACAGTCCGGAAGGGAAAATAAAGGGACGGCTTAAGCTTAAGAGGCAGTTCTCCATCAATGAAGGACAGCTTGAACAAATGTTTGATATTGATATAACGACTAATGATGAGTTTCTGCAAGCTTCTCTCGGCTCAAATGCCGACAGCAGGTTGAAAGAAATAGTATCAACGATACAAACAGAGCAAAACAGAGTAATAAGAGCTGATATGTGGACTCCGCTGATAGTACAGGGGGCTGCGGGCGGAGGTAAAACCACCATTGCACTTCATAGAATAGCATATCTTATCTATACTTATGAAAAAATCTTTAAGCCCGAAAACTTCATGATAATTGCACCCAACAGGTTTTTCCTTAACTACATATCAGAAGTGCTGCCAGAGCTTGGCGTAGAAAAAGCAAAACAAACCACCTTCGAAGAGTTCGCTATGCAGATAATAGGACAGAAATTCAAAATAAAGGATTCCAACCAAAAACTGAATCTATTCGTAAATCATAATACTACTGCAGAACAGATTGAGAATAACAATATGATAAGAAAGCAATCAGAAGCAAAATGCTCGATGCTGTTTAAAGAGATTATGGATGATTATCTTATATCCATTGAAAACCAGTATATCCCTAAAGAGGATTTTATGCTGGGCTCCAGAGTAATTATGGAATATAGTGAGATTAATGATTTGTTCATTAATCAATACAGAAAGCTTCCTATAATAAAAAGAATAGATGAAGTCAAAAAGCACCTGACAAACAGGCTCAAATCCAAAAAGGACTCCATAGTTTCAGATATCCAGGATAAATGTGACATAAGCATCAGAAGGATAAAGGAGGAAATGGAGGAGGGGGAAGAACGTCAAAGGCTTATTATTGAGACTATAGATAAGAAAAACGAGCTGCTGGACAAAATTGAGCTTCACTCAAAAAAGGCAGTCAAGGAATATATAAATAAGATTTCCAATCTGGATCCTTTCCAGTATTATAAGGAGTTGCTGGAAAACAAGGAGCTGTATTTTTCAATAATAAGTAACAGATTGCAGAAGGATGAAGCGGAGTTTCTAAGGGCTTATACACTTAAGCAAATCTATAGTGCTGAATATGATATTGAGGATATTGCACCAATAATGTACCTGAAATATATGATATATGGTGTAGATGAAAAAATTCCCGTACGACATATAGTCATAGATGAAGCTCAGGATTTCAGCGTGTTTCAGATATTCGTACTGAAAAACATCATTAAAGACAGCTCATTTACAATACTCGGAGACCTGGCTCAGGGTATACACTCCTACAGAGGAATACACGACTGGGCGGATATACAGAAGCATGTCTTTTCAGGAAAGAGCCAATTCCTGCTGCTTGAGCAAAGCTATAGAACTACTATAGAAATCATGGAAGCTGCAAACAAGGTTATAGCAAGGCTGCAAAGTGATAAGCTGATACCGGCCAAACCTGTAATAAGGCATGGAAAGCCTGTGGAGATTATAAGAAAAAACAGCCTTGAGGAAATGGTAAATGACATAGCAGACAAATTGGAAATGTATAAAAAGGAAAAGATGAAATCAATGGCAATAATCTGTAAAACTGCTGAGGAATGTGAGGAGCTTCACGGGTATTTTAAGAAAAGTAAAGATAAACCGTATATAATCACTGGTAAGGAAAAAGAATATAAAAGCGGGATAGTTATTGTTCCTTCATATCTGGCAAAGGGTTTGGAGTTTGACGTTGTTTTTATAGCAAATGCAGAAAAGAGCAGTTACGGTGAAGAGGAGCTGGATATTAAGCTGCTATATGTAGCAATGACAAGACCGCTGCATTATATGCACATATATTATACAAAGGAGTTGTCAACATTACTTGAGGATGTGTAGACAAATTATGGGATGTGGTAATTGATGAAGTACGTTGAGAGGCTTAAAAATCAGGCACGTATAGGAGATTCTGAAGCTGCGTACAAGCTTAGAATGATAAAGAGCTGCATGAAAGAGATGAGTCCTGACAGGGTTGCTAACTGCATAATTCTGATGAAGGAGCTTATACCAGAGCTGGATAACCAAAGTGCCCTTCTTATTAAGAAATATGTGATAGAACCTGAAAGAAGTCTGCAGTATCTCAGCAGAGATGAAATAGAGCTGATAGAATTTCTTAGGGATAATTTAAAGAGCGATTAGTTTACGGCAGCTGATTCATACGAGTCAGCTGTCTTGCTCATAGTAAAGGTTGTTGTGCTGTAAATAAAATGGTAAGATGTAGATGGAAACCATTTTTATATTTGGGGTTTACCGTAAGGGAGGGGAAGAACAATGAATTGCAGTAATAAAGCTTTTGAATCTAAGTATTTTACTCTTTATGAGGTGGCAGCCGGTGTTTATGCTGCTATTGAAAACAAGGAGGCGAATACAGGCAGCAATGCAGGCTTTGTAGACCTTGGTGATAAGGTAATAGTTTTTGACACCTTTTTAAATCTTGATGCCGCTAGGGATTTGCGCAAAGCAATAGAAGAATTGACAGGTAAGAGAGCTGCATATGTAGTCAACAGTCATTATCATGCAGACCACATTATAGGCAATCAAGTATTTGAAGGAGCTGAGCTTATTGCTTCCGATATGACCAGAGAATCCATGTTAAGCTCAGGTGCAAAAATGATTGAGGAAATACAGGCACTGGATATGAATACTCTGACAGAGCTAAAGGACCAGATAGAAAAAGAAACTGATAAAATAACACTGATGAATTTAAAAAACGAGTATAAGTTTCTAAGCAATATAATGAGAAGTGATTTTAATATGACATATCCCAAAACAACATTTGAAGGAAGCATAACGATAAGCGGTTCAGAAAAGCAGGCAAAGCTCATACACTATGATATAGCACATACCAAGGGAGATGTGATACTTTATCTGCCAAAGGAAAGGACATGCTTCATGGGGGATCTGCTGTTCGACAAAATGCACCCGTGGCTTGGTGCGGGCGAGCCTGAGAGCTTTATAAAGGTAATTGATAATATATTGACACTTGACATTGATGTGTTTATACCCGGCCATGGCAAGGTAGCGGGAAGACAGGAGCTCTTGCTGGAAAAGCAGTATATAGAAGCTATATTGGAGCTTGCAGCCAGAAAGCATGCAGAAGGTGCAGAGGCTTCAGATGTTACCGTAGAAGATATGCCTGAGGAGTATAAAAGCTGGGACGGACTGACCTTTACCTGGAATATGGATTTTCTCATTAAGAGACTTAAAGAAAAGCAGTAATATTATTAATTAGTGATTTATATCATCGATATGAATCACTTTTCTTTTTATACTATATAAAAAAGTACTAAAAAAGTATTATTGGAGGGAAAATAATGTTAAAGCTATATGAGTTCAGTTTTTCCAATGAGAAGCTCATAGAAAAGATAGTAGACGATGAAAACTTAATGCTAAATCACGTGATACTGCAGGGTGGAGAAGCTTTGCCCGAGCACTATTCAAACTCAAACGTATATCTTATAATTGTCAAAGGCTCCATAACTATAAGGCTTGAAAGCAATCCAGCGGAAAAATTCATAACAGGCAGCATATTGAGTATACCGTATAATGTGAAAATGAACATTGGCAATATGGAAAATGGACCATTGGAGTTCTTTATAGTAAAATCGCCAAATCCAAGGGATATGGTAAATAAGTAGAGAAAAATGAAGGGTTTTTATGAAGCCCTTCATTTGCTGTCTGCTGCAATTATCCATAAGACCTGCAGAATGTCCCTTAGTATAATATTCTATATATAAGCTTAATAATCTATTTGAAAACATAATAACAAGAGATTAAAAAGTCTATACCAAAACACAATTGTCATATAATTAATTGTAGCAACCAAGTCAATTTGTGTGATATCGGGAGGGCTGAAATTGAATAGATTTTCAGTATTTATAGCATTGTTGCTGGTAATAACCTGTGTTTTTACCCTATATATTGCAAAGAGTATGAATACAGAGCTCGAAGAATACATTAGCTGGGAGATTCAGTGCATGGATGAATACTACGAAAGCCAGGAGCTGACCATGTATCTGGATGTACCTGCAGCAAAGCTTTATCTTTTTATGGCTGACGAAATGATTAAAGACTACCCCGTAGCAGCAGAGATACAGGATAATGCTCCATCTGCAGGAGTATGGAGAGTTATTTCCAAATCAACATATGCTTTATCAGGCAGTAAAAGCATGAGCTTAAATGTACCCTGGGGCAGCTTCTGCATAATAGGAAGCAGAAAAGACAGTGTAAACCCCTTTGGAAGCTTTGTAAAGATGAGAATAAGTGATATAAATGAGCTTTTTCCAAAGATCAGGTATGGAACAAGGGTTGAAATATATAATGGCCCTTTAGGACCCTTTGGCAGCAGGCTTAGAACCATCAAGCCCGGTGATAAAGGTGCAGATGTAATGGAAGTGCAGAAGCTTCTCCGGCAGAGAGGATATTTTTCGGGCAGCTGTGATGGTGTCTACGATTTGGCAATGGAAGCTGCTGTAGAAAGCTTTCAAAAGGACAGTGGAATCAAACAGGATAAAATAATAGGCAGCAGGATGTACCAGCTGCTGGGAATTATTCCGTTTGAATAATTGAGCTTTACTATTAATTTATAACAGTTATAATAGATTCTGAAGGATATAATTTGAGCATGTCGAATTATTAAATAATATATTATGGAAAAGGTGGTAGTTTGTATATGCATAGCAAACCAAAACTAAAGCTGGACAGATCCATGGCATTGTATGAAGAGGCACAAAGGCTTTCTCCGGGTGGCTTGATGGGTATCAGACGTCCATATAATTTTGTTCCCGGTGAGTATCCAATATTTATTGAAAGTGGCTATGGCGGTCATATAATCGATGTTGACGGTAATGATTACATAGATATGCTCTGTGCATATGGTCCGATAATACTGGGCTATAATGAGCCTGAAATCAATAATGAGGTTATAAGACAGATGGAGAAGGGTTTTTGCTTCTCACTGGTTCAAGAGGTTCAAAACAGACTGGAGCAAAGACTCATTGACCTTATACCATCTGCTGAGATGGTTGTGCCCTGCAAGACTGGATCGGATGCAACAAGCATAGCTATTCGTGTAGCAAGAGCATATAACGATCGTAAGCTGGTATTGAGATGCGGTTATCACGGCTGGCATGACTGGTGTGTTGAAAATAAAGGCGGAGTGCCTGAGGATATAGCCAAGCTGACACTGGAGTTTGAATATGGTGACCTTGATGAGCTTGAAGAAATGCTTAAAGAGCATCATAATGATGCTGCATGTATTATAATAACTCCTGTGGGTCATCCTCTTAATGCTCCTGTAATGCCTCCTCCGGAGGGGTATCTGCAAGGAGTAAGAGAGCTGGCGGATAAATATGATGTAGTACTTATATTTGACGAAATAAGAACAGGCTTTAGGGCTTCGTTAGGCGGAGCTCAAAAGAGATATGGAGTTACACCTGATATTTCAGTATTCGGGAAAGCCATGGCCAATGGTTATGCAATAAGTGCATGTGTAGGTAAAGCACAGTTCATGAAGGTGCTGGAAAAGAAAGCCTTCGTCAGCTCAACCTTCTTCCCTAACAGTTTGGAAATGGTGGCGGCACTGAAATGTATGGAGATACTTGAAAGAGATAATATACTTGATAACCTCTGGGAAAGAGGACAAAGCTTCCTTGACAGGCTTACAAGCATAGTAGAAAAATCCGGCGTGCCTGCAACAGTATCGGGTATACCCCCGATGCCATTTGTTACCTTTGATAAGGTAGATGAGAAGTACAAGGAAAGAAGAGTATTCTTCTATACGGAGACAATACGCAGGAACCTGTTTATACAGCCTTTCCACCACTGGTATATTTGTCACAGACATTCTGATGCAGATCTGGATTATGCATTAAATGCAATAGAAGAAGCATTAGAGGTAACAAATAAGATTTACCCGTCAGTGAAATAAAAATGATAAGCCACCCTTTGGGGTGGCTTTATTGCTGTATATAATCCTTTTTTACGATTACAAATCTGTCTTTTATTCCTGATGTCAGATATACTTTTTTATCCTTTGTAATAAATATAGCCTCTACGTTTTCCAAGGCTTCTATATACCTAAAGCCTTCTTCCAAGCCCATAATAAACGTCGTGGTGGACAGAGCATCTGCATCTATCGAGCTGTCAGTTATTATTGAGACACTTGAAAGATTATTGTCGGCAGGGAACCCTGTTCTTGTATCAAGTATGTGGTGGTAGCGCCTGCCGTCTTTCTCCAGAAATCTTTCGTATATACCGGAGGTGACAACGGTTTGATCTGTAAGAGGTATTATCCCCATGTAATCTCCTCTGGGGTTATCCGGATCCTGAATGCCTATCTTCCAAGGATTTCCGTTGGGGTTGTCACCGATTACCACCATATTTCCGCCTAAGTTTATTATTGCATGTTTAACACCATGCTTTCTCAATATTGCTGTGGCTTCATCAGCTGCATAGCCTTTTGCAATAGCACCCAGGTCAACAGCCATACCGCTTTGTTCAAGCTCAGCTGAAGATGCGTCTTCATTTATTGTCAGTTTCTCATAGTTTACCAGTTGAAGTTTTTGCGCCAGCGTGTTTGAATCAGGTACTGCAGCATAATCCGTTCCGATATTCCACAGCTTCACAATAGGACCTGCTGTAATATCAAACAAGCCTTTTGAAAGCTCGGAATAATACCTGCCCTTTTTCAATACATATAAGGTATCTGAACTGACGTTAACAGCTTTCTTTCCCGATTCTTCATTCAGTTTTATTATTTCACTTGTTTCTGCATTGTTTATTGTCATTTTTTTCTCTATTTCGGAAATTCGCTTAAATGCTTCATCTATCACGGCTTCATCGCTTTTATCAAATATTTTGATATCAATTACAGTACCAAGCAAAAAGGTGGTTTTCGAAATTGGCTGTGGTGAGTCTATTATTTGAGAACTGCCGCAGGCGCTTAACAATACAGCCTGCATAAACAGCAATATTAATAAAATACATATTTTTTTTATATTTTTCAACATTAAAACCTCCGGTGAAAAATTTTACCTGCAGGAATGAAATGAAAGTGTTCTATTAATATCTATGACTATTTTATATTAACAATATACCAGACGCAACTGATATAGAAAACAAATCGTTCTAACAGTAGGATTTTTCACACAAGCAATACCGATCAATTTTTACTGTTTGCAGCTAAACGGCTTGGAACTCTTAATGGCATACATTTCCATCATTGGAAAGTCTTCTGCATAACAATAAAAGCTTTTAATTAAAATTGATTTTAAACTTGGTAATAAGCAAAATATAATGTATAATAAATATTGATTTATGAGGAAATTGGGTTGATGAGATGAAATTTAAAAAAGGTGATATATTAATTGTACTATTAGTAGCTGTTGTGGGCTCGGCATGGTATATATACAGTATGCTGAGCAATACTGCTGAAAGTGGACAGATAGTTATACAGGTAGACAATGAAATAGTCAGGAAGATGCTGCTTAGTGATATTAAAGCTTCTGAAGAGCTCCATATAGATTTGGGAAAAGGCAGGCATATGGATATTGTAATGGATAAGGATGGAGTATATGTCGAGGAAGTAATTTGTCCTGATGAAGTATGTAAAAAAACCGGAAAAATTACAAGGGTCGGTCAAAGCATTGTCTGCTTGCCTAATAGGGTTGTGATTTTTATAGAAGGTAAAAAAGATACAGATACAGATATAGACGGTATATCTTATTAAGGTTATTTAGTTGTTATTTAGCTGAAAAGGTTGGAGTGTTGATATTATTGAAGCAAATAAAGGGTACCCAAAAACTTGTCGTATTAAGCATGCTGGTTTCTCAGGCACTGGTGCTTCATATATTTGAGAGATTTATTCCTGTGCCAGTGGCACTGCCTGGTGTGAAGCTCGGACTGGCAAATGTGATATCATTATTTACTATAATTATTTTTGGCTGGAAAGAAGCGTTATTTGTCGTAGTATTGAGAACTATACTGGCATCAGTATTTGGCGGCGGCGTATCTTCCTTTTTATACAGCCTGTCAGGCGGAGCACTAAGTACCTTGGTTATGTCTTTTATGTATATAAGATTCAGGGACTATTTCAGCATCCCTGCACTAAGCGTGACAGGCGCTGTTTTTCACAATATAGGGCAACTTGCGGTTGCCAGTCTGGTGGTATCCAATGCTATGCTGTTTTCTTATCTGCCTGTACTGACCATATCTGCTGTGATAACCGGATTATTTATTGGTTTTGCTGTTAAGTTCACATTAAGGCCATTGAAGGTAATACTAAGAATAGGAAGTGAATAGATAATGGGTGTAGCGAAGTTTGTTGATATAGAGATGCAGCAGGTGGAATCAAAGCTTAAGGAAGCATTAAGAACGAAAAACAAAACAGTTGAAGCTGCACTGAAGCAGCTGGCTGACAGCGGAGGTAAGAGGCTAAGACCTATGCTGACCGTACTGGGAGGATCCTTTGGGAACTATAAAAGCGACCAGATAGTTCCCATTGCTGCAGCTGTTGAAATCATTCATATGGCAACATTAGTGCACGATGACATTATTGATGATGCAAAGCTTAGGAGAGGAACTGAAACAATACAGTCAAAGCTAGGAAAGGATGTTGCAGTATACAGCGGTGATTTTCTCTTTTCCAGAGCATTTATGCTTCTTGCCGATATTGCAGAAATAAACCTGCTAAAGGATATGGCCAGGGGTGTAGCTTTTATTTGTGATAGTGAAATAGCGCAGAATGAGCAAAAATACAATAATGACATAACTGTAAGGCAGTATTTGAAAAGAATAGGCGGTAAAACAGCGGCTCTGTTTGCCGTCAGCCTGGCTGCAGGGGCTCATAAGTCCGGTTGTGAAAAGAAGCTGGTAAATCAGCTGGGTGTGTTAGGTAAAAATATAGGTATGGCATTTCAGATAGTGGATGATTTACTTGATTTTACCGGAGAGCAGCTTAAAGTAGGAAAGCCTCTATTCAGCGATGCCAAGCAAGGCATCTATACTCTTCCGGTAATATATGCACTGAACTCCAGACATCGTGATACTGTTTTAAAGGCTTTGGACAGGCTGACTGAGGATGAAGGGGTGCTGCTAAGGGAGATACTGTTTGAAGGTAAGACTATAGACAGGTCCAAGAGGATTGCTGAAAGATATGTTGATAAGGCATTGAAATCAGCTGCAAAGCTTCCTGAGAGAGATGGCAAGCAGATGATTATAGATATCATTCATAAACAGATAGAAAGAAAGTTTTAAGCAATAAGCAACCGCTCATGAAGAGCGGTTTTGTTTGTTTGAATATATTGATATATTGTCAGCTTTGTATAATAATATCATTAGGCAGTTTTTACTATATAATATTGAATAAGCATTACTCATAGAAATGTATGGAGGCGCTTATGAATAATAATACAGTCATAAATGATCTGACACAGGGCAATATGATGCGAAACATGCTGTTTTTTTCTCTGCCAATGCTTGCAGGAAATGTTTTGCAGAACTTCTACAACTGGGTGGACAGCATGATAGTGGGAAAGACCTTGGGACCCGAGGCACTTGCTGCAGTCAGCATATCATTCCCCATCATGTTCATACTTATTTCAGTAATGCTTGGGCTTACAATGGCAACATCCATCCTTATAGCTCAGTATGCAGGTGCAAAAAACGAAGAAATGATCAGGCGTACTATAAGTACCACGACCATTTTTCTTGGAGGCCTGACTATAGGTGTATCAATAATAGGAGTATTATTTGCCAGAAGCTTTTTAACCATAGTGAACACACCTGCAGAAATTATGGATGATGCTCAAACCTATTTGACTATTGTTATGTCAGGTATTATTTTTCCTTTTGGGTATAACTTAACCAGTGCAGTTTTGAGAGGACTGGGAGATTCCAGGACTCCCACCATATTTCTGGCTATAGCTACACTTTTGAATGCTTTATTGGACTGGATACTGGTTGTAGGTGTGGGACCCATACCAAGTATGGGAATTGCAGGGGCGGCAGTAGCAACAATAATGTCCCAGGGAGTATCATATATACTGAGTGTCGTTTATTTGAGCAGGAAGGGACACCTTATGAGCTTCAAGCTGTCGGAAATGGTTTTTGACAAAGAGATTGTGGTTAAGCTTGTCAAGCTTGGATTTCCTTCTGCCGTGCAGCAGTTTGTCGTATCCTCGGGACTGGTTGTGCTCAGCGGCCTTATTAACAGATTCGGAACAAACGTAGCTGCAGCCTTTGGTGCAGGCTCGAAAATTGACAGCTTTGCCATGCTGCCGGCAATGACTTTGAGCCTGGCGGCTTCCACTTTGACAGGCCAATGTATAGGTGCAGGGAAAAAGGATAGGGTAAAGGAAGTACTGAAAAACGGTGCCAAACTGTCCATTAGTATTTCAGCTGCTATAATACTGTTCGTGCATATACTAGGCAGAGCTTCCCTGTATCTTTTCACTGATGAAACTGCAGTAGTAGATATAGGTATGCAGTATCTCAAAACAGTATCTCTGTCATATGTTTTTTTGGGAATGAACTTTATTTTCAGCGGCATTCTGAGAGGTGCCGGGGATGTTTGGATCAACATGCTTATAACACTTCTGAGTTTCTTTGGAATCAGAATACCTGTGGCATATTACCTTGCACTGAATACACCGCTGGGCAGCAGGGGAATATGGGTTGGAATAGCCGTAAGCTTTACATTGGGTTGTATTATGAACGGCAGCTATTATTTTACAGGAAGATGGAAGAAAAAAGAGATTGTCAGACGTATAAACACATAGAATTTTAATGTATCTTGGAGGTAGTACATAATGAACATTATTCAAGCAATAATATTGGGAATAATTCAAGGACTAACAGAGTTTCTGCCTGTCAGCAGCTCAGGACATCTGGTGCTTTTTCAGAAAATATTCGGTGTCACCGGACCTACCTTGGCCTTTGATACCTTTGTACATGTGGGTACTCTGGCTGCAATATTTGTTGTTTTCTGGAAGGATATAGCCGCAATATTGAAGAAGCCCTTCCAAAGAATCACTTGGCTGTTGATAGCAGGTTCAATACCCACAGGGATCATCGGACTGGCTTTCAACGATTTTTTTGAAAAGCTTTATGACACAGGAATAACACTTGGCTATGAGTTTTTCTTAACAGGTTTGGTGCTGCTGCTTGCTGAAAGGCTGAACTCGGGAAAGAAAAATGAAAGAACAGCGTCCTACTTGGATGCAGCTTTTGTTGGAGCAATGCAGGGTGCGGCAATACTGCCCGCTGTCTCAAGATCAGGGCTGACCATTTCGGGTGCGCTTTTAAGAGGTTTTGATAAAGATTTCGCAGCTAAGTTTTCATTCTTATTATCTATACCTGCGATACTGGCAGCTACAGCGCTGCATGCAAAAAAAATGGTTGAAATCGGCGGGCTGGATGACAACCTGATCATTTATGCGGCAGGTACTTTGGCCGCTGCTTTATCCGGTTACCTTTCTATTAAATTAATGCTTGAAGTGCTTAAAAAAGGCAAGCTGAAGTATTTTTCATACTATGTATTTATTCTTGGTGCACTTGTCTTATTAGACCAGTATTTATTACATATTTTCTTTAAATAGTATTGCTATATAATAATGGTCCAATAAAAAATTGAAACAAATTCTTAACAATTTTTGGCTTGATTTTGTTATATAATGAATATAGTATGAAATTTTTTGCATCCGAGGTGTTAAACAAGTGAACCAATTTATAGATTTACTGCCCTACCTTAGAAAATGGAATACATATGTAGATATTCTTATCATTGCAGTCATAATATATAAGGTTATGGACTGGATTAAGGAAACCAGAGCGGAGCAATTGATAAGAGGCATTGCCATGCTTATTTTGGCTACAAAAATCAGTGAGCAGCTTGAGCTTCATACAGTTTACTGGCTTTTGAAGAATGCAATGACTGTAGGATTCATAGCTATACTTATAATTTTCCAGCCGGAGTTAAGACGAGGCTTGGAACACCTTGGAAGGGGCAAGTTTTTCACCAAGCTGGAGGTATCAGAGCAGGAGCTTGATAATATGCTGGAGGAAATAAATACTGCCGTGGTACATTTATCTAAAAACAGGATTGGGGCAATAATCGTACTTGAGCAGGAAACAGGTCTCAATGAATATGCTGAGACCGGTACAAACATAGATGCTACTATTTCCAGCGCACTTCTCATAAATGTATTTATCCCAAATACACCTTTACATGACGGGGCATTGGTGGTCAGAAGAAATAGAATCATCGCTGCGGGTTGTTTCCTACCACTGACACAAAATCAGAATCTCAGTAAGGAACTGGGAACAAGACACAGGGCAGCACTGGGAATTACCGAAATATCCGACAGCATGGCAATTATTGTCTCTGAAGAAACAGGTGTTATTTCCTTTGCTAAAGAGGGAAGGCTCTCCAGATATCTTGATGCAAAATCCTTAAAAGAAATAATAAAGAACAACTATAAAATAAAAGAATCCAAACAACCCATTTGGGTGAAATGGGGTATCAGGAATGAACAATAGATTTTTAAACAGTAAGATTACTATAAAAATATTTGCAGTTGCTATTGCAATGCTGTTATGGTTCTATGTTATCACTGAACAGAATCCTGTTATTACTAAGAACATAACTATCCCTGTTAAGCTGATAAATATGGAAAGTCTTGACAGGAACAGCTTTGTATTAATGGACAGTATAGACAATCATAGAACTACTTTGACCTTAAAAGGTAAAAAAAACATACTTGACGGTATAACAGAGGCTACTGTAGCCGCAACCGTTGATATGTCCGCAGTAAAGGCTGAGGGCGAAAACCAGCTTGCAATATCTATAAGCGGAATACCCGGAGGAATAAACTCATATAGTCCTTCGCCGACATCTATAAAGGTTAATATTGAACCCAAGGTCAGCGAGCAAAGGGCCGTTGAAGTAAGAATCGCCGGGAACCCTCCTCTTGGATTGGCAGCAATGTCTGCTAAGGTTGACCCTGCAGACGTAATAATAACAGGAGGAGCTTCCCTGGTAGGCAGAGTGGTCAAGGTGCTGGTTGATATTGATGTGACGGGAGCCAGCTCTGATTTGAACAGGAACCTTTCCGTAAGGCTTTTAGATGAGGATGGAAATGATGTAACAGGCTTGCAGCATGAGCCCAAAAGAGTGAATATAACCATACCGATAGCAGGTACAAAGCGCGTACCTGTTCAGTACGATATGTCGGGCATGCCTGCTGAAGGCTTTACCATTAGTGATGCCAACATATATCCTAAAGAGGTGCTTATAACCGGTAAAAAGGATGTTCTGGACAAAATCGATGCCATAAGAACAGAAATAGTAGATGTAAGCGGAGCGACGGCAGGAGTTGATAAGGAAATTGGGCTTATTGTTCCTTTGGGAATAGAGCTTGTAGATAAAAATGACAGAGTAAGAATAAATATTGACATAGAAGAAATAATAACAGAAACCGTTGATATTACCAACATTGAGGTTAGAAATCTCAAGGAAGATCTGACTTGTGACCCTATAAACGAGAGCATAAAGCTTGTTGTCAAAGGAGTAAAAAGCAAGATTCAAAATCTGCAAAACATTTTAAAGCTCTATGTCGACATGAAAAATGCCGTTGAAGGTACAAACACAGTAGATATTATGTGGGAAAAGGATATAGGTATAGAAATACTGGAAGTGCTTCCACTAAATATTGATGTTGAAGTCAGAAAGCTTGAAACAACTGATTAGCAAAGTGTTTTACAAAGGAGAATGCAATGAAGTTAGAGTTGAATAATATTAAGCATTCACTTAATAATGCTTCTGTAAATGAGATGGAGTTCCTTACAGATTATGCTGCAGACAAATTAAAGCTTTCAAGGAAAAATATTAAGTCAGTACGTATAACAAAAAAGTCCGTTGATGCAAGGAAAAAGGATGACATTTTCCTGGTGTATACCATACTGGCAGAAATAGAAGAGAAATATGATATTTCCAAGCTTAATAAGCTTAGTGGAGTTTCACCTCATATTTCAGAGCCAATGGAACAGATTGTTTATGGCAGCAAAAAAATAGAAAACAGACCGATAATCATTGGAAGTGGGCCGGCAGGATTATTTGCCGGCTTAATTTTAGCTGAAAACGGATATAAGCCTTTGATACTTGAAAGGGGAAGCGACGTAGACAGCAGGGCAAAGAGCATTGAAGCTTTTTTTGAATACGGCAGCTTTGACAGTACTACCAATATCCAGTTTGGAGAAGGCGGTGCAGGAACCTTTTCTGACGGTAAGCTTACTACCAGAATAAAGGATAAAAGGTGCGACCTGGTGCTTGACAGACTTGTAAAAGCGGGAGCGCCCAATGAGATATTGTATCTTAACAAGCCTCATATAGGTACTGATGTTTTGAGGCAGGTTGTAAAGAATCTTAGAAAGCTTATAATAAAACTCGGCGGGGAGGTAAGATTCCTTTCCAGGGTGACTGATATTGTAATACAGAACAATACTGCAAAAGCGGTTATAGTGAATGATTCTGAGCGGATTGAATCGGATGTGATCATTGCTGCTTTAGGCCATAGTGCAAGAGATACGTATAAAATGCTGTTTGATAAAGGTGTTAAAATGATATCCAAGCCTTTTTCAATAGGTGTAAGAATAGAGCATAAACAGAGCATGATAAATGAAGCTCAATATGGAAAATTCGCAGGCCACCCTCTGCTAGGAGCTGCTGATTATCTGCTGTCTTACAAAAGCGTGAAGCAGAATAGGACAGCCTACAGCTTCTGTATGTGCCCCGGAGGATTGGTAGTAGCTGCTGCCTCAGAAGCAAATATGCTGGTTACAAATGGAATGAGCGAGTATAAAAGAGACAGAGAAAACTCCAACAGTGCATTGGTGGTTTCAGTGGCACCTGAGGATTTTAAGAGCTATCACCCCCTTGCAGGGATGGAATATCAGAGAATCTGGGAAGGAAAGGCATTTGAGCTGGGAGGCGGAAACTACTATGCACCGGTGCAATTGGTGGGAGATTTTCTGAAGGGCAGCAAATCCAAAACCTATAAAGCTGTCATGCCAAGCTATATGCCTGGAACTATACCTGCAGATTTAAGAGTGTGTCTGCCTGAGTATGTAACAGACACTTTGTCGGAAGCTCTTGTGAACTTCGACAGGAAAATAAAGGGGTTTGCAAGCACAGATGCACTCATGACCGGTGTAGAAACCAGAACATCAGCTCCCATAAGAATTGTGCGGAAAGAGAACATGGAAAGTGAAAACATTTCCAATCTATATCCTGTAGGGGAGGGTGCCGGCTATGCAGGTGGCATAATGAGTGCAGCAGTAGATGGAATAAAGATAGCGGAGAAAATCATTCAAGAGTTTGCGCCGGTAATATAAGGGCCTCCAGTCATGAGCCGCCAATCTCCAGCTCTTGTTGGAGAAGTGCTTCGAAGCATTTACAGATAGTATTAACTATTATAGCTGCTTTAGAAATTACTATGAAATTTACCGGTGGCCGGTAGCCGGTGGCCGATGTAAAGGATGTGTTTTTGTGGAACGCGAAATACAATTAATACTTAATTCAACACATGATGCAATGATAGCAGTTAATCTTGATGGAATAATAACCTTGTTTAACAAAGCTGCAGAGAGGTTGACGGGTATTAATCTTCAGGATGCGTTGGGGAAATATGTTGGAGATGTAATAACGGATACCAGACTTCCTCTTATTCTGAAATCAGGTCAGTCTGAGCTTAATCAGCAGCAAAACCTAGGAAACATAAAAATTGTTACAAACAGGATGCCGGTAAAAGATGATGACGGCAGGATTATAGGAGCTATTGCAGTATTCAGGGATATTACTGAAGTAATAAAGCTTGCCGAGGAGATAACTAACCTGAAAGAGATTCAGAGCATGCTTGAAGCAATATTCAATGCAACACAGGACGCAATTTCGGTTGTTGACCAGAAGGGCAGCGGAGTGCTTATAAATCCAGCTTATACCAGGATCACCGGACTTGCTGAGAAGGATGTAATAGGCAAGCCGGCTAGTGTGGATATAGCTGAGGGTGAAAGCATACATATGAAGGTGCTGACAACCAAAAAACCCATAAAGAACGCGTTGATAAAGGTAGGTCCCAACAGGAAGGAAGTACTTGTCAATGCTGCACCCATAATAGTTGACGGAGAGTTAAGGGGAAGCGTTGGAGTTATTCATGATATATCGGAAATAAAATTCCTGTCTGATGAGTTGAAAAGAGCAAAAGAAATTATAAGAAAGCTTGAAGCAAAGTATACATTCGAGGATATAGTCGGCAGTGACCCGCTGTTGATTGCTGCCATAGATAAGGCCAGAAAGGCTGCAGAAACTCCTGCTACTGTTCTGTTGAGAGGTGAAAGCGGTACGGGTAAGGAGCTGTTTGCACATTCCATACATAATGCCAGCGACAGAAAATACAGGCAGTTTGTCAGAGTAAACTGCAGTGCTATATCAGAAAGCCTTTTAGAGTCAGAGCTTTTTGGCTATGAAGAAGGTGCCTTTACAGGCGCGAAAAAAGGCGGCAAAAAGGGACTTTTCGAAGAGGCCAATGGCGGCACAATTTTCCTGGACGAAATTGGTGAAATACCACCTAACACCCAAGCAAAGCTTTTGAGGGTTCTTCAGGAGAGGGAAATTGTCAGAGTAGGCGGAACAAAGCCTATTCCTATAGATGTCAGAGTTATTGCTGCTACAAATGTAGAACTGGAGGAAGCATTGAAAGAGGGGACCTTCAGAAAGGATTTGTATTACAGACTAAATGTTATTCCAATCAAGATTGCTCCTTTAAGGTCGAGAAAGGGTGATATATACGAGCTGTGCAAGCTCTTCATAATCAAGTTCAATCAGCAGTACGGAAGAAACATTCAGGACATATCTCAGGAAGCAATAAACATGCTTAAGGAGTATGAGTGGCCCGGTAATGTAAGAGAGCTTGAAAATGTCATAGGCAGAGCAATAATAAACATGAAGCTGAATGAAATGTTTATATTGGAATCACATCTTCCTCAGTTTGAAAGGAGCTCTGATAAGACATTACCGGCACCGGATGTATATAGCAGCATTTCCGGCATAATGAACCTGGATGAAGTATTGGAGTTCGCAGAAAAGAGCCATATAATCAAAGTTTTGAATGAATGTGAGAATAATAAAACAAAGGCAGCAAAAACTCTGGATATTTCTCTCAGAAGTCTCTATTATAAAATTGAAAAATACGGTATAGAGTAATAATCTGGCAGGAGGGGCAATATGAATATGAAAAAAATTCCGGCTATAAGGACATTTGGATTCATAGCATTGTTTTTACTGGCTCTTGTTTCAAGCGGATGTAAAGCACAAAATGATACATTTCATGTGCCTGAAGATAATATAAATGTGGTTAATGCATATGACGAAGTGCAAGCTTTGAAGCAGGATGGAAAAAACATAAAGGAAATAATAAAAACCATCAAAATTCATGTTGCAGATGACATAGTAGAATGGCCTCCGTATACCTATCAGAAAAGGGTGAATGGAGTAAAGACAGATGAGTTGGAAGGCTATTCCATAGATGTTCTTGAAGAAATATTCAGTAAGAACGGTATTGAATATGATATTGAGCTGATGCCGTGGAACAGGGCTCAGATGGAAGTTGAGAAGGGCTTGAACTACTACATGTTTCCCAGTGGATCTTATAGTAAGGAAAGAGCAGAAAAGTACTATATATCAGAACCATATTACAAAACCATACCATGTTATTTTTATTCAAAAATACACTATCCAAACGGGTTGAAAATCAACAACAAAGCCGAACTGAAAAGCTATAGGGTTGTTGGCTTAAAGGGACATAATTATTCAGACTACGGTCTTGCGCCCGAAGAAGTTGATATGACTTCAGACAGCTATTCTGCTGCAATAAAGCAGCTGCATTCGGGTTATTATGATATTATGCTGGAAAGCATTGAAATACTTGCAGGCCACTCCAGGTTGAATGAAAATATACTGGGTGATGAGCAGCTTGGATACGATTACATGAAGGATATGGAGCCTGTATACTTCTACATGATGTTTTCAAAAAATGAGGTGGGGCAAGAGTTGAAATACATATTTGATGAAGGTATAAAGGAGATGACCGAATCAGGCAGACTTGATGAGTTGCTGAGAAAATATATTGACTATAAAAAATGAATTAAATGCAGTGCAATATGTTATGCACTGCATTTAATATTAGTAATCTATAATTTTTTTCTCCAATAAGTCAATAAACACATCTACTATCAAAGGATCAAATTGTATCCCTTTGTTTATAAGGAGCTGCTCCTTTGCTTGCTCTGCAGTTAGCGGCTGTCTTCTGTATGGTCTGCTGGAAGTCATGGCATCATAGGAGTCAGCAACTGAAAGTATTTTTGCACAAATATGAACATCGCTGCCTAATAATCCTTGGGGATAGCCTTTTCCGTCATACCTTTCATGATGCTGTAATACTATTTCTGAGCTGGTCTGTAAAAACTCAATATGCTTTATAATTTCGCAGCCTACTTCGGGGTGCTGCTTTATTATGTAAAATTCTTCATCGCTTAATTTATCGGGTTTGTTTAAAACATTTGAAGGCACTCCTATTTTTCCTATGTCATGCAGCAGCGCTGCGAACTCAAGACTGGTTATGTCATCTTCATTTAGCTTCATGGCCTTTGCAATGTCAACGCAGTACCTTGTAACTCTTTCACAGTGGCCTTTAGTATATCTGTCGTTTGCTTCAATTGCTTTTGCCAGAGATAAAACAGTCATTTTGTAGCTTAACTCCAGCTTTTCAACATAATAATTAAGCTCATTGTTCATTGATGCTGCCTGCTCATATAGAGCATTTATCTCGTCCTTTTGAAATGCAATCTCACTGCTTTTCATATTCAGCTCGTCAAGTCTTTGGTGCAGCTCTTCTATATATCCTTTAAGATCATTCTGCATTTTATTTACAGATGATGCTAAAACACCTATTTCATCAACGGAGGAGATATCTACTGATGAGGTCATATCGCCCCTTGAAATTCTTTCGGTGCTTGCTATGACTTTAAGTATAGGTTGCGTAATAATCTTGGATATGAAGTTTATGGTAAACCAAAGTACTACTATGAATACGCACAGCTGTATAATGGAAATGTAAAGCTGACTTATGAAATGTTTATAGTTAAAGTATCGACTAACTCCAACTACAATGTTGCCAATATATTTATCACTCTTGTATACGCCTTTGTTTAGATATGTAAGCTGATTCGGTTCATAGGCAGCTCCGCTTCTGTTATTCTCATACAGGACTTTTCCGTAATTGTCTTTTATCAGTATATAGCCTATTTCCTTATCACTGTATAAGGCTTCAACGGTAGCCTGAATTCCGCGGGGGTCATAGTTCCAAAGAGGTTCAGTTATTGCAAGTACAGAAAATTGCTCGACGGTATAAAGCTTTTCCCTGAAGTCCTTATTGATTTCCAAGGTGTCAAGTACAGTTATCAGTATAGTTGACAAAATAAACAATACCGTGACTACTAGCAAAACAAATGTGGAAAATCTGCTTCTAATTGATTTAAATTGAAAATTCTTTAAAAGGGATATGACAATCACCCTCCCCTCTATATAGAACAACTGCTTTGTATTAATCTCATTATATAACAATATTCGACAATTTTCTATCTCGATAATAAATATAGAATACAAAGTTATATACTAATACTGTGCAAAATTTTGCAAAACTACAGCATAATTGCAAAAACATGCATGCAAAATTTTGCAGAAGTAGAAAAGCTGTGTTTATTCGTGTAAGGTTTTTTACATGTTTTTATAGAAAGCCTTTTAAAACAGCTATTTTACCAGGCTTCTGAAATCTCAAAAATATGCTTGATGATTTATGAAAATTGGCATATATATTGCATATTACTTACATTGAACACTTATGTACATACTAATTGGTGACAGCTCTAAAATTCATTGTAAGGAGTGATTAGTTAATGGTAAGGGAAAACCTGCTGGTTATAAACCCTGGTTCTACCTCAACAAAAGTAGCCATCTTCAGAAATGGAGAAAACGTAGTCCAAAAGAATTTGAGTCATTCAGCAGAAGAATTATCCAAATTTGAAAAAATTACAGACCAATATGAATACAGATCAACTATGATACTGGATTGGCTTGAAGAAGAGGGAATCTCAGCACAATCCCTGTCAGCAGTAGTAGGCAGAGGTGGACTCTTGAAACCAATGCCCAGCGGTACATACATTGTTACGGATGCCATGATTGAAGACCTTAAAATAGGGGTGCAGGGTGAGCACGCATCAAATCTCGGAGGAATAATAGCAAAAAGCATAGCAGATAAGGAAAGCATTCCTTCCTTCATAGTTGACCCCGTTGCGGTAGACGAGTTTGAGGATGTTGCAAGGATTTCAGGTATGCCGGAGCTTCCCAGAAGATCTCTGGTACATGCCTTAAACATAAGGGCAGTAGGCAGAAGAGCTGCAAGGGATATGGGAAAAAGGCTTGAAGAAGTGAACTTTGTAATAGCTCATTTGGGAGGAGGAATATCCATTGCTCCTCTGAAAAACGGCAGAATAATAGATGTAAATAATGCCAATGAAGGAGGACCCTTCTCGCCTGAGAGGGCAGGAGGACTTCCTGTAGGCGAAATCATAAAGATGTGTTACTCAGGCAAATATACACAGGCAGAAATGAAGAAGAAAACAGTAGGTCAGGCAGGTTTGGTAGGTTATCTAGGTACAAATGATGCCAGAGACGTTATAAAGATGATAGAAAACGGAGATAAAAAGGCAGAGCTTATATTTGATGCAATGGCTTACCAGATAGCCAAGGAAATAGGCTCAATGGCTGCGGTACTGATGGGCAAGGTCGATGCTATAGTGCTTACAGGCGGTATTGCTTACTCGCAGCTGTTATGTGAAAAAATATCAAGAAAAGTCGGATTTGTAGCGCCTGTAAAGGTTTATGCCGGTGAGGATGAGATGCTTGCACTGGCAGAAGGTGCACAGAGAATTCTTAATGGTGAAGAGACAGCAAAAATATACGAAAATGAGGTGAAGTAGATTGATAAAGGCTTTTGATGAAATATTGAGGGTTGCCAGGGAAAAGGGCCCAAAGACAATAGCGGTTGCAGTTGCTCAGGATACAGAGGTACTGATGGCTGTAAGCAATGCTCGGAATATGGGGATAGCAAATGCAATACTTGTTGGAGATGCTGATGAAATACACAAGATAGCTGCTGCTCACAATATTGATTTGAACAGATTTGAAGTGGAAGATGTAAAGGACAAAACAGAAGCCTGCAGAAAGGCCGTTGAGCTTGTATCCACGGGCAAGGCCCATCTGGTTATGAAGGGACTTGTAGATACTGCAATTATTTTGAAGGCTGTACTGGATGAAGAAATTGGACTCAGAACAGGTAATGTTTTGTCACATGTAGCAGTATTTGATGTTCCTGGCTATGACAGGCTTTTCTATGTAACTGATGCAGCAATGGCACCATATCCTACAGTTGAGCAAAAGAAACAGCTTATTGAGAATGCTGTAAAGGTAGCAAATGCATTGGGAAATCAAAACCCCAGTGTTGGTGTGATAGCAGCCATTGAGAAGGTAAATCCGAAGATGCAGGCAACTGTAGATGCAGCTGAGCTTGTGAAAATGAATCAGGAAGGTTTGCTTACAGGCTGCAGGGTTGCAGGGCCCTTTGCACTTGATGGAGCAGTTTCTGTTGAAGCGGCTAAGCATAAGGGCATGACAGATCCGGAGGCAGGTAAATCTGATATACTGCTGATGCACAACATAGAAGCAGGCAATGCACTTTACAAATCAATGGTTTTCTTTGCAAGAGCAAAAAACGCGGGAATCATAGTAGGTGCAAAAGCTCCTGTGGTATTGACTTCAAGAGCTGACTCTGATGAAGCAAAGCTGAATTCGATAGCGATTGGTGTCTTAATTGCAGCGAGTTAAAACACAGTTGCGAGTTGCGAGAGCGCTCTTTCAGAGCGTCGAGTTGCGTGCACTCGCCCTACAGTCGAGCGCTTGGAGTTTTCTTTAGAAAACATTCACTGCTTTGTGGGTCTTTTCTCGTAACCCGTAACCCGAAGCTCGTAACTGAAAAATTGAAATTTTTTAGGAGGTTTTTTCATGCAAGAGGTATTCAGATTATTGATAATTAATCCGGGTTCAACATCCACCAAGATTGCCATATTTGACAATGAAAAAGTAGTGCTTGAACAGACTCTCAGGCATTCCAATGAAGAGCTTGCACCCTTTAAGACCATATTGGACCAATATGAGTTCAGAAAAAACGTTATATTGGACTTCTTGAATACCAATGGAATAAATATTACTAAGCTTAGTGCTGTAGTTGGCAGAGGCGGGCTTTTGAAGCCGATGGAAGGCGGTACTTACAGAGTAAATGACAAAATGATTGAAGACTTGAAGCTGTCTGTAATGGGACAGCATGCTTCTAACTTAGGCGGCTTAATTGCCAATGAAATAGCTTCACAGCTTAACATACCTGCTTTTATAGTTGACCCTGTTGTTGTTGACGAATTGGAGGATGTAGCTAGAATTTCTGGCATGCCGGAAATAAGCAGGGTAAGTATATTCCATGCGCTCAACCAAAAGGCAGTAGCAAGAAGAGCAGCCAGAGATTTGGGTAAGGAATATGATAAAGTAAATCTCATAGTTGCACATATGGGCGGCGGAATATCGGTAGGCGCTCACAGAAACGGAAGAGTTATAGATGTCAACAATGCATTGGACGGAGAAGGTCCGTTTTCGCCTGAAAGAACAGGCGGACTTCCTGTAGGAAGCTTGATAAAACTTTGCTATTCTGGGAAATATACCATAGATGAATTAAAGAAAAAGGTAGTAGGTAAAGGCGGCTTGGTTGCTTACCTCAATACAAACGACGGAAGAGAAGTTCAGAAGATGATTTCTGAAGGGGACAAGAATGCTGAGCTTATATATAAGGCAATGGCGTATCAGGTCGGCAAGGAAATCGGGGCTTGTGCAGCTGTGCTTGAAGGCAGGGTTGATGCAATAATTCTTACGGGCGGTTTGGCATACAACAAGATATATACAGACTGGATAACAGAGATGGTTAAGTTCATAGCAGAAGTCAAGGTTTATCCCGGCGAAGATGAAATGATAGCTCTGGCTGAAGGCGGTCTGAGGGTGTTGAGGAAGGAAGAAGAAGCAAGAGTATACCTATAATAAAGGTGAGTTTATGTTAAATGATAAGAGAATAAGAATTATAACCGGGCATTATGGAAGCGGCAAAACAGAGTTTGCTGTTAACTACGCACTGGCACTTGCAGCTGCTGGTGCCAAGACAGCTATAGCTGATTTAGACATAGTGAATCCATATTTCAGGTCCAGAGAAATGGAGCCTATGTTCAATGAGAAGGGTATAAGAGTGATAGCTTCCTCGATAAAAGGACTTTCGGGAGATATACCTGCACTTTCTCCTGAAATATATTCTGTGTTCCATGATAAGTCCTATGAGGTAGTCCTGGATGTGGGAGGAGACAAAGTAGGGGCGACGGCTCTTGGGAGATACCATGAGTATCTGGATAAAGAGCCCTATGACATGTTGTTTGTGCTTAATGCAAACAGAAGGCAGACTCATGATTTGGAAGGAGCAATAAATTACCTTAGGTCTATAGAGGCAGGCTCAAGACAGAAGGTAACCGCTCTGGTCAATAACACACATCTCTGCGGGGATACTACACTTGAGGAGATACTCAAAGGGCAGCAGCTTTGCGAAGCAGTTTCCAAGGAACTTAACATACCAGTAAAGTATATAGTTGCGGAAAAGCGATTTATAGAGCAACTGCCTCAAGGTATCCAAGGTGAAATATTTCCGATAGAAATATATATGAAAAAGCCTTGGGAAGATTAATTGTTGCGGGTTGCGAGTTACGTGCGCTCGACTGTAGGGAGAGAGCACGCAACTCGAAGCTCTGAAAGAGCGTACTCGTAACTCGAAACTGAAAAATGATAATTTTTAGGAGGTAACAAAATGGCAGGTAAGGTGTTTTTCGATGAGAACAAGTGCAAAGGCTGCGAGCTTTGTACAACAGTTTGTCCGGTGAAGATAGTTGTTATGGATACAAACAGAATAAACGTTAAGGGCTATCATCCTGCAACTGTTAAAGAAATGGACAAGTGCACAGGCTGCAGCTCATGTGCAAAAATTTGTCCTGATGTTGTTATAAGAGTAGAAAAATAAAATACGGGAGGTTAGAAATTAATGGCTAAAGAACTATGGAAGGGCAATGAAGCCATATCAGAAGCAGCCATAAAAGCAGGCTGCAGATTCTTCTTCGGATACCCTATTACACCACAGAATGAAATACCTGAGTACATGTCCCTGAGATTGCCGCAGGTAAACGGATGCTTCCTGCAAGCTGAATCAGAAGTAGCAGCAATCAATATGGTATATGGTGCAGCAGGCTCAGGAGCGAGAGTAATGACATCCTCCTCCAGCCCTGGAATAAGCTTAAAGGCTGAAGGTATATCATATATAGCAGGCGCTGAGCTGCCATGCGTTATCGTAAACATAGTAAGAGGAGGCCCGGGTCTTGGCGGTATCCAACCTGCACAATCCGACTATTATCAAGCTTGCAAGGGGGGCGGACACGGTGACTACAGACTGATAGTACTTGCACCAAACTCAGTACAGGAAGCCGTTGACCTCACTCAAGAAGCCTTTGACATAGCTGATCAATACAGAAACCCTGTAATGATAGTTGGCGATGGTATGATAGGTCAGATGATGGAGCCTGTAGAATTCAGAGAAGTAGCTAAAAGACAGCTTCCGGAAAAAGACTGGGCAACAACAGGTACTCAAGGAAAGAGAAAGCAACGTGTTATAAACTCACTTTTCATAGATCCACAGGCTTGCGAAAATCATAATATACACCTTTTCGAGAAGTATGATGCAATAGCTAAAAATGAGACAAGAGTAGAGACTTACAACATGGAAGACGCTGAGCTTGTATTTGTAGCATATGGTACAACTTCAAGAATAGTGAAGAATGCAGTAAATGCTCTTGCTAAGGAAGGCATAAAAGTCGGTCTTATAAGACCTATAACTCTTTGGCCGTTCCCGTCAAAGGCTATAGAGGATGCAGCTAATATGTCCAGCGTAAAGGCTTTCTTAGATGTAGAAATGAGTATGGGTCAGATGATAGACGATGTAAAGATAGCTGTTGCAGGCAAGAAGCCTGTACACTTCTACGGAAGAACAGGCGGTATGGTTCCTACTCCTGCAGCTGTAGTAGAACAAGCTAAGAAAATCCTAGGGGGTGCAAAATAATGGCTGTTATGTTTGAAAGAACAAAGGCTTTAACAGATAAACCCTTCCACTATTGTCCGGGTTGTACTCACGGTATAATCCATAGGCTGGTGGCAGAGGTACTTGAAGAGCTAAACCTTATCGACAATGCTATAGGTGTTGCACCTGTAGGATGTTCGGTATTTGCATATGATTACTTCAACTGCGACATGCATGAAGCAGCTCATGGAAGAGCTCCGGCAGTTGCTACAGGTATAAAGAGAGTTCACCCAAACAATGCTGTATTCACATATCAGGGAGATGGAGACCTTGCTTCCATCGGCACGGCTGAAATAATACATGCAGCTATGAGAGGTGAGAAGTTCACAACTATATTTGTTAACAATGCAATATACGGTATGACAGGCGGTCAAATGGCTCCAACAACTCTAATAGGACAAAAGGCTACTACTGCTCCCCTTGGAAGAGTCGAAAGCCATGCAGGTTTGCCTCTTAAGGTATCTGAAATGCTTTCAACAATACCAAAGGCAGTTTTCGTAGAAAGAGTGTCTGTGCATGATGTAAAGCACATCAATCAGGCTAAGAGAGCGATAAAGAAGGCATTCCAATATCAAATGGAGGGCAAGGGCTTTACGCTGGTTGAAGTATTGTCCACATGCCCGACAAACTGGGGTAAGACTCCAGTTGAATCACTAAAATGGTTGCAGGAAAATATGATGCCATATTTCCCGCTTGGCAACTTCAGAACTCCAGAGGAGGTGTAGTATGATGACACATGAAATTATAATGGCAGGCTTTGGCGGTCAAGGCGTAATGGCAATGGGTAAAATACTTGCAGAAGCAGCACTTCGTGAAGGCAAAAATGTTTCATGGCTTCCATCCTATGGTCCTGAAATGCGAGGGGGCACGGCTAATTGCAACGTTATAGTATCAGAGGAGCCTGTAGGTGCACCTATAGTTACAGAAGCTTCAGCAGCATTGGTACTTAACAGACCGTCACTGGACAAATTTGAAAAGGACGTAGTACCGGGCGGTACATTGATAATAAACAGCTCATTAATAGACAAGAAGGCTACTAGAGAAGACATAAAGGTTTATTATGTACCTGCCAATGAAATAGCCAATGAAATAGGTACAGGTAAAATAGCCAATATGGTAATGCTTGGTGCATACCTTGCTGCTTCGGGAGCTGCAAAGCAAGATACTGTTATGGAAGTTGTATCTGAAATATTCAGCGGCAAGAAAGCTGATGTTATTCCGCTAAACAAGGAAGCACTTACAAGAGGAGCAGCTTGTATAAAATAAGCTTATACAAGAAAAAAATCTAAAAAGTCAAAAGAGCCATCTCGGAATTGGAATCCGCCATCCATCCATCCTCCAATTTTCGAGGTGGTTTTTTACATCATTCACTAAATAAGCTTGTGCTTATAAAAAAGCTTTTTGATATTCCAAGGAATTTGTATTTTACAATTATACCTTTTACATTTTTATTGAAGCTGTTGTTTTTAAAATTGATTCTAAGCACTAATTGTGTATCGCTGGCTTTTATTTTATAGTTTTCCAGAGCTACAAGCTTATGCATTTCTTTGTCTGCTGCATATGATGTTTCATTGATAACCCCTGTTCTATGATTTTCATCAATAAAGAAAGCTACGCTGAAAAAATCATTTATATCTTTGTTTTCAACAATCAGTTCTGCGTTTGTTATCGTTGGCTTTATAAAACCTTTCCAAATCAGGTCGTAGCCTATATAGTAGTTTTCATTTGTATTATAATCGTTACCTATACCTCGCAGACCGGATATGCTGAATGTATTATATTTGTATATTGGTATAAAGAGTATAAAGATAACCAAAATAATTATAACAGGAGTCTTATATTTCATTTCCCCGCCTCTTTTCCTGTTTGAATGTAACTAACCTGTACATAAAATCTGCTTCCATACCTGCTTCTGTCCAGCAGCTTAATTGGGTTTTCACCTGCAGATATAAGCTGACTGCTTTAAGTACTGCAGCCTCTGAATATTATGCTATAAGAAGTGCAAAGTAATATTTTCTCAAGAACTAATACTTCTCTTGCAGCAGAAATGCATGTTGCAGAAATTACCATCAAGTAATAAAATTATAGGATTCATATAGTCAAAAGTCAATAAATGGCTATACAGCAATAGGCTATTGACTTATCAACTCTATTTAAATACAATATACTATATACATAAATAACATATTCTATGAATCGGAAAAGTATCATTGGTCACTGGCTAATAGAGAGTCGGGTTACGGTGAAAGCCGGCAGCCATATCAGTGAGAAAAGAGCCGGGGAGAAGTCGGTCAAAGATTACTGTAATTTTGAGTATATTAGCAGAATTATGAGTCAAGTAAGCCGGACGTAAGCCTGCGATAAAGGCATCAAGAGGACTGATGTAAAGGTAATACAACAGTCAATGAGAGTGGTACCGCGGGATTTCGTCTCTTTTTTGGGATGAAATCCCTTTGTTTTTTTACTAGAAAAAGTTGATTAAATAGAACAATGCATCAATACAAAGGAGGTATAATTATGGATTTCAAATTGAAGATTGCTGAAAAAATAAGTGCGTTAGTAGATATGGAGATTGATAAGGTAATAGAGCTTATGGAGGTGCCGCCTCACTCCAATATGGGTGATTATGCTTTCCCTTGCTTTCAGCTTGCAAAGGTGATGAGGAAAGCACCAAATATGATAGCTGCGGAGCTTGCGCCAAAGGTAGAAACTGACAACATAGTAGAAAAAGCAGAGGCAGCAGGAGGCTATTTAAATTTCTTTCTTAATAAGAAGGAGTATGTAGGCAGCATAATAAGCAAGGTGCTGGAGCAAGGTGGGCAATATGGCTCAGATGTTATAGGACAAGGAAAAGCAATAACTATAGACTTCTCATCTCCCAACGTAGCAAAGCCCTTCCATATAGGACACATGAGCAGTACCATTATAGGCGGCTCTCTGGAAAAGATATTCGCCTATCTGGGATACAAGGTTGAAAGAATAAATCACCTAGGTGACTATGGTACTCAGTTTGGTAAGCTTATATCTGCATACAAGCGTTGGGTCGATCAGGAAGCGCTGGAAAAACAGCCCATAAGCGAGCTTCTGAGGATATATGTCAAATTCCACGAGGAGGCAGAACAGCATCCGGAGCTTGAGGACGAAGCCAGAGCATATTTCAAGCTGCTTGAAGAAGGAGACAAGGAGGCTCATGCGCTTTGGGAGAAATTCAGAGCTCTTAGTATCAAGGAGTTTGAGCAAACCTATAAAAAGCTTCACATTGAGTTTGACTCCTATGCAGGTGAAAGCTTCTATACCGATAAAATGGGAGAGGTTATTGAGATTCTGGAGCAGAAAAATCTGCTGGTAGAAAGCAGCGGGGCAAAAATTGTTGACCTATCACAGTTCAATTTGCCTCCATGCCTGGTGATAAAGTCAGATGGCACGACAATTTATGTTACAAGAGACCTGGCAGCGGCTTTATACCGCAAAAGAACCTATGATTTTTACAAGAATGTATATGTGGTCGGAACCACACAATCCCTGCATTTTGCACAGCTCTTTAGAGTTTTGGAGCTTATGGGCTTTGAATGGGCGAAGGATTGCATACACATTGGCTTCGGTCTGGTTAAATTCCCAGACAGAAAGCTTTCCACACGTAAGGGAGATGTGGTACTTCTGGAGGAGGTACTGGAGGAAGCAGTACAAAGAACATTGAATCTTATCGAACAGAAAAATCCGGACCTTGCCAACAAGGAAGAGGTTGCAAAGAAGGTTGGAATAGGTGCAGTAGTATATACCTTCCTGAAAAATAACAGAGACAGGGATATAGTATTCTCCTGGGAGGACACCATAAACTTTGACGGGGATTCGGGTCCATATGTGCAATATACTTATGTGAGAGGCAGGAGCATATTGAGAAGAGCCGGACAGCTGCCTGAAAGTGCTGATTACAGTGTACTGACCTCTGATGATGAATTTAATCTCATAAAGCTTATAGGGGGCTTTGGTGCAGCAGTGAAGGAAGCGGCAGAAAGATATGAACCCTTTGTGGTTACCAGACATATAACGGAAATTGCAAAGGCATACAACAAATTCTATATTAACCATCCTATATTAAATGCTGACGAGAAAATCAAGAACGCAAGACTGCATCTTACACAGGCGGTTTGCACCGTTATTCAAACGGGACTTAGACTTATTTGCATAGAAACACCTGAAAATATGTAGAAGTTGTAACAAATTTGTATAAAACACCTCTTCTTAAGGCTGAGGTGTTTTATTTCGACAAAAATACATGTATAATCAAAAGTACCGTTATATGAAAGGGGAATGTAAATGATCTGTCCAAATTGTAATAAAAGCTTTGATATCAATGCCGATGACTGTCCGGATTGCATAATACCTCTTGTAAAAAAGCTAAGCGATGATGCGGCCGTAACTGTACTTAAAACAAGCAATTTACCGCATCTAACGATACTGAAGTCAATTCTGAGAGATGCGAATATTCCTTATGTTGTAAAGGGTGAAGCTCTTCAGGAGGTTTTTGGACTCGGAGTGATAATACCTAATTCTTTAGAGCTTGTAATCAACAAGGAAAATCTCGCCGAGGTTGTAGAGCTGTTTAAGGCAATGCAGGAGGAGGTTACAGAGGAAGCGCTCGAAGAATAGTGGATTTTGTAATATATGGCAGGTATTTGTAAATACTTAAAAATTGAATAATAGGGTTCAATATGTTATTATATACTAGGCAAAGAATAATTTAGACAAGCATATTTTATGCAGATCTAGTGAAAGGGGTCTTAGAATGGGTCGCTTATTTGGGACTGATGGTGTTAGGGGTATAGCAAATAAGGAGCTTGACTCAATCCTTGCCTTTAACCTTGGAAGAATAGGAGCTTATGTACTTACAGAAGCAACACATCACAAGCCAAGAATTGCGGTTGGTAAAGATACGAGAGTTTCGGGAGATATGCTTGAAGCAGCGCTGATTGCCGGAATCTGCTCAATGGGAGCAGAGGCAGTAGTGTTGGGAGTACAGCCAACTCCTGCAGTGGCGTATTTGACAAGACACTATGGATTGGATGCAGGCGTAGTGATATCAGCATCGCACAATCCTTATGAATATAATGGCATTAAGTTTTTCAACAATCAAGGCTATAAGCTTTCAGATGAGCTTGAAGACAGAATAGAAGAGCTTATAGGACTTCCTGAAGATAAAATAGCCAGCCCTATAGCAGATGAAATAGGCAGAAAGGTAGAGCTGGACAATGCAGTACATGCATATATAGATTTTCTTAAGAAGACTATAGATGTCAACCTCAGGGGTTTGAAAATTGCAGTTGACTGCGCCAACGGCGCTTCATATATAGCAGCTCCTTCAGTGCTTGCCGATCTTGGTGCAGAGATAACCATAATCAACCACAAGCCGGATGGCAGGAATATAAATGTAGAGTGCGGATCTACACATCCTCAAAGACTTCAGAAGCTTGTGAAGGAAATAGGTGCACATGTCGGTCTTGCCTTCGACGGTGATGCTGACAGACTTATAGCCGTTGACAACAGAGGCCAGCTGGTTAATGGTGACCATATAATGGCTATATGTGCAAAGCATTTAAGGGAAAAGGGCAAGCTCAGTAAGGATACTGTTGTTACAACAGTAATGAGCAATATGGGCTTTGATATTGCTATGAGAAGAGAAAAATGCAATATTGTTAAGACTGCTGTTGGGGACAGATATGTATTGGAAGAAATGCTTAAAAACGGCTATAACCTTGGCGGTGAGCAGTCCGGACATATTTTGTTCCTGGATCATAATACTACGGGGGACGGTTTGCTGACAGCATTGCAGCTGCTTGCAGTAATGAAGGAGACAGGTAAAAAGCTCTCGGATTTATCAGGTATTGTGACAGAGCTTCCACAGGTGCTTGTAAATGCCAAAATAAAGAATGAGCATAAAAAGACATATATGAATGATCCTGAAATAGCAGCAGTTATTAAGCAGCTTGAGGAGAAGTTTGCCGACAGAGGAAGGGTGCTCATAAGACCTTCCGGCACAGAGCCTTTAGTAAGGGTCATGATAGAGGGCGAGAACAAAACAGAAATACAGAAGGATGCAGAGCATCTGGCTCATCTTATACAAAGCAAATTGGGTTAATAAAAATAAGAAATGAGTACCGTACAGGTACTTTTTCTTTTTCATTTTAATAGAATATTATATGACTATTGGGGATTCCTGATGGGTAGGCTACCAGCCATGAGCCGCCAGCCGCCAGCTTTAGCAGGACTTTGGAGTAAAAAGCTGTGAACAGGGGGCAGGGGTCAGTTGACGGGAAACGAGAAACATTTCTTTGAAATACTGTAAGTGGAACTTTGTGGGATTAAATGCGTCAAAAAATTGACTGTATATGTGCCGGTGACTGATGGCTGGCTGTTGCTTGCAAAAACAAGCAAAACAGTATAAAATATAAAAAGCGGCGTTCTAGCAGCTGAATTCTGTATGGAGGTGATGAAAATATATAAGGAAAAATTGAATAAGGAGGGTGATGTTTGGAGAGCATGTTTTGTATCTGATTATTAAATTGTATTAACCAGCGCCAGGGCTTGACATTGTCAAGTTGACGAGGATCAGGGATTTCGAATATCGGCGGATAACCTGCGGTATGCTCTAACCGAGAGAGATTCTACAAATACTCCGAGTGATCGGAGAGACAGAATGAATCGAAGTGAGCTAAATTTTGAAGGAGTATTAATATGTGCGGAATAGTTGGATATATAGGTGACAAACAGGCGGTGCCTATTTTAATAGAGGGCTTGCAGAAGCTTGAATACAGAGGATATGATTCTGCAGGCATAGCAATATATAATGAGGAAGGCATAAGAATAAGAAAGTTTAAGGGAAGACTCAGCGTGCTGGAAGAACATCTGAAAAAGGAAGCTCTACCAGGCAGCTTAGGTATAGGACACACACGCTGGGCTACGCATGGAGAGCCTTCAGATATCAATTCCCATCCTCACAGCAATGTATCGGGAGATATAGTAGTAGTTCATAACGGTATAATTGAGAACTATATGCAGATAAAGAAGTTTCTTATTGAAAGAGGAGTGGAGTTCAAGTCGGAGACTGATACTGAGGTATTGGCACACTATGTTGATTACTTCTATGAAGGTGATCTGGTAGAAGCGGTCAGAATGGTGCTTGAGAAGATCAGAGGCTCTTATGCATTTGCAGTGATCAGCAAAAGCGAGCCTGACAAGATGGTTTGCGTAAGAAGGGAAAATCCTCTTATAGTTGGCGTTGGTGAAGGAGAAAACTTCATAGCTTCTGATATACCAGCCATACTCAACCATACCAGAAAGATTTATCTGCTGGGTGAAAATGAGCTGGCGGTGATAACAAAGGACAATATCAGCTTCATTGATGAATTCGGCAAGTACATTACCAAGGAAGTGTTTGAGGTTAATTGGGATGTTGCTGCTGCAGAAAAGGGTGGCTATGAGCATTTCATGATAAAGGAAATACACGAGCAGCCAAAGGCAGTAAAGGATACAATGACTTCAAGAGTATTGTCTGACGAAGCAGGAGTAAAGCTTGATGACATAAAGCTTACCAAGGAAGATCTTGAGAAGTTCAATAAGATATTCATTATAGCCTGTGGTACTGCATTCCACGCCGGCATGGTTGGCAAATATGTAATAGAAAAGCTCGCGAAGATACCTGTTGAGGTGGATATTGCATCAGAATTCAGATACAGAAGTCCTTTAGTGGACGAAAAAACATTAACAATAATAGTAAGCCAATCAGGAGAAACTCTTGATACACTCGCTGCACTTAAGGAAGCTAAGAAAAACGGCTCAAGAATACTTAGCATAGTAAATGTTGTGGGCAGTTCAATAGCGAGAGAATCCCACGATGTGCTGTATACCTGGGCAGGGCCTGAAATAGCAGTGGCTTCTACCAAGGCATATACAACGCAGCTAATCGCACTTTATGAAATAGCCTTGCATATGGCTAAGCTCAAGGGTACGCTTACAGACGCCGAGATAATAGAGATAAAGGATGAGATGCTTACACTTCCAAAGCAAATTGAGGTAGCTCTCAGCCATAAGGAAACCATACAAAAGTTTGCAACAAAGAACTCTAATGCCAGAGATGTATTTTACCTCGGCAGAGGCCTTGACTATGCTGTGGCGCTGGAAGGTTCATTGAAGCTAAAGGAAATATCCTACATCCACTCAGAAGCCTATCCTTCGGGAGAACTGAAGCATGGAACCATAGCCCTCATAGAAAAGGGCACAATAGTAATATCCCTGCTGACACAGGATAACCTCTATGAAAAGGCACTGAGCAATGTAAAGGAAGTAAAGGCAAGAGGAGCCTTCGTATTTGCAATAGCAAAGGAAGGCAACACTGAGATAGAGCAGGTGGCAGACTATACGCTGTATATTCCCAATCTATCAGATATACTGGCTCCTGTAGCGGCAGTAATCCCTCTTCAGCTATTAGCCTACTACATGGCGGTAGAAAAAGGCTGTGATGTAGATAAGCCAAGAAACCTGGCTAAGAGCGTAACTGTAGAATAATTGTAATAACTTAGAATAATGGCGTTAAACATGACTTAATATGCTGTATATGCATGTTAAGTCATGTTTTTTTGCAAAGCACCAGGGACGGTTCTTTTTGCTTTCCAACTTGGCATACATATGCTATTCTATTACTGAGGTGATATAGATGACCAGAACCGCAAGGGTAAAAAGCCCCACTGATTATTACCATATAGTGATGAGGGGTAATAATAGAGAAAGAGTTTTCGGAAGCTCAGAAAATAAAGAACTGTTCATCAAGTGTGCCAAAATGCAGGTAGATAACGGACTGATTGAAATAGCAGCCTACTGTGTCATGGACAATCATGTTCATTTAATTATAAAAGCAGGTATTGAAGATCTTGCAACAGCAATGAAAAGAATTAATATTAGGTACGCTATGATTTATAACGAGAAAAATGATAGGGTAGGGCATGTTTTCCAGGATAGATTCAAAAGTGAGAGCATCGCTGATGATACCTATTTGCTTCAGGTGATAAGATATGTTCATAATAATCCTGTCAAAGCTAAAATAGTCAAGCATCCAAAGGAGTATAAGTGGAGCAGCTACTGTCAATACTTCGAAGGAGTTACAGTAGTTGCACAAGAACAAAGAGATTTTGTAATGAAACATTTTGACAACAGAATAAAAGCCTTTGGAGAATTTCATGAACAGGTTGACAAGTCGGAGTATCTGGAGATAAATGAAGATATTGAGAAGGAGCGGTATGAAATTGCTCAGGAGATTATATCTGAGTATTTTGGAAGCAATGGTTTGACTGATGGTAAACAGGTTATGAAAAACTATGAACGTCTGGAAGAGCTTGTGACCAGATTGCTAGCAGAAAGTAGATTAAGTCACAGGAAAATTGCATATCTACTGGGAGTAAGCAGCAATGTTGTTCATAGTATCAGTTACGAGAAAATCAAAAAGCAAAAAGAACAACCATGGCAAGATTTGACACAGTAGAATGTATGAAAACGTACTCGAGTACACACAAAAGATTACGCTGAGAATAAGCTGTGTTGTATAATGATAATGCAGGACGAAGCCGA
>JBMORW010000043.1:0-5193 GCA_049322695.1 Bacillota bacterium | reverse complement strand
GTTAAACTTATATCAGCCTTTCGGCCAAATAACTTATTTGTTCGTCCTAAACTCAAAAGTGAAAAACATGTTAATGTTTTTCCAAGCAACTTAGAAAGTCTTAGTGTTAACTTAGAGCTTCTTAGTTACAGTTGACTTAAATTATTGTTAATTCTTACACTGTTTAGTTTTCAAGGACCATGTTGCAAACTTTCAGTTTGCATAAGACCGAACAAGTTCGGTGCTCCGTGGGTCAGGTTTACCATTGATTTTCTAACAATGGCGTCGTCATTTGCTTCAGTTTGTCAAAGCAGCTGACTTTTACTATGTTAACACAAACTTTACTTCATGTCAACACGTTTTTTACTGTAATTATTGCTTATGTCTTGCACCTTTCATTTGCACCTTGCAAATCTCAGGCGCAGATAATAATATATCACAGGTCATATTAAAGAGTAAAGTATATATATATACCCAAAAAGGCCGATTATTTTAAATTATGTCCATTTTTCTTCGAATATTTATTACTTTCTCTGCATTTTGCGATTTTAATAAGCATATGTATCTTATTTATTTGTACTTTTTAATATTTTATACATGCGGCTAATAAATATTTGAGTTATTTATATTAATATGAATATTTATCCATTGTCAAGCTTTTTCTTCATTATAATATGCATTAATAATTATAAATATGAAAATAATAAGGATACATCGACTATCTGCATCCTTATTATTAAAGTATTTATTCAATCTGATTATTCAGCCTCTTGAACACTCGTAAAGCATTATTATAGAATACATTCTCATGATGCTTTTCAGGTATGAGCTTTTTAATAAACTCTATAAAAGGCTTTATTTGTACCAGAGGCCAGTCCGACCCAAATAGAACCTTATCATATCTATCTGCATATACAAGCCCTCTCTGTACATGGTCCATAAACGGCTTCTCATCTGAAAACCTTTTAACATTTACGGAGTCACCAACTATTAAGCCTGATAGATCAGCATATACATTGTAATTCTTTCTTATGATTTCTGCAGTGTCCATAATCCAAGGATCGCCAAAATGAGCAATCACAAAATCTATTTTCCTATACATAACTGCCAGCTCGTCTACATTTAACGGATGCGAATATTTCAGCAGCCCTCTATCAGAATAAGTATCTCCGCTATGTATTACTACCGGCAGTCCATACTTAATTGCAAGCTCATATATCGGATGATATATCTTGTCATGTACATGGTATGGATAATAGCCTGCATATATTTTTATTCCGACTGTTTTTTCATCCATCAAAACATCTTCAATTTTCTGAAGCTCAGCATATTTGCTTTCCCCTTCCAGTAACAAAGGATTTATTCCCACGCAACAAAATAAACTATCCGGAATCTTTTCTTCCAGATCTAAAAGCATCGGATTCTTTGAGGAGTAGTCCGGAAAACCTCCCAGACTACTCTCAGTCAATCCCATTGCAATTCCCACTACTATATCGCATTCCTTAAATTCTGTATTTAACCCACTATAACTATAATCTAAAAAAGATATTTCTTCAGCAGTTCTCTTAAAGCTTTCAATATTCGAGAAATGAAGATGTGCATCAATTATTTTCATTTATACACTTCCTTCTATTTAAAATAAATCTTTAGCAAGTCTTCCATATCAGTATATTTGTATTCTTCTTCTCCCAGTATATAGAAAACAGGTCTGGTGAAAATGTTATTCTTATCTTTGCAGCTTAATCTTCCTATACATAGGTTTGAGATTATTTCGTTATTCGTAAATGCTATTTGGAAGCCTTCTTTTACATCAGTTACAACAGACATTTTATCCTTCCTTTCGCTGGAGCCATATTGAATATATGTGGAGGTTTGAATATCCTGCCTGAGTTTTCCACATTTATGTCTTATTCTCTGTCCTTTGCCGTCTGTCATGACAACCCATGAATTTTTTGCATCTTCAGCTGACTTCAGATAAGCAAAATTATAGTACTCAACATCATCTATGCATTTTCCTGTATTCTGAACAAATTCAGATGTATAGCACATAACTGGAACATCGGGCAAAAGTAGAAAATACTGATTAATTGTCAATCCCTTATAGTCTTTGTTTTCATTTATAATGAGAGAAGTCTTAATTCCCTTCCACATATTGCCCGCATTATCTTCATGCTCGATAAACTCAGCTTTCCTGGTCTCTCTATGGGCTGAGGCAGGCAGAAACTTCTGTGGCCTTACTTCAATACCTCCGGTCCATGGATTAAACCAGGATTTTGGCACCGGTGTAGGAAAAGATGTATGAATCCACTCATTATTGTTGTAGACTAATGAATATATTGAGTTCGCGAAGCCTTCCGCAGCTTTTATTCTGATTACTCCGTTATCTGCAGTGTGAACATCCATAGAATTTTCCTTAATGATTGATGTCTTGACCGTGTCTTTCCCCTTTACAAAAACCAGCTTGTTCTTTTCAAATTCTATGTCTTCAAAATCCACTCTCAGATTAATAATATCAGGTTTTTTTGCCTGAATATTAATATCAAACATTACCTCAGACAGCTTTTGCTCTTCGGAGATTTTTTTTGAAGCCATTGAATCATCGCTGTGCAAGTAAAGTGTTACTTCACCATTGAGGTACGCGACCCTTCGCTCTAAGTACTTTACCTTGAAGCTTTCCTCTACAAAGGGATTTCCTTCGTTGACTATGAAATCAGCATGGTCTGTTGCAAAGATTGTATCTGTATCCTCCTCTGTAACAAACCTTCTGAAATCCTTCCAATCATTGAACATTCCATGGGTCCACAATATAGGCTCCGTCTTTTTGGTTTCTCCTGAGTCCAGTATTCCAATGCGGTTTTCCAGACGTAAAAACCAAATCTCGAATACTGCCTTGGTATTTTTACCCCAGCTTAATCCGCTGCTTATTCTGTTACCCTTTGAAAACATCCAATGCTCTGAAAGCTTTTCTAAATCCCAGAAGTCCAGCAAACCATAAAAGGAGTTGTTAAACTCTACATATTTACCGTTATATGGAAGTACAGCCCTGTGCAGTTCATTATATACATTGGCATTCAGCCACAGCTCTTTGCTGCTTTCGGTAGATTTGTTGACAACCTCATAGTGCTGCTCAAGTAAACCGCTTGAATAAAGCTTAGAAACAGATATGAGCTCAATGTCTCTAAAATCTTCTGACATATAGTGTGCATACATTGAGATTGAATTACCTTCATGTAAAAAACTCACTTTATAAGGTCTTTTCCTGGAAAACTCCGTTGAAAATGGCTGACCAAGCTTTGGGTACATGATAAAGGTCGGATATTCATCTGGTGTTCCGTTGCTCAAAGTAAGTTCATTGTCAAATTTATGAAGTTTTGCAATATAGTCTCCGTTTGCAACTGCCCAATACTCTTCTGTTTCACCCCATAGTATCCCGCTGTAGCCTTTGAACACAGCACTGAGCTCCTTATCGAAGCATATCTTCTCATCTCCAATTATCGCTGTTATCTTTGTATTTGCACTATAAAAGCAGTAGTTTTTCAGCTTATATGGAATTTCTATGGATTTTCTCTCCAAGGGTTTCATCTCTATACTGAATACTTTTTTTACTAAGCTTATGTCATCACTGTCCGGAAGCTCCAGCTCAAAGACAGCATTGCTCTTCAAATTGCTTTCAATATCCAAATAGAAGACTGTATCATTATTCTTTTTACCCTTATCTCCAGGGACTACCATAGAAAGCTTTGCAGGATATTTGGGTACTACTCCAGTTTTGAAGTGAGCTCTTCTCCCATTGACAGCTACTATAGCTTCAACAACAGGATGTGTTCTCCACTCGCTTTGCTCCTCTTCAATCTTGCCTACAAAGAAGTCTCCTTCTATTCTGGCGCTATCATTTATAACAGCTGTACTGTCCATTGAAAAAGCAATATTTTTGTTGTTTACGCCTTTTATAGATATTTCCAATGGCCTGCCTGATTTATTTAGTATATCATAGTATACCTTATAGCTCTTGCCAAAAACCAGGTTAAGGTCTTCGACAGTTGCCTTTATTAAATAATCATCAGTCTCAATCAGCCTTAAGCCTCTCCCTCTCCTTTCAAACTGCATCCTTAGATTTCTGCCGTCTTTTTCCCACAGGTACTCAAAATAGTCAAACTCATTTTCCCTTATGCCGTCAGGTTCTATAGCTATAACCCTCTTAGAATCCTTATACCAGTCAGCAGTCTTGAAAAAGTCTTCCACTGCTTCCGTCTGCATTACATATGGTATAAGATTGATTAGATGTGTTGTATCATCTCTTCTTTCCCAGAAGAAGCCGCATTTTTTATACAAGGGCACTGCTTTAGTATTGCCTGGCCATGTATAGAGATCCAGCCTGGACCATCCAAGCTCCATGGTTCTTTTTACTGTAGTCAACACCAGCGCCTTTCCGACACCCTTTCCGTGACAGTCTGTTCTTGCATTCAAAAGTGGTATGTACAGTGCGCCCTCATCCTCTGCATACTTTGAAAAGCTGCAGTAGCCAACGACCTCTTCTCCTTCTAGAGCCAGGTATACATTGAGATGTGCAGCTCCATTATGCTCCTTTATTATATTCTCTTCAGTATAGACAATACTCAGGCCGCCCCAGTTCTCTCCGCTTTTGTTCCACATATCTGCTATTGCTTTAGCATAGCTACTATCATATTCAACGATTCTTAAATTTTCCAATTAGTACCCCTCCCAATTATGTCATATAGCGCTTTGTGCTGCTTGCCTCACCTTTTATAATTCCCCCTCACAAAACTAAAAACCGCAGACAAATCATATTATTGCCTGCGGTAAGCTTCTTGAAACAAATATTGCATAAAAAAACCACAGGCACACTTGCCTGCGGTATCCGTTCATATATTATCCAATATATTCCTGGCTAAAATAAACCACTTATACAGGCCGTGCTTTGTTTTAAATTGAAGTTCACAATTACAGCAGCTGATAACATAGTATTCATTCTCATAACACGACCTCCTTTATTATTATTTCAACCATAGAAAATTATACCAAACAACTCTTCAGTTTGCAATATAGTGTAAAAATATTTTGAAAATACTGTTGAATGAAAAACTAAATTCCAGTTTATAAGATTTAATGTAGAATTTAGTCTTTCTTAAATTCCAGAATTCCTTTACGATGAGATTGAGTTCCCTATCCGCAGTGAAAGGAGTTTTTCTATGA
>JBMORW010000042.1:0-64244 GCA_049322695.1 Bacillota bacterium | reverse complement strand
ATATCTGATCAAATCTATAAGCTTATAAATAACGACTAGCATTGCAAAAAGTGAAATCACCTATAATAGGATGTGCATAGATAAAAGGAGGAAAGCATGGGGACAAACAAAAAATACATGAAGGAGTTCGAAAGCTTCTGTATAAATGAAAATCTTCTGGAGGAGCTTAAAAGCAAAAAGCAGACTCAAATAAACCATTACAAGCATATGCACTGGCTCAATCAGCTGAAAAACGAACAGGACATAAAGGCAAGATATGACAGGAACATAAAAGAAGCTCATGAGCTTCTCGAAAATGTAAGGATTTATCATAATACAGGGTTGGAAAGCCTCCTAAGCATCTTAAAGGAAGAAGCCCTGCTGTCCATTGCAGGACTGGAAAAAATAGATGCAAGCTTCAGTTACAGAGTAACAAGCAGGGGTATAGAGGAAGAAATGCACAAATATGTGTTTGCATACCCCTTCGAGGGAAACATATTTAACGGTCTTTATGAAATAGAGCTGGATAAAAGTGTAGAGCAGCTGGAAAATGCATTTTTTATGCCTTCAGGCTGGCTGAATTATGAGAGCTTCCTGATTGGCAGCCATATTATGGATCTCAAGGATTGGAAGGGGTATATGGCTGAGTATATCTCCGTCAACTTTGAAGAGCCGGCAGATTATTTTAGAAACACGCCAAAGCATCTTAAGCCTGAGTTTCTTTTTGCCGATAAGCTTCCAACTGGCTGTATTAGAGCTATAAGATGCTTATCTGAGCTTTCTTATAAGGCTTTGGTGGCTGCAATCAAGGAAGAATTTGGAGATAACCACGAATACCTTAAGCTGGTTTCTTACTTAGATGAGGTGGAAGTATGAGTGAATTAAAAGTAATTGCCGTAGAAATACCCTTTATGATATCAAATTTGCCTAAAGAGGCTGTAAATGCATGTATATATCTGAATGGTAAGCTGTATATGCTTACAAGGTATGGTGAGCTGAAACTGATCGGGGACTATAACAATATTGATGTACTGGTACATGCTATAAATGAAGGCAGGTATGAATGGGCTGACTTCAGTATAGAGGAAGGAAGATGCATTTATAGAGATTATGACAATGATGTAATAGTAGATGATAAGTTTGTGGCACTCTTCCCTACTTATTCAGACAGCAGCTTAGAGAGGATAAGCAATATAGGTCTTAAGCTTTTCAATGATTTTTTAAGGATTTCCAACAAAGACAATAAAGACATGAATGAAGCCTTGAATATATCTTTTAATGACGGCTTTTTCCGTAAAGAGGTATTATCTATTGTTAAAGATGATGTAGTGACAGAGCTGTACAATACAGATAAAGAAATCATTGTAAGGACAAAGCTTGAAGGTAAGGATTTCATTATTAAGAAGGTTAAAGAAATGCTTAAATCTGAAAGCCCGGATAAATTTATCGACATAAACTATCTTTTCAGAAGGATGTTTGTTATGGAAAAGTACGGCTACATAGCATTTTAATGTATTTTAGGAGGCATTGATGGAAAAGTTAAGAGTCATAGCGGTGGAAAGAGTATATGTAAGCGGGCATGGAGAACGGGAGCCTGCCCTGGCATGCGTTTATAAAAATGATAAGAATAAGCTTTATGTTTATGATACCTATGGAAAAGCATATTATCAAAAGGAATATTTCAAGGATTTTGAAGGTCTGATATTTCACATAAATAAAGGAAAATATGAGTGGACTGACTTTGAAATAAACAGTGGGGAGTTGTTAACAAGGGATTCCTTGGGGGATATATTTGCAAATGAAGAAAGAGTAGAAAAGCTGACCAGACTGATAACGGGAAAATTCAGTATAAATGATGAAACAGTTCAGTTGTTCTATAAGTTTCTTCAGAAGCTGAACAAGAATGATTCAAGAGAGCTGGCTGACATACAGAGTGCATATGCTTCGGGAGAACTGAAAAAGGATATACAGGAGTGCATAGAATCCAATCCTCTGGAGGATCTGAGGCAGGAGGATCTTGAAATTATCGTGCGCAGCAGGCTTGAGGGTATAGAATATGTTAAAAACAAGCTTAGGCAGCTTTCTTCTGGCAATGATCCTTTAAAATTAGAGGAGATCACCTTCTATTTCACTCGTCTTTTTAAGCTCCAGCACAGTGGTTACATAAATTTCGATTAAGCCCTGTACATCATAAAATAAAAAATGCTCAATCCATCAAAGAATGGATTGAGCATTTTTTATAGGAATCCTATTTTCTTCTCACAGGTATCCTTGTTTATTAATCCCTTTACTTCCTCATCCTCCAGCAGAGCTTCTACATCTTGAACTGTCAGGGTTACTAAAGCCTCCTTGCTGAAGTCATTCTTTTTATATAATCTCATTGAGTGCTTCAGTCTTAGGTGTTCTGTAATATTTCTAACTAGACGGCCGTTTCCGAATTTCTTGTCTCTGTTTTCATACAGCTTTTCAAAAAGTGATCTGAGCTTATCCATTACCCCATCTTGAATTATAAAATCATTACCGACCTGCTTCTTAAAGATTTCACACAGCTGCTCCACATTATAGTCAGGGAACTCTATTTTATAGGGTACTCTCTCCTTAAGACCCGGATTCATATTCAGCAAATCCTGCATTTCATCAGTATAACCTGCCATTATCAATATGAACTGGTCCCTTTTATCTTCCATTTCCTTTATTAAGGTGTTAAGAGCTTCATAGCCGAAATCAATCTTATCCCGCCCTCCATACAGGCTGTATGCTTCATCGATAAACAAAATTGATCCTAATGCTTCCCTTACTTTTTCTCTTACCATGGGAGCTGTCTGTCCTACATATTTTGCAACCAGACTATCTCTGCCGGCTTCTATAACACTTCCGTTCTTTAAAAAACCAATGTCCTTGAAAATCCTGCCTAGTATTCTGGCAACAGTGGTTTTTCCTGTTCCGGGGTTTCCTGTAAACATCATATGGTAGCATATATCGCCTGTTTCTAATCCTTCTTCTCTCATTTTCTGCTGTACAACAGCATTTGCAACAATTTCCTTTATTTTTGTTTTTATGCTGTCCATGCCAATCATGGAATCAAGGTCTTCCCATGGATCTTCATATGTATAGCCGGCATTCTCGTCCAAATGCAACAGGTCTTCAATCTGAATCTTATGATAATCCTCTTCTTCTTTATTCATCAGCTTGTGTATTCTAACTTCCTCAATGTATTTTTGCAGAGACTTAATATTTCTGAACCTTTTGTTTTTTCTATCCTTGCTTATTCTTTTAAGAAGATGAAGTGCGGCATAATCATCCAATGTAAAACCATAGTTGAAAAGCTGTTTGTCGGCGATAGCCAACAGCTCTACGTCACTGTATTGAGTGAATTCAATCAGCCTGCAGTTTATCCTGTCCTTTATATTATTCAGAAAAGCCTTAGAAATACTGCTGTTCATATTTTCAAAAACCAATACAAATATGATTTTTCCTCTGTAATCCCACATTATATTGAGAAGCCTGTTGAAATTAAACAACGGATCGGCTATCTGCCTGGACATGTTTATGGATACTATACCGTAGTCATCATATATTCTGTAGGACCCGTCGTCACACCTGGTGAATATGCCTGTATACTTATCCTTTTCAGATGCATTATCAAATGCCAGGCTTCCATCATATTCAATAACATTACTCTTACTAATAAGTCCCATTTTTTTCAGTGTTTTAGCAAAGTGATGCAATATTGTAGTTTGTCCCATTCCACTCTCTATACCGAATATATAGTGCCATGGAAAAAGTCTTTTAGACTCTGAATTGACTCTTAGCTTTTTCACCGTAGCTGCATATCTGGAAATCAGCATGAGCTCCTTTTTATACTCGTGGAGGCCAATGAGCTCATCTGTATAAAGAGAAATGCCGGACGTATCAAATTGCAGCTCATTTTTATCTTCGGAATCACAATTATCCAAGCCTTCAAATATATCGTCAAAATCAGCAGCATCTGAAGCCATGCTTCCTTTATCAATATCTTCCACACTTCCGCTGTACAGGAAGTCAATAATATCGCCTTCCTGCAGTAAAAGTGTTTCTGCCTCTCGTTCGGCGTGAATAATGCTGTCTATCAGATTTTCAAGTGTTGTTTCCTCTGCTCTTATGATATAGGAAGCATCGTCAGCGGAAATATTGCTTTCACTGTACAAATCAGCATTGAACAGTACTGCTACAGCAGCTGAATTATTGGCATGCGCTTCAGACTGGACTTCCTTATAATACAAAATGAAGCCATGGGATGTGTATTGATGCAGTATGATAAATGAGTCGCTTTTCTGCATTATTCTACTTATGCTTTCTTTAATAAGTGGAATACAGTCCCTGAAATCTTTTGCTGAGCCGTCAGCAAACTCAGGCTTTATAATAACCTTGAAAAATTTATGATTCTGCATTTTTTCCTCCAATGAAAACCAATATTTTTAAATCTGCTAATAGCTAAATAAATCGCACTATAGCTCTTGAATTCAGTATTTATGCGATCCAAACAAATCAAACACACTTCTTGATTCTGATGTAATCTATTAAGAGTGTTAATATACTCATTCCACACTCAAATAAATTATAGCATTTCAATATATTTTAGGATAGATAATTATTGAGCAACACTTAATATAAAGCTGCAGTACATATTAGTTTTAGTCGTTATAAATCCCGAACAACCACCATACATTGTATATATATCGCAATGGACGGTGATTGTATATGATAAATAAAATATGGTTCTTCATGATAGTAGTGGCTGTAGTATTTGCCGCTGCAGGAGGCAGACTGGAGCTTTTAAGTGAAGAGATATTCAGCTCACTGAAAACCTCAGTAGACTTGGCAATAGGACTTTTAGGAGGCATGGTGCTGTGGTGCGGAGTGCTGAAGGTGGCCGAAAAATCAGGCTTAGTAGACAAAATATCACTGATAATAAGACCGGTTATGAAGCTGCTTTTTAGAGATGTGCCGGCAAAGGGAGGTGCCATGGGAGCAATGGTAATGAATATTACCTCCAATATGCTGGGCTTGGGCAATGCAGCCACGCCTATGGGGCTTAAGGCCATGCAGGAGCTGCAGAGTCTGAATCATAAAAAGGATATCGCCACAAATGCAATGTGCTTATTCCTGGTGGTAAATGCAGCACCAATACAGTTCATACCCTCTACTGTATTGTCTCTGCGTGCTTCGCTGGGCTCTCAGGATCCCGGTGCAATAATACTGCCGGCAGTACTTACCTCAATAGCAGCAGTAACTACAGGGGTAATATCCTGCAAGCTGCTTGAGAAGGCAACGGGAGGTACAAGATGAGCTATATAATACCTGTAATTATTCTACTGATACTTACATACGGACAAATGAAGGGAGTAAAGGTATATGAAGCCTTTATAGAAGGTGCTAAGGACGGACTTATAATCACATATAGAATATTTCCATATATAGCTGCCATGCTGCTTGCTGTAGGAATGCTTCGCAGATCGGGAGGCTTGGATTTCCTACTGCTGCTTTTGAGTCCTATCTCCAATACATTGGGTATTCCTCAGGAGGTCATGCCCCTTGTTATTATGAAGCCGCTGTCAGGAAGCGGGGCATTGGGCGTGTTGGCAGATATTATGAAAAGAGTAGGTCCTGACAGCCTGACAGGTATCATTGCATGTACTATTATGAGCAGTACCGAGACAATATTCTATACCATAACTGTATACTTCGGCTCTATAGGAATTAAAAATATCAGGCATACTCTGGCTGCAGCGCTTTTGGCAGAAGTGGCAGGAGTAATAGGAGCAGTGGTGATTTGCGGAATAATGTTCAGGTAATTAACTTCATATTGGTTGACACATTTGAAACAATGTTGTATATTTTTCACATATAGATAAAAAATATATAAAAGTGATGATGGAAAGAGTAAGTCTCCAAGTGGTTTAGAGAGCCGGGAAGGGTGAAAACCGGTACATGCAGGCGGCTGAAGATGGCTCCGGAACTTCATGTGTGAAGTGTAAACCTAGCATGTGACGGCTGCTGCCGTTAATAGCTGAGTGATCAAAAGGTCACTTATTGAGTTTCCTGTCGTGAGGCAGGGATAAACTAGGGTGGTAACGCGAGCAGCTCTCGTCCCTTATGGGATGGGAGCTTTAATATTTACATTAATCCAGGGAGGTAATCATATGAGCGAAAAGAAGAAATTTTATCTGACTACTGCAATTGCATATACTTCAAAGGTTCCGCATATTGGTAACACCTATGAAGCAGTTCTGGCGGATGCAATAGTAAGATTCAAGAGAATGCAGGGCTATGATGTGTTCTTTCTTACAGGAACAGACGAGCATGGTCAAAAAATTCAGGAGCAGGCTGAGGGAGACGGCTTGAAGCCGCAGGAGCATGTAGATAAAATAGCTGCTGAAATCAGAAGGATTTGGGACTTTATGAATGTCAGCTATGATAAGTTTATAAGAACTACTGACAAGGAGCATAAGGAAACTGTTCAAAAGATATTCAAGAAGCTTTATGAGCAGGGAGACATATATAAAAGCTCCTATGAGGGCTTGTACTGTACCCCCTGTGAGTCCTTCTATACAGAATCCCAGTTGGTCGAGGGCAAATGCCCTGACTGCGGACGTGAGGTACAGAAAGCCAGCGAGGAGGCATATTTTTTCAAGCTTTCAAAATACGCAGACAGGCTTATGAAATATGTAGAGGAAAATCCGGGTTTCTTCTGGCCAGAATCCAGAAAGAATGAGATGGTCAACAACTTTATAAAACCGGGACTGCAGGATCTCTGTGTTTCAAGAACCTCCTTCAACTGGGGAGTCCCGGTAAGCTTCGACGATAAACATGTAATATATGTTTGGATTGATGCATTGTCAAACTATATAACGGCACTTGGCTATAATCCTGACGGAGAAAGCGGAGAGCTCTTTAAGCACTACTGGCCTGCCGATGTTCATATCATAGGCAAGGATATAGTTAGATTCCACACCATCTACTGGCCTATAATACTTATGGCATTGGGTGTAGAGCTGCCAAAGCAGGTATACGGACACCCATGGCTTTTGACCGGTAAGGACAAGATGTCCAAGTCAAAGGGCAATGTAATATACGCAGAGGACTTGGTGAGATATTTCGGACTGGATCCTGTTAGGTATTATCTGTTAAGTGAAATGCCATTCGCTCAGGATGGAAACCTCACCTATGAGCAGATGATAGCAAGAATAAACAGTGATCTTGCAAACAATCTGGGTAATCTGGTTAACAGAACAATAACAATGGTGCAGAAGTACTTTGATGGTGTGATTCCTGCTCCTGGAGTAAAGGAAGCCTTGGATGACGAGCTCATGAGCCTTGCTTTGGAGACTCCTGCCAAGGTTGAGAACAAAATGAATGAGTACAAGGTTGCTGAAGCTGTGGATGAAATATTCGTGCTGCTTAGAAGAAGCAACAAGTATATAGATGAAACAATGCCCTGGGTGCTTGCAAAGGATGAAGCAGGCAAGGAAAGGCTTAAGACAGTACTATATAATCTCCTTGAGGTAATCAGAATAGCATCTGTATTGTTAGTTCCTATCATACCAGATACAGCCGCAGAAATACAAAGACAGATAAATGCAAAGAATACTGAATGGAATACTACCAAGCAGTTTAACGGAACAGTAGCAGGCTCTAATGTAAACGAAGCAAAACCTTTGTTTGCAAGAATAGATGAGAAAAAGAAGCTGGAGGAAATTCAGGGTGAGAAAGAAGCGCCTACTGAAGAGCCGGTTAAAGAAGTGAAGCAGAAACAGGAAAAGAAGGAAGAGAAAAAGGAAGATAAGACAGAGTTCATCACCATAGATGATTTTGCAAAGGTGGAGCTGAAGGTTGCCAAAGTACTTGAGGCAGAAAAGGTAGAAGGCTCAGATAAACTATTGAAGCTGCAGCTTGAAGTAGGCAAGGAACAAAGACAGGTAGTATCAGGCATAGCAAAGATCTATAAGCCTGAAGACCTAATAGGAAAGTCGGTAATACTTGTAGCAAACCTGAAGCCTGTGAAATTAAGAGGGATAGAGTCCAACGGCATGATACTGGCAGCATCCAGCGGAGATATGCTGACACTTGTTACACCAATGGAAAACATAAGCTCTGGTAGTGAAGTAAGCTAAACATTGGTTGCGAGTTGCGAGGTGCTTAGTAAAGCATTAGCTTTCACTAATCTGACGAGTTGCGAGCAAGCTAGGTAGTACTCCGGAGCGTTACCCAAGCAAACGCTCGCAACCCGAAACCCGTAACTCGAAACTAATTTTCAAAGGAAGGTAAAACATATGAAGCTTTTCGATACCCATGCTCATCTTGATGATAAACGTTTTGATGAGGATAGAGACAGCGTTATAATGCAATGCATGGTGGACGGAGTAAGTCTTATACTCAATGCAGGAAGCAACATAGACACTTCTGTGAAATCCGTCTCGCTGGCTGAGAAATATGAATGCATATATGCATCAGTAGGAGTACACCCCCATGATGCTTCCACCATGGATAAGGATTCCCTGAGCATTCTGGCTGAGATGGCTGACAATCCGAAGGTAGTGGCTATAGGTGAGATTGGACTTGACTATTACTATGATTTTTCACCCCGCGATATACAGAAGCAGAGATTCATAGAGCAGATAGATTTGGCAAGACAGCTTAAGCTTCCTGTAATAATACATGATCGAGACTCCCATGGTGATGTAATGGATATTTTCAAAAAAACAAAGATTGAAGAAGTGGGAGGAGTACTGCACAGCTTTTCCGGCAGCGTGGAAATGGCTAGGGAGTGCCTGAAAATGGGGTTATACATATCCATAGCCGGACCCGTAACCTTCAAAAACGCTGTAAAAACACTGGAAGTAGTGAAGGAAGTACCCATGGATATGCTTCTGATAGAGACCGACAGTCCTTATCTGACTCCTGTTCCTCATAGAGGAAAGCGCAATTATCCCGGCTATGTAAGGTTTGTCGCAGAAAAGGTTGCCGAATTAAAGGGGATATCTGTAGAAGAGGTTGCACAGAAAACCTTAGAGAACGGCAAGAGATTTTTCAGGATATAAAAAAACAGCATCTGATGGAGATGCTTTTTTTATGGTTAAAGGCCAATAAGGAACCATGAAGGCTGCGAAGCCTGACTTAATGCCGGTGGCTGATAGCCGGAGCTCATAACTATATGCAGTATCAACATCCAATTTCTATTATCTGGAACTATTCTGATAAAGCCGAGTCTAAAGCATATGAGGAACAAATTATCGAGGAGGGAGAAATATGATTAATACGAAAAGATTGTTGGGTCTTTTTATGGCACTTCTGCTAATTGCTACCTTGGCTGCATGTGCTGCAAAGACTGAGAACTCTGCTGCTACTCCTGCCCCTGCTTCTCGAGACAGTAATGGAAATACGGCAGCTGAGGCCAAGGCGGGAAGTCCTGGTGCAGGGGAAGCTCCTATACAGTCCAACAGAAAGATAATAATGAATGCTTCTGTAGTAGTACGTGTCCAAAGCATAGCCGAGGCAGTGAAGCAGGCAGAGGAAAGGGCTCATCAAATCGGAGGTCATGTAAAAAAATCATACCTGGATGAACGCAGCGGCAGTGTGACATTGATGATACCTGCAGGAAGCCTTGACAGCTTCATTGAAAGTATTGATACTATGGGGAAGATATTAAACAAAGAAAAATCCTCTGAAGATGTTACAGACATATACTATGATACTGAAGTCCGCATAAAAAATCTTGAGACACAAATAGTTACTATGAGAGCACTTCTTCAGAGGGAAGGCTGGAAGGTAAGTGAGATACTGGAAATTGAAAGAGAAATAAGAAGGCTTACAGATGAGCTGGAAATACTGAAAGGACAAATGACAAATCTTGACAGACGTATACAGTTCAGTCAGTTGAATATTCGGTTTATTATGGAAAATACCAGTGTGGATATAGTTGATAATGATACATTTGCTTATAAAATAAGGCTGGCCTTTAACTACGGCGTGGAAGCGCTGATGCAGGCAGTGACTCTTGCAGTAAGCTTAATCGTGTTCCTGCTGCCTCTTGTACCCGTAGCCGTTGCGGTTTATGCAGCATGGAGGTATGTGATAAAGCCGCTTGCCATAAGGTTCAAAAAAGTTAAGAAGTAAGAAAGTCAAAAAGCCCTTTTAGGGCTTCTTTCTTTTTGTGCTGAATAAAATCTCCAAATATGGCAAAAATGGATAATAAGGTTACGGATTTGATATTGTTTCATATTTTGTAACAGGAGTTAATCGACTCAAACACTGTAAATTAATACCAAAAAAATTGACATTAATTAATAATCAGTATAAAATTATGCTATTATGGTAGCACTATGTAGTAAATTATTACCAGTTTAAAAAGTGCTATCAGGTAAACACTTATTTTAATGACATTTGCTAGATAATAAGTGTTTGCTTCAACAAGGTGCAGTTTTGCTAGAGTCGGTTAATGCACATTGTAAACAATTTTAAAGGAGGACACCTAATGAAGACGTACTTGAGACAACACAGCAGTATGATCAAGCTTGCTGTCATTGCGGTAGTTTGTTTGGTTCTTACTACATCGTTTGTCTACAGTGCCATGAAAAAGGATATTACAATTTCAGATATTGACGGACAGAAGAACATAAGCACATTTAAGTCCACAGTGGGAGAAGTGCTTAAGGAGAACAATATCCAGCTTGCACCCTTTGATAAGGTTAATGAAAAAATGGATGCCAAGCTAAAAGATGGAACTCAGATTAATATCTCAAGAGCCAACATGATAATAATCAAGACAAACGAACTAAGCAAGTTCTTATTTACTACAGCAAAAGATGTGAAAGCTGCACTTATGGAAGCAGAAATGTACATCGGAGAACTTGACAGGGTAGAGCCTTCACTAGAGACTGCAATTGCAGGTGATACTACAATAAAAGTAGTAAGAGTAAGTGAGGAAATTTTTGACGAAACAGTGGAGATACCTTTTGTTGAGCAGATTGTCAGAAATGACAAGTTAGATAAGGGTCAGTCAAAGCTTGTTCAGAAGGGTCAAAAAGGACAAAAGCAGATATCAACCAAAATAACCTATGAGGACGGTAAAGAGGTTGACAGACAGGTAATAGGAGAGAAAATACTCAAACAGGCAGTTAACAGGATTACCGAAGAAGGTACAAGAACTACTCTTGTAACCTCAAGAGGACAGACATATACCTTTGTTAAATCTATGGTTATGAGTGCGACAGCCTATGATGCTACCTTTGAGAGCTGCGGCAAGCATGAAGATGATCCCTACTATGGCATTACTGCTTCAGGTCTTAGAGTAAGACCCGGCATAGTAGCTGTTGACCCTAAGGTAATTCCATTAGGCACATGGCTGTATGTTGAAGGTTATGGGGAAGCTTTGGCAGCTGATACAGGCGGTGCTATAAAGGGTAATAAGATTGATTTGTACTTTGAATCACCTGATGACGTCAGAAAATTCGGCAGGAAGAAATTAAAGGTTTATATACTGGATAAGCCGAGATATAAGTTCAGATAGCAATAATATTCCACAGGATAAATCCTGTGGAATATTATTGTTCATACATTTTGAGGTAAAAGTAGAAGGAAATAAAGAATAGATTAAATAAGGGGGTACCGAGCCCATGCATTTCTGTCATAAAGTTTTATATGAAAATATGACTACGCCTGTCAATAGTCAATCCCTAAGGCTTGTCTTATTTTCCTGATTGCTGTTAATAAGTCGGGTAGACCGCTTTATTATACAGATAAGTGCGAAATGCGGGGCATGGGCAAATAATGATTAAGGAAACAATAGTGGTTGAAGGGAAAAATGATGCAGCTGCAGTGAAAAAAGCTGTAGATGCAGATATAATAATAACCAGCGGATTTGGACTGAATGCCAGAACTCTTGAGCTCATAAAGAAGGCGCATGAGCATCATGGAGTGATTGTCCTTACCGATCCTGACTATATGGGAGAAAGAATCCGAGAGGTCATAGCTGCCAAGGTAAAAGGAGTAAAGCATGCTTTTGTACCTAAAACAGATGCGCGCTTTGAAGGCGATATAGGGATAGAAAATGCAGCTCCCGAAGCAATAAGAAAGGCTCTGGAAATGGCAAAGACAGAAGTCGAGGCGGTTGAGAAGCAGTTTGATACCAAGGATTTACTGGAGTTTGGACTGACAGGAGTTAAAAATTCCTCAATAAGCAGAAGTATTGTAGGAGCACACTTGGGTATAGGCTATGGGAACTCAAAGCAGTTTTTAAGCCGTCTGAATAAATACGGAATAAGCAGACAGGAATTTATTGCTGCCTGTACGAATATCGTAAAGGATGAAGTGAATGAAAAAGGTAATAGCATCGACAACAACTAGAGATTTACTGAAGCAGTATAATTTCAAGCTGAGTAAGAGTCTAGGGCAGAATTTCCTCATAGATGAGGAAGTGCTGGAAAAAATTATAACAGGCTCTGAGGTTACTAAGGATGATTGCGTGCTGGAGATTGGTCCCGGCATGGGAGCACTCACACAGAAGCTATGTGAAGCAGCAGGAAGTGTGCTGGCAGTGGAGCTTGATAAAAGGCTTATTCCTATTTTGAGTGCAACGTTTTCCGGCCATGAAAACTTCAGGCTGATTAATGATGATATACTTAAAATAAATCTCAAGGAGACTTTAAAGGAGAACTTTGGCGAAAAGCCTGCAAAGGTGGTTGCCAACCTCCCTTATTACATAACAACTCCCATAATTATGAAGCTGCTTGAAGAAAGATTGAACTTAAAAAGCATTACAATTATGGTGCAAAAGGAAGTGGGCGACAGGCTAAAAGCTTCGCCGGGAGGAAAGGATTACGGGGCACTTTCGGTAGCTGTGCAGTATTACTGCAGACCTATGCAGATAACCTTGGTACCTCCGGACTCATTTATTCCACAGCCAGAGGTGGAATCAACAGTCATAAGACTGGATATACTTGAAGAGCCTCCAGTAGAGGTTGAGGATGAAAGGCTGTTTTTCAAAGCTGTAAAGGCTGCCTTCGGTCAAAGGAGAAAAACACTGCTTAATGCGCTTAGTTCGGGCGACCTGGGCATAGATAAGGATAAGTCCAGGCAGATGCTTGAAGAGCTTGGTATAGACGAAAGAAGAAGAGGTGAAACTCTAAGTCTGCAGGAGTTCGCCAACATAGCCAATAAGCTGAATAAAATTTGATAAAATAAGTTCATAAACGCCTCCGGAGTACATATTATAGTAATAACTATGTATAAAGGGGGTTATTATGTGTCTGTAAATAATGAATATAAAAGATATTTCATCATTCTGCAGGAGGATGACAAAGGATATGAGATATCGGCAGGCAAAATACCTACAGGCTATGTCAAGATTGAAATAAAAAACGGAAAAGCTAAAATAACAGCATTTGTACAGAATGTGAAAACAGGAGAAAGAGCTGAGTACAGATTCTTATTGATAGCTCCGGCAAAAAAGGTTGCAGTGGATATAGGTAAAATAATAATTGACAGCAGTGGGCGCGGAGAGCTTTCTTATGAGTTTGAATCGGACAATGTTTTGAAAAGCAATCTGGATATGTCGCAGTTTACGGTTGCGGCAGTAACAGGAAGCAATGCTATTCCGCTTTCAGGGTACGTAGGAAAAGACAGGCTCGATTGGAAGAATAACTATGAGGTGATAAACAGACATGAGAGAATCGATAAGAAGATAGAGAAGCCTGTAGAAGTGCAGACTCCTGTTACTGTAAAGCCTATTCCCATAGGAGAAACCGTACCTGTAGAGAAGGTTGCACCAGTAGAAAACGTAGTGCCCGAGAAACCTAAAATGCCGCCTAAGGAGCTTATTGAAATACAAGAGGAGTATGAAGAGATGCCTATTGTGGTTGAAGCTCCTCCGATAATTGAAAAGCCTCAAAAACCTGTTCACAAGGAAATGCCGGAAATTCAGGAGGTAATGGAGCTTCCGGAAATTCCGGATGCACCGCCTAAACAGTATATAAAGAAGACTCATGTGGTAGAAACTGAAATAGAGGCTGAAATACAGCTTGAAATCGATGAGATGCATGAAAAGGTTAAACAGCCGTGCTATATTAAGGATGAGGACCAGTTGAAATGCGAATATTACTATGATGATGACAGTGACAGCAGCGAGAGCGAGGATGATGACAGAGATAAGGAATGCATGAAATGTGATGAATGCAAGAAGCATGAATATTTAAAAGATGAGGATATAGAGGATTATTACGATTACGAAAAATATCCTCCATACTATGACAGTCCAATGTATAGAAAGCTGGAAAAGGCCTTTGACAGATTGAGGAAATACGAGCCCTTTGATGATAAGGAAAAGGACTATAAATGGTTCAAGGTGGGAGACGATATTCATGTACTTAATAATGCCGCTATACCATTTATGGGAAGCATAATGCCTCTTGGATATCCTTTCATGATGGAAGAGTGTGCCTTGATGCTCGGAAACAAAGATTATATAATAGGCGTCAAATATGATAGAATCAATAAAAAAGATGACAGAAAGCATATAAAAAACGTTTATTTCGGAGTTCCCGGAATTTACAACAAGAGAGAAGAGATGTACTATAAAATGAGAGGCTACACATATTTCAGACCGCACAAGACAAACAGCTACGGTTATTGGATAATGAGTGTGGATATCAGAAACGGCATGATAAAGGTATAAGGCAGGGGGCAGTTTATACTGGTTTAAATTGCTATAAAAAATATTGGAGCAATGTGATAAAATTATACTTATAAAGCAGCGTTTTGCTTGTCTCGAAGGATAAAAGCAAATGCTTCTCTGTTAGTCTAAAGATATACGTAAGAAGAGGGTTGGTCTCGTGAGATTAAATAATATTGTAGACAGAAAGCTTTTAAGAAATATAGATGTTGCCTTGATAGTTACCATGGTATTACTTGTACTTATAGGAATCGTAGCTATTGCCAGTGCAACGCAGGTGACACATGGCGGCTCCTTGAGGAGTGTGCAGGTTCAGTCTGCTGCATTCATACTTGGATTGATATCCATTCTCCTAATATTACTTATTGACTATAATAACTTTGGTGATAATCATAAGGCAATATATATAATCAACATAGCGTTACTGGTTTTGGTTCTTTTTGTTGGTACAAAGGTCAAAGGAGCAAAAAGCTGGATTGACTTTGGACCTATTAATTTCCAGCCTGCAGAAGCTGTTAAGATTGGATTTATTCTGTGCTTTGCGAAGTTTTTGGAAAAGAGAAAAAACAAGCTTGACAGAATAGTGGATGTTTTGCCGGCACTGCTTTACATTGCGCCGCTGCTGCTGCTTATTCAGCTGCAGCCAGACACGGGTACAGTATTGGTATATGTGTTCTTTTCTGCCTTTATGCTGTTTGCCGCCGGGCTGAACTATAAGTATATTGTGGGGTCAATAGGTGCATTTATTGCAAGTGCACCCATACTCTGGTTTTTTGTGCTTAAAGAGCATCAGAAAAACAGATTTCTCGCCTTTCTCAACCCTGCAGCTGATCCAAGAGGAAAAGGATACCAGGTTATGCAGTCCAAGACTGCAATAGGCTCAGGTCAGATTGTGGGCAAAGGGCTTTTTGACGGTACCATGAATAATCTGGGCTATATACCGGAAAGGCATAATGATTTTATATTCTCCGTAATAGGTGAAGAACTTGGACTTATAGGTGCATTAGTAGTAATATTGCTGTTTATGCTGCTGCTTCTAAGATGCATTCACATAGCCAAAGTAGCCAAGGATGATTATGGCATGCTCATATGTGTCGGTGTTATGGCAATGTACTTGTTCCATATATTTGAGAATATAGGTATGACTATCGGAGTAATGCCGGTAACAGGTATACCGCTTCCCTTTATAAGCTCCGGGGGCAGCTCGCTGCTTTTCAATATGATGGCAGTGGGATTGGTAATAAATGTCGGAATGCGGAGACAGATAATAAGGTTCTAAAAAAGAAGAACAGCCATTGAGAATTCTCAATGGCTGTAGCTTTATTCTTCTTTATCCGGTGTTTTTGCACCACAATTGGGGCAGAACTTTACATCAGTTTCAATTACTGAGCTGCAGTCTGTGCATGCCTTGCTTCCCTTAAGAGAAAGAGCTTTTTCACGAAGCTTTGATATGTTTTCTTCGATTTCCTTTATTTCTTTGCATTTAACATCAAAGAAATCTCCATAGGATTCTCCGTTAGAAAAATTCTTATAAAGCTCGCTGCCTATTTCAACTATGATTCTTTTGATTTTATCTTCTTCTCCGCCGATAGCAAGGTTAAGTTTTGTGATTTCCACAAGGTTTTCGGATTTCTTGGTCACTGTTTTTGCAGTTTCGGTAATTTTCTTTCCTATATCACTTAAAAAATCCATTGGCTTCCCTCCTGTAAATTACAAAGTATACATATATTATACTATAATGGCATGATAAATAAAACAGAACACTCAAAAAATAGTTATTGTGGAAGACTCAGGAAATAATTATTGATTGTAACCTCAGTGAATTATTATATATAATTAATATATATTGATTTTGTGGGGGGATTATGTGAGCAGTACAATGAATAAAGGAATAGTATCAAAAACCATTTTGTGGGACATCAGCTTGCTGTTGGTTGCAATGGTTTGGGGCGGAGGCTTCGTAGTCACAAAAAATGCATTGGCGGCTATCACACCGCTGTACTTCTTGTCATTCAGATTCATGATTGCAGGTCTTTTAATGGTTTTAGTGTTCTTTCCGAGAGTAAGGAAGGCATCTATGAAAGACATTAAAAACAGCTGCATAGTAGGGATATTCCTGACACTTGGCTTCATAACGCAGACAATTGGTGCAAACTACACTACACCTGCAAAGTCAAGTTTTATAACAGGATTGAATGTAGTTTTGGTACCCTTTGTGCTAATGGCAATAACAAGAAAATTTCCTGGTAAAAAAGCCATCTTTACCGCTTTCATAGCCTTTGCAGGTATGTCGCTGCTGTCACTCAACGAGGCTTTGTCATTAGGCATCGGAGATATTTTAACCTTGATGTGTGCTTTTTTTTATGCATGCCACATAGTATCCATAGGATACTTTGCCAATAAGCTGGATACATATGTGCTGGCTGCTGTTCAGGTACTGTTTACAGGCGTATGCTGTACTGTACTGGCGATTATTTTTGAGCCTGCACCTGCAGCAATCAATGCAGGTGTATGGAGCGGAATATTATATTCAGCTCTTTTGAGCACATTGGCAGCTTTTCTTATACAGAATCTTGCACAGAAGAATACACCTTCAACCCATGCTGCCATTATACTATGTCTGGAGTCAGTGTTTGGAGCAGTAGCATCAGTAATATTCTGGCATGAGATAATGACTGTCAAAATGATTTTTGGATGTGTGATGATATTTGCTGCCATTCTTGTAAATGAGGTTGACATCACTGCACTGTTTGGGAAAAAGAAGGTATCGGATTAATATTATTATATAATAAGCATTTTTATATTATTTCCACATTGCAGTTATGTTATGTTTATGTAAAATTTTGTTGAAGTTTTTGTTAAATATTAGTTATCCAATTGCTGTATTTTAGGACATATTATATACTATATTTTGGTGTAATATTGATTATGGGGGTGTATTCTTGAATACTTATCAAATGGTCATTGCATTGCTTGCCGGATTGGGTATTTTCCTTTACGGAATGAAGGTAATGTCTGATGCACTGCAGAAATCAGCAGGCGGCAGGATGAAAAAGCTTCTTGAGGTATTGACCAATAATAAATACTTAGGTGTAGTTGTGGGAACTGTCATTACCGGTATAATTCAGAGCAGCAGTGCTACAACGGTAATGGTAGTGGGACTTGTCAATGCAGGCATAATGAACCTTACTCAGGCTGTTGGAGTAATAATGGGTGCCAACATAGGTACTACAGCCACAGCACAGCTTATAGCATTATTCAAATTCAAGCAGATGATACCTTATACTATTATAATCGGTATACTTCTGACTATGATTCCAAAGAAAAAATCCTTAAGACATTTTGGTGAATTCCTGCTGGGCTTCGGCATACTCTTCATGGGTATGGAAATGATGGGTGATTCCATGAAGCCTTTAAAGGAAATGCCGTGGTTCCAGGATCTGATGGTGGCGTTGTCAAACAACCCATTCCTGGGAGTTCTGGTTGGTGTTGGTCTCACTGTGTTGGTACAAAGCAGCAGTGCTACAATAGGTATACTTCAGGCACTTGCATTACAGGGCTTGATACCTCTTTCGGCAGCTTTGCCGATACTCTTCGGAGACAATATCGGTACCTGTGTAACAGCAATTCTTGCAAGCATAGGAGCATCAGTTACCGCAAAGAGAGCAGCACTTATACATCTGACATTCAATATTATCGGTACAGTAATATTCCTGATACTTTTAAAACCTCTGTTCTGGTTTGTTCAGTGGCTGCCGGGAGATGTTGTCAACCAGATAGCAAATGCTCATACTACCTTTAATGTAGTAAATACTCTTATACAGATTAACTTCTCAATGCTTCTGATTAAGTTTGTTACTAAGGTAATTCCCGGTGAAGACAAGCATGAGCAGTTTGAGCTTAAGTATCTGGATAAAAGAATACTTGAGACACCAACTGTTGCAGCTGCGCAGATTGTGAAAGAGATAGTCAGAATGGGTGAGCTGGCAAGAGAAAATGTTGCCAGAGGTGTAAATGCAATGATAACAAAGGATGAAAAGTCCATAGCTGACCTTTATGAGAACGAGAAGATTATAAACGAGCTTGAAAAACAGATATCAGAATACCTTGTGGCAGTATCAAACACTGCAATAAGTGAGGATCAAAGATACAAGATAACAGGTATGTTCAATACAATACACGACGTGGAAAGAATAGGCGATCATGCAGAAAATCTTGTTGAAATTGCCGAGTACAGCATAGAAAACAGAGTAAGCTTCTCAAGTACTGCCATAGAAGAGCTGAAGCAAATTCACAAGAATGTTGATTTGGCCATAGAAAATGCATTGGAGGCTCTTAAGACCGAAAACGTAGCATACATAAACAATGTGGACCTCTATGAAATGAAGGTTGATGAGCTTAGAGAAAAGTTTAAGGAAACTCATATAGCGCGTCTTAATAAAAATGAATGCAACATCAATGCAGGCGTGATATTCCTGGATGCACTTACAAACCTTGAGAGAGTAAGCGATCACTGCGTAAACATTGTTGACGTGGTGAGGCCAGGCGGAAGACTCTACGAGCAAAAAGACAGCAAGCATGAAATTGCAGCAATGAAATCATAGAAATAAGCCGGTTTTGGGTAGAATACCCAAAACCGGCTTTTGTTTACTGATTGTAAACTGATAGGGTATAGAGGTATAATTAACATATGATACCTGAATGAGGTTTAGAATGGATATATTGTTTGGAGGGCATAAATGAGCAAATATGATTATCTGAAGCAAATAAGCATTTTTTCCGAGCTTAGTGAAGACTGTCTTGCCAATATTGACAGTATTTCCATTATAAGAGCATACGAAAAGGGACGGATTATTTTTATGGAGGGAGAGCCGGGGGAAGCATTTTTTTATATAAAATCCGGTGTGGTGAAGATTTACAAGCTTTCCAGCGACGGAAGAGAGCACATACTGCATATTTTGAATGAAGGTCATGTGTTTGCCGAGGTTACCCTTTTCAGTAAAGCTGCATATCCGGCTACGGCAGAGGTGTTGGAGGATGCAGAAATAGGTATAATAAAAAATAGTGAACTGGAGAAGCTCATAGGCGGAAATCCAACACTTTCATTATGTCTTATCAGATATTTGAACAAAAGGCTGATGGAGGCTCAGACCAAAGTAAGAAACCTGGCCTTGTATGATACATATGCAAGAACTGCACAGTCACTCATAAAGCTGGCAGAGGACTATGGAAGAAAAACAACAGGCGGGATAGAACTGGATCTGAACATATCGCGGCAAGAGCTGGCAAACATGGTGGGAACCACCCGGGAGACTGTTATAAGAGTTCTTGCAGCATTTAAAAAAGAGAAAGCCGTCAAAGTTGAAAAAAATAGCATAATTATTGCAAATATCGAAAAAATCAAACAGTGGTATGAGTGATGATGTAATTGCTGGAATACTGATTAAATGAAAGCGCTTGTAGCAAGCATGACATTAATATAAAATAGATATACGGATTTATGAAGAATCAGTGGGGGGGATGTAGTATGAAAGGCAGGCTGTTCAAAATAAACATAGAAGCAAAGCTTGTTCTGTCCTTTATTATAAGTACTACCATACCAATTATTGTTTTATACTTGGTCAGCATGCACCTGGTAACATTACAGCTTAAGGAGCTGCAATCTGAAAGGCTTGTAAACGTGTACAGCAATGTCAATACTTACCTGGAAGGGCTTAAGGAAACTCTTCATGTGGACAACATAGACTATTCACACTGGAGCGACATGTATGAAGCTGTTAAGATCAATGATAAGGCTTGGCTGAAAGATGTCTTTTCCATACAATCTACCGAGAAAAAGGTAGAAATGATATATATACTGGACAAAGACTTGAACACGGTTTATAAGAATTCTGACATAAAAGGCTTTGATGATGGATTATCAAAGTATTTTGACAAAGCAGTCAATGGTGAAGAATTTGTAACCATGGCAGATGTAGGCGGACAGGTATATATAGTCAGCTTTGCGCAAATAATTGATTATGGTTTCACAAATCAGAATAAAGGCATATTGATAATGGGACGGAGATTTGATAAAGAACTGATAAGGAAACTACCTGTATCATATAAGTATTATGTGGATTTTATTTATAAGGGTAAAGGTTTAACAGAAGAGTATATTTATTATAAGGATGAAGATAAGCAGCTGTTTGAAAAGTCGATTCTTAAATCAAACGGACATGCTCGAATATATAATATTAATGATATAGGCGGGGATGCTGTTGTAAGCCTGTATATCAAGGATGAAAGCAGCTTTATTGCTGATACCAGAGAAAGCTTCAGGAAAGGGCTTTTCACAGCTATATGCATTACATATGTATTGCTGATGCTGGTATTATTCTATTTAAAAAACAACATAATGAAGCCCATAAGGTTTCTGAGAGACAGAGTCAGGCAGATACGCGGGAGTGATGCCGTCCAGATTAATAAGAACAGTGATGAGCTGACTTCTCTTACTGAAGAGTTTGAAATAATGAGCAGCGAAATATCCAATCGGACTAATGAAATCAACACAAAGAATGAAGAGCTTGAACGCTTGGTGTATTATGACGACATAACAAATTGCTACAATAAAAGATTCTTCAGACAGCATATTAAGAGAGTGTTTGATGAAGCTGCATCCATGCAAGGTACTTTGACTATAATACTGATTGATATTGATAATTTCAGGCATTATGGAGAGGTGGCCGGCAAGGAGCAGGTTGAAAATGCACTGAGAAAAATATCCGGCATAATCAGAGATATAGTTGACAGAGAGACCAATGGAAAAGGAAAGGTATGCTTTGACGGTACTGATGAGTTCAGAATAATACTTAAAGAGATGGACTATAAGAGTGGACTTGAAGCAGCCGATACAATCACCAAAGCCATACATGAAAGCAGCTTCATGTATATGGAAAGGATGCCCGGAGGACATATTAATGTCTCCTGCGGTGTAGCGAATTATCCTAAGGATGAAGTTACACTGGACAAGCTTTTGGATGCTGCCCAGGACAGGCTTATTAGAATAAAAACCTATAACAAAGGTAAAATAGGATATTTTTATACCATTTTCAATACAATAAAAAATGATCTGAATGAAGATGAAAAAGCAATAACATATATGAGCAAGGCATTCCTGTCAGTAATAGATGCTATGGACGAGTATACCTACACCCATACGGAAGGGGTTGTGAAATATGCCAGCATACTGGCCGATGAGCTGAATCTGACAGAGACAGAAAAAGAAAACATACGTATAGGAGCGTTGCTGCATGATATAGGTAAGCTGGAACTGGGAAGAGAGATTCTAAATAAAAAGGAAAAGCTGACTGAGGAGGATATTTCTCTTATAAAGCAGCATCCGGACTTTGCCATAAACATGTTAAAGCCTCTTCAGATTTTTGATGATATTATTGATATTGTCAGATATCATCATGAAAAGTTTGATGGAACAGGCTATCCTGAGGGACTCAAAGGAGAGGATATACCTTTTGGAGCGAGGATAATTGCTGTGGCAGACAGCTTTGACGCCATGACTACTACAAGGGCTTACAGAACTACTCATAAGACCTACGAGCAGGCTCTGGATGAACTGAAGAAATGCTCGGGCACACAGTTTGACCCTTTTGTTGTAGAAGCTTTTGTGAACTATATTGACAGAGACGGATTTAATTTCCTGCTGATATAAAAAAGTAGTGTGCATATTAAGACACACTACTTTCTTTTTGCTATCAAGCGGCAAATGCTTATACCCATCTCTGTAAACTTTTCTTCATACTCTGTGGTGACATTATTCGGGTCATTGAGACTATTGAGATCATATGTAATATCTGTGAGTTCAAAGCCGGAATCCTTGAACTCCCCTAAGGAAAAATCGAACAAGGCTTTATTGTCTGTTTTAAACTCTATAATACCGTCCTTGTTTAATATAAGTTTGTATTTTTCGAGGAAGCTTCTATAGGTCAATCTTCTTTTTGCATGCCTTGCCTTTGGCCATGGGTCTGAAAAATTCAGGAATATTTTATCTACCTCGCCATTTGCAAAGGCTTCTTCCAAATATATAACATTAAAGGGCGCGAGCATTATGTTTCTCAGCTGCTTATCAAGCACTTTTCTAAGTGCTACTATTATTACTTCGTTTTTCTTTTCCAGACCTATATAATTTTTGTCTGGGTTGTTTTCCGCATGTGCTGCAATAAATTTTCCTCTGCCCATGCCAAGCTCTATATAAATAGGGTTACGGCTGCCAAAAGCTTCATGCCATTTGCCCTTATTTTTCTGAGGCTCAAAAACCACTATATCATCATGCTTTTTCATTTCCGGCAAAGCATTTGGTTTATGTCTTATTCTCATAATAACCTCCTCTTATGTGCTGCTACTTTTAATATTATTAGCTATTATATACTTAATGTCAACTAAGTTTGCACTTTTTTGATTTTCTGTCTCAAAACGACATGACATAATGGTATAATATAATTAAATACTTGTATAGGGGGTACACTATGGATGTTTTGCTGCAGGCTATGTTCATATTTTTTGCAAGAATTTTAGATGTTTCTATGGGTACCATGAGAATGATACTGCTGGTTAAGGGCAATAGAAGAATAGCTGCCTTCATTGGCTTTTTTGAGGTTATGGTATTTGTCATAGTATTAGGCAAGGTAGTAAGCGGTTTAAGCAATCCCATATATATACTGGCGTATTGTACAGGCTTTGCTTGCGGTAATTTTGTCGGTAGCAAGATAGAAGAAAGGCTCTCCTTCGGCAGATTAATTGCCCAAATCATAGTAAGCGATATTACAAGCGGTATCGTAGAAAAACTTCGTGACAGCGGCTATGGAGTCACTGTTTTCGAGGGTGAAGGCAGAGACGGAAAGCGTTATATGCTTAATATAATTCTGGAGAGGAAGAAGCTAAACGAGCTTAAGGGAATTATAGAGAACTTTGAAGCAAATGCATTCATAACGACTATGGACATAAGATCCTCGCTGGGAGGATATTTTCAGCCTAAAAAGATATAAAACTGCCGGTACTTATCAAAACCTCAGCTTCAGGAGCTGAGGTTTCTTTTCTGTTTACTGCCTATTCTGAACATATTTGAAAGGCTGTCCGGCAGTTGAATTTCTGTTACAATCATTGCACCTACTATGCAGATACCTCCCATGATGCCCTTGAATCCCAAAATTTCTCCAAGAAACAGATATGATGTAAGGGCTCCGAATACCGGCTCCATAGTTATTACCAGAGCGATATGGGAGGCAGAGGTATATTGCTGTATGGTGGTCTGTACCCAAAATGCAAAGGCAGTGCATAAGACCGCCGAAAATAACAGTGAGTTAAAGCTCAGTATCGATATTTGGCTTGGTATGGGTTCAAATATGAAAGCACCTATAAAGCCATATACTGAAACAAAAAACAGCTGTACGATTGCAAGCAGTGTGGCATCATGCTTTTTAACAAAATTACCGGTAAACAGCAGCTGCCAGGCATAGCAAATTGTACTTATAATGGTTATGAAATCACCTATGTTAAAGGAAAACATATCGCCGCTGTAAGAAAGCAGCAGTAAACCCAATGTTGCCATTAATATTCCTATGAGAGTGTTTTTCTTGAGTCTGGCCTTTAAATAGAATATAGATATAACTGGTACGAAAAGCACTGAAAGCCCTGAGAAAAAACCTGATTTTGAGGCTGTGGTATACTGAAGACCTATTGTCTGCAGGGCATAACATGCAAATAAGAAGACAGACAGTATGAACGACGGCATCATAATGTCCTTTTTCAGACCTTTTAACTTTCTATGAAATATTATTGAGAGCAGAATACTGGCAATAAAGAATCTGAAGCCTATATGATAAAAAGGCGTTATGGTTGCCAGCGCAAATTTAGTAATTGGAAAGCCTGCACCCCAGAATAATGTAACCAGAAAAAGCAGCAAATCAGCCTTTATAGCCTTCTTCATAAATACCTCCAATAATATTGCGTACAAGGATAATTGTATCCTAACTTAGAATTATTGGCAATGAAAACAACATTTAAGTTACGGGTTACGAGATTTAGAGAGCCTGTGCAGCTGCGCTTATTACTCGCAACTAGCAACCAATTCTCCCCTTGACATTCTCAATCCCATAATAATATAATCTATCTATAATGCTTAAAGGCCATGATAGGGACGAGTAGTTTTCAAAAGCTTTATAGAGAGTCGGGCAGAGGTGGAAGCCGATAAGTGATGATTATGAAATACACCCTGGAGCTGCAGACTGAACATATTGTACTAGGTCATGCCGGAGGCTTCCGCCGTTATATTGGGAGCAGGTATATTGTGTAATATACTAGAAGAGTGGGTTTGATGTGTTACAGCAATCAAGCCAATTAGGGTGGTACCGCGAGCCATTCGTCCCTTGCAGGACGGGTGGTTTTTTTGTTATCTTATTATACATTGGAGGGAATTTTATGAATACTATTAATGTTTTTGATGTATTGAAGGAAAGAGGCTTCATACAGCAAACAACACACGAAGAACAAATTAGGGAGCTGCTTTCCAGGGAATCCGTAACCTTTTACATAGGCTTTGACCCCACTGCAGACAGCATGACTGTGGGACATTTTCTTACAATAATGGCTATGGCTCACATGCAGAGAGCAGGCCACAGGCCCATAGCGCTGCTTGGCGGGGGAACAGCTATGGTTGGAGATCCTACGGGAAAGACAGACATGAGAAAAATGCTTACGAGAGAAGATATAGAGAGGAATGCGGAGTGCTTTAAAAAGCAGTTTGAGATTTTAATTAACTTTGATGATAATAAAGCTATAATGGAAAACAATGCAAACTGGCTGTTGAATCTTAACTATGTGAACTTTATTAGAGAAATAGGTATTCACTTTTCTGTAAACAGAATGCTGACTGCAGAATGCTTCAGGAGCAGACTGGAGAGAGGACTCTCCTTCCTTGAGTTCAATTATATGCTGATGCAGGGCTATGATTTCCTTGAGCTGTACAGGAGATACGGATGCAGGCTTCAGCTTGGAGGAGATGATCAATGGTCAAACATTCTTGCCGGAGCTGATCTAATCAGAAGGGTAGAGGGTGTTGAAGCCTATGGTATGACTTTTACACTGCTTACAACCAACGAAGGTAAAAAGATGGGCAAAACAGAGTCCGGAGCAGTCTGGCTGGATCCGAATAAAACCTCACCCTATGATTTTTATCAATACTGGAGAAACGTTGATGACGCAGATATAATGAAATGCCTGTCTCTGCTGACCTTTTTGCCAATGGACGAAGTAAGAAGACTGGGCAGCCTTCCCGGTGAAAAAATAAATGAGGCGAAAAAGGTGCTGGCCTTCGAGATTACTAAAATAGTTCATGGAGAGGAAGAGGCAGTCAAGGCACAGGCAGCTGCAGATGCATTATTCGGCGGAGGCGGTGATTCTGAAGCTATACCCACTATTGAGCTTTCATCAGAACAGCTGACAGCGGGAGTAAGTGTTATTGATATACTGGTGCTTACCGGACTTGCTCCTTCTAAAGCAGAAGCAAGAAGGCTTATTCAGCAGGGAGGGGTCAACATCAACAACGAGAAGGTGGAAAAGTTTGACCAAATGTTGACGGGTAGTGATTTTCAGGATGGAAAACTGATGATAAAGAAGGGTAAAAAGACCTATCACAGAGTAAGGCTTATATAAAACAGTGCCGGAGTTCCTTTTTAGGAATCCCGGCATTTTTTTATTGATAAGCTTTTTACAAAAGTGAATAAATACTCACAGACATGCTATAGAATAGACTTTATATCAGAAACAACCTGTTCAATGCTTTGTGTTCCGATGACTCCGTCGAAAAGCACTTCATCAAGGGGTAGCTCGCTTAGTATAAAAACATAATTTGAGAAGTAAAAATTCTCAAACATCTGATAGCCGGACAGGTCAGCCTCAACAAACGGCTTCTCCTCAATACGCTTGTAATAGATAGTAAAATCAATGGAGAAATGCTCCTTGTTATAGAACTTCCTGTTTAGTGCGGATATAAATAGATTCTGTTGATTCAGCTTATAGTCCTTCTTAAGCTGCTGTACGGAACTCATATGGTTGATTATTGGAGCTATGCTGTTGGATATAGTATCTATAAGCAGAAGCTCATCCTCACGAAGACTTTCGGGAGTCTGAAGCACTACCATATATCCGATATTATTGTCTTCCTCATCAATATCAATGCCGTCGGCATATATAGGTGATATTACGAGACAGTTGGTTTCGCCAATATCGGCAGCATACTTATCGTCAATATAGTCATAACATGTGTCTCTTGTGAAGCTGTAAAACATCTCTGTACCGTGAAGTCTTTTCCAGTTGTCGTTCATTTTAAGCTCCTGCTGATCTGAAGTATATCCTACGCTACTCTTTATAATATACCTGCCGTTATCCTTTAAAGCAATAAATGCCTTTTTTATTCCAAAAGCATAGTGAAGAGTTTTGATGCTCAGATCACAGAGCTCATTCAAGTCCAAACAGTTATGAATATTCTTTATAAGAGCATTAAGCTTAGTCAGAGTTGTCAGCTTTTGTTCAATAATACTTTTCTGTCTGATTGTTTCCTGGAAAAATATAGCATTGGTGAAGGATATATATGTAGAAGCTGCAAGAGATTCTATAAGCTCAAATATACCTTCATCATATTGTCTGTCGTTAACAGGCTTGCTTATTGTAACAAAGCCTAGAAGCTTATTCTTCACTATAAGTATAATGTATTCTGCTTCCAGCTTTTCAAAATCCTCATAATTTACAAAAATCCTCTTTAGTTGTTCAATATCGTCCTTATAGCTGAATACTACCTTATATCCGTTATATTCTGTATTAAAGAGCTCAAATTCCAAATACACCTTTGCATTGCTGTATACGTTTCTGAAACCCTTTATGATAATTCTATCCTTTATCTCATCATATAGACCGAAGGAGGTTACTTTGCTGCTGGTAAGCTCACTGAATATATCTATTGACAGAGAATAAAGCCTGTTTAGCTCAAGCTCGGATAGAAGCATACGTGAGCTTTGATTTATAGAAAAAAGGTTGAATATTTTCTGATCCAGCTGCTTGTTCTTTTCCTGTAAATCTGAAAAGTTTTTGCTGCTTTCAAGTGAATTATTGATAAGCTGCATTAATGCTTTTGATATGATTAGATCATCCTCATCTATAGCTTCCACTGCTTTACCATTGGATATGATAAAACCATACAGCAGGTCTTGAATTATCAGAGGAATAATAATCTGTGTATCAAACTGCTTAATATCCTCAGCATTAAAAAAATTATCAAAATTGGATTTAAGTATGTTTCCATAGAAGGTGGCTATCCTCTGCAGCTTATCCGTATTGGAAATAGTATAATCGGAAATATAATAATTTCTGACTCTGACCAGCTTGAAGCTGTCACCCTCCATTAAAAACAATGCCGATGAGTTAAGCGTAAGAATTTCATTGGCAAAATCAAATGCATAATTTGCAAGCTGTCTGACATTGAACTTCTGAGTAAAAAAATCAATAGCCTGCAGCAGTGCTTCATATCTATATAATTTGCTGATATTTTTTTCATCAAACATAGCATTTCTCCTAACGGGTATTTTACTGTATCAGAGGTCTGTTTTATCCCTGGTGCAGTTCTCTGTTCATAGCGTAGAAGCTTCCGCTTACTACTGCATTTATTTTTTTGGACATTTTCTTTATTTCCAGATAGGTTTCGGGATAAGCCGCCTTGAATATGCCTACCTCTCCCTCACCCTTAGTCTCAAGTATCTTCTGAAGCTTCTGCCGGTACTCTTCCAGCATCTTGATTTCATCAATTACAGATTCATAGTCTCTTACATACTTATAGTATTCATCCATGTTGACATACTCTGCTCCCCCCAGGCTGTACTCAAAGATCTCAAGCTGTCTTTTGACCTTGCTTGCTTCCTGCAGCAAATCCTTATACTTGCCCAGCAGGCTCTCAAACTCATGTTTAATTGCAAGTCTGTCAAATCCTTGGACATTAATGAAGGTTTTTTTCTCGTTTTTGTTTCCTATAATGCCCGATACCACTTGTATCTGAGCAACTATATTGCCTCCGATTATTTTACCGTGTACCGGATCCATCAATATCCTCTTTGCACTTAAGCTGCAGTCCAGTGCATAGAAGCCTACGTTTATATCGTCGCCTGCAGTTATTGTACATTCATTGCAGTATTTCACGAATACATTTTTCTTTGCTTCTATCCGGGCAGTGTTTTTACCGTAGATACCGCCCTTTATATATATGCTTCCGTCAGTCGATATAATTTCTTCAACGGCTCCGACACCCATAGGACCCATAATCTCAATATCGTGCTTGGCACGTACTGAAAAGCCGTCCTTAACAGTGCCTTTTATAGTAACATATCCGTCAAAGTTTATATTTCCTGTTTCAAAGCCTACATCACCTGGAATTATAAGGTGGTTGTCAATCCTAATTTTATCTCCATCGAACTTAACTGCTCCGTCAATTAGTGCTCTGAGTACAATTTTCCCCGGCTCCTGAAACTCTGCTATGGTTTTTCTGTCATATTTCAGCTTTGCGTCTCTTCCATTTTTACCGGGTATGATTTTACCCGTAACCGTCAGACCGGGTCTGCCGCTTGTGGGAGGTATTTTTTCTCCTACCCAGGCATTTACAACCACATTATCTATTAGGTTAAGGTCATAATGGTTTACACTGCCGTCTTCCTTGACTACGGGCTTTTTATCTGACAGCTCGAAATACTTCAAAATAGCATCTTCTCCGTTAGTAGGCGGTATACCCTCTGCAACTACAATTTCCTTTTGAACTGTAAGGGGTTTTTGAAAAAGATTGGCAAGACCTTCTGTTACCCCTTTTGCATTGAGTGCTTCAATAATTTCGGAGGATATGCCTATTTTATTGTCAACAAGCTCTCTTGCAGTTATATTGAGAATAATTCTTGCCTCCATCTCATCGCTGGATACTATAACATCAATACGAGGCTTCAGATATCCTATATGTGTTTTAGTTCCTTTTGCCTCCTCCAAGGCTGTTTTCAAATTCATAAAATTCGACAGGCTAAAGGTAGGGTTATCAAGGACAATGCCATTGAAATCCTTTATGTTGAAGCCCTGGCGAGAAACAACTATGTATAGCTTGCTTTCTTCTTCTATAATGCTGAAGTATTCATTCTTTAATATTTCCATAATACCACCCTACATAAAGAATTGGAGCATGCAGACAGTTAACCGGACAAGCTGTTAATATCATTCTATCACAAATAAGCTGTTCGCAATATAATAAATTCACTAAATAATGCAAATAGTCATGAAAATATGTAAGCTTCGACAATTTCGGTTGATATCCCGGCAGTATGGAACTGATATAATTTATTTGTGTTACATAGCAATACTATATATTGGCATTTTATTTCACTCTTTTGAGGTTATTTCATAGTATATAACTGTATATATGAGTTTATAAAAATTGACATTTTTCACATACTAAATCATAATTAACTCAGTTATGAAAAAATGGAAAACTTCTTACTTACATAATCAATAATAACTTACAAAGGGTGATATAAATGGAAAAAAGCATGGGTGAATATGTCAAAAAACTTATTGAGGTAGATGTGAAGGCTGTAGAACTGGCAGATAAACGGGAAAAAGAAATTGAGGCTCTGGAGCAAAAATATAGTGAAGAAATAGAAGAGTATAAGAAAAGATTGGGTGAAGTGGCAGATTTATGCAAAGATAAAAAAAGGAAAGTAATGGAGCTCGCTGAAAAAGAAGTTCAGGAGCTTAGGCAGTCCACTGATAATAAGTTGAGTATCATCGGAGAAAAGTTTGAAAGTACTAAGACTGAAATCGCAGAAAAATTATGGACTGCAATTATATCAAAATCAGACATGTGATTTCAGCTGTATGATAAACAGCTGAAATACTGTTTCTGAACATATGTTGAGAGGTATTGAATATGGATAATACAACCAGATATGCAGCAATAAATACAAAAATCAGAGCTATGGAAAGTTCGCTTCTTTCTGTGGAGGATTATCTGCAGCTTATTGAGAAGCAATCTGTAGAAGAGGTGGCAGAGTATCTGAAGAAAAAGACCGGCTATAAAGAGGTTTTAAAGGATATAGATTCTCACAGTGTACACAGGGGAACACTTGAGAGTATTATTAAGCAGAATATGATATTCAATATCGACAAGATAATCCATTACTTTAACGGAGAGTATAAAAGGTTTATATATACACTGTATGCAAGATTTGAGATTGAAGAGCTGAAAACCATTGCCAGGGCAGTATATAATAAAGAGGATACCGGAAAATACAAAGGCAGTGTGTTTATCGGCAAGTACAGCGGAGTAGATACAAATAAGATTTTTGATGCAAAGCTTGTGAGGGACATAATATTTGCGCTGGAAGGTTCTGAGTTTTACAGATACCTATTACCTTTGATAGACAATAACGTCAGTGAAAACCTGTTCAGATTCGAAATGGTTTTGGATTTATCATATTATGACCTGCTGAAAAAAGCTTGGTCTAAGCTTTCAAAACAGGACATTAAGATTCTGGAACAGTCACAGGGACTTATAGCTGATCTATTAAACCTCCAGTGGATATATCGAGGTATAAAGTTTTACAGACTGCAGCCCGAAATACTGCTGAACTACACTATTCGTCTGGGTCACAGACTTGATTTCAGCACAATAAAAAGACTGTGTTATTCCAGAGACCTTAACGAGTTTTATGAATATGCACAGCAGACAAAATACAGCTTTCTGTTTAAAAATGACGGAACAACTGATATCTTTATGGAGCGGAGGCTGGACAGACATATATATTTTGAGATAAAAGCATTGGTAAGGACATATGGAATGTCAATAATAACTACCTTTGCATATGTATTATTCCTTGAATTTGAAGTAAGGGACATAATAGCCATTACTGAGGCTATCAGATACAAGGTCCCCAAAGAGGAAGCAAGGAAGTATCTGATAAGAAAGCTGAGAGAGGGGACATAAGCTATGGCAGTCGAAAAGATGAAAATTATAAGTATAGTGGGTAAGCTGAACGACTTGGACAGTATTGCAAGAAAAGTTGTTCTTGATGGCAATGTACATATGCTTAATGCACTTTCTGAAATAAATGCCAACTACTTCGAGTTGAAGGCTTCGGAAGATAATATCCAGGCTATGCAGGAGCTGTCTGACCTTAAACCATATACTATAAAACGGGATTTTTCTGAGGATGAGGAGATATTGAAATCCTTCCACAGCATATTTGATATGAAAACCTCAATACATCAGAAATATCTTTATGAAGATTATACATATGAGGAGGTATCAAAAAACCTACTGGAAAAATATGATACCGTGAGAAAAATATCTGAGGATATTAACAAAAAGCTGGAGGCCATCGCAGAAAAGCAAAGGCATATAGAGAACATAAGCTGTATGAAGAATACCGGTCTTGACCTGGGTACATTATCCGGGTTAAGGTTTGTGGATTTCAAGCTTATTATGCTTTCCAAGGAAAACTACCAAAAGCTTAAACTGAATTTTGAAAACGTTCCTTCAGTGGTTATGGAGGTTAGTGCAGAGAAGGATAATGTTGTGCTGATATGCTTTACTCCCAACCCTCTGAGGGAGGAAAGCATCAGAATATTTGAGTCGCTTAATTACAAGCTTCTTGAAATACCCCGGGGCTGCAGCGGCATAGCAGAAGATGTCATAAGAGGTATGAATAAAGATATAGAGCTGCTTAGGCAGGATATAGAAAAGTTGAAGAATTCTGCACAGGAGTTCAAGAAAAAATATGTAACTGAGGTGGAGAGGGCATATTCTCTGCTGCAGCTTGAAAAAAAGCTTGAACAAGTCAAATCTGAGGTGGCATTGGGGCTTAATCTGTTTTTCCTTTTTGGTTTCGTACCTTTGGGGAAGCTAAATGCCCTGATTGATAGCATTAAAAAATCCTTCGAAAAGGATGTTATCATAATTACTGAGGATGTTGAAAACAGAAGGGCAGGACACTCGCCGCCCACGAAGCTTAAAAATATAGGTATATTCAGGCCATTCGAAGCACTGGTTTCAATGTATGGAACACCATGCTACAACGAAATGGATCCGACGCCTTTTTTTGCCATATCATACATGCTGCTTTTCGGAGCCATGTTTGGGGATTTGGGGCAGGGATTTATTATTCTTCTGGGTGGTATGCTGCTTAAATATATATATAAAAAAGAGGACTTCGGAGGAATACTATCAAGGCTTGGTGCGAGCTCTATGTTCTTCGGACTTTTGTACGGAAGCATATTTGGAAATGAGCATATAATACATGGCTTATGGATCAAGCCTATGGAGAACATAAATATGCTGCTGATAAGTGCTGTGGCATTAGGTGTTGTTTTGATAAATATAGGTTATGTATATGGTTTAATAAACCTATATCAGCGTAAGGATATTGAAGAGGGATTGTTCGGTAAAGAGGGCCTGGCCGGGTTGATCTTTTTCTGGGTGCTGCTGCTGACAGTACTGTCGAAGGCCACGGGAAGCTTTTATTTCTCCATGGAGCTGGGAATATTCTTAATGCTTTTAATGCTGCTGCTTATGGTTTTCAAGCAGCCATTGGCACATCTTATTAAAGGCAGCAGGGTGCTTTATGAGGAATCACCTGCTGACTATTATATAGAGGCCGGTTTTGGGATTATTGAGACTCTGCTTTCAATACTGTCCAATGTGATTTCATTTATCAGGGTAGGTGCTTTCGCATTAAACCATGTTGGCTTGTATATAGCCTTTGCTACTATGGCTGAAATGATTAATTCCTCATTGGGAGGTATTTTGGTGCTTATATTGGGTAATGTAGTCATAATAGGTCTGGAGGGGCTTATAGTATTTATACAGAGTCTGAGACTGGAATACTATGAGCTTTTCAGCAAATATTATTCAGGATACGGAGTCATATACAAGCCAACTTGTATTGGAACAGAAATAAAAGGGGAGAGCATCTGACATACTGTCAGAAAAAGGAGGAGATAAAATGAATTTTATAATCGGAATTGCAATACTGATTGTACTTTTTACAATCGGACTGGGTGTAGTACTTTACAGGTCAAATGAAGGCTGGGGAAAAATCAATGTCAGGTATGTCTTAAGAGCAAGTATATTTTCATATATACTGCTTATAGCTCTGTTTATGTTCATACTTATGCCTGCTGTGGTACATGCAGCATCAGCAGAGAATCCAAATGCAGGCTATGGTTTTCTTGCAGCAGGACTATCAACGGGACTTGCTACCATAGGAGCCGGTTATGCAGTTGGCTCTGTGGGGTCTTCTGCTCTGGGTGCAGTATCCGAAAACCCGAGAATACTAGGGAAAACCTTAATATTTGTCGGACTTGCAGAAGGTATAGCAATATATGGACTTATTATATCCATTATCATCCTGGGAAGATTATAGTTAATCTTAATATATTATAAGCTTTGAGGGATAATTATGAAGTTTTATTTAATAAGCGATAATGTAGATACACTTATAGGCATGAGGCTTGCCGGTATAAGCGGAATAATAGCCCATGAGCGTGATGCAGTATTAAAAGCTATGGAATCTGCCTGTGCGGATAATGATATGGGAATCATACTTATAACCGAGCTTTTGGCAGAGCTTGTGCAGGATGAGCTGAAGGAAATAAGGCTGGACAGCAGCAAGCCCATAATAACCATAATACCGGATAGGCATGGCGAGCGTAGGCCGAAGGATTATATAACCAATTATATTAAGGATTCTATAGGTGTAAAGATTTGAGGTGAAAAAAATGCCGGTTACCATAGAAGACAAGATTGAGATGTTCAGGAAAATGCTTTTTGGAAATGTTGAACTGAACTCTTCACAGCGAAAAAAGAGCCTTATGGATGAGCTGGAGGAAAAGAAGAAAAAGCTTGAAGCGGAGATTGAGGAAAAAAGACAGTGCATGTTCTGCGAAGCTGAAAACCAGGCTGAAAAGGAAAGAAAGCAGCTGGTATCAAAGGCTCAATCCGATGAGCACTACAGGATACTGAAAAAACAGCAGGAGTACATAGAAATTCTTATTGACATATTAAAGAAAAAGGCAGAGGTTTTTGCTGCCACAACAGAGTATTGTGACAGTTATATCAGAAAGAATCTTGAAGCGGCATGCAGCAGCTTTTTGGATTCGGATGAAGTATACTTCTATTTCACTGAAGCAGATTTGAGTAAAAACAGGGAGTTTATATGTTCGCAGCTTGATTCGCTGCGCAGGGATAAAGCTTATAAAATAGAAAAAGCAGATAAAAACATATTGGGAGGCTTTTTGGTATTGGATAGAGAAAAAGCCTGTCAGGCAGATTACACTTTGCTGGCCCTTATTGAAGAAAACAGGGATATAATAGGTCTGAGCATATCTCAATTGTTTGACGAGGTGATGCATTGATGGAGGAGTTGAAAGCAAGGGTTGTTTACATAAACGGTCCTGTTGTAAAGGCTGAAAATGCCGAAGGCTTCAAAATGCGGGAAATGGTGCATATAGGAAGAAAGAAGCTTATAGGCGAAATAATCTCCATAGAAAATGATATAGCTACTATACAGGTATATGAGGAAACATTGGGACTTGAGTGGGGAGAAGAGGTGCTTTCTACTGGCAAGCCTCTTTCTGTTAAGCTTGGTCCCGGTATAATAGGGAATATATTTGACGGAATTGAGAGACCTCTCCTGGATTTCTATAAAAGAGGGTCAGCCTTCATACCGGAAGGTATAGGGATGATTTCACTGGACCGGGAAAAGCTTTGGGAGGTAAGGATATCTGCTTCAGTGGGAGATATGCTTTCTGGCGGAAGTGTTTATGCAGAGGTACAGGAGAGCTCATTGGTGGTCCATAAGCTGATGGTTCCTCCAAGGCTTAAGGGAAGGGTTATCTTTGCAGAGAAAAGCGGCGGCTACAATATAGAGCATACCATAATAAAGCTGCAGGATGACAATAATATACATGAGCTTAAGTTATATCAGGAGTGGCCGGTTAGAGATCCTCGTCCTGTCTCAAAAAGAAATCCCATCAGCAAACCTTTGATTACCGGACAGAGAGTAATAGACACCTTTTTTCCGCTAGCAAAAGGAGGTACTGCGGCTATACCGGGAGGCTTCGGAACCGGAAAGACAATTACACAGCATCAGCTGGCAAAATGGAGCGATGCTGATATTATAGTTTATGTAGGCTGCGGTGAAAGGGGTAATGAGATAACAGAAGTGCTGGAGGATTTTCCGGAAATTATTGATCCCAAAAGCGGCAAGTCGCTTATGGAGAGAACTGTGCTTATTGCAAATACCTCCAATATGCCGGTTGCAGCCCGTGAAGCAAGTATCTATACAGGTATTACAATAGCTGAGTACTACAGGGATATGGGCTATAACATTGCAATAATGGCAGATTCCACCTCGCGATGGGCAGAGGCTTTAAGAGAAATATCGGGAAGACTTGAGGAAATGCCGGCAGAGGAAGGCTATCCTGCCTATCTGCCTTCAAGGCTTGCACAATTTTATGAAAGAGCAGCAGATGTCAAGACACTTAACGGTGCCAGCGGCTCAATAACCATAATAGGAGCAGTATCACCTGCCGGTGGTGACTTTTCAGAGCCGGTCACTCAGAATACTAAGAGAGTTGTCAACTCTTTTTTGGCACTTGATAAAAACCTTGCTTATTCAAGGCACTATCCGGCAATCAACTGGTTAAGCTCGTACAGCGGCTATATTACCGATCTTAGGGAGTGGTATGCGGAAAATGTATCCCGGGACATGCTGGAGCTTAGATCAAAGCTATTAAAGATACTGCAGGAGGAAAACAAGCTTCTGGAAATAGTAAAGCTTGTGGGCGAGGATATACTTCCCGATGATCAGAGATTGATATTGGAAATCTCCAGAGTCATAAAGATTGGATATCTGCAGCAGAATGCATATCATAGGGATGATGCTAACGTATCTCTTATAAAGCAGTACAAAATGCTCAATGTAATAGATAAGCTTTATGAAAGGGCTGCAGAAGCGGTAAAGCATGGTGTTCCTATTTCTGCTGTAAAAAATGATGAGCTTTATTATAAGATTATTACGATGAAATATAATGTACCTGAAAACAGGCTTGATATATTGGATTCACTGATTAATGAAATAGACAAATATTATGATTCCCTGAAATGCAAGTATGGGAAGGGGGAATGTAAGCTATGAAGATAAAATATTTGAAGCTTGATAAGGTAGAAGGCCCCCTTATAATACTAAGCGGTGTGAAGCATGCAGCCTATGATGAGATAGTAGATATTGAAGTAGCGGGACAGGTAAACAAAAAAGGAAGAGTAGTGCAGATAGACAGAGACAGAGTTGTAATACAGGTTTTTGAAAGCACTGCAGGCATATCCTTATCAAATACCGGCGTTACTTTTACAGGGAAGCCTATGCAGATTCCGCTTTCCAGGGACATCCTTGGAAGAATGTTCAACGGCATAGGTGAGCCTATAGACGGGGCAGGATTTTTTGCTGAAAAGAGATATGATATAAGCGGAAGACCTATAAATCCCGTGGGAAGAAAATACCCCAGGGACTATATACAGACTGGAATATCTTCAATAGACGGTCTTACAACTTTGATAAGAGGTCAGAAGCTTCCCATATTCTCAGGTGACGGACTGCCGCATAATGAAGTTGCCGCTCAAATAGTAAAGCAGTCCAAAATAGCAGAATCGGACAGTACAGAGGGTGGCTTTGCAATAGTATTTGCTGCCATGGGAATAAAGCATGATGAGGCAGATTTTTTCAGGAAGCAGTTTGAAGCAGCAGGGGTGCTCAATAAGGTTGTAATGTTTGTCAATCTGGCAGATGAGCCTATCGTCGAGAGAATCACTACTCCGAGATGTGCTTTGACTGCGGCTGAGTATCTGGCTTTTGAGCATGACATGCATATTCTTGTGATAATGAGCAATATGACCAGCTACTGTGAAGCTTTACGTGAAATATCCTCGGCCCGTGAAGAGGTACCCTCCAGAAAGGGCTATCCGGGATATCTGTATTCGGATCTGGCAAGTCTTTATGAGAGGGCAGGCATGATAAAGGATTCTAAAGGCAGTATTACACAGATACCAATACTTACAATGCCCAATGACGATATAGCACACCCTGTGCCTGACCTTACAGGCTTTATTACAGAGGGGCAGATAATACTGTCCAGAGAACTGTTTCAAAGGAGTATTTATCCGCCTGTTAACATTCTGCCATCGTTATCAAGGTTGATGAAGGACGGAATAGGCGAAGGCTTCACCAGAGAGGACCACCCTGATGTTGCCAATCAGGTTTTTTCTTCCTATTCCCATGTAAGAGAGGTCAGAGCTCTGGCTCAGGTAATAGGAGAAGATGATATTAGTGACATTGATAAAAAATACATGGAGTTCGGTAGACAGTTTGAGCAGAGGTTTTTGAACCAGGGCTTTGATTCCAACAGAAGCATCGAGGAAACACTTGACCTTATGTGGCAGCTTCTGACCTGCCTGCCTAAGGAGGAGCTGAACAGGCTCAATCCTGAGCTTATAGAAAGATATTACAAGGGGTAACAGCTATGCAGGAAAGTATTGCCTATACCAAGACAAATCTTATAGCGGCACAGAACTCCCTGGAGCTCTCTGAAAAGGGCTTTGAGTTGCTTGATAAAAAAAGAAATGTTCTGATAATGTCTATGATGAACTTCATCGACCGAGCCAGGGACGTGCAGGATAAGGTTGTGAAGGTTTTTGCGGAAGCCTATGAGGCACTGCAGGTTGCCAATATTACCATGGGCATAAGCAGTGTTGAGCAGCTGGCTCACTCCATACCTGAGTCTGAAGAATTTACAATACTTGATAAAAGCATAATGGGTGTGGAAATACCTGAGATAAAGTATAAAAAACAGGAGCTGGAGCATTATTACAGCTTCTATCATACAAATACTGCCATGGATGTAGCCTACAGAAAATTTCAACAGGTTAAGGAGCTTGTCTATGAGCTTTCGGAAATAGAGGATTCGGTATATAAGCTTGCCATGGAGGTTAAGAGAACTCAGAAAAGAGCAAATGCTCTCCAGAATATACAAATTCCAAAATATAAAGAACTGGTAAGAACTATTTCCGAAGTGCTTGAGGAAAAGGATAGAGAAGACTTTTTCAGACTTAAAGTGATAAAAAGCAAGCATGGAGGAGAATAATAATTTACAATTGAAAATTTATGGTAAAACTCGGCGGTTTTGTCGAGTTTTTTTCATAAAAGTCATTGACTAGGTGGTCAATATAGTATAAAATATAATTAGTAATTGACCATATGGTCAAGTAATCCTACAGGAAATATTCAGGAGGGATAATATGAAGGCTATAGAGATAAACAAACTTACAAAGTACTATGGAAAATCGAGAGGAATAATCGATGTAAGCTTTTCAATAGAGGAGGGTGAAATATTCGGTTTTATCGGTCCGAATGGAGCCGGTAAAAGTACTACAATCAGGACGCTGCTGAACTTTATCTATCCGACTGGCGGCAGTGCCAGCATATTTGGCAAGGATATCTTAAAGGAAACGGATGAAATAAGAAAAATGATAGGATATCTGCCTTCGGAGGTACATTATTATGATGACATGAAATCCAAGGAGCTTTTGAGCTACTCAGCTTCATATTATAGAAAGGACTGCAGCAAAAAGATTAAGAAGCTTGCAGAAAGGCTGGATTTGGATCTTAACAAAAGGATTGAAGACCTTTCCTTCGGCAATCGTAAGAAGGTCGGCATCATCCAGGCACTGCTGCATGAACCCAAGCTGCTGATACTGGATGAGCCCACAAGCGGCTTGGATCCGTTGATGCAGAATATATTCTTTGAGCTTCTGAAGGAAGAAAACAAAAAGGGCGTCACAATATTCTTCTCTTCTCATGTGCTGAGTGAGGTGCAAAGAATGTGTGAAAGAGTGGCAATCATAAAGGAAGGCAGGCTTATAAAGGTAGAAAGCATCGAGAATCTTACAGGTAATCAATTTAAAAATGTTACAGTAGTATTTAAGAATGATGTCTCTGATATAGACTTAAGCGGAATAATCAGAAAAGAGAAGCAGGGCAATGAGCTTAAACTTTTGTACAACGGAGGAAGCAATCTTCTCATTACTGAGCTTAACAAGCATGAAATAAAGGATCTGTTGATAGAAGAGCCAACCTTGGAAGAGATATTTATGCACTACTATCAGAAATAGTTCTTGCAAAGAAATATTCAGCCACTAATCACTAACTACTGGTCACTAGTAGTTTTGAGAACGGGCTGAGAGAAACAGATAGTGGATACTGGACACTGGGACACGAGTTAAGCTTTCGGGGCCTTATATCTCGTATCTAGAGTCTGTTTACTAAGAATATGCAAATATAGGAGGGTAAAAACGTGATACTTTTTAAAAGAGAATTCAATAGAAACCTTAAAGCTTTGATTATATGGACAGCTATTATGGCAGGACTTATGCTTATGATGCTGAGTATATATCCGCAGTTTGCAAAGCAGCAGGAAACAATAGACCAAATGATGAAAGCCTTTCCGGAAGCTATGGTAAAAGCCTTCAATATGGATAAGCTAAGTATGAAGGATGTACTTGGGTTTTACGCCATAGAATGCTATCTGATGCTGACGCTTTTTGGAAGCATATATGCAGCAATGCTTGGTGCAGGTATACTTTCCAAGGAAGAGAATGAAAAGACCATTGAGTTCCTGCTTTCAAAGCCCATAAGCAGGTCAAGCATATTGACGCAGAAGCTGCTGCTTGTGACAGCAAATCTAGTGATATTTAACGGACTGATAGCTATTGTCAATCTTATTGGCTTCAGCTTTACAAAGGACAATAATCTTGATATGACAGCCTTTGCACTTTTGACAGCTGGTCCTCTGCTTATGCATATTGTATTTGCCGTAATCGGTTTTATGATATCATGCCTTGTGAGAAAAAGCAGAAATATACTTACTATATCACTTGGATTAGTATTTGGAACGTACTTTTTCAGTATAATGGCCAGTATGTCTGAAAAGTTCGAGTTTCTAAAATATCTCTCACCATTCAAGTATGTGGACTCGGCAGATTTGATAATAAACAAAAGCATCAAACCTCTCTACCTGGCAATAATGCTTGGAGTAATAATAATAAGTACCGCTGCTTCATTTTTCATATACAACAGAAAGGATATTGCTGTATAATATTTTAGAATGCACATTTGGGAGGAATTGTTTTGTACAGTATTTTTGAAAATTTGTCGGAGGAAAAAAGAAGTAAAATAATAGACTGTGCCTTGGCTGAATTTGCAGAAAAGGGATATGAGCAGGCCTCCACAAACAATATTGTGAAGGAAGCGGGGATTTCCAAAGGCATATTGTTTCATTACTTCAAAACCAAGAAGGATTTGTACAAATATCTGCTTTTCTACAGTATTGATATAATGTATACAAAAATGATTAAGATGATGGATTTCAAGAGCAATGATTATTTTGAAAGAATGCTTGAGGTATCTGCAATAAAAATGTCTATTCAAATTGAGTATCCGGAAATATACAGCATGGTCGTTGATATGTATAGAAGTAACCAGCAGGATATTATACAGGAGATAGTAGCCCGATATATGCCGCTTTTAGGAGAATACTTCCAGAAGCTCAATGCAGGAATTGACATGACAAAGTTCAGGGAGGGTACAGATATAAACAGACTTAATGAAATCATAACCTGGATAGCTGAAGGTATGAGCAATAAGCTGGTCAAGGGCATTTCCAAAAATATCGAGGATATGCCCAGAGTAAGACAGATGATGGAAATAGAGTTTTTGAAATATGCGGAAATGCTGAAGGCAGGAGTGTACAAGTGATGTACACCCTGCCTTCAGTATTTCTGCAGGTAGCCGCCAGCTTATAGCTTATAGGCTATGGTAATCCTTCGAAGCCTCTCACATCTTTTTGGCTATTGGCAGAAAAGTGGCTGATAAGCTCAGCCATTTTTATTATTTTCCGGAAAGCATTCTTTCTAAATCCTCTTTTGGGTCGCCTGTAAGCTGAAGGTTGAAGTTTTGCTGAAGTACTCCTACTACATTTGATGTAAACCAATCAGGAGCCTTTGGACCTACGTATATATTCCTGACTCCCAGGCTGAACAGTCCAAGCAGTATAGCCACTGCTTTTTGCTCAAACCATGAAAGTACTATACTCAGCGGCAGGTCGTTTACTGTGCAGCCGAAGGCTTCTGCCAATGCTGCCGCTATTTTGACGGCAGAGCCTGAGTTGTTGCATTGGCCAAGGTCGATATATCTTGGTATATTTGTCCCCGGTACTGTTCCGAAGTCATGATCATTGAATCTGAACTTTCCGCAGGAGGTAGTAAGAAGCACGCAGTTCTGCGGAAGCGATAATGCCAGTTCTCTGTAATAATCTCTGCCCTTTGTAGGTGCATCGCAGCCTGCTATGACAAAAAATCTCTTTATCTTTCCTGATTTGACAGCTTCAATTATCTCAGGTGCTATACCCAGCACTGTCTGATGGTGGAAGCCTGTTGTGAGGGTTTTGTCTGATTCAATATTTGCTGCCGGGAGTGATAAAGCTTTTTCTATAATTGTAGTAAAATCATCGTTCACTATTTTTACGGCGCCTTCAAGGCCGGCCGTTCCATATGTGAAGAATCTGTCCTTGTAGCTTCCTCTTATAGGCATTAAACAGTTGGTAGTACCCAGTATTGCTCCGGGGAAATCTTCAAAAAGCTTTCTCTGGTCGTACCAAGCCTTGCCTATGTTGCCTTTTAGATGCTTGTATTTTTTCAGCTCAGGATATCCATGCGCTGGCAGCATTTCAGAGTGCGTATATATATTCACGCCTTTTCCTTCTGATTGCTTCAGAAGCTCTTCCAGGGCGAAAAGATTATGACCCGTTACAACTATGCAGTGACCTTCTACCTTATCTTCTGTTACTGTTACAGGAGTTGGTATTCCAAGCCTGGAGGTATGCGCTCTGTCTAGAAGGTCCATAACCTTTACAGTTGCGGTACCAACCTTTAGTGCCATATTTATATGCTCCTCCAGGTTGAAATTGGAGTTGGTGAGAGTCATATAAAGTGCTTCATGAGTTATGGCATCTACCTCTGAATCGATAAAACCAAGTTCTCTGGCATGAGTCGCATATGCTGCTATGCCCTTAAGCCCAAATATTATGGTATCCTGAAGTGCAGCTATATCTTCGTTTTTGCCGCATATACCAACCTTGGTGCAGCCGCCGCATGGGGATTGTTCACATTGATTACAAAACATTTACTATTCCTCCTTAAAAATTATGTATCTTATATTGTCTTTTTACTGACCACATCTATATACTACAAAATAACTCGGAATTAATCTGTGATTTATATCACAAACCAATATGATAATTATCAAGCTCATATATGGCCACCAGCCGCCAGCCACCAGCTTCAAATAATGCTTTGAAGTATATTGAAAATACTTTTAGAATTTTTTTGAGTGTTTCTTCTCCAGAGTTCTTTTTACTGCCAGTGGCTCATGACCGGCGGCTTGTGGCAAAAAATGATTTAGTTTGCTTAATACTTGAAGTTTATTTATAATAAAATGAGGATATGACAATTTATGATGAAAAATGGAAGGTGAATATATTGACTGAATACAGAGGTAAAAAATCTTCAATCAAGGGTCCCGTAATAGCTGTAGTGATATTTACGTTATTGATAATTTCCATTTTGCTATATTTCAATTTCAGCTATGGAAGTATCATTGGTGCTGCAGCGGTATTTCTATTATGGATTTTTGCATATAAAGGAATAATATTGAAAATAAAAATTGATGATAAAAAAATTACTATAGTAAGACCCTTATCCAGAAACTCAATACTGATAGAAAATATAGTTTTTTGTGCAGTACATGGCATTGATGATGATACGACGCTGGTATATGCCTTTATAAAGAAGAGGGTGCGAGGTATCATGTCGGTCAAGGGCATCAAACCAAAGCTTCCTTATCAGGAGATTATCAGGCTGGTCACTGATGACCGTAAAAAAGCTGAGCTGGATGTAAACTTCAATATGGCAGCAAAAATCCCCGTATCCTTTGTAGAGAATTCCGAAGAGCTGAAAAACAGGATATTGGAGGCTGTTACTCAAAACCAAAATAGACTATTAAAAGGACAATAGTCCTTTCTTTTTTGTTCCATTTTTTCTAAAAAATACTTGTATAAAAGAAACAAAATAGTGACAAAAACCGTCAAATATCATGATATAATCTATCTAACGATCACTTTTAACAAAAATACGATTTGAGGGGTGCTAATGTTGTCAAAGGTAAAGATTAAATCATCAGTTGCAGCAGTTTTAATTGTAGTTATGGTGTTAGCAGCGATACTGGCCGGTTGTGATTATAGGGATATTGTTCCTGCTCTGGCAGGCGCAAAGGTCGACACAGTGGAAAAAGAGCCTCCCTCACAAACCACGGAAGAGAGCAGCAATACAGATGTGCAAGAGCCTACACCTACTCCAACTCCAGCCGAAGCAGCTGCACAGGATAGCAGCAAAGATACTGTATATATCAGTGCAAGCAAGCTGAATGTCAGAGAACAGGCGCTTAAGGATGCTGCTATAGTTGATTCCTTAATGAAGGGGTCAGCTGTAAAAGTCCTTTCTGAGGAAAAGGATGAGACGGGCGCAGTCTGGTATAATATTGAGTTCAGTGCAGTAGACGGCAGTAAATCAGGATGGATTGCTTCCGAGTTTACTGTAAAGGATCGTACAGAGCTTCTGAGTGAAGAGCTGAAAAAGCTTGATTACTCACCGCAGAATAAGACCTATGAATATCCCAATAACCCAAGAGTAGAAGCAAAGGGAATATATATGACAATATATTCGGCTTCCAACAGCAGATTGGACGAGCTTATTGAAATGACCAAAAGGACAAGCATAAATGCATTTGTAATAGATGTCAAGGACGATAACGGCCATATGCTTTTTGAAACAGAAGCAGCCGCAAAATACAGTCCTGATGCCAATAAGAAGGCGACCATCAAGGACATAAAGGCATTTATGCAAAAGCTGAAGGATAATAACATCTATGCCATAGCGAGAATAGTGTCCTTTAAGGACCCCACATATACCAAGCATCACCCTGACAGAGCAATAATTTACAGAGACAGCGGCAAAGTATTCACCAACAGCGATAAGCTTGCATGGGCATCTGCTCACGACAGAGAGCTTTGGGATTACAATATTGCAGTTGCAAAGGAAGCGGCGGCAGCCGGCTTCAATGAAATCCAGTTTGACTATGTCAGATTCCCTGCTTCAAACGGCGGCAAGCTGGACAAGCAGCTGGATTACAGAAATGCCAAAGGCGAATCAAAGCCTGAAACGATACAGAATTATTTAAAATATGCAAGAGAACAGCTGTCACCAATGCAGGTTTATATATCTGCAGATATATACGGTCTGGTAGGCTCAGTGGCCGATGATATGGCATTAGGGCAGTACTGGGAAGCTGTAAGCAACATAGTTGACTATGTATGCCCCATGATGTACCCCAGCCATTATGCAAACGGCACCTACGGATTATCCGTACCGGATGCATATCCTTATGAGACAATATATAATTCAATAAAGGATTCTGTGGCAAGGAACAAGAACATTGAGACGCCGGGCACCATAAGGCCATGGATACAGGATTTCACTGCACCATGGGTAAAAGGCTATATCAAATATGGGGACAAGCAGGTAGAAGATCAGATAAGAGCACTGGAAGAAAACGGAGTAAAAGAGTTCCTGCTTTGGAATGCCGGAAACAAGTATTCAGAAGGGGCGGTAGCTAAATAAACAACAAGGGACTAGAGCTATAAGTTATGTAGCGATAGTCCCTTGTCATTTATTAATTCAAGCCACTAGCTACTAGCCACTAGATTGAGAATGGCTGCGAAGTCCTACACAAAAAGTTTACTAGTAGCTAGAAGCCAGTAGCTGATCGTGCATCCCTTTACAATTAACATCTTCTTTTATAATATATATGTATAGAGTTAATAATATTTCATTGGAGGTGCAATCATGGACATAGTATACAGACCAATGCATCTTAGTGATGTGGATAAGGTATGGGAGCTTTTAGAGGTACTTAAGGCAGAGAACAGTCAGGTTTCTTTGATTGAAATTCCGGGCAAGGATGAGTTGAAAGCCTGGATAAACAATGAGAATCTATTTTTGTATATAGCAGAGGATGAAGACAAGGTGCTTGGACTGCTTCGAGCCATAAGGGGTACAGAGCATTACAAGAGACATTCAGTGTTCTTGTCCATAGCCATACATCCTGATTACAGAGGAAGAGGTATTGCAAGGGAGCTTACCATGACAGGCATGGAGGATATGAAGAAGGATGGCATAATCATCGCCAGAGCATATGTCTACAGTGATAACATTGCTTCCGTCAATACTGTGCTGAGACTTGGCTTTACCTTTGCAGGCGCAGTGTATATGCATCACTATAATGAGGATACTAAGCAGTATGTAGATGATTTGATTTTTCATAAAGTGTTATAGGTCCTTTCATAAGGCTGCCGGTAATAAACCGGCGGCTTTTGCTTTTTTATTATAGAGGCTTATTTCACATAAACTCTCACAAAATGCTAATAATATAGGATATAGCATTTTGCAGTTTTTGGAGTTAAACATGAAAAATACCAAATATAAAAAAATACCACCTCTTGAGCAAAAGCTTCAGGAGGTTGAAAGTCAGGGTATGGAAGGCCTGAGTAATGCCCGATTTTCGCAAAAGCTTGATGATAATATCAATAGCCTGCAGGGAGTTTTTAAAAACTGCTTTGATTTTGTAGTTCGCAGAGTCAATACTGCCGATGGAGCTTTATGCTGTGCTGTATGCTATATAGACGCCATGGTAGTTGAGGATATAATCAATGAGCACATCGTAAGTAAAATAAGCAGTATGAATGTCGGTGAGATGAGCCTGCAGAACAAAGTAGCAGCAGTGAAAAACAACATAATAGCAGCAGGGAATATGTATGAAGTAGACAGTCTGCCCACAGCTGTAAACCATATACTCAGTGCCTCCTGCTTAATACTTGTAGATGGTTATGAATATGCCAATGAAGTATTTATTAGCGGTATGGAAAAAAGAAGCATATCGGAGCCCAAGGTGGAAGCAGTAGTAAGAGGTCCTCAGGATGCCTTCAATGAGGACATGATAACAAGCGTGACCCTTATAAGAAGAAGATTGAAGACGCATAAGCTTAAGTTTGAGCTTTTGCAGCTTGGCAGACAGAGCAAGACCAAAATAGTGCTTGCATATGTAGAGGGCATTGCAGAGAGAAAAACTGTAAGGGAAATGAAAAAAAGGCTTGTAAGGATAGACACTGACATGATATTGGCCTCAGGACAGCTGCAGCCTTTTGTTGAGGATGATCATCTGTCACCCTTTCCACAGGTGGAGCTGACAGAAAGGCCCGACACAGTGACAGCAGCACTCATAGAGGGACGTTTGGCACTCATAGTTGACGGTACGCCCTTTGTACTGATAGCCCCTACTTCCTTTACTTATCTGTTTACATCTGCAGAGGATTATTACAACAGATATACTTCAGCCACTTTTATAAGACTTTTGAGATATGCTGCCTTTGGCATAACTATTTTTGGTCCCTCCTTATATGTTGCCATTACTACATACCATCCAGAAATGATACCTACGCGACTTTTAATGACTATAGCAAATGCAAGGGCTGATGTTCCTTTTCCGGCTTTTATAGAAGCCTTTTTGATGGAGCTTATATTTGAGGTAATAAGGGAAGCCAGCATAAGGCAGCCTAAGACTTTGGGGCAGGCCCTCAATATAGTGGGAGCGCTGGTTATAGGTCAGCTTTCAGTCCAGGCAGGACTGGTTTCTCCGGCTATGATTATTGTGGTGGCTGTAACAGGCATAGCCTCCTTCCTTATTCCCAAGTTCAATTCAGCCAGGGAAATAAGTCTTATAAGGTTTCCCATGATGGTACTTGCAGGAGTGCTTGGCATTTTCGGTGTGATTATTGGTATTCTTATTCTGCTTATACACCTTACTTCCTTAAGATCAATAGGAGTGCCGTATATGGCGCCGCTGACACCTATGGATTTTGCCGGTATGAAGGATGCAATATTGAAGTTCCCTGAAAGGCTGTTAAAAAGAAGACCTGATTTTATACAGAAAAATAATATTGTAAGAAGAAAAGGTGTTGGAAATGAACATAAATAAAAGTCTGATACTTATGATTATGATTATATATGTATTCTGTCTGTCAGGCTGCTGGGGATATACAGAAGTGAACGAGTATGGGATTGTTATGCTGACAGCAGTGGATATAGATGATGAAGGGCTGTTTAAGATCTCTGTACTGGTCTCCGTACCTTCCACCATAATGCAGCAGCAGGGCACTGTTTCAACCATGTGGATCGGTGCGGGCAGAGGTCCCAGCATAGCCGATGCTGCACAGAACCTCATCAAGATAGCGCCCAAAAAGCTTACCTGGATACAGAATAACGCGATAATATTCGGAGAAAAGGCAGCTAGAAACAGTTTGGGCGATATAATGGATTTTTTTGTACGAAGCAGAGAAATAAGGCTTGATAACTATGTAATGGTAAGTGAGGGCTTGGCAGGAGATTTATTTCAGGTGCCTGCTGACGCCGAAAAGAACCTGTACACTGAAATGGAAGGAATAATCAGGAATGCAGAGCGTTGGTCAAGAACCTACATCTCGGATTTAAAGGACTTTATGATGCAGTATGCCAATGTTACCAGTGATGCCGTGGCTGCAAGGATAGGCTCCTATAAAAGTGAAAGGAACACCTTCTCTACCACAAGGGAAAGCATGGGGGGAGAAAAAAAAGGTAAGAACAAGGAAATTTTATACATAGTGGGAAGCGCCGTGTTTAAAGACGGCAAGTTGGTGGGCTGGCTGGATGGAGTTGAAACAAGGGGCTTTCAATGGTTTATAGATAAGATAGACATGGGAACCATAGAGCACGCCGACATCAAAAAGAATGAAAAGGCCATACTGGAGATAAGAACAGCCAAGACAGATGTCAAGCCGACAGTAAAGGAAGGCAGGCTGGTATATGAAGTGAAGGTGCATGCTACGGGAAATCTCATAGAAGTAATCGGGAAAGTTAACATAATGGATAAGGCAAAGCTAAAGGAAATAGAAGAGAAATTTGCAAAGGTAGTAGAAGAGGAAATGAGGTTGGCGGTGCAGAAAGCACAGAAGAAATATAAGGCAGATATATTTCTTTTTGGTGACAAGCTCTACCGAAGCTTGCCCTCGGTATGGCGCGAGGTGGAAGACAGGTGGGGGGAGGTTTTCCCTGAGGTGGAGGTAGCCTTTGATATTAAGGTGGAGGTAAAGACCCCAGGTGAAATACTGAATAACTATAAACTAAACAGGGAGATGTAAGAGTGGTTTTATGAACTATACCGCAATTTTGATTATTGTCATAACAGCTGTGCTTCAGCTCAAGTATTACAGCAAAAAGCTATCTAGGACAGGAAAGGTGCTGTATATAACTGTAATGCTCATTTCTGTAGTATATGCCTACGCAATAACGAGGCAAATAGACATATGGGTACCTGAGAAGGTGATAGGTATTATTTTTGAGCCAATAGCCAAATTGGTTTTTGGTATGTAAACTGCTTGTGCTTAAAAGCTATTTATAGCTGCTGAATTTCTTTTCCAGCTCATTATAATGAGCGGCATACTTATTCAGGTGTTCTATTCTAAAAAAGGGATTGTTATATATCAGCTGTTTGACTGCAGGTAATCCAAGCACTGTCAGTATCCTGTCGTAATCGTCATTCTCCAGCGTGTTAAAAGCCTTTCTGAACTGGTGCAGCCTGCTTATGTGTCTGAAAATGGGCTCTACAGCCAGATTATAGTCAATACCCGAAGCAACAGCTTTTGCTGCCAATATGCCGCTTTCTATGGCATTCAAACCTCCGCAGCCCAAAAGGTCATCTGTAAAACCTGCACAATTCCCTGCAAAATACATGTTGTCAAGCTTATATGTTTCAACATAGCCGCAGGCATGCTCTGCATCAATAGCAGTCGTAATATGATAGCTGATATTCTCAGACTCAATGAATTTTTTCCAATAGCTGTCCAGCTCTGACTGAGCAATTCCGTTTACTATAAGTACAAGGCTTGCTTCCTTGGAACTGTTGGGTATTAGATATGCAAATGCATTTTTTGCATACTCAGTATTTAACCAGGTATAGGTAGTGCTGTCATTAAAGCTGCCTAAAACTGTTGCTACCCTTGCATGCGCCGTAAAGGTATCCGACCATATGCCCAGCTTCTTTGGTATGGTGTTAAATGTTGCTGCAATTACTATATGCTCATAGGAATCTCTTATATCATCTATGTTTATATAGCTGTCATAATGTATAGGCACATTGGATAATGAATGAAGCTGTTTTTCCAGCGCATAAGGCTCCCTGCCCTTTTTCATTATATATCCAAGCCTTCCCCTTACTGTGGCTTTGTTATTGGGAGAAATCATTACTATTTTTCTTAGCTCGGCTGTGGGGTTCAGCTCCAATGCATACTGCTGCTTTAGGTATTGCAGCGGGTCTTTTTTATGTCTGTTGAATATCCTTGGCCAAATTGTAGAAAACGACAGAGAGTCTCCTATATAGTTGTTCTTTTCATATACCGTCGGTGTTATGCCATGTCTTTTCAGTTCAAATGCGCAGGAAAGTCCAGAAACTCCTGCTCCTATTATTGCTACCTTCATTACAGCACCCTCATCCAAAATATTATATCAGGTATAATATCTGTACAATTGCAAAAAATATTTATCATATTGAAGATAATATAATCTGCCAAAACTGGTCAACAGGAGGAAGAAGTTATGGAAGAGCTATCCCAGGAATACCTGCTATCCTATCTTTTTAAAAAAGCAATCGACAGAGAGGAGCTTCTGATAAAAAAATATGAATATTATCTGGATATGACAAGGAACAAGGAGCTTAAGGCAATGCTCAAGGAGTTTAAAAAGCTCACGGAGGAGCATGTCACTCTGATGAAGGATAAGATGATTAAGCTGAAAATAATAGGATAGGGTGATACCATGAAGGATTTGGAAATATTAAAGGATATATTGGACTATAGAATCAGAAATCAGATGCTTTATAATGAAAATCTTCTGAAAGTGAGAAATCCGGAGATAAGGGAGCTTTTTGCACAGCTCAGGGATGATGAGACAAGGGATATAATAAAGCTGCAGCAAAAAATAGAGAAAATCAGAGTTCCTAAAAGCATCATAACGAAGATAATACCTACAAGGCCAACCTATTGATATGGAGTAGATAAGCTTGGAATGGATAATATTATTCGGAGTCAGCTGGTGCCTGTTTTTTTTGCTGGCTGACAGGAAGAAGTTGAAAAGGAATATCTGGTGCGGAGTAATGGCTGTCATACTGCAGCTTTCCATAGATACTCAGGCTATAAGCCACGGCTTCTATGAAATACATAAATGTATGCTGTGTATACTTGGGTCTTCAGCTTTATTTATTTTCGGACCTGTATTTGTGATAGGAACACTGCTTGCGCAATATCATCCCAAGGGTTATAAAATAAGGATTGCAAATGTATTCATGCTGACTGCGCTCTTTACTGCGCAGGAGTTGCTGCTTCAGACTGCAGGAGCTCTGGTATATACCAACTGGCATATTATGAACAGCCTGCAGGTCAACATATCTGCCATGATATTATTAAGCTGGTTCAGCATGATTGTAGTACAGAAGGAAGGAAGCTGAAATGAATATTTATCTTTATACATTCTTTACAATTATTATAGCAATAGCTGTTTATGCATGGTTCAGGATACTCAAGAAATACGGAGGGACTGATGTATGAAGGTTGGCATTATAGGTGCAGGTCTGTCGGGATTGTACTGCGCCATTGAGCTGGAGAGGCTGGGTGTAAAGCCTGTGATATATGAGCGTAACAGCTATATTGGTGAGCCCTTCAGCCATGTAACTGCGATATTGAACATAACACACAGGCCCATAAAGGATTTGCTGGTATATATTAAGAAGGAAATGAATGTTGACGTACGGGCACATAATGTTTTGAATTCATTGGTTCACAATGGACCCAACATAACTTCAACCTATAAGGGAAGCTTCGGATATCTTTTCAAGTATTCAAAGGATCCGGATTCCCTTAAGAATCAGCTGTATTCAATGCTGAGGAAAACAGAAGTGCGCTTCAATGAGGCTGTTGATTGCATGGAACTCTCCAGGAAGTATGACTATGTGGTAATAGCAGACGGCACCTACCAGACCCCCAATGAGCTGGGCTGCTGGCAGCAGTGGCTCAAGGCCTATGTAAGGGGGGCGGTGGTGCTTGGAGACTTCGACCCCACTGCTCTGATAATGTGGATTAATAAGGACTACGCAAAAAACGGCTATGTATATCTTACTCCCTTTGATAGTAAGAAAGCCAGCCTGGTGCTTATAGCCACCGATGTGAACCAAAAGGAGATAGACCGGTATTGGGAGCTGTTTTTGTATACTGAAAACATCAAGTATACAATGGTGGAGGAGTTCAAGCTGGAGCACAGAAGCGGCTACGTATATCCTCACATAGTGGATAATATGATACTTATCGGTAATGCAGGAGGAGGTGTTGAGCCTTTTTTAGGCTTCGGGCATCTGAATGCAGTCACTATGGCTTTTGCTGCTGCAAGATATATTGTCAAGGGTAAGAACTATGAAAAGCAGATAAAGGGTATAATGGACAGAAACCTTTATATGAGGGAGTTCAGAAAGGCCTATAATATGATGACCAACAAATCCTATGACATGCTTGTTACAGCATTGAAGCTGCCCGGCACAAAGAGGCTCGTGTATGACAGCAATATCAATGTAAGTAAATACGGAGCATTTGTACTGAAGAACTTAACAAAAAATAAAATGAAGCTTTAGCAGGCTGTCAGCATCGGCAGCCTGTTTTTCTATCCAGATAAAAGAATAAAAGCAGTATAAGTATATATGTGACTATATAAGTCACTACTGACCAGGGAAGTACTCTCCAGCCCCTAAATACAATTGTGCCGAAATAAACGGTAACAAGCTCAAATGCCAGCATGAAAGCCGTCCATGTTAAAGTATATATCAATATGCTTGATTTTTTTTCAGGCAGGAACATGGTATAGATCATATTGAGAGGAGGATATATGAATGCTGCGGCAATGGCTATATATACTGGTGATATATCGGGAGATATATAGTAATACAGCTTCATATGCACTCCCAGCAGCAGGTCATATATTGCAGAATATCCTATGGTTGTGATGCCTATAACTATATGACTGAGCTCTATGGTTTTTTTTCTTGATATGAAATAAACGCCTGCCCAAATAACGATTATGGGTATATAAAAAAAGAAAAATTTCAAATCATTACCTCCTTTTACTGCTTTACATCATTTATTGTCCGCTTTCCACAGTATCTGCCTTTTGTGTGGCGGCATCAGCGACCTTATCCTTGATAACAGCTATGATTAACAGAACAGCAGGTATAATGACAGTCATTGTCAGCATGTAAAACGGAAGTATATAGTGCATTGAATGCAGCATAGTTGTTATATCAGGTGCTGCGGCTATTGATATACAGATAATAAGTATCCCTACGGGGATAATCATTGGCTTAAGGGATTTAAGCTCAAACAGCTGCGACAAAGCTAGAACGCATATATAGTAGGACAGCACAATTTTTATGAATATCCCGGATACCCATACCACCAGAATGCTTATGTCCAGATTGTTTATATACTGTCCTATACTGGCATATTTTACAAATATAAGTGCAGGCAGTAGAAAATTACTTGTAAGAGGTCCGAAAACAGCTATGGTAAAAACTCCTATCTGCAGGTTCATACCCAGCAGTGCTATAGAAGACATTATCCCCTTTTTGACCCTTTGCTTTTCCCTTACAAAGGGAACAAGCTGAAGCACAATAAAGACCTCCAGCAGCCAGGTCTGTATAAGTATACCTCCTTTTACCACAGGATACAGACCATGGTAAAGTACCGGAAGAAAATATGAAAAATTCATTTTAGGTATGTTGATGACTCCGATAAATATCAGTACGGCTATGCCCACCGGCAGCAGTATGTCATTCACTCTGGCGATAACCTCCAGACCCTTATAGACAGCATAAGCTGAAACGGCAACTGTTACTATGCTGTACACAGCAATTGGCGAGTCAGGGATAAAGGATATTACGAATATTTCTCCAAGCTCTCTGGTTACAACATGTGCCACATAAAAGAAAAAATATACATATAACAAGCCTACAAGCTTGCCAAGGGGCTTTCCCAATATGGTGCATGAATACTCAATAATCGTTTTGTCTGGGTATTTCATCGTAAGAGCAAGCATTAAGACTGTATAGGTAAGAGCAGTCAATGTTCCCAGTATGACGGCAAGCCAAGAGTCCTGCTCGGCCTCTTGGGCAACCAGGGCAGGAAGAAAAACATCTGCAGTGGATATTATGAAGGTAATATTTAAGAATACCAGTTGAAGCACTGATATTCTGCCTTTTTCAAGTTTGTTTTTTGTTGTCATATAAACAGCTCCATAAAAGGAAAAAATCGGTCATCGGATATTATATATTATTGTCTCCTCATAAGTGGTAAATATTCACTGTCTACTTAAAGTGTATAAGAGTCAGAGCGGAATATTTTGCTTATAATATCTGCATAATAATATGGACACTATGAAAGCATGAAGAGGTTTATATGATTGAAGCAATGGAAGCAGTACAAGTTGCAGTAAGGTATACAGGTATAAAAGCCAGTGGAGGATTGTATACAGCCAGATACAACGGAGAAAAATATCATGAAGACAACATATTGATACTATTACCGCACTGTCTGCAGAATTCCGGGTGCAATTATGACCTGTCTAAAAGTATGGATAATTGTATGAAGTGCGGCAGCTGTAAAATGGGAGAAATATCTGCTCTTTTGGCAGGCTCCAGTTTGAAGGCAGCTGTGGCAAAGGGAGGAACTGCAGCAAGAGAGATTGTCAGATTGGAGCGTCCCGGGATTATACTTGCAGTTGCATGTGAGAGGGAACTGGAAAGCGGTATACGGGATGTAGGCAGCATACCTGTAGTAGGAATACTCAATGAACGCCCCTTCGGACCCTGCAGTAATACCACGGTAGATATGGAAAAGCTAAAAAAAGGTCTGGAAATGATATGCAGGTAATGATATATTTTTATTATAGTTCAAGCGTTGTATATAAAAATAATAGGAGAGATATTTATGAGCTATTATGTGAGAGTGTTCTCGGCAGCCGAAGATTATCCGTCACTGCAGGCCATTTGTGATGAGCTTTTGGATGCAGGCTTTGAGTTTGCAACTTCACCGGGAAAGCATGAGCCGGAGTTTGGCGAGGTTGATTGGAAAAACATAATTTTCCAATACAGCGAGGAGCATAAAACAATAGAACTGGACAGGAATACACCCGAGCATAAGGATGGTATGTTCAAGGAGGAGCAGAAGGAGTTCCTGGATGCTTTGAAGTCACTTCCATACAGCAAAAATCAAAAAAAGGCTGTGGACATAATGAAGAACCTTCAGCAAATATATGCCTTTGAGGTTGATGAGGATATAACGGAAGCCGGGTGGGATTTTCTAGAGTGCATGCTGGATTTCCTGTGTGATGCTACAGACGGATATGTACAGGTTGATGGAGAAGGCATATACGATAAGGACGGAAAAATAATGATAGAAATGGAATAGAAGGCTGCTCGCCTTCTATTTTTTATGTTCAACAAAAGCGGTAATTTTAATATAGCTGCTTAAGCTTAGTAAGATAATAATCCTCTTCTCTTTGCATATGATCAGGAACTAACGGAGAGAGAATGCTCATTATCTTTTTTTCTTCAATAAGAGCTTTAAGCCTGCAGAGATACTCCATGAACTCCATTATTTTCTGGCTTGCCTGATGATTCAGATAAGCAATTTGAGGCATATCCGGGTATTCGGGGTCCAGCATTTTTTTCAGCTCATAGGATTTAAAAAACATTGCTTCAAAATCCTTTTGAAACTCTCTGGCTATCTCAATCATTGGCTTTTCTGTCATATCCAGGCCTGCCTGTATAAACGCTGCATGACCAGCTGCATCCGGCTGCCAGAGCTTATGCTGGTGCATGATACGTTTAATGCTTGTTTTATCAACACTATCAATGAACAGGTATCGATTCAGGTAATCCAGCTGTCTTAAATATTCTGTTCCTTCTCTTAGCATATGCTCTAAAAAGGTAGGAGTCATGTTCAGATTGACCTCATAAAGCATACGCTTATACAGCATGTTCTGCTGAAAATTCAGAAAGCTGCAGCTTAGCTTATAAGCGGCTTTATTAAACTCCAGCATCTGATTTTTATCTGCTTCTGCAGATTTAATGCCGGAAAGCATGTTCAGCTGTTCCTCAAAGCTTTTCATAAAATCTTGAGTGGTCTGTATGTTGTTCCTTTCCATTGGTGAAAAGCTGTTGAACATAAAAGTGGTGTGATCCTTAAGAATTCTTAGCCAGAAGCTGTTTTCACAGTAGAATTCGCTGATAACCGCCTTTTCCATTTCGGTGAGATTCCCCCTTGCAAAATTGATATGATTTCAATTGTTTAATAAAGTATATTAAGAAGCTGAAAAAACATGCAAAAAAGCTCCGGATAACCGGAGCGTGGGAGAAAACTATAATTGATTTTGGATCTGCTGGTATTTAGTTTTTGTATTATTTACGTCCTGATCTGATGCATCCTTGGTCTGATACCAACCGTGCTTTCGTATTGTATCAAATATCTGATACTGTATAGTTTGTGTTGATGTCAATGTATTGGTAAGTGTTTGTCTGAGATTGGGGCAGGATGCTTCCGTTATACCTGTGTTGTATGATGAGGTAACCTGTTTTTCAAAGGTTAACAGGTCATTCATGATATCCTGTTCACTGAGAGTAGTCCTGTTGTTGTTCATATATATCCTCCTTCTGCATTGGCCTGAATGCTATATTATTGATGAGAGTTAAGATAGTTAAGAAGGTCATCATAATTCTTTCTGTGCTTTTGGGCAGCCTGATTGCACAGATCTATAAGATCCTGACTGCTGCACATTTGGGCAGCCTGACGGTATTTTTTTACTGCAAGTGCTTCATGGCTAAGCTGATCGTCTATAATTGACAGGTTTTTCATTTCGATTTGAGGCTTGTTGTTAGGCATTCATTTTCCTCCTTCTCAGATTGTAATACTTGATCATAAGAACGCTTGTAATCGCTCCCTTGTATTATTATTTCACCTCGAATAGCTAAATATTTTGATTATAATCTGACTATTAAGGAAAATTAAACATTTGTTACGCAATTATGCAAAAGTATTTAATAATGTATAAAAATAATATAATATAAGATTATGGGCTATTTTTGCGGACATAAGCAGTCCCTTATCTAAAAAGCAATAAATAGTAAAGAGGGGTAAGGATGAAAAAAAATAATAATAATTTAGTAAAGGAGGTACCGGGCCCATGCATTTCTGTCATAATGGTTTATGCGAAATGTGGGGCATGGGCACAGAATGAAAAGTATTAATATCACTTATAGTGGATTTGATAGTCTTCAAAAAGAACTAAGCAGCATTAAGGATTTTGATTCTGTTTTTTTGGTACAAGCCTTTACATCCTACTGTGACAGAGCATATATACAGGAGATGACAAACAGTATAAAAACCATACTGCCAAATGCCAGAATAATAGGAGTCACTACAGCCGGAGAGATAATTAACGGCAGAGCGGCAGAAGGAACTACAGTATTATCGATTACCAGTTTTGAACATACAGAAATTGAGACTGCAATGTTTGAGATAAAAGGCAGCGGTTATTTTCAATCAGGCGTAAATGTGGCCAATACCATGCTTTCAGCGGATACAAAGGCTCTTATACTGTTTTCTTCGGGTATAACCTCAAACTGTGAAAATATTTTAAAGGGAATAGAATCCGTTAACTCTGAGGTTGTTGTGGCCGGAGGAAAAGCAGCTGACAGCGGAAGATTTGAAAGGAGCTATGTATTTACGGAAGAGGATGTTTCTGAAAACGGAATTGTATGTGCAGCACTCAGAGGAAGCAGACTGTCGGTATATACAGAATACAGCTTCTGCTGGGAGCCTATTGGCAAGCTTATGACTGTAACAGGTGTACATAACAGTGAAATACTGTCCATTGACAATCAGAGTGTATTATCGGTTTATGAAAAGTACCTTGGAAAGGATGTTTCCGAGAGCCTGCCAGGGTCAGCCACGCAATTTCCCCTGATTATCCGCAGGGGCAATATGAAAATTGCAAGAGTACCTATCAGAAAAAGCCATCAAGGCTCCTTGACCATAGATGGAGATATTTATAAGGGTGATATTGTTCAATTCGGCTATGGGAACGTAGATATGATAATTCAGAAATCCATAAATATAATAAATGGTTTGAAAAAGCTTCCCATAGATAGTCTTTTTGTATATTCCTGCGTGGCGAGGAAGCTGTTTTTGGAGGACATGGCAGGCATAGAGCTTGCTCCGCTGAATGAAATAGCACCATCAGCAGGCTTTTACACATATGGAGAATTCTATCATTCCGGCAATTCAAATAATTTTTTGAACGAAACTACAACAATATTGGGTCTCAGTGAAAGAGAAGAAACAGCGGCTGCTGATATGAAAGCAGCACAACAGGACGGCTCAAAGGAAGAAATGGGAGCTAAGAGTTATAATACGGTCAAAGTGCTGACACACCTGATAAATACTGTTACCACCGAATTAAGTGAAATAAACCATAATTTGGAGCAAAAGAATCAGGAGCTTCACAAAACCCTGAATCAGCTGAATGAAACTCAAACCTACCTGATGAGTTCGGACAAAATGGCTTCAGTAGGAAATTTAATCTATGGAATTTCACATGAGCTGAATACCCCTCTTGCTGCAATCAAATCAAATATTGACACTGAGGCTATACTTATAAGCAAGCTCAGCAGTCAGGAAGCGGATTTAGGCAACTCCTGCAGGAAGCTTTATGCAATGAATGAAATCAATAAGAAAGCCCTGGAAAGGGTGTTGGAAATAATAAGCGGACTTCAAAGCTTTGTTTCCTCGGACGGGTCAGATATCAAGCAAATAGATTTGAATGAGGAGCTTGATAATGTACTTCTGCTTGTAAACAACAAAATAAAAGGCAGAATCAGTGTAAGTAGAGCCTATGAGAAGCTGCCGCTTGTAACCTGCTATGCTCAGCAGCTGGATCAGGCATTTCTGAACATACTTATGAACTCCATACAATCCATAGAAGGAGCAGGCGAGATAGACATATCCACTTCCCATTATAATGACAGGATAAGGATTGCTATACAATATAAGGTAAAGAGGCAGACTGATGGAGTGTATAATGAGACATCAGCCTCCGAAGCCGATATGGGGAGCAGCATGAGCATGGCTATTACGCATAAGATAATCGAAAAGCATCAGGGAAGCATCAATATTTTGGACTGTGAAGATGGCGGAACAAAATTCGTTATAGATATTCCCGTATCTATTCTATATTGCTGCAAATAATGTAAAAAACAAGCACTATTTTGAGGGCATTTACATATATTTACCAGTGAGAATGTTTTTTCAGGAGGTAATGGAATTGTACGATAAGAAATGCCCTATGATGTGTCCCATGAAAACACAGCACCATATTATGCCCTATTATATGCCTGAAATTGAAGCTGGTCCTGAAATGGTACACTATGAAGAGGATGAAAAGGATGAAAACTACTTTGCCGAAATGTATCCTGATGTATGCAAGAAAATGATGCCCTATATAGATATGAAGCTGGATGAGATGGAAGAGAAGGATGAAATGCTGTATGAAGGTTATCCTGATGCCAAGCTGATGAAAAATGCCGCAGATGAGGCCTATGATAGAATGATGAAGGAAATGCCTGACATGATGCACCATTATGATGACAGCAGACAATATGGATATAGGAATCCTGTAAGAGATGTTTTCGGAATACTGCTGCTTAATGAGCTTCTTAGAAGGAGAAGACGCAGAAGAAGATTTTATTCACCAGGCTATTACGGTGACTATGGCTATTATGGGGTTCCATTTAACTATGGAGACTATTATTACGATTGGGACTAAAGTAAATAATAGACATTGCTTAATCGGCGATGTCTATTATTTTATCCGTAGCTTCGTCTATTTTCAGCATGGAGGTTTCTATGAACTCTATTTCTGCGTTTCCATTGGTCCATTGAGTCACATCATTTTCCAGAGCTTCACATGCCTCAGGTAAAGCAAGTATTTTCATGCTCACCCGCTCAAAATATTCTGTACCGGCTATTATATAATTGCTTCTGGGAAGCTCATACTGGAGTTTATTGAGCAGTCCGTATTCAAAGTTCAATCTATATGCCGAAAAGGGCTGTACTTTTACTATGCCGGATGCCTTTATGGCAATTGATGCCCCTTCAGTGTATGCTCTGATCAAGCCCCCTGCTCCCAGCATGATTCCGCCGAAGTATCTGGTTACAACCACTGCCGTATTGGTCAAGCCTTCTTTTTTCAGCACCTCAAGTATTGGGACTCCGGCTGTACCTGATGGTTCTCCGTCATCACTTGATCTCTGAATGCTCGAATTGCTGCCAAGAATATATGCATAACAATTATGACTTGCATCATAATGCTTTTTCTTGATGCCGTTTATAAATTCTGTCGCTTCATCTTCAGTATAAACAGGGGCTGCATAGCCTATGAATCTGGATTTTTTCTCAGTGAATAAGTCTTCGCCCCTGGTCTTCACCATTCTATAGCTCTTTTCCATATAACCACCCTAAAGTCAAATAAGTTTACATTTACAATTCAATATTATACTATATTAATATCTGTTGACTACATAAAGCTTGAAATAAAAGCACTATTATACCAAAATAATGTTATAATATTTAACTTATTGCAGGGTAAAATACACATGAAGCAGCATATTTTCATAATATGAAATAGCTGTATTTATTACGATTTATAATGTGCCGGTTTTTTATATAGCTAGACAATTCGGAGGTAATTATGGATACGAGAATATGGTGTGAATTTGCTTCTCCTGAAGATGTTTGCAGAGACTATATACTTGAGCTTCTAAAAAAATATGATGTCACTCTAAATTATAAGCTTGAATATGGTCATGACAGTGAGGAGTTCTTTAAGATGATAGAGAAATACAATGAGCATGGTGTGCCGGTTTCCATATGGGCAACGCTGTCGGATGAAATGGGCTATTGGATAAATGAAAGAAATGCACATCATTTCAACAGCTACGCCAATGAGCTTTTAGACAAGCTTGAGGAGAGAAAGCTTAAGGTAAAGGGGCTATGCATCGACTTGGAATCTCCATTGTCTGATATACAGAATATAACCAACCCAAAGAGAAAAATAGATTCCATAGCCACTTATCTGAAATTGCTGACACAAAACCTGAACAAAAAAAGGTTCGGTGAAGCAAAGGAAGCCTTAAAGAAAACTGCAGAGCAGCTTAGGAAAAAGGGCTATGAGAGCTATGCAACCTGCATAAGGCACTGCTATTATGATTTGAGGTTTGATACTGAAGTAATGCAAAATGCTTTGGAGGTTCCTGTATTTGATATAGAATGGGATAAATATAACCTGATGTATTACGCAACAATGATAAGAAATGAGCTGAAAAAGATAAAGAAGGTCAATGTTGATTATTTGATTTATCACCAGGTGATGCATTTGAAGGAAAAGCTAAAGGATAAGCTTTCTATCTCAGTAGGAGTAACTAATGTAGGAAAGCTTGGAAATGAGCCTTACTATGAGAGTATGGAGGAATTTGAAAAGGACATAGGTATTCTCAAAAGGTGCGGGGTTGAGGATTTCTCACTTTTCAGTCTGGACGGCATAATGGAGGAGAAGAAGCTGGAAAGCTTTCTTATTACTATACGGGATGCAAAGCCGGTTGAGCCTGAGCTGTGCAGCAGGGTGATAAGAAACGAGGTGCTTTCTGAGCTGCTTTTGAGATTGCTTAATTCATATTATAAGCTGATAGGGTAGAAGAGATAAGTAATTAATAAACGGGCCATTTTTCAAAATGGCACTTCTATGTCTTCTAAAAGGGTGCTATAATGATTTTAATAACTCACATTTCTTTACATTTCGATAAAAGGGAACTCTATGTATAATCTTATACTGATGGTTGGTGAGGGTGCTTATGAAGATTGTTAATCTGATACCTGATTTGCTGACTCCGGGTATGGTGCTTTATGAGGATTTGTTCAATAGCAATGGTGCCGGCATATTTTTACGGAGAGATACCGTTCTTACTGAAAGCTATATTGAAAGAATAAAGGATAACAATATAGAAAAAGTAAAGATAAAGCTGCCTGAAGAAAATCAGGCAGATAGCAGTGTGCCTGTCATTAAAAGTGTTTATGATAAAGACAGAATAGCCAAGTTCAGAGCAAACTATACTGAGAAGGTTGATGAAGTTACTCACATTATAAAGGAAATTGGCAGGGGAGGCTTTGTAGACCTTAGGCAGATAAATGAAATAAGCAAGCATATCATACATGATTTCAGAACATTAAGTGATGTAATCAACTATTTGCACCTTGTCCGCCCTCTTGATGATTATACCTATTCTCACTCTCTTAATGTTTCACTTATAGCAATAATAATAGCAAAATGGTTGAACTTGAGTAAGAAGGAAGTCGATGAAATAGCCACAGCAGGATTACTGCACGATATAGGAAAGACAAAGGTCTCACAGGATTTGCTTTCCAAGCCAGGACGTCTTACGGATCAAGAATTTGAACTGATAAAAAAACATACAATTCTTGGTTATGACCTGATAGAGAAAGCCAGAGACGCATCTGCTCAGATTAAGCTTTCGGTGCTTATGCATCACGAGAAAATAGACGGCACCGGCTATCCCCTTGGAGTAACAGATACTGAGATACCTGAGTTTGCAAAAATAATAGCAGTTGCTGACATATATGATGCCATGACCTCCAACCGTTCCTACAGGGAAAAAATGTGCCCCTTTGAGGTTATCAAGAATTTTGAAATGCAAACCTTTGGAAAGCTTGACACCAAGGTTCTGACAGTCTTCCTCAAGAATATTGCAACCTCATATCTGGGAGACTTTGTAGAGCTCAGCAATGGCGAAATAGCTGAAGTGGTGTTCATCAATCCTTCAAGAGTATGGCAGCCTATTGTTAAGTCCGGCAATGAATACATAGATCTTTCTAAGCCAAATAACAAGCTCTATATAAAGCAGATAGTATAAAACCGACCTGAGGGTCGGTTTAAATTTTATATAGCTTCCAGCAGCTTTTTGCAGTGTTCTATTGCAGCTTCAAAATCCATTTCGGACGCAGTGCTTTCATTTCTATTCTTAACTTCTACAATGGCCTCAGAGGATTTTCTTCCGACGGTTATTCTTACAGGTATACCTATAAGGTCTGCATCCTTGAATTTCACTCCTGTTCTTTCGTCCCTGTCATCAAGAAGCACTTCGATGCCAAGCTCTAGAAGTCTTCTGTATATTTCCTCTGCAAGACTTGCCTGTGTAGTATCACCCATATTTGCGGGAATTACTATTACATGATATGGAGCTAATGATACAGGCCATATTATGCCGTTTTCATCATTATACTGCTCAATTACCGTAGCTATTGTTCTGTTTAAGCCGATACCGTAGCTGCCCATTACCATGGGGATTTCCTGGCCTTTTTCATCTACATATACGCAGTTCAATGCCTTGCTGTATTTTGTACCCAGCTTAAATATATGACCTACCTCTATTCCGGGTGTAAGGGCAATAGGCCCGCCGCATGCAGGACAGCAGTCACTTTCGGCGATATTTCTAATGTCTGCAGTAGTTGAAGCCACAAAATCACGCTGTAAATTGACATTAATATAGTGGTAATCAGTTTCATTGGCACCGACAACAAAGTTTTTCATAAAGGATACTTCTTCATCGACTACAAGCTTTATATTCTTAAGCCCCATAGGGCCTGCAAAGCCTACATTGGCATTTGTTGCTTCTGCTACTATGTCAGGAGCAGCCATCTCCAGGAGGGTACAGCCCAGTATGTTTTTCAGCTTGGCTTCATTCAAGTCCCTGTCACCTCTTACCAAAGCCGCTGTAAGCTTATTATCTGCCAAATACAAAAGTGTCTTGACCACCTGCTTTGGACTGCATTTCAAAAACCCTGTTATTTCCTCAATGGTTTTCATGTTTGGCGTATACACTTTTTCAAGCTCCAGCATTGCTTCATTTACATCTTCAGGTTTGTTTATGCATTTTGCCTTTTCGTCATTTGCAGCATAGCCGCAGCTGTCACAGTAGGCTATGGTATTTTCTCCTATCTCAGATCTGACCAT
>JBMORW010000041.1:0-66045 GCA_049322695.1 Bacillota bacterium | reverse complement strand
CCTTATGACAGAGATATAGTTAAGCTTCCCGAGATTTCGAGATATGTTGAAGGCTGGGGCAGAGATGGTGATATTGGCTTTATAGCCTTTGAGCATGATAAACCTATTGGAGCAATCTGGTTGAGGTACTTCAAATCTCCTGATAAAGGGTATGGATATATAAATGATGATATTCCTGAGCTCTCTATGTCAATTCTGCCTGAATACAGAGGAAGAAAAATCGGTACGGCGCTCATGGAGAAAATAATCAAATATGCAAAAGAGAATAATATCAATGATATATCACTCAGTGTCGATAAAGCAAATCCTGCACTGAAATTGTACAGACGTTTCGGCTTTAAGGAAGCAGCCGGTGAAGATTCTACACTAACAATGAGATTGCAATTAAAGGCGTAAAATGTTTGGATAAAATAAGTTTCGTGCATATTCTTAATCTTTACTGTTGAATATTAGCTTGCGTGTATAATCAATAATGATTTCCAGTATAATACCATCCTATGGTTTTAGACAGCCCTAAAAGTATGCTTTTTATCCTTACATTGATTTTTGTAATAAGATTCAACCTATCGGGAATAGCATATATTGTATGCTATTCCTTCTTAGGTATGCTTATATAATCTATGACTCCGGGTATAAATGTATATTAGGAGAATATAAAGGGTGATTCGATATGAAGCAGGAAAATCAAGAAACTGAGCAACTGGGTGAAATCAAGCTTATAATAGAGAAGGTAAAAGTAGAGGGTAATGGATGTATACTCATTACCGGTCCCTCAAGCTGCGGTAAAGGTGAGATTGCAAAAGCGCTATGCAGATTTTTATCTTTACCGGAGTTGAGACATCTTTCTATGGGCGAAATCCTCAGGAATGCTCTGGACAGATCAAAAAAGGACACAGGATTTCGGCAGATACTTGCTGAGACTTATAATATAAGTGAGAAAAAAAATATATATGACATACGTTATAATAGAATAGAGATTGTTGAAAAGGCTGAGCAGTATGCAGCAGAGTTAAGCTGTTATTTCGGTAAGACCTTTAATAAAATATCCCAGCTGGATTGGCTGGAATTCTGTGTGAGACAGGGACTTCTGGTTCCAGACGAATGGACCGTAAGTCTGCTGGATGCAATGCTGTATAACACACCGGAGCTTCAGCAGGGAATATTCATATTGGATGGTTATCCAAGAACGGAGAAGGCAGCAGAGTACCTGCTGGAAACTATGAAAAGCTTAAGAATTCCTATAATAAAAGTGTTGCATTTATTTATAACAAAGGAACAGATGAAAGCAAGAGCAAAGTTCAGAAACAGGCAGGATGACGAAGATGAAAGCCTGGAAAGAAGATACCAATTTTATATAGAAAAGGTTCAGCCTTGTATAGACTTTCTGAAGGTAAGATTAGGCAGCAGCGTTGTTTCTCTTATTGATGCACACCAACCTATCATTAGGGAAGACGGGACTCTTGACAAGAACGCATCTATAATGGAGGTTGTTTACAGTGTATTGCAGGCATTGGGTTTACCGAGATATTTGACAGAAATCCATTGAATAGAAGGTGATTAGGTGAAAAGAATAGTAATGACAGGAGGAGGCACTTCTGGTCATGTGACTCCCAACATAGCACTTTTTGATGCATTAAAGGAAAGGGGTTATGACATACAGTATATAGGATCTCAAAGCGGAATAGAGAAAAACATTATTGAGAATACAGGTATACCATTTCATTCCATAAGTTCGGGTAAACTAAGAAGATATCTGGATTTAAAAAACATTGCAGATGCATTTAGAGTATTAAAGGGCTTTAGTGATGCTTTGAGGACAGTAAGAAAGCTTAAGCCCAATGTTGTGTTCAGTAAGGGCGGCTATGTTTCAACTCCCGTGGTCTGGGCTGCATTTTTATGCAGAGTACCCGTTGTAGTACATGAGTCTGATTATACGCCGGGACTTGCCAATAAGCTTTCTCTGCCCTTTGCCAGTAAAATATGCTATACATTTCCTGAGACAGAAAGGTATCTGCCTAAGAGCAAGAGCGTACTGACAGGAGTTCCTGTCAGAAGCGTACTTCATACAGGAAGCAGAGCCAAGGGTTTAGAGCTGTGCGGCTTTGATAATTCCAAACCGGTCATAATGATAATTGGCGGAAGCTTAGGCTCTAAAAGAATCAATTCAGTAGTAAGAGATGCTCTTGATGTCCTTTTGGCGAATTTTCAGATTTGCCATATATGCGGTAAAGGTGGAATAGAGGAAACGTTAAACAGCAAGAAAGGCTATAAACAATTTGAATATGTTGATAAGGAGCTGCCTCACTTTTTCAGTATGGCAGATATTGTTATCTCAAGAGCGGGGGCCACAGCAATATTTGAGATATTATCACTTAAGAAGCCAAATATTTTAATTCCTTTATCCGATAAGGTAAGCAGAGGAGATCAGATTCTTAATGCAAAATCCTTTGAAAAGCAAGGCTACAGCTGTGTTTTACCGGATGATGAATTGACATCTGATATACTTCTGAAAAGTATAAATGAAACCTATAAAAATAAAGACAGATTTATAAAAGAAATGCAAAACAGCAATTATGGGAACAGTATCAACAAAGTAATAGCTGTAATTGACAGTACTGCAATAGCTGCTCGTTGAACAGAAAAACAGCTTAGCTGACATATAGAGGTGTATATGGAAAGAGCAAACGTTATCAGGAATATTATATGCAAATATATAGACTTGCTGGAGCATGAGAATATTAGAAGAGAAGAATATATACATTCTCATACTGTTGCCGCTTTTGCAAGACTTCTTGCCAGCAAGAGAGGTCTTAACGAGGAGCTTGCACTTGTAATAGGCTACCTGCATGATATAGGCAGAGTGATTATGAAGGGTGAAAGCAGGAAGCATGGAATGATAGGAGCTTTAGAGGCTGAAAGAATACTAAAACGAACCAAATTCTTTAAGGCGGGAGAAGTAGATTTAATTGTTGCTGCTATAAAATGGCACAGTAAAAAGTCAGTTCAAGGGGAGCCCTATATGGAGCTGATTAAGGATGCAGATACCTTAGCGCCCTATCTGCTGGCTGAGGAAGGGATTGAAACGGAAAGCAGGGCTACCAGATTGGATAGAATCATGATTGAGTTGAATCTGGATAGTATATAAAAATAGCTTCCGCCAAATTGACTGAAGCAAAAATAGGAAACAATGAATGTATATGGTAATCGAACTAGTTAAAATCATTTCTTAAGCATTTGATTTCCTGGATTCTATTATTTATTTTGATAAATACCTTAGAATCCTCTGTTTCATGTTTTGTTGAAAGAAGTTTGATATAATAGCTGTCGAGCTGATTTAGAAGTACATCAGCTTTTTCGGGATCCCGTTCTTTATACAGTTTTTTCTCAGCTAATCCATAGACTATATCGCAGGTCTTTTCATGAAATATAAACATAATCCCACTCCAAATAAACATAATACTTTTTACATTCTTAGTATAATTCCTTATTATTAACGTTAAGCTATAAATATGTAAATTGTACATTAATAGTAAGAAAAGTATTATATATTATATTGTAATTTACAATAAGCTCTCTGAATATTTATAGATATATAATGTTTGGAGGGATAGTGATGAAGACTAGAATTGTTTTAATAAGCAAAAAGAAAGCACTTGCCATAATTCTGCTTATATTTTTACTAATTGTTTTTTTATATTCAATAAAGCAGATTACTATAAACACTATGAATATATATGACCCTGTATATAAAGGGAAGGGCGACCAGAATGAAATTGCCTTCGCTTGTAATGTAGTATGGGGAAACGAATACATATCAGACATGCTTGACATTCTTAAACAGCATAATATCAAAATATCATATTTTATAGGAGGACAATGGGCATCAAAGTATCCGGAGCTGTTGACTGAAATTTATAAGGAGGGTCATGAGCTTGGAAATCACGGATATATGCATCTTAGGCACAGTCAGCTAAGCAGTGAGGACAACAAAAAGGAAATACTGCGGACAGAGGCAGTTGTACAAAAGATAACAGGAGTAAAAACCAATCTCTTTGCACCCCCCTATGGTGATTTAAATGATTTGGTTGTAGATGCAGCTGAAGCATTAAACTACAGGGTCATCATGTGGAGCATTGATACTATAGATTGGAACACAAAGGATTATAACAAAATAATCGAAAGAATAGATAAAAAACATCATAACGGAGCCATAATACTTATGCATCCAACAAAGGTAACAATTGAAGCACTTCCAAATATGATTGAAAAGTTGAAGAGCTATGGATATAAAATCACCACAGTAAGTGAAGTGCTTAATTAAATAATAGTGCGGAGTGCTTATGGGTATAGTTTGTAACATAGTGCAAAAGGCTTATTGCACTGATACGAATGTCTCAAAATATGGAAAAAGATAAAAAAGTATTTGAAAAAGAATATTATATTTTATATAATGAAGAGTGCATGCAAATCTGCTATAGGCATTGCAATGCAAGATTTATGTTAATATTCTGAACATAGGTATGCATCGCATACAGGAGGGTTATAATGTTTCAAAGGGAACAAATGAAAAATGGAATAAGAATAGTAATGGAGCCTATAAAATATGTAAATTCCATATCTATAGGTATATGGGTCAAGGTAGGCTCGCGCTATGAAGATGCACACAATAACGGAGTATCTCATTTTATAGAGCATTTACTATTTAAGGGTACCAAAAACAGAACTGCAAAGGATATAGCAAACAGTATCGATAAGATAGGCGGTCAGCTGAATGCTTTTACGTCTAAGGAATGCACGTGCTACTATGCTAAAGTATTGGATAGCCATTTTGATATAGCTCTTGATGTTTTATCTGATATGTTTTTTAATTCAAATTTTACTCCTGAGGATATAGAAAAAGAAAAGGGAGTTATAATCGAAGAAATAAATATGTACGAGGATTCTCCCGAGGATCTGGTCCATGATCTTTTCAGCCAGGCAGTGTGGTCAGGAAATCCTTTAGGCATGTCCATACTTGGAACTGAAAGCTCCTTGGATAGGCTTGACAGAGATAGGATACTTGAATACTTTTATAGTAATTATACACCTGAAAACATTGTTATATCTGTTGTAGGCAATTTTCAAGCAAGCGACGTGGTTACTAAAGTAAAAAAGTATTTTGAGCATTACCAGCCTAATGTGAAGCAGAAAATAAACATTTTAAAGCCGGATTTTGAATCAGGAAATATTATAAAAAGCAAGGACACTGAGCAAGTTCATCTATGCCTTGGCTTTGACGGACTGGATACCGGCAGCAGATATTTTTACCCTATGCTTGTTGTTAATAATGTTTTCGGCGGTGCAATGAGTTCAAGACTGTTTCAAAATATCAGGGAGGATAAGGGTTTGGCATATTCTGTATTTTCGTACCCATCCTCATATCAGGATTGCGGACTTTTTTCCATATATGCAGGTATGAAGCCTGCTCAGCTGCAAAAGGTTTCTGAGCTTATTATGGAAGAAATAAGAGCGATAAAGGCTGACGGCATAACAGAGGAGGAGCTATATGACTCTAAGGAGCAGCTTAAAGGCAGCTATATTTTGGGACTTGAAAGCACCAGTGGAAGAATGATTTCTATTGGAAAATCAGAGCTGCTGCTAAACAAAATTTATTCACCCAATGAAATATTGGAAAAAATCAACAAGGTTGATATGGACAGTGTTGATGAGACTATAAAATATATCTTTAATACTAATAATATAGGAGCTGCAATAATAGGCTCAGTAGATAAGAGCCTTGATGTGAAAAAGCTTTTCAGCTAGTGCTAACTCAGGTATAGAAATATGCCTGAGTTTTTTTTATAATAATAAGGAAATATACTTTAAGGAGTGCAAAAGATGGATATAGACGTTAAGGTTAAGATATTGTCTGATAAGGTCGGCATGCTGTTTCAGCTGCCCTCCTATGCTACAGAAGGCTCTGCAGGCATGGATCTTTGTGCCTGTATTGATGAAGAGGTTGTTGTAAGAGCAGGTCAGATTGTAAAAATCCCTACTGGCATAGCCATGCAGATACAGTCAAAATACATAGGAGGCTTTATATTCCCAAGAAGCGGACTTTCCAGTAAGCATGGTATTTCTCTGATCAATTGTGTAGGAGTACTTGATTCCGATTATACGGGAGAAATAATTTGTCCTGTTGTTAATCATAGCTCAGAAGACTATTGTATAAAGCCCGGTGACAGAATAGCTCAGATCGTGTTTATGCCTGTGTATGCAGCAAAGCTGACTGTTACTGATGAACTTTCTGAAACGGACAGAGGAAGCGGCGGCTTCGGATCAACGGGAGCATAAAGAAATACATGACTTTAACAGACATATTTGACAGCTTCCAAAAATATATATATACAAGCAATACTAATTGCAAATATTGCTTTATAGAAGGAAGAGGTGGTCAAATGAGATTCAGTAAGCTTGGAAGCAAAGAGATAGTTTCGCTGCCGGATTGTGAAAGGCTTGGTTTTCTTGGTGACTGTGATTTGGTAGTAGATGAAGAGACAGGAAGCATCAAGTCCTTAATTGTACCTGAAAACAAGTCACAGCTGTCCTTTTTTATAGACAGACGCTATATTGAAATACCATGGGAGAGAGTTAAAAAAGTAGGAAACGATATGATTATAATAGATTTTGCAAACATTCTCAAATAGAATCTCTTATGGATAATACACTATCACAAATTGATGGTGTATTTTTTGTTTGCACAGGTTATAACCTGCTTAAAGCACCGGCTGTACAAACACTTTGACTTAGAATACAACATAGTATGTTGTATAGTAGTTTCGTAATTGGAGGAGATACTTTATGCAAGACGCAGCGGACAACAGCAGCAGATATCTGGTTATCGGAGGTGACAATAGGTCAATAGAGCTTGCCAGAATTTTTAAGAGAAAAGGAAGCATAGTATCAACCCTGGGAATGATTAATGCAAATATACAAGAAGTGAAGGATTATGAAGACATGGATGAAGCTCTTGAAAACAGCGATATATTAATAGGACCTATTCCCTTTTCAAAAGAAAAGAATATTGTGAATGCAGAATATGCAGATAAACCAATTGAAATTGAAAGGCTATTTCAAAGAATGAACAGCTCAAAGCTTTTTTTGACCGGTGCAATGAATAAGAGTTCACGAGATATTGCTGATAAACACAATATAAAGTATATTGATTACTATTGGGATGAAAGCTATCAGGTTCTCAATGCAATACCTACGGTAGAAGGAGCACTTGCACTTTTGATAAAAGAAACAGATTATACGATTCATGGCAGCAGAATAATGGTGCTGGGGTATGGCAGAATAGGAAAGCTGCTGTGTGATTACTTACGAATGATGGGAGCAAGGGTGTATGCCGAGGCGAGAAAGGACGGCGACATAGCCTGGATAGTGTCAAAGGGCATAAACCCGGTATATATTGATGAAATAAGCAGCTATGCAGGCAGTATGGATATCATCATCAATACTGTACCGGCATTGATAATAGATAAAAAGCTTATTGATATTTTGAATAAGGAAGTGCTTATTGTTGATTTGGCATCAATGCCGGGAGGAGTAGATTTTGAGCATGCAAAATGCAAGGGGATTAAGGCTATACATGCCTTAGGCTTACCAGGTAAGGTGGCATATAAGACAGCAGCACAATATATGTATGAAACTATAATGAAGCTAATAGCTAAAAATATTTGAAAGGGTGATAATATTGAATTTAAAAAACATAAATATAGGCTTTGGAATAACAGGATCATTCTGTACCTTTTCTGCCATCGCTCCAGAAATGGAAAAACTTACTGCAATGGGCGCAAACATATATCCCATAATGTCCTTTAATGCTGCCTTACTGGATACCAGATTCGGGAAAGCGCAGGAATGGGTCGAGAAGTTTGAGGCTATTACAGGTAATAAGGCTGTGCTGAGCATTGTAGATGCTGAGCCGATAGGGCCCAGCGGAAAAATAGATATTATGGTTATAGCACCGTGTACAGCCGATGCATGGTAAATACAAAACTCAATTACATACTGGTAAGTTGAAGCTTATACGACTTATAGTCCTATCCTTATCAATATAAATTTTGCGTATCAGCTTTGAATAAAGAGCATGCTTTTCATCATACTTCAACAGTTCCAGAAGCTTTTGCAAATGTGTTTCCTCTAATTTTCCGAGTATACCTGATAAAGAGTCAAAGGTATTAGCCTGTATGGATTTGTATTGGTTTTTCTCATGCTCCATAACATGGATTTGCTCTTCAATGTTTCTTATCCTCTCCTCTAACTTCTCAATGGTACTTATCTTATCATTCTCGTACATTTGATAATAACCGTTTATCACCTTTAACTGCTTATTAATGTCATCATCAAGCTCATTCAGCCTTCTTTCAACATCACAGCAAAGATTATTAACATAATTTCTGTTTAAGCTCCTTATATCATTTAATACTTTATCAGAGCATAAGAACTCAAGGATAGCTTTATCTACAGCCTTTTCGATATTATCGGCATTTATCATAAAACGACATTCAGTATTCTTACATTTATAGTATCTGTATCTGTAGCCTTTAGAGCCAGAATAGAAAATTTGAAATTCTCCGCCGCAAACAGGACAATATAACAGATTTTTAAGTAAAGCATTATTTGAGCATTTTATTCTTTTAGATCTTCTGCAATTATTTATTTTTTTCTGAACCAGGTCCCATGTCTGCATATCTATTATTGGTTCATGATTTCCTTTTACGATATAATAATCAGGACTATTCAGCTTATGCCTGTTCAAGCCTATATATACAGGATTCTTTAGTATTTCCGAAATGCTGCCGCTGCTGAACTCATTATTTCGTTTAGTTCTAAACCCTCTTTTGTTTAAAATGTCTGCTATAGCAGAGAAACTGTAATTGTACTCTAAATAATAGTTAAAAATGGATTTTACAAGATTAGCTTCCTTCCAGTTGATCTCCAATCTTTTATTAACATTATCATAGCCCAATACTGTGGTGGCTTTTCCGCCGGTTCTTGCAAATTCTTGCAATCCAAGCTTGACATTATCAATTATGCTGTTTCTTTCAAATTCAGCAATAGAGCCTAGTATCTGCAATGTCATTTTTCCTGTAGGGGTTGACGTATCCAGCTTTTCAGAGTAACTGACAAAGCTGATGCCATAGGTGTCAAGAATGTCAAGTATGTTAAGCAAGTCCTTAAGACTTCTGGACAAACGTGATATCTTCCATACCAGCAGTAATCCGAATTCTTCACGGGATGCATCCTTCAGAAGCTGTTGAAGACCTTTTCTTTTACTGATGCTTTTGCCTGAAGCACCGAGATCTTTGTAGATATCATATATTTCAACTCCATACAGCCTGCAGTATTGAGTCAGAGTCTCAATCTGAGCAGCTATGGATACACCATCCTTGGCTTGTTCCTCAGTGCTGACCCTTACATATATTGCTGCTTTTTTATCCATACTGTCACCTGCCTTCATATGAGTGTTAATAGATTATATGAATCACGGTTATTAAATAGAAATCGACTCATGTATAAACGACAGTTATGGAAATTCATCACAGAATATTTTTTGGAATAATCACTAAGCATAATTGCTAATTATGCATTATAATTGGAAAGAGGTAGAAAAATATGATATAATATATATGCGGTTTTAAATATATAGGTTTAGCTGCTCTATATATAAGCTTCTAAAAAAAGTTAAAGGAGTATAACCAATGAGTATAATCGACAGCTTTCTTCAACGTTACGCCAAGGAGTACGATTACTACTATGAGCTGGCTAGACAGGTAGCCAGTATATGTGAAACACTCTTGCACAGAAATGGTATAAGAGCAATAGTAACTTACAGAGCAAAAAAACCGGATAGTCTGAGAGATAAGCTTATAAAAAGACATGAAATTAAGAACTACAAGGGCATAGAGCAAATATACAAGGATATAGTAGACCTTGCGGGCGTACGTATAGCGACATATTTCCCCGGTGACAGGGAGGAAATAGGAAGATTAATAGAGTCTGAATTTATAACGAAAAAGGTAAAGCTTTTCCCAAGCACTGATCAAAGGAATCCATTTAATTTCAATTATAAAAAACGTTTTCCAGGTTATGATGCCATACATTATCGGATAAATATCAAGGAAGACAAGCTTGATGAAAACTTCAAGAGATTTACTCAGGCACAGGTAGAGATACAGATTGCATCAGCCATAATGCACGCATGGGCGGAGGTAGAGCATGACTTGGCCTATAAACCCAAAATAGGCAGCATTTCAGAGGATGAGTACAGGATTTTGGATGAATTGAACGGACTGGTGCTCTCTGGTGAAATAGCCCTGGAAAGACTTCAAAAGGCTTTTAAATCAAGAATTACAGCTACAGATCATCAGTTCAACAACCATTATGAACTGGCTGCATTGATAAGGGAGAAGGTTCGTATGGAGCCTGAATCCAATCTGTATATGGGCAGAGTGGATATACTTCTGAGATTTTTACAAAAGATAAACATGGACTCACCAAAAAGGATCTGTCCTTATATCAGGAAAATCAGTAACTCTGAATACAACAATACTATAACCAATAAGCTGGCAGATTTGATACTGACTGAGAATCCTGATTACTATATGCATTATATAAAGGCTAAATGCGAGATACGCACCCATAATCCTTATTCACCGATAGAAAAGCAGAATACCAATAATCATGAGTGCAAAGCCTTGGATGAGTATATATCTTCTTGGGTATTGGTGGAGAAAATGATGAATGTCATCAATAATTCCGACTTTTCAAAGGAAGCATTTGAAACGTCTGAAAGTAAGGAAGCAGGACTTAAGCAGCTGTATTTCACAATACAATGCAGTGAAGATATCGTACATGATACCAAATATCTGTGTAATCTGAGAAATCAAGTCCTATACGGAAACGACATACCCAGTGATGAGATACTGACAGATGCTGCAAAGTCTTTAAACAAGATTATAGATTTGGTTAAAGAGAAGAATCATACTGCTTTTAGTGAAATATTCGGTACAAGCTGAAATGTTCAGTAAGTTCGAAAACGCATATACTGTATAGATGTATATGCGTTCTTTCATTTTTCTGTAGGTAAATGAATAACATATAACAGGTAGTAAAATATGAAGGAAGGGTTGGCAGTGGCTGCAGATATGCAGAATTACAGCGAGGATAGAGCCTTAAGCTATGAAGCTATGATCAAAATGATATTGGAGCTGCTGGTAAAATACAGTGATAAGCTTGGGCTTTAGAGTACTCTTGACAATACGTTATTAAAGTTATAAACTGGATATTGGTTTTTGCTCTATTAAAGGGTAGTCAGTATCCTATTTTTTTTGTGTTCTGCTGGTTTTTTATCAATATAGCAGTTTTTGCAAGGTTTTTTAGCTAATTATATATTGCCAATAACATAATGGACTAATATACTAAGAATAATATATTGAGAGGAGAAAGTGTATGAATACTATAATACTTGAATGGCTGGGCTATTTAGCCTCCATAATTGTTGCAGTATCTTTGCTGATGAGCTCAATTGTGAAGCTGAGATGGTTTAACCTTATAGGCTCGGCGTTATTTGCTGCCTATGGTTTCGCAATTAATGCACTGCCTGTGGGAATTATAAATCTTGTAATAATGATAATAAACATATATTACCTTTATAAAATATATACTGAAAGCGAATATTTCAAGCTATTGGAAATATCTAAAGACAGCAGATACCTGGGATACTTTCTTGAGTTTTATAAAAAGGACATAAGCAGGTTTTTTCCTGAATTTAGTTTTAGGCTGGATAACACGGAAATAAGCTTCTATGTTTTAAGGAATCTGGCAGTTGCAGGTGTATTTATAGGCTCGAAATATGATGAAGAAACACTGCAGATAGACTTGGATTTCGTCATACCGGAATACAGAGACTTTAAGCTTGGAAGATATATACTGATTGAAAATGAAGAATTGTTTAGAAAACTCGGATACAAGAGGCTCTGCAGCTTCTCCAATACTAAGGAGCATGATGCCTATCTCAGGAAAATGGGGTTTACTGAAACTTTCGAATTTGGAAAGGCTGCACTTTTAAAGGTGCTTGTATAGTTTTGCAAATACAGTTTATTCCTTACTGGTAACACCTTATCAAAACTTGCAAATGCAATTACAGATACACCGGTACTTATGGCAGCGAAGGCACATACCAGAAATCTGAAGCCTGTTGTAATTGCAGTATCAACTAACGACGGTTTAAGTATGAATGCAAAAAACCTTGGTATGCTTATAAACTCAAAGAATTATTACTTTGTACCTTTTGGGCAGGATAATCCTGCTGCCAAGAAAAACTCTCTGGTTGCAAAAATGGATTTACTTATACCCACAATTGAGAGTGCATTGGAGGGTAAGCAATACCAATCGGTACTTATTGAAAACTATTAACTCCATCGAGATAAGGATCTGGATGTGATAAAGGAGGATTTTGATGAAGATTTTGGTGCAAAAATTTGGTGGCACATCTGTTGCAAATCAGGACAGACGAGAAATGGCAGCCGACAAAATAGAGGGAGCACTTAACAGAGGATACTTCCCTGTAGTAGTAGTATCAGCAATAGGAAGAAGTGGAGACCCTTATGCGACAGATACGCTTATAAATCTTGCAAAGTCAGTTAATACTGAAACATGTCCAAGAGAGATGGATTTAATAATGTCTTGCGGAGAAGTCATATCATGTGTCATACTTGCCGGTACATTAAGTAAAAGAGGTCATAGGGTCAAGGTGTTGACCGGAGGGCAGGCAGGAATTATAACAGACAATAATTTCGGTGATGCTGAAGTCTTGCGTGTAGAGCCAAAGCAGATAATCAAATGCGTCGAGAACAGTATTATTCCTATAATTACAGGCTTTCAAGGAATAACCGAGAATGGTGAAATAACAACTCTCGGAAGAGGTGCAGGAGATTACAGCGGTGCAATAGTTGGTGAGGCAGTCAAAGCTGAAGCCGTTGAGGTTTATACCGATGTAGACGGTGTCATGACTGCAGATCCGCGAATAGTACCTGATGCAAGAGTAATGAACACAATTTTTTATAATGAAGTTTTTCAGATGGCAGAATACGGTGCAAAGGTAATTCACCCGAGGGCAGTTGAGGTTGCTATGAGAAGCAATATACCTCTGATAATTAAAAATACAATGAATGACCACCCGGGAACATTGGTAACCAACTATGAGAAAGCAAATGGAAGCAGCAAAAAGGATAAGAGTGAAAAGATAATCACTTCTGTTGCATACATCAGCAATCGTGTCCAGGTAAAGGTATACTTTGACGGTACGGCAGGTGAGTATGAGGAGGACGATTATCTGTTCAGCCTTATTGCTGATGAGGACATAAGTCTGGATATGATTAATGTTTATCCGGACCATAAGGTGTTTATTATTCAGGAAGTTGATTTGAAAAGACTTGAACTGCTATTGAAGGCTAGAGGAATAAAATATGATGTAAAGCTCAATTGCAGCAAGGTTACAGTTATAGGAAACAAGATGAGGGGCGTTCCTGGAGTAATGGCAAAGGTAATCAGAGCCTTATCAAAGCACAATATAAAGCTGCTGCAATCCTCTGATTCTCACACTACAATATCCTGCCTCATCGAAAACGAGTTTGTAGGTACTGCAGTCAATGCGCTGCACAAGGAATTTGAGCTTGGAAAAGGCAGCAGCTGAGTATTGATGCACTGTAGATATATATACAGTGCATTATTTTTTTAGTATATAGAAAACTATTTAGGTAAAAATAAAAATAATGTTTTCAAGATTCGGTGTTATCGCAAAGTTGAGTACAGGAGCGTGAGTTATTTGGGCATGTATAACGATTACTGGTTTTTTAACGGTGAAGCTGGCGAAGAAAATGAAAAGGTAACCGAAACCATAAAGGAGCTGGGAGAGATCAAACCTCCAAGCTATAAGAGCAATATTCATTGTGTTACAATCATAGGACAAATAGAAGGACATCTTATACTACCTCCACAAAATAAGGCGACAAAGTATGAGCATATCATACCTCAGATAGTGGCAGTAGAAGAAAGTGCGGAAATAGAAGGATTGCTATTGATACTTAACACTGTAGGCGGTGATGTCGAGGCAGGTCTGGCAATAGCAGAGCTTATAAGCACCATGAAAAAACCCTCTGTGTCACTGGTTCTGGGAGGAGGTCACAGTATAGGAGTACCCCTTGCGGTCAGTACAAATCATTCATACATAGCAAGTACAGCTACAATGACTATCCACCCTATCAGAATGAACGGTTTGATTATTGGCGTTCCTCAGACCTTTGAATACTTCAACAAGATGCAGGAGCGCATAATAAGGTTTATAGTGAACCACAGTCACATAGACAAGGAGACATTGAAAAAACTGATGTTCACCACAAGCGAGCTGGCTAACGATGTAGGCAGTGTACTGGTTGGCAAGGAAGCTGTGCAGCATGGATTGATAAATGAGATAGGAGGACTGAATGAAGCTCTAAGTAAGCTTAGAAGCTTGATAAAAGAAAGAAAGAGCAGCTTGCACTAAGGCAGATACTCAAAGGGTGTCAGCCTTTTTTGTTTGCAACGGATTCCAAATAAGGATATAATAACATTAGGCATTTTGCTGATGTTCATCAATGGTATATATAAAAAATCATAATAAATGTATTTTTGAGGTGAGAGTATTGGTCAGAAGTAAAAAGAAAAATAATATCCAATATGATATATTAGGTATTTTACTTATATTATGCAGTATTTATCTGTACATAAGCCTGTTAACCAAGGATCCCGGCTATATTGGATTATATATAAGAGATGCTATGCTTGGTATATTCGGCCTGGGAGCTTTTATATTTCCATTTCTTGTTATCATACTGGGAATAGCAGCGATTTATATGAAGGATACAATGAAAATGAACATGAAGTTTTATGCCTTCTGCATATTCCTTCTTGGAACTCTTGTAATGCTGTTTGTTCAGTCCTTTAAACTTCAGGCAATATATGATACAGATATGGCATTTATTGATGTTGTAATGAGCTCTTACAGACTTGGAATTACAGATAGGACCAGCGGAGGAGCTATAGGAGGAATATTCGGCTACGGGTTTCTGAAGCTTTTTGGTTATGCAGGAACAATAGCGATAGTCATCGGACTTTTTACAATATCCATACTTATGTTTACAGAAACTCCTTTTAAATCTATTCTGGACTTTTTTAAGAATATAGCAATAAATGCTGCAAACAGATTCAGAAACAACAAGGAAAGTAAAAAAACAGCAAAAGAGCTTATGTCCACTATTGCTGAGGAAAAGCGTTCCAATAAGGTTGATTTTGAGGTAGAGCATGAACGTATTCAGGAAATGGATAAAAAAATCAGGATATTGGATTTTACCAAGAATTTTGATAAGAACTTTCTTACCAAACAAAGCAGCGGCGGCGAAAAGGAAAAGACAATGCCTGTTAATGATACTGTTCATCCCATAAATAATACAGGCACGGCTGCAGACAACAAAGTAAAACCTCTACATAAGGATTTAAAGGAAACAAAGGAAAGTAAGGAGCAGGAAGAGCAAAAGATAATAAATCTGATAAATCATGCAAATAAGCATTATACTAATTATAAGCTGCCTTCTACAAAGCTTCTGAACTATCCTCAGGATGGTAAAGGAACAAATACAAAGAAGGAAGTTATTTCAAATGTAAAGATACTTGAGGATACTCTAAAGAACTTTGGCGTTAGTGCTACCATAGCTCAGGTCTCGGTAGGACCTACCATTACAAGATATGAGCTGCAGTTGAGTCCGGGAGTCAAGGTAAGCAAAATCACCAATCTTGCAGATGATATATCTTTAAGCCTGGCATCTTCGGGAATTAGGATAGAAGCTCCTATACCCGGAAAGGCTGCTGTAGGGATAGAAGTACCCAATAAGGATATAACTACCGTATATTTACGTGAAGTACTTGAGTCCAATGAATTCATCAACAGTAAATCCAAAATATCCTTTGCAATAGGTAAGGACGTTGCAGGTGCTAATATTGTCGCAGATCTTTCAAAAATGCCTCATTTACTTATAGCAGGAGCCACAGGCTCAGGAAAAAGCGTATGTATAAACACCTTGATAGCCAGCATTCTATACAAGGCAACTCCTGAAGAGGTAAAGCTCCTTATGATAGATCCCAAGGTGGTCGAGCTGAGTATATATAAAAACATTCCTCATCTGCTCATTCCTGTAGTAACTGACCCAAAGAAGGCTGCTGGAGCTCTGAACTGGGCTGTTACCGAAATGACTGAAAGGTATAAGAAGTTTGCTGCCAACAATGTAAGAGATATATCTGGCTATAATGCTTTGAGTAAAGAAAACATAGAGAAGCTGCCGCAAATAGTGGTCATTATAGATGAGCTTGCTGATTTAATGATGGTTTCTCCGGGAGATGTGGAGGATTCCATATGCAGACTGGCTCAAATGGCACGTGCAGCAGGAATACATCTTGTAGTTGCTACTCAGAGACCTTCTGTTGATGTCATTACAGGACTAATTAAGGCTAATATTCCTTCAAGAATTTCCTTTGCAGTATCATCACAGGTAGATTCAAGAACCATATTGGACATGGGTGGAGCAGAAAAGCTTTTGGGTAAAGGTGATATGCTGTTTTTCCCTGTAGGAGAATCCAAGCCCATACGAGTACAGGGAGGTTTTGTATCTGAAAAGGAAATTGAAAAGCTTGTAGAGTTTATCAAGCAGCAGGTTCCTGCAGCATACAATGATGATATATTAAAGGAGCTTGATAGGAGTTTTAAAGAAGATACTGATGAAGAGGATGATGATGTAGATGAAATGCTTCCTCAAGCCATAGAAATGGTTGTGGAAAGCGGCCAGGCTTCCATATTGATGCTCCAGAGAAGATTAAAAATAGGTTATAATAGAGCTGCAAGATTGATAGATCAGATGGAAGAGAGAAGAATAATAGGAGGCTATGAAGGCAGTAAGCCCAGAAAGGTGCTTATCAGTAAGGAACAGCTTGATGATAATTAATGCATTCGACATATTCCGGCACTATAAAAATACATTGTATAGGACTGTCGATGTCGAAAATAGAAGAAATAAGTAGTAATATTACTTATATTAGAGATATATGATGATAATCTTGAAATATCAGCAAATTTGACAATTGAATATTACCCAGGTAATATAGGGAAATGATCGTTATATACAATATATAAAATTCGGAGGTAGAGGATTAGTTGAGCTTTTATGTATCACTTGTTTCGCTAGGTTGTTCAAAGAACTTGGTGGACTCGGAAGTAATGGTAAATATTTTATCTAACAATAAGTATAAAATGACAGACGATGTAAATAAGGCAGATATAATAATAGTAAATACATGCGGATTTATAGAAAGTGCAAAACAGGAGTCCATAGACTCTATACTGGATATGGGGCAGCTAAAGGAAAGCGGAGGCTGCAAGGTGCTTATCGCTTCAGGCTGTATGGCAGAGAGATATAAGGATGAGCTTATGAAGGAAATGCCAGAGCTTGACGCAGTTATAGGAACAGGTGATTACAAGAATATTCTCGAGGTCATAGAACAGGCTTTGGCAGGCAACAAAGTAGTCAAGTACGGAAACCAAGAAGCTATAGATATAGATGAACTACCCAGAACCCTATCTGGCTTGGGTGTGTCTGCATATTTAAAAATAGCTGAAGGCTGTGACAACAGATGTACTTATTGTATAATACCTCAGCTCAGGGGACGATTCAGAAGCAGAAGCTTTGAAAATATCATAAAGGAAGCGAATATGCTTGCTGCCAATGGAATAAAAGAACTGAACATAATTGCTCAGGATACTACCAAATACGGAATAGATCTGTATGGAAGATATAGAATTGCAGAGCTTCTTGCTGAGCTTTCAAAAATAGACGGTATACAGTGGATACGTTTGCTTTATTCATATCCGGATGCTTTCAGTGATGAACTGATTAACATAATTGCCGAAAATGACAAGCTATGCAAATACTTGGATATACCTGTTCAACATGCAAGCAATAAAATACTGAAAAAGATGAATAGAAAAAGTTCGAAAGAAGCTATAGAGCTGCTCATAAAAAAGCTGAGAGGCAGAATACCTGATATTTCTCTGAGAACCTCTCTGATTGTAGGCTTCCCTGGCGAATCCCGGGAGGATTTTGAGGAGCTTTATGAGTTTGTTAAAAATACTCGATTTGACAGGCTGGGAGTATTTACTTATTCCAGGGAAGAGGAAACACCCGCATATAAGCTCACTGAACAGTTAGACGAAGATACAAAGCTAGAGCGCCAGAACAGAATAATGGAGTTACAGCAAAGAATATCCTTGGAAAACAATATGAACTTGGTGGGACGTACCCTAAAGGTGCTCATAGAAGGTATGGAGGATAACAGATACATTGGAAGAAGCTATAAGGATGCACCTGAAATTGACGGAATAGTATATGTGTCTTCAAAAAGGAATCTTTTACCGGGAGAATTCTATTTTGTCAGAATTACTGAAGCTTATGAATATGACTTAATGGGAGAGATTGCAGATGAACTTAGCCAATAGAATTACCATATTAAGAATAATACTGATTCCTGTATTTATGCTGGCAATGCTCATTGAATTTCCTTTTCATATGGAGGTGTCGCTTGCATTATTCATACTTGCAGCCATCACTGACAATATTGATGGATATATTGCCAGAAAATACAAGCTTATTACAAATTTCGGTAAGTTCATTGACCCACTGGCTGATAAGCTTTTAATAACCGGTGCACTTGTTATTTTGGTACAAATAGACAGAATAGAAGCCTGGATAGTATTCATAATATTGGCCCGTGAATTTGCCGTTACAGGACTTAGGAGTCTGGCTGCAGCTCAGGACGTGATAATTGCTGCCAGCAACTTTGGTAAAATAAAAACAGTATCTCAGATAGTTGCAATTTGCATACTTATAGTAGATAACTTTCCTTTCAGCTATATAAACATACCAATGAATACTATTTCTGTCTACTTTGCTCTTGCGATGACAGTAATGTCGGGTGTAGACTATTTCTATAAAAATAGAGGCATAGTGATAACTCAGAGCAAAAGCTAGTCTAACATACTCGGGGAAGCACATCTTAATGTGCTTCCTTTTAAATAGGAGGTATCAGAATGAAGTGTGAGATAATATCTGTAGGTACAGAGCTGCTTTTGGGCAGTATTGTGAATACGAATGCCCAATACCTGTCTCTGAAAATGGCTGAGCTCGGAATAGATGTATATCATCAGCTTGTAGTGGGTGATAATTTTGAAAGAGTAAAGCAAGCGTTGGAGGAGAGCTTAAAAAGATCAGACATGGTGATAACCACAGGAGGTCTGGGACCCACTGATGATGACCTGACAAAGGAGGCAGTAAGTGCTGCGCTAAAGTTGAAGCTTGTACTTCATAAGCAATCAATGGATAAGCTTGAAGAGTTATTCAGGAGAATTAACAAGCCAATGTCACAATGTAATAAAAAGCAAGCCTTGGTGCCTGAAGGCTGTAGAGTGCTGGAGAATAACAACGGGACAGCGCCGGGCATATATGTGGAGAAGAATGAAAAGATAGTGATCATGCTTCCAGGACCACCTTCTGAGTTGAAGCCGATGTTTGAGGACAGTATAATGCCTATATTGATATCCAAGTCAGGAAGTATCATAAAATCAAGAACAGTTCGGATAGTCGGCATTGGTGAATCAGAGGTACAGGAGCAGCTGAGAGATATTTTTGACAGTCAAACAAATCCGACAATAGCCCCTTATGCAAAAAGCGGGGAAGTGCATCTGAGAATTACTGCAAAAACTGAAGCTGCTGCAGAAGCAGAAGAGCTTAATGAAATAATGCTGCAAAAAGTAGCTAAGGTATTGGGTGACAATATTTATGGATATGATGAAGAAAATCTTGAATCAGCAGTAATAAAGCTGCTGCAGCACAGTAATATAACCATATCCTGCGCAGAATCGTGTACCGGAGGACTTCTGTCACAAAGACTCACCAGTGTTCCGGGTGCTTCAAAAAGCTTTATGAACTCCATTGTTACATACAGTAACGAAGCAAAAATGAAGTTTTTAGGAGTAGAGGAGCAAACCTTGTCAAGCCATGGTGCAGTCAGCTCTGAGACAGCATATGAAATGGCTGAAGGTATAAGAAGAGTATCAGGAACTGATATTGGCGTATCTATTACAGGAATAGCCGGTCCTGATGGAGGATCGGCAGAAAAACCTGTAGGATTGGTCTATATAGGCATTTCTTATAAGGACAAGACAGAAGCACATAAATTTCTGTTCTCGGGAAACAGAGAAAAAATAAGATACTATTCCAGTACACGAGCATTGGATTTGATAAGAAGAACGCTGCTTAATAAGTAAGTAAATATTAATTTGACTAATACTTTAAGTTATATTATAATTGAGTTATTAGAACAAACGTTCGTATATTCTGGTATTTATTTTATATTTCATAGGAAAGGCAGGTGCGGCAGATTACCTGCATATGCAGGCACTGCAGTTAGATGAGCGATAAGAAAAAGGCATTGGAGTTGGCTTTAAGTCAAGTTGAAAAACAATTCGGTAAAGGTTCCATTATGAAGTTAGGTGAATCAGCAAAGTTAAATGTAGAAGCAATATCCACAGGCTCTCTGGATTTGGATATCGCACTGGGAATAGGCGGAGTTCCGAGAGGGCGTATTGTTGAAATATATGGACCTGAATCATCAGGCAAAACAACGGTAGCACTGCATATAGTAGCAGAAGCACAAAAAAATGGAGGAGAAGCTGCTTTTATAGATGCAGAGCATGCTCTTGATCCTGTTTATGCAAAAAATCTAGGCGTTGATACCAACAACCTTATAGTTTCGCAGCCGGATACAGGCGAACAGGCTTTAGAAATATGTGAAACACTTGTTCGCAGCGGTGCACTGGATGTAATAGTTATTGACTCAGTAGCTGCACTGGTGCCAAAAGCAGAAATAGACGGTGAGATGGGAGATGCTCACGTAGGTCTCCAGGCAAGACTTATGTCGCAAGCTCTCAGAAAGCTTGCCGGTGCCATCAATAAATCCAAGACAGTTGCCATATTTATAAATCAGCTTAGAGAAAAAGTAGGAGTTATGTTTGGTAACCCCGAAACAACCCCCGGCGGAAGAGCTTTAAAGTTTTATTCCTCTGTCAGACTTGAAGTCAGAAAGGTTGAAAACCTTAAGCAGGGCAATGATATAGTTGGAAACAGAACAAGAGTTAAAGTGGTTAAGAACAAGGTGGCTCCTCCGTTTAAGCAGGCAGAGTTTGACATAATGTACGGAGAAGGTATCTCAAGAGAAGGCAGTGTTCTTGATGCTGCTACCAACAATGATATAGTTCAGAAGAGCGGTTCTTGGTATTCCTATGGAGATATGAGAATAGGACAGGGAAGAGAGAATGCGAAGCAGTACCTTAAGGAGAACCCTGCTGTTACTACAGAAATAGAAGTAAAGGTCAGAGAACTGTTCATTACAGGTGCCAATAAAACAAAGTCAGCTGTTGAAGATGAATTAGCTGCTGACGAATATTAAGATTTTATACAGGCTGGCCATCTAAAAGGTCAGCCTGTTTTTACAAAGCTGCAAGGTTGTGATATGTATGGTAATAACAAAAATAGAACAGCAGAAAAACAGCACGAACAGATACAATATATATATTGATGATGAGTTCTGTCTTTCCATGGATATAGGTCTGATATATGAGCTTAAGCTTAAGGCTGGATCTGAGGTTGATATAAAAGCCCTAAATGAAATTATTGATAGAAACGAAGAAAGTAAGGCATTCAACTATTGTCTCAGACTATTAGGCAAGATTGGGAAAACCGAAACCGAGATAAGAAAAAAGCTGACAGAGAAGGGTTATAAATCTGAAGCTATAGACAGGACTGTTGAAAAGTTAATTGGGCTGGATTATATAAACGATGAAAGATATACCGATGCATGGCTTAGACAGAGACAAAACAGCAATCTCAGTAGAAAAATCATGTTTATGAAGCTTCTGCAAAAAGGAATTGACAAGGATACAATAAAAGCTGCCATAGAAAACATATCACCTGATGAATATGCAGCTGCATCCAGACAGGCTGAAAAGAAACTTAAGACTCTAAAAGGTGAAGATAAAAATACAAAAAGAAAGCTTTTCGCATTTTTATACGGTAAAGGTTATAATTTGGATATATGTCGTAGAGTGATATCAAACCTTTTTGACGATGAAGGCTTATAAACTCAGGATTCTTATGAAGTTTACATAATATACATTGTGTATACTAACTTGACAAAAAAATGTAAAAGATATAAAATTATTTTACATGGTGTATCAGTTTCAATGTTATAGTTAATAATGGTAATGATGATGAAATTAATTCCGGTGACGGATTTTTATTTTAACTAAGGAGGTGAACGAGCTATAGATATTGCAATATATGCAATAATTGCACTAGTTGCCATACTCGTAGGAACACTTGTCGGGTATCTAGTTAGACGATATATTGCCGAAACAAAAATAAAAAATGCTGAGGAAGAGGCAAAAAGAATAATAGAGGAAGCTGATAAACAGGCTGAAACCACTAAAAAGGAAGTGCTTCTGGAAGCTAAGGAAGAAATCCATAAGCTCAGATCAGAGCTTGATAAGGAAATACGCGACAGAAGAAATGAAATTCAGCGTATAGAAAGAAGATTACTTCAAAGAGAAGAGGTTCTTGATAAAAAGGTCGATACTCTTGAGCAAAGAGAAGAGACTATAAGCAAGAAGCAAAAAGAAATTCAGAAGGTTCATGAAGAGGTTCAGGAGCTTTTAAATAAGCAAATGGAGGAATTGGAAAGGATTTCCGGATTATCTTCAGAAGATGCCAAGCAGCTGCTTCTCAGCGATATTGAAAAGCAAATAAGACATGAAGCTGCAATGATGATTAAGGATATAGAAACCAAAGCCAAGGAGGAAGCAGACAGAAAAGCTAAGGATGTTATTTCACTGGCTATTCAGAAATGCTCCGCAGATCACGTTGCAGAAACTACAGTTTCAGTTGTTGCCCTGCCTAATGACGAAATGAAGGGCAGAATAATTGGAAGAGAAGGAAGAAACATCAGAACACTCGAGACATTGACTGGTATAGATTTAATAATTGATGATACACCTGAAGCAGTAATACTTTCAGGTTTTGACCCTATCAGAAGAGAAGTTGCAAGACTTGCACTTGAAAAACTCATTGTAGACGGAAGAATACATCCTGCTAGAATAGAGGAAATGGTTGAAAAGTCCAAAAAGGAAGTAGACAACTATATTAGAGAGCAAGGCGAACAAGCAACCTTTGACACTGGTGTACACGGTCTTCACCCTGAGCTTGTAAAGTTGCTTGGAAGATTAAGATACAGAACCAGTTACGGTCAGAATGTTTTAAAGCATTCAATTGAAGTAGCCCATCTTGCAGGCATAATGGCTGCAGAGCTGGGAGCAGATGTAAAGCTTGCAAAGCGCGCAGGATTGTTACACGATATTGGTAAATCTGTTGACCATGAAATAGAAGGAACACATGTTCAGATTGGTTCAGATTTAGCTAAGAGGTACAAGGAGTCCGCAGAAGTTATACATGCGATTTCTGCTCATCACGGTGATGTTGAAGCTACAACAATAGAGGCTGTTCTTGTACAGGCTGCCGATGCTATATCAGGCGCAAGACCTGGGGCAAGAAGAGAAACCTTGGAGTCATATATAAAGAGATTGGAGAAGCTGGAAGACATAGCTAATTCAATTACTGGAGTTGAAAAATCTTTTGCTATTCAAGCCGGTAGAGAAATCAGAATAATGGTTAAGCCAGATGAAGTATCTGATTCTGAAATAGTTTATATAGCCAGAGATATAGTCAAGAGAATAGAGAATGAGCTTGAATACCCTGGTCAAATCAAAGTAAATGTTATTAGGGAAACAAGATCGATTGAATATGCAAAATAAATAATACTTCCTATGAGGTATTGATAAATTTTATGAAAGAGGATTGCAAGTAATATGCATTCCTCTTTCTATTATTGCTATATAGCGTAAATGGCTGCTTTGGGGTTATAATATAAATATTAACTACTAAGCACTAACTTCTAACTTCTAACCTTGAGTAAAGCTTTAAGGCATACATACTGTAGAGGTTAGTAGTCAGCGGTTAGCGATTGAACGGAGGTACATATGAACATACTTTGCATTGGAGATATTGTGGGCAGGCCTGGGAGAAATTATTTGAAGAAAAATTTGAGTTCGATAAAGCTAGAGCATGATATAGATTTTGTAATTGCAAACGGAGAGAACAGTGCAGGCGGTGTTGGCATTACAAAAAGTACATATGATGAGCTTGTTGACATGGGCATTGACGTAATAACACTTGGAAACCATACCTGGGCAAAAAAAGAAATATTGGATTTCATAGACAGGGAAGACAGGCTAATACGTCCCGCAAATTATCCTGATAATAATCCCGGAAAAGGCTATACAATAGTTAGATGTAAAGAAAAAAGTATAGCAGTGGTAAACCTATCCGGAAGAGTATTCATGGATGGAGCTGACTGCCCATTCAGAACTATAGATTATATTTTAACGGATATACCTCATAAAGCAGATATAATAATAGTAGATATGCATGCCGAAGCCACTTCAGAAAAGCAGGCAATGGGCTGGTATCTTGACGGCAGAGTTACTGCTGTATTTGGCACACACACACATATACAGACCTCCGATGAAAGAATATTGCCAATGGGTACCGGATACATTACTGATCTCGGAATGACAGGACCCAGAAACTCTGTTCTGGGAGTTGAGAAGGAAATTATAATAAAAAAGTTTCTGACTATGATGCCCGGAAGGTTTGAGGTGGCAGACGGTGAAGCGATTTTTGGAGCAATAGTATTGATGCTTGACGAGCATGACAAACTGAAAACAATAAAAAGACTAAACTATCATGAGTAAGCAGACAGTAAATAATAACTGTGATAATAGTTCGGGTTATATACTGTAAGCTTATAGTAGTAAAAAGCATTTGTCTAAATATTAGAAATTGTGTCAAAAAAAAGAGGGTTTTGTAAAACTTTGTAGAATAAACTGGTATTGTACAACAAATTTAAAGGGGTGACATACCAAGTGGAAGTATTAAAAGTATCAGCAAAATCCAATCCTAACTCTGTTGCAGGTGCCTTGGCAGGAGTATTGAGAGAAAAAGGCGGAGCAGAAATTCAAACGATAGGTGCAGGCGCTCTGAACCAAGCAATAAAAGCAATAGCAATTGCTAGAGGTTTTGTGGCTCCCAGCGGTATAGATTTAATATGTATTCCAGCATTTACGGACATTGAAATAGATGGCGAAGAGAGAACGGCAATAAAGCTTTTGGTTGAGCCAAGATAATAAAAGTGCTTCATATGAGGTATACTCGTAAATGAGTCATACACATAAGGAGCCTTTTTTATTGTACACTACTTTTATGCATTCAATGTATATTTTTGTATAAAGCCAGTTTCAATTGACACAAAACAGTGAAATAATGGTATAATTAATAATGTTGAGAAGCAAAAATCATAACAGGTGAGGTTATTATGCTGAAAGCAGATTTACATATACATACCAATGCATCAGATGGGCTTCTGACATCCGAGGAAGTGGTTCAATGGGCTATTAAGAAGAGAATGAAAGCCATTGCAATAACCGACCATGATACTGTAAACGGCATAGACAAGGCAATCAAAGCTGCATCGCAAGACATAGCATGTAATAGCAAAAGCAATCAGCAGTTGGAGGTCATACCCGGTATTGAGCTCAGTACAGAGTACCAAGGTGAAGAGATACATATATTAGGTTATTTTATAGATTACAAATCAACCTACCTTCTTGAATTATTGTATAAAATACATGACTCAAGGCACAACAGAGCTGAAAGAATGATAGATAAACTCAATTCACTTGGAATAGAAATAACTCTTGAGCAAGTCAAAAGCATAGCAGAAAAGGGAATAATAGGAAGACCGCATATTGCCAGAGCCATGATAGATAAGGGCTATATAGGCAATATTAAGGAAGCCTTTGATAAATATATAGGAAAGGGAGAGCCTGCATACGTAGAAAGATATAAGCTGACCTGCCAGGAAGCTGTAGAAATCATAAAGCATGTGGGAGGAGTGCCTGTATTGGCTCATCCCGGGCTAATAAGCAGGAATATCAAGCTGAATGAGATAATGGATATGGGTATTAAAGGCCTGGAAGTATACCACTCTAAGCATACAGATGAAACAGTCAATAAAATGCTTCAGATTGCCCATGCCAGAAAATTTGTAATAACAGGCGGCTCGGACTGCCATGGAGTATTTATGAATAATGAGCCCATACTGGGAAGTGTGTGGGTTGATTATAAAAATGTTCAAGAGCTGAAAGAGCTAAGTAAATATTTTCTTAACTAATTACAGGCGGAGGTATAAAAAATGAGTCTAAAGATTGCTGACAAAATTTCAAAAATTGCACCATCCATAACATTAGCTATTGATGCTAAGTTAAAGCAAATGCTGGCTGACGGAATAAAGGTCTATGGCTTTGGCGCAGGAGAACCAGATTTCGACACACCAGAGTATATCAGGGAAGCAGCCATAGAAGCCATAAACAAAGGCTTTACAAGATATACTGCTGCTCAGGGTACCATGGAATTAAGAAAAGCTATTTGTCAGAAGCTTAAAAGAGACAACAATCTTGATTATAATCCAAACCAGATTATTGTTTCAAGTGGAGCAAAGCATTCTCTTTCCAACACCTTTGCAGCTATTCTGAACCCTGGTGATGAAGTAATTGTACCTGTTCCATATTGGGTAAGCTATACTGAGATAATAAAGCTTAATGACGGAGTTCCCGTTCTTGTTGAAACAAAAAAAGAGAATAACTTCAAGATGACCAGAGAAGAACTGCAGTCAGCCATAACAGAGAAGACAAAGGCTATACTTTTAAATACACCAAGCAATCCTACAGGTGCAATATATTCTGAGGATGAGTTAAAGCATATTGCTGATTTAGCAGTAGAGAATAACATATATGTAGTATCTGATGAAATCTATGAACAACTTACATATGATGGCAAGAAGCATGTTAGTATTGCAGCCCTGGGGGAAGCTATAAAGGAATTGACTATAGTTATAAACGGTATGTCAAAGGCATATGCTATGACTGGCTGGAGAATTGGCTATGCAGCAGCTGACGAAAAGCTTGTAAAGGCTATGTCCGGTGTACAGAGCCATGCTGTTTCGCATCCTAATTCCATAGCACAGTATGCTTCAACTATAGCATTAATAGGGCCCCAGGATGACGTTCACAATATGGTGAGAGAGTTCGGTGAGAGAAGAAATTATATGTATGATCGGCTTTCTACAATGGAGGGCTTGACTTGTATAATGCCTGAAGGAGCTTTTTATGTATATGTCGATATAAGCAGCTATATGGGAAGAGAGTTTTGCGGCGAAATAATAAACAGCTCTCTTGATTTTGCACAAATTCTTCTAGAAAGGGGCCAGGTAGCAGTCATACCGGGTGCAGCCTTTGGAACGGACAGCTTTATCAGACTTTCCTATGCAACCTCCATGAAGAACATCCAGGAGGGCTTAGACAGATTTGAAAGCTTCATAAAGCAAAATTTAAGATAGAGAGGTAGAATATGTCTTATAATTCAAATACCAAGGAATATCAGAATCCACTGATAAGCAGATATGCAAGTAAGGATATGTCATATATTTTTTCTGATGATTATAAGTTCTCGACCTGGAGAAAGCTGTGGATAGCTCTTGCAGAGAGCGAAAAAGAGCTTGGCTTGAATATTAGTGAAGAACAAATTGCAGAAATGAAGGAGCATATATATGATATAAACTATGAGGATGCAATTATAAGAGAAAAGGAAACCAGACATGATGTTATGTCACATGTTTATGCATACGGGCTGCAGTGTCCAAAGGCTAAGCCAATCATTCACCTTGGAGCTACCAGTGCCTTTGTAGGTGACAATACTGATGTTATACAGATGAATGAAGGTCTGAAGCTCACACGTAAAAAACTGATTAATGTACTAAGCAATCTTTCCAAGTTTGCACTTAAATATAAGGATTTACCTACTTTAGGATTTACGCATTTTCAACCTGCACAGCTGACAACGGTTGGAAAACGCTGCTGCTTATGGATACAGGATTTCCTGCTGGATCTTGAGGAGCTTGAATTCCAGCTCACTCGAATGAAGCTGAGAGGTGTAAAAGGCACCACCGGCACACAGGCTAGCTTCATGTCTCTATTTGATGGGAATCACGAAAAAATCAGAGAGCTTGACAATAGGGTAGCTGAAAAAATGGGCTTTGACAAATCCTTTGCAGTTACTGGACAAACCTATACCAGAAAGCTGGATAGTCAAGTACTGAACGTGCTTTCGCATATAGCGGAATCTGCCTATAAATTCAGTAATGACATTAGATTGCTGCAAAGCCTGAAGGAAATAGAAGAGCCTTTTGAAAAGCACCAGATAGGTTCCTCTGCCATGGCATATAAGAGGAATCCTATGAGAAGCGAGAGAATAGGCGCATTGGCGAGGTTTGTAATAGTAAATGCCCTTAATCCTGTAATAACTGCAGCAACGCAATGGTTTGAGAGAACTCTGGATGATTCAGCCAATAAGAGACTTGCTGTACCACAGGCCTTTTTAGCAGTAGACAGTATATTGGAGATAATGATCAATGTATCGAATGGTCTTGTTGTATATGAAAAAATGATAAAGAAGCATATAGAACTTGAGCTGCCTTTTATGGCTACAGAGACCATTCTGATGGAAGCTGTAAAAAGAGGAGGAGACAGGCAGGAGCTTCATGAAAAAATAAGGATATACTCCATGGAAGCAAGCAGAAGAGTTAAGGAAGAAGGCTTGGACAATAACCTTTTATCTCTGATTATCAATGATGAGGCCTTCATGATGACGGAGAAGGAAATTCTAGAATTGATGGATGCAAAAAATTTCATAGGCAGAGCTCCCGAGCAGGTTACAGAATTCCTGGAGGAATATATATATCCGATACTTCGTGAAAATATGGATATACTAAACATAGAAGTGGATTTGAGAGTATAAAATAGTGACCAATGACTGTTGAAAGCAAGTAGCTAGCGACTAACATTTCTATTGACACAAAATACTATTTGTATTAAAATTCTATCAATAGCATTAAAGACAATGATGAGAAGAGTAGATATGATATTCTGCTTAAAGCGAGTCGAAGATGGTGCAAGTTCGATGTAGGGTTATATTGAAGAACATCTCTGAGTCTATAACCGAAAGCATGCTCACAATGGGTCTGTCGGTAGGCTTATACGGAACCGAACCGTTAATCTCGGGGCAAGTTAAAGCTTTGTTTGTTACTGAATAAAGTAAGATTTGCTGTAAAGCCGGTCTTTATGACAATAAGGGTGGTACCGCGAGCCATTCGTCCCTTCACCAAGGGATGAATGGCTCTATTTTTTATAATACAGGAGGTTGAGTAATATGAAAAAAGTAGTAGTAAAACAACTATACAAGCAAACAGGGGAGTTTATTGGCAATGAGATTGAAGTTGCAGGCTGGATAAAGACCGTAAGAGTTTCAAAGGCATTCGGTTTCATTGAGCTTAATGACGGCAGCTTCTTTAAGAATCTTCAGATAGTATTTGAGGAAGGCATTGAGAACTTCAAGGAAATTTCGAAGCTGCTGGTTGGCTCTTCAATAAGAGTGGAAGGTCTCTTTGTAGAATCTCCAGGTGCAAAACAGCCCTTTGAGTTGAAAGCGTCCAAAATAGAGATTTTAGGAGCTTCTCCTCAGGAATATCCTCTGCAAAAGAAAGGTCACAGCTTTGAGTTTTTAAGAACCATTGCTCATTTGAGACCAAGAACAAACACCTTTTCTGCCGTATTTAGAGTAAGATCCCTGGTAGCCTATGCAATACACAGATTCTTTCAGGAAAAAGGCTTTGTATATGTGCATACACCGATAATAACAGGCAGTGACTGTGAAGGTGCAGGAGAGATGTTTAAAGTCACAACCTTGGATTTAAATAGTATTCCTAGGGATGAAAATGGAAAAATTGACTATAAAAAGGATTTTTTTGAGAAAGAATCGAATCTTACAGTCAGTGGACAGCTTAACGTAGAAACCTTCTGTATGGCCTTTAGGAACGTCTATACCTTTGGTCCTACCTTCAGAGCAGAAAACTCAAACACTGCAAGACATGCTGCAGAGTTTTGGATGATAGAGCCGGAGATAGCATTTGCAGATCTTGAGGATAATATGGATCTTGCTGAAGAGATGATTAAATACATCATCAATTATGTTCTTGAAAACGCACCAGAAGAAATGGAATTCTTCAATACTCAGATAGACAAGAACTTGCTGGAAAGACTGAATAACATAATAAACTCAGATTTTGGCAGAGTCTCATATACTGATGCCATAGAAGTATTGAAAAAATCCGGAGAAAAATTCGAGTATCCTGTTGACTGGGGGACAGACCTGCAGACGGAGCATGAAAGGTATCTGACTGAAAAGGTTTATAAGAAACCTATTTTCCTTATTAACTACCCAAAGGAAATAAAAGCCTTCTATATGCGATTAAATGACGATAATAAAACTGTAGCGGCAATGGATCTTTTAGTTCCAGGTGTAGGCGAGATAATAGGAGGAAGTCAGAGAGAAGAGCGTCTTGATGTGCTTGAAAGGATAATGGATGAAAAGGGGTTGCATAAGGAAGACTATTCCTGGTACCTTGACACAAGAAAGTATGGTGGAGCTAAGCATGCAGGCTATGGATTGGGCTTTGAGCGCATACTTATGTATATTACCGGTATGTCCAATATCAGGGATGTAGTACCATTCCCAAGAACGGTTGGAAACCTTGAGTTTTAATACTACCAAAAGGGGGGTTAATATGGAGAATTCATATAGGTTTTTTCAGAACAAGGAATGTGAATACTTTCCCTGTCATAAAGTAGCTAATGAAGATAGTTTTAATTGTCTTTTCTGTTACTGTGCTCTATATTTTCTTGATGACTGCGGCGGTAATTATGTTATGAACGATGGAATAAAGGACTGTTCAAAATGTCTTATACCTCACAGTGAAAACGGGTACGACTATATTATAAAGAAAATAACAGAGCACAATGACTCTGTAAGAAGAAACAGATAAAAGGGAGATGTGTTATGAAGAGAATTACAAGAACCCTTATAGTATTAGTGCTTGCAATAGCATTAATGACTTCATGCATTAGTGGGGCTAACAGCAGCGACTCAGGCAATATGCAGCCAAAAACCAGCATTGGAGCTGCAAAGTTGAACAGAGTTGAAAAAAGCAAAGATATTAACCAATACAGTATCGTTGCAGATTTAAACACAGAAGATAAGCTTCTTACTGCAGAACAAAATGTAAAATATATAAATAATGAAGACATTGAGCTTAAGGAGCTGTATTTTCACGTTTATACCAATGCCTTCAAAACAGAAGTTACAGCACCATTTTTGTTTGATGATTTTAAGAATGCGTATCCAAGAGGCTTTCAACCCGGATATACAGAAATAAAATCAGTAAGCGATACTGCCAGAGGTTCACAGCTGGAGTACAGCTTCCAAGGCGAAGGAAGCACAATAATGAAGGTGAAGCTTGCTTCTCCAATAAAGCCTGGAGAAGCTGTGGAGCTCAATATGCAGTATGTAGTGCACATACCTCCGGCAGGGGAACGATTTGGCTGGGGTGAAACTAATTTCAATATGGGTAATTGGTATCCTATAGCAGCTGTATATGACAAGAAGGATGGCTGGAATCTTGATAAGTACTATCCAATAGGAGATCCTTTTTTCAGCGATACTGCTGATTATGATGTGGTTATAAAGGCACCAAGAGAATATATAGTTGCAGCTTCAGGTCATTTAATCGACGAAAAAGTAGAAGGAAATATCAAAACCTGGAAATTTGAAGCCAATGGCATGAGAGATTTTGCATTTATTGCCAATAGCAATTTTGTAATAGCAGAGAGAATAGTTGATGGTACAATTGTCAAATCCTATTACTATAAGGAGCATTCCAGAAGAGGCAAGGAAGCTCTAAGAATAGGCGCAGAGTCCTTAAAGCTTTTCAATGAAAAGTTTGGTAAGTACCCATTTCCATCCTTTTCTGTAGTAGAGACTGAATTTCCAAGCGGTATGGAATATCCGGGACTTATTTATATAAGCGATAAAAGCTATGAAATAGAATCAAGTATGAATTGGTTTACTATAGTAATAGTTCATGAGACAGGCCATCAATGGTGGTACAGCCTTGTGGGAAATGATGAAATCGACGAAGCATGGCTTGATGAAGGCATAACTTCATATTCTGAGAAAATTTATGAAGAAATGAAGCTTGGTAAGAAGGATTCAGACAGAAATTTCAGAAATCATGAGCAAAGAGTAAAAAAAGAGGCGGAAGATATAGTTGTTGCCAAGCCCTTAAGCGAGTTTGAAAGCTGGGATGACTATGGTCCGACAGTATATACCAAGGGTGCAGTCATCATGAATGAAATAAGAAAGCTTGTTGGAGAAGAAAAATTTTTCCGTATATTACAAACATATTTCGATGAGTATAAATTTAAAATAGCATATACTGAAGACTTCATAAATGTTTGTGAGAAAGTCTCAGGAATGGAAATGGATGACTTCTTTGACAGCTGGCTCTACGAGAAAGAATAACAGACATAAACACCGGATTTAACCCGGTGTTTTTTGTATCAATAAAAGAGAAAATAATTGAGATTATAAAACAAAAAAATCTGTATTATTAATACAGATTTTGATACTTTATTATGGCAGGGGCAACAGGACTTGAACCCGTAACCAATGGTTTTGGAGACCACTACTCTACCAATTGAGCTATACCCCTGCGAGACATTTACTATTATATATTAAACTCAGACTGTAAGTCAACTATTATTTTGTGTTAAAAACAAAGTCTTATTCCATAATTGATATAAAACAGCTGTTATGATAGTATGAAATCAGATAGTATATACAGAAACAGAAACCAGATTAAATCGACAGATATGAAAAAGCAATTAATTGAGGGAGGTTAATGATGTTTAGAGAAATGAGAAGAAAAGACAGACAAGCAGATGAAGCAACAATTGATAAATTGATTACAAATGGAGAATATGGAATCATTTCAACAACAGGTGAAAACGGTTATGCGTATGGAGTACCTGTCAATTTTGTATATTCTGACGGCAGCATTTATTTCCACTGTGCTAAGGATGGGCAAAAGCTGGACAACATTAATTACAACAACAAAGTCTGTTTTACTATAGTTGGTGCTACTAAGGTACTGCCTGATAAATTCAGTACCGTATATGATAGTGTTATTGTGTTTGCCAAAGCTTATATAGTTGACGACGAAAACGAAGCTAATGAAGCATTGAAGAAGTTAATAGAAAAGTATTCGCCGGACTTTTTAAATGAAGGTTTGGAGTACATAGCAAGAAGTGCAAGGCATACAGCTGTAGTAAAGCTGGAAATAGTAAGGGTCACGGGAAAGAGCAGAGAAGAATGATATGTTATATAAGCATTAATCATCGACTGTTTAGCTATCTATATTACTATATGAGTACATGAACATATAGTAATATAGATTATGTTTTTGGGTTTTTAATAATCTAAAAGTTTGAAGCGATAAGGACAGAGAAGCTTGATTAAGCTTCAATATGTTCATATAGCATAAGGAGGTTATTATATGGTAATTAAGGTTTTGGGCTCCGGCTGTGCAAACTGTAAAAGGCTGGATGCAAACGTTAGAGAGGCAGTGAAGCAGCTAGGTATAGAAGCAGATGTACAAAAGGTAGAGGATTTTAAGGATATAATGAAATATGGTGTTATGAGAACACCTGCACTGGTTGTTGATGAAGCAGTAAAATCCTTTGGTAAGGTACTTACAGTAGAAGAGATAAAAAAGCTCATTGTATAAGTGTGAATTAAATTTCACACTTTTTTTATGTCTACTTACAAGTTGTGATATTGTATGAGTTTTTAAAATGATATAGAATATTAATGCAATATTAGAAAGGAAGGTATTCTTATGCTTCATGATTTATTTATTAATGCAACCATATTGATAACAGTAATAAGTTTGGGAAACCAGATTGCAAAGGATAAAGGTGTTAGCAATAACTCTTCATTGAAGGTTAAGCTGATTACCGGCCTAACATCCGGGATATTAGGAATACTTTTAATGATATATAGCGTTCAAGTTATTCCCACTGTAATTGTAGATTTTAGAAATATACCTATAATACTTGCTGCCTTATACAGCGGCACTCTGCCTGCAGTTTTATCAAGCCTTATAATAGGGCTGTTCCGTCTGTTTTATTTCGGAGTAAGCTATACATCCGTTGTTGCTTTTGTGGTTGCACTTTTGATGGGAATAGGCTGCAGCTTCATTGCTCTAAGAGCTCGTCTGTCAATAAAGCAAAAATGGTTTTATTGCCTTTTGTATGCTTTGATTATAAGCTCAATAGCATTTACTATTCTGGTTAAGGATGTTCATAAACTTATACAGCTTTTAATCATATATTGGATAAGTGTTATTGCAGTGTCTTATGTAACATTTATGTATTCGGAATATATGGCTGCCTCCAACAGGCTATATAGAAAGTATAAACTAGAATCGGTAAGAGATTATTTGACTGATCTTAATAATACAAGACAGTTTGACAGTCTTTTCAATGAAGCAATTATTAAAGCAGAGGGACACGACGAGAAACTGGCGCTATTATATATAGATATTGATCATTTCAAAAGGATTAATGATACTTATGGACATGCTGAGGGTGATGAAACATTAAAGCAAATCGGAGCATTACTGAAAAAGGCGTGTAGAAGCTTTGATATTGTATCCAGAGTTGGAGGAGAAGAATTTACTATTTTGCTGCTTGATTGCTCCATGAAAGAAGCAGAGGAAGCAGCTGAACGCATAAGGAGCATGGTAGAAAATAACCATTTTAAAATTTCTAAGAATAGGACTGTGGATATGACCATATCTGTAGGAATAGCCGTATATCCCGATATTTCATGTAACAAAAATGAATTGATCAAGAATGCAGATACAGCTTTATATAAAGCTAAGCAAACAGGTCGTAATAAGGTTGTTGTTTACAATAAATAGCATAAAAAGAAAAAAGGTTCACTCACATGAGTGAACCTTTTCTGGTTTGTTATACTCCAAAGCCGAAAGTTCTTCCAAAACCACCAAATGCAATTATTGCAAGTATGATTATGAAGAAATAAGTTTGCTCCTGACCTCTTGTGTAAGCAAGAAGTATGAACAGCAAAAGGAGTAAAAGGAAACCGTTGTCCTTACACCAGTCTACTATTGGCGCTACGCATCCGCATCCATCTGCCATATATTACACCTCCCTAATTGATTATCAGCTTGGTTCTCTTCCCACTAACATATTATGGCCATGCCCGGATTTCGTTACATATTTTTTTAATCAATTATATTGACTTTATGACTGGGTGGTCATATAATAGAATTAAGACATGACTGGGTGGTCATATTGAAAGGAGCAGTTTAATGCCAAAGCAGACCTTTTTTAATCTGTCAGAGGAAAAGCGAAATGCAATTATAGAGACCTCTATTGAGGAGTTTTCAGCTAACAGCTACAAAAATGCAAGTATTACAAAAATTGCTGAGAGGTCAAACATAGCAAAAGGCAGTGTTTATCAGTATTTTCACAATAAAAAGGATTTATACAAATATATTATTGACCTTGCAGGAGCTAAAAAAGCCGAGTATTTAATGGACTTTGCAGCAAATATTCCAAATCTCAGCTTCTTTGAGCTGATAAGAGAACTGTATATAAGAGGACTGAAGTTTGCCAGAGAAAACCCTAAATATTCAGCCTTGGCAAATAACTTTCTAAAGGAAAATGATATAAAGTTCAAGGAAGAAATATTAGGAGTAAATCTGGAAAAGAGTAATCAGTTTTTTGAGGATTTAATTGAGAATGGCAAAAGAAAGGGTGATATCAGCAGTAGGGTTGATACAAAGGTCGGAGCTTATATAATAACTCATCTGAACACTGCAATTGTTGATTATTTACTTAGCTACATGCAGTATAATGATATATTAAAGGACGAAGGAGAGCTGATTGATAAGGTTGACAAAATGCTGATTATTCTTGAGCATGGCTTTAAGCGTAGAGAAGGAGGTGAATAATATGCCACTATGGGGATGGATAGTTATTTTGGTTGTTGTATCTGCAATAATAATACCTATTAAGCTAAGGATTTTAAAGAAGCTGACAGCAAAAAAAGCTAATACTGTGGACGATGAGGAATAGCATATGGAGGATATTATGATAAAAGTTAAAGATTTATACCATTCATACTCAAATGATGCAAACTATGCAGTTAAGAATGTCAGCTTTGAAATCAGTAAAGGAGAGATATTCGGTTTTTTAGGGCCCAGCGGTGCAGGCAAGTCCACAACGCAGAAGGTGCTTATAGGACTTTTGCCTTTGCAAAAGGGAGAAGTATACATTGATAATAAAAGCATAAAAAAAGCAAATAAGGATATGTTCAATGACATTGGAGTATCATTTGAAAGGGCAAATGTTTATAAGAAGCTTACCGGAGTTGAGAATCTGCAATTTTTCAGCCAGATGTTCAGTGTTCCTACTGAAGACCCCTATAAGCTTCTTAAAATGGTAGGACTGGAGGAAGCTGCAAACAGAAAGGCAAGCGGATATTCAAAGGGAATGCTCCAGAGGCTTGTTTTTGCTAGATCAATGATTAATAACCCAAAGATTTGGTTTTTGGATGAGCCTACCTCAGGACTGGATCCAACCACAACCAGTGTTATAAAGGACATTATACGAGATAAGCAGAAAAAAGGCGCTACAATTTTCCTTACAACACACAATATGCATATTGCAGAGGAGCTGTGTGATAGAGTTGCATTCATCACCAATGGAGAAATCAGCGCCATTGACTCACCCAGAAATCTGAAGCTTAGATATGGAGAGAAATACGTAAACATAGAGTATATTGAAAATGAAAGTCTTAAGAAGGAAGCATTATCCCTGACTGATGAAGCTCAAATTAAGAGGATAAATCAAATAATATCAAGCTGCAAGATAGAAACAATGCATACACAGGAAGCCTCTCTGGAAGACATTTTCATCAAGCTCACCGGTAAGGAGTTGAAGTAGCATGAAGAGATTTATTGGGCTTCTGAAAAAGGACTTTACAGTAGCTTACAGGAACTACTTTTTCCTTATTGTTTTGGTGGTGGCAGGTCTTCTGATACTTACAGCCAATTTCCTTATTCCAGAAAAAGCAAACTTGGATGCCAAACTGTTATATGCCATAGAAACAGAGGATATTCAAGCAGTCAGCAGCATTGAAGCAATTTTCGGCTCCAGTGAAGCATACCATAAGCACAATGACAGGCAAGAGGTTATTGCAGCTATGAAGAAGGATAAGAACTCAATAGGTATCATTTTAAGCAGTGTAGAAGGCAAGCCTGCCTTTGAGGTAATAATGCAGGGCTATGAAGGTGAAAAAAGCAGAAAATCTATCGAGCTGGCCCTGGAATCACTTATTGGTACTGGTGCACCAAACAACAATACTAAAACTGTTGTACTCAGTGACAATGTCGATTATGAGAAGCTGCCTTTGAATAAAAGCTTTATTCCATTACTGCTGCTTAATGAACCGGTTATGCTGGGCTTTATTTTCCTGGCCACACTAATCTTCATGGAAAGAGAAGAAGATACTATAAAAGCATACCTGATAACTCCGGGAAGACTGAAGGAATATCTTTTTTCAAAAGTAATTCTTATGATAGCATTGAGTCTGATATCTACTGTTCTTATTACAGTATTTACAATAGGCTTCAATGTAAACTGGCTGATGCTGATACTTATAAGCATTGCAGGCAGCCTATTCAGCTCATCCATGGCTATGCTTCTGGGAAGCTTTTTTGACAGTATCTCAAAAGCCATGGTGTGGATACTTGGAATAAGCTTACTTATGACTGCGCCTATGATATCATACTTTTCACCAAGCTTTTCACCGGATTATATTACAATGATACCAACCTATGATTTGATGTTTGCCATAAGAGAAGCAATTTTCCCCAGCTCAAATAATGAAATAATGCTCAGAAGTATACTGGTATTGACAGGCATCAGTATAGTGCTGTATATACTATCCATTTTATCTTATCAAAAGAGACTTGTCAGAGAATAGGAGGTGCGGGCTATGTTGAGATTGTTATCTATATTTAGAAGAGACTTAAAAAGCAGCTTCAGAGAATTCCTGCTGCTGTATATAATTGCTGCACCAATATTGTTTGCGATAGGCTTGCGCTTCTTCATACCCAGTGTAAATGCTGTTTCTATACAGTTTGCAATGGAAAAAAGCATGGATATTTCAGTTATTGAGGAGTTCAACAAATATGGCAGTGTAGAGCTTTTTGACAATAGTGATGAATTAAACTCGCGTGTAAAAAAAGCAGACGATATTGTCGGAATTGCAAGGAATGCTGCAGGTGATTACACTGTAATATTGGAAGGAAATGAAAAAGCCAGTTCAAGATATATGGCTTATCAAATAGTAAATAAGCTTCAAGGATTAGGCACTGATATAGCAATAAGCTTTACAGACATAGGAGAAAGCATTTCTTCTGTTGCAGTATATGGAACCAGCTCAGTAATACTTATGGCTATTATATTGTCCGGTATAGTAATTGGGCTGAATATCATAGAAGAAAAAGAATCAAAGACAATAAGCGCATTAAGTATAACTCCCATGAGAAGGATGGAATTTATACTGGGGAAAAGTACAGCTGGTTTCATACTTCCCATAATTGAGCTATTTGCAATACTTTGGATACTAAATATGCTTCATGTAAACTTGCTGATGATGCTGATAATGACAGTATCCAGCTCATTGATAGCCATAATATTCGGATTCCTCATAGGAGTCCTCAGCAGCAATCAAATATCAGGAATAGCCAACATGAAGTTTCTGCTGCTGTTTGTTTCCGCTTCCTATATAGGAGCAGTTGTACTACCGGAGGTTTATCACAAGTTTTTATATTGGTCACCGATATACTGGTGTACAATAGGATTAAACAAAATTATAACAAATACTGCCACATGGACTCAGATAGGACAGTATTCAGTATGGATAATAGGCTTGACCATACTGTTGTTTGCAGCATTAAGAAGGAAGATATCCAGCGGCTTAGTCTAATATACCTGATATAAAGGTGTTGATAATCAACACCTTTTTTACTTGACAAAAAAATACTGTGGAGTTATTATTAATTTGAACATATGAATATATGTTCATATATACAAATAAGGAGGTATAAAATGTCTGAGAAAAGAGTATATATAGACAGCTGCAATTGCTTAGTAATACATGAGGATATAATAAACAAAGTAAAGCCTGCAATGCCGGAAGAAGAGAAGCTGTATGACCTGGCAGAGCTGTTTAAGGTTTTTGGAGATACAACAAGAATAAAAATAATATGTGCACTTTTTGAATCTGAAATGTGTGTTTGCGATATAGCAGCACTTCTGGGTATGAATCAATCGGCTATATCTCATCAACTGAGAGTATTGAAGCAGGCAAGATTGGTGAAATACAGGAAGGATGGAAAAATAGTCTATTATTCATTGGAGGATGAACATATAAAGAATATTTTTGATCAGGGAATGCTGCATATTAATGAATGATAAATGGCTATAGGGGGATTATTATGAAGATAGAATTGATTTTAGAGGGGTTGGACTGTGCTAATTGTGCAATTAAAATAGAACAGCGAGTAAAAGGCTTAAATGGAGTAGCAGCTGTCTCAATGAACTTTGTCACAAAAACACTAAATATCAACTTGAAGGAAAAGGCTGATCGTAAGGTTATATTTGAAGAATCAAAACAAATAATAAAATCACTTGAACCTCATGTAAAAGTTATAGATAAGAGCAGTGAGAAAAAAATTTGTACTAATGAACACAAGCATACTATTGAAAAAAAAGAAATAATAAGACTGATTATCGGTACTATAATATTTGCAACAGGTATAATATTCAACTTTAACAAGAACACAGAGTTTTTAGTATTTTTGACATCCTTCCTGCTAATAGGCAGTGATGTACTTATAAGTTCTCTCAAGAGGATTAGGGGCGGTCAGGTTTTTGATGAGAATTTTTTAATGTCTATTGCTACCATTGGTGCCTTTATAATTGGTGAGTATCCTGAAGGTGTTGCTGTTATGCTGTTTTACCAGATTGGTGAGCTTTTCCAGACTGCTGCAGTAAACAAATCAAGGAAATCCATAAAAGCGCTGATGGATATAAGACCGGATTATGCTAATCTCAAGATAGGGGATGAGTATAAAACAGTTTCACCTGAGGATATATCAATAGGAGATATTATAGTAGTAAAGCCTGGAGAAAGAATCCCATTGGATGGTAAAGTCATAAGCGGAAAATCCATGCTGGATACCTCTGCATTGACAGGGGAGTCACTGCCCCGCGAGGTAAAGGCGGGTGATGAAGTTCTAAGCGGAGTCATCAATATAAATGGGCTGCTTTCAGTAGAGGTGCTTAAGGAATACAGTGAGTCCACAGTGACAAAAATACTTGAACTGGTAGAGAATGCCAGCATGAACAAAGCACCTACAGAAAACTTCATCACTAAATTTGCAAAGTATTATACCCCGTTTGTAGTAGTAATAGCTGCAGGAATAACAATAATCCCAACTTTATTCTTTAAAGATGCTGTATTTTCTGATTGGTTATACAGAGCCTTGATTTTTCTTGTTGTATCCTGCCCATGTGCTCTTGTAATATCAATACCTCTGGGCTTTTTTGGAGGGATTGGAGCAGCCTCTAGAAATGGGATTCTGATAAAGGGCGGCAACTTCCTTGAAGCATTGGTAAATGTAGATACTGTGGTTTTTGATAAGACAGGGACTATTACAAAAGGCGTGTTTAATGTTACAAAGCTCTTACCTGCTTCCGGCGTTGAAGAAAGCAAGCTTTTAGAACTTGCAGCCTATGCAGAGTCTCACTCCGGTCATCCTATAGCAGAATCAATAAAGAAAGCATACGATAAAGACATAATTCAAGACAATATAGAGGGATATGAAGAACTGGCCGGCTATGGTATAAAAGTGCAAATAACTGGAAAAACAGTGCTTGCAGGCAGCGCAAAGCTTATGAAAAAAGAAGAAATTGAGCATCCGGTAATCAATGAGGATGGTACATTGTTATATATAGCAGCAGATGGAATGTACACTGGCTGCATAGTAATATCTGATGAGCTTAAGCCGGATTCAATAAAAGCTGTAAAGGAGCTTAGACAGCTGGGGATTCACAAAACAGTAATGCTTACAGGTGATATCAAGCAAGTAGGAGAGAATGTGGCAGCAAAGCTTGGCATTGATGAAGTATATACAGAGCTTTTACCGAAGGATAAGGTTGAACTTGTAGAAAAGCTAGAAAAAGAAAAAAATACAAAGGGTAAGCTTATATTTGCAGGTGACGGCATTAATGATGCACCTGTGCTTGCAAGAGCTGATATAGGAATTGCAATGGGTGGCTTAGGCTCTGATGCTGCAATAGAAGCAGCTGATATAGTAATTATGAATGATGAACCATCTAAGATTTCTACAGCTATAAAAATTGCAAGATATACCAGAAAAATAGTATGGCAGAACATTATATTAGCTTTTGGAGTCAAGTTCATTGTGTTGATTCTTGCAGCAGGCGGCTTATCAACAATGTGGGAGGCTGTGTTTGCAGATGTTGGTGTTGCATTGCTGGCAGTATTCAATGCAATAAGAGTACTTAATGTGAAGAATATATAATAATATAAAGCAATCGTATAAAACGGTTGCTTTATATTATTAACTGTATACTAATGTAAATGCAAACAATATTAAAGCATTGAAAATTGAATGACAAAGTGTTAACATAATAAGTATTATGTATATAAAGCAGGTGATTAAGTGTTATATGACTTTGGTGAAATTAAGAATAAGAAGTTGAAGAAAAAGCATTATATGGAAGCATATAGTCCAAAGCTTGACAGAATAGTCATTCTTAATAATGAGCTTGAATATGACAACTGGGTGCTGCTTGAATCAGATCCGGGAATTGTGGAATACTGTGAACAGCCCATTAAAATAAAATATCATGAAAATGGCTTTACATATGTAACAAAGATTGATATTTGGTTTAAGAAAAAAAACAATGAAGTGGGATTTATAAAGCTTGATTATGATGATGCAAAATCTGTCAGATATAATAATGAAATATTATTGCAAAAAAGATGGTGCAGGGAAAACGGCTTCAGCTACATGCTGCTTGGCAGGAGGGAAATAACCTCCAATGAGATGTATCTAAACAATATGAAACATCTGCTGTCTGTAATAACCGCTTATAAAGATATAGTAGATACGGATATAAAGGCTATAGAAAAGCTAATTGAAGAAAACAATAGAATATCTATTGGTGCAATTGTAGACAAGCTGAATCCGATACCATACACCAGAATAAGAGCTGCTGTATATAGAATGATATATAACGGCAGCATAAAAGCTGATGTGAAAATAGTACCTTTAGGTGATAAAACCAATGTCTGGCAATAAAATTTGAAATGAGGAACATTCTAGTGTTCCTCATTTTTTGCTTACAGCAAAGTAAATAGTGCTGCAAAAAGCAGCCAATCCAGTCCTGTTGTTCTATAGTAATTCGGGTATCCATAACCTATATAACCACCGTAACCTAGGCCGCCATAGCCTCTGTAATATGGATTGCCCCAACCGTAAGGATACATAAAATCACCTCCTAAGACCTTTTAAGTTTGTCCCATTACATACTATGTGACAAGCCTTTTTTATGTGTGTACAAAATTATTAGTTGACATAGAGGTAACCAAAACAAAAGATGGACATAGTATATTACTGGGAAGATAAGAAAATTCCAATGGAGGTGAAATCATGACAAACGGATTATTCGGATTCGGCGCACCTGTAGCAGGAGCTGCAGCTGGCTGTGGATGCGCACCTGTAGCAGGTGCAGTATCACCTTTGGGAGGCCTGTTCTGCAACAATGGATTCCTACTCCTGCTCTTACTATTCATATTACTTGCATGTGGAGGCAGCTTTGGTATCAACAACAACTTCTTCTTCATCATCATACTTGCTATAATAGCTTTTGGTGGATTTGGAAGAACCTTCGGTTTCGGTGCATCAGTATAATCCCTAAGGGACTTGATAGATATCAAGTCCCTTATATTATGTTTCCATGCCGCAAAAAATACTATAGTTAGAAATCAATCACCAATATATATACATAATAATATGGTGTATTACATGAATCCATATGTCTAATTACAGAAACTACGTTGAAGCTATTAAGAACTTTATTTGAAATAGTTTTGTTTTCTACATAAAATCTTCATAAATTCCAGCTATAATCATAATTGATGAATAACAGCTGTATAAATCTTATTTAGTTTTCAAGGAGCTAAATATTATTTTTTAAGTGAAATATACTTAGGGGGGGTAAAGTATATTTAGTAAGTGGTTATACAATTTTTCTATAGTAAAGGTTTATAATAAGTTTTTCAGTAAATCATAGTATATAGGAGGAAAGGTGATAAGCTATGAAAACAGAGAATTTCAAAATTACTGGCATGACCTGTGCAGCTTGTGCAAAGGCAGTAGAACGAGCCGTAAAAAAGCTGGATGGTATAAGTGAAATAAACGTTAATCTGGCAACAGAAAAAATGACTGTTCAATATGATGAGCAAAAGTCAAACACAGAGTTTATAAAGAGTGCTGTTACGAAAGCAGGATATGAGGCAAAAGAGGAGATGGATATAAAGGAGATAACTGTGCCAATCTCCGGAATGACCTGTGCAGCTTGTGCAAAGGCTATAGAAAGAGCTGTAGGTAAGCTAACAGGAATCGAAAGTGTAAATGTAAATTTTGCAATAGAGAAGGCAATGATTAAATATGACCCTAAAGCAGTGCGTTTATCAGAAATAAAGCAAGTAATAGCAAAGGCTGGATATAAAGCTCTAGAGATAGAGAATAAAAATAGAGTAGATGAGGACAAGAAACGCAAGGAAAAAGAGATTAAAACATTATGGATTAAGTTTGTTATTTCTGCAATTTTTACAGTTCCTTTATTATATATTGCTATGGGACCAATGGTGACATGGTGGAACTTCCCCGTTCCTGATTGGCTTGAGCCAATGCAGTATCCATTAACCTATGCATTAGTACAAATCATTCTTGTTACACCAGTTGTAATTGCGGGCTACAAGTTTTATACCGTTGGCTATAAAGCGCTGTGGCATAGAAGTCCAAATATGGATTCGCTTATTGCAATTGGTACAACAGCCGCTGTAGTTTACAGTTTATATTCCACATGGAGAATATCCACCGGAGTTTTTGGATATGTAGAGGATTTATATTTTGAAACAGCCGGAGTAATTATAACCTTAATATTACTTGGAAAGTCATTGGAAGCTGTATCAAAGGGAAGGACTTCAGAAGCAATTAAAATGCTAATGGGGCTGGCTCCTAAAACAGCGATAGTTATACAAGATGATAAAGAGATTGAGATACCAATAGAAGAAGTTGAAGTGGGAGATATCATACTTGTAAAACCTGGTGAGAAGATTCCGGTTGACGGAGAAGTAATGGAGGGTATTACTGCCATTGATGAATCCATGCTAACCGGTGAGAGTATGCCAGTAGATAAGAAGGCCGGAGACAAGGTATTTGGAGCAAGCATAAATAAAAATGGTTCTATTAAGTTCAAAGCAACTAAAGTTGGCAGTGATACAGCTTTGGCTCAAATCATTAAGCTAGTGGAGGATGCACAGGGTTCTAAAGCTCCAATTGCTCAAATGGCTGATATTGTTTCGGGATATTTTGTACCAATTGTATTTGTAATTGCATTGGCATCAACAGTAATATGGCTGTTAGCAGGTAAAGATGCAGTTTTTGCACTGAAAACCTTTATTGCAGTGCTTGTAATAGCTTGTCCTTGTGCACTAGGCTTAGCAACTCCAACTGCTATCATGGTTGGAACAGGTAAAGGTGCAGAGCATGGAGTATTGATTAAGGGTGGAGAAGCTCTGGAGACAACACACAAGATAAACACAATTGTGTTTGATAAGACAGGTACCATTACTGAAGGAAGACCTGAAGTCACAGATGTAATTACAACAACAATAATCGATGAAAAGTCATTGCTGCAGTTGGCTGGATCAGCAGAAAAGAGTTCAGAACATCCACTTGGAGAGGCAATTGTTAGAGGTGCTGAAAAGCAAGGTCTGGAATTAAAAAAACTGGACAGTTTTACTGCAATACCAGGCCATGGAATAGAAGTTGTTATAGAAGGAAAACAGATGCTTCTCGGTAATAAAAAGCTTATGGTAGATAGAAACATATCTTTGATACAGTTGGAGGAGCAGTCAGATATACTTGCGTCTGAAGGTAAAACCCCAATGTATATAACAGTTGACAATCAACTTGCAGGCATTATTGCTGTAGCAGATATTGTAAAGGAAAGCTCTGCTAAGGCAATTGAGAAGCTGCACAAAATGGGTATCGAGGTTGCCATGATTACCGGAGACAATAGAAGAACAGCTGAAGCAATAGCGAAACAAGTAGGAATAGACAGAGTATTGGCTGAGGTATTACCGCAAGATAAAGCAAGTGAGGTGAAGAAGCTGCAAGAGGAAGGAAAGAAGGTTGCCATGGTGGGAGATGGTATAAATGATGCACCTGCACTGGCTCAAGCAGATATAGGTATAGCTATAGGCTCGGGAACTGATGTTGCTATGGAATCTGCTGATATCGTCTTAATGAGAAGTGATCTGATGGATGTGCCAACTTCAATACAGCTAAGCAAAAGTACAATAAGAAACATCAAGCAGAACCTTTTCTGGGCTTTTGCATATAACGTTGCCGGCATACCAATTGCTGCGGGTGTATTGTATGCATTCGGAGGACCACTTTTGAATCCGGTATTTGCAGCAGCTGCGATGTCTCTGAGTTCCGTATCTGTGCTCGCTAATGCACTGCGACTGAAAAGCTTTAAACCATACAAATAATAAAAAACGGAGGAATGAAGAATGAGAAAGCAGATAAATATTGAAGGTATAAGCTGTGGACATTGCGTAAAGCATGTTACTGACGCATTACATCAAATAGGCATGTCAAAGGTACAAGTTAATCTTGAAGGTAAGTATGCTATAGCTGATGCATTAAATGAGATTGAAGATGCAAAAATAAAAAAAGCAATTGAAGAAGCTGGCTATGATGTGATAGGCATTAAAGAGATATAAGTAATATAGGTAGATGGAGTGAGAAATGTGAAGGAAGATCATAAGAAATACCCTACACAGATACTTGCCTCAAAGTCAAAAGAGAGCAGTTACAGCTCTAATCCAAAAGAGTCAATTAAAATTCAAAATGATAATACTTCTATTATCTCACAATTAAACAATATAGAAGATCAGATTAAGATTATAAAGAGGATGATTGAGAAGGATGTGTATTGTTATGATGTATTGATACATATCATAGCAACTCAATCAGCGATAAAGTCAGTAAGTAATTTGATATTTGAGGATCACTTGAAAAGCTGTTTGATAAAGAAAATTAAATCGGGTGAGCCTGATGTAGTAGAGGAATTAATAATAACCATGGAAAAACTGATGAAATAGTAAATGGAGGATTGAAAATGAAAAAAATATCATTAATAGTATTAACTGCAGTTCTTATACTTATTTTTACAGCATGTCAGGGAACAGACGTGGTAGGCAAGGTTGCATTAACATCCTTTGAGCAGATTTTAAATGCTATGCCAGATAAAATCGAGTTTGACGAACAATATAATGGTTTCGCCTTAATTACACCAACTGAAGATAGGTTTTTTATAGGTAAGGATTTTAGTGTTGAAGGTCAGCCAGATCTAATGCTTGATTTTGATGCAAAGCCCTTTGTAAATGCAGGACTTGATATTTCTAAGCTCCCTGCAGATATGTATCAATATGATGAAATGATGGATATGATTATGGTTCTTGCAGAAATAGGCGACCATCCTTCTGAGTATAAGGGAGAAGTTAATATGCTAGAAGCATTTAGGCATGTAGTGAAGAATCATAGAGAAGTAGTAGGCTATCACGAGAAGCTTGACCACTATGGAGTTGCATTGGGAAATGGGAATATGTTTGAATGGGCTAAAAACATGGCTACCAATGACAAGGATCTAGTATTTGTTCTTAATCCGCAGCCATTCATAGATGCAGGTGTAGATCCTACAAAGGTCGAAGGATGGGTGTTTGCGAAGGTGGAAATAATGGATCAAAATGGCAAACCCATAGAAGTGGATAAATTACTAAAGCCTTTAAACATAAAATAAATCTATATATATTAAAGAGATCATAGATAAATCAACATTTGATCTCTTTTTTATCAGCATTTAATGTATATGCATAAATGAAAAAGACCTTACAATATGTAAAGCCTTTTTCTGAGGGGTTTATTGAAAACTATTATAGTGAGTTTTTCCTTGAAAAACCAAACTTACTATTTGCATGTGCTATAAATATATCATATAGCATTTTTATAAAGATTTTATGGAGAACTCGCAAAATGATGTATTATGTTGACAAAATGACAAAAAGATTATAAAATGTAAATACCAAGTATACCAATGGGAATAGTGAGATTAGCATTGAAGAGAAGAGTAAGATAACTGACATGTACAGAGAGATATCCTCTTAGCTGAAAGGGATATTACACTCAGGTTGTTTGAAGTGCATCTCTGAGCTCTGGATTGAAAATAGATAGCTCTATTGTAGACTCCAGCGGGAATACCCGTTATTGTAGAGAGGTATATCAGTACCAAAAAAGAGTTGTTATGCTTTTATGGGCATAATTAACAGAGTGGAACCGCGGAATTTACTTCTGCCTCTGTAGGAGGTAGAAGTTTTTTTATTTATAAATGAAAGGAGTATTAACATGAATTCAGTAAACTATTTTGATTCTATTGCACATAAATGGAATGTAATAAGAAGCGAATATTTTGAGGAAGAGTTAAAACAGATATCATTATCAAAAGTGGACATAAGTAATAAGATATGCGTTGATTTGGGCTGCGGTACTGGTTTTATATCTTTATCCCTTGCTGAAAAAGCAAAAATGGTATTTTCTCTGGATTGTTCAAGAAACATGCTAAAGGAATTGAGCAACTCTGCACGGGAATATGGATATACTAATATTTATCCTCTAATGGGCACTATGGATGATATACCTTTATTTGACAAATCTACTGACGCAGTTTTTGTCAACATGGCTCTACACCATGTCGAGAATGTCAAACAAGCAATAAAAGAGATGTACAGAGTTTTGAAGAACAACGGTTCACTGGTTATAACAGATGTGGAGGAGCATAATGGATACTGGGCAATAGAGGAGATGCACGATGTATGGATGGGTTTTTCAAGAGCACAGATATTAAGATGGCTTGAAGAAGCAGGTTTTAAAGATATAGAAGTGTATAGTATAGGATTAATGTGTAAAGGCTATTCAAGCAAAGGTGAGTATACTGAAACAGGTATTTTTCTGGCAAAAGGGATAAAAAGGGAGGAATAGAGTATGAAGATGGAAACACTATTAATACATGGGGGAATAGACGGAGATGAGAATACAGGTGCTGTTAGTGTACCGATATACCAGACTTCGACTTATAAACAGGCAACTATAGGTGAGAACAGGGGATACGAATATTCTAGAACGGGTAATCCCACAAGACATGCTTTGGAAAAACTTATAACTGAAATGGAAGGTGGTTATTCCGGTTATGCATTTTCTTCAGGGATGGCTGCAATTACAGCAGTGATGATGCTTTTCAAAAGCGGAGATAAGATTTTGATTTCCAATAACATGTATGGTGGTACATTCAGAGTATTGGATAAAGTGTTCAATAACTTTAAGCTGGAATATGAAATTGTGGATACCAGTATAGAAATAGAAGTTACCAAAAGCATAAGTGAAAATGTCAGAGCTATAATAATTGAAACCCCAACAAATCCTCTTATGGGTATAACAGATATATCCAAAGTAGCTGATATTGCAAAAAGGCATAACCTACTTACTATTGTAGATAACACTTTTATGACCCCTTATCTGCAGAGGCCTATAGAATTAGGAGCTGACATTGTGATTCACAGTGCGACAAAGTATCTTGGAGGACATAGTGATTTGCTTGCAGGATTAGTAGTTGTAAACTCTGAGGAATTATCAAAAAGGATGCATTTCTTGCAAAATGCAACAGGTGGTGTTTTAGGTCCTTTCGATTCATGGCTACTTATCAGAGGTATTAAAACTTTATCAGTAAGGTTAGACAGGCACATTGAGAATGCTGAGTATCTGGCTGACTACCTGACTAATAATGAAGCTGCAGCAAAAATATATTATCCAGGCTTGAAGGAACATCCGGGTTATGAGCTTCAAAAAAGGCAAGCAAAAGGACCTGGAGCGATGATTTCCTTTATACTAAAAGAAAGCTATGATATACATATTTTTTTAAGAGAGTTAAAATACATCACTGTCGGAGAAAGTCTAGGAGGAGTCGAATCATTACTCACCCATCCTGCAACAATGACACATGGAGCTATTCCTTATGAACTCAGGCAGAAGATGGGCATTGTAGACAGGCTGATCAGGTTATCTGTAGGTATAGAAAACAAAGAAGATTTAGTTGCTGACATAGAAAATGCAATAGCAAAATCTAAGCTTTAGGGGGAAGAATATGAGTATCTATAATGATATAAGAGAGTTAATAGGAAACACCCCTTTACTAAAGTTGAATAATATGGGGATAAAAAAAGATGTGAATGTATATGCCAAGCTTGAGTACTATAATCCTGCGGGTAGTGTTAAGGATAGAATAGGTACTTATATGATAAAAAAAGCAGAGGAAAAAGGCATGCTTGTTACAGGTACTACAATAATTGAAGCGACAGCAGGCAATACAGGCTTGGGGATTGCATTGGCTGCACTTAATAAGGGATATAGGGTGATATTCGTTGTACCTGAGAAATTCTCAATAGAAAAGCAGATTTTAATGAGAGCTTTAGGTGCTGAGATAATAAACACCCCAAGTGAAGGTGGTATGAGGGAAGCAATGGAAAAGGCATCTGAGCTTTTGAAAAGCATAAAAAACTCTATATCACTTCAACAGTTTGAAAACTCAGCAAATCCTGAAGCTCATTATGATACAACAGGAATTGAAATATATGATGCACTTTCTGGAAACATTGATTATTTTGTTGCCGGAGCAGGCAGTGGAGGAACCTTCACAGGAGTCGCCAAGCTGCTTAAGGAGAGGAAATCGGATATAAAAGCTGTCCTTGCTGACCCCGAAGGTTCTATTATGGGAGGGGGTAATGAAGGCTGCTATTTAATAGAAGGAATAGGTAACAGCTTTATACCCAGCACAATGAACATGGAAATTGTTGATAATGTGATTAAGATAAGTGACAGTGAGGCATTTTGTATGGTGAGGGAGCTTGCTGCAAAAGAGGGAATCATAGCAGGTTCATCCTCAGGGGCTGCGATGGCAGCTGTGCAAAAGCTTTCAGAGACGATAGAATCAGGTAATATCGTAACAATTTTTCCTGATAGGGGAGATAGGTATTTCAGTAAAAATTTATATTGTTATTAATATAGTTCTATACTGCGTTATTTTGAACAAACAGGTGTGTAATTTTGCACATCTGTTTTGTTATGCAGGATGAAGACAGTCATTTTATCCATGTAAAAACTATCCAAAGTTCAGTAAGTTTGCAGTGAAATGTAATTATTAAAAGTTTTTTATAAAAAAGATAAGTTTACTTCTTTTTTTGGCATGAAGGTTGCTTATATTATTTAGTATAGCGAAAAACCAAGGGAGGAGGTGAAATAATGAGAAGCAACTCTCTGGCTAAAGTAATCATAGTAACATTTCTCGGATTACTTGGACTTTGGCTTATATATAGCCTTATGTTCGGGACAGGTTATGGATTTAGAATGAACTATGGAGGTGGACACATGTATTTTAATGCAGGTTATGGATTTGGTGCAACAGCAGCTGTCTGGATTCTATTACTCGTTAAGGTGCTTTTTGCGGTATTTGTAATTAGCTTAGTAGTAGGTTTGATAGTGTGGGCAAAAAATAATCTTTTCACAGCAGAAGATATTCATACAATAAAAAACACTTTCAATATAAACGACAATAAAGCAAAAGAAAATTGCTCAGTCTGCGGTAAGGAATTAAATCCGGAGTGGAACGTATGTCCACACTGTGGAAAGGATAAGACCATTCCATCATAAGAAAATAAAAAAAGTGAAAAAAGGAGTGAAAAAAAGTGAGAAATCCATGGATAAAACTAGCTGCATTTTCTCTTGTAGGTATAGTAATAAGTTTCGTAGTATTATGGGGAATAAATCTTTTCAGCAACTATGGAATGTATACCGGTTACCACAATATAAATATGAACAGCATGCCCATGTATACTAATGCTAATATGAACATGAATAATATGAATATGGGCAACAATCCAATGAACATGAATAATATGCCAATGTATATGAATGGTGGCATGAACATGAATGGCGGTATGATGAATATGATGCCATCAATGAATATGAATGGAAACATGAATATGGGCGGTGGCATGATGAATATGATGCCGTCAATGAACATGAATGGCGGTATGAACATGAATAGCGGCGGGATGATGCATATGAACGGAATGATGTAGCAAAGCTGCAAAAAAATTAAATGTGGGGTTCCACATTTAATTTTTTTTGCGATTATAGTGTATGATGCTATAATATTTATAAGACTCAGATATATATGTATAACATTATGGCACATTACTTGCATAAAGTAATTACAGAACTGAGTGGAGGTTTTTTTATGAATATAAAACGAATAATACTGTATATTCTATTGACTGCATTATTTTTGACAGTTTTTTATAATACGATTATAGGTCCGGTATATTATCAAAGCTTTCATCGCCCTAGTATGCATATGGGTATGGGAATGCGCGGGAATAATATGTATTATATAGACTATGGATTTTTTATTATTTTGATAGTAATGGTCATATTTTTTGTTGTATTTTTTATTTTTAATAGTAATGTTCAAAAGAACTTGTGTCGTAGATGCGGTACTGAGATTGAAAGTGAAAAGTGGAGTATCTGTCCTATATGTGGCAATGATATACATAATAAGAGGGGTGACTTGAAATGACACTTATCATATTCTTATTAATATCTATTGCAATATATTACCTTCTTATATACAGGTACGATTACTTCAACAGCAATAAGAACGGAAAGCTTGTCTGCAAAAGCTGTGGAAGTCATGTTGAAAAGGACTACAATGTATGTCCGATTTGCAAAGAGTCATTAAAGAGACCTTGCCCAAAATGCAGTTCAATGCTTGATGTAAAATGGAATTTCTGTCCGTTCTGTGAATATGACTTGAAAAAGGGTGAAAGTTTTTGAAAATGTATATAAAAAGGTTTATATATGAACTTGCAATATTATCTATGATAATAACAATCAGTATTGTTCATTATACTAATATTTTTACAAACACCCCTGAGCACAGCTTCATAAGACTGCTTTACCTTATACCCATAATATTGGGAGCATATAAGTATGGCTTTAGAGGAGCTATTATTATTTCGTTAGTAATAAGCTTGATATATTCACCTCATATTTTATTATCCTTCGATTTTGGAATAAACACGAAAAATAAGCTTTTTGATATAGTATTATTCTTTGTGATTGGTATTGTTTCAGGCATATTAGTAGAGAGAAAGAACCTTAGAATCAAGATGATGGAAGATGATCTAAGGAAATATATGATAATGGAAAAGTATACAAACAGCATTATAGAAAGTATAAAAACCGGTGTAGTTGTTGTAAATAATGATATGTTCATTACAATAATCAATCAGGAAGCAAAGGAAATTCTTGGTGTATCAGAAGAATGTATTGGTAGGAACTTTATGGAGGTTTTTCACTGTTGCGATAATATTAAAGACAAAGTATCCAGCTCAATCAATAATAACAGGTCAGTAGAGAATATAGATATCATTGTAGAAGAATACCATAAGGATATCAGAATGAACCTTTATCCATTGACATTAAATAGTTCTAATAAAGGGATAGTAATAATAATAGATGACATTACAGAGCTAAAGAAAATGCAACAGCATATCCAAAGAAATGACAAGCTGGCAGCTTTAGGAGAGCTTTCATCAGGAATTGCCCATGAAATCAGAAATCCTCTTGCGATTATAAAAGCTATTGAACAGACGATGAAAAAGGAATTAAGTGATAATGATGACGCTATAAGAGAGCTTGAAATAATTGATGAAGAAGTAGAACGAGCGAATAGAATAGTTAAGTCGCTTATGACCTTTGCTAAGCCAGGAAAGAACACGGTAAAAAGAGATTCAATAAATATGCTTCTAGATGAGGTAATATTAATTATAAATAAATATGCAATTCAAAGAAATGTGAAAATTTTTGTATCAAAGGAAGCAGTTGTATGGGTCAATATGGATAGAGAGCTATTAAAGCAGGCAATTATAAATATTGTCTTCAATTCAGTGGATGCAATGCCAAAGGGAGGAAAACTAGAAATATCAGCAAGGTTAGAATGTGACAAATGGCTTAAGATAATTTTTGAAGACAATGGCATAGGAATAGAAGAGCAAAATGTAAGCAATATTTTCAATCCTTTTTTCACTACTAAGGAGAATGGAACAGGGCTTGGGCTTTCGATAGTACACAGAATAATTGAGGAACATAAAGGAATCATTAATGTTTATAGTAAGCCTGGAGAAGGAACAAGATTTGAAATTCTATTGCCTATTGATAAGGAGGATATCAGGCAAAATGAAGAAAATTTTAATAGCAGATGATGAAAAGAACATGAGATGGATATTGCATAAAAGCCTAAAAGAAGATGGGTATTATGTAATGGAAGCAAAAGATGGAGAAGAGGCTTTTAATATTTTTTTAGATAATGAACCCGATCTTATGATTATAGATTATAAGATGCCCAATATTGATGGCATGGAGGTTCTAAAAAGAATAAATAAGCTTAACAGTAAAGTACCTATTATAATGGTTACTGCGCATGGAACAACTGATGCAGCTGTTGAGGCGATGAAATACGGAGCTATCGATTACATTCAGAAACCTTTTGATATAAGTGAACTAAAGCTTAAAATTGAAAAATCACTAAGTATAGATCAGTTAGCTAAAGAAGTAGAGTATCTAAGAAGAGAACTTTTATCACTTCATGATAAAAAAATAATTGGAATCAGCAGGAAAATGAAGGAGATATTTGAAATAATTGATAAGATTGCATGTTCAAATGCTACAGTTTTAATAACTGGTGAAAGTGGAACAGGAAAAGAAATGATTGCAAATGCAATTCATTATAAAAGCAATAGAAATGAAAAACCCTATATTAGAATAAATTGTGGAGCCATACCAGAGAATCTTTTGGAAAGTGAATTGTTTGGATATGAAAAAGGAGCATTTACTGGTGCTCAAGGTAGAAAATATGGGCGTTTTGATAGGGCTCAAGGTGGCACAATTTTTTTGGATGAAATAGGAGAGCTGAGCCTTCCGCTTCAGGTAAAGCTGTTAAGAGTGTTACAGGAGAAAGAATTTGAAAGAGTAGGTGGAACAGAAGTAATAAAGGCTGATGTAAGAATTATAGCGGCAACAAACAAGAACCTTACTGAACTTGTTGCAGCAGGATTATTCAGGGAGGACCTGCTGTACAGGTTGAAGGTTATACCGATAGAGATACCTCCACTAAGAGAACGAAAGGAAGATATTCCATTACTGATCGACTTTTTTGTAAACAAATATTCCAGAGAAATAAATAAGCAAATAATTGATATGGATAAAGGTGTTAAGGAAATACTTTATGGGTATGATTATCCCGGAAATATCAGAGAGTTAGAAAATATAATTGAAAGAATGATACTGTTAGCATCAGAAGGACACATAACAACTGAGCTAATACCAAAAGAAATAGTAAAAGGCTCCTTTGCGAAGAAGAAAGAGTTGTTTACTCTTCCTGCAGAAGGTGTTTGTCTTGATGAGATTGAAAGAAGCTTTGTACAGCAGGCACTGGAAATGTCAAGGGGGAATCAGACACATGCAGCAAAACTTCTTGGAATCTCCAGACATGCACTTATTTACAGAATAGAGAAATTCGGACTTAATAAAGAGAGTATAAATCGCTGATAGCAAGCGGTTTATACTCTCTTTCATCATAAAATCTCCACAAATATTTGATAGAATATCATTGTCACAGTTCCATATATTCTATATGCTGCAAATAGGGTATTAAGTTATATAAGAGCTTTAACTACTATAAGTAAGTATTGCATTACACATTATAGGTCTATATTTATATTGTAAAAATCGAAGTATTAAAGGAGCAGATTATGAAGAACTGTAATATCAGAATCCTGATTGTTGATGATGAGGTGAAGATAGTGGAGGTTGCCAAATCCTATCTCGAAAAAGAGGGATATACTGTTATTGAGGCATATTGTGGACAGCAGGCACTTGAAATTTTTGAAAAAGCTAACCCCTCTTTGATAATACTTGATTTGATGCTTCCTGACATAACAGGTGAGGATATATGCAAACTTATAAGAAAAAAGTCACGTATACCAATAGTTATGCTAACAGCAAAGGTTGAGGAAGATGACATATTAAACGGCTTAAATATAGGAGCAGATGACTATATGACAAAGCCATTCAGTCCTAGGCAGCTTATAGCAAGAGTAAATGCAATAATAAGAAGAAGTGTGGATGATCTTCAACCTTTGACGAGTGCAATTTGCTATAACAACGATGACTTAACCATAGATAATGTTAAATACGAAGTAAGGAAAAAAGGTAGGTTAGTCAATCTAACTCCCTGTGAGTATAAAATACTGATGTGCCTTGTAAAGTATCCCAAAAAAGTTTTTTCTAGAGAAGAACTTATTACGGTTGTGCTGGGAGAAGACTATGATGGATTTGACAGAACTATAGATTCTCATATAAAAAACCTAAGACAGAAAATTGAGACAGATACAAAATATCCAAAGTATATAATGACAGTTCATGGTATAGGCTACAGATTTGGTGGTGAATAACATGAAATGCAGTCTTAGAATAAAAGCAATTATTTCTTACATATCTGAGGTTATGCTATATGTTGGCTTGATAAGCCGATAGAGCCTATGAGTTCAGAAGCAGTATGACCTGAGACTCTCGAATCGTACTTACTGTGGTCAAGGCAATTATTGAAGCCCATAAAGGGTGATTAATTTTTAAAAAGCATAGCGGGAGAGCGCACAGAGTTTATAATATAGATACCCAAACAGATAGTATGGCGGCTATCTGTTTTTATTTAGGATAATGAGAATCAAAATGATAGAAATTGTAATATGTTCTCCATAAATTCTACACAAACTCACAATATAATAAGCTCATGAAAAGAAAAAGTATAAAAAATGAAGGGGGACTGTATAATGAAGAGATTTTTCAGGGGGTTAGTTGTTTTCATACTTGTTATGATTATAGTTAGTGGCAGCGTATATATCGGCTATAACTACCTGTATACAAATCAAAACGCTATGTTAAGTCATGGGAGTGCATATTCAAATACATATATGAGTAATGATATTAAATCTCAACAACAAAACTCCCATAGTGGAATGATAATGGATCAGAGCAAACCAAAATCAGTTAGCTCTTATATAGGAACTATTGAAACTATTATGACTAATAAAGCGAGTTTGGATAAGGGGATTTCTCTATTAAAGCAATCTATCAAACACATGACCCTAGACCCATATTCACCTGACACTGAGAATGTAAATTCATCAACTACAGATAATGCTCAAAATGAAAGCAGCACTACTGTGCAAAATAATAAAGTTTTTGCCATGAGTAATATGGGTACAAGATATGATGTTGTTAAAATGGAACAATTGCACAAAGGAATATATAAACTGTCGGTTGGTATGCTGCTTCTTAGTAATATCGACAACGAACTAACTATTCAAGCAGAGTTTGCAGCTGTTGATAATAGGAATGAATTGCAGCATTACTCAGAGTTGTATACTTTGACACTACAGAATAAAAGCAAACTAAACCAGGCATTAATGTATATAAATGATGCTGCAGAGCTTGTAAATATAAATCCTTATGTTGGTGAGAGCGGAATTATATATGACAAGGATAGAATGAGTAATATTCATGAAAGCATAGTGAAAATGGCAGAGGGTGTAGCTACGCTGAACATACTTAATGATGAACTGGCAAGGCAATCAGTTGACACTGCTGCAAAGGTTCAAAACATAATGCATAATGCTGACACAAGCATCGGCTCGAGTTCAAACGCAGACGGGCATTCATATATTTCAACAGATACAGCACATCAAACTGCTCCTGTAATGCTACCTGAGGGATATTTCTCTAAAATAAATATTCCTTCGTTGCTAAACATTGTATTAGTAGTTTTTATTGCATTATTTATATTTGGACTTTTTGGTTTTATCCTTAGCTTGCTAAAGCCTAAACAGGCGCAAAGCAGTAGTATTAGGTAACAGAAAGGAGGTTACGTCTGTGTGGGAAACTATAAAGAGTGATTTCTTAATAAGGACTATACTGGTAATTATCATAGGAATGCTAGGTTTTGGTTTTGCTTTTAACGTTATTTCCGGTACAGCAATATCAGGTATGGAGCATGGAGGAAATGGAGGTTATTCGCTTAACCACACTTTTATTTATATATTTACAATTTTTATAAAGGTTCTATTGATTACAGTGATTATATTGGCAGTAGCTGCAGTCATTAGATATTCAAAAGGGCAGCTTAAGAGCATTACTGGCAACTCAAGCCTAGTAGACTTTATAGAAGCCGATCCTGTAGTGAAGACAATTTTGATAGTATTGCTAACTTTATTAGCGGTTGTCGTCTTTTATGCAGTGTATAGAAGTGTATTTGGTTATAATATGGGCTATCATATCCAACATTTTAATTATGCAGCTATGTATTCATCATTTAGCTTAAGTTTGAGCAGTATACTGGTATTTTTAGTAAAACTGTTGTTTGTAATATCAGTAATAGGATTTTTAGCAGGTATAGGTATGTATTTCTTACAAGTTGATGCAAAAAAAAGGATTATTATAAGCAAGCTGTTCAATGATCAAAAGGTTGATATTGCAACATGCCAAAAGTGAGGTATGAATTTAAGAGAAGATTGGGCTTGCTGCCCAAAATGTGGAACAGATTTTAATAATAAGGATAATAAATCGGAGCAAAAAAAAGATAGTTAGAACGATACAACTAAGAGCAGTGTAAGGAGCATTACAATGAAGATAAGGTTTGACTTCATAATTCATTGGCTTTATGCAATAGTTTGGGCTTTACTAGGTATAAGTGGTTTTGCAATGGTGGGAGCCAAATATGGTTGGTTATTGAATTTTAATTATGGAACTGCAGATTATGTGCATAGGCTTTCAGCAGCAATATTTGTGTTGATAACTTTTATCTCAGTTTGGTATGAAGTATACAGAGTCATAAGAAGAGATGATAAATATCTGGCATGGTTGATTATTGGGCGAAGCGGATATCAACTTTTTACTTTCATTGTGACGTTGATCCTAATAATTACAGGAGCTTTAATCTGGATATGTGCAGAGCTTGAGATGACGATAATAGGTTTTGCTATTCTTGTGCATGAGTATATTTCGTATGTTGCCCTTGCCAGCATCATATGGCATATTTACATGAAATGTCATGTACTGATATGGACAAAAAAGAATGAGTTTAAAACAGATAAAACGCTGGGAGGAAATAAACATGTTTCAAAAACCTTGGTTTAAGGTGTTTGTTTGGTTCCTGACTACCTTCTTTTTCTTCTTAACCTCAGGTGTTATCATTTCAATACTTAAGCCGGGGCCTTTTGAAAGTGAAGTGATGCAGTTTAATATGGGAATGATGAGCGCAATGGATAACTCTATGATGGGAGTTGTTATGAATCTTGAGAATAGCAAAATACTATATAGGTTAATCAGCATGACTTCTATTGCAGCTATTCCTTTACTTGCAGCAGGTGTTGCAGGAGGGATACTTATTAGGATGAAAAATAAGGGGGGTGAGTGATGTTTGATAAAAAGAAGATTCACTTTTGGATATTAACATTAATCTTTATGAGCATAACAGGTATTGTACTGTTTATGTTATGGAATTCACCCCAGGAAGGAAAGACAAGTTTGATTACAAAAAGCATGGGAAATATGATGAAGAATATGCATATCTCAAATGCAAAAATATCTGATCTTTTAAAAAGTGAAGAAAAACCTCAGCAAATGGAGGATATGCATGGTCATCATATAGATCAGGCATTGGTAGTTAATAGGCTGGGAATTTGGACTACTGCAGTCATATTCCTACTCTTGCCGCTTGTAATTGCCGGTTCAGTGCTGCTTGCATTTGTATGGATTAGGTAGAGAGGTGTACAGAATGAAAGTATTGGGCTCATTAGGTCAATTTTATATGTTTATATTATTGATGCTGTTGTTTGTAGGAATAGGAATAGGAATGTGGAGCTTCTTTGTTTTTTTATCAAAATTAGTTGAATTCAAAAAAGAAGCAGTAGGGCGGTCTAAATCAATGAATAGCAGTAAAGAGGTAATAGAAACAAATAGTAATTTTATGGGAGGGTATATAATGACAAATAATGGATGGTTTAAATTAGCGGTATTTTCAATTGTAGGTATACTCATAAGCATAGCAGCGTTAGGGTTCATATCAGCAACAGGCATTTATGCAAGTTCAAATCAGCATTTACAGCACCAGCAGCAATATATGGCTCAAGGCAACATGAATATGAATGGATATGCACAGATGAACAATATGCAAATGAATGGCAATATGCAGCAAATGGGTAATATGCCGATGAGTAACATGCCTATGAATAACAACATGCAGATGGGTAATATGCCGATGAGTAGCATGCCTATGAATAACAACATGCAGATGGGTAACATGCCGATGAGTAACATGCCTATGAATAACAACGCACAAATGGGTAACATGCCAATGACGAATGATAATACAATGATGATGATGATGCAAATACAGCAACAACTGAATCAAATGCAGCAGCAATTGAATCAACTGCAGCAAATGAACAGTGGCAGTATGAGCGGCGGAATGGGAATGATGTAATAAACATAAAGAGAAGGTAAGCCGATGTGCTTGCCTTCTATAATATTAAATTGAAATGGTAGGTATATATGAGCAATAGATTTATTACAATTCTTGCAGTAATAGCAGCGATAGTAGTTGTACTCTCGGTAGCAACCTTTAGAAATAACCAATATAAAATAGAAGAATACAAAAGAATGGAAGCTTTTATGATGTCAATGGGGAATGATTATAAAAAAAGCAGTTCTGATACCTTAAACAGTGATTCATATTCAAATAAAAGCGACCATGGATATGCAAAAGGAATTGTGAATCCTGCCCCCGGACAACCAATAAAAAAGTTCAGATTGACAGCTAGGGAAGTTCAGATTGAAATTGCAGAAGGTTTAACTATACCCGTCTGGACATACAATGGAACTGTACCAGGGCAAGAAATACGTGTCAAACAAGGGGACTTTGTTCAGGTAGAGTTGAGAAATGATCTTAAAGTACCTATAACCATACACTGGCATGGATATCCATTAAAATCCGCAATGGATGGAGTACCTGGGCTAAACCAAGATGCAATAAAGCCTGGAGAAACTTTCACATATGAATTTTCAGCAGATGTTGAAGGCACTTACTGGTACCACTCTCATCAGGAAGGTGCAAAGCAGGTAGATAAGGGACTCTATGGTGCTCTTATAGTCGAACCAAATGATGCATCACTACCCGATAGAGATTACACTCTAATACTTGATGAATGGATGTCTGTTTCTATGGAAGAAGATATGGGTTCGATGGATATGAGCAGTTATACATTAGATGATCTTATTCAGATAGAAGAAGATATGATGGCATCCTCTTATGATATTTATACAGTAAATGCAAAATCCGGTAAGCTTATACAACCTCTTGAAGCGAAGGTTGGAGAGACCATAAGACTACGCTTTATAAATGCGGGCTACAGGTCACACGGAATTCATGTGCCTGGGCAGGATATAAAGATAGTAAGCACTGATGGCCAAGAAATAAACGGTGCAGGAATAATTAGAGACCAAATAGTAATGATAGCCCCAGGTGAAAGATATGATATTGAGTTCAAGATTAACTCGAAAGATAATTTTATCATTGATGCTCACGATGAAAATGGATATAACAATCAGTTAAGGATACCTTTTAACATAATAGATGGCAGCGGTGCAGTAAGTGTAGAAGAGTTTGGTACAGAATATACAGAGTTCGATCTGACTAGCTATGGCATTAAGACTAAAGGACAGCTTGCACTGCAGCAGGTATACGATGTGATTTATGAGGTTGAACTTGGTATTGCTTCAGCTGAAAGTCTGAAATATACAATAAACGGCAAAGTATATAAGGAACTGCCGGCACTTAAGGTTAAGACCGGAGATAAGGTAAAAATATCATATTTCAATAACAGCAAAGTAAATCACCCTATGCATTTGCATGGGCATTTCTTTCAGGTACTCAGCAGGAATAGTATTGCCTTATCAGGAGCTCTCGTTACGAAGGACACGCTGATGATAAAGCCAGGAGAAAAGTATGAAGTTGCTTTTATTGCAGACAACACCGGTAATTGGGTGCAGCATTGTCATGAACTTCACCATGCAGCGGGTGGAATGATGCAGGCAATAGAGTATACAGATTTTGAATCCAATTATGAAGCAGATCCAAAGGCTACCTATAATATACCAGAATAAACAAATGTAGAAGTATGAATTTTTATCCGGGTCTATATGATGTCAATAAGTGATATAATCTATGCATATCATATTTATTAAAAAGAGCTATCGCAACAGAAAGAGAATCTGACTGGATAGCTCTTTTTATTTTCGAGATTTCTTTCTATTTTTTATATTCCTCTTCACTTATATCGCCTTTTGCATATCGTTCGTTAAAATATCCAATGCTATTCTGCTCGAAGCTCTGGTAGTTTGATTGCTGTCTTGATACTTAAAAATATTTTTGAAGATATTTAAGAAGAAAAACATATAAAAGATGAATAGAAAATAAGTTTAAAGAGAAAATATTTAGCAGAATGTGATAATCCTTCTAGAATATAGTATCTATTATTGCATTTTAAAATACCTAAAGAGGAGGGACTGAAATGAAGTTTATAAGGAACGTCTTTGCATTCTTATTAATCCTGATAATCTTAGGAGGAGTAGGCTATTTGGGCTATAACTATTTTTTTGTACAAGGCGGCGAGTATCCCAATGCATATCATAACTATTCAAATAATGCTCAGACTCCAAAGACTAACACAGGACACGGCGGGATGAACATGACACCAAATAATAACACTCAAAACAATGCTAATCAAGGTAATATAACCTATAGTTCATTTATACTGCAGAGTAAGGATGAGCTTTCGCAGCTTATCAACTCAATAACACAGTCCGTAGATTTGATTACTATGGATCCTTATTCAAGAATAACATTACCGGGTTATAATAATGTAAATAATATGAATCAGGTGCAGCCAAATACACAAGGAGGCACTTCCATCAACATTTATCCAAATGTAACTGCACCAGTGAATATTACACCACCGGTAAATACAATCAATAATACAGCACAAGGAATGACTGACAATGAGCAAGCTGCTCAGAATGCAGCCGCCACAGGCACAGGCTATGTCTATGATCAGGGCAAGCTTGAACAGCTTCACAGTGGTATATTTAAGCTGGCACAGGGAATAATGTTACTTAACCAGCTGAATGATGATCTGACAATGCAGTCAACAATGATCGAACCAACAAACATGGGATATCAGAATTATATAAACAGATATCAACTGATGCTTAGGAACAAAACAAAGCTGAACAATGCAATTGGGCTGATAAATGATGCTTCCAGTCTAATAAATGTAAACCCATATGCTTCTTCAAAAGGTTATCAATATGACATAACTTACATGGATAAGCTTCACACCGGTATATATAAGCTGGCACAAAGTGTTATCATGGCGTCGGAATTGAATGAGGATTTTACAAATCAAATGGCAAGAGATATTAGTACTGCACAAAATTTGTATAATATTAATTTGAATAGCAGCAATATAGGAAATGTACATGTAACTACTACTCCTAACTGGGGTGCAATATTCAATTTAAACAATCTGACTTTTATATTCAATTTGATACTTGCAATAATGATTGTAACATTGATAGTCGGAATTTTCGGGGCAATTGGTAATATGCTTAAAGTTAAGCCGACAAATAATATGAATGCTGATAGTAATAAATAGAAAGGAGCATTTCAATGTTAGATAATATTTTAAAGGATCCATTTATTAAAGTCATTTTAGTAGTCTTTGTAGGCATTCTTGCTTTCGCTCTGTTATTTAGTTTCTTTGGAGGTAATACTTCTATGTTTGGTATGAATGGTGGTTATGGATATATGAATACTGGAGGGCATATGGGTAATGCAGGAGGCTTTAACTATGGAAGTCTCATAAACGGACTATTGATGCTGCTTGTGAATATTATAATTCTAGTACTGGTTATTGCTGTAATAGCAGGCATAATTGTATGGGTAAGAAATAATATGCTTACGATGAATAATTCTAAAGTGATGCAGACTTTTACAAATGATCCTGTTATTAGGGTGGCTATAATAATAACTACAGCTGTTATAGGCTTCGTGCTTCTATTTGCACTGCTTAATAACTTCATGGGAACCGGAATGGGAGGATTTTCAGGATATGGCATGCATAACAATGGCATTAATATGTCCTTTGGTGTAACAGGGCTTATTATGGCTTTAGTGAGGGTGCTGATGTTCCTGCTTGTAGTTTCGCTGGTGATAGCTGCAATGATATATATCCGTGACCAGTATAATAAAGGCACATTTAGCTCAGGAACCCAAACAGATTTTCAGAATGTTACAAACGGTGAGAAGACAAAGACAGATGGAAAAATTTAAAGCTGGAGTATAGAAAATGAAGCTTAGATTTGATTTTGTAATGCATTGGTTATGGACAATTGCATTCGCTATACTTACTATTAGTGGTATTGCTATGGTCGGACCAAGATATGGCTGGATTTTGAACTATGATATTGCAGCAGCTGACTTCGCCCATAGAGTCATAGCAGCATTATTCGTACTGCTGACATTTATTATAATAGCATATGAAATAATAAGAGCAGTTAAAAATGATGGTAAATACCTTGCATGGCAAATAATAGGCAAGCAGGGATATCAGCTTTTTACTTTCATTACAACCTTGATATTTATTGTAACAGGCGCAGTTATATGGGTCTGTATGGATACTAATATGGCAGCAACTTCTTTTGCTCTTTATGTTCATGAGAAGCTTACCTATATTGTTTTGGCAAGTGTAATCTGGCATATATATATGAAATGTCATGTGTTACTCTGGCCTAAAAAAACAAAAAATAATAGTATAGAAGCAAATGAAAGTAAAAAAATATAGGGAGAGTGTTTGAAATGCTGCAAAAAAAATGGTTTAAGCTGTTTGTCTGGTTTATGTCTACAGTTTTTTTCCTTTCAGCATCATATATTTTGATTTCTATACTTGGGCCAAATGTGGCAGAACAGCAATCAATGGCATATATGGCTGGCATGATGAATGCAATGCACAGCTCACTGATGGGCCTATCTATGACCATAGAAAGCGACAGGGACTTAAAGATTTTGATATTCCGAGTATCTGAATTAACAATACCCCTTATTCTCTTAGGGTTTGCTGCAGGTATTGCAGTTAGACTTTTAAGGAGGAAAGATGTTGTTTGACAGAAAGAAAATGAACTTCATATATCTAGCAATTGCTTTTGCTATCTTAACAGTATTATCACTATATAGTACGTGGAGTCAGGCCAGTTCGCTTAATATGCAAAGTACAATGATGGATGAATCTATGGGTGGTATGATGGCAATGATGCACTTGGAAAATGCGAGTATTGCCAGCTTAGTGATGCAGCAGGAGCAAATGGAAGCAGCCTCAGATCAGACAGACCATGGCAGTCATCACTCAGAGGGTTTAGGAAAGTTACATTACCTGATAACTGCCACAATAATAATACTCCTACCGATAATAATAGCCGGAACTGTCTTTTTGGCGGTTGCATGGTACAAATAGCTTGGAGGTTCTTTATGAGTATATTGGGTAATTTTGGATCTTTTTATATGTTTGTTCTTATCATACTTCTTATTATTGGTCTTGGTATGATTGGAACTAAGCTTGCAGGATATATATTAGAAAGTGTTAATAAGTCTGAAAGAATAGTCAATAATAATTTTAATAATAAGAATAATGGAGGTATATTTATGAATAGTTGGTTAAGATTGGCACTGTTCTCTTTTGTAGGAATAATTGTATCCATGGCAGTATTATCCTTTATAAGTTCCGGTGGTTTTATTACAGGATTACAGAACGATAATATGCAGGCTCATGGAAGCATGACTAATGGCAATTCATCTATGTACATGCAGAATGGGAATATGCCAATGAATAACATGCAAATGTCCAGTGGATCAACTGGTGGTATGAACATGATGCCTATGGGTAATATGGGCGGTATGAGCAGCGGGGGTATGGGCAT
>JBMORW010000040.1:0-66675 GCA_049322695.1 Bacillota bacterium | reverse complement strand
AAATATGGTACATATTCCCAATATATTGAATTTCTAAGTATAAAATTTCCTTATTGTCTAAAATACTGGAAAATTAAAGCACTAAAATGGAAAATCTCCAATTTAGTGCTTTGTCATTAACCTGAAGGATTGTCCTGCGACAATCCTTTTATTCTACATTACCTGGATTCCCTTTGCTGTCTGCTCTTCAATCCCTACAGACACCTTATCCAGATAAGCTATGACTTCCTTTGAAAGCCTGTCGGCTTTGTTATAGTATTCCTGCGCCTTCAGAGTGTTTCCTTCCCTGACTGCCTCTATTACGGCATGTCCGCTGCCATGCAGCTCATTATGAACTCCATCTATTGAATCCCAAATATCCTTTATTGAAGGATGCTTGACATTTATTGAATGGTAAAAATGTCCGAAGGCACATTTGTGACCATTGATTTGTAATGGATAAACCTTCATTTCACTTGTTATCTTCTTCAGATTGTTCATCCACACTATATGTGCTTCCTTAGCTTTATTGATATTCTGTACCAGCTCCTGATTAGAGATAGTATTTTTTCCGCCCTGCAAAGCTGTTATCATCTCCTTCACAAGTCTTGACAGGTCATCATCTATTTTAGATATCTGCTTAGCTTGTCCCGCTGTATGCTCCGCATCCTCTCCTATGATACGCGTCATATCACTCAGCTTTTCAGCATCGCGGCTTGAGGATTCCATAGCTTGATTTATTTCATTTGTAGCAAGCTTGATACCCTCCATTGACCTATTGATTTTTCTTACATCCTCAATAGTAGTTTCAAGCATGCCTACATTCTGAGTTATAGTATCCGTAACCTCATCCAGCTTCTTGCTCATTTCTGCCGTGGACTTGACTGTCCTATCCATGCTGCTCTTGCCGTTTTCTGCAGCACTGTGAATATTTTTAACAAAGGAGTACATACCTTCCAGGCTGACTTTTGTATTGTCAGCAAGCTTCCTGATCTCTTGGGCAACAACAGAAAAGCCTTTTCCGTGTTCCCCTGCTCTTGCAGCCTCTATGGAAGCATTAAGTGCCAGAAGGTTTGTTTGCTCGGCAATATCTCTTACGTCATTGACTATTTCATTTACTTTATTGGCCATCTCCACCAGCTGTTGGATCTGTTTGCTCATTATATCCGCATCATACATGACATTATTCTTTATTTCGTTTATTTCCTTAACCTGAGACAGACTGGAGTTATTTCTTTGTACCAATACCTCTGAAGCCTCCGAAAGCTTTTGCAGCGTTTCCGAAGTGTCTCCAACGGTTTCATTAACCTGATTCATACTTGCAGTAGTTTGCTGTACGATAGCCAGGTTTGATTCGCTCAAGGCTGCCATCTCCTTTGAGAAATCAATAAGCTTCATTGCCGAGTGGGACATGTTTACATCGAAGCTGCTTAATGCAGCTGTAATACCAAGCATGTTCTTAGCAGAATCAGACATCTTTTTCTCATTTGCAAGCAGCTTCTCGAAATACTTCAACATCGAAATATGTATTCCATATCCTACCCCCGGTGCTTGTACTTCTTTTCCCTCCAGCTTTTTCTCTACATAATCCAGAATACAGAGCGCCTCTCCACAGGGAGCCTTTGGCTTCAGCTTGAACATTCCAACTCCTCCTTTAATATCACAATTAATACTATTTTAAATTAAGAATTATATGATAATCATTCCTTATATATACAATACCAAATACTTAGTGTATTTTAAACACTATTTATGTAAAAAAGTCCATAGGTGGGTAATAAAGTTATTCCACCTATGGACTAGCTTGTTTTGGTAATACATACCTGAATATTCCGTGAAGCTCAAACAGCCTTGCTGTATAGATTATGCAATCTTCCTGCTCCATCGGTAAGCTCTTCAACAGCCACATTATTGAACAGCTTATATTTTTGTGTCATAATCGCTGTGCTTATATAAAGGTTGCCTATAACTCTGTTTGAGTTCAGACCATCAACTGCAACAAGTGTTTCACCCTGTCTCTTCACATATACACCGCTTTTAAAAAGTTCACCGCGTATGAAGCCTTCTCCTTTAGCACATCTTTCTATTGCTTCCTGAAAAGTCAGCTCGTACATTGCAAAATCCTCCTTACTGCTAATAGTGCAATTTTTTGTAATATTTGCATATAAATGCAAGATGGAACTATTGCGACTCCTCACTCATCCATGCGTCATAATTGTCAGTTCTGCATCGCTGCATAACTCGTAATCTCATTTGACATGCATTTTTATACAACATTATTCATTTTAATACCTTAATACTCCTTTGTCAATATATTATTTTTATTGAATAATATATTCTTAATTTGTCGGACATTATAAATAGCAGAATCAATCATAATATCAGACATGCCATATCGTAAAAAACTTCTTTAATAATTGATAATGATTATTAATTAAGCTATAATTTAAATATACGGTAGAAAGGAGATGTTCCTATGGTCATAAAAGCAGGAGATCTTGCTCCTGATTTTTCCTTAAAGGATAATCGTGAGCAGACAGTAAAGCTGTCAGATTTTAGAGGTAAGGAGGTCCTATTATCCTGGCACCCTCTTGCATGGACACCTGTGTGTACAGATCAGATGAGAGCACTGGAGGTAAATTATGAGACTTTCCAAAAGCTTAATACAGTCCCATTAGGCTTCAGCGTTGATGCCGTCCCTTGCAAGAAAGCCTGGGCTTCGGCAATACTGATCAATAAGGTAAGCCTTCCTTCTGATTTCTGGCCTCATGGAAAAACAGCTGCGGATTACGGGATTTTCATAGAGAGCAAGGGAATATCCGAGCGTGCCAATATCATAATAGATGAAAACGGCATAGTAAGATGGGTGAAGGTATATCCTATATCTCAGCTTCCGGATATTAATGAAGTAATTCAGGTTCTGTCCGAAATGTAGTTAAAAGCCCTGCGCTGATTTATCGGCGCAGGGCTGCTTTAAAAGTTATCCTTCCTTATTCTGCCATAATAGTCCAGTATGCTTCTAGAATATTCTTCATCCATAAGGTTTGATTTTATTATAAAATCGGCTGTAGCTTTATTCATGGCCACAGGAATATCATACAATACTGCAATTCTCAAAAGGGCTTTTACATCAGGATCATGAGGCTGTGAGGTTAAAGGATCCCAGAAAAAAATCATGAAATCCACTTCTCCATCCACTATTGCAGCTCCTATCTGCTGATCTCCTCCCATAGGACCACTTTCAAAGGCCTTTACAGGGAGCCCCGTTTTTTCTGCAATGAGCCTCGCTGTCGTTCCGGTACCGCATAAATAATGCCTACTGAGCGCGGCCTGATTATCATTAACCCACATAATAAGGTCTGCCTTTCTATTATCATGTGCTACCAGTGCTATTTGCTTTTGCCTGCTTATTTTATCCTTATTCATTTTTATTCTCCTCATTAACTAGAAATAGTTGCTAAGCCTGTCTTACTTAACAGACTTTATAGGTCGCCCATGTGCCTTTTTTATATGCTATAACTATAACAAGCATCTCTGCTATCTCGGCTGCCAAAAATACCAGCCATACCCATATAATCGGCAGATGAAGCAACGTAACAACCACAAAAAGCAGCGGTATCTGTACACACCACCTTCCCACAACACTGGACACCAGATATGGTATATTATAGCCTGCTCCTGAGAACACACAGCCTAAGCCTATCGTGATACCGGCAAAAACCAGTCCGAAGGTACCCAGCTTAAGCATTGATATACCTATTAATATCACATCAGGCTCGCTGACAAAAATGCCCAATATGGCCTTTGGAAAAATTATAGCTAATACTGCAAAAACTGCCATAAAGCCCGTGCCTATTATTGCTGCTTCCCTGGCGGTAACCTTTGCCCTATGTACATCATTTGCGCCTATACATTGACCTGTTATTGAGCTTCCACCCATGGACAAACCGATAAGTACCATGAATGCGAAGCCGAAAAGTCTGTTTCCGATTCCCATTGCAGCTACAGCGGCAGTTCCGTATACCGCTACAAATTTTAGAGTGAATATGCCTACCAGGTTTCTTGATAGTGTTTCTATTCCCGATGGCAGACCTATGGTTATGAGCTTTTTGTCCATTTCCCAATCCAGCTTAAATGATCTCTTCATATTGATTTTAACCTTATCATTTTTCATAAGTATTATAAAAGCTATAATAAATGCAACAGTTATTGATATTACTGTAGCCAATGCTGCCCCGAACACTCCCATATTGAAGCCCGGAAGGCTTGTACCGGGTATAGTGTCAAACATAAAAATAGGATCCAATATACAATTCAGTACAGAGGATATCAGCATTATTATCATAGGCTTTTTTGCATCACCAATACAGCGAAATGCAGTATTTATAGTATAGGACGAAAACATGACCGGCAAAAAGAAGGTTCTTATATAGCCATAGTCCAGCGCGGCCTTAAGAACCTGAGGATCTTTAGTGAAAAAGTTAAGCAGAGGCTTTAAAATGACAAGCATTAAGGCTCCTGCTATAATTGCTACCAATGCCTTGAATGTGAAGGTCTGCTCAATGGCTGCTGCAGTTCTGTCCATATCACCCTTGCCGAAGTTTTGGGATATCAAAGATACCGAGCTCATACCTATAATTCCGTTCAATACCTCCACCATCCAGAATATTGTTGTGAAAATGGTTACACCGGCTATTGCCTGGGAGGATATTCTTCCTATCCACATAAGGTCCACAAGGTCATATACCATCTGAAAAGCAAAGCCCATCATGGTAGGTACCGATACTGCAAGCAGATTTATCACTGTGTTTCCCTGCAGAAGATTTCTTTTATTCCCCATTTATATGTCACCCCAAATAAAATTATATGATTCTTATTATACAATTCTATTGGAGTAATTCCTACTATTTGTTATTTACAGCTTTAAATCCCAACGTTCTTCCAATAAGCTCCTGCCCCATGTATTATTTACTTTTTGCTCGCTTAATGTAAAGCCATAGGCTGAATAAATATGCCGTGCAGCCTCAAGTATATTTACAGTCCATAAAAGAACATTTTTGTAGTGCTTATCTCTGCAGAAACCAATCGCTGTCTGCATAAGCTTGTGCCCTATACCCTTACCTCTCATGGATGGTTCTATTAGAAACCACCTTAACTGAGCAGTAGTCTTATCTGCTTTTACAATAGCAATCATCCCAACCGGTTTTCCATTCCATTCAGCTATCCAGATATTCTCCCTTTCCTTATCCAGAGATTTGGAAAAGCTTCTTACTCCATTTTCCACATAATCAACAAAAACTGAAGAAAAACCATATTCCTTGGAATAAAGCTCCTTATGGGAGTTAATGATGTAGCTTAAATCTCCTTCACCAAAGCTTCTTATTGTCATAGAGTCCTCATTAGGAGCTAACGCTGCCTTAATAAACTTCATGTAATCCACCAGTTTAGACATGGAGTCATCATCCAGATGTCTGATAAGCTGCTCTATCTGCTTCTCTGATTTCATCTCCAGTGCTTCCAGAGTGGATTTTCCTGAGCTTGTCAGTGATAGGTAGCTTTTGCGGGCATCCAAGTCCGAGCTTTTTTTAATAACCAGTCCAGCTTCCTCAAAGCGCCTGATTATCCTGCTAATATATCCTCTATCAATGTCAAGCTTATTAATCAGTATATTGGCTGTGCAATTTTCTGTCCTGTCAATTTCAAGCAGCACACGGACCTCGGTCAATGAAAAGGAGCTGTCAAGTATATGCTTGTTGAGCAAGCCCAGAACACCGGTATAAAATCTGTTGAAGCTTCTTATTTCAGAAATGATATTATTCTTATCCATGTTATGCAAACACCTCACACCATATTGAGATTTGTATATCACTATTATAAAAAAAATAGTTGACTGAGTCAACTATTTTTAATAGATATATTCAAGCATTCATAGCTTCCGCTTGTTAATCTTTCACCTGCCGAAAACTCAACAGGCTTTTTAAATATAGGTCCGTCATAGACAAAAGTATGGTACTCCCCATTTTCGCCACATGCATCTGCACCAGCAGCCTTTATTTCTTCTATTACCTCTCTGCTAAGGGTCTTTCCCAAAAAACATCCGGAAAGCTTATCAGGCTGTACACTTTTAATTATCGCTTTAAATCCAGCATCAACGAACTCCGCGGCGATGCTTTCCCTGTCTTCCTCCCATAAAGGAAACTCAGCCTTAATACCGGCAGCATCACATCTTGCAGTACACCATACCCTATGCTCCATTAGGTCTATATCCCCAAATACACATACCTCAGCCCCTGCTTCCTTTGCCCTAATCAGTGCCTTCTCAAATGCCATAAGATAATCCTTACCCTCGCAGTCAACTATCATCAAAGGTATTTCCAAGGATTCAGAGACCTTATCTAAAAGCTCTGCAGGCACTTCATGGGAAAATGATTTTTTAGTTTCCTTATTAACTGTTATCAACAGTGCAGCCGGTGTACAGCCTTCCTTAAGCATTCTATACAGAGCTAAAGTGCTGTCCTTACCGCAGCTGTAAGAAATGATAAATCTGCTTCTATTAATACTCATATTAATACCTCCAAAAAAAATACACCCTGATGGTGTATCTTAATTATAGCTTTTTATATCAATTTCGGCTATATATACGATTTATTTGCTGTTATCTATTATTCTGTATTCTGCTGTTATCTCGGTACTATTCTTCAACATTGCCCATACCGGACAATAGGATGCTTCAGACATGGCTATGGCTTTTTGCACACTTTCTTCATCAGCATCATTAGACTCAATAGAAAACTCCAGCTTTATATTCGTAAGTATTGTAGGGTGTTCTTCCCTTCTTGCCCCCTGAGCTTTCACTCTGAAGCCTGAAATATTCTTTTTCATTTTTCTAAGTATTGATAGTACGGCTGTCCCGCTGCAGCTTGCCAGACTCAACAGCAGCAGTTCTAAAGACGTATAGCCTTCACCATCTCCCAGCGGCGGTACATAGTCTATTGTTATTGATGGGTTTTCCTTTGCAGTGCCCTGAAATTTCACTTTATCATTGATAAGATTTACAGTTGCATCAAGCAGATTATTATTCATCGCCGGACCTCCTATTAAATTACTGTTTATTATTGTTTTCTATAGTTCTTTGAGCCATATTAAATATGCAATATATTTCTTTTTTAATATCCTCCTCTGCCAGATCCATATCCATAAGTACTATTTTATTAATCATGTTTTCAAGCATTCCTACAAAAACGTTTATCAGCGTATCGTTTTCAATATTATGCCCCCAATGCCTGCTCAGCAGTTTTCTGGTATATTCTATTCGAGATTCCTCCCATTTTTTTAGCTTTAATTGTATGGCCTCATTTCCCTCTATGCACATCCACGCCTTAAGGGCCATCTTGTAAACGGCCTTCTCATATTCAGTAAGCCTCTTTCTCTGTAGAATATACTCCAAGTATATGTCCTTAATATGCTTATCTGTCGGCAGCTCAGCTTTAAGGCTTTCGTTAATCCGTAAAAACTCACTATATACAATCTCTTCGTATAGATCATTCTTGTTATTGAAATAGTAATACAGCATCGGAAGGGAACACTCAGCCTCTCTGGCTATGTCACGGACAGAGGTGCCGTGATATCCCCTCAGGCTAAACAACTCAACAGCCTTGCTCATTATCCTCTCTCTCATACCAATGTCTTTCATAATATCATCCTATCTAACGTTCGTTAAGTTTATTATATAGCTTTGTTATATTTCTGTCAATACCAAAAATGAAAAAAACAAAGCTCCAGTGTTTATACATCAGTAAAGCTTTGTTTTGTCCGACTTATCGCTATTTCAAGCTATTGAGCGGGTACTGCCTCTTCCAAACTTAAAAGGTCTTCTATGGGAACCTTTATGAGCCTTGATGGCGCAGTAACACAGAATACCAATGCTTCGGTCTCCTCCACTGCCTCCACAATCCCAAACATATCCATTGAGGTTATATAAACATATGTATTCTCAACCATTTTACACCCTCCTAAAGCTGCATTTCTGCATTTTTTACCCTTGTTCTCTATATCGGGTGTTTTAATGACACTCTTTACACTATTTTCCTATTTTTCAGCATATACTACCAAATTACTCCCCCCGGTGGTATGGATTTTTGGACATGCATGATATATGCTTTAGGTATGGCAGTACTTTAGAATAATTTTCAGGAGGTAATAATATGTATTTCGCAGGTATAATAGCCTTTCTGGCATTCCTGTTCTTCTCAACAAGCATATACACAAGAGTGGGAACATTTGTGGATCCTTTAAGCATAATTATTTCTCTGTCCTTCAGCTTTACAATGCTGTTGGCATCCGGTCTTCTTCCTGACTTTTTAAGAGGCCTTAAGCTGATGGGACAAAAGGAAAATACCTATACAATAATAGAATTGAAAAAAACAGTTGAAGCTGTTAAGCTCATGATACGACTTCTGATTGCTTCGGGTACATTAGGTGCTCTCATAGGCATAGTAGGGATACTTACAAAGCTGGCCGATATTTCAATGCTTGGTCCAAACCTTGCTGTAGCCCTGTTGACAATGTTCTACTCAGTTTTATTCATCCTTATATTACTGCCTGTTCAAGCCAAAGCAAGCGCAATAATACATACTCTGGAATAAGGAGTTCATATGAAAAACAGACTTATGAAGCTGCTAGCTATATTGTGCTATTTTGCAGTAATGGGACTGCTGCTTGATTTTAAATGGAACTTAATAATAAAGTCCAAGCCCTTTTTACTGGTAATACTGGGCACAGTGCTTCTATCGGTATCTCAGTACAGCAGAAAAAGCTCCAGGGATGACATAATTACAGGGATGAAATGGAATATGCTCTTTGCAGGCTTTTTAACCACCTTAATGTCTATACTTTCCTTTATATCCGTACCTGATATGAAAGAGCTGGAGCTTGCAGATTTTTCTTCTCAGTTTCTGCCTTTACTATACGGAGCTCTTCTGTATCTGGTGACAAATCTGATATATTCTACTAATGCAAAGTCAGCTGATGATATAAAAGACTACGTTGAGATTGACAGCAGAACAATGCTGATGAGCCCGGTTGTCTCAGAGAAAGTGTTTAAAGACTTCGAGCTCACTGCCAGAGAATGTCATATCGCAGCAAAGCTCCTGGAGGACATTACAAATAAAGAAATAGCCTCACAGCTTTATATATCTGAGGCGACAGTAAAAAAACACATACAAAATATTTACCAAAAGCTGCAATTAAGTGATAGAAGCAGCTTCCGCAAGTACTATATGGAGAAAGCAAGGCAGATATTAAGTCAAAAGCAGTGAGAAGCAAAAGGGGTGGAATACCACCCCTTTCAGCTTATATACTCATATATCCCCAACGGTATTCTATCTATCATGGAAGTATTTATAAAATAGTATATAAAGCTTCCGCTTCTTTCCTTATATAGTATATCTGCATCATACAACAGCTTTAGATGCTTTGATATGCATGCCTCAGTAAGCTTCAGATCCTGCGCCAGGCTTTGGGTAGTGGCTTTTCCTCTGTACATTATACGAAGCATTTTAAGTCTTGTCTCATCGGACAGCGCCTTCACTACCTTCAGCAGATCCCTGGGAACATTCTCAGCCATCATGCCAAGATGCACCCTGATAGTAAACTGTACCATTCCGTCCCCATAGTCCATTAAAAGATGCGGATCAATAAAGGAGCTTATCCTTACTATTATCCTTTTGAGATTATCAAAAGGTATGGTGTACAGCTTGTATTTGTGAAACAGAAAGGCTTCTTCAGTTACTTCAATCCTGCTGTGAAGCTTTCTGACATAGTTAAGAATGCCAATGCTTCTGCAATGCTCCGACTCCTTCTTGAGACATCTGACCAACAGCGGCTCAACAAACCTGGATTCCCTCTCATAGCAGCATAAATAATACTCCTTCAGAAGAGCTGTCATATCAAACTGCAGCTGCTTATCAACCCAGCCTGTATTCTCACTGTATTTGGAAAACACATATTTCAGACTTTCCAGGGGCAGATCCCCGATGAAATTAATGGCAGCCATAACATTGAAATCATCACATTCCTCATGAATATTACACAGGTCCATTAAAGGACACCATTCATAGGTTTTTTTCCACAGCTCTGCTATGGAGGAATAGAGCTTTGGAGGAATGTTTTTCCTCATTTCCTCTGCCCATTCAAGCCTTTCCAGATGGTGCTCAGGCTTTATAAGCACATGCAGGCTGCACAGCAGCTCAAAAAGAGGCGAATATATAAACTCAATATTCCATTCTTTTTCGCTTCCAGAATAAACTATCATAATATCACCAGTTCTGTTTTTCTCTATTATACCATATCTAGAACAGTGCCATATTGCCTGTTTTCTTGGCGTGATCCTCACCCAGCTTCAGACAGATATTTGTTATAATCAGCATCAATATGACTATCAAAACACTGATTCCCATAAAGCCCCTTATAGCATATAGGCTTTCACCGTTCAAAAACACTCTCCTCATGGCTTCTATGGCATAGGTAAGGGGAAAAATAAGGCTTATTAGCTTCGCCCATAGAGGGAAAACCACTGTAGGAACTTTAACCCCTGCAAAGATTTCCATTGGCTCCTCTAATATGGTAAACAAAAAGCCTGTGTCCCTGGAAAACAGAAACAAAGAATTCAAAAGCATTCCCCAGCAAACTGCCATTAGCATCATAAGCATTGTAGAGATTAATGCCGCAGGTACATTGATATAAAAGTATTTATATTTAAGCAGAAATATTCCGCCTGCAAACACAACCATAACCCACACACTCTCAAACACTGAGGATACAGCGTTGCCCAATACGACACTTAATCTGCTGACGGGTGTCAGATAAATGAGCTCCAGAGTGCCTGACTGCCTCTCAAAGGAAAAGCGCCATGCCGACTGCACCAGTGACCTGAAGAAGCTCATGCATATATATCCCAGCAGTATAAATATTATCAGGTTTTCCTCATTGATATAGGGAATTGGAGTACCCTCAATATTAAAGGGCTTAAAGCTGTAGTATGCTGATACAAATCCTATAAGCGGCCAGACAAACAATGATACATATATCATCTTGCTGTGGAAATAGTTCTTATGCTGTTTTATCATCTCAGCCTTTACAGACTTGAAAAACACATTCATCCGGCTATGCCCCCTTTGACAGCTTTATTATTGCATCCTCAAGCTTGGGCTCTTCCTCATACAGACTGTTTATTATAAGCCTGTGATTAATACATGCTGTTGATACTGCACATTTTATATCCTGTGTGGAAGTTATTATGAAGGTTCCCTCCTGATTATCCTGCTCCACTACAACACTGTGGTCTATTTCTCTGCAGGCCCTGCTTATTATATGCACATCCTCTAGTCTTGCCTTATCTATATTGAGATACAGTACCTTTTTGCTTATGCCATACTGTGCCAGCTCTTTCGGGGTTCCCTGGGCCAGTACCTCACCATTATTCAATATATACACATAATCACAAAGCTCCTCTATTTCAGCCATGTAGTGCGAGGTAAGCAGTATGCCCTTTCCTTCCTTGGCTGCTATACTCTTAACATGTGCCCTTAGCTCTCTGGAAATTACTGAATCCAAGCCCAGCGTAGGCTCATCCATAAATATATAGTCAGGATTGTTTATGAGTCCTCTAGCTATCTGCAGTCTCTGCTTCATTCCCTTTGAATAGTTCTCTACGGGAATGCTCTGCTTTTCCTCTATTCCTACCAGCTTCAACAGATAATCTATGCGCTCATTCAGCACCTTATCCTCTATTCCGTACAGCTGTCCGAAATACCAAAGGTTTTCTCTCCCCGTGAGCCTCCAATATATCATCCTTTCTCCGCCTGCAACCATATTGACCTTCCGTTTTACCTCCATGGGATTTCTGACTGCATCTGTTCCATCAACAGAAATACTGCCTGAGGTAGGTAAAAGCAGTGTGGACAGCATTTTGATGCTTGTTGTCTTTCCGGCGCCGTTTATACCCAGAAGACCTATTATCTTACCTCTTTCTATTTCCATGTCGAGGCGTTTAACAGCTTCTATATAGGTTTTCTCCGTTCTTAAAAACCCCTTCTTTATTTTCGTCTCGTAAGTTTTTTTCAGATTTTCTACTATTATCATATATTCCACTCCTATCCATGTATTTTCTCTAAAGCAGCCATTTCAACCCTTTTCATAAGCTTAAAGCCTACTGTCGAATACAGTGTACTTATTGAAAGCAAATATACCAGACTTTCCAGCTGCTCTCCCACACCCTTTCCCAGCAGCACTGAGCTCCTTATGAGAGTTACTGCATCAGTTACAGGAATAAGCCTCGCAATAAACTGCACCCACTCCGGCAGATACTGGTGAGGAAAAGTTATTCCACATAGCAGAAACATAATGGCAAACAAAGTATTCTGTGAAATATAGGTGTCCCTGGTATACAGCATTACACAGGCAAGGAGCATAGAAATTGAAAAGAAGGAATACAAGCCTGCAGTAAACGATACTATAAATGAAAGCAGGTTGAAGCCGGGAAAGCTCAGGCCGAAGGGAATACTCAAAACTACCATTATCATTATTTCACAGCTGGTAGTTATGACTTGCTGCAGCATGTTCCCGAGAAAGTACTGCACTCTTTTAAACGGAGCAATCATAACACTTTCCAATGTGCCCTCCCGCAGCTCTGTAATAAGGCTTCTGCTCACATTCAGGTTAGTCCTTACCACAAACAGATACACAGCAGTACCCACAATAACAAAGCTCATATAATCATTGGTGCCTGCATATTGTGAAAATGAGCTTTTTATGTTTCCCCTAAAGAACAAGCTGTATATGAAGTAGGCCGAAATGGCAGTATACAGCCCTGTTAGCAGATTTCCTATGAAGAAATGCTTGGGATACGCTCTGAGCTGGATTGTGAAATTTCTTTTAAAAGTTGCATTGAGTGTTTTTAAATCCATAGAAAAACCCCTCTCAAAATACAAATTAACCAATTAGCTAATCAATTAATACCATGCCTTAAGGTAGTAAGATTATATTAATGAGGGACTCTCGTGTCAACAAATTTTTTATGGGATTTTTTTCTATTTTAGTGTAAAATAGAAAAGATAGAAGAGAAGGTTAAAGGTAAGAGAATTTTGAATAAATCTGTAAAGGAGGGACCGAGCCAATGCATTTCAGTCAGATCAGAATGTCTTTATGAAATGCGGGGCATGGGTAAAGAATGATCGAGCTGCCGGAATCCTATGTGCTAACAAAGCAAATAAATGAAACCCTTGTAGGAAAAACAATAAAGAAAGCTACTGCAAACCAGTCTCCCCATAAGTTTGCCTGGTATTCGGGAGATCCGGATAATTATGACAATTTGCTGGCAGGCAAGACAATACAAGGTGCATCCACTGTAGGAGACCATGTGGAAATAAAGGCAGAAAATATGATTCTGCATATAAGTACACCTTTGAGATATCATGTGGCTGGACAAAAGCTCCCTGCCAAGCATCAGCTTCTGCTGGAATTTACCGATGGCACTGCATTAAGCGCTACCATACAGATGTGGGGCTGTCTGTACTGCTTTAAGGAAGGAAGAGATTTTTCGATACCATACTATGAGGAAAATAAGGACAAGCCTTCTGCACTATCAGAAGACTTTGACAAAGCTTATTTTGACAGCCTGTTTGATGAAAAGTCCTCAAAACTTTCTGCCAAGGCATTTCTTGCTACAGAGCAGAGGATACCGGGTTTAGGCAACGGAGTGCTGCAGGATATACTTTGGAATGCGGGAATACATCCGAAGCGCAAGATGCCAAGCCTGTCCGAGAAAGAAATATCCACCATGTATGATTCAGTTAAATCAGTATTGAAGCAAATGACAATAAAAGGCGGGAGAGATACGGAAAAGGACCTGTTTGGTAATCCCGGAGGCTATAAAACAGTGCTGTGTAAAGACACAGTAGACACTCCTTGTCCCAAATGCGGCACCATAATAAAAAAAGAAGCCTACATGGGAGGCAGCATATATTACTGTGAAGGCTGTCAGAAGCTGTAGGAGTATTGTACAAGTATTCATAACAAAATCCCTCGAACTAACTCTTCGAGGGATTTTACTCATAGAAAGACAGCTGTAGCTGTCACTCTATTTCACTTTGTTATATTTGAATCCTTTATATAACGTGACAGCAATATCAATTATGCCAATCAATATGATTACAGCAACAATCCAATTCTTTATATGTGCCCAAGCAGCAATAAAATCAGATGTCAGATTCATATATTTAGATACCTGAGATGCAAAGCTCTGATTCCAAAAATGATTATTTGCAAATATTGAAACGATTAAAGCCAGAGATATTATATCCAATGCAGCAATCATAGCCGAAAGCTTTAGATTCCATCTTCTGAAATAAAGCTTCAGTACATCCCTGAAAATGCTCACTATTAGTATGCATGCCAGAAGCACTCGCAAGCTCTGGATGACTTCTATGTTAAAAACCGGTATTGGTATGGACTTAGAATATACAGCAAAAGCTTCCGGTACATAAAGCAGCAATGCAAAAAACACTGTAGTAAAAACAATTGACACAATTGGCTCATGAAAAGGTATAGTTGCCTTTTCACTGGGAATATAAGGGAGCTGGGATAAATCCCATGTGCTTTTATTATGCAAGTCCTTTTTATCGTATATAGTGTTTCTCTCAGCAATGACAAATCCCAGAGTAGTCCATGCAAAAGCCTGAAGCAGCGCATAAAATATATTGCTGATATAGCTTGATATTATTCCTGCAACAGACTTATCGGCTGAAAAAAATCCCCCTACCAAAAATGCTATGGAAACTCCGGCAAATACAGCCCCAAGCACTATCTGCAATACTAGCAGATATTTATCATAATATTTTGGTCCTATAAGATATCTCATAGAGCCTCTGTAATTATCTGCCAGTATCTCCGGGTCTCCCAGTTCCAGAAGTACCTTTGTCACTTTTTCATCATATGATTCTGATTCCTTATCCACATCTATCATCTCATCAATCAGTGCCTTCAACTCAACTTTAATATCTTCTCTTTGCTTTTCAGGCAAGCTTTTAACCACTGCATAAACATATCTTTCTATTAAATCCATAAACGTCTCACTCCTTACCTTTTAAAAGATTTTCCATATTTCTGGCCATCTCAAACCAGCTTTTGCTGAGCCTCTCATATATTTCTCGTCCATATTCACTGAGAACGTAATACTTTCTTGGTTTGGAAGCCTCTGTATCCCAGCTGCTTTCCAATAGATTCTGTTTTTCAAGCCTCCTCAAAAGTGGATATAATGTCCCGGCATCCACAGGAATTCCTTTCTCTTCAAGTAAAACTACCAGTGAATAACCATACTGTGATGTATTAAGCAGACTCATAACACTAAGTACAATGGTTCCACGCCTTAGCTCAAGCAGCAGACTGTCGAACAATTCATCATTCTCTTTATGAATCACAATATCACCTCTTGTTATTATTATACTGTATGTCACACACTATTGTAAACACTACATTAATAATTTTATCATAATATAAAAAACCTTCCTTCCGGAAGGTTTTTTATTTAACTGCACATGCCAGAATTTCTTTTCAGAAAAGACACATGTGCGACAAAGCGGCTCCAGCCGCCTTTGTACTTAAGCCAGCATGCTTGGCTCCCACTTATCATGTTTTTCTATATCCAGCAGCTCTGCTACAGTAGCTGCAACATTTGCCAACCCGAAGCTGCCTTCCCTGAGCTCATGTCTGTGATGCTTGTCATATATTATAAACGGTACTGGGTTCAATGTATGGCTTGTTTTTGCCTTCGCTACACCGCCCTTTGCCTTTTCCAGCATTTCGTCAGCATTTCCATGGTCAGCTGTAACAACCAATATAGCGTTCATCTCATCTATAGTCTTAAGTACCCTTGTCAGACAAAGGTCAACAGTCTCAACTGCTATTTTAGCTGCATTGAAGCTTCCTGTGTGACCGACCATGTCACCATTTGGATAATTGGCCCTTAAAAATTGATATTTGCCGGATTTCAATGCTTCTATAAGCTTATCTGTTACTTCCGCCGCCTTCATCCATGGACGCTCATCAAAGGATACTCTGTCAGATGGAATCTCTTCAAAAGTTTCTAAAGCAGCATCAAATTTTCCGCTTTTGTTTCCATTCCAGAAATATGTTACATGTCCGTATTTCTGGGTTTCCGACACTGCATACTGCATTATGCCGTTTTTTATAAGCTGCTCTGACAGTGTATTCCTGATTTCCGGCGGAGCAACCAGGAAGTTCCTTGGAAGCTTAAGATCACCATCATACTGGAGCATACCACAGTATACTACATCAGGACGCTTTACTCGGTCAAACTTGTCAAAATCGTCATAATCAAATGCCATGCTAATTTCAATGGCTCTGTCTCCTCTGAAGTTAAAAAGCACTACACTGTCCTTATCGTTGATTGTGCCTACGGGTTTTCCGTTTTCAGCTACCACAAATGACGGCAAATCCTGATCTATTACTCCCTGTATTTCATCTCTGAAGGTGCAAATGGCTTCAGTTGCAGATACGAACTGCCTGCCTACGCCTCTTACGTGGGTATCCCAGCCCTTTTTCACCATATCCCAATTTGCTTCATAGCGGTCCATTGTAATTACCATTCTACCGCCGCCGCTGGCGATTCTGCCATCGAAGCCTTCGTCGTTTATTTCTTTAAAAAGCTTTTCAATGTAATCTACATACTCCAATGCAGAGGTTGCAAATACGTCACGCCCGTCAAGTAAAGCATGTACACGGACCCTTTTGACTCCATCTTCTTTTGCTCTTATAATCATTGCTTTAAGATGCTCAATATTGGAATGAACATTTCCGTCAGATAATAAGCCGATGAAGTGCAGTGCTGATTTGTTATCTGTGCAATTTCTCACTACCTTGTTCCATATCTCAGAGCTGAACATTTTACCGCTTGCTATGGACTCATTTACCAGCTTTGCACCCTGGCTGTATACCTGGCCGCAGCCTAAAGCATTGTGACCCACCTCTGAATTCCCCATATCGTCATCAGATGGCAATCCTACTGCAGTGCCATGTGCCTTTATTGATATATTGGGATACTTGCTCATAAGCATATCCAGAGTCGGGGTATTGGCAGCCTTTACAGCATTTCCAAAATCGCTTTCATTTAAGCCTATACCATCCATTACTATTAAAACAACAGGTCTTTTTTCCATTTAAATCACTCCGTTATATTATATTAGTTTTGACTATACAGTATTTGAACAAACAGGAGGGACAATTTATTGCTTACGTAAGTACATTTTTGTCCCGCATATAAATACAGACATAAATATTTTAACACAACTGTCAATGTCTGAATATATGTTTTTTCTTTTCAGCAAAAAAATCAGGCAGCAACAATCATACATGCAGTCTGCATATAATATGATGTTGCCGCCTGAAAGTAATAATTATACATTAATTTTATTTCAGCAGCTCTGTCTTTGATAAAGCAGCTCTTAGCGCTGCAGAAAGGGGAATCGCAATTACAAAGCCTACTCCTGAGGTTATTAGGGAGCTTGGTATATTGAGTACTGCGGCCTCAAGTTTACCGATAACTACAGTCCATGCCACAATATATCCGAATAGTGTCCAAGCAGCTCCCGCGAAGCAAGCCAATACATTTCTTACTATTTTATTTCCCTTTGCCTCTCCGGAATGAGCTATAATGCCAACAATAAACCCTGCAATACCCTTTATGAAGAAGGACCACAGTGTATATGGTGAAAAGCCCATTACCATATCAAACAAGGCAGTTCCTATTGCTCCCGACAGACCGGCATATTTCCCTCCAAATACTATAGCTATTGTGAACAATGCTGCAGTACCCAAATGCACCATTGCACCATTTCCGTATGGTATCTTTATAGTTGTTGCTATAATTAATATGGCCGCCATCATGCCAATCATTACTATATCCTTAATTGAGAAGCTTTTTGTATTGTTCATCATAATCATCCTTTCATAACTAATTTATTAATCTTATATATGATTATTAAGTCGGGACTATTTCAATACCTCATAGGTGAAACCTTCAGGCTTTTCATTAAGCCTTGCAAGCAGTACCTCCAGCATTACCCCTTCTCTTTCGGGAGTTTTATGCTCATATGTAAAGCCTACCGCCAGGGATAAAAACCCGGTTGCCCTTGCTATTGCTTCCGGCAGGCTGTCTCCCATGCTCATTCCGCCTATAAGCACACTTGTAAATATATCTCCTGTGCCCGGATAATTAACGGGAATACGCTTGAACTTCACCCTCCAATATTCATCAGTGATACTGTCATAGCAGATATTACACCATCCGTCCTCACCCAGCACTCCTGTAACTACTACCTTCTCAGGTCCCATATCAGAAAGTCTTTTCAATAATGCTTTCATATGCTTGCAGTCCACAGGACCTTCACTAAATGGCTCATCAAGCAGATAATACATTTCTGTTGGATTTGGAGTTATTATATTCGCTTTCCTTATCAGCTGCTTCATTTTTATTTGCATTTCTGAGGTATATGTCTTATAGAGTCTTCCATTATCACCCATTACAGGGTCAACCACCACTATGGGATTTCCCTTTGAAGTAAAAGTATCTGCAATAGCTGCAACTATATCTATCTGTTTATCAGAGCCGAGAAAGCCGCTGTAAATGTAGTCAAATTCCAGCTCCAAGCTTCTCCAGTGTTCGGCATACGGCAATATTATTTCCGTCAGATCGCTGAATGTAAAGCTTCCAAAACCGCCTGAGTGAGTACTTAACACCGCAGTCGGTATAGGACATACCTGTATTCCCATGGATGATAGCACAGGAATAATAACTGTCAGAGAACATCTCCCAAAACCTGACATATCATGTATCGCAGCCGCTCTGGGCAGTCTGTATCCCATTTTTTTCACATCCTTAGAATAAGATCTTATTTTTGAGCTCAATGGTATTATAGCATTTGGCCAGCTCTGTAAAAAACATCTGCACAATATAATTATCCGGAAGTCTTTAAATTTTACAAATCGTATCGATACACTTAGAAGGATTTATTTGCTATTTTCATGAGTGTTATTAAAGTCTGTTTTTGTAGAAATTTTGTATAATATGTGTTAGCATAAAATTAATAATTATGCAGCAAGTATTAAACATTAATCATTTGAGTTGATGTATACAACCAATATTTTATAATCATAATTATATCCATATAGCTTTGGAGGTAGTTTAAATGAAGCAAAAAGCCATACTATGCGTGGATGATGAAAAGATTATACTTGACAGCCTAAAATCACAAATAAAAAGACATTTTGGCAGTGACTACAAGTGCGAGATAGCTTCTGATGCCGACGAAGCAATAGAGGTTATAGAAGAGCTGAAGGAAGAAGGCGTCAAAATAGTAATTATTGTTTCTGATTGGCTTATGCCAGGTATAAAGGGGGATGAGTTTCTAATCAGAGTACATCAGAAATATCCGGGTATTGTGAAGCTTATGCTTACCGGACAAGCTGATCCCAATGCTGTTAATAATGCACGCATCCATGCAAATTTATACCACTGCATCAATAAACCATGGAAGGAAGAAGAGCTTCTTCAGGTGCTTGAGGCTGCATTAGAGGAGGCTGAAAAATGAAAAAGCTGTCTATATTGTGTGTAGATGATGAGAAGATTGTTCTTAACAGCTTGAAAGAGCAGCTAAAGGGCAGAATCGGCTCAAAATTCAGCATAGAGATTGCCGAAAATGGCGAGGATGCACTGGAAATACTTGATGAGCTTTATAAGGAGGATGTCCTCGTTCCTTTGGTCATCTCTGACTATATTATGCCTGGTATGAAGGGTGATGAGCTGCTTAAGAAAATACACCAGCTTCACCCCGAAATAATGAAAATTCTTTTGACAGGACAGGCTACTCTGGACGGCATACAGAATATTATCAACAATGCTAATCTATACAGATATATATCAAAGCCTTGGGAAATAGAGGACTTGATTCTTGCCGTCTCAGAGGCTGTAAAAAGCTATGAAAAGGACAGGAAAATAGAAGAGCAAAATGAAGAACTGCAAAAGCAAAACGATGAGCTCAAATCCTGGACAGAATCCTTCGTTGAAACCATGGGGGCTACCCTGGATACTAGAGATACAACTACTGCAGGTCATTCCAGAAGAATGGCTCTTTATGCAGTCAGAACTGCTGAGGCTATCAACAGGACCGAGTACGGAAGATTTAAGGATTTCACGTTTACTGACAGTGAAATAAAAGAGCTGTATTACGCTGCACTTTTGCATGATATCGGGAAAATAGGTGTCAGAGAGCAGGTACTCTTAAAGGAGCAAAGAATATCCATAGACAGGCAAATGGCTATTAAATATAAGCTTATATGGTATCGTTCATTTTTAAAGGACAGGGCCTCTGAACGTTCCCTGACCGATATTGAACAGAAGCTTTTTGAGGATATTCCTGATTATATAAGGCTTATATTTGATATAAGCAGCAAGGAGCATTTAAGCGAGGATGAAATACAAACCATTAAATACATATCCATGCTTAAATTCACAGACATTGACGGTCTGGAGAAAAATCTTCTGGATGAATATGAGGTGGAAAACCTTACAATTAAAAGAGGAACCCTGACCAAAGAGGAAAGAGAAATAATAAATTCCCATGCAGAATTTACTTATAATATTTTAAAAAGGATTCCATGGCCTGAGGGACTAAAGAATGTGCCTGAAATAGCCTCCAGTCACCATGAGCGGCTTAACGGCACCGGTTATTACAGAGGATTAAAGAGCGAAGAGATATCAGTGCAGGCAAGAATACTTGCCATTCTGGATGTATACGAAGCCTTAACCTCTCCTGACAGGCCTTACAGAAATGAAAAAACCACAGAAGAGGCTCTCGCAATAATCGAGTCAGAAGTTAACTCCGGAAATCTTGATAAGGATGTGTTCGAGATTATAGTAAAGGAGAAAATTTATGAATAGAACCATTGAGGAGCTTAAAAAGCGTCTTGAGATAGAAACAGACAAAAAATCCAGAATAGATCTTATGAATATACTTGCCTGGGATATAAGAAGGCTTGACAGTTCACATTCTCTTGAGCTTTTTAGTGAAGCCAATACTTTGGCATCGGAAATAGCCTATGAAATAGGATATGCAGAAAGCAGCTTAGGACTTGGAATACACGAGGCTTATGCCGACAATCATGAAGCTGCACTCAAAAGGTATCAAAAGGTTCAGAAGATATTTGACGATAACAATTATATTGAAGGCAAAATAAGGGTTCTGAACAGTATAGGCTACTCCAACGGAAAGCTGGGCAGAAAGGATAAGGCATTAGAAGCATACATGGAAGGCCTGTCATTGGCTAGAGATGCGGAAAATGCCCCAATGGCTATTTTCTTCCTCAATAATATTGCAGAAATATACAAGGATATAATCAATAAATATGATGAAGCGTTAAAATACTATTTTGAGGCTGTGGAATACTGTAAAAAAACAGACAGCACCATATACGGCATTATACTGAGCAGCATCGGAGAATGTTATCTTAAGCTGGGTGAGATGGACAAGGCTCTGCAGTATTCTCACGAAGGATTGAAAATATCCAAGGAATCAGGCGATAAGATTTCAATGGCTTATTGCCACCATACTCTCGGCAAGGTCAATATAAAAGCAAATAATATTGAAAAAGCTCTTGAAAATTTGAAGTTGAGTATGTCCTATAGAATTGAATCAAATAATAAGTTTGGGCATGCAGAAATATTGGGTGAGCTTGGAAGCCTGTACCTCTTGCAGGAGGACTATGACAGGGCAGTTGAGAGCCTCACCGCTGCGCTTAAGCTGTCAGAAGATATAAACGCAGAGTTCCTGCAGTGGAATATCCACAGGAATATGGCTGCCGCCTATGAGAAAATCAAAAACTATGAAAACTCTGTAAAGCATTATAAGAAATACATTGAGTTGAGCAATAGAATAGTATCCAACGAGCTTGAAACCAAGATAAGTGCCCTTTCGGCAGATTCAAAGCTGCAGCAGGCAAAAAAGGATGCTGAAATTTATAAGCTGAAAAACGTTGAGCTTAAAGCCAAAACCGAAGAAATACAGAGAAAAGCAAAGGAACTTGAGGAGTCCTATAATAATATAGCTGTAATAAGTGAAATAGGACAGAAGATAACCTCCTCCCTTGACCTGGAAACCATAATGAATACCATATATCAAAGTATGAACACTCTCATGGATGCTACTGTATTTGGTTTGGGACTGTATGATGAAGAAAATCAAGAGGTTGAGTATAAGATATTTATTGAGAACTCAAAGAGACTTCCGCTTTTTAAAGCCTCTGTATTTGATGAAGGCAGCTTTGCAGCAAAATGCATCAGAACAAAGCAAGAGGTGTTTTATAATGATTTGTCCGATGATGCAGGTCAGCTATTGCCCGAGGACGATGAAAGTGATGCGGAAAGCAAACCTGCTAACTCGCTTATTTATTACCCGCTGATCTTTGGCGATAAAGCAATTGGTGCCATTACAGTGCAAAGCTATAAAACAAATGCTTACACAGAGCACAATCTTAATACTCTGAAGGCTCTTGCTTCTTACATAACCATTGCTATAACCAACTCACAGAAAACTGAGGAACTGAAAAAAACTCTGAATCATCTCAGAGAAACTCAGGAATACCTTATACAATCAGAAAAAATGGCAGCCCTGGGTCAGTTAATATCCGGTATAGCCCATGAGATAAATACCCCTTTGGGTGCTATTCAGGCATCCATAAACAATATATCCGAGTATATGCATCATACCATTGGAGAGAAGCTGCCGGAGCTTTTCAGCATGCTGGATAAAGAGATGCAGCAATTATTTTTCAGTATGATTCAGGGTTCCATGGAAAAGGATGTGACAATATCATCCAAGGATGAACGCCGCCTCAAGAAGAAACTTAATGAGCAGCTGCAGGAATGGAATATAGAGGGAAGTGATACCATAGCAGACACCCTGGTTGATATAGGAATATATAACGGACTGGAAAAATATCTTCCTCTTTTTACTCACTCAAAGTGTCAGTTTATTATGAAGGTTTGCTATGAGCTGTCTGGTATAATGAGGAACATCAGGAATATGGATATAGCTGTGGAAAAAGCCTCAAAAATGTTATATGCACTTAAAAACTATGCTCATTTTGACCGTTCAGACACTCCTGTGGAGGCCGATATCATTGAAGGAATAGAAACAGTACTGGCTCTTTATCATAATCATATAAAGCATGGTACAGAGCTTATAAGAAACTATAAGAAGCTTCCGAAAATAAAATGCTTCCCAGACGAGCTCAACCAGGTATGGACCAATCTGGTACATAATTCACTGCAGGCAATGGATTACAAGGGTACCTTGGAAATAACAGCATATCAGGAAGAGGATTATGTTGCCGTCAGATTAACAGATACAGGCATAGGAATCCCGGAGGATATTAAAGATAAAATCTTTACTCCCTTCTTTACAACCAAAAGGCAGGGAGAAGGAAGCGGATTAGGGCTGGGGATAGTCAAGAAAATAGTTAATAAGCATCAGGGTGAAATAGAGGTTGAAAGCACTCCGGGCAAAACCTCTTTTACAGTAAAGCTTCCAATGAATTTGAGTTAATCATAAAAGCACTACCGCGGTAGTGCTTTTATATTACTTTGTAACATGCCCTAAAAACTCAACTGCCTCTTCCAGGCACTGCTTGGATATATCAAGCTCCAATCTGAATTGGTAGTCATGCATTGCCCTCTTTTCACTTTTATCAAAAAGTAGTGATTTATGATATATACCCATCTTATTTATTAGCTTGGTAAGCTCAGCAGATTCACCATGCAGCCAGTCTGCTTCCCCGCTGCTTATAAATGCGGGTGGAAAATCTTCATTAATACCATTAAGCACCGAAAGCTTATCTGCATACGCAGAATCAAGTATGTTTATCGTTCCCAAAAGCATCTCAATATCACTTTTTATAGATGGAAAACCGCTCCTGGAGCCTGTCTTCAGATCGTATACACCGCTGAAAAGCAGAACCCCGTCAATATTCCTCACAGCAGGCTCTTCCAATTCCAGCTCGCCTGCATAGCCTTCATTTGTACACAGAACTGCTGCCATTCCAGCCAAATACGCTCCTGCCGAATTCCCTGCTAATACAATAGCATCAGGATCGCCATTATATTTGCTGCAGTTCTTTTCTACCCATTCCAATGCTGCTATGATATCCTTTATTTGGGCGGGGCTCTGATATTTCGGTGCTAATCTGTAATTTACATTAAATACTATATATCCTTTATCCGCCAGTGTCATGCAGTATTGCCTGACAAACTTTTTATCTCCCGAAACAAAGCCGCCTCCATGGATAAACATAATAACAGGCAGCTGCCCGCTGACAGCTTCAGGATAATACATGTCCAGCATATGCTCCTTTATACCATCCTCAATGTAAGGAACATCCTGTATTATTGCAACCCCTTCAGGCAAAACTGCTTTACCTGCTTTACTATCCTCAAGCTTATCAATAGCACCCCAAACAAGCACCACTGCAGTATGTCTAAGAACTGGGATAATAAAGATTGCAGTAATTACAATCGTCAATACAAGCAGAATTATACCGGCTTTTCGCAGTCTTTTTTGCTTCATATTACTCCTCTGTTTATGATACCCAAAATTTACTTTAATGCATTTTCGATAGCCTTCAGATATGCTTTGGAAGTAACCGTAGAACCAGTAACGGCATCAACTTTGGTATTTTGATTTTTAAGTACTGCATCTATGACCTTTTGAGAAAGCTCAGGTATGGCAAATGCAACATCCTTTTCAATATTCACTTCAATTATTTTATTCCCTGCCACTGTCACCTTCACCTTATTGGTCCATCTTCCGCCGTTGTATTCGCCTTCATATTCGCCGTCGTTGAGCTTCGTCAGATCTACAGCATTGATTTCAAGCACTGCTCCTGCATCCAGCCCTCTTGTTAAATAGAATAATCCTCCTCCGATTATCAATGCAGCAATCAGAGTTAGTGATAATAGTATTCTAAGTACCAGCTTCATTTAACTCACTCCTTTTTTCCTATTCTTAACTATATACGTTAATGTGTGACTAATGTCTAATAGCAGGTTATATTTTTATAGTTTGATAAGACGTGGCAGGTCAGAATTATTGTAAACAGGTGGCCACATTTCCACAATGAAAAGTACATTATAGGCTATATAGCCAGCTTATTGACTGCTGGTGTACCTTAAGAGCCAATATCATGAGCAATTAAGGTTTTTTCGGACCTAGAAGTCTGATGCAAATAACTAAGCATTAAATCCATAAGGTTTCCGATTTAGTTGTTTAATAATATTTATTGACATACATTCAAAATAGTATTACAATATGACTAAAGAGTCATATGACTCGTGAGTCATATTATTTATTAAGCAGGTGATAGATTGCCTAAGGAAACATTTTTTAACTTATCAGAAGAAAAACAAGAGAAGGTGATGAGAGCTGCAGTACATGAGTTCCTTACTCATGGGTTTGAAAAAGGTAATATAGGTGATATTGCCAAAAACGCCGGAGTAGCCAAAGGAAGTATGTATCAATATTTTGAAAATAAAAAAGAGCTGTTCTTATACTGCATCACCTGGGCAACAAAGCTTATGATACAAAAGTATAGTCATAATCTCCGCCAAAGTCAGCAGCATTTCAATGTATTTGAGTATATGTATCAAAACTACAAGGAAGTATGGATTCAGCTCCGGGAGGAAAGAGAGGTAGTAGTTTTCCTTCAGGATGTGTTTTTGGGTAAATATGCTAGTATCAAGGATGAATCCATGAGCTTCATGATGAAGGCCATGGATGAGCAGATTCTGAAAATGATAAGGGAAGGAAAGGAAAACGGAGTAATCAGAAGGGATATAGACGATAATATGTTATCACTCTTTATGACTGGAGTATCTGTTAAATTTAAGGAATATCTGATGAATAAGGCAAGAGCCAAGGGAGATGATATTATAGATGAGGATTTCAGTATATTTGAAAAAGAAATCAGAGCCATTAGCGAGTTGATGAGAAATGGAATGGGGGTAAAATAATGTTCTTAAAAGTTGAAAGCCTAAAGAAAAGCTATAAGACCGGTGAAGTGGTTACAAATGTACTCAAAGGTGTCACTATGGAGCTTGATAAGGGGGAAATAGGGGTAATTCTTGGTCCCTCAGGTTCCGGTAAGTCAACTCTTATGAATATAATAGGCGGAATCGACAGATGTGATTCAGGTAAGGTTGAAGTGGATGGAGCCGATGTTGCAGTTATGAGCGATATAGAGCTTACAGACTATCGAAGAGGCCAGGTAGGCTTTATTTTCCAGTTCTATAATCTGATACCAAACCTTACGGTAGGCGAAAATGTGGAAATAGTATCAAATATCAGCAAGAACCCGTTGGATACAGACAAAATCCTACAGGCAGTCGGAATGCTGGACAAAAAGAATAGGTTCCCCCGTGAGCTGAGCGGTGGCGAGCAGCAGCGGGTATCCATAGCAAGAGCTGTCGTTAAGAATCCCAAGCTTCTGTTATGTGATGAGCCTACAGGAGCCTTGGACTTTATTACCTCCAGGGAAATACTCAGGCTGCTTCAGCAAATAAATAAAGATTTTGGTACTACTATATTAATGATAACACACAATACTGCAATCAGTGCCATGGCCAGCAGAGTGTTCAAGGTTAGAAGCGGAGAAATTATTGAATCCGTTGTGAATGAGAATATTATCTCTGCAGAAAGGATTGAATGGTAATGGTTATAAATAAGAAAATTAAAAGAACCATAATGAGCAATAAAGCTCAATATTTAGGTTCACTGGTTCTTATCATTATCAGCTGCCTGCTCTTCACTATGTTGAACCAGCTTTCGTCTAATATGACAAAAATAACTGATGCCTTTGTTAAGGACTACCTTCAGGAGGATGCCAGCTTCATTACAGACAAGAAGCTTGGCAATCTTCAGGATTTGGAAGCAAGATTCAATATACTGATAGAGGAAGGTATTGTATCTGACTATTCATTATCTGAGGAAAAAACCATAAGAATATTCAGCGCGGGCAGTAAGCTCAACCTTCCGGCAGTAATTGAAGGAGAAGCCAAAGGCAGAGGCAGCATAATGCTGGACCCGGCTTTTGCCAAAGCAAACAAACTGGAGATAGGCAGCAGCATCTTGATACATGGAAGGTCTTTTGAGATTTCAGGGTACATGTCACTGCCTAACTATATATATCCTCTAAAGGAGGAAACAGACCTGCTGAGTAATCCCAATACATTTGGTATTGCAGTAATCAGCCGGGAGGATTTTGACACAATAAATACAGGCATAAGCTTCTACTCAGTGAAATTCAAGGATAATGCCAATATAGGTGAGAAGATAAATGAACTGAAGGAATACCTTAGAAAAGAAAACATTATCATACTTAGATGGACAAATATCAATGAGAATCCGAGAGTTACCTTTGTGAGTCTTAAGATTGACGGTATGAAGCAGGTAAGTACTTCACTGCCCATAGCCATATTGCTTCTTTCCTGCATATTAGCAGGGATAGTAATGTGGAGAATGCTAAAAAAAGAGGCAGTAACAATAGGTACAATATATGCTCTAGGCTACAGAAGGGGAGAAATAATCAAACATTATCTCATGTATCCGTTGGTTATAGCACTAACCGGAGGAACCATAGGCACACTTTTGGGTGCACTGACGCTAAGACCCATGCTTGACTTCATGGCTGTATATTTTAATCTGCCTCTTGATGCTGTAAGCTTTGATATTGTTTATGTATTTACAAGCATAATGCTTCCGGTTGCCTTCCTTTGCATCAGCGGTTATTTGGTAGTGAACAGGGCTCTAATGAGTTCTCCCGTAGACCTGATGAAAGGTGGTAAAGACAAAGGCAAGGTAGGCTTTATCGAGAAAAAGCTCAAGCTGGACAGATTAAGTTTTTCTTCAAAATTTAAGGTTAGAGAACAGCTCAGGAGTATACCAAGAAGCATGTTCCTCCTGTTAGGCGTTGCTGTAGCAACTATGCTTCTGCTGTTTGGCTTTGTAACAAAAAGTTCAATGGATTATTTAATGAAGGAAAGCTATAATGAAGTATTTAAATATGAATATGAGTATGTTTTCAATTCGCTGCAGCTGGAACAAGCAAAAAGCGGTGAAATATTTTCAATATCCCCCTTCACCTTGAAGGAGGATGAACAGGCAGACTTTGCAGTATACGGCATACAAGCTGATTCGAAATTAATCAGCCTGAAAGATAAAAATGGAAATCCATTGAATACAAACAGCATAATTATAACCAAGCCTCTGGCAGATAAACTGGCCCTGGAGCCTAAAGACACAATACGTATCGTAAATAAGCTGGATGCCCGGGAGTACAGTTTGATAATAGACAGTATAGCAGAAACCTATGTAGGTGAGACTATATATATGCCGCTGGAGCAGTTCAACACTATGCTTGACTATCCGACCAACAGCTATATGGGACTTTGGAGTACCGAAAAACTGGATATACCGGAAAACCAACTGCTAAGAAAGGCTACCATAGGCGAGTTGATAAGGGCCTTTGAGGATATGACAGCACCAATGCAGAAAATGCTTGGTATGATTGCCTTCATGTCATTCATAATAGGTTTGCTAGTAATATATGTTGTTACCTCTCTGATAATTGAGGAAAATAAGGAAAGCATCTCATTGATGAAGATATTCGGTTATAATAAAAAGGAAGTATACTCTCTCATTTTGAACAGCTCCTCCTTTATTATAGTCGCAGGGTATATTATAGGAATTCCCATGCTGCTTGCTTCACTGAGAGTGATGTTTTCCTCAATGGCTCAGCAGATGAATTTTACTTTCCCCGTCAGAATAAACTACATTTTCATGCTGGCAGGCTTTGTTGTAATATACCTGACATATGAGCTGTCAAAGCATCTGAGCAAGAAAAAGGTAAACAGAATATCCATGCAGGAAGCATTGAAGGCTGGTATGGAATAATGCTTAGGGCTGACCTATAATATGGGTCAGCCCTTTATCTATATCTTTTATCCGGTTTTCCATATAAAGCCTTGCTGCATCACTATCTGTTATAGTGCTTTCGGATTTTGCAGTACATTAACCAGTCTTTCTCTTATTCCGCAGAAAGCAGGCAGGCAAATCGGCTTTGAAGCTGTTTTGTCAGGCATATCATTCATGCTGGTTGTATGGCTGATGTATACATTGGTATCTGCGTCTGCTTATGCTATGCTAAAAAAGCAGCTGCAATGCTTGAAAGTACATTTACAAACTCAGCATCGTTCAAAGTAAATTCTTTTATACTCATATCAACGGCGGCATAAAAAACTCCTTTTGTACAACCATTTTTTACCACAGGAACTATCATTATAGAATTCCAGTATGGAACTCTAGTGATATTGTCATATCCTCCGATATTATCCCAATCTGTCATGTATATGCTGTGAGAATTTTCTATTACAGCTTTAATCATTTCCCAATTGTATGTTACTTCTTTTTCATCTTTGTCAGCTGAAACATGGCAGGCCATCAAATTACCAGGCTCTTTTGCAGAAGCATCAAATAATGCGGCATATTGAGCACCTATGGTACTACAGAGAGCTTGCAGCAAAGCTTCAAGCTTCTTAACATGGCAGACATTTTCTTTTATAAGCTTGAGCATTTGAGTTATTATGACGCTTTTATGGCTATCAGATAAAAGTTTATTAGATATATAACATCCGGGAGCTGTCTCCGACCAAGCATTTTCTAATGCTTTATCACTTAATTGCACCTGTTCTGCAGTGTAGGAATGCATGTCAGTAAAGCTATATAACATATTCCTTTCAATATTCAGAACGGCAAGTTTTTGTGCATTTCTACAGCTGCTCAGAAAACTTAAGTCTGTCTTATTAATGAAATTAAAAGCTTCTGCATATATATATCCAATAATATTTCTTTCTTCAGCACAACCAACAGTTCTCGAACTATAACTATCAAGGCTGACTTCAGAAAAATTTGCAATAATAGGGATACATATCGCGGCCGTGATGCCATACTCATCATATAGAGTATTTAACCTGTTTTCATCACGGTTGTGTAAATTGAATGCAATAGGCCCCATTCTGCTTTCTGCAAGTTTAAAAATTCTTAGATCATCTGGTTTTCTAAGACTTTTATTGCTGGATGCCAAAACAAATTCACCATCATAATCTGCCTTTGTTATGATTACCCTGTTTGCCAGTAATTCATAAGCTATATACTGGCAAATATACTCCATATTAGTAATTGTATCTAAATCAAGCAATTCAATAAGCTCATCAAATTCTGCAGCTTTATAGCCGTAGTTTAATGTAATAATAGATTTAGCATATTTAGTAACCTGATCCTGCTTAAGCAATTCCTTTATGAGATTATCTGTTATTATCTTCTCAATGCTGCTAAACTTAGCTATTTTATCTATGCGTTTATTTTTTATAGCCAAAAGCCTTAGCAAGTCCTTATATCTATTAAGCATTTCGTAAAAGCCATGGTGTTTCAAAAATTTACCGTGATATTTTGGTGGAATTGAGGATATCATGCTTTTTATGATACCAAGAGCATTGGTATAGTAAATTAATGCTTCATAGTGGTTTTCTTTGGTATAGCTATCATCACCAAGCTTCTTAGCTGCCTTTGCACCTATATAAATGCAATTACCTGCGCTGCATTGTTCAATAAGCAGATAAAGCTCCTTACAATCAACTTTCTTACTTAGTTCTATATACTTTTTAATTAGAGAAGCTGCACTTTTGCTGTCATCCTCAGGTTCTTCATTTGAGATCGAATTTATTATATTATCTGACGCTTCAATCCAACCTTTATCATACAGCAGCATAGCTGCTTTATATGTATAATATTTTCTGTCATCCTTTTCCTTTATATTTCGCAGGCTGAGTACTATCTTGTTAAATACTTCACTGCTCAGGCTATTGTTTTTTATAGCATCAGCAAGTGCGGTATATAATGCTACAGTACTGTCTGCGCTGTAGCCTACAATATATCTTGTATCTTTTACCTTAGCTGCGTAACGCGTCATTTCATTATAGTCTCCGAAATCAAAAAATAAACCAACCAAATAACATAACAGTTCTGAATTATATATACCATAGTCTGAACTTATTTTTAGTTCCATTCTTAGCTGTTCAAAATAATGAAATGCCTTGTCATATTTAAACCATAAGATATGCAGAAAAAGCATATATATATTGCTCCAGAATACCATCCTCTTGTTTCCCAGCTTTTTAGATGCTGCCTGTGTATCACGGATATTTTCGTAAGCTGCTTTAAAATTATCATATACATAGAAGCGGACAGTATTTGCTGCTATATGCATTTCACTCAGTAAACTTCCTAATTGTTTGTTGACTTGTCTGGCCTGTATTAGACAATTCAGGCTTCTTTCCCTGTCATTCCAGCAATCTTCATACAGGTTAGCAAGAACTATATTTGAGTTTATCATACCGTATAAATCATTAAATACTTCATAAGATTTTAGTGCCAATTCACAGTTATTTATCGCTTCTTCAAACAATTTAAGTCTTTGCTGTGCTGTCCCAATCAGATAATAAAATTCCCCCTTAAAGCATGCATACTCATTAATACAAAGTGAAACAGCTTGTTTTGCAATTTCACTTTGCTTCTCATAATCCTTTGCTCTATAGCAAAAACGTGCTTCCTGTATACTAATATTTAACTCTCCGAATGTGTAATTAACCTTTTTTAAATATGCTTTAGCCTTATTAATAGCCTGATGATTTTCTTTAGTGTTATTCATCATGTGATATACCTTTGATATATTCACCAAAACATCTACACACAGTTTGTATTGTCTTTCTTTCTTAGCATACTGAAAAGCAGTATTGAAGCATTCTAGTGCTTTTTCATAGTCTGCCTTCTCATATCTTTTAAAACCAAGTCTTATTAGCAAGCTGCATTCATCATAGTGGGACTTCATCTTTACTGATTTATACAGCAAAGCAGCTCTCTCAAGACTTCGGATGCATTCGTCATTATTTTTTACCTTTTCCATAATTTCTGCATTTTCTACACAGTGCTTAATTGCTTTAGTTTCTGCACCTGCCTTTTCCAGGTGATAGAGAAGCTCATGAAAGTATGTTGAGCGTTCTACCTTAACTAAGTCTTCCAGAACTTGCGCTGCAATCTGGTGTAAAAGCTTTTTATACGGGTCGGCGATTTTTTTGTATATCAGATATTTCAACATATTATTCTGAAGCTTATACAATTTCTTATCTTTTACATAGCTTATGGTTATCAACCCTTTATACACCAGCTCCTTTATTATGAGACCAGTCCACTTCTTCTCCAGCAGCATGTTCAGCACCTCAACAGATACCGGTATATTAAACACAGATAATATCCTCAAAATATCCATCTCTTTATCACTAAGAAAATTTATATTATTCTCCATTATCTCCTCAATACTCTGAGGAATCTCTAATTCATTTATTTTCTCCGTTACCTTCCAAGCATCTGTTTCATAATTGAAGAAAATGATGCCATTTAAGAGCATGCTTTTAATCATTTCCTGGATATACAAAGGATTACCTTTTGAGAATTCATATATCCGATTGCTGATGATATTAGCATTCTTTCCGCCGGGGAGGATAGTATTGATATATTCTGCAGACTCGTCAAAGCTTAGCCCTTCCAGATATACATGACTTATTTGAGGGCTGTTCTTCAGCCTTTCCAATACAGCTTTCAGTTTTTCGTTTTTGTAGCATTCCTGACCTGTGTAAGAAAGCACATAGACTTTATTCCCGCATAAATTGTTGTTGAAGAGCATTTCAACAATATCAATGGTTGTGTCATCTGCATAGTCTATGTTATCAAAAATAAACACTGTTGGATTCTCCTTGATAACTCTATTAACATAATCTATGGTTCTCCAAAGAAACGTTCTCTCATCATAATGCTCCACATTTATGTTCTTCAGTGCGTTGGGTCTGTCTCTGTTAAGCTCCGGTAAGGATCTGATGATTTCCTGCTCATATTCGTCGAGCAAATATCTATCACTTACCTCCATTATGCTTTTCAATATTTTTATAATGGCTTTTCTGTCTCCTGAATCCTCTTCAGTTTGAAGATCAAAGGCACTATATACATCAATCCCTCTTATACTGAAAATGTTCTTTAGTTCCATCAGAAAATGCGTCTTGCCTATACCCTCATCTCCATGTACCAGAAACACACTTGTTTCAGTCGTTTTACTTCTATCCTCTGTATAAATGCCACTTACATAGTCGAGCTCCCTTCTCCTCCCGACAAGTGGTTTAAAGGTGGTAATCCTATCTATATCCTTTAGTTTATATGGTTTGAAGTCAAATCCAAACAGCATATTAAAGTCACATAATGCCTTGCTTATGGAATCATAAGGTTTTTCATTAGCTTGACCAATAAGGCGCGAAGCAAATCCAACCAGCTTTTTATAATCAATACTAAATGAGTTCTCTCCGCCTGCATTTTCAGGATACAGCGTGATTTTTGCAGAATTCTCCTGCTTGAATAAGGTTAACAGAAATAATCCTAATATATTGATATCCGGTCTTTCATCTGACTCTGGCACAGCATTGCCATTATGTTCTACAGACAGCCGGGATGCCTTTATATATTGGGACAATATATTATATGCCAAGCTTTTAAGCTTAAATATATGCTTGTCCCCGTTATAATGAAACAATATGTTTTCAAAATTTATCATTTTGTATGTGATTCCAATAGAATAGAGACTGTTAAGCCACTGGCATAGCTCAGCAAACATTACTAATCTGTCATACTCTTCGGTATTTGTTATGAATTCGTCTATGCTGCAATTTTTTTCTATATACTCATTTACAAAATATATTAAGCTGCCGTCAGTCGCCTTTCCATCAATGTTTTTTACAAAATCAAATTCTATATCCTTGAGAAAATATTCACTACCCAAGCTCTGATACTGCTTATAGCATTGAAAAAACTGATGCCAGTACTTATCAGGCAGAGCTCTTTTATCAATAACATTAAGCTGTACTATTGTTTCAGGGCTGTAAATATTGAAGGCTGTATAAGATCTTATGACATCAGTGTGCTGGAGCTTATTTATTACGCGATATTTTCTGTTTAGTATTTTCACATTTAATACCCCCTAATAAAGTATTTTGATTTATCATTATGTATAAATTTGCTCATTGTCTGTTAAGTTATTTTGTGTCTTTTTCAGAATAAGCACCATATAACAAGAACGCACCCGGAATTGTAAGCGTGCTGCTTAATACCAAATGCGTTCTTAATATATTAATCTGAGGAGTAGCTACTGCAGCAAACAACCTTTCTATGCTTTAGCGTCTATGTTGCTTCAGCTCACTTAACATACCTCTAGTCTATGCTCCTGTTCTTATTATTCTCCACTTTCAACTTGAATAAAATCTGTCTCTTATTATTTGAATAGTTTAATAACATTTTAAGTTCTGGAGCCTATGATGTATATAGCCTGTTATTACTGTTTATTGTTCATGCTTTGACTTAATCATATAAAATAGTTATGATATTTTTTTAGAGACGAAATAATTTATAAAAAATATTATGTTTTTCTTAGGAGTTAAATATTATTTAACCACCCATCCAGGACTTAAGTCCTGGATGGGTGGCTTTTTTGATAAGACTGTTTATGGTGCCAATATGAGGTTTTATTAATACTCATAAGCCCCAATATCTATTTTGCCGTTATTTATTATCCTGTCTTCGACTTCAGGATAGTTAACTTTAGTCCTTATGGGCGGTTCATGTATCGGCATCAATACTGCATTTGTGCCATTGTCTATTAAGGGACTGTTGGAACCAGGATTTAAATTCAATATTGAGGCATCTTCAAATCCTGCATCATTACCGCTTAATGTACCGCTCCAACCGCTTGGTATGCTGGTTGAGCTTGTTTGAACCCAGTTGTTGGTGCCTGTTATCTGCACGCCATTTACCCATTCTGCATCACTGTCGGTGTATATTCTTACTCCATATCCGCTGAGCTTGGTGAATATGTTATTGGAGGCTTCCAGGCTTTCAATACCATCGAATATTCTGAATACTGCCCTGGTAGAGCTTGGGCTTTGTATGAAGGTATTGTTTATAAACCTGTATTGTCCAAAGGATTGACCCGTGCCATCCCCGCCAATTCTTACCAAGTAAAAATCCCTGTCGGTGTTAATTATAACGTTGCCCACAACATCACCATCTTCACGTACTAAAGCATCATCCACATAGTGGCTGTAAATATCAGGACCTATCAATTCAAGATTGTGGTAATATGCATCTTCAATCCAGTTGTAATAAATCTCATTACGGGCTGCACGAGATTTTATATTATTGCCGCCATTGCCGTCGTGTATATAGCAGAATTCCAGCCTAAATACCGCATTAGGATATCTTTCTTCATCTGTCGCTATATACAGCTGATGTCTGGAAGTACCTGAGCCACATGCATATACCTCTGTATTCCTTATTATTATGGAGCCTGAGTCATAATCGCTTGATATTATCCCATGTGCAGGGCAATCATGTATGACGCAATCATTTATGGTAAGGTCATGATTATGATGATATATACCTCTTGAAGTGCCGCCGGTTATTTCAAAGCCCTCAAATATATAGTGATTTCCTATAAACTCAACCGTATTTATGCCTCCGGTAATAAGAGGTCTTCTACCATTTATACTTACTCCTTTTATTGTTATTCTTGCATCAGGCAAGCCGCTTTCCTCAAAAACAACTCCACCGTTATATACCGCATCACCATCAACAAGCACTGTATCACCAGGCTCAAGCAGTGAAGCTATTTCGCTCAGCTGCCTGTATTCTCTGGAGGGTCCAACTAAATATGTTTTTCCATTACTTACAGCAGTCAGGGTATCAGCATCAAAAGTTATGTCAAGTGTACCACCGGTTGATGTATGCATACCAGTTCCAGCAGATACGGTAACTATCATGCTGCTGCCTTCGGCTCTTGCAGCTGCTGTATAGCTTGTATTAGGCTGTAAGCCGCTTATTATACATTGTGTATCCTTTAAAGGTATTGTCAGTGATATTGTTCCTGTTACAGTACTATTTGCATCACCGGCATCAAACAGTACAGCATAGTTCTTTGTTTGGTCCTCCAGAAGCGCACCAATTACATTAGAGGAGCAATTACCTTCCTCTGCTGAAAGCCTATGAGCAGCAGCAACCTGATCGGCAGAAGCTGCCGCATCAAAAACAGTCAACCATTTTTGTGAGTTAGCGATATCATCCGGTCTTATTTCTAGACGGTAAATTTTATCACTTTCAAATACATTCTCTATTGTAATATTATGTGCCGCTGGATACAGTGTAGATATCGATCCTATAAAGCCATTTGTAGTGTTGCTGATATCATATCTTGTTATGCCATTTTCAGTTGATACCAGTTCAGGGCTTCTAAAGGTGTGCCAGTTCATTCGCTGGTCATTATTCTGATTAACGTTTGTCCTGTCATACACTATGAATATGCCCGGTCTTATATATATCATGTCTCTTGTCCAGGAATCTACATTATACTGTGGCTCCCACTGATCATAATACATGTCTTCAAGCTTTTCAGCTCGGGCTTGAACGAAGCTGCCAAAGTCCTCATAGCGGGTTAATTCGGTCTGAGCCTTATAGTCAGTATTCACACCGTTCCACTTCTGGCCATACCCATTATAGAAAACATTGAAAATATCTCTTTCACCAGTGTATATATTAGCATAGGCATCATGTTCGCTTAAATAGGATGTGCCTTCATAGCTCGTTGCTGAACACCCATAGGTATTTACAAGGAAAGGAGTGTCTCCCTTAACTATAGATAGACTACCCTGGTCAAAAAGCTGTTCGCCTGACGAAATAGCATTGGCATAAGGTGCTGCCTTAAAGGCTGCCCAAACTGCATCAGTGCTCCAGTCTGATCGCATGGCCACTTCACCTAAGCCGGACGCTTTATAGGATAATGGTAAGGCTGTAAAATCAGCTTCAGGTGCAGCTTCGTCCCAAAAAAGCATGTCTATCCACTCTTTATCTTCGGTATACCATTGATTATTCTGAATTCCTCTGATTAACCGGGTAAAGCTTTGTAAATAGCTGGCATTCGGATCGTCAAATGCACTGGCTAGAGCAGCTGCAACTGTAAACAAGCCTTGCTTTGCTTCAGAAGGGTGTGCCCCATTTCCATAGTTGTAAGGTCTTAAGGTCCCATGGTCCTCCATTGTCTTTCTGTCTGGCCATGTAAAATGTATCATGTGTAAGCTTTGTTCTATAGGATAGGTATATGGATTATCTCCCTTTGTTAAATCAATACCCTTCCCTGTTTTAACAGCCAATGCGGGAAGTATCATATTCATCATACCACGATAACCGTATGCCCAGCCTTCAGGCCAGCCGCCGCCTTCACCAACAGTCTCAAAGTATGGCTGTACATAGCTGTTATGTATCCCCATAAAATCATACCAAATATCTGGATTACCTGCATTTTCTCCATCAGTAGCAATGGCAGCATATGCATAGGTCGCATAGTAGCCGGCGTAGAAGTTTCCATAGGGCTGCGCCTCTGTATCTCTACCCAATCCATATTCAGGCCACAAGCTTAGCCAATGGTTCATACAGCTTACAAGCTGTTCTCTGAAAGGCTCAGATAGCGCCTCATAAAGCCAATCGTAACCGATAGTCCATACGGGTCCGTAGAACCTAATTCCATACATTTGATTACTTGTCAGTTCAGGCTCATGTATATCGTTAATATGAGAAGCTCTTTCTAAAATCTCTATTGCTTTGTCTTTCCAAAGATTTGTGTTTGGATCGTTGATTTCTTTTCCTATTTTGTATGCCAATGCCAAAGGCATAAATGATGAATAATATGTATCACCATGATAGCCTGCGCCTATTCCGTCGGGATACGCTGGTCCGTCGGGATAGTATACCGTATCATTAATAAAGCTGTTTGCCTTCTGCCTCAATGCTACCCATGCCGGATCTGAAGCCAATGCTTTACCTGCAAGATCCGACATTACAGCACTGTCCAGCCATATCCTGGGGTGTGCCCCTTGAGCTGAAAGTCCAGAACTTGGCGTAGGCTCTGGTGATGGCTCTGGAGTAGGAATCGGTGTCGGAGTAGGCTCAGGTGTCGGAGTAGGTTTTGAAACACCGCTTGTTATACTAATATTATCTGCCAGCAAAGCTCCACCCGATATAAAGCCATTTGCACTTGCAAAGTATATATCGTTTATACTGCTTCCCATTCTGCTTCTTGCTTCACCAAGCTCAATGCTGAAGGTCTGATAACCTGCTGTATTGTCTATGCCGCTGACAGTTACATATGTTGCCCAGTCATTATTGAAACGTACCTGTATACTGTTGTCATTAGGAGCTATAGCTCCCAGATCCATGCTTATTTCCAGCTTCGCCGATGCTCCATACTTGCTTATATCAATAGGACTTGAGAAATGCAATCTCGGTGTACCGCCCCATTGGCCTCCTAATGTATACTTCAGACATGGAGTGCCATTCAAACCTTCCGTTTCTGATACCTTCCCTATAAAGCCGTTGCTGCCGCCTGTGAAGGTGAAGTTCTGTTCATCGGAAAATATTATTGTTTCGCATCCTTCAGATGCCGGCTCCGGAGCAGAGGTTGGTGTTGGAGTAGGCTCAGGTGTCGGAGCAGGTGTAGGTGCAGCAGTTGGAGCAGGGTCCGGAGCTGTACTGCCAGAAAGACCAGCCTCCAAAGTATTGCCGTAAGCGCCCATATCTACTCTGCCGCCATTTGGTTCAGGCTCATTTTCGAAGCTGCTCAAAGGATTACCCGCGTCAATCAAAGTGCTGTATGCACTGAGATGATAGTCTCCAGCCTGAGCATCTGCAAACAATGGATCAACATGTGTGTTTCCTTCTCCAACTGTGATATTTGCTTGTCCTGCTGCATCCTCCTTTGAGTTGGTATAGCTTATGCTAAGAGAACTTTGCATATCCTGCGAAACCCTGAAGTCATTGTCAGCCTGGTTATACCACAATATACTGTTTTCTATAGTTACATCCGAATCATCGTGTACCCATATCCCGCCGCCCTGGTTACCTGCAATAGTGCAGTTTGTCACTGTGCCCCTTGTTCTGGCATAATTTGCATATGGTCCGGAGCCGCCAAAAATCAGCCCACTAGGATAATATATATTCCCACTGCCATTTTTACTGTTCAGATTGGCGTATATAAGCTCATTACTAATTACTGCTATAACACCTTCATCCATAAATTCTCCACCGCCGCCACTTGGTGCATAATTGCCATAAACAATATTCCTGCTCAAGGATACTGTTTTGTTAGTTCCAAAGCAAATTATTCCTCCACCCCAGCCATAGCCCAGCTCATTTCCTACCTCGTTGTAACGTACTATATTTCCGGTAATAATGGCATTACTTCCGACGGCTATGCCGCCGCCGTGATCCCCGTGACCTATATTGTATTCAACAGTGTTGTTCTCAAACAAAAGCTGCCCATGATCGCCAGTATATATTGCGCCACCTCTGGCAGCTTGATTGCTGCGTATTATATTCCCTTTGACTACAATATCAAGATTCTCATACCAGGAGGAGGAGTTTATACCGCCGCCTCTTATGGTCGAAGAGCCGTTATTTTCTATTATATTGTTCTTAATAATAGGCCTTCCCCCAAAAGCTTCTCCGTTGATGCTTATTCCAGGATTTCCGCCGGTTATCCTGAAACCGTCTATTATTGAAGAGTTGCCTATGATGCTCACTGCAGCTGCCTGACCGTTACCCGCAATATGAGCTACATAGACCTGCAGACTCCTTGCAGTGAAGTCTCCGGCTGCACCATTACCATAGTCTGTGGCATTAGCTCCCTTGTAACCTCCTGCAAGAGTAATGGATTTGTTCTTGATGCTGACTGCCGTATAGCTTCCTGCTGCTACTTGTATGACATCGCCGTTTACTGCCCTGTCAACGGCAGCTTGTATACTTTTGTAGGGCTTGCTCATAGTACCGTCTTCAATCCCGGACGTGTTATCATCATCAACATATATTATTGATGCCGCAAAGCATTGAAGCATACCCCCTGTCAGTATATTTAACAACATGCACAAAAAGACAATAAATGAAAGCTTTCTCAAGGTATTTTTAGGGGTCATAAAATTTACTCCTTTCATCCATAACTGTAATACCGATTGCAATTGGAAGTACAGTCCATATAAAGCAACATATAGAAATTATATATTAGATATTTTTTTCTACAAAGTGAATAAAAGACTAATTATTATAGTACTAGTAATTTATCTTTGTACAGTAAAAAAAATAAGAAAAATGGAGTTTATATTTCAATAAGTCCATTTTTCTCATACTTCACAGTTTTTTTAAAAAATATATAAATTTTTCATTATAAGAGGCAGCTTTCATAGGTCCTTTGAACTACATGGTGAGACATATTTCTTCCCCTGCATTGCCTTGTAGAAATACGGAAAATCCTGTGCTTTGCACTGCTTGCACAGCTCAATGGAAGTGTCTTTATCCAGAGGGAGCTTGCCGCCGCTTATTTCCTTCAGCCTTCCATGAAGCTTAAAAGCAAAGCACTCTCCCTTTGGCAGACCTATGGCCTCATTCATTTCAGCCCACAGCTCTCTTATGCTTGTCTCCTTTACATTTCCGAAGGAAAGAGGTACAAAATCACAGGGGTACAAATCACCACAGGAGCTGATATATGAATGCTGTGTTCCTGCTCCACAGCCATATCTCTTGGGACTTTCAGTATGAGCAAAGGCTGATATCTTGGGGAGATCTTTTCTCTTATTGAAACGGCTCTGGATATCAATAAGCCTCTCTCTGTCTCTTTGACTGTAGAATATATCTCCGGCATTCTCCCGGTCAAAAAGGTTTCCGCTGACTATAGGCTCCAATATCCTCACTTCATGCACACCATGCTTCTCTGCAAGTGTAAGAAGCTTGAGCAGATTTTCCTCGGACAGCTCATTCTTTACAATTACTGTATTAATCATGGTATACATTCCTGTCTTATATACATTGTCAACAGCCTCCAAAGCTGTACTAAAGGCGTTATCATCTCTTCGCATACTGTTATGCTTTTCCGGGTCTGCCGAATCAAGGCTTACCGCTATTCCAAACAGTCCGCTTTTTTTAAGTGCCAAAGCCTTCTCAAAGGTAAGCCCCTTTCCGGTAGTAAACAATATGGTCATCGACCTGTCATCAACGGCTGCTATAAGCTCCTCAATATCCTCCCTCATTAAGGGATCTCCCCCCGTGAAGCCTATTATAGGGGTATTCATATCCTGTATATCTCTTATTACCTTTTTCCATTGGTCAGTTGTCAGCTCTGCATCGGCTCTCTTACCCTTTGCACTGCAGTGCAGGCAGTTATAATAGCACCTGCCGGTTACACCGATATAAAAGGATATGGGAGCAGTTCTTTTTGCAAGCATCTGGCTGGTATAAATATTATCCTTGTCCTTAACTGCCAAGGCATGTGTCATAAGTGCTCTTGATGGGAAAGGCGGCAAAAAGGAAGACAGCATGTACTGGCCATTATGTTCTATTACCTTTTCCCCTTCCAGCATCTTTCTTGCAGCCTTAATTGCATTACCTGCTGAAAAGCTTGGGTCCTTCCTCATCAGCTTGTATAACTCATACATGAATACTATGTTTTTCTTCTTCAGCAGTGCAGAAGGTATCCATACCCCTTTACTCAACTAATTCTCACCCTTTCTAAAAACACCATAAGCAAACTTGTGATTGATCATATATTTTCCGTTAATATATCTCTTCTCTTTTATCCTCTTTATAATTTCCTTTTCCATTGCTTCATTATGGTTGAATATTTTGCCCATACCCGCAGCCGCTCCTGTATTTCTGAGCCACCTATACAATTCTTCAGGAGTATCAAAGTATACAAGCTCCTCACCTTCACCTGTATACACAGCTTCAAAGCCATATTTGGCAAACCAGCCTTCAAGCTCCTGCCGGTCCTTAGGCAGGTTGAACTTTATATCCATAACCTTGTCAATATATAAAGGATTGTCACACATTGCATCAACGTATATCTGCTCAATATCCTGCAGCGTTCCCTTGGAATTGACTATGACTCCCGCTATTCCATTTTTATTCAACACTCGGTGAAATAACCTAAGAACCTTCTTATAGCTCAGGTAGCATAAACCCCAGCCGCAGTATACTGCATCATATTTGTTTTCAGTCTTCTTCAAATATTCCAAACCGTCAGCAAGTATAAACTCAGCCCTGTCATCGTCAATATTCGCTTTGCAGCAATCAAGCATTCCCGGTGAAATATCCAGTCCGGTTATTCTGATTTTCCCATCAGTATCCCTTAATAGCTTTGATGTAATATAGCCTCTGCCGCAAGCAAAATCCAGAATCTGTATTGTTTTGCCGCTTTGCTCCAGATATTCAGGCTTCAGTATATTATCCGTATGCTTACCCATTCTTTCAGACCACAAATTGTATGTTTTGGATACTTCATTGTATTCCTGCTGAAAATCCTCCTTATCTACAACTCTGTTAGCAGCATATAGCAGGCCTATTTTCACATATCCCAAAAGCCTCTTTAAACTTCTCATGCTTTCCTCCAGGTTATTATAAAATAGTTGCCCTTAATTAAAGTATTTAACTCTGAAAAACCATAGCCGCTAAGCTTCTGTCTTATTTGTGCGGCAGTACAGTAATACAGCTCTCCAAACAACCTCGCTTCAAAAACCCTCAGTATTTTTGTCCTGAGCTTTTTCAGGTCAAAATCATGTATCAGCAGTATTCCTCCGGGCTTTAGTATTCTTTTTACTTCTAATATCAATAAGTCTGATTCCTTTATGTGGTGGTATACGTCTGATAATATTACAACATCAAAGGTATTGTCTGCAAATCCTGTTTGCAGTGCATCTGTTTTTACCGGAATTACCTTTTCGTCTGCATTCACAAGTGACAGCATACCCGCACTTTCATCCACAACATATACCTTGCTGCAGTGACTTGACAGCCTTTCTGCCAGATATCCGGTACCTCCCCCTACATCACAGATATTCTCGCAGCCGCAAAGTCCCAACATACCGATTATGAGGTCAGTTCTATACAGCTTCCAGAATTTCATAAAGCTGTCATACTTTTTATAAACATTGTCGAAAGGCTTTTTCATTTTATCACTTCAATCTATACTAATTAGAAAATTTTTCCTATGAACTTATTATACCATATATTATGAAAATTGCTTCTCAGCAATGAACATCCCGCATTCCTTTTTTATTCTTATACCACCCTCTGTTTTATTCATATATTCCAAGTAGCGTCTATACTCCTCAACTCTGTTCCCCCTAATAATATCCTGTATGTTTCCTGCCTCTATAGCTAATACATAGTTGACAAGCAAATCTATTTCAGTAATGACAAGGGAATTTTCATGATATCTGACTTCTATGTCTGAAAAGCACTTATCCAGGTATTCTCTGCCATTTTCCAGACTAAATCTCAGGGCAACTTTGTTAGGAGGCAGTGCGATGGCGGCATCAAAGCCGGTAATTATATCGCCAAGCCTCTGCATATCTTCCTTTCCTACCGTCGTGGCATACAGCCTTCCGTGCGGCTTTAAAACTCTGTGCATTTCTGCCAAAGCCTTATCTATATCAGAAAGAAAATAAATCATATGGTTCGCCATTATTATGTCAAAGGTATTATCCTCATAGGGAATAGCGTGAGCATCCACAATCCTTGTATGAAAGCTGCACATGATATTCTCAATATTCTTTTCCGCTGCCTCCAGCATTTCTTTAGAGCTATCTGTCAGAGTGACCTCCATACGGGGAAGCCTGTGTTTGTTTTCTACCCAAAAACTTGCATTGCCGCAGCCAAGCTCCAGTACCCTTGCATCCTCAAAGAAACCAACCTGCTCAAATATCCAATGCTCCCAACTTATTGGATTGGCGCTATACAGCTTATGTATGAGCTTATGCATCTCATAAACCGTTAATGTCTTATTTGCTTCAGCCATTGTAATCTCCTTTACAGCTTTCATTTTCCTTAAGATTACAACATAAAGCAGGGAAATTCCTGCCAAAATAGATGCTTAAATATAATATTACAGCAAAGTATTTGTTTGCAAATATTTTCATCTGATTGATTTTCTAGAATTGTTTACAATTTTGCAATACTTCCGATGCAATTTTGATGTACAATAGTGATAGACCTGCTAGGATTTTATCCGCAGCAGGCCTATAAAAGTTTTGTGAGGTGATTAAATGCAGGAAGCTGTTGTTCAGCAAACGATAATCAAGGAAAAACCTACTGTAGAAAATGTTACCTATAGAAATGATGTGCTCAAAATATTAGCAATGCTCACAATGCTCATCGACCATTTTGGTGCACTGTATTTTCCTAGAGAAATGATGTATAGGACTATTGGAAGACTTGCATTCCCTATTTTTGCGTATCAGATTGCAATAGGCTATTCAAAAACCTCCAATAAGAAAAAATATGTCACAAGACTGTTTATATTTGCACTTATTTCACAGATACCCTATTCCTTTATGAATCCAAATCTTAATTTTCGCCCATTGCGCCTTAATGTACTTTTTATGTTTCTAGTGGCACTTGGGGTCCTGTATTTGTACGATATGAGTGTAAAATATATTAAGGATTTTTGGTATAAAAAGAATTACAAAGCATTACTGTTGGGTATTCTGATGTTTGCGGCCACTCTGGCCTTAGTTATTTCTCCTGAGATAGTTATTTTATATGTAAACGGCTTCAATCTTGAATATAATTCTCTCGGGCTCGCTCTAGTTCTGTTGTTTTATGTTTTTCGGAACAACAAAAGCGCTGCCATATACAGTATAATAGCTCTATATTTTATTCAAGGCTGCTATTCGTCTGTAAGATATGCCTTCGGAAGAAGTTCCTTTCGTTTTGTGGAGTACCTGTTTGATTTTAAGTATATATGGGACAGGATAACGCGAAACAATGACTTGTTCCTGCTTAAGGGTACTTTTTTCAATGCCAGGGGACTGCTTGCACTGATACCTGTTTACAGACTCAGTAAAGTTGAACTCAGCAGCATCAGGCTCAATAAATATGTTGGCTATATATTCTATCCGGCGCATTTGGCGGTACTGCTGCTGGGTTTACTGATATTCAGGCAATAACTGCTATTACATAAAGGTGTGTCGACTTTTGAACGACACACCTTTTTTACATTTACCTTCTATTACCTGTAAAAAGCCTAAGAAACCTTTGCCAAAGCGATAATTTTTCCTTCTGGGGCTCTTCAGCTGCGCTTTCGCTGTACTCCTTTTCGACAGCCGGAGTCTTAATTACAAACTGCACTGAATTCGGTGCATTTTTACCCGGAGCCGTGAAGGATACAGGTATCACTTCCTCTTTTGAGTCAAACTCCTCTATCATCCTATCACTCGCTTCCGAGATCCCGGCTTTCATTTCCAGCTGTCCTTCGATAAGCTTATCTGTACTGTCAGGCAACCTCTTTACGCCGTCATTCAAACTATTAAGCCCCATATTAAGCTCATATATTCCGTCATACACTTGCTTTATACCCGGTGTGATCTGTCCATACCCCATAGTCAGCTTCAATGCCCCTTCTGAAGCCTGTTTTATTCCGTCGTCCAGCTGGTCTAATGCAGAAGCTGTACCTGAGACACCTTCAGTATAGTCATTAATACCCACAGCTAATCGCTCAGAACTGGTATAAATGGCCGATAAGCCCTTAAGCTGGGTCAGCAATGCCTGAGCCAGCTGTACTGTCATAGAGTCCTTGCTTTGAGCCGCAGCCTCAGCCAGCGCTTTAAGCTCCTGTTCATTGGCAAGCATCTGCTTAAGACCATCTTTTATACCCTCTGCGCTGCTTGTAAGAACAGCAGCTTCATCCTCAAGCTTATTCATACCTTCAGAAATACTTCCTGAGCCGTCAGAGAGCTGTTCCAGGCTGCTGCTTAAGCTGCTCAGACTTTCACCGATGCTATGCATATTAGTCTCAAGCGTTAGCCTGCTTTCATACAAATCGCTCATACCTTTGCTGATATCGACCGCTGCAGCTGCCAGATCCTTGATCCCGCTTTTCAATGAGCGGGTGCCCTTAATCATATCCTCTATTCCACTTTGCATTTCACCTATACCGTCACTTATTTCATTTATCTGATTTATGTTAGGCAGCTTCATCTCTGTAATTGCCATGGAAATCCCTTTATACTCAAAGTCGCTGATATCGGCTTCAATAATAATTTCCTGCGATTCACCGGGCATAACGGTAAATACAACGGTTTCTTCGCTGCCCACAACCATGCGTGAAGCTCCCGGTGCTTTAATATTTCTACATTTTTTGGTGTTAAAAGGGACAGATATCTGAAGCATTTGATTTTCTCTGAAATAGCTCTCAATACTGCTGTTTGCAGCCGCCTTTATACTTAAAAGCAGCTTTCCGTCTGCTCCTGCCAGCTTTTCTGCTTCTGTTCTTTTTCCATCCAGCTTATACCCTATTTCAAAGCTCCAGGGAAGCTCCTTTTTGGGTACTTTTCCCTGGTAAAAGAAGGTCTTAATGCTTTCCTCCGGCGACCATATTATCTCACCCTGCCTTATAATGTACTGTGATTTATCAGTGAGGTTTATTACCTCTTCATATACTCCATAATCAACAATCTCGCCTTTTACATCAATCCTGAAGCTGTTTACTACATTAATGCTCTTAACACTACCATCATGCTCCAGGCTCACATATACCACCTCATCCTTGGTGTATTTGCCCTCTGACGCAAAGACCGTACCGGAAAGCAATACACAGCAGGCTATTATCAAAACTGCAGCTTTATAGAATTTTTTACTCATTTCTATCCCTCCACTTTCATGAAACCGGTTGTTCTGGTGGTTTTTCTTATTATACCGTCAAAGCTTAGCAAAAGCTGCGGCAAAAAGGCAATTACCATCACACCGCTGAGCAGTGCTCCTCTGCCAATCAGAGTACCCATCTCCGATATGGTTGCTACCGTGGATATTCTTCCAATCATAAAGCCTGATACACACATTATCAGAGCGGATGTTGATATAGAGCTTCCGGCTTCGCCTATGGCATTGATAATGGATTCCTTTTTCCCAAGCTGCTTTCTGTTTTCAACATACTGGCTTGTAAGCATGATGGCATAGTCAATGGTTGCTCCCAGCTGTATTGAGCTTACAATCAGAAAACCTATATAGGAGATCGATTTTCCGGTAAAATACGGTATGGACATATTGATGAATATAGCAGCTTCTATGGCAAAAACCAGTATTGCAGGAATTGATACAGACCTAAAGGCCAGCATTACTATGATACCTACCGCTAATATGGAAATAAGACTGACTATACTGTAGTCCTCAGTTGTTATTTCCCTTATATCGTCAGCAACCACGGAGCTGCCTGTCATATAGTATTTGTCACCATAATACTCTGCGGCAATTTTTTTAATTTCACTGACCGTTTTGAAGGCAAGCTCGCTTTCTATAGCTGTGTTTACTGCTATTACAAGCCTAGTATAATCATCCGACCTGAAATTCTCTGTCAAGCTGTCCGGCAGTATGCTTTCCGGAATTTCTGCTCCTGCGTAGGTTATCAGTGTCTGTACCTTCTTCACTGCATCAAGCTCTGAAAGCTCCTCAGCCATCATGGCTTCTCCAGCTGTATCACCTCTGGGAACAAGCATGATTATTATATTTTCCTTTCCGAATATACTGTTTATCTCCTGTTGGTCATCATAGCTCCTGGTTCCTTCACTTGCAGTTATGGCAGAATCTCCATATATGTATTCATTTGAGTTCTGTCCAAGATAAGATGGTATTAGCAGCAGTAATACCAATATTATTATTGGAATTCTGAGCTTAACAAGCACTTTTCCCAAACCCTTAAAGGAGGGTATCAGCATTCGATGGTGTGTTTTTTCTATAAGCTTTTCAAATACTAGAGTAAGTGCCGGAAGCAGAAATAAGACGCAAACAAGACTGAAAACTATCCCTTTTGCAAACACCAGACCCATATCGGTTCCAATTTTGAATTTCATCAGGGTTAAAGCCAGAAAACCGGCGATGGTGGTAGCTGCACTGGACAGTATAGGTACAAAGGATTTTTTGATGGCATTTATCATAGAAGATTCAATACTTAATCCTGCCTCCTTTTCATATGCAAAGCTGTGAAGAAGATATATGGAATAGTCCATGGATATGGCAAGTGTAAGTGCCGTTGTCATGCTCTGTGTCATAAAGGAAACTTCACCCAGGAGAATGTTTGATCCCTTATTAAGCAGTATTGAGAAGCCTATAACTATCATAAAAAGCACAGGCTCAAACCAGGAGCTGGTTGAGAGAAGCAATATTATAAGAACAATAGGTATAACTCCCATGGTTATCTTTCCTACTTGGGATTCAGTCGTCTCCCTCATGGCTTTGCTGTTTACTGCAGTGCCTGCAATATAACTGTTTTCTCCCAATATCGAGTATATTTTATCTATGGCACGGCTGGTTCTCGGGCTGTCATCTTCCTCTGCAAAAACTATCTGAAACAAAGCATTTCCATCCCTGTAGTACGTTTTAAGCAGATCTTCAGCTATAAACTCTATGGGCTGGTATATGCTCACTTCATCATCAAGCCATAACACAATATCAACGCCGTCAATTTTCGATATCTGTTTTTTTATCTCCAATGCTTCAGGTATTGTAACGTCCTTTGACATAAGTCTGGCCATTCCAGGCGCACCGAACTCCAGCCTGTTTTTTTCTATACCTGCCTTTGCAGTCATGCCCTCAGGCAAATACTTGCTGAGGTAGTAATTTGTATTAACCTGTTGTGACAGAATTGCACTTATAATACCCATAAGTACAAACAGTACGATGATGAGCTTTCTTTTTTTGACTATCAGATTGGACAGGGCTTCCATCTCTTCCTCCCCCTTTATTTTATATCGCAGATATTCTATGCTGCGGATATTTGATTATGCGTAGTATTTATAAAAAAAATATGTAATATTTAAGTAGGGTTGTTACCCTACTTAATATTACGATTTACCTTCTCCAGAATCTTTGCAAGAAACTCCTTCTCTTCTTCCGTCAAGCCGTACAATGCCTCAGCAGCATATTTATTCTTCTGCTGAATCAAATAATGATATGTTTCTCTTCCAGTATCCGTAAGCTGCACGAAGTTCTTCCTTCTATCCTCATCATCAACAAAACGGGTAAGCAGCTGCTTTTTCACAAGACGGTCCACTATGCGAGTAGGAGTACTTGAGGCTACATCAAGCTCCTCTACAATTTCCTTCATGCTTTTGGGATCACCGTTACCAATAGCCATAAGGGTATGTACCTCTGCCACTGTCATTTCTCCGCCGGGCAGGAGCTCTAATTCCTTTTTCATCTTACTTACAATGTATTTAAAAATATTTTCTACTGAAATGTATAAGCTTCTATCAACATCACCCATAATATCACCACACTTTATTACGCATTATTAATATTACACACTGCGTAATAATTTTAGCATCAATACACATTCCTGTCAATTGTATTCTGAATGTTGCTGGTTCAGGAGCACTCTTCTAATAAACAGCAAGACAGTATGTAAATCAATTTTTATTTTACACCTGCAAAAAATGCATGTATTTTGTGAAGGCCTGAGCCAAGCAGCATCATCGGACAGCCTATAGCAGTCTCAATTCCGTTATCGCTGCACAGCTTCAGGGTTGCTTCATCTACACTGTGCTTATTTTGGAACAGTACTTTTTTAATACCACTTCCCACGAGTGATTCTACAGCTGTCTTAGTATTGTTGCTGTTTAAGAGTACAAATGCAGCGGCTGGTACCTTTGGAAGCTCGCTGATATCCTTATACACCTTAACATCAAAGCTTCCGTCAGCCTTATTGTTGACGGGATATACTGTATAACCCTTGTCAATGAATGCTTTATAGATTATTTTGCTGAAGCTGTCCTTTTTCCCTGAATACCCAATAAAAATCAACTCCTTGTCCTTGAGAAACTCACTGTTAAGCTTTGCCATAATATACCTCCATTTATCTATTATTTATATATTTAATATATATATCATACTTTAACTGTAATGCTGTTTACTGATACAGTCAAAGGATTTTTCCTTAAGTAGTCAATAATACAGGAATAGTAAACTCCCTCTTCAATTTAAAATCACCCTTCAAAAAAGGTGTGCCTTCTTCATCAAAGCGCTCTTTTACAAGATAGTTAATACCCAACCAATCCGGATTGAAGCCAAATTCTATAGTTTCCACGCCATCGAAGCTCATATGCTTCTCCAAATCACTGAAGCTTAGAGGCTTCTTTGCCACAACATCAAACAGCGCCAGTGTTTTACCGTACTGCTTGGCAATAAGCATAGCATCAAGCTCAGACAGCTCATAAATATTATCTTTGTGAAAGTGCAGTATATGGAACCAATTAATCGGATATTGGTTTTTACAGTCGAGTATGCTTGAAAACTGAGCCCTGCCTTTCAAGTACTCATCGACCTTTATGTCATCAATACTAAGCTTTACCATTCCATTACCCTTTTTGAGACTGTAATTTATATACGGTTCCCAATAAGTAAAGGGCTTGAAGCCGCATTTCAGATAAAAGCCTGCCGCATCATTATCTCCCCCAAGGAAAACAGGTACATCCGGATACTTTTCAATTATATGCTCCATTATTCTTTTGGATAAGCCTTTACCTCTGTACCCCTCTCTTGTGGCTACGGATCCAAGCTGTAAAAAATCCTGCTCAATCCCGTTTATCAGCATTTTCATTCTGTATGCAGATATATTTGAAAGCATCACTCCATCTTCTATAACTGAGTAACGTTCATAGTCGTCGTTCCAGAAGCCTTTATTATGCCATTCCTCGAATTTGAAGCCAAAAACCTCCATTATCAAATCATCCAGCTGTCCTTTAAACTGCTGTGTGGCATTAGAGCTGTTTGTCACAGTAATATTCATTTCTTCACCCCGATTCTTAATATAATTGTATAAAATCTATTCCGGTTTTTGTATATCACTTAGCTTATATGAAAATGCATAGTTGTTTTCTTTATTTATTTTTTCAGCAGTATACATCCAATAATAAGTATTGGTTTCTTCTTCTCCATTTTGCTTTATGATAGTAATTTCCTCAGTTACATAGATTTTCAGCTTATACTTGTCCACCTCCTCCACACTATCTACCGAGTAATTGACAACCCTTTCCTTTATACCTTTGCCATATAGATTCTCTACCAGCTTTCTCTGACTATTATAAAGATTGCTGTCCTTTAAAAGGTATTTCTCAACAACAGCAAAGCTGCCTGTATTGATTGCTTCTACAAGCTTATTGAGGTAGCTTCCCATAAGGCTGTCAATCTCCAAAACTGCATTCTGCCCAGAAAAGAAATCACTGCCTATTGCCTGCCAGAAGCTGCTTTCAATATCGATAATATCAGCCAGAGAATCATATGTTATTTTGAAGGAAGGCTGTCCGCCAGCATACGGTGCTATTTCATATACCTGAAATATCAACTCTATGCCGTCTTCATCAAGCCTGAACTCTTGATCAGGATTTATGCTGTCAATTCTATCTACAAAATAGTTTTCACTGTTTTCAAATATTTGATGGTTAACTTCTTCCGTGATTCTCTCTATATAGCTGCTGCCCTTAATAAACATATCCTCCAGCGCGTAGAATTCGCCTGTATTGATATCTATATGAAGATATTCACTATAAGGTGTACCATGTGCAGCTCCTATGGGGTACCAGTAGCCTTCTACATTTAGGCTTATAACATTATTGTTTTCTAAAATATAGAACTTTTTGGTAATGTCGGACATAAGCATTCCATCTTCCATTTCAGATGTTGGGTCATTGCCCACTATATACTGTCTAAGCTTGCCGTTTATTTCCTCCATTAATTTTTTATCCTTAAGATTCTTAAACTCCGGAAAATATATCAGCATTCCTATATCAGGTCTGTACTTCTTATACTCGATTTCAACGCCTTTAGGTGTCACTAATTTACTGAAAGCCCTCCAAAATACCTTTCCATCCTTCTTAGCATATATCAGTTCATCGTCAATATGCGCCTCTACTACATCTTCATCAAGCACCCTCGCATAGCCTGCTCCCTCAAACTCCGGCAAGCTATCCAGCTTATAGCCGTTAGCATCTATAAACCAGGTTTTTTTACCGTCGCATACTGACGCTGTTCCATTATTAAAGCCTTCAATCCGGTAATATAAAAAATCAGTTATTCTTTTACCGTCTGCATTAAATATTGCTTTTTTCTCATACATTGCCATACTAAAGTCATAGGCACTTTCACAAGCAGCATAGAAGCCTTCATCAAGCTCATAAATATAGGAATATAAAGGCTGTATCACAAATTCTCCTTTTTTGTTTATGACACCATACTTACCGTCACTAAAGCTTTCTGCAGTATTTACAACAGCAAGCCCGTTTTTGAACCCTGATGGATCATAAAACTCAGCTCTGATAACTATATCCCCGTTTGTATCGATATAGCCTGTTTTCCCACCATAGCCTTCTTCATAGGAATACGTCATAAGCCCTTCAGATGCAAAGCCAATCCTTTTGTACGGAAGCACCTTTATTACATTCCCGCTTTTATCTATCAGCCTATAACCACCGGAGCCGGTCTGCACTACTGCTTTTCCGTCCATAAAATCAAAAGCTTTTGAGTACTCAGCCTTTATCACAATGTTTCCTTTATTGTCCATATAGCCGTATACTGGCTCGCCGCTGTCCGTTTTGTCCTGATAATATGCCAGACCCTCATGATATTCACCAACATAATAATCTGACTTAAATAGTATTTTATCATCTTCATCAATTACCACATATTTGTTGCCAATTTCTGCAGTGGCCATACCTTCAGAGTAATTGAAAATATAATCATATTTCTTTTTTTCATCATCTATTATGTTGCCCTTCAAATCAATAGTATAGCTCTTATACTCATCTTCGTTTATTGATACACTGGCATGTCCATTTTCATCAAAAGGCATTGCATAGTCATAGGCAGGTTTTATTACAAATACTCCTTCATTGTTTATATAACCGTATTTACTGCTGTTTCCTGATAATACGTACGCCGGATAAAGTCTTTCTGGCTTTTCTTCTTTTTCTGACTGAGTTACAACCGCCTCTCCGGAGCTTTGTATAGCTGTTTCACCTTCAGCAATTTCAGTCTCCTCAGTACATCCTGCAAATAATAATGCTGTCAAAATCACGACTGCAAGAACAATAAATACCTTTTTTTGCATATGCAAGGATAATCCCCCTTTGATTCTTAATAAATATATTATTCGATATAAAGCCCTTACTTCCTTTTATGTGCGCTGCAAAAGCTTAATATAACCATATCCCTGCTCTTCAAGCTTATCACGGTGTACAAACCTCAAAGCTGCGCCGTTGATGCAGTACCTCTTGCCTCCTCTGTCTCTTGGACCGTCGTCAAATACATGACCAAGATGTGAATCGCCGCTTCTGCTTCGTACCTCTGTCCTTATCATACCATGTGTCCTGTCTTCTTTATACTTAACCACCTCGGGAATAATCGGTTTGGTAAAGCTAGGCCAGCCGCATTCGCAGATGTATTTATCCTTTGAGGAGAACAGGGGCTCACCTGTCACAATATCCACATATATACCCGGTTCCTCGCTGTCCCAGAACTCGTTTGTAAAGGGACGCTCCGTCCTATCCTTTTGGGTTACCTCATACTGTATGTCAGTAAGCCTTCGTCTAAGCTCTTCATCACTTGGCTTGGGGTACTTTGCCGGATCAATGGCTATAGCTTCATCATTGAACATCATATATCTCTCCTTTAAACATCGGATGTAACTATTATATCAAGAAAAACTGTTTTTATTATATCCAAAAACAATATAAATACCAGGCTTAGCCAGCCTGGCATTTATATTGTTTTTCCTATTTCCTCTTTTTCTTCCTTCGTACAGCTCTTCTTATCGCTCTGACAATTTTTCTGCCATTGCATATTGTGTCACAAGTACCAACAGCACATATTCCTACAACCGCTCCGAAAAAAATATGCTGATAAATCGGAATACCTTCAAATGCCAGATAACTTAGCAAGATTCCCAAAGGCAAAGCAAGCAAATGAGCATATTTCCTTTTAAGGCCTGTCCTTTCTGCAATCTCAACTATTCCAAAAACAATGGAAATAAGAATTATCAAGTTGTAATCCATATTCATACCTCCTAATACATACTATTATTTCTGTGGACAAGTAGTGCAGAAAATTCAAAAAAAGTATTGACTTTGACGTTGCGTAAAGGTGTATAGTTAAGTTGTCAGGAGGTGATAACATGGAATACACAGTGCAGAAGCTTGCAAATCTAGCAGGTATCAGCACCAGGACACTTCGGTATTATGATGAAATTGGTTTACTTAAGCCGGCGAGAATCAGTTCTTCAGGGTATCGGATATATGGACAAAGGGAGGTTGACAGGCTGCAGCAAATAATGTTTTACAGAGAACTTGGTATAAGCTTGGAAAGCATAATGAATATTGTAACAGCACCTTCCTTCAATGGTGCCATTGCATTGAGAGAACACCGTGAAAAGCTTCTTGAAAAACGAAACCAAATAGACAGGCTAATTGCTAATATTGACAAAACCATAGCAGTTACAGAAGGGAGGACAGTCATGTCAGATAAAGAAAAGTTTGAAGGTTTTAAACAAAAGCTTATAGACGATAATGAAAAGAAATATGGTAAGGAAATAAGAGAAAAGTACGGAGATGCAGCGGTTGAAAAGTCTAATAAGGCATTCAAGAATATGACGGAAGAGCAATATGCGGAAATGGAGCGTCTTGGTGCAGCTGTTATCGATACATTAGAAGAGGCTTTTGCCGCAGGTGATCCTGCAGGCGAGCTTGCACAAAAAGCTGCCGATATTCATCGTCAATGGCTTACTTACTGCTGGGGCGACTATAATATGGAAGCACACGCAGGACTTGCACAAATGTATGTAGATGATGAAAGGTTTACTGCATACTACGATAAGAAGCAGCCAGGTATGGCAGCTTTCCTGAGAGATGCTATCCATATTTACACAGGAATGAAGAAGTAGCAAACTGCTTGTGAGTTTTGACTCACAAGCAGTTTTATTTATCATATCTCTAATTCTATGAGCTCCTTGGAAGATTTAGTCAATATCTCAGCTCCGTTGTCAGTGACTGCTACAGTGTCTTCTATTCTTACTCCTCCCCAGCCCGGTATATATATGCCGGGCTCAATGGTAAGTGTATTTCCCGGTTGTAAAATACTTGTACAGCTAGGATTCAAAAATGGTTCTTCGTGTATTTCCAATCCCAATCCATGTCCCAGTCCGTGGCCAAAGTATGGTCCATAGCCAGCTGCTGTTATCAGGTTTCTGGCCTGGTCATCAGGAGCCTTGCCTGAAATGCCAGCCTTGACTGCCTTTACACCGAGCTCCTGTGCTGCTTTTACAATATTGTAGATTTCTTTCTGCTTATCATCAGCCTTGCCAACCACAACCGTTCTGGTCATATCGGAGCGGTAACCCTTGTATTTCGCTCCAAAATCCAGTGTTACAAAATCTCCTTGTTCTATAAGTTTGTCGGAAGGTATCGCATGTGGAAGAGAACTGTTTTTACCTGAGGCTATAATACATGAAAAAGCTATGTCATCTGCGCCCTTTTTCTTTATTATGTATTGGAGCTCGTTAGCAATATATTTTTCAGATACTCCAGGCTTGATATAACCCAATATTTCATTGAATGCTTCATCGGCTATGGCTGCTGCCTTTTTTATATGTTCAACTTCAGCCTGTACCTTCACATATCGTATGCCTTCAACAATACCTATTGTAGGAATCAGCTCAACATTCTCCAAATCGCTTTTAAGCTTTTCATACAAGTCAAATGTCACTTTATCCTTTTCAAATGCCAGCTTTTTTATACCGTGCCTGCTGCAGATTACATTAAAGGTCTCTGTAAGCCCCAGTGCAGGTGCTTTCCACCTTACCACCTCAAAGTCAGGGCATTCGGCTTCTGCCTGTTCGGTATATCTGGCATCTGTTATGAAGCTGTTTCCTTTTTCCGAAATGATTATGTATGAATCTGTCCCCGTGTATCCGCTTAAATATCGGATGTTTGAATCCTTTATAAGCAGCATGCCGTCTATATCTTTTCCTTTAAGTAGCTCCAACAGCTTTTTGATTCTGCTCATTTGTTAACCCCCTTGCCATCTTTGTATACTAAGCTGCTTATATTATATCATTATTCTTTACAGCTTGCTTATAATCAAATTTCCTGATTCATATTTTTTCAGGCCTCTGTAAAACAGCAAATAAGTTATTATTATCCAAAGCAGTGCCGCCCCCATCACTTGCAGCAGCAAAACAGCAGAGAAACCATTGAATATCCTTGCAGGTATATAAGTAACAAAAGCAACTGGAATTATACTGTAAAGTATGTACTTCAGTCTGCCGCTGAATATACCTTCAGGATATATACTGAAGCTTATGAGAAACTCCCCTACCAGCTGGGATAAACCTTCAGCACTTCCTGCATAGAAGCTGATGGTATGTATAGTCACAATTACCGAAGAAAATATCAATGCACCTGTTATACAGAACAGCAGAAACAAAAGCATATCAGAGATAGACGGCCCTTTAAGCATCGTAAACAGCACTATTCCGTATACTGCATCACCCCATGCGGATACAATTGTTTTGGAGCATAGTATATTTATCAGCGGATCCTTTGGCTGAAGTAGGTAAGTGTCCAGCTCACCGTTCATTATCATGGTCGTTATTCTGTTCAGGTTACCGAAAAACACGAAGCTTATTCCAAAGGCTGAGGATGATATAGCCCATATGGTCATTACATCACTGAAGCCGTAGCCCCCTATACTCTTTACATTTTCAAACAATATCCACCAAAAGAATATGAAGGCTGAATTGTTAATCATCATTCCCAAACTCTGCATAATGAAGCTTGCTCTATACTCCATTACAGCAGAAAGATTGAATCTGAAATAATATAGCATAAGCTTTAGACTCTTTCTAACCTCCGTTAACATTCAGATTCCTTGCCCCCCTTCCATACAAAATCATGGACAATATGAAAAATACCAGTAAATACAGCAGCTGAACAGGGAACTGTCTTGCAAATCCCACATATGAAAAGTCTACTGCCAGTCTTGCAGGCACATAGGTAACATATGCAAAAGGCAAATACCTTGATATCTCTTGCAGCCACTGTGGGAAAAACTCTATGGGTATGAGCATCCCTCCCATTGTGAACACCAGCTTTGAGTAAATCCAGAAAAATGCAGTATTATCCTCAAACCAAAATGCAGTAAGCGCAAGAGTAATATATATGAAAAAATTGATGGTGCAGCCCGCAGCAAGGGACAGAAGCACAAAAGGAGTATGGCTCCAGTTGAAGCCCTCCAAGGCTCCTACGAAAAGCATACCTATGCCTATTCCTATAATGCTGTTGGTCAGCAGCTTAAGACCTATTTCTCCAATGTAATATGAAAAGCAATACAGTACATAATTATACGGCTTATTCAGCAGGTATGCTATGTTGCCGCTTTTTACATCCTCGTTTATCTTAACATGTATATCCGACCTGGACAGTGTTACCAGCTCTGTAACTACCAGATACCATATTATTTGGTTCAGAGTAAGCCCTGCTATGGATTCACCCTTCTGTCCGTATATGTTCTTCCACAGCATAAGATATATAAACATAATGAAAACGAAGAATATATTTTTACTGAGAAAGTTCCATATATATGCCAGGTTGTGTGACATTGTTATTTTTGATATTTCCCAGTATTTTAAAAGCTTGCACAGCTTAAGATGTCCAGCAGCTGTTTGCTTCACCTCAGCTTGATTCATGAACTTCACCGCCTTTATTCTGCTGATATATCAATGCAATTATTTCTTCCATAGGAGGATCTGATATGGTTATGTCATTGACCTTGCCGCATTTTATGAGGGTGGTCAGCACCTCTTCTATATCCTGCTTAGAGGTATCCACCTGCACCTTCAATGCATTTCCCTTGCTCTTAACAATATCAAGATCGCAGCCTTGAATATCCACTATATCATTATATTTTATCTGGATAACCTTTTTACTCAGGTAATCATACTTCAGCTTCTTTATGGATTCATTAAGCACCACAACCCCATGATTGATGATAATGGCTCTTTTACACAGCTGTTCTATATCCCCTGCATCATGGGATGTGAGGAATATCGTGGTTTTTTCCTCCTTGTTTAATTGCATTATCAGCTCTCTTATTTTCTGTTTGACCACCACATCCAATCCTATGGTAGGCTCATCAAGAAAAATAATCTCGGGCTCATGCAGTATGGAGGCAGCGATCTCGCAGCGTATCCTCTGCCCCAGGGAAAGCTTCCTGACCGGTACGTCCATAAGATCTCCAATCTCAAATACTTCCTTTAGAAAATCAATCCTTTTTTTCAGCTTTGTTCTTTCTATTTCGTATATATTTCCTAACAGATTGAAGCTGTCCAAAGGTGGAAGATGAAACCACAGCTGTGACTTTTGTCCAAAAACCGTTCCAATATTATAGGATAGCTCCTTTCTCTGCTTTGTAGGATTCATTCCAAGCACTTCAATATTTCCGCTGCTTGGATATAATATGCCGGTCAGCATTTTGATAGTTGTGGATTTACCTGCTCCGTTAGGTCCGATAAATGCCAGTATCTCCCCCTTTTCCACATTAAAAGAAATATTATTTACAGCCTCCACAAACCTGTAGCTGGGTGACAAGACTGATTTCAGACTGCCCCTCAGCCCTGCATCCTTTGTCTTTACCTTAAATGTCTTACATAGATTCTCAACCTTTATGATGCTCATTTTACCCCTCCTCTGTTATTCAGTAAAAAATAATAAAGCCCAAAGAACAATCTCCTGTTTGAGACTCGTCCTTTAGGCTTTTTTCCTAAAAGTGTAGATTTAATCCTGTATCGCTCGGACCAGCACCTTAAAAGGCCGGAACCCTAGATACACTCTCAAAAGCTTTTTTATTATTGCTATTATACCATAGCCGTAATATTTTACAAGTATGAAATTATGCTATACCTGAAGCTTGTTGAATGAAGCTTCAATATTGATTACATGTTCAATACCAGTGCCTGCAATATCTAATTTTTCTTTCAAAACTGCAGGGTAAAACTTCAGAGCTTCAATTTCCTCTAAAGAAAACCATTTGAATATCAGTTTGGTTTCTGCTTCTTTTCCGATTGTAATTGAAGTTTTGTCATATAATGGTGAGCCTTCATTAAAACTCATTATAAAATACATGCCGATTTCATGCGTAGTAAAACCCTCAAACTCATAAATATTTTCCAATATAAAGGCAAGCCTTTCAATTAAGACTGCTTCATTGAGTTCCTCCTGCATTTCCCTTTTCAATGTATCTTCTGATAACTCCATGAGCTCTACCCTGCCGCCCGGAAGGGTCCAAAACTCATCATTTTCTGCTCTGTGCAGCAAAACGCCGCCGTTATAAAAAGCAATTCCAGCAGCCCGGAAGCAAAATCTTTTATTACCGTTTTTATAATCTATCATAACATGTCTCCCTAATATATAGGTCTTTTCCACACTCTTTTGAACTTCCACTATATAAATTCCCTTTTCAGCATTCCAATATGACTATTCCATGCTTTATGGTCAGTCACTTGCAAAGGAATAACAGTAACCGGTTTGTTCAATGAAGGTTGGTACTCAGCATATTCCGGTAGATAACCACTTACCCCAATCATATCGCTTGTTTTTTGACGCGCATTCTGCTGCGGTGTTCCAGTCATATTCTAATGCGATATTTTCTATATTTAACCCATTTTCATTCATTTCCACAATACTATATCTTGCATGAGGACTTCCATTATTTATTTCATAATAAAAAGGTTTTTCTTCATTATAGGCTTGAAGCCCTACACTTCCCGGGTTCACTATTACCTTGCCGTTGGGAAGCAGTACGCTCCTGGGCAGATGACTATGACCACAGAAAATAAGTTTTTGCTCTATGCATTCAAGCTCCTTCATCAGCTTATCCGATAGTTTTACAGTCACTCCGGACTGCTCAGTCTCTTCTACAAGATACTCGTCATCAGCATCAGGCTTGCCATGGCATAAATAGGACTGATCCTCCAAAACAGTATTTTTTTCTAAAGAACTGAGCCATTTAATGACATCTTCGTTTATCTCATTCAATGTATATTCCATGGTATAATTAATGTGGCTCATATATCGAGCTTCTACTATGCTTCTGTCCTGGTTTCCGGAAATACTTATAATGTTTTCCTTTATCAATATTTCTGCCGTCCCCATGGGGTCCAAAGGCCCATACAGGCTGTCACCGAGATTTATTATCTGTTCAATATCTCTTTTTCTTATATCCTTCAGCACCTCTCTCAGAGCCCATATGTTACCGTGTATATCAGAGATAACTGCAATTTTCATCTTAATATCGTCAACTCCTCCTTTTCACTCTGTTAAAAATTATATTATCAAGCCACAGTCCAGTCTCATGGCCTGCTCTCACTATCCTTGTCATCCTATTGCCTGCTTTTACTGTTTCTAAAAGCCCCGGAAGCATCAAAGCCATAATCAGCAGTATCAGCCATTTTGGCAGCAGTCCTTCACTAATTACTCTGTACAATACATAAGCACCTGCCGGTAAACCAAAAAACACTGAAAATACTATACCTGGAGCATATTTCATGAAAAGCAGCTGCCAGTAAAGATGCTGCAAACCGTTTTGAATGGTTAACATAACCAAAACAGTCATCAGTGCTGCAGCAATACCTCTTATGGGCATTATATAGCTGATGAATGTCCACAAAAAGCCGAAAATACTGAATGCAATAAGCCAGACCCTTATGCTTCTGTCAGTAGAAGGCGGAATGTCTGTATAATTAGCTTCATACCATTTTAGAATATTCCATTCCTCCAGCTCATGAAGCAGAAGCACGGCAGGTATCAGCCAAATAATATAGTTAAAATCTATTGTGTTCAGGTAATTGATCATATTACATACCCCTTTGAAGTATATCTGTTTATGCCAGTGTATAGTTGCCGGTATTCACTGGGAGTCATACCTAGAATCCTTCTGAATCCTTACAATCATCTGATAGCTATGAGGGGGCACTCTCCACCTGTTGTGAAATGCTCTCAAAAGATGGAACCGACTTAAACCCTCAACGTTTGACAGCTCTTACAGTGTACTACTGCAATTGAAATTGCTGTCCTTCGTATTTTTATTATTAACCATTCTACAACCGAAATCATATATAATCAAGTTTCTATTTGGATACCCGGTTTCCAGTAAGTGCGTTCTTCACAGCAAGAACTTCATGGTTTATTATTAAACTGTTCTGATGTTTCTTCAATTATTTCATCAAACTCCAAATTTTCCTTGGCCCAATGGCACATCATGTCTACGATGGGAAAAAGACTTCTTCCAAGTTCGGTCAGTGTATACTCCACCTTTGGCGGTACCTGCTGATATACATGTCTGTTTATCAGCCCGTGTCCCTCCATCTCACGAAGCTGTTGGGTCAGCATCTTTTGCGTTATATCAGGAATATATCTTTTGAGTTCATTGAATCTAAATGGCTTCTGGTAGAGATAGAAAATAAGCAGTGCCTTCCATTTACCCCCCAGATAATCCATAGTCATTTCGATTCTGTAATTATAGCTTCTTCCTTTGTGTTTATACATAATACTTCTCCTTGTCTTAGCAATTATTAATATATTAATAATATAGCATATCAAAGTAAATTTTAAATAAAGGGTGGTATGAATGAAAAACAAATTTAACAATGTTTTTGCAACCGAGTATTTCGATGTCTATGAGATTAAGGAGGGCATCTATGCCGTAATCAGGAAAAATGGCGGAGATGCAGGAAGCAATGCAGGAATAGTTGATATTGGAGATCAGACTATTGTGTTTGATACCATGCTGAATATCGATGCCTCGAAGCTGCTAAGGGCTGCAGCAAAAACACTTACCGGTAGAGAAGCAAGCTGCATAATCACAAGTCACAGTCATATTGATCATGCTGCCGGCAATCAAGTCTTTAGCGCCGAAACGAGGATAATCAGCTCAGAAGCGGTAAGAGAGCTGTTGTTAAAGCAAAAACCCGAAATAGACAACGGAAAAGCCTTTGATATTAAGAGAGTTGAAGAGATCAAAGCAGAGCTATGTGCTGAGACTGACACAATAAAAATACTGAATCTCAAAAATGAGCTGGTATATACAAGAAGTCTGTCAAAATCAGAGCTGTCATTGAGAGTGCCTGATTATACATTCAGAAATAATTTAACTATATACGGCAAAAAGAGAAATGCTCGCATTTTTTCCTTTGATTTGGCTCACTCTCCGGGTGATGTCTACATGATGCTTGAGGAGGATAAGGTTTGCTTTGCTGGTGATCTGCTTTTTGTCAACAGTCACCCCTGGCTGGGAGGCGGTAACCCCGAAAAGCTTATTGAAGCTCTGGAGCTTTTGCTTCACAAGGACTTTGAGTACTATATACCCGGTCATGGAGATATAGGGACTAAGGCAGATGTAGAGCTTCAAATTGAATACATAAAATCACTTATAGAATACGTCGGCACAAAGCTGGATAAAAACGATAATCACTTTTCTATCGAGGATTTTAGTAAAAAATATCTCTCTTGGAACGGAACTTGTTTTATGTGGAATATAGAGTTTTTGCGTAACAGATAATACAGATAAATATTATGCTGAAGCTGTCCGAACTGTTAGTGAAAAAGGTATCAGTTATGCCGTATAACATAATTGATACCTTAACTTTTATATGCAGTTTTAATGTCGCTTTAAGCCTTCATATTTAAGCAGTGAATCAGCAAGCATGTTCAGAAACTAAGGTATGTTACGGGTTCATACTACCCCATGCCCAGTGCACAAATACTCAGCATCATATTTCGACATCTGTTGAAATATAAAATTTCCTTCATTTCATTACTTTTAAAAACTTTTCTTCGAATTCACCGGCCGGCACAGGTCTTCCTGTGATATAACCCTGTACCTGATCACATTCAAGGGTTTTCAGTATATCTAATTGATCTTCAGTTTCAACACCTTCAGCTATGGTGGTTATGCCTATGCCCTTAGCCATCATTATAATGGCTTTTACTATAAGCAGCTCGTTTTTATCAGTAGCAATATTATCAATAAGCTCTTTGGCAATCTTCAGACGGTCAATATCATACCTCTTAAGATAACTGAGAGATGAATAGCCGGTACCGAAGTCATCTATTGAGATTTGCAGCCCTATACCGGACAGTGCGGTCAATATCTCCTCCATAAAAGCATTTACATTCATTGCACTGCTTTCTATTATTTCAAAATCTATCCATTCCGGCGGTATATCATATTCTCTCAAAAGCTTTATAATTTCAGGTATGAAATCTATACTGTCCATTTGTCTCGGAGAAATGTTTATTCCAATTACAAGGTCTGACTTATAATGCTCATTCCATATGCATATCTGATTTACTGCTCTGCGCATTACCCAGCTGCCTATATTAAGTATAATACCTGTTTCTTCAGCAATAGGAATAAACTCCATAGGTGATATAAATCCCTTTTCAGGGCTGTTCCATCTAAGTAGAGCTTCTGCTCCTATTAATGCTCCATCACTAATTCTAAACTGAGGCTGGAAGTATAACTCAAATTCCTTGTCAAAATCCACCTTCCTCAACAGGATTTCTATTTCATGCCGTCTCTGTATCATATTGCTTTGTCCTGCACTGTATATGCAGCACTTTTTGTTTTGATAATCCTTTTTAGCATCATACATAGCTATATCAGCATACTTCAACAGCTGATCCCTGTTGGCGGCATCAATAGGAAATCTGGAAATACCTATACTTACTCCGACATGGAAGATATATGAGTCTATTATGACTGCTTGCTCAAAAAGCTTTTCAATCTGGTCACACTGCTCCCTTAACTGTTCCTCAGTGATATTTTGTCTGTCAATAAGTACAAACTCATCACCGCCCAATCTTGCCAGCAAAGCCGATTCAGGCTTCCATTCATACAACCTTTGAGAAATGATAAGCAATACCCTATCACCCATTTCATGACCATGAATGTCATTTATTACTTTGAATCTATCCATATCCATATACAGAATGGAAAAACTTCTTTCCTTGTTGTCAACCAGCTTATCTAATTCCTCCAAAAAGTATCTACGGTTGTAGAGTCCTGTAAGTGTGTCTATTTTGGACAGCTCCTCCAGAACCTTATTGGCCTTTACAAGCTCTTCTGTGCGCTCAGCTATGATACTTTCAAGCCTCTCGTTCATGTCTCTTTCTCTTCTAAGCAGAACTTCATTTCTTATGGAGCCTTGTACATAGCCGCTTAGCACCTGATGTATCAGTACAATAGCTGTCAAGATTCCCAGAGTCGGAAGCGGAAAATATCCAATTAAAAACAGTATTACAGGCAGCAGCAAAAGCAGTATTGAGTGGCTGGACTTTCCGAAATTTTCAGGCTCAGCAAAAGGTATCAGTCCTGTAACCATTGAAGGACTATATGACTCATAAACACTGGCTACACCGAAAAGAGTGATGGAGGTCATAAACAGGCAATCTATCAATGTGTTTGGAATGTATTCGCTCCGTAATATGAGAAAAATATTGAAAAGATTAGTAAGTGTATAAAGTGTTATGCTGATTATTACAAATCTCATGGTTGCACTGATTTTGTGAACTCTGGATGATGAGTACATGACAAAAACTACAGATACAGTTACCACATCAGTAATGATATATGCAATCAGAACTATTGATTCAGCAAAACCCAGGGAGAATATATTGAAATTTTTTAATATAATCTGCCATAATACTATAAAAGCTGCCGAAGCGGTCACGAGTACATCAAGCAGCAGCTGAACATTATGCCATTTTTTAATGTTTCTGAAGAAATAGTATAATGTAGTGATAGTAATCAAGATATTGCATATAAGATACAAACTGATTATCAGAGGTATATCAACAGGCTCGAATCCCAGTATGTCAAATACTATAAGCCAAGCTGTATCTGCAACGCCCCATACAAAGGCCAATAATGCAAGCAGCACCCAATTTGCCTTATATTGAGGTCTGTTTCTGCAAGTAGTCCAAATAAGGTACGCAGACATAAAAGCAACAAATGGTGATACAAAGCTGCTTAATATCTGGTTGCCAATGAGAGTTGAAACAAAATATGCAAATAAAATAAGCAATAGTGAAATAGTCCTTTTAATATAGCTTCTTTGCTCCATGCAGCCACCCCCCATACAAGTGTAATCACAATAAAACACTCATTATTAAATTTCTACCTGATTATTAAAAATCCTCCATATATCAGTTATTTAACATAGATTTATTAATAGAAAAGACACTCCATAATGAAGTGTCTGATAGAAAAATCTGCACCTTTAGCTATTTAAGTATTCTCAAGCCTGAATACAGCCATGTGAAATACTTTGTCATTGTTGTATCCTTTTTCATCAACTTTTTCAACTTCTCTAAAGCCACAGGCTGTAAGAAGCCTGATGGATTTGAGGTTACTCAGCTCCGTATAAGCCTCAAGAGCTGCCAGCTTCATGACATTGAAGCCATAATCTATGATACTTCCAAGTGCTTCCTTCATGAATCCTTTGCCTTGATATGCAGGGATTATGCCATACCCTAGCTCTGCGCTTTTTTGCTCAATATCAATATTCCATACAGAAATTGTACCTATTACCTTACCGGAAGGTTTATGCTCGATAGCCCAAACAATCCATTTATCTTCATCAATACCCTTGTTCATTTTATCTATATAAGCCCTGGATTCTTCAATATCAGTATCAGGCTTTGTATCAGTAAACTCATGCATCTGAGGGTCATTTCTCATTTTGAAAATATCTTCTGCATCTTCTTGAGTAATTCTCCTCAGCATCAGGCTTCTTGACTCTATTATTGGGAAAGGGTCGTAATCAACCAAGCGTAACACCTGCCTTTATGATTCTATATAGCTAAATTATATGCGAACATCTGTTCCCAGTCAATAAAAAAATGGAAGTTTTCTTTATTTGATTTTAATGCCGTATATTTTTCCTCCCCTTGTAGCCACAACGATTGTATCGTTGTATACAGCAGGAGAGCTTTCTATATTGAACTTGAGATTGAGCCTATCAAGTACCTCCCCTGTCTTTCCATCCAGTAAAAAAACCATTCCTTCAGAATCACATTGTATAACATAGGCTTTACCGCTGTCATCATAAACACTTGCCGGTGAAGACCAGGTATAATGCGGCATTTCCCATTTCCATATCTCTTCTCCTGTTTCTTTATCCAGGGCAAGCATAAGCCCCTTATGAAACTCGCCATGCCTTGCTAATGTAAATATAACCCTATCATTTATATCATGCTTTCCCACAATATTTGTAGCAAACATACCTGCATTTACGGACTTT
>JBMORW010000039.1:66727-68863 GCA_049322695.1 Bacillota bacterium | reverse complement strand
TCTGTTTTCATCTTCAAGTTGTTTGAGACGTTGAGCTTCCTTGACTTCCATACCAGAGTATTTTGACTTCCAACGGTAGAAAGTCTGCTCAGTAATGTTATGCTGGCGTATTAAATCCTTAACAGCAATACCAGCTTCTTGTTGCTTTAGGATGCTAATAATTTGTTCTTCTGTGAATCGTTTTTTCATATCTGTTCCCTCCTGGACAATTTAATTATATCATCCAGACTAACTTTGGGAATGGACCAAATTTAAGGGAGAAGGTCAGCTTCTCTATCATTCTTAGCTGAGGTCCAATCCTTAGATTTAACTGAATCGTTATATTTTGCTGATTTTTCTTTTGCAGATTGTTCCATTCTGCTAACAGGTCCCTTACCGTGATATTTTTTCCCACTATCAAACTCAATAGTATACGAACCCGTCTGAGTTTTATTTGCTCCCGTTGCAACATCATCAACCTTATCAGCACTCTTCTTCGCAAAAAGCTGCAGGTCAATCTTTAAACCGCTGTCACTTGCTGTAGACTTCCTTGCACCGCCTATTACAGAAGCTGCTGCATTCTTAAAGCTTGATGTAAACCTCTTAACGGCAGCAGTAGCATCTGCTGCAAGGTTAGTGGCTCCCTTTATTGCAACTTGTACAGCATTCCTGCCTTTATTGAAGGTATTGACGGTAATATCAATAGCATTCTTTGCAAGGTTCTTTGCCTTTGTAGGAGCTGATACAAGCATCTGAGGGATATTCTTTATAAACTTGGCTGTGTCACTTTGCTTGATAAAGGTCTTCAGCGTCGAGAGCTTGTCTGCTGCATTAAAGACATTCTTTATCTTTGCTACGTTTGTAACGGCTTTTTGTACATTAACAAAGCCCAGTGCAAGGTCTGTTATACCAAATACCTTATCTGCTATTGCCTTGCCCTTTTCTCCTCCTATAAGGCCTCCAACGGCCCTGTAAGCCTCTTGCACTGGGTTTACTTCCTTAATGTTGGTTCTGAATATTGCATTGACCAGCTTCAGTCCACCCTGTACAACATCACCTGCTCCATGCGCTGCAACAGGTACACCCAGCACAGCTCCCAGTCCTGTTGAGCTTAGTGCTATTCCCCCTGCTACCTGGAGTACTCCTCCTGCAAGCTGAAGCGCTCCCATAGCACCCTTGGCTATACGCTGCACTGAAAAGCACCAGGGACGGTTCTTTTTGCTTTTCATCTCTTATCACTACCGTACAATGCACAGCTCTGCTGCTTATCCATAAAAGGATGCAATTTTTCTATGATTTGGTCTGCTTTCCTTCAATAGCATTTTATTAGATAATTGTCTAGTATACCTAACATTTAGCTTCTTCTTCTCTTTACATCCCTCTCTCTAGCTCTTGTACCAAAAAATACCCCTTGCGGAAATATTATACATATTTTACCACAAGGGGGTTTATCCCTCAATAACTTAACATTTGTAACTAGAACTTTTCTATATGATAGAATATTACAAAACTCATTACATACTGTATTTTGCCTTATGGTATAGTTGGCATTCTCCTATCATGCTTAATCCCTTTACTGTCAAAAAGTTGCGATAGTCTCTCAACTTCTATTGAAAGCCATGACCAAATACTATCCCATTCTTGAATAATCTCTTCAGCATTATTATCACATCTATAAACCTTTGAATTACCTTGTCCTAAATCATATAGCATTAATGACCCATCCCATGAATAGCTCCCAAAAATCAACCAATTTTCTGGCATTTCTCCTTTTCGTTCCTGATTTAAGGCAATTAGATCATATGGTTGACTTACTTCGCTTCCTCTTCTGACATATGAAGATCTAAATCCCCAAATGCTCAAACTATCAGAAAAAATATTTATTCCATTGGAACACTTCAAAAAACTGATAAGATCCTCTGGTAGCTTTACATTTAGCTTCTTTTCTATTTCATCTATTTCGTGATTTTCTATTTTAGCATAGATTTCATGTAACCAAGCCTTTGGTGCGATATGTGGGGTGTGACATATCAATTTTGCTCCATTATCTAATATCTTAATTCCACCGTTTTCCCATCTTTCTAGTTTCTTTAAAATGCTTTCATACTCCCTAATCAACATAATCACCTCATTAAACTTTCTTTTTAATATTTTTAT
>JBMORW010000039.1:0-66717 GCA_049322695.1 Bacillota bacterium | reverse complement strand
ACAATATTATTTTACTTACACAAATTATTATCTTTTCTCTCTTTTCTAAGATATTATTGCAACTTAATCGTGATACTTTTCCAATTTTTAAAAATTCTACTATACACTATATAATACTATATCATATAGTTTTAGAACAGGCACAATATGTGCCTGTTCCTGATTTATTATCTTCTCCTACTTGACCTTGAGGAGGAGCTTCTGGAAGTTGACCTTGCTGGTGCCGAAGTACGTTTAGTGGCTCTACTTGGTGCTGGTCTACTAATTGTTGGCCTACTTGGTGTTGGCCTGCTTATTGTTTGTCTGCTTGGTGTTGGCTTGCTTATTGTCGGTCTACTAGGCGTTGATTTGCTTATTGTTGACTTTGTTGGTGCAGGCTTGTTTATTGCTGGTTTTGTTGGGGTTGGCTTGCTTATCACAGGATTTCTTGGTTTTGGTTTAGCATTTGCACCTATCTTTTTCACACTTGTTGAGATAGTATCTGTAGATACACGAGTTACTTTCTTAACATCACTAACTAACTTATTCAGAGCTATCTTACCTGTTCCTGACATTGTTTCAACTTTTGAAGCATTTCCCTTTAACACTCTTCGATTTATGAATTCTCCACTAGTCTGATTCCTAAAGTTACCACCATGTTCCTTTAGATGTTCTTTTCTTCCTCTTACAAACTTAACATTATCTGGGTTTTTTGCTAAGTCTGGATTATTTTTTACACTATTAATGTGATGCCCTTCATAACCTTTAACTTTACCTTTTTCTAATAGTTCAAGTTTTTCAGCTTCTGTCCATGGCCTTGTTCCCCTTCCAGTTGCTGCAACAAGTTCACCTTCTTCTTTCCATGCTTTCTTAACTCCTGTTTTTCTAGCTGATTTAATTGAAGTTTTGCTTGCTACATTAGTAGCATCATCAACCTTATCAGCACTCTTCTTCGCAAAAAGCTGCAGGTCAATCTTTAAACCGCTGTCACTTGCTCCTGCTGACTTCTTTGCACCGCCTATTACAGAAGCTGCTGCATTCTTGAAGCTTGATGTAAACCTCTTTACAGCCGCCGTTGCATCTGCTGCAAGGTTAGTGGCTCCTTTTATTGCAGCATGTACAGCATTCCTGCCTTTATTGAAGGTATTGACGGTAATATCAATAGCATTCTTTGCAAGGTTCTTTGCCTTTGTAGGAGCTGATACAAGCATCTGAGGTATGTTCTTTATAAACTTGGCTGTGTCACTTTGCTTGATAAAGGTCTTCAGCGCCGAGAGCTTGTCTGCTGCATTAAAAACATTCTTTATCTTTGCTACGTTTGTAACGGCTTTTTGTACATTAACAAAGCCCAGTGCAAGGTCTGTTATACCAAATACCTTATCTGCTATTGCCTTGCCCTTTTCTCCTCCTATAAGGCCTCCAACGGCCCTGTAAGCCTCTTGCACTGGGTTTACTTCCTTAATGTTGGTTCCGAATATTGCATTGACCAGCTTTAGTCCACCCTGTACAACATCGCCTGCTCCATGCGCTGCAACAGGTACACCCAGCACAGCTCCCAGTCCTGTTGAGCTTAGTGCTACTCCTCCTGCTACCTGGAGTACTCCTCCTGCAAGCTGAAGCGCTCCCATAGCACCCTTGGCTATACGCTGCACTGTAGGATTGGATGCTATTTTATTTGCTACTTCCTTGGTCTTGTTCCAAGCTGAGGTTACTGTGTCTTTCGCTTTTGTTACTACGCTGTTGAAGCCTTGTGTAATCTTTTGCGAGGCATAATCTGCGAAATCTGCTATTGCTGTTTTTATTTTGTCCTGAGCTTTGCTTACTAGGGTTTTTGTTCCATTGACAAGCTTATTTACTGCTGCACCCGGGTCCTTAATGACTGTTGCTACAGCATTAACAGCAGTTTTTGCTGCTTCCTTTACGTTGTTATACGTATTCACAACTGTGTTTTTCACGTTGGAAGCAACTGTGTTCAAAGTATTTTTTGCATTCTGTGCTACATCAGCTACTTTATTTATAGCATTGTTAACTGTTGTTGCTGCTTTATTCACCACATTATTCACTGTGGTGCTTACAGATTGCTTTACATTGTTTACTGCCGTTGTAACAGTCTTTTTTACATTGTTGACAGTATTTGAGACAGTCTGCTTAACATTGATGTAAGTTTCTGTAACTGCCTGTTTTACATTGTTGACTGCAGTAGTGACAGTCTGTTTAACATTATTGACTGCTGTAGTGACAGTCTGCTTAACATTGTTGACTGTGTTGGAAACTGCCTGTGTCACATTGTTTACAGTTGAAGTTACAGCTTGTTTTGCAGAGCTAAATGCATTGCTGATAGCTCCAAAAAATCCGCCGGATTTTTTAGTTTCAGTGGTATTCGAGCTTCCTGATTTGCCGGAGCTGCCACCGCTTGCTTGCGCACTGCTTTTATAGCTGCTGGAGTAGGATGAGCTGCTGCTTGAACTGCTCTTAGTACTACTGCTGCTTGACTTATAGTTGCTTGTGCTGCTGGTGTAAGATGTCTTTCCTTTACTTTTTGTTGAGCTTGTCGGTCCGTCACTTTCATACCTAACGCCTGCAAATACCTGCATAGGTACTAATGATGTCATCAAATAGACTACCAGAGTAATAATACTGATTAATCTCTGTCTGCTCTTATAAGCAAAGTACTGCTTAATTTTGTCCATGCTTTTCCTCCTTTATTATATATTTATTACAGCAAGCTTTCAATTCTCTACCCTCCTTATTTTTGTTCTGCTGTAAAACTTAAACAGTTTTTTACCAGCTCAGCAGGTCATTCTTTTTCACCTTTCCTTTTTCTGAAATGGCTTTTAGTTCAATGACATACATGCTGTCCTTGATAAATCCTGTTGTTTTCCATGGAGAAAGATTTTTACATATATGCACTACTTTACGGTTGTTGTCCAAAAAAATAACATCTATATTGAATCTCATGAAAAAGGTATGAATACCATTGCATTTATAGATAATAAATGCGTAATCATCAGGAATATATTTCCTTCCCATAAGCCCTTTTGCAGCTTTGGTCCCTGATTCTGCTGTTTCAATAACAGCTGCAACAACCTGTCCCGTCGAAAGGTTAAATAACATACTGCCCCTCCTTATGAGACCTTATTGTATACTGTCGATCGTATGATTCTTTTATCTATTCCAAATATTTTCATGAAAACAGTTTCTACTTCTATCCTTGTTTTTACAGTGGCCGTATCCTTGTTAATCGGGTCTACCTCACAGCTTTCAAGTATTGCTTCCGGAAAATTTTCGCTAAGCATTATTTGCGCATATAGCATAGCCTGAAGAGGGTCCAGCTCCACTATTCCATAGTTGTTCCACAATTCTCTGTCATAAGCTTCCCTTGTGGCATGTGCTGCTGAATCAGTGGCAGCTTCCAGCCTTATTTTGTTATAGATCATAATACCGCCATCAGCCACAAGTCCTGCCAAAGCGAGCATTACCATCATTATTACGGCAGCCCATAATGCTGCCATACCTCTTTGATCCTTATAAACTCTTTTTAACATGCTTACACCTACAATCTATCTAAACAATATTTCTGCAATGGAAAAGCACATGGGTCCCAAAAGGAAAATCATAAAGGCAGGAAATACCAGCAGCAATAAAGGCAGGAAAAGTTTTATAGATGCCTTTTCAGCCAATTCCTTGGCCTTTTGCTTTCTTTTGCTCCAGCTTTCCTTCGCCTGTTCTCTTAAAAAAGCTGTCATTCCGCTGCTCCCCTTTTCCAAGGCTTGTACCAAGGCAGATACAAAATAATTAACCTCATCCACATTTGTCCGCTCCGAAAGCTTTTCAAAAGCGAGCTTCTGAGGTATTCCTATCCTTATATCCTCAAGAGTTTTTTTCAGCTCTCCAGCCAGTTCCCCTTTACCCCTAAGTGCAACTTCTTCTACTGCCTGAAGCAGATTAAGCCCTGCATCTGTAGTTACTGCCAAAGAACTGAGAATTGAAGGAACTTCCTTCTCAATCAGGCTTTGCCTTCTTCTTGCCTTTCCCAGCAGCCAGTTGTCAGGTATGAAGTAACCCATTACTGCAGCTGCCAGTAAAAGCATAAGCTTCGTAGTAGTAGCATCTGCAAGATAAAACAAAAGGAAGTATACTGCACATATCAGACAGAAAAAGTACTTCAAGCCTATAAAGTCATATATTGTAACCTTACTGCTTATACCGGCAAATATAAGATTTCTTTTTATCTTCTCTCCATATACTGAATTGGGCCTTACCGGTATAAGTCGTATTATTACTCTAGAAAGCTTTATTAAAGAGTCTACTGTCTTATTCTCAAACGCAGCTGTAGCTTGTATTACATTTTCTGTCTTTCTCATAAAAGAAAACATAGAACTCTTCTTATGAAAAATCTCTGGTGGAAGCATTATAGTCAGAATTAAAGCAAATATCAGAAAGGTTATAATCAGAATCATAGTCAGCGCTCCTTATATATTGATGTTTATTATCTTTTTACCGATGACATAGTTGCAAATTAACAGTACAAGTCCTATTGCCATCATGAATTTACCCAGCAGGGTTTCATACATCGGTCTCATATAGGACGGAGATACAAAGGAAAGAAACAATACCAGCCCAAGAGGCATGAAGGTTAAAAGCTTTGCTTCTGCTCTCTTTCCTGCCGTTAGCGTAACTATTTCTCTTTTTATTTCTATTTTGTCGCTGATGGTCTCTGATACATTTGCCATTATTTCAGTGAGGTTTCCGCCCTTTTCCTTTGTAATGAGCGCAGCATTGACGAATATATCAACATCTTCCATATTTACCCTGTCCCTGAATGATATAAGAGCCTCATCAAGGTTTTTTCCAATTTGAAGCTCATAATTAATTGTCTCAAGCTCTTCAATTATTGGTTTGTCAAGCTGCATTTTCAATAACCTCTTTACATCCTCCAGGCTTCTTTCTATAGCCCCTTGAAGAGAATTACCTGCTCTCAGCGAGTTAGTAACAGACTGCAGCATATCCCGGAACTGGATATTAAGCAGTTCCTTTCTCTTTTGAATTTTCATGTTGATAATGTATTGAGGATAAAGCAATCCCAATGGGCTTAATATAAAAGCAAAGGTTGTGCTTCTTATGAATGTGTAGCAGAATATAAAAACCAACAAAACTGCGGGTAAGGCATATTTTATGTAGTTCTTGGCATCCAGCTTTATCGGCTTTGCCTTTTTATGCTTTGTCTTTATCTTTCTTTTCCTTTTTTTCTCTTCACCCTTAACCTCACAATAATATGCCGATAAATGATTGGGTCTAATCTGATAACCAAACAATTTATCCAGAACAATGTTAGTTGCTATGAAGCATATTATTCCGCCTATAATACTGATGGTCAGCATATCAGACATCTCCCTCAAATAATTTTTTGTAATTACGAAGCCCGGCAGACAAGAACTTATGATATCTGCTTATATAATTGCCTGTCCATTTAAGGCATCCGACCACTTTTCCAGTCTCCATGTATTCTTCATTGTGCTCTTCCTCAAAATTGAATATATCCTTCATAATAATCTCATTATTATCAGTCCCTGTTATCTCTGAAATGCTGATGACCTTTCTGCTTCCATCCCTAAGCTTGGAAACATGCACAATAATATCAACAGCAGATGCTATTTGCTGTCTTATGGAGTCCAACGGCAGTTGCATACCCGCCATAAGTACCATTGTTTCAAGTCTCATAAGCATATCTCTGGCCGAATTTGCATGCCCTGTAGAAAGTGAACCATCATGTCCGGTGTTCATAGCCTGCAGCATATCAAGAGCCTCTCCTCCTCTGACCTCTCCTACTACAATTCTGTCAGGACGCATACGCAGAGCTGTCTTAACAAGACTTCTGATAGTTATTTCACCTTTGCCCTCCAGGTTAGGAGGCCTGGTTTCAAGTCTTACTTTATTTTTTACTTGCGAAAACTTCAGTTCAGCAGAGTCTTCTACCGTCACTACTCTTGAATCCTCGGGTATGTACATGCTGAGTGCATTCAAAAATGTAGTTTTTCCAGAGCCTGTTCCCCCAGATACTACTATGTTGTATCTTGCTTTTACCATATTTTCCAACAGCATGGCCGCATTGCGGGTAATAGTCCCAAACCCAATCAGCTGTTCCATGGTGTATGGGTTTTCCGGAAATTTTCTTATTGTTACTACATGTCCGTCAAGGGATATAGGATTTAGAACCACATTTACACGGGAGCCATCAGGCAGTCTTGCATCCACTATAGGATCACTTTCATCAACCTTTCTGTTTATAGGAGCTACTATTTTGTCTATTATGTTTTTCAGTTCCTCGCTGCTGTTGAACTCTACCGGATTGCCCCTTCTGTCTACAGCTCTTTCCATAACTCCATTAATTTCTATGAATATTTCCTTTGTTCCGTTTATCATGATTTCCGTTATGCTTCTGTCCTTTAAAAAAGGTTCAATGACTCCGTATCCGAACATATTCTGAACCAGTGATTCCAAAATCTCATACTTATCATGAGAGGTAAGCATCAGATGACTATAGTTCAAATCCACCTCCTCTTCGATATGCTTCCATGCAATCTCCCTTACTATTGCCTTAGCCTCTTCTATATTCACTAAGTTGATATCTCTTTTTTCACTTATCTTATCCTTAATAACATTCATTATTTGTGTTTTAACCGAGCTTCTGTCAAACTGTCTGAGCCTGCTTGATTCCTCAAGAGTATTTACACTAAATTGACGTTCCTTTAAATAAGCTTCTATACTCATATACTTCAACTCCTCAAGATAATAAACTCTCTATCACTTCTTAAAAATACCTGCCTTCACTATACCTATCTCCTTCTTTGTGAAAATTGGCATAAACTGATGTGCAATCCGCCTATAGAACGTATTTATCCAATGCTTTTTTTGATGGCCTGCTGCCTGTCCTTGATTTGACCACAATATCAGATCATTTAGTTCAGGTACTTCACAAATAAGCGGACAACTCAGCTCCATCTCCAATTCTCTGCTAAAGAAACCTGTGTTTTTAGAGTATCTGTTTACAACCAGGCTACATTTATCCTTAACCCCTATACTCTGTAGTATTTCTTTGTACTGGAGCAGGTTCCAGCCGCTTGCAAGCTCCGGAGCGGCTACCAGTATTACATGGTCAGCAAGCTCAACTACAGCCAGATTTCTTTTTGATAAGTCCGATGAAGTATCCAGTATTATAACATCATAATCAAGCTCTCTTAAGGAATTCATTATCATTTCTATTTCACTTGCAGCCATTTTTTCCATTTTGAGGGGCGTTGCTGCTATAATTACGTCAATCTGTATATTTTCAGAGTTATAGGTGTATATATTATCCTTGATAATAGAGTTAAGTCCTGTATTTTTAATGCTCTCACCGGTTTGCTCCAGTGCTGTAATAATACTAGACAATCCTGTGCCTCTATGAACTATTTTCATATTGATACCTACATTTCCATACATGGCCATATCAACCAGCAGAACCCTCAAACCTTTGCTGCTGTATTGAAAAGCCATATTGATGGCAATAGTAGTTTTACCGGTGCCACCCTTTGCAGAATTTACTGCAATGATTTTTCCCTTTTTATTATGTTTTATTTGCTCATAGCTTTGAGTTTCATGAATCGCTTTATGAGGCTGAAATGTACCGTACATTTTATAAATAAGCCCTGTTATACCTGACCCTTTGAAGTAAACATCTGCGCCAAGCATTATTGCAGTATGAGCCCTTGGATTGTTGAGAGTGTCAAACATGAATATAAGCTTCTTTGAATTATACTTACGTATTTCTGATATTGTGTTTTTTATACTTTCAACAAGAGCACCGTCAATTATTATGCAATCTGCTTCCATTTCGCGGCTTTGGTCTAAGCCATGATTGGAAAGCCACACTATTTCAGGGGAGGTTATTCCCAGCTCATTCAGCATGCTGCTAAGCTGTTTATGTATATTGTCCTGCTGCTCTATTACGACAACTTTTTTTACATCCTCCAAATTACTTCCCCTCCGCCTTGTTCAAAATATCATATATCTTTTTCTTGTCTTCTTCGGATAGTCTACTGCCATCTACCGTATTTTTAAGAGTTTCTATGCTCTTTTCCTTTTCTATGGCTTTCAGCATTTCATTCTTAACTTCCTCAGACAAATCCTCAGCTTTTATCTGCTCCTCAAATATCTCCAGCATCTGGCTTTTTGGTACAGGCTTATAAGCTGCCAGATCAAGCAGATGAATAGGGCTTACGCTGTTCGTTTCCCCTTCAAGGGGATTCAGGGCAAGATCAAGTACTCCGTTTCTTTTGGCTACAGCCAGCTTCATGCACTCTTCCGGAGTAAGCAGCAGCTGTATGTTTTGTTTTTTGCCAACCATCCCTGAGCTTTGGTTGTCAGCTGCGATTTCTTCTATATCAAATATCTGAACATGCTGCAATATCATGCTTGAATAAAGCCCTCCGGTTGTATCGTCTATTGAAGTGAAAATAACGTCTACAAAGTCACCTCTTCTAAGCTTAAAGCTCATAGAACCTGACGCATCTACTTCAATAGCCATTAACCTTTTATCATAAGGAATAAAAAATGCCTTATCCACTTCTCTTTGAAAATTAAGTGCATTTGTCACTTCCTCCCCATATACAAGCTTTTCTGGCGCTTTTACTATGGGCTGATTGGCTTCTATTTTGACTCTTGTTATTGCTCCTATAACTTCTTCCGGATTCTGAACTGCATTCTGAAAAAGCTTTTCCCTATCCTGTTTACTTACATATATCTTTGATAGCATTTCACCTGAGAGCTTCGTATAAGGCTCAATATCCTGAACAGCTACAATTATGGCTTCCTTCTGCTGGAGCTTTTCCAGATAGTTAAATATCATAAATGCGCAGAGCAATGCCAGTATTAAAGCTATTATCGTTCTGATTCTGTAAGATTTTTGCATTCTTTACCTCCTGACCCGTATGAAAAGAGGATGAAGCTTTTCATCCTCTCATTATCATTGAATTAAATATGATGATTCATATATAATTGGTATAGTTGTCCGATGCCCTACTATTTCTCCCACCAGCGGGAATATGAATTTGAAATTATACGTCACCTTAACTTTGATTATAGTTCCATCACTCCATATATCTACACTTCTATCGGTACCGCTTAATCCGTTGCCAAGATAAAAATATGCTGTTGTGTTGATTTTGGCAGTCTTTTCATCAGCAGTCAGGCTTGGATCGTTATATATTGAGGCTCCTACCCTTGCTGCCTGACTAGATGCCAAAACAACCACCATCTTTTGGTATATCATTAATCCCACAGTAAGCGCCGCAAGGACAACCAATAGTAATACAGGGAGAATAAGTGCCGTTTCTGCCAAGGCTTGTCCTTTGTTATTTCTTAATAACTTAAGCTTCATTTGTAGTAATCATTTCTTCTATAGCGCTGCTGGGTATATATATCCTTCTATAGAAGAATCTAAGAATCACTGCAGGTATTAAGCCTACAAGCAGCACTCCTAAAATGGCCAACGCTACCGTGAAGATATCAATCGGAGGCAGAAGAGCAAACAAAGCGCCAAAAGTCAAATATGCTGTTGTCAATGCCTTGACTGCTAAAGGTCCGTGACTGCTTTTCTTAATAAAACAGATTATGGTTATTATAAGTAGTGAAGGAATAAATATAACACCGAAATCCACAAGATTGCTGATTAATGTGTTTTCTGTATATTTCAACACAGTGGATAATGCATATATCATTGAAGAGGTAAACCATGCGGCAGCCCAATATTTCAGCTGCCTTCCATCCAATAATATTTCCCATAGCACCGCTGCAAGGAAACCAAGCATATAGCAGAAGGATATGGTCTCCATGGTGACTATCATGCCTTTAAATGGGTATACACTTACCAAAGGAATTAATATCAAAAATGCAGTAGTATTTATTCTGCACAAAATCTCCGTACTTTTGCTTTTAAACAGCAGTTTCATAACCATCACTGCAGTTGTGCATACAAATATAGCAGCAATGGACAAAACAATTAAAAAATCCATTTTATCACCTTTTTCTAATTATTTCTGATTCAGCTTTTCCTGCCATACTAATATGTCTTCCTGAGCTCTCGTCATTTTTTCTGCGGCTTGAGTAAGCATATCCTGATTGCCTTCCTTCATGCCTTTAACTATTTCTTTATACCCGTTTATCATATTTTCATAGCTCGATATTAAATAAGCATGAATATCCTTTACTTCCTGATCTGTTGTTTCAACAGCCTCCAGCTTGGTTTTCATATCTTCCATAAGCTTTATAGGCTCATTGAATTTGGGTTCATATACAGCCCAGTCAATTGTGCCTCCATTATTGATTACAGAAGTACATTCACCTGCTACGGATTCAAATCCCTTAGAAGCTGCATCAAGGTTATCCTCAACCTTTAATTGATTGATTTGATTATAATACACCGACACAGGACTGTTGGAACAACCGGCAGTTATTACTGTCAAAAATGTTAATACCAATAATATATAAGTAATTTTATTTTTCCTCAAACTAAACTCCCCTTAAATCAATTTAATATTCTTGTAGATTAAAGTGATTACAACCCCCGCTGCAATTGCTAAACCGTATGGAAAAGATGATTGCTTTTCATCGACATCAATAGGTACCAAATCTCGCAGTAAAATTGTTGATATCAAGTACTTCCATACATTTGTAATACTTTTTAAAAATGTTTTCTGACAAATTATTATAAATAATGCTATGGCTGCTCCTGCCATAGCGGTGAAGATTATAGTATAAAATGTGAATCGCATACCTGATATAGCGCCTATTGCTATTATCAGCTTCACATCACCGCCTCCAATCCCTCCTATTAGAAACGGAATCAGCATCAGGACAAAACCCAAAAGTATTGCCAGAATGCTGTCGAAAAGCCCTGTTATGCTGTTTGCAACAAGATTTACTGCTAATCCAGTAACTGCTGCACTTACAGTTATTTTGTTCGGTATTTTTCTATAGAGCAGATCATTATATAAGCTTACTGATATAAGTATCGCCAATAGAATGTAATGAAAGATAGTGAGTTCTGCTTTATACAACAAGAGCATCTAATATCTTTTGGAACATAGCTATTATCTTGTCCTTAAGTAATCCAAGAGTAACAATTACAGCTATAACCACTATACCTAAAACCAGACCATATTCACTTAACGCCTGTCCACTTTCGTCATTGAACAACTTCTTTAATAATCCCATAAAGGCACCTCCTATTTTTTTCTTGCAATTCATAATTTACATCTTGTGGCATACTTTGTCAATATGTAATATCTACTTTGTCGAAATATTCATCATTCGACAAATTTTTCATACATTTTTCGACATTCGTAAGAATTATCTTTCAATGACAGTGTTTTTCTTACTGATTATTACAGTTGCTCTCAAGTCGTACACTGTACTTTTACAGCATGTTTAAAGGCATAAAAAAACAGACTGTTTTCATACAGTCTGTCTTCTATTTATAATCGCTTCCGCAATCAATATGTCTTCCGGAGTGGTTATCTTAATATTCTCATACCCTGCTTCAACCATCTTGACAGTATAACCCGCCCTCTCAGCCAAAACTGCATCGTCTGTGCCAGAAAAACACTGCTCCTTCGCTCTGTCATGCGCTTCCATTATAACTTCTCTTTGAAAGGATTGCGGAGTTTGAGTTATCCATATGTTATCTCTTCTAGGAGTATAGTTAACCGTGCCTTTTGCAGATACAATCTTTATGGTATCCTTGACAGGCATCCCTGCTGAAGCAGCACCGAACAGCTTTGCATCAGCTATGCATGCTGTTATTATATCTTTAGTAACGAAGGGCCTGGCACCATCATGTATTAATACAATTTCGCATTCCCCGGAGATTTTCATAAGTCCGTTATATACAGAATCCTGCCTTTCGGCACCTCCTATAACGATACTCTTAATTTTACTGTAGTGTGAACTGCCTTTCAAATCATTATAATATGCATACTCATCCTCGGATGTCACCAGTATTATTTCGTGTACCTCGTCACAGCTCTCAAATGCGTCAAGTGTATACTCAATAACAGGTTTTCCGGCTATACTCATAAGGAGCTTATTGACATCCGATTTCATTCTTCTACCTTTTCCTGCAGCCAATATTATCGTAGTATTCATATATAACTCCATAATATTATCTATAATAGAATAATTGCATTTTATGAAACCTTATCTACAGCTGACTTGGGCTTAACAAAAATCATCCTGCCTGCTGCAGTCTGAAGAACGCTGGTAACCACAACACCAATGGTCTCACCTATGAACTTTTTGCCGCCATCTACCACAATCATTGTACCGTCATCAAGATATGCCACACCTTGACCTGATTCCTTGCCGTCCTTTATTACCTGGACCACCATCTCTTCACCAGGCAGTACAACAGGCTTAACTGCGTTTGCAAGCTCATTGATATTAAGCACAGGTACTCTTTGGAACTCTGCAACCTTATTAAGGTTATAATCGTTGGTTACAACACTTCCGCCCATTAGTTGAGCAAGCTTGAGAAGCTTGGTGTCTACCTCGGATAGCTCTTCAAAATCCTTTTCAACGATTTCAACAGGCATCAAAAGTTCATTTTGAATCATATTGAGTATATCCAATCCTCTTCTTCCTCTGTTTCTTTTCAGAGCGTCGGAGGAATCTGCTATATGCCTCAGCTCTTCCAGCACAAAGGATGGGATTATCAAAGTCCCTTCAACGAAGCCGGTTTTGCATATATCAGCTATTCTACCGTCAATAATAACACTTGTATCAAGTATTTTGGGTGATTGTAAAGTATTGTTTTTTTGTGTTTTGTCTTTATCCTTTTGTGAGGACTTTTTAATCATATTAAAAAACAATCCAAATAAATCTTCTCTCTTTTTTGTTGCTATGCTTACTCCAAGATAGCCTAAAAGACCATAAACAAATATTGATAAAACTGTGCCCAACCATGCAAATGGTATAAGCTTAATAGGACCGCTGCTTATAAGATAAGCTATTATAAGTCCTGTAAGTAAGCCAACGATTCCAACAAGAATCTCAGTTGTAGGGGTACCTTGAAGTACTTTTTCAACCTGATTGGTTGAACGTTTTCCGATATTAATAATCCAGGGAGAAATTAAATATAATATAATTCCGCCGAAAAACCCTCCTGCCACTATAAGCATTACCAGATTAAATCCTTCAATCTTATAGCCAAGCAGTTCGTTTATTTTTAGATATTTTGTCATAAGGTATGTGGCCTGCGCTCCGGCTGCTACTCCAAGCAGTGTAAATATCCATCTTAAAATTTTCCTTAACATTTTGCTCACCTCCTTCTAAAGTATATCCATATTAGGTAAATTTTAAGCAAACGTTAATCTTTCTTTATTATAACAAATATATGCAGTTAAAAAAACACATAAATATTTCTATTTTTACTTAATGCAGCTCTCCAGCTTGTTATCCACCTCATCCTTGCTAAGGTTCCAAACAAGCATCAGTTCACTTGCAAGTATCTGTCTGGCGTTACAGAGTATTTTCTTTTCACCTGCCGAAAGCTTCTTTGCCCTGTCAATCAACGTAAGATTCTTAACAATCTCTGCCATACCAAATATATCTCCCTTCCTCATTACTGCTTCACTATGTCTGTATCTTTTGTTCCATTTCTTTTCCATACGGCTTGCACTACCGGACAGTATGGCCACAACAGTCTCGGCATCACTTTTACTTACTATTTTTCTGATCCCCAGTGTTTCTATGCAATCTATGGGAATCATAACCTTCATATCATCAATAGGTATTCGCATTATATAGTATTTATTCTTACAGCCCAGTACTTCTCTTTCTTCAATAGACTCAATTACACCTGCACCATGCATAGGATATAGTATCATATCTCCAATATTAAACATATAAATACCCCCAAATACAATAATCTGATTCTTTATGAAAAAATATCCAAATAAAGAAAAATTTTTAGCATGTACACCCAGGCTTGTCATTGCAATAAAAAATTGACATTACCTTTTGCTAAACTTATAATTAAGTTATAGGATTTGCTATAACAGGATTTTGTACGTACAATTGAGTTGGCAAGCTCTTAACAAAGAAAATAAAGATTGGCTCTGACCAATATACAACTAACCTTATTTCATTTTATGTTTACATTAATATAGGAGTGATACATAATGAAAGATTTGCTGTTCGATCACTTCCAGGATAGTGTTGGAGGACTGCTCATCAGACATAAAAGCATTCTTGACATTCTGACAAAGTTTCAGGAAGCTCAGACACGTGTCAACAGAGCAGTTGTAAAATCAGTAACATCCTGTGGCTGCATCGAAATAAACTCTAAAAAACAGAATTACAACGAAGAATTATCTTTAGAAGAGCTGAAAGACTTTATGGATACTCATATTAGAGGTAATTTATGCGACAACTGCAGGGATATAATCGAAAAAGAGCTTGGAAACAGTCTCTTTTATATGGCGGCATTGTGCAATGTGCTGGATATAAGCTTGTACGATGTTATGATCAAGGAAAATGAAAAGATTAATACTTTGGGAATTTACAATATGTTTTAAAAAAGATTAATGTGTCATCTGACATTATCATATGACACATTAATCTTTTGTTATTTTAGGGACAAGCTTTGTCCTATTTTATTTCTTCCTTAGATTGACAGAATCAAACCAAAGACCGCTGATAAGCTTTTTACCGTCTTTCTCTTCATATACAATCCTAACCTCTACTTTTGCAGGCTCTTTGGTATATTCAGCAGTATAGATAACTGTTATCAAACCGTCCTTGCCGACAACCTTGCTGTACACCTTTGAATCATGAACATAAGTACCTATCTTTTCTTCAAATTGAGTGCAGATACTGTCGAAAGCAGCTTTAGTAAGACTGCTGCTCATTTTTACACTAAAATCCTGCGAAAACTCATCATATTTTTTTGTGTTTATAGCTCTGAGAATCCTTTCAACAGCAGGATCGGCAAACTGTCTGGCCTCATCAGAATCAATTGCAGCATCCACTGATGTCTTTGCACTGCAGCCAGCAGACAATAATATAATAAATGCTATAGCAATCAGCAAAATCCCAAATCTTCTCATTTTTGCACCTCCAATGATTATTAAAAGAAATATTATAAGTGCCTTTCTGTTTTTATCTGCTCATATATCCTCTTAAGGCTGTCCTTAATCATCCTTGCCCTTACTTCTCCAATGCCCTCTACATCATCCAGCTCTTCAGTGGATGCCGCGATAATCCTCTGGAACTTCTGGAAGTTATCCACCAGGTTTTCTATTATATTCATCGGCAGCCTCGGTATCTTGTTCAACAGCCTGAAACCTCTGCTGGATATAGGCAGATCCAGAGTGTTGATATTGGCGCCCAAACCCAATATTCTGGCTATGGAAGCCAGCTCAAGCAGTTCATCCGAAGACAGATTTCTTAAGTTTCTTATTATTTCTTTATAATTCCGTTCTTCTTCCTTTGGTACATAGTCTCTTACCAACAGCTGCTCCTCTTCCTTAATGCCGGCTACCAGCTCCTCCAGCTGCATGCTTACAAGCCTTCCCTCTATCCCAAGCTCATTAATGTATTTCTCAACCTCATTGATTATTCTTACGACTATTTCGGTCTTTTGTATAGCCTGTGCCACATCCTGAACAGTAGCCATGTCCTCGTATTCCAATGCACCCAGATTCACAAGGGTTTTATCCAGCACCGACTTGTATTTTGTAAGAGTCTGCAGAGCCTGATTGGCTTTTGAAAGGATAATGCTGATATCCTTAAGGACATACTTTATATATCCTTTATACAGTGTTATTATATTTCTTCTCTGTGATATAGAGATAACAAGCTCGCCCGTCTGCCTTGACACTCTCTCTGCTGTTCTGTGTCTGATTCCAGTTTCAGATGAAGGTATTGAAGGATCAGGGATTAACTGTGTGTTGGCAAGAAGTATTTTTTTTGCGTCCTTGCTAAGTACTATTGCACCGTCCATTTTGGCAAGCTCATAAAGATACGCAGGAGAAAAGTCAGAATTGATATAAAAGCCTCCGTCAACAATGGACATGACCTCAGGACTGTCACCAATTATTATCAAGCCGCCAGTCTTAGCCTTAAGCACATTTTCCAGCCCTTCTCTGATGGGTGTTCCGGGAGCAAGCATTTTAAGACAGTTAAGAAGCACATCATCTCTTAAACTCTCGTTTTTCATTTATTTCCCTCCTAGCGCAATATCGAGCATTTCACTGACATCTTTGACTCCATGAATCCGAATATCATACTTCGTGCTAAGCTTTGATATATTATTCTGAGGTATTATACATGATTTAAAGCCCATCTTTACCGCTTCGTTTATCCTCTTTTCCGGGAAATTAACCGCACGTACCTCGCCTGCAAGCCCTACCTCACCCAATATTACCATTCCTTCATCTATTTCAATATCTCTGAAGCTTGAAGCAATACTGGCAATTATGCCCAAATCTGCAGCAGGTTCGTTTATTTTGATGCCTCCTACTACATTTACATAGGAATCTGAATTACCCAGTTGCATTCCTACCCTCTTTTCCAGCACTGCCATAAGCAGCGATACCCTATTGTAATCTACCCCTGTTGCATTTCTCCTGGGCACCCCAAAGCTGCTGTAGGACAACAGCGCTTGTACCTCTACCAGCATGGCTCTGGTGCCCTCCATGGTAGAGATGACACAGGAGCCTGAAGCTCCCTTCATTCTGCCGGACAACAGCATCTGAGACGGATTTTGGACTTCAGTCAGCCCTATATCTCCCATTTCAAAAATTCCAATCTCGTTAGTTGAGCCAAATCTGTTTTTGACTCCTCTAAGCACCCGGTAAGACATATGGGAATCTCCCTCAAAATACAATACAGTATCCACCATATGCTCAAGGACCCTTGGACCGGCTATGGCTCCCTGCTTGGTTACGTGTCCCACAAGGAAGGTTGCTATATTTTTGCTCTTTGCTATGTTCATAAGCGCCATGGTAACTTCTCTTACCTGACTTACACTCCCCGGCGCTGAAGTTATATCAGGACTGTAAACTGTTTGCACCGAATCTATGATTATTACATCAGGATTCAGATTGCCAATATGGTGCTTTATGTTCTCCATACTGTTTTCAGAAACTAGATATATGTTATCCGATGCTACACCCATTCTTGATGCTCTTATCTTTATCTGTGCTACCGACTCTTCTCCCGAGACATATAATATTCTGAGACCGGCTTTTCCAATGTTTTCAGATAGCTGCAGCAGTAATGTCGATTTACCTATGCCGGGATCCCCTCCTACAAGTATCAATGAGCCAAGTACTACTCCGCCTCCCAATACCCTGTCAAGCTCTCCCATTCCTGTTGACAGCCTTGATTCAACTGAAATGTTTATATCCTTAAGCGTTGAAGGCTTGGATAAGCCTGCTGTGATTACTGCGGTCTTAGGTGTTTTTTCTTCTATCTCTTCCACCAAAGTATTCCATTGCCCGCATTCAGGACACTTCCCCAGCCATTTGGGAAACTCACTTCCGCATTCGTTGCATATGAACTTTGTCTTAAGCTTTGCCATTTATTTACCACCTTAATGTACTATTGCTATTTTCTGCCACAGAAACAAAATTTAATCATTTTATGGAATTTTTTATAAATCTATATGTTTATCGTAATAAACTATAATAACCTGTATAGTTCTATTATACTATATTTAATAATTGCATAAAGTATTTTTAAACGACAAAACTGACCCGATAAGGGTCAGTCATATTAGTACTATTGTAAAATATTATGCTTCGTCTTAAATACCAGATTATCACCATCAGCATCCAATAAGACATCATTTCCAGGCTTAACCGTACCCAGCAGCATTTCCTCTGAAAGCCTATCCTCCACAAGCTTTTGAATCGCACGTCTCAACGGTCTTGCTCCATATACAGGGTCAAAGCCCTTTTTCACTATGAGCTTCTTTGCTTCATCAGTAATATCAATGTGAATATTCATTTCCTTAATTCTGCCGGTCAGGGATTTCAGCATAAGCTCAACTATGCTCTTTAGATGCTCTTCATCCAGTTCATGGAATACTATTACTTCATCCAGCCTGTTGAGAAACTCAGGTCTGAAGGTTCTTTTCAACTCTTCCATTACGTTATCCTTCATATGCTCATATGCATCTGACTTTGCATTCTCTGAGGCAGTAAATCCAAGTACCTTTTGCTTTTTAATAGTAGTTGCGCCTACGTTTGAGGTCATAATCACAACAGTGTTCTTGAAGTCAACAACTCTTCCCTTGCCGTCAGTAAGCCTTCCGTCATCAAGTATCTGAAGCAGTATATTAAAAACATCCGGATGAGCTTTTTCTATTTCATCAAATAATATAACTGAATATGGCTTTCTTCTTACTTTGTCAGTAAGCTGCCCTCCTTCTTCATAACCCACATATCCCGGAGGTGAGCCTATAAGCCTTGACACTGTGTGCTTTTCCATATATTCTGACATATCTATTCTGATTATTGAGCTTTCATCTCCAAACAATGCTTCAGCCAATGCTTTTGAAAGCTCTGTCTTGCCTACTCCTGTCGGACCAAGAAAAATAAAGGATCCTACGGGTCTCTTGGGGTCCTTGAGCCCTACTCTTGCCCTTTTGATGGCTTTGGCAACAGCCTGTACTGCTTCCTCCTGACCTATGACTCTCTCATGGAGGATTTGCTCAAGATTCAATAGCTTTCTTGATTCCTCCTCAGCAAGTCTGGTAACAGGAATTCCAGTCCAGCTTGATACTATGGCTGCTATTTCATCCTCACCGACAACCATGCTTTTGCTTATAGCTTTATCATTCCAGTTTTTCTTTTCTTCATCCAGGGTCTTTTTTATGTCTTGCAGCTTATCTCTTATGTCAGCAGCCCTCTCAAAATCCTGAAGACTTATGGCCTCTGCCTTTTCCATTTCCAGTGACGCCAGCTCATCCTCAAGCTTCTTCAGGTCAGGCGGCGCTGTAAATGTTTTTATTCTTACCCTGGAAGCTGCTTCATCGACCAGGTCTATTGCCTTATCAGGCAAATACCTGTCGGTAATATATCTGTCGGAAAGCTCTACAGATGCCTTCAAAGCCTCATCCGTTATTTTGACCTTATGATGCGCTTCGTATTTATCCCTGAGTCCTTCAAGTATTTTCAGAGATTCCTCCTTGGTAGGCTCACCTACCTGAACAGGCTGGAATCTTCTTTCCAGAGCAGTGTCCTTTTCAACATGCTTCTTGTACTCATCAAGTGTTGTAGCTCCTATTGCCTGTACCTCACCCCTGGCCAGTGCAGGCTTCAATATATTGGAAGCGTCTATTGCCCCTTCCGCTCCCCCTGCACCTATTATGGTATGCATTTCATCGATAAAAAGAATAATGTTCTTGGCTTCCTTTATTTCATTCATAACATTCTTCAGTCTCTCTTCAAACTCCCCTCTATATTTGGAGCCTGCAACCATAGAAGAGAGGTCCAGAGTCACTATCCTTTTGTCCTTTAAAATCTCGGGTATGTTACCTTCTACAATTTTCTGTGCCAAGCCTTCTGCTATGGCTGTTTTTCCAACACCGGGATCCCCGATGAGCACCGGATTGTTTTTAGTACGTCTGCTTAAAATTTGAATAACTCTTTCTATTTCTTTTTCTCTGCCGATAATGGGATCCAGCTTACCGTCACCCGCCATCTCAGTAAGGTCCTTGCCAAACTGGTTCAGATACTTAGTATTGGCGGCAGGAGGAGCACTTGTCTTATGTCTTCCCTGTGGCATATCCGTATTCAGAATACCCTGTATCTCCGCAGCGGTATTTTGGAGATTAAAGCCCATAGAGGACAGTATCTGGGCTGCCACGCCCTCTCCTTCCCTAATCAATCCAAGCAGCAGATGCTCTGTACCTATATAATTATGTCCCATTGTCCTGGCTTCATTAGCGCTGAGCTCCAGCACAGTCTTGGTTCTTGGCGTGTATCCCAATACCTGAGACACAGGCTGCTCACCTTTTCCAATAATTTCTATAACCTGACTGCGTACAACATCCAAACCTATTCCCTTACTGTTCAACACTTGATATGCTACGCTTTCTCCCTCTCTCAAAAGCCCCAGGAGAATATGCTCAGTTCCTATATAGCTGTGGTTTAAGCTTTTAGCTTCTTCCTGCGCATAGACCATAACCTTCTGCGCTCTTTCTGTAAATTTATCAAAAACTCCCATAATTCTCACCTTTCATCTCAACTGCATTTTGCTAAATATTTAATTTTTCTCTGACCATCTCAGCTCTGTATATATCTCTTTCATTTGCTCCTAGCTCAGAGCCTGCATGCTTTTGAAGGCTGGCAGGCTGAGTATCTATCATAATTGCATTTAGTACTGCTGAAGGTATATTATCAATTATTTGAAGGTCTGCTCCTAATCTGATATCAGACAGCAGCTTCAAGCATTCCTGGGATTTCAGTATTCTGGCATTTTTGAGTATACCCATTGAACGCCATACCTTATCCTCAATCTGAATTCTGCTGTTGTTCATAAGCATATTTCTTGCTTCCTTTTCCTTCTCTATTATCTGCATTGTTACTGCAGACAGGTTTTCTACCAGCTCATCCTCAGATCTTCCGAGAGTAATCTGGTTTGATATTTGAAATATGCTTCCTATGAACTCTGTACCCTCACCATATAGCCCTCTTATTGTGAGGCCTATCTGTGTAACTGCATGAAGTATCTTGTTTATGTTGGATGTAATATTTAGTGCGGGTAAATGTGCCATAACTGATGCACGCATTCCCGTGCCTACATTGGTAGGACAGCTTGTAAGATAGCCCCAGCTTTCATCAAAGGCGTACTCCAGCTTATTCTCTATCACATCATCTATTTCATTGGCTAGCTCCCAAGCCTTTTTAACCTGAAACCCCGGCAGAATCGACTGTATCCTTATATGGTCCTCTTCATTTATCATTATACTGACTATTTCATTGTTTTTTATCAATGCCGCACTGGCAGCACCCTGTGAAATCAGGTTCGGACTTACCAGGTGGCGTTCAACAAGTACTTGCTTTTCAAGGGCAGATAAGTCCTTGATTCTATACAGCTTATACTGGTCGTCGAAATCAGTCTTCTGCATACTCTCTATAGAGTCAATAATACTGTTTGCCCTTGGTATGTCAAGAACAGCAGGAAAAGGAGTATCGGAAAGGTTTCTCGCCAGTCTTATTCTGCTGCTTAATATGATTTCATTTTGCGGACCGCCTGCCGCTATCCACGTATTCATTATAAGCCCCCCTTTCCGTTTCCGGACAGTTCTCTGATTTTGTCTCTCAATTGAGCTGCCTTTTCATATTCTTCACTTCTTACTGCAGCCTCAAGCTCCTGCTTAAGCTTCTCCACCTCTCTGAGCAGCTTAATTCTTCCTCCGGCTTTATTGGGAACCTTACCGGTATGTGTTGTATTGCCATGTACTTTTTTTAGCAGCGGATTCAGTCTCTCTCCAAAGGTTTTATAGCAGCTGCTGCAGCCAAAGTGCCCTGTCTCTCTGAATTTGCTGAAGGACAATCCACAAATGCTGCACTTTATATCCTGGGTAAAATCAACCTTGATAGGCACTAATCCGCTTGTATTCAGCAACCCAGCAAGAAGGTCATTTATCGAGAAGCTGGTATTGATTCCTATTCCATTTTTTTGAAGAGCACATTGCTCACATAGATGCATATCTGTCTTCTTGCCGTTTTCAACCTTGGTTATATGCACAGTTGCAGGCTTTTTTCCACACTCTTCACAATTCATACTATCCCCTCCAAACTCCTAAAAATCTCCTATTTTTTATTCTCTATAATCGCCGCAATAAACAGGGACTTCAGCATATCTGCCCTCAGCCTGTCACGAAGAGGCCTTGGAATAATCGATAATGTAGCATCGTCTGCAGCAGTATTAAGTATGCTCCTTATCCTCGCGTCAATGATTCCCTGCTTGTAAAATGCCTCAACAAGCTGTTGTGCTGTTTCCTTGTTTATGCTGTCCCCTACTCTTTCAGCCAGTATATATTTGAGATACTCATTTCTGTCTATATTTGCTTTCATTATCCTGATATACCCGCCGCCGCCTCTTCTGGATTCTATGATATACCCTCTGTCAGAAGTAAATCTTGTTGTCAGTACATAGTTTATCTGTGATGGAGCACATTCAAATTGGTTAGCCAGCTCATTTCTCTGAATTTCAACTGTTCCCTGGCTTTCCTTAATCATATCCACTATAAATTTTTCGATAATATCGCTTATTCTTGACATAAATAATCACTCTCTCCAAATTTGACTTTCTTTGACCTTTATATATATTATAAAATTTATGGGTTTCCATTTTCAAGCCTCAAACAAATTTATTATTTACCTTTTATGTAATTAATATCAATATTTCATAATATGATGGCTGTTTTCTCCATAATTCTTTCATTTTATGGCAAAATAATGCGCCTTCAAAAATGTAATATCATTTTTGAAGGCGCTGTGTCTAGCTATTACTTTTTCCAAGCTGTTGAAGATGCTTTCCTCTATTGTGCAGCTCTTCTGAGCTTACCCAGTAATGGAAGGTAGAAACAAACTCTCCATATAAGCTGATATCATTTAATTTATCTTCCATCTCTCCGCTTTGCTCTTGTTTCATCTTCATGCTACTTCCTCCCGTTTTCTTTTTTTCTGGCTATAATGTAATAGTCTGTACCTTCATGGCCACCCTTAGTTGAGCATTCAAAATCATGCCTTTCAAGTATTGAAAAAACATTTTCTGCTCTATAAGCCTCTGTATTGTTCAGTGTTATAACTAGCTGTTCATTATCTCCTATTTCTTTTGCTGCCTCCACTAATCTTCTTACATCATTAAGATTAAAATGCTCTCCCAGACTCAGAGTTCTTTCAACCATTACATTTCCTCCTAAATTAATGAAAAGCTGGCTTCTTGGTTATTTAATGCAAGCCGGAACTGATAATGCTGCCCCCATAATGGCAGTAAAACTTCTGCAAGGTATGCAATGCAATAAACAATAAAGCACTGGAAGTTCTCCATGCCTTTGTTTATCTTTATTAGTTTATGTATAGTGAATGTAAATATGCTATAAAATAAAAACACGGCAAATCCAAATTTTGCCGTGTTTTTATTATTATTCTTTATCTTTATTTGCGTTTGAAGCTTCTATAATCTTTTGTGCACTTTGAGCAGGTACTTCTTCGTATCTTGAGAAGTGCATTGTAAAGCTTCCTCTAGCCTGTGTCATGGATCTTAAATCTGTAGCATACTTGAACAGTTCTGATAATGGTGCCTCAGCTGTAACCTTTTGAAGCTTTCCAACAGGCTCCATACCGTGGATTCTTCCTCTCTTCTTGTTAAGATCACCTATAATGTCTCCCATGTACTCGTCCGGTACCAATACTTCAATATGGTATATCGGCTCGAGCAATATAGGATTTGCAGATGCCATACCCTTTTTGAAAGCAAGATTTGCAGCTATCTTAAACGGCATTTCCGCTGAGTCTACTGGGTGATATGAGCCGTCATAAAGTGAGCATCTTACACCAACAACAGGATATCCTGCCAGTACTCCTTCTTCCATACACTCACGGAGACCTTTCTCTACCGCAGGTATGTATTGTCTTGGAACTACGCCACCGACGATCTTGTCAACAAACTCGAAATCTGCGCTTCCATCAGTAATAGGTTCAAACTCAACCCAAACATGTCCATATTGACCATGTCCGCCTGATTGCTTCTTATGCTTTCCTTCTGCCTTTGCAGATTTTTTGATTGTTTCTCTATATGGAATCTTTGGATCAGTCAAAACTACTTCTACCCCAAACTTATTAGCCAGCTTCTTGGAAACTACTTCAAGGTGCTGGTCACCCATGCCTGAGATTATTGTTTGCTTTGTTTCTACATTCTTTTCCACCTTCAATGTAGGATCTTCCTCTACCAGTCTTTGCAAACCGTTACCTATTTTATCTTCATCGCCCTTTGACTTTGGCTCTATAGCCATTGAAAGACTTGGAGCAGGGAATACCAATGGATCATATACTATAGGATTATTTGCATCACAGAGAGTATCACTTGTTGTTGTGTATTGAAGCTTAGCTACGGCAGCAATATCACCGGCAACAAGCTTATCCATCAGTACCTGCTTCTTACCTCTTAACAGGAACAGATTACCCGGCTTTTCCTTCTTTTCCTTGTTGGCATTAAAAACTTCCATATCAGAGGTTAAAGCTCCTGACATAACCTTAAACATTGATATCTTACCAACGAACGGGTCTGCTATTGTTTTATATACCTGTGCACTGAAAGGTGCAGCAGCTTCGATTTTTCTCTTTTCTCTTTGATTGGTCTTTGGATTTAGTCCTTCTATATCAGCCTTATCAGCCGGTGATGGCATGAACTTGGATACTGTGTTCATCAAAGTAGCTATGCCCATATTCTTAACAGCTGCACCGCATAATACTGGAACAACATCACCATTGACAACACCGATTCTGAAGCCCTTTATGATTTCCTCGGTTGTAAGCTCTTCACCGCCGAAATACTTTTCCATAAGCTCTTCATCAGATTGCGCAACGGCTTCAATAATCATGTTTCTGTATTCTTCTATTTCACTTTCAAAGCCGCCTGGTATATCTGTTTCTACACATTTATTGCCTTCAGCAACTCTGGCCTTCATATCAATAAGGTCAATTACGCCTTTAAAGTTTGCTTCTGAACCCATTGGAATTTCTATAGGAACTACTTTATTTCCAAAAAACTCTCTTAGCTGTTCTACAACCTTTGAGAAGTTTGCATTTTCTCTATCCATCTTGTTAATAAAGAACAAGCAAGGCTTTTGGGCATCAGTTACATAATCCCATGCCTTCTCCACGCCTACTTCTACTCCGCCTACGCTGTCAACAGTGATAATAGCGCTGTCACACACTTTCAGAGCCGCAACAACTTCACCTACAAAGTCAAAATAACCGGGAGTGTCAATAACGTTAATTCTTACATCCTTCCAATCACAAGGAGCGGTAGCTGCACTTATAGAAATCTTTCTTTTAATTTCTTCAGGATCGAAATCAGTTGTTGTATTACCTTCGTCAACCTTTCCAAATCTATCTAATACACCGGTATTAAATAGCATTGCCTCTGCAACAGTTGTCTTTCCTGAGCCGCCGTGTCCGATTAATGCAACATTTCTCAAATTTTCGGTTTTGTAGTCTTTCATAAGAATTCCCCCTTTTTGTGTTTATTCTTTCCTAAGTAAGCTAATATTAATCATGTCATAAAAAACATTTATACCTGTGTTCATCAAAAGTTGTGAATACTATAATAAATATTCAATTTATCAAGTATTCTCATGTCTATTTGATCAGGGTATAAGAACATGTCTTTTTTAGGAATATGACATGCCTACCGTCAGGATACAATTCGCCTTATTATGCAAATATACGCTGTATTATTTATTTTATCTTTATGTAAAATATTTGTAAAGAGTTTATTATATATTCATTTGCACACAATATAATATTATGGAAAAAGTATTGTCCATTGAAATAATCATATGCGGATTTTGCAATTTTTTTTGATTTATTCCAAAAAAAGTTGACTGCATATTTTTTTATAATGTAGAATTATTATGTAATTAAAATAAGGGGGCAAGTTCATGAATATTGGTTATAGGAAAGAATTGGATGGCATACCTGTATATCGACCCGGAAAACCTATTGATGACGTTAAAAGAGAGCTTGGCTTGGAGCATGTTGTCAAGCTGGCTTCCAATGAAAATCCATTTGGTTTTTCACCTAAGGTAAAAGAAGCAGTATTAAAGGCATTGGATGACGTAAACCTGTATCCAGACGGAAATGCAACTTTGCTAAAAAAAGCTATTGCAGAAAAATACTATGTTTCTTCCGATATGGTGCTGCCTACATGCGGCTCTGATGAAATGGTGGATTTGATAGCAAAAACCTTTATTGAAAAAAATGATAAGGTTATAATGGCTGATATTACCTTCCCTCGATACTATATAACCTCTCAGATGATGGGTGCGAATATAGTCAAAATACCCATAAAAAATCTTTCATATGATATTGAAGGCTTCAAAAAGGCTGTAACTCCTGATACAAAACTAGTATGGCTGTGCAATCCGAATAACCCGACAGGTACTATGTTCACAAAAAAAGAGCTTGAAGAGCTGCTAGAAGTTATACCATCCACAACGCTTGTTGTTTATGATGAAGCATATTGTGAGTTTGCTACTGATGAAAACTATCCTAAGGATAGTCTCAGCTATCTTAAGAAATACAAGAACATGCTGGTAATGAAAACTCTGTCAAAGGCATATGGTCTGGCCGGGCTTCGTATAGGTTTTACAATAGGTGATGCAGAGCTTCTTTCTTTAATTAACAGAGTAAGAAATCCGTTTAATGTGACCCTGATAACTCAAGCAGCTGCCATTGCTGCCATCAACGACGAAGAATTCCTGAAAAAGGTTGTTGATAACAATACCGAGGGCAAGCACTATATATATGATGAGTTTGACAAAATGGGTATTGAATATGCAAAAACAGAAGCTAACCATATAATATTCAATTCACAAATGGATTCTGAGCAGGTATTCAACAGTCTGCTGAGAAAGGGAGTCATAATAAGACCGCAGGGAGGTTTCAATCCTGAAACCTGGCTCAGGGTAAGCATAGGTACAATGGAGGAGAACAGGTTCTTCATAAAATGCCTTAAAGAGGTTATGAATAAATAATATTTAAGATGTTAAGGTGTGTTTGCCTATGCAAATACACCTTTTTCAATCTGAAGAGTAAGCAATAAGTTTACATTATACAGCTTAGGTATTTTTGCATGCTCATTCATATTTTTTCTCATTTAACTAACAATAAAAGTATAAACAGCTATATAAATATTACAAATGAGGAGAATATGCATGAACATAAGGTTTGAACGATATAGAATTGAAAACGTAAATGGCGAAACAATTCTTCTGCTTTATTTGGATCCTATACTTAGCGAGTTTGCAAAGGAACAGAATTTCCAAGATCCTGAGGAAAGCAGGAATCTCACAGACAGCATAAACAAATATATAAAGGAAAATCTGTCGGGTATTAAGGTTACTACTGTAAAGCTCATGCTTGGCACAATGGTTGTAGCGACAATAAGTCTCGGGCCAGCTCAACTTACAGCTGCAGAGCTTAATACAAGCTATACAGCACAGCAAACAAGCCAGACTATTTATACTGTACAGTCAGGTGACAGTATATGGAGCATATCCAGGAAGTTCAATATTAGCATGGATTCCATTAGAGCTGCTAATAATTTGTCCTCAGATACTCTCTATATTGGAGAAAAGCTGGTAATACCTGCTCAGAGTGTTACTCAACCGGTTGCTGCAACCTACAAGGTAGTGCAGGGCGATTCTCTGTATATCATAGCCAAACGCTTTAACACCACCGTAGATCAATTAAAAAAGCTAAATAATCTTACAACTGATGTCATAAATATTGGTCAGATCCTGAAATTACCTGATGCTGCTGCTGTTCCGCCTGCACCCGGTGTTGTAAATTATACAGTCGCTGCTGGTGATACACTATGGCTGATTTCCAGGAGATTTAATACTACTGTAGACAATATAAAAACACTTAACAACTTAACCGGCGATACTATTCATACAGGCCAGACTTTGAAAATTCCAACCGCGGCACTGCAAAAACCTATTGTTACATACAAGGATTATACTGTGGTCTCAGGAGATAACGCCTGGTCTGTAAGTATTAAATTTGGCATACCCATGGCTGAGCTGCTGCAGGTCAACAACCTCACAATGAACAGCTCACTCCAAATAGGCCAGGTGCTTAGGATTCCTGTTCACTACATACCAGTAAAGCCTACACCAGGATCAATGTATGGAGAAAACCTTGATTGGTGGACAGAAGCCCAGTATGTAGTCCCAATAAACAAAGAGATGAGAATTACTGACTTTGTAACCGGTAGAAGCTTCTACATTAAAAGAACAATAGGTGCCAACCATGCAGATTGTGAACCCCTTACTGCAGTCGACTCAGCCATAATAAAGGATATCTGGGGCGGCAGCTATTCTTGGAAAGCCAGAGCTGTTATTGTTGCCGTAGACGGCAGAAGAATAGCTGCTTCTATGTCTTCAATGCCTCATAATATTGAATACATCACGGATAACGCATTTGACGGGCACTTTGACTTGCATTTCTTAAACAGCACAAGGCATTCTGACGGTCTTATAGATCAGTCTCATCAAGAGCAAATCAAAATTGCAGCCGGTATAAAATAAAAGGAGTTGTCAATACCTGACAACTCCTTTTACAGAAGCTTATTATTGAGATTCATTTCCCATAACTATCCTCAGATAACAGGACGTTACAAAATATACATAGTTGAAGTCAGCTCTTTTGCCAAACTTTGAGAAATTAGCCCTGACATCGCTTCTGGTTACTTCCAAAGCTTCATAAAACAGTTCATCCGGAATCTTTCCAAACTGCTTTTCTATTCTTTTCCTCAATGGAAATCCTGTATCCATAATATTAACACTCCATAAACTCCTAAAATATATTTTCATAATTTTCGGCTGATATTATTATATTTTAAAGTTGAGAAAACCACAACAAATGTTTTTTCCACATAATTACATTTTTTTCCCTAGCAAATAGCTTGAAATCGTCATCTGCTGATAATACACTTGTTTTTGATGTCGATGATGCTATAAACGTGTCATATCATGTAGAATTTAGTGTTTTATTCTCATATCATCCTTTATGTTCCTTGAAAAAGTAATTTTTATGCCGCATAACACATGACATACTTAAATAGACATATTAATTGTTCAGAAATGATTATATTAAAATATAAATATCCGCAATAAATGTTCAATGCCGCAGCTTGCATCGTTCATTGTTATACATTTTCAGCTGTTTGCAGGCTGATATCATTAGAGTGTATAATATTTATATACTGTTTAGTTGTTTAGTTTTATTTTAAGGGGGTTAGAAAATGAAATACAGAAAATTCGGCAGTCTGGATTATGATGCCTCCATACTGGGATTCGGGTGCATGAGACTGCCTGTAATTAACGGTGACGCTTCCAAAATAGATGAGCCGGAAGCAGCCAAGCTGGTCAGATATGCTATAGATAATGGAGTGAACTACATCGATACGGCATATCCTTATCATGGAGGTAACAGTGAAGCCTTTTTAGGCAGAGTCTTGAAGGACGGATATAGAGAAAGGGTTAAGCTGGCTACAAAGCTGCCTATATGGTCTGTACAAAGTAAGGCGGACTGCGAAAAATATCTGAGGGAACAGCTGGATAAGCTTGATACAAATCATGTAGATTTTTATCTTGTACATGCCCTTAACAAAGAAAGATGGGATACTGTTCTAAGGCATGATGTTTTAAGCTTTCTTGACGATGCAAAAAGCAGCGGACTCATAAAGCATGCCGGTTTCTCCTATCATGAAGACATCAGTTTTTTCAGAACTATACTGGATGCTTATGATTGGAGCATGTGTCAGCTGCAGATCAACTATATGGAGGATCCTGCCTGGCTGGAGGAAATCAAGTATGCTGCCTCAAAAGGCATTGGAGTTGTAGTTATGGAGCCTCTTCTGGGAGGTAAGCTGGCAGGTGAGCCTCCGGAAGATGTGAAGCATATATGGAATCAGGCTGACATAAAAAGATCCCCTGCAGAATGGGCTTTAAGATGGGTATATGATCTTCCTGAAGTCTCTTTAGTGCTAAGTGGAATGAGTACTTTGGAGCAGGTCATGGAGAACATTGTCGTATCAGACTCCTGTGAGCCAGGATCCCTGACCCCTAAAGAACTGTCACTTGTTCAGAAGGTGCGTGAGGTTTTCAAAGAAAGAATAAAGGTCAAATGCACGGAATGCGGATATTGTCTGGCAGGCTGTCCGAGCAATGTTCATATATTTGCTTGTTTCTACTATTACAATGATGCTGTTGCATTCAACAGATATGAAAGTGCCAGGAAAGGCTATAACAGCTTCAAAAACAAGAATAATGCCGCAGCCTGCATAGAGTGCGGCAAATGCGAGGAGACCTGTCCTCAAAAGCTGCCTATAATGAAGCTTCTCAAGGAAGCAAATGAGCTTTTAAGCCAATAATGTAAAGAGCCCGGGATGCCCGGGCTTTTTTTACGCTTCTATTTCATTAAATGCTTTTATACCAAATTTCATCAATATATTGTACAAAAGCAGATTCACCAAGCCGTAAACACACATTATTGCTATAAAAGTCATGAATGGATTCAGTCTCAATATAATCAAAGGTACAACACTAATAGCTCCTATTATAAAACATAAAAGCATGCTTACCACGCCATTCATATTCTGCTTTACTGCCTTCTGCTCATTATCCCAATCCAGCTTTGGACTCTTTATATCAATTAAAATTCCTACAAGCGAAGTGAACAATACTGCAAGTACACTTACTAATATGCACATTATCAAAATATGAACAGGTATTCCTATAAAAACTGCTACTATAACAAACATTCCTGCAGTACCAGAGATACCCACAATCAATGATGACAGCAGCTTTCCCCATATTTGATCCTTATAACTCACAGGTATATACTTACTGAAGTAAATATTCTGTCCTTCTCTGGAAATAGAGGTAGGAGCAATCAGATTTGAGGTTGATATAAATATGCTTAATCCAAAGGCTGCAGCTATTACTATTCCTCCAAATTCAGTATTCCTTATTCCGGAGAACAAGCTGCTCAACATGTTTATGTCCTCTTTACCAGCCAAGAAAGGAATAATAAAAAACACAGGCCATATAAAATTCATCATGATACAGTTCGTAAAAAATATAGGTGTTCTTACTAACAGCTTCAGCTCCTTAAATGCATAGGATTTTATTATGGGACTTTCTACAATTGTTTTGTCAAAGTCCCTGGTGGTTAATTTCTTTCTTTTGGAGGATACTTCAGATACTCCAAGCACACCTTTGAAATAAAGCAGTTCTCCCAGCATAACAAACATGACTATAAATACTGCTGTAAATGCCATATAGAATGCAAAGTTAATCAGACCGTCAATAGTCAGAGAATTGGCAATGGATAATGCAGCATACTTATTACTTGGAAAAATACTGTTTGATATTGACATCAACGAGTTATTGCCTGCCATAAACATTTCCTGTATTTTTTCAGGGTCAATATTTCTTCCTATAGTTCTTTGAATTATAATATTTATCCCTATACCAAGAAATACTGCAAGTATTCCTCCGGCAGTTTTTAGAAGATCCTTATTTTTTCCGATATTTGTGAATCTCATAATAACCATATTTACTATAGAGGCATAAATAAGTGGTATTATGGGAAGCGTCAAGAATATCAGCACTGCATATATTGCAAACGGCAGGCTGAAGCCTTGCTTATATCCGAAGGATATAAGTATCGGCAGCAGAAAAAACAACTCTGTAATGTATTCATATATAAGGGCTACAGTAAACTTTGCACCCAGGATCTCAGAAGGTCTTAAAGGTAAAGGCAGCAGGTTTTCGATATCATTTGAAAAATAGAATACGTTTATAACATAGAAAAAACCAAAAAAGAATATTACCATGGATGTTGCCCAGAAGCCAAACACAAGTACCAATCCCTGCTGCCCCACTCCTGCAAGAATATCGTACAATATATTTGACATTGTAAAAAACATTACAAACAATGGCAGCAATCCAAGGGCTGCAACAGCATACAGTATACCCTTACCTATGGATTTCTTTTTCCCAATTTTCTTATTCATCGAGCTTTTCAGCCCGTTTATGAGAAGTATTTTTGTTAATCTAAAATAATTACTCATTTTCAGTCATCTCCAAGAACATTTTTTCAAGTGATTCATCTGTTTTCTGGTTAGCCCGCATCTCATCCACTGTACCGTAGAACAGTATCTTACCTTTATTGATAATTGCTATCCTGTCACAGATTTTTTCTGCTACCTCCAATACATGTGTTGAGAAAAATACTGTTTTTCCTCTCTGTGCATGCTCCTTCATCATTTCCTTAAGAATGAAGGATGACTTGGGGTCAAGTCCTGTCATAGGCTCATCGAGTATCCACACATTAGGACTGTGTACCAGCACACCCATTATGACAATTTTCTGTCTCATACCATGTGAGTAGCTGTGTATCTGGTCTGTCAGCACATCTGTCATCTCAAATCTGGAGGAAAGCTCCTCTATTCTTTTTTTCCTTGTATCTGAATCAACTCCATATATATCTGCCATAAAATTCAAATACTCAATTCCCTTTAATCTTAGAAACATGTCCGGATTATCAGGTACAAACCCAAATTGTCTTTTAGCTTCAAGAGGATTTTCCTTTATGTCTATTCCATTTATTTTGATGCTGCCTTCATCCGGATTAAGTATGCCTGTTACCATCTTAATAGTTGTCGTTTTGCCAGCTCCGTTAGGTCCCAGAAAGCCGATAATCTCTCCGTCCGGAATAGTTATCTCAAGATTATCCACCGCTTTTACCCTTTCATTATAGCTTTTACTCACATTTTTGATTTCTATCATCTCTATCCTCCATTGTTTTCTTCTCCTGCAATGTTTGTAAGCTCTCCCTATTATTGCAGGATCATGATAATTACTACAGGCTAGTTAATTTTTACATTATTATAACGAAGCATTCTCAAAAAAGGTTCGCATTATGTAAAAAAATTATAGATACCACCCTCTTATATATAGTTGAAACAATAGATTCGTAAGTTTATACTTTTATTAAGAAACGATTTTTAAGGAGGAATAGATTTGTCAATATACGATGAATCCCTTAAATTCCATGAGATGAAAAAGGGGAAGCTTGAAGTGATATCCAGAGTTGAGGTAAATACCTCCCAGGATATGAGCCTTGCATATACACCAGGTGTGGCCCAGCCATGCTTAGAGATTCAGAAAAATCCTGAGCTGGCATATACATATACAAGAAAATGGAATACTATAGCTGTAATATCTGACGGTACAGCAGTTTTGGGGCTAGGGGATATAGGCGCACTTGCTTCTCTGCCAGTGATGGAGGGAAAGGCAGTTCTGTTCAAAAGCTTTGGTAATGTGGATGCATTTCCAATTTTGATAAATACAAAGGATATTGATGAAATAGTCACAACCATAGTAAACATTGCCCCATCATTCGGAGGTATCAATCTTGAGGATATTTCAGCTCCCAGGTGCTTTGAAATAGAAAGAAGACTGAAGGAAAAGCTGGACATACCGGTGTTTCATGATGATCAGCACGGTACTGCCATAGTCACACTTGCAGGTTTGCTGAATGCAATAAAGCTTGTTGATAAAAATCTTGAGGATATAAAGGTGGTTGTAAACGGCGCAGGTGCTGCAGGCAATTCTGTTACCAGGCTGCTCTTATCATCCGGAGTGAGAAATATAATACTATGTGACAGAAAAGGTGCTTTAAACAGGAATGAAGCTTACACAGACAAAGAAAAACAGTCAATTGCGGAGATAACTAATCCGGATAACTTATCAGGCAGCCTGTCAGATGTAATAAAAGGCGCTGATGTGTTTATCGGAGTTTCGGGTCCGGGTGCTCTTACAACAGATATGGTAAAAACTATGAACAAGGACTCCATAGTATTTGCCATGGCAAATCCTACACCTGAAATTTTCCCTGCTGAAGCAAAGTCCGCCAATGCAAGAATTATCGGAACAGGACGTTCTGATTTTCCCAACCAGGTAAACAATGTACTTGCATTCCCGGGTATTTTCAGAGGTGCACTGGATGTAAGAGCAAGGGAAATCAATGAGGAGATGAAGGTAGCAGCTGCATATGCCATTGCAGACTCTATAGCAAAAGAGGACCTGCATGAGGACTACATCATACCAAAGGCTTTTGATAAGGCTGTTCAGAAAAAGGTTGCAGAGGCTGTAAGCAAGGCAGCCGTAAAAAGCGGTGCTGCAAGGGAGGGTATCTGATGGAAGATAAGACATATTATATTGACTTTGATACTATGGAAAGCTTTATGATTGATGTGTTTAAGGGAGTAGGTGTTCCTGAAGAAGATGCAAAAATATGCGCAGATGTACTTATAACATCTGACAAAAGAGGCATTGACTCTCATGGAGTAGGAAGGCTTAAACCCATCTATTATGACAGAATCAAGCTTGGAGTTCAAAACCCGGTAACCAATTTTGAAATCGTGAAAGAAGGTCTTACGACCGCAGTAATAGACGGACACAACGGTATGGGTCACGTCATCTCTAAAAAAGCAATGCAACTGGCCATAGATAAGGCAAAAACCTACGGTATGGGTATGACTGTAGTCAGAAACTCTACCCACTATGGTATAGCAGGCTATTATGCAATGATGGCTACCGAAAGCGGAATGATAGGCATAACGGGTACTAATGCCAGGCCTTCTATAGCTCCAACCTTTGGAATTGAAAACATGCTGGGTACAAATCCTTTGGTTTTTGGCATGCCGACTGATGAGGACTTCCCTTTTATTCTTGATTGTGCAACCTCCATAACACAGAGAGGGAAAATCGAAGTTTATGCCAGAGCAGGAAAGGATTTGCCTGAAGGCTGGGTAATCGGAGAAGACGGAAAAGCAAAGACAGACTCCAAGCAAGTACTAGCAGATTTAGTGAAAGGGACTGCCGCACTAGCTCCTTTGGGAGGTATAGGTGAAGAAACTGCCGGATACAAAGGCTATGGCTATGCTACTGTTGTTGAGATACTTTCTGCAGCCCTACAGGGCGGAGCATTTCTAAAGGGACTTCTGGGCTTCGAAAACAGCAAACCTGTTCCTTATAGATTGGGACATTTCTTTATGGCTGTTGACATAAATGCTTTCATTGACCTGGAAAGCTTTAAAAAGACCACTGGAGATATACTAAGAGAGCTGAGGAATTCAAAAAAGGCACCCGGCTGCGACAGGATATATACAGCAGGCGAAAAGGAGTATCTGGCGTGGCTGGAAAGAAAGGACAAAGGAGTGCCTATCAATGAAGCTTTACAAAAGGATGTAATAGCTCTGAAGAAGGAGTTGAATCTGACACAATACAGATTCAGCTTTGAGGAGGAAGCATAGAAGAAAGGTCATGTATTGGAGGGGGATAAAAATGACCTTGTCAAAGAAAATATATATATCTATCATCTCAGTTTCTTTCTCTTTTATGCTTCTTATGCTTATATTTTCCAACCTGCTTATTTTAAGAAGCTTTAGTAAATTTGAGGTGCAGAGTATGAAAAGCAATCTGCTGAGAGTTTCGGAAGCAATGGATAATGAGCTTGAAGAGTTAGGCGGAATCAACTTTGAGTATTCAAGATGGGATGATACCTATAATTTTGTTGAGAAGAGAAACCAATCATATATAGAATCAAACTTCGGTGATTTGTCTTCATTTGCAAAGTTCCGGATTAGCTTCATGCTTATGCTGGACAATAACGGCAAGGTTGTCATTACAAGGGGCTACGACTTTGATGAGGCCAGAGAAATTGCCGTTTCTGATACAATTATAGAGCAGCTTTTTACTTATGAGAAAATTATCTATCATACAGATAAAGACAAATCAGTAGCTGGCTATATAGATACAAAACACGGACCTGTCATGCTGGTGTCAAACCCAATTGTAAATACCCATGGAGACGGACCAGTAAGGGGTACACTCATATTTGGCAGGATATTAAAGGAAAGTGAGTTTTTACGGATATCGAAAGCTACACAGCTAAATATAAGAGCCTATTCATATAATGATGCAAATGTAACAAAAGACATAGTGACTGCAAAAGAAAAGCTGAGTAAGAGCGGTTCATTTTATATTTCACCGTTGAACTCATATACAATAGCAGGCTACAATCTGATAAATGACATAAACGGCAAACCCTGTATAGTGTTGAAAACAGATTCATCCAGAGAAATATACAACCAAGGAAAGGCAGGAGTATTTTATTATATTATTATACTTGCAGCCGTAGGACTGATAATATGTTTAATCATCATGCTTCTCCTGAAGAGAATATTGCTTTCAAGATTAACCAAACTAAGTAATACTACCTTCAGCATTTCTGAAAGCGGCGATTTGAGCTTGCGTATGTATGATACAAGCAATGATGAGCTTTCAAAGCTGATAAAATCTGTAAACGGCATGCTTGATACACTAGAAAAGGCTCAGAACAGCATAATGGAAAGTGAATCCAAGTTCAGGTCGCTTTTCGAGAATATGACAGAAGGCTTTACCTATAACGAGCTTATGGCCGATGAGAATGGTCTACCCTATGATATTATGATTCATGAAGCTAATGATGCATTTGTCGAATACTTCGGGCTTAAACTCGACAGAGCCGAGCTTAAGGGTAAAAAGCTCTCTGAGCTTCCACACCTGGTAAGAGATTACCATTTGGAGCTGCTTCCCATATTCGGCAGCCTTGCTGTTGGAGAAAGTAAAAAAGTAGATGAGTTCTATGCAGCAGAATTGAATAAATGGTATTCCATATCTGTATACAGCATAAAGCAAAGCTACTTTGCTGCAATATACAATGATATTACTGATGCAAAGCTCGCAGAAGCACAGATGCAGAAAATAGCTTATCATGACAGTTTGACAGACCTGCCAAACAGGAAGCTGTTCTATGATAAACTTGATTCTATTTTTGAGTATAGCAAGCTCCATAATGAAAAATTTGCTGTTTTATTTATAGATCTCAATAATTTCAAGAGTGTCAACGATACCCTCGGTCATGATGCAGGAGACAGATTGCTAAAGGAAACTGCCATCCAGCTGAACAAGCTTGTTAGAAATGAAGACCTGGTCGCCAGGCTGGGCGGTGACGAGTTCATAATTATTCAGCAGCATGTCAGCAAAAGAGAAGATGCAGAAATCTTGGCAAACAGGATAATTTCCAATGTAAGGTTCGTATTGGATACGGGGAGCAAGCTGCTTCATGTAGATACCAGCGTAGGCGTAAGTATTTTTCCGGAGGATGCCGATGACATACAGAATCTGATTAAAAAGGCAGACATGGCTATGTATGACTTGAAGAGCAGCATGAATACTGCCAAGGAATAAAAGGGTAAGACCTTCTACAGGTCTTACCCTTTTGATTAACATGATTTATACTCATTAGTCACATAACTTATACTGAAGCTTCCCTCTAAAAGATTTACGCAGCATGTCCAGACATTTCCGTTAGGATACTTTATTTCCGTATTTCTTGACTTCATGGTAGCCGGAGAAGAAAAAACAACCAGCTCCTCCAGCCCTGGGAAAAGCTTTATTGAGTTGCCAAGTACCGTATTCAAACACTCAGCCATTGAATCCTCTATATATTCCTCTTCACAATCTTTTTCATAATCTCCTATTATGAAATAACTTGTGAAGCTTTTCGCAAGCTCCTCAGAAAAAGTAATCACGAATCTTCCTGACAGTACACCCTTCAGATCAGTAAATGCAGTATACCTGTCAAGTCTCAATACCCTGTCCATGATAACTTCCGGCAGGTCCTTTGCAGCAGCAGCTTCTCTGTCATTATTCCTTCCGTATATAGTATTGGTTATGAAGCCATAAGTAGTGTTGACCAACGGCTGCATTATACTGTCTATTGATATGTCCATTGCATTGATTTCCTTGTAGAGAGGAAGGTGAAATGCAAACTCTGTTCCAACTCCTGATTTGGTCTTAACCTCAATAGTCCCTCCTATTTTTTCAACCTCCTTCTTTACTGCTGACAAGCCTACACCTCTGCCTGAAAACTCAGTTTCTTGCTGCTTTGTAGAAAAATCATCCAGGAATATGAGGTTGATAATATCCTTTTTAGCTATGAACGGTGCAGTATTTTCATCCAGAATACCCTTCTCAACGGCCTTTTTCCTTATTTTATCAATGTCAATTCCTCTGCCGTCATCCCTCACTGCTATAATAATAGAGTCCTCTGTGGTACTGATATTGCATTGTACTCTGCCATACTCTTCCTTACCCTTGAACACTCTTTCGTCTGCAGCTTCTATACCGTGATCAACCGCATTCCTGAACACATGTGTCAAGGACCTTATAAAATCATTATAAATATCGGATGATATGGCAAAATCTCCGCCGCTAATAACCATAGGTCTTACATGTTTATCCATTCTTTCAGCCAGCTTTTCAAGATATGCCGGATAGGCTTTTACCAATTCTTTAAACTTTCTGCTCCTAAGCTTTCTCATTTCCGGCATTATTACCTTGCAGTCCATTGAAGAAAGAGATGTCAACAGTTTGTTTTCCAGCTCCAGCAGCTTATTCTTGTCAACCAGCAGCGCACTGTTCATATTCATGAATCTAGTTAAGAATTGATCACCCATAACCTGCTTCAAAACATTTATATCCTCTTCAAGCCACTCTTCCATATCAAATCCGCTCAGATATTCTTTCAGTTCGTCTTTCGACATTCTAAACAACTCATTTTTCATACTGCTAAGCTGATCCTCCATGTAGTTCAGTCCTCTGACAACACTATTGAGATCAAGCTGGCTGAAATTGCCCTTAAATGTATGGACATTCCTGAAAACCTCATAGATAATATCCTGATTCGGCTTTTCTTGAGACAATATTCTGTTAAAACCGCAGCTGTAAAAAGCTTTGTATTCCCTAATGCACTCCAGGAAATCATTATGATTGACAGTTACTTTAACAACCATTTTTAAGGTATCCTTCTCCTTTTCCATCTTATCCTGAAGCATTTTTCTGTCAGTTATATCAGAAAGTATAACCATGAACTCTTCAGCTTCTTCAGAGAGGCTGCCTTTGATTATTTTATACTCTACCTTTATATTCCTGCCGTTTATATCCACTTCATCAGAAAGCAGCTCATAGTACAGAGTCCTTTTATCTTGATCCTTTTCTCTAAGGAGCTTTACAAGTACTGACTCAAGAAAACGTTGCTGCTCTTTATCCTCAGGATAGATCAGCTCTGTAAATCTTTTACTCTCTATGTCAGCTCCGAATATGTTCTTGCATTCCAGACTATATTCAGGTGCAATAAGCATGTTCATTCCAAATGTAAGAAAACCCTGACCAATATTATTAAGCAGATTCCGCACAGCTGTAATCCTGCTGTTCAACAGGCTAGCTACTTCTCCAATCTCATCACCTGTTTCGATTCTTAATAGCTCAACACTTTCACCCTTTACTGCCTTTGCAGAAAAATTTCTCAGTTCAAGCAAAGGGCTGGTGATTTTATAGGTTATGACCAGTGCAGCAAAAGCTCCTAATAAAGACATACTCGCAATAAATATAATCATAAACAATGTATTGTCGTTCATTATTTTCAGTGTCTCGGTAGCATCCAGATCTGCGCCTAAAAAGGCAATAACAGAACCATTCTCATCCTTAATGGGAATATATGCACTTACAAGATTTCCCCATGAGTCGGAATATGCGAAATCATTTCCTACTATCTCACCATTTAAGGCTTTGTCAAAGTTCTGAAAATATGCTTCTTCATCCTCAACATCTCCATAGGCAGAAAAATCTTCTGCATCAGACGGCATACCGTCTACTAAATATATATACTCATTATTCTCATTCCTTGTCATTGTATAGAGGTAATCGAGTCCTAATCCCAGTCTTACCTGACTGAGCTTTTGCTGAAGCTCGCTGTAATAAGGATGCTTGTCCCCTTCTGTAGAGAGCATTTCTTTAAAACGTCCTGCATCAATCAGTTCAAAAGCAGTTTCTGCTGCCTTTAGGGCTTGATTTCCAAGAAGAGCTCCTGTCATCTTAATTCCTTTATTCACAGTTACAACTCCTGATACTGCTATAATAAATACTATCAGCAGAGTAACTGCCATAATCTTTGTCCTTAAGCCAATCTTCAGATTCATACTACACCCCCTAAGCCGCATATACTGTAATTTCAGAATATTTTGTATAATTCTTATTATAGCACTAATATCTAAATGCAGTATACATAAATAATAAAGCGGACATAAATCCCTTAGGAAATAGTCCGCTTATACCTATTCAAAAACAGTAATCAGATTATTAAAAATATCTTTATTTTGCTTCAATTTATTTTCATTTCCTAATACACAGTAGCAGCTTTGGTCCATTAAATCTCTCACCAGACTGCCAAGCTGGCGGATTTTGTCCTGATTACAGGATAGAATCTCATTTCTCTCTCTCTGCAAATCTTCTGCACTTATTTTTCTTAAGTAATACTCGACCCCTCTTTCACCCTTCATGACAGGTGTCATAGGCATATCCAGTTTGCTAATTGTTCCTATTATCAGCTTTGTCATTTCTCTTTCATCAGCATCAAATCTATACAGAAAATCTGCCATCTCCTTATATACGTTAAGGGTTTCCTTCAGATTGGGATCCCTATAGGATGCAAAAAACATGTTTCCATTCCTCTCAAAGCCTGCCATGGCTCCATAAGCACCCCCTTGAACACGGATTCTGTTCCATAAATAGTCAAACCGGGCTATTACTGCCAAAACCTGTAAGCTTCCGGTATAGTCGTAGCCCAGCTTCCTAAAGTTATAGCCTTGAGCTACATATTGAATATTACTCTGTGTCAGAAGGCCCTCATTTAGCCTGACAAGCTCAAAGCTATATTTTTGTCTGCTTAGCTCACCACTGCTTAAGGACTGTACAAAGCTGACATAGCTTGAAGCGAATTTCCTATATTCTGCTTCATCACAGGTTATTCCTGCCAGCAAATTGCTTCTGTTGAAAATCAAACCGGATACTTCCTGAAGCATTTTCTTGATATCAGCAGCCTTGTCATCAAGCTCCTTCTCTATTTTTTCCAGAAACTTAAAGTATGTGAATCCATTAACATAGTCCAGATATTTTCCCTGCTCAGAAAAATAAGAGATTAACCTTCTGGCTGTAGTCATATGCCCCTCGTTAAGTATCCTCATTTCCCTGCGAGATTTGATTTCTCTGATTATTTCCTTTAATCGTTTTGTATCCTCCAGAACTGAATTATTCACTATTTCAGCTGCAATCCTGAACAGCTCAGGAAGCTTGCTGATAAGAGCCTTTGACTTAATACTGAATTTTGGATGATATATTCTTTCATCCAGTTTGTCTCCATAGACCTGTATATTGAACTTCAACTCTCCGGTATTTATATTGATTTCGTTGGAAAGCTCCTCATAGCTATAGTTCTTGGTATTCACCTTGCCCAATATATCCGCAAGCAGTGACATATACGGCAGCTGTTCCTGCTTGACTGCAGTCGTATCAAAAAGTAGGTTGACATAAGCTATGCCATTGGTAAAAAGAGGATGCATAAGCACCGTTGTTCCTGCTTCTTCCCTTATTATTTGCGGTATCACCTCTATATCCCTTTTAATATCCTTTATATCCAATAAAGGGATTTTGGCCAGATCTCCCGGAGAATCGGGCGATGACTGACGTTCTTTAAGACTTTGGGTATTATCTATCAACTCTTCCAGTTGTGAATCGTTAAGAGACGCCTTGAAGCTGTCAAGCCTTTCTCTAATTTTACGCTGTCTTTCCTCAGAAAGACCTTTTTGAGGAAGCAGGGTTATCAATGAGCAGTGTTTATTATCCAGTAAAAACCTTTTTATTAGCTTCTCAAAATAATCCGAAGTCATAGCTGACTTTATTTTTTCAAGAACAGCTTCATATCTGAAATGCATATTTGGATCTTCTCCGTGGAGCCAGCTGTCCATACATTTAATATTATAAATTAAGCCCTTGGGATAATCCCTGAAATCAGCTTCTCTCAGACTGAACTCCTTTGAATTGATAGAAGCTTCAACCAACCTTTTGTCTATACCCTTTTCACAAAGCTCTCTCAAGGTATCAAATACAACCTTCTTAAACTCATCCTTTTTACTCTCATTTGAATTCTTGATTACTATGCTCAGCACAGGTTGTATTATACTGTTGTCATACTGCCCGAAAACATCCTTCCCTAAATCAGCCATAATCAGAGCCTTCTTAAGAGGTGATGCAGGAGTTGCCAGAAGAAGATGCTCCAATATTTCCATTGCGAGGTAAGTCTCCGGATCAGTAGATCTGCCTACCGAAAAGTTCAAACTGAAATAGGCTTTGTCCTTTTCATTTTCATCCATGGCAATTGGGTAGTTAACCTTTATTTCACGCATTTCATTGAATGCTTTTTGCAGCGGCAATAAGGAATCAACCTGAATTTTGTCAAAATCCTTCAGATAATTTGAATCAATGAATTCCAGAAGCTCATCAATCTTTCCATTACCATAGATATAAATATAGCTGTTGGAAGGATGATAATATTTTTTGTGAAATTCTATAAAATCTTCATATGTAAGCTCCGGGATAAAATCAGGGTCCCCCCCTGATTCATTGGCATAGGGGGTATCGGGGTATAATGATTCCTCAATCTTTCTCATAAGGATTGACTCCGGTGTCGAGAATGCTCCTTGCATTTCATTATACACTACACCTTTATATGTAATGTTATGCGATTTGTCTAGAAGTTCATAATGCCAGCCTTCCTGCATCAGTATTTCAGGATATTTATAAATATTCGGATATAACACTGCATCCAGGTACACATCCATCAGATTTTTGAAATCCTTATCATTCCTGCTTGCTATGGGATACATTGTTTTATCGGAAAAGGTCATTGCATTTAAGAAAGTATTAAGAGAGCCCTTTATGAGCTCAACAAAGGGCTCCTTTGAAGGAAATTTCCTGGAGCCGCATAATACGGAGTGCTCTAATATATGTGGAAGTCCTGTACTATCGTAAGGCGGTGTTCTGAAGCTTATAGAAAAAACCTTATTGTCATCATCATTCTCCAGCTGCAGTAGCCTGGCACCGCTTTTCTCGTGATAAAAAACTCTGGAGATAGAATTTATCTCCTCTATGTTCTGTTCATCCACCAATATAAATCCATGGTATTTTTCATTCTTTTTCAACTGCACTTATACCTCCTTTTTAAGTCCCTCACCATAATTGGTAACGTTAAATATATCTGTCTTATATATAATATTCTTTCAATTTGTCTGAAATCCTTCCATTATTTACTTTATATCAGCTTAGTCTGTATATAAATAATATTTGCGTGCAAACCTTGTTTTCTTCCACTTGCTTTTCAACCAGGGCATAACATAGTAATCAAGTCCGAAAGCCCTTCCAGCACCTCCAAACATTGAAATACCCAAAAAAATGTGCCATAGGATCTCTGTACCTGCCATTGCCGATAAAATGAAATTGAAGCATAGAAATATTGAAGCCGCAGAAGCAATAAGCGTAAAAAGACCGGCTATGAGCGCCAGACCTATCGCCACTTCAACCAGTACAATCATCACCTGGAACACATAATGGTTGGGAGCTATTATGGTATCCATAAACCATTCAAACAAAGCCGGAGGCCTTTTTAAAATAGGCTCAGGCCAATATTGAGTAACCTGTGTTGCACTTGCAACTGCGTCTGATGTATTTTGTGGAAGGTCTGATGCATTGGGCATTGTTACCACAAAATTCATAGCAGGGTTTAACCAGCCTTCACGAATCTTTTTTATGCCTTCAAAGAGCCAAATAATGCCAAGATATACTCTTAGAATAGCCAGCCAGAATATAGGTGTCTTATTGGAAATATGTGCTCCCAGCATTGACCGTCCGCCTTTTATGTCAAAAAACTCATGCATTATATATGCAATAACAAGCCTGAACCCTCCTACTCCAAAAAGGTAGTGTAAATTAACCAGGTGCTTGGTAATCATTGCAGCAAATCCCGAGGTGGATACACCCATAACATTTGCAACTGCATCCCTGCTTCCAATGGATACCATTATGCCGTGATATTTTGCAGCAAATTTCTTTTTTTCTCTGCCTTCAATAGAAGCAATTATGTTGTGTGCAGCTGTTTCTGCAGTCTGCAGTGCAGCCTCAACTATTTGAGGCAAGGGCTTCCCATCCTCCTCAAGATAGGCATTATCACCTATTACATATACATTATCGTAATCTACTGACTGCATATATTCATTTGCTTGTATTCTTCCCCTTTTCCCAAGTGTAAGGCCAAGGTTTGCGGAAAAGCTGCTTCCCTGCACGCCACAGGTCCATATCAATGTATTGCTTTCTATGATTGTTCCATCCTTCAAAGTTATTGTATTATCATCAGCTTTTACAATGGGAGCATTGACTATGAGCTTGATTTTTTTCTTTTTAAGGTATCTTTCAGATCTTTTTATCAATCTTTCATTCAACACCGGAAGTATGTTACACATGGCTTCAACTACAATAAGATTTACTTCCTTCTCAAGTATGTCATATTCTTCACATAGTATACGCCTCCATTCAGCCAGCTCACCAATCACCTCTATACCCGTAAAACCTGCTCCGGCAACTACAAAGGTTAAAAGCCGCGTTCTCCTTTTGATGTCTGTCTCCATACTGGCAGCCTCAAACATGCTTCTTATATGCTCCTTTATTTCGACTGCATCCTCAAGAGACCATATGGTGAGGGAATGCTCTTCTACACCTGGAGTGCCGAAAAAAGCAGGCTCTGCCCCTGCACCAAGCACAAGATAGTCATAGCTGAAGGTACTTTTTTCAGCTTTTATTATTTGCTCCTTGAAATCGATCTCCTGAACCTCATCTATTGATAACTTGACAGCTGTATGAGAGAATATATTATTCAACCTTACCTGTACTGCTTCAGGCTCTACTCTCGCCCCTGCCACTTCGTGCAGCTCTGTCATCAAGGTATGATATGGCTTTTTGTCTATCAGAAGAATTTCCACATCTTTTCTCTTAGCGTATTTCTTTAGCAGCAGCTTCGCTGCATGTACTCCCCCGTAGCCTGCCCCAAGTATTACAATCTTCTTTGTTTCACTCATAATATTCCCTCTGTTTCTTTTTATTTTGTAAGCTCACTAATCACTTTTTGCACTGACAATAATATACCCATATTATTTCCTTAATATGCCTATGGCTTAGGAGAACAAAGGCGGTTGAAGCCGCATTATCGCACATATGCCTTGTTCTGCAAACAACTACGGCACGTGCACATAGATCAAAGCTATAATTATACAGGAAAGCTTATTGTTTTCCTATACAATAAAAAAACCGGCTTTCGCCGGTTCTAGCCCAAAAACTCATTGAGCTTCCTCTGATACATCTTGATTAGTTCATAGGTTTTGGCTTCATCCAGTCTTCCGTTCATAGTAGGTGTCTCAAAGAACCTTTTGGGAAGCTTGATATTATCAAGGTTGAAGCCTAATGCCTTTTTGATCCTCAGCTTTGTTTTATATATTTTCTCGGCAGTTGCTGTCAATTCCTCATCACTTAAGCCATAGCCTATAGAGTTCAATGCCTTAATTATTGTTTCCCTATCATATACCTTTCGAGCAAAAAGACAGATTATAAGTGAGTTAAGCATACATCTCTCCTTTTCCTCGTTGAAAATTGAGTCTATCAGCTTATCCATATCAAGCTCCTTCATGGACTGGTCTATGGAATATCCCCCATTGCAGAGGTGTGAGTGCCTTGAGCCCACTGTTGCACCCACAACAGAACCATAACCGGTATGATATCCCGGCATTTCATTGCCTGCGAAGTTCATTGCAAAGCTATCTCCGCCATACTTCTCCGCGGCCTTTGCCACACCCTTTGATAATATGCCGTAGAAATCATTCTCCTTTAATGCCAGATGCTTGACTGCCTTAATATAACCGGAAGTATTGCCGAACTCCAGCTTCACCAGAGTATCCTCTTCAGAAATCAAGCCCTCCATCAGAGCCTCTGTTGCCCAGCCCAGCACGACTCCGGCAGACATCGCATCCAATCCCATCTGCTCTACGGCTTCTATTATCTGGAGTATTTCATCACTAGACTTTATGCCCAAGAAGCTTCCAAGTGAGAAAATAAGCTCATAATCATAGCCTACACTTACTGATTCATATTCGTAGCCTTGGTCAAATTCTCTCCTGAACTGTCCTATATGAATGCATCCTACAGGACATCCGGTGCAGGCCATTTTTCTTACCAGGTTATTCTTAGCGAAGGCTTCTCCGTTTATGGCCTCAGCGTGCTCAAATCTATTTTCCCTAAGATTTCTTGTAGGTAATGCTCCAAACTCATTTAATGGCTCAACATTTATTGGAGTCCCAAGATCATGATATTTTGCCATTATCTCAGTATCTGTAACCTTCTTATATATTTCCTGGTATACCTTGAAGTAATCCTTAAAATTCTTCACAGGTATGTTCCTGTCGCCAATTACCGTTATTGCCTTAAGATTCTTGCTTCCAAGCACTGCACCAAGTCCGAGCCTGCCGAAATGCCTAAAGGTATCAACACATGCACTTGCAAAGCTTACCTGATTTTCTCCTGCAGGTCCTATTCTTATTATGCTTCTTTTGCCGCTTCCCGGCTCTCTTTCTCTGATAACTCCGCCTACCTCATCAGATGACATTCCCCATAGCGCTCTTGCATCTCTGAACTCTACATTATTACTGTTAACTGTTATGTAAACAGGTTTTTTTGATTTGCCGGTAATTACTATGGCATCATAGCCTGCCATAAACATAGTCAAAGCAAGCCTTCCTCCAGCATATGACTCACCAAGCTCACCTGTAAGAGGAGATATGAACATAGCTACAGTCTTTGTCACCACAGGAAATATAGTTGACGCAGCACCTATTGCAAAAACTGCACACTGGGCTTCATCTAAAGGGTCAAGCTCAGGTTTCATGTTTTCCTCAAGCAGTCTGGAAGCCACTCCTACTCCACCCAGATACTCATATAAATCATATCTGTGTTCAACTCTTATCTTACTTTCTGACAAATCAACAAACAACACTTTAATATACTTATCATATATCATTTTCCACTTCCTCCAGTCTAAGGCATTCATGAGGACAAAACCTTACACATACTCCGCAGTGCTTGCAAATTATGGGCTTGTGTGTTATTTCATCATAATTGACAGCACCAACAATGCATGCAGTAACACATTTTTTGCAGCCTATACATTTTTCCTGCTTCAGAGTAACACCTCCGCCGGGTCTTTTTTCCAAAGCACCGGAGGGGCAAGCCTCCGCACATGCCCTCTCATCCTTGCAGGCTAAGCATACAATACATACAAAACTTCCTTTAAGTCCTCCTCTGGTCCTCACCTTTATAGCACTTTTAGTAATTGAATGATTTTGCTGATTTACTCCTGCACAGGTTATCATACAGGAAAAACATCCTATGCATTTATTCATACCATCGGTTTTTAATACTTTAGCCATAATATTACCTCTCATTGTATTATTCTATATTATAGACATTATAGAATAAAAAAAAGTGATTGTAAAATAGTTTGATGAAAACTTAACAATCACTTCATAACAGTCTGTTTTTCTATGCAAGCCGGCTCTTACATTATTTCATTAAGCTGCTGCTTGTCAGGATCATAGTTTATGAATCTTATGAAGGTCGGCATAAAGATAAACGGAATGAAGAACACTCCGGCTGTTGCACAGCAGGTAAAAATTATCAGCTTAATTGATATAATTTCACCAAGAAGCCCTCCTACCGCCATAGCTATGGGTGAAAGCCCCTGAAGAACAGTCCCCATAAGTGAAAATACTTTTCCTCTCTTATCCTGAGGAACAGTAAGCTGTACACAAGCTTCAAACATCACATTCAGAACTGCATTTAAAACACCTGAAACAAAAAGCAGTATAAGCATTAAAATAAAGCTGTTTGCATATGGGAAAAATGCAAAACCCAGGCAGGATATTATTCCCGTGATTATAAATATAGTAAATCTAAATCTAGGCTTTATATTATAGACAGATGTCAAAACCATTCCTGCAAACATGCCCCCCGTTAAAAGCCCCATTGCTATACCGTACTTACCTGCTCCAAGTCTTTCATCCATTTGGAATAAAGGGATAAACAGCACAATTGCAATATTAAAAAAGAAATTTAGTATCCCTGCTATGAAAATAAGATTTCTGAGTCCTCTGAAATTCCAAATAAATGCCATTCCTTCCTTTAGGTCTGTCCAAAAATGATATTGCTGTCCTTGTTTCTCACTTTTCGGCACCCTGATAAATACCTCTGTAAATGCTGATAAAATGTAAGATATTCCATTGAAAAGGAACATTATTGGTGCCCCCAGAACTTGAAACAGCACTCCTCCAATTGGATTACCCACCAGATTTGTTCCTGATCTGATCATTCCGAAATAGGAATTTGCCTGCATAAGCTTTGAGCTAGGCACAATATCCGGCACTACAGAGCCTATGGAAGGATTGAAAAATGCAGCGCATATACCCATTATCACCCCTGCTGCAAAAACCATCCATACCTGTATAAATCCAAGCAGCGCAGCCACTCCGACAAAAGTTATGAATACACCCCTAATAATATCCATCCATACTATGATTTTCTTTCTGTCTGATCTATCAACCACCACACCTGCAAAGGGTGAGATAAGCACTCTCGGTAAAGTAGATGCCGCCATCAATGTTCCCATAAGCCCTGTAGATCCTGTTACCGCCAGTATCCAGAAGCCTAATGCTATTTCATATACAACATCTCCGAATGCAGAAACAAGCTGTCCCTGCCATAATAAAAAAAAGTTCAATGACCAAAGCTTTTCTTTCTTTTCAATCTTATTTTCAATTATTACATTCTCCATTTGCTAACCCCCAATTAATATTTCATCATAATATACCCATGTAAGTTTAAAATTGTTTCACATTTTATGAATTTTGCAATTAAATGATACATGCCATGGATTTGTTTACTGGTGCAAAATTATAAGGTATAGTATAATTTATATAAGAAATTGTCTGATGATTCAGTATATTTTGTCATTCTATCCTCGTATTGGTTTTCATCATTCCGGAGGTGTATTATGAGCAGCATTATACTTATACTTTCCAATAAAGCAGATAATTCAAAAGGCAAAAGCTTATACCTGACACTTTCCAAAGAGTTTACCGTGTTTCAATTCTCAGAGCTGGAGCAGTTGCTTACTGCCCTGAGCAGCGCAGAAGTCGACCTGATCCTTTGTGATTGTACTATTTCTGACAAAGCCTGGCAGGATCTTTTACTGAAAATCAAGTATATAGATGCAGATCTGCCGGTAATCATTATTCAGGATAATCTGAACAACAGCCTTCTTATAAATATTATTAATATCGGAAATGTAAATCAGATCATATCTGAAAAAGCCGATAATAATGAGCTTATTTCTGCTGTCAGAAACGGTATTGCAAAGAAAAACCATCTCCTGGAGCTAAGCAAAAAAATAGAAGCTTTAGAAAAGGTAAATACAGAAAATACCAGACTATACACATTATTAAAGGAGAACATGCAGTATCACGATGATAATGTGCTTAATGTCATTATTTCGCTAGCAAATATTATTGAAGCCAAGGACAGCTATACTGATCTTCATACAAGAAGAGTTGGAAACATATGCAGAAGACTAGGCAAAAAGATGAACCTTTCTGAAGAAAGGCTGAAATCACTGGAGTTAGCCGGCTATATACATGATATAGGAAAGGTAGGCATACCCGAAAGCATACTTAACAAACCAGGAAAGCTTACTAATGAAGAGTTTGCCAAAATGAAGGAACATACAATAATCGGTGAGAATATATGCAAGCCGCTGTCATGCTTTGAAAAGTGTCTGGATGCCATAAGGCATCATCATGAGAAGCTGAACGGCACTGGTTATCCTGACGGCTTGAGCGGTGATGCAATAAGTCTGGAAGCAAGGATAGTCTCGGTTGCAGATATTTTCGACGCACTTTACTCAGTAAGACCATACCGCGACCGTATGCCTATGGATCTGGTTATGAAGATTCTTAGGGATGAGGCTGAAGCTGGGCTGATAGATAAGAATCTTGTAGATATCTTGCTTGATATGCTAACCAAGGGAGAAATAGATGATATAATTACTGATAAGACTATAACAGGCAATATGCGCAAGGGACTACCCCACGAAGTATACAGTGCATACAAAAGCAAGGATTATATTGAAAACAAAAGGTATATAAGTCTCCTGGACAGCTTTGTGGAAAGCGACTGCCAGCCTATTGTAATTACCGGAGAAAAGGGTTCAGGAAAAACCTCTCTTCTGGCTTACTGGTATAATCATTATAAAAAGACACATCCGGACAGCTTTATAATAATACACTTCACCAACGCCTTTGACAAGGATGCAATATCCATAATGCTCAGAATCATGCAGGAAATTAAAGAAAGATATATGCTTAAAGACAGCATACCTAATGAAAGCAAAACCATAATTACTGAGTTCCCCATATGGCTGTCAAAAATACAAAGCGAAAAGCTAGTGCTTATGATTGATTCCATAGATCAAGTGGAATGTGCAAATTATGATTGGCTTCCTCTATACTTTCCGCCCAAAATCCGTGCAATATTTACTGCGCTTAATGTCCCTGGTTTTATACGATTCGACACATATAACTGGAGCTGTCAAAAGCTTGAACCTCTGAGTAAAGCAGACAGGGAACTAATCATAGAAAGACATTTGGGAAAATACAAGGCAGGCTTCTATACTGAGCTTAACGGGTATTCACAGTATGAAGAAAAGTGCTCCAATCCCCTTTTCCTAAGGACTCTCATAGAAGAGCTCAAAGCATATACAAACTTTAATAATCTGGAAAAAAAAATCAGCTACTATTTATCATCAGCGGACTTGTATGAACTTTATGACAAGGTTCTGGAAAGGCTGGAAAATGATTTCGGCAGTATGTTGATACGCAAAGTCTTTTCTCTTATGTGCTTATCAAGGAACGGCTTAACCGAAGGTGAAATAATGTCTATAGGCGAACTAAGCAGTATTGTCATGACAGGAATATTATCCTCACTGGACTATTATATTACTACCCGTGAAGGTATACTTAGTTTCTCCAATAACTATATAAGGGACGCTGCATATAAAAAATATCTCTCAGATGAAGAATCGCAGATTTGCCTGCATGCCAAGATTTCATCGTATTTTGAAGCTCAAATGATAAGCAAAAGGATTGCTTTTGAACTTCCCTGGCATTTGCAGCTATCAAAGCTAAAATCCAGGCTTGCAGCGTTCATATCGAAGATTGAGGTTTTCAATATTTATTATGAAAGCAGCATGCTATATGAGTTGTGGAGCTATTGGCTGTTCCTTGGCGAGGAGTTCGATTTTGTATCAGAGTATATGAATACTCTGGATGAATATCTGAGCATAGAAGGTATATCACAAAACTCTGTCACCATTATGAAAAGAATCGGAATGTTCTTCTATAATAGCGGCAGATACGAGGAAGCTATTGCAGTATTTGACAAGGCATATGATTCTGGGCTGCAGCTGTACGACAAAAACAACAACATTATGCTGGAAATACTTAAAAACAAAGCTGATTCCCTGCTAAGAGAAGGAAAGTACTCCGAAGCAGAGGAATACTACAAGATAATTCTGGATACTAGAGAAAACTATCTGGGAAAGGATCACCCTGATACACTGAGCAGCTATAATGATATAATACTGCTGCTCAATTACAGAGGATGCTATGCCGAATCAGAGAAACTTTCAAAGTACATACTACCCCTTCAGGAGAGTCTGTTCGGAAGTGAACATACGAGCGTGGGAAAAACCCTGAACAGTCTGGGAATCATCCTTACTGCAAAGGAAAGCTATGATGAGGCCGAACTTTTATTCAAAAGAGCTTATGAAATCTTCTCTAAAAATCTGGGGAAGGAGCATCCTGATACCACCAGGGTGATGAACAACCTCGCAGCTGTCAGTGTTGATAAATGCAATTATCAGGAGGCTGAAAGGCTTTATTTGCAGGTGCTTTATATACGTGAAAGACTTTTAGGTACCAAGCATCATTACACTGCAAAAAGCATGAATAATCTTGCCGATGTTCTAATGCTTATGAAAAAATACAGTGAAGCAGAAAAGTGGATCAGACAAGCTTTGGATAGATATGTAAAACTATTCTCACAAGAACATCCTGATGCTGCTATTGCACAAACAACACTTGCAGAGATACTCTATCATACCTCTCACTATCAGGAAGCTGAAGAATGGTGCAGAAAAGCAGTAGCTGCAAAAAAAATCATATATGGAGAACACAATATCAAAACAGCAGTCTCTTTACGGCTCCTTGGTCAAATACTATCGGCAGCAGGCAGAAAAAACGAAGCTTATGAGTATATAAAATCGGCAATGGATATATTTGAAAAGCAGCTAGGCTCAAACCATACAGATACAAAAAAATGCAAGAGCCTGCTGGATGAAATAAGCGAAAAATAAGGCTTGGATTTGTAGTCCAAGCCCTATTCTTATACTACCTCTTCACAATCCTGCACATCAACCGATTCTTCCTTACCTGCTTTTTTCGCTTCAAAAAGCTCAAGTCTATACATCAATGCAGCAGCAACTGTCACAACTCCGCCTATTATCAGCCAACCATTAGCTACACCAGTGCCCGAAATCACCTTACCCATAACAGCAGGTCCTATTGAATATCCCATACCAAGTGTCAGCATCAATACCGAGCTCATTCTTCCTCTGTGTGAAGCAGGTGTATGGTTTGCTATAAAAGGCATTGTACTTATGGACAGTACTATCTCTCCTATCGTGAATATGAATACTGATATGAAGAAATATATCAAAGTATTCAATACGCCCAGCATACCAAAGCCTACCGCGTAAAGTACGCCACCTATTACCATCTTCCTAATACTCTTTATATTTGAGGTAAGCTTGGTTATAAGTGGGGTAAAAGCTATAACTATCAAGCCATTAAAGCTTGCCATCATCGTATAGAATTGTGCTCCGTTAGTAAGGTTTTCATTTGCTTGTATAGGAAGCATAAAACCCCATTGTGAGTACGCAAAATTATACCAGAAGGTTATAAGAGTAAACATCACCAGCACAGGTCTTTTCAAAAGCACCGAGAAAATGGAACCTTTCTCACTTCTCTCATTTACTCTGCTCTTGTCAGTAATATCTTCCTTTGCTTTACCTATAGTTTCTTTTACGAAGAAAATAATCAAACTCGTAGATATAAGTGCAGTAAGCGCATCCCCTAAAAATACCCAGTTTAAATAATTCTTATACAAAAGCCCACCAAGCATTGGTCCAAGTGCATATCCCAGGTTCCAGCCCATATAAAGCAGTGAATAAGAGCCATCCCTGTTTTCTGGAGTTGTGACATCAGCGACCAATGAATCATGTGCAGGTCCAGCCATTGTCATAAAAGTAGCAGCAAGCATAATCATATACATCAAATTTATGGACGGCTCCATAAAGCCGCACACCGTATAAGCTGCAATACCCAGCGTGTCAAATATGACAATCATCTTTTTTCGTCCTATCATATCTGTAAGCTTGCCGCCTATAACTCCTGCCGGCATATATAAAAGGCTCGCAGCACTCATATAAAAACCTGCCTTTTCAGGAGTAAGCCCTATCTTATCCGTTAATATCAGTGTAAGCAGCGGCATTATGAAGCATCCCATTGCATTTACAACTCTGGATGCAAACAGTATGTAGATTTCTCTGGGCAAACCCCTGTAAGGACTAAACAGGTCAATAATTCTTTTCAATATAATCTTCCCCTCTCCAATAAAAAAAGTCATGATTTACCCTAGTGTAAAGGTACTCCATGACTTCTTTTCGATAAATAAAAAGTCACGGCATCTATTACGACCCGTGACAATATTAGACTGAAAATATGCTTATAAAATCATATAACCATACCATAGCAATATTCTGTCTGCAGGTCGCTGTTATTTCCATTGCTCGAATTAATAGAAGCAATATAATTATTGTCTACCAATACCATTGTGTATTTCATTCTCGCGACCTCCTTTCAAAATATTTCTATATCCTTATATAGTTTACCTTTAATGCCACTTATATGTCAACTATTCCAATATTACAATCAAATTACAAATTGGTAAAAATACAATTTTTATCCATATGAGTATTGACTAGAAATGCATCTAATGTTATTATTAATATAAGTTAATTATCTAATGTTGTATAGGTTGGTGATATAGTGGGAGTATCCTTTAACGACAGTTCAAGTAAAATATATGACATGTTTGTCAGTCTGCATAGAGCACATAACATCGATTGTAGCCGGAGGGAGCTGGAAAACAATCAAATAGAAATAGGTAAGGATAATGAATACATTATTAAACAGGTGGCTGAATATGCATCTTTCTTTCCTGAACTCATGCAATTCTTCTTCAGTAAAGATGTAAACCTGTATAGGGTTTTTATACATGAAGGTGCATTATGGGAGAGTAAAACATTAGAGGACTATCTAAAGTATTTAAGAGATTGCAACAGTGATGAGATTAAGCTTTATCTGTTTAGTCAATTATTGAATGCAGACACTGAGGATGAAGCCCTTAAGGGCATAATCAAGGATGAAAAAGCTATGCTATCCACGATAAAAAAGCTTGATATCAGCCCTACTTCTAAGTGGAATCTATTTAGCTTTATTGATGATCTGCCGGGCTGGATTAATAAGTTCAACGATTTTATGTTAGGTTATCAAAAGAAATATAATGAGCTATACAGCGCTTACAAATCCAATATTAAATCTTTCAAAGCTGCTGTTCAAAGCAAGGTGGAAACTGATGGCAATAGGTTTTTACAGGAGCTTCTGAGAAATACGGTAAAACCTGAAAACTTTGAGAATATCAGAATCTGGACTTCTTATTATCTTCTCGGTGTAAATATAGCTATAGATGAAAATAGCACTCTTAATGTTTTTATTGGCAATAATTATGAAGAAATACGAAAGAAGCTTCAAGGAAGTAACGAGGTTGAGCAGTGTCTTATTGCTTTTAAAAATATATCGGATAAAACGAGATTTGAAATACTTAAGCTTCTTTTAAAGGAAGAGCATTACGGACAACAACTGGCAGAAAAGCTTGGTATCACAACAGCTACGGTATCCTACCATATAAATTATCTGACCAGTGCAAACCTGATAACATTAGAAAGACGTGACCACAGAATCTATTATATATTAAACAAAGCACAGTTTACCAAGCTGGTAAAGTTTTTAAAAAGCGAGTTCGAACTTGAAATAAATATTATTTAAGGGGGTAAATCTATGTCAGAAAACAAATCAGGAAACACATGCAAAAAATGCGGCAAAACTATCGAGTGGACTCCGGAGTCAATGCCCGATAGCGGTACTATGCAGCCATGCCTTAAAGAAGCACATATCAGAGCAGCTGAGCTTCGCAGGGATATAGTAATGAATAGCAGTTATTGCTCAGACTGTCTCTCAGAAATGCCAAGAGAGATAGTTGAAAATCTGCTTTCCATCCCAAAGAACATGTATAATGAGATTATGAGCTTCATAAAAACACATCAAAAATCAGTTGTTTTACAAAAGTTTGAATAAGGGCGAAATCGCCCTTATTTTTATGTAAGTCAGCAAAACTATTTATTGGTTTTTTCAGTCTAATAAGTGAAAGATCATTGCAGGAGGAGAAGCTTTATGGATACTCTACAGCTCTGCAGCCTGGCGATAAAGGGGGATAGTGATGCCTTCTATAAGCTTATGTGTGAGCATAAAACTCAATTATATAAAATAGCATATGCCTATTTTAAAAATGAGCAGGATGCACTGGAGGCTGTTCAAGAGACAACTGTAAGAGCACTGCTGAATATAAGAAAGCTAAAACAACCGAAATACTTTAAAACCTGGCTGATAAGAATACTTATAAATTACTGCATAGATGAGAAAAAAAATAAAGCCAAAGAAGCTGAATATGTGCTAAGCATGAGAGATTTATCTTCCGGAGATGAGCAGATAGAGTTCAGGCTATTGGTAGAACAGCTTGATACTAAGTATAAAAGCATAATAATACTGAAATACTTCGAGGGTTTTACCCTTAGCGATATTTCAGAAATAATGGATAAACCCTTAGGAACAGTAAAGACCTGGCTTAATCAAGCACTTAAGAAGCTCAGAATCATGCTGTCGGAAGAAGGTGAATGTAATGTCCGATAATTTCAAGCTATTGGATATGGAAAAGAAGAATTATGATGATGTATCCATACCTCATAATATTAATGACTTTATAAAGACAGGAATCAGAAAAGCCGAGCATATGAAGAGGAAAAGCATGTTAAAAAAAGCCTCAGCCATTGCTGCATGCTTCCTTCTGATATCATTTGTAACCATAGTCAGAATTTCTCCTGTGTTCGCAGATTACCTTAGTGATGTTCCCATTCTGAAGCATATCATAAAACTGATAAATTATGATAAGGGGCTTAAGGCAGCTATTGAGAACAATTTTATTCAGCATATAAATGTATATGATGAGCATGAAGGCATAAGGTTTACTGTTGACAGTATTATTGTAGATGAAACTCGTATGGTTATTTTTTACACGCTGGAAAACCAAAATAAGTATAAGGTTCAACTTAATGAAGTGAGTCTGTTGGATGAGTCAGGAAATAATATTGCAGCTTCATTCAGCTACAGCGTTATTCAAGGTGATGCCAGCAAATTTAATGATATTATATCAGTAAGCTTTACTGAGAACACTAATATACCGGATATTCTTACGCTTAAAGCCCAGCTTGCAAAGGTGGAAACAGGCTTGAAGGATGCAAGAGTGGGAGAAGTGCCGAGCCCATCTAAGCCTCTGACTCTTGAATCTGTGTGGGACATCAAAATACCTATAGATAAGACTAAGTTTAAAAACATGAAGCAAATATACACTCTCAATGAAACAATTACTGTTGAAGGTCAGAAGATTACATTTGGCAAGGCTGTAATCTATCCTACAAGAATAGCTTTGGAAGTTGAATATGATCCGCTAAATACTAAGGAAATTTTCTCATTTGATGATCTGCAGTTTATAGATGAAGAAGGTGAGGTCTGGGCAGGAATCAAAAATGGAATTACCGCTACTCATATAGATGATAACAGAAAAATACTGTATCTGGAAAGCAACTACTTCAAGAATCCAGATAAGCTGTACCTGAAGGGCAGCAGTATCCGGGCTTTGGATAAGGATAAACTGGAGGTTGTGTTGGACTTGGTAAACAAAAAGCTTTTAAAAGCACCCCATAACTTATTAAAGCTAAATGGATATACCTACGGAAATAGTCATAATGCAGGTGAAGAAACCATAAATCTTGAGTTTTTACTTAGAAAGCCTGAGAGAGATGAATCCTTCTTATACTCTATTTTCAGTTCAGAGTTTACTGATGGGGCAGGAAACAAATATTATGATTGTGGCACTAGTAGCAGAAGTACTGAAGGTGAAAAGGATTATAACTCCAGCATTCAGATACTTATTCCAAAAAATAAGGAGTATGTAAATCCACTTACTTTTACTATTTCAGATTATCCAACCAGGATACAGGGTGAATTTATTATAGAAGTAAAATAATACTATAATACAAAAGCAGCAACCCGATTAGATTTCGGCTGCTGCTTTTGTCGCCTTATCCTTTATACTGTATAGCACTGTCCCTAATATAATTAACACAGCACCTAATACAGCAGTAGGCTTAATACTAATATTTAGTATCAGTATATCCATGGCAAGAGAGCTGATAAATTGTCCACAAAGTATTAGGATTGTGGATGTAACTACTGTTGTTTTGGAAAAGGAATAATTCGATAGTACAACAAATGTAGCTCCAATGAAGCCACCGACATATACATAAATAGGCACATTTTCATAAAGCTGATGTCTTTGTATACCTATCATAATTACTGTTAAATAAATTATTGAGCTTCCTATAACTCCTGCAATATGATTTACAAGATTTGAAGCATAAATACCAATTTGCTTTCCAAGCATCATATTGAACGATCTGATTATTATAAACAATGCTCCCATAATAACCGAAAGAACTACTGCCAATATACTCATAGTACTCCTCCTGTTTATATTGATATTAATATTATTCCAAGTGCTATAATAAAGATAGCGCATGTTTTTCTTGCTCCCAGCTTTACCATTTCAAATCCAAAATAACCATTTATATCGATGATTACTGACAGTACAAACTGACCTGCAACCATTGCTATGGACGTTACAAATACTCCGACGGTACTCATACAAAATGCTGACATTAAGAGTATAATTGAGCCCATAAAGCCCGCAGTAAAAATCTTTTTATTGCTCTTAAAGGTACTGTTCCATTTACTTAATTTATCCATGTCAAATATTAGAAAAAGCATCAAAGAAGGAATAAAACCAACCAGATGAACAATAAGTCCTCCAAGATACATATTGGTGTATTTAGCCAAAAGTCCGTTGACCAGCACTATAGCACTATTCATAGCTCCCATAACCAAAAGCAGCATATAAAGTGACGAGTTGTTCTTATTCATATATATTTTCACCTGCCAATTCCTTCAATCTGTTAAAATCCAATATAATCATTTGTCTCTTTTCATTTTTTATAATTTTTTTCTCTTCAAGCTCATTTATCACTCTGCTAAGATGTCTATAGCTGCTCCCCAGCAGATTTGCAATCTCCGTAAGCTTATTTGTTTTCAGCTCACTTATCCTACTGTTATTTTCGTCACTGCTTATTGACAACAAGTAACTGGCAAACCTGTTCTCTAGGGGATATAGTACATTCATGGATGAAGCGTTTGATACTGTATACAGCTTATGACTCAGATGTGATATTATATATCTTAAAAAAACAGGGTCATCATATGCATACTTCTTAATGTCTTCAAAGCTGACTCCGATAAGCAAAGATTCAGTTATAGCCTCAACGCAGCATTTTACACTATATCTGTTTATGAACTCTACATCCCCTATAACACTTAAGGGCTTATTAAACCTAAGTAGCAAAGACTTTCCGTTTTCTCTCATATAATACACCTTAAGCTTTCCCTTAACGTTGAAAAACATATGGCTTAGCACGTCATCAGTTTTACATATTACTTCTCCCCGTTCAACCTTGTACAAACTCATGCAATGACTCAGGTCATTTGCAAAAATCGAGTTTATTTCATACTTAGCAATATAATACTTAAGTAATGCCCCATCAGTAACCCTCTTCACAATATCACCACCTACACTCAGTATAACCTACAAATAAATAAGAGAGTAGGACATATGTCATAAAAAATTAAAAAAGCATCTCTTAGCGAGATGCCCTTTTAAAGCTTCTTATCATCAATGCTGTTTAGCCAGCCTTCTATTTCTCCAGCAACTGATTTTACGCAATCCTTGTCAAAAGGCAGCTTTAACCCTGCTTCTCTTAACAGATTTACAAAGGATTTACTCCCTCCCAGCCTGCAAAGCTTCATATAGCTGCTCCAAGCCTTATGGCGGCTTTCATTGGACATTTTCCAGTACTGTAAAGCACATATTTGAGCTAATGCATAATCAATATAATAAAAAGGTTCTTCAAAAATGTGGCTCTGTATATGCCAGAAGGCTCCGCTTTCAAGATATTCATTACCTTCATAGTCCTTGTGGGGCATATACTTTTTCTCAAGCTGCCTCCATGCCCTTCTTCTTTCTGCAGGTGTCATGTCAGGCTCACCGTATACAATATGCTGGAACTCATCAACAGCTGCGGCATATGGGATAAATGTCAGAGCATCGCTGATATGCATAAATTTGAACTTATTAGTGTCCTCTTTGAAGAAAAGCTCCATCCAAGGCCATGTTAAAAACTCCATACCCATAGAATGTATCTCGCAGGCCTCATAAGTAGGCCAATAGTATTCGGGCACATCAAAATCTCTGCTGCAATACACCTGGAATGCATGCCCTGCTTCATGAGTCAAGGTGTCCACATCATCAGAGGTTCCATTGAAATTTGCAAATATGTAGGGTGCCTTATATCTGCTAATATAAGTACAATACGCTCCACCTGCTTTGCCTTTCTTATTCAGAAGCTCCAAAAGCTCATTATCTATCATGAAGCGTATATATTCTGCAGTCTCAGCTGACAGCTCTGAATACATCCTTTTAGCATTTTCTACAATCCATTCTGATTTACCCTTTGGAACCGGATTTCCAGTATTAAAATTAAATAACTCATCATAGTATAAAAGCTTATTAAGCCCTAATCTTTGTCTCTGCCGTTCTCTCAGTCTTATAGCTATGGGCACTATGGTTTCTTCTACCTGCCTTCTGAAATTAAGCACAAGTTTTGAATCATAATCAGTCCTGTTCATTCTTGCATAACCCAGATCTACGAAATCCCTGTAGCCTAGCTTATGAGCCATCTTGGCTCTAACCTTGACCAGCCTGTCATATATATCATCCAGCTTTTCTCCTATGCTTTCCATAAAGGCTGTTCTTGCTTCAAATGCCCTTTTTCTCATGCCTCTGTCCTTGGACATCATAAAGGGAGCCATACCATATAGTGTTCTTTCCTCTCCCTCAAAGAAAATTTTTGCAGATGCTATAAGCTTTACATACTCACTGCAAAGTCTGTTTTCAGTCTGAAGATCTTCAATTATATCAGGTGAAAAGGTTTTTACAGTCAGCTCCGCCAGCTTGAAAAGCTGCTTCCCCCACTTTTTCTCCAGAACATTTCTGAATATCGAGCTTGCCAATGCCTTGTAATATCGTGAAATATACTCTTTATAAATTGGAGTGTTTTCATTAAAGAAGTCTTTCTCTCTCTCATACTCTTCATTGGCAGTATCTATACTGAATTTGATAGAAGCAATTTCATTCATTGATTCATAATCGCTTCTCAGTGCATTAATCTTTTTTACCAGTATGCTTTGTGCTTCAAAATATTTTGCATTCTCAAACTGATCTAAAAGATTGGAAAACTCCTGTTTAAGCGCTTCCATGTCTGGCCGCCGATATTCAAAATCACTGAACTTCATATGAACCCCACCTTTAAATTAATATATAAACATACATATATATTTTATCATTGTTTGTATATTATTTGTATATAATAGAACTATCCGCTTCGGAAAGCCTCTTTATGCCTGTCATTAGCATGGCATCTCTTAATTCGCTTCCAATTTTCTCAGTATAAGCTTTAACTCCTTCCTCAGCACCTCCATATGCCGCAACTGCATAGGGTCTGCCTATAAGCACCGCATCAGCTCCGAGGGCAATTACCTTCAATACATCTATACCAGTTCTTATTCCTCCGTCTATGAAGATTTTCATCCTGCCCTTTACTGCCGCAGCTATTTCAGGCAATACCTCAACAGTTGCAGGAGTTTGGTCCAATACTCTGCCGCCATGATTTGAAACTACTACCCCGTAGGCACCTGCCTCCAAAGCCTTGAAAGCACCTTTTACAGTCATTATTCCCTTCAATATGAACGGCAGCTTTGTACTGCTAATTAACTCACGCAGCTGCTCGACAGATTTGGGTCCCCCCGGCTTACCTGCCGCTGCCAGTATAGGCAGGCCTGCAGCATCTACATCCATAGCAACAGCCATTGCATCGGCTTCTTCTGCTTTTCTCAGCTTTCTTAGCACCTCATCCTGTCCCCAGGGCTTTATAGTAGGCACCCCCCAGCCTCCTGCCTCTTCTATTACCCTTAAAGGAAGTTCATAAAACTCATCCTTTACCCCGTCGCCTGTAAAGGCAGCCGTGCCTGCAGACTTGCAGCCATTTACTACTGCTTTGGAATAAGTGTTATCATTCAGACTTTCACTATAATGCATATTCACCGCGCCTATTGGTGCTGCAAAAATAGGATACTTGAAACTCTTGCCAAACAGCTCTATGGAAGTGTCAATGTTCCCTGCTTCATACAATGTATCCATATTAAGCTTTATTTCATCCAGCTTTTTAAAATTTCTTATAAAAGCATCTCCGGAGCCTTTTCCGCCGGTTCCGGGAATTTCCCCTCTGCAGGCTATGCCGTTGCATTCCTTGCATACTCTGCATTTGCTTCCAATGTTTTCCTTTGCCCTTAACAACATTTCCTTATAGTCCATAATAATTCCTCCAAAGTTTTATAATTGACAGTTACATAAATATTATACCTTTTAACCTATGAAAAAAGTAGGGAATAACCCTACTTTTCATGTGCTTTACCTTACCGGACATATTCCGTTTTCACATCCGTCAGTGCCAACGTCTAAAGCTGCTTCCTTCTTTTCATATTTGGATATGAGTGTTGGTACAAACGGTTTCATTTCTTTCATTCTCCTGTTGTACTCTTCTTCATCTATTGCTTCATATGGCAGTAGCTTATAGAAGTTGTCTTCCAGCGAAAGGAATGATAGTGCTACTGTGCTGTCCCAATTGTCCCAGACCCACTGTTCTACCTCATCCCATTCGTCATTCCTTACATGCACGGTAATTGAACAATTGTGATCTACATAGTACTCCATAAACATTTTGTATGTTTCAAGCTGGTCTATGGCACTCACGTCGTATTTTGTCTTTCCTGACGGAGCTTTAACAGGGAACTCTATAACCTTTGTAGCACAAGTCTCCCAATCTTGACCTACCTCAGGGAATACAGGATATTCAAGCTCCTCACAAACCTTAACAAGCGGATCATCAGCACTTACTCTGATTCTCCTTATATAATATGGTGAATGGGAGTAATGAACTCCACTGGATACGATCGGAAGCTGACTTAAGGTCCCTTCAGGCTTGACAGTTGTTACGAGAAGAGGAACCTTCTCTCCTATTTCATTTGCATAGCTTTCTGCTTCTTTATGCGCAACTTCTCTTAGCTTCTTAAGCAGCTCTATTTGCTGCTCTCTGTCCATGTCTGTAGCATTTACCATGTCCTGCCAACCTGTTAAAGAGCAACCGAGAAGCTTATCGCGCTGCTGAACAGCATCCCACATAGGCAGTTCAAGCTCAACACATGTCATTCTGTAGCCGGCTCTCACCGATAGTCTTTGAGCCTCCAGCAATTCCTTTTCATCCAATGTTCCATCAGGTCGGACAAATGCATATACATTTAATGTAGTTAAATTGCATAGACCTTTTGAATCCAGAAGTATTTCTCCACACGGATTTACACCGTTCATATTAGGTCTTCTCTTTATTGCGGCTTCAGCATTCACCCAACCAGGCTCACCGGAGTATCTCATCTGCTGAAGCTGCCAATGCAGCATTTCTCTGGTTGGCTTTTTAGTATAGTAAATAGAGTTATTGCTCATCTGTCTATGTATTATTTCTTTATCCACTATCCATTGACCGTCTATCTGCTTATACAGATTGGTTTTAGCATCTATGCACTCCTTTTCCTCAGGGTCTATGAGTACTATTTCAGCAGTACGCCTTACTCCGCCAACCACAACATTTTCACCGATTATATTAGCTATATCAAGACAATCTATAGGTCTTAGCTTTACTCTTTTTGAATCATTTATGAAGCCGCTTCTCTTCACTATTTTGTCAATTTTTATGAACATGTTTTTTAGGCTTGTATGTCCGCTTGCAGTTCCTCCAAAGGTCTTTAGCTTCTCACCCTTTGGCCTTACATGATCATAGTCAATAATGATAGTCTTTACGTTTCTATACTCATTACTATATAAAAGCTTGAAGAAGAAATCTAGTGATTGAATCCAGCCTTCCTTGCTGTCTCCTATAGTAATTTTTGCGGTATTGATATAGAAGAACTCAAGACCTGTGCTATCCTCACGCTCATTCATAGGAATAGGGGAATAATCCTTATGTATCAATTCATAATCCGTTCTTATTTTTGGAAGCTTATCAACATCCTCTCTGAGAACTCTTACACCAACTCCCGAGCCAATCATCAGAAGGTAAAAAAGATCTCTGAAGGATTCAAAGCTGTCTATTACCTGAAAAGCACAGTTATAGTTGGCCATTGGATAACTTCTTGCAACTGGTGTATTTCCTACCCAGAAGGTTCTTCCTGATAGAAACTGTTTCAGGCTGTATATGTTGTCAAACAGTTGCTCTGCCTCTTCTTTTGTTGTAGGAACCAGGCTGCAGTTGTACTCTACCGCTCTCCTTACTGTTTCCCACCAGAATTCTCTTCTCTTCTCCTGATCAAGCCATCTTGAATATGTCCTATAGTATACAAAACTTCCCAGCTGCTGCATTGGAGACGGCTTATGCTTATACCTGCTGATAAACTCATCGGATAATATTCTTTCATCTTGTTTATCTCTTGTAGTTCTCAGCTTCGATTGCTCGCTTCTATATATTATATAAACCTTTGCGACATCCTTTCTAGGACTGTCCATAAGAGTGTACTCAACAATATCTTGTATATCCTCCACGTGTACAGGTGATTCCTGTCTCTTTATAATCTCTTCGATCCTCTCAGTAAGCACTTTGCTAAGCTCAAGATCAACACCGTATTTGGTTTCCGACATGGCACGTTCGATAGCATTTTTTATTTTAACTGCATCAAACTGTACCAGGTTGCCATCCCTCTTTACAACCTTTACCAATATTACTCCCCCATTTCTATATAGTATTCTTATACTGCAGCCTGTGCATTTGTCAAGTGAAAATAATAAAAAATCTTAAAAAAATTACAACATTTTGTGCACTCATCAGCTGCCTGCACTATATATTGTAGCATAAGGCCATTTCTAATACAAAACAGTATTAGTAGAATTAGGTAATATTTTGTCCTTTTTTCTCACTGGTTAAATAAAAAAACTCCGTTTTTCGGAGTTTTATATTTTATTATTTTAATTCATCAGGTAATAATTTTAATCTCAGTTAGCTTATTAAAAAGTGATTACTCACCTAATGCCCCAATGGTATATCTGTTTGATGCATTCCACAATATCCATTCCTTCACACCGGCATCATATGTTGCCTGTATCTGTGCCCTGATATCATCAGCATCATATTTATTATAACGCGGCAAGTAAGTAGCGGTAAAATCCTGAAGCCATGGTCTCAGTTTAGCTTTTTTGCCATCATAATCTATGTTTTTTATACGTTCAAATGCAACAGACATGCTGTAGTTTACTATTTTATAAGGCTCAAAATCAGGCTCTGCTACTCCGTATACTCCACTGCCATAATGTGAAGGATATACCATAGGGCAGATAACGTCGATACTAACTGCTATTGACTCAAGATGCTGACCTATGCTCATGCCGTCCTGTGCTGTAGTAACCAACCCAAATACATCAGCTGAAACAACAGCCCCCATGCCGGACAGTCTTTTTCTCGCATAAGCCAAAAAATCTGCTATAGCCTCTTCCTTAGTCTTTTCCTTGGCTATGCTTCCGTAGTCTATTATTTTTAGGTTTCCATCGGTAGGAAACCTAACATAGTCAAACTGTATTTCCTTAAAGCCTAAAACAGCAGCTTCCTCTGCCACTTTTAAAACATAATCCCAGGCTTCCTTATTGTATGGATTAAGCCACGCCATTCCGTTCCTGTCTCTCCATATGGAGCCTCCTCTGCTTTTCACAGCAAGGTTGGCAAACATACCTGCAGCTTTTTTGTCCTTAAAGGTCACTATTCTTGCTATAGGATAGATTCCTTTTTGGTTAAGCTCGTTTATTACTGCCTTTATGTCCTTTATAATTATTTTATCGTTTGCTCCTGCAAACTTTACATCACTTATATTGCTTGAGTAGGTAACGATACCTTCATCGTTCTTTACATCAATGACTACTGCATTAAGCTCAGTTTTGTCTACTGCATCTATAAGCTTTGAAAATCTTCCTTTATCGGCAACAGTATGAGCAGTCATATATATGCCTTTGACTGTGGCCTCCTTTTTCATAATACTCCAGTCAGGACTTGCCTGTTCTAAATAGTCTTCCATTACACTAATTGTCTCTTTAATATTTTCTGGTTTCTGAGCATCAACTGACATCATAAACGCAAATGTTAATATCGATAAAAAAAGCATAAGCTTTCTAATATCATGTTTCATATAAATCTCCTTTATACTTACTTAGCTTATAGCCGATAGCTAATAGGTTAAGCAGTGCCTTTTAAGAAGCACTTTGATTGTCAAGCAGTTAGCGGCTGAATCATTACTTCCATAATAATACCAAAAAGTTTATAATGGGACAAGAAAAAAGAGAAAAACGATTTGTTTTCTCCCTAAATATATTTTTAGCAAGTTGTGTTTATATATTCATGCTTTTGCTTGGTAACACAACCGTTAACTACTACTAACAAGCTTCTAACCTTTTTGTACATCCAGTAACAAGCCTAAGCAAGTCTTTAAAGCAACTACCATAGAGATTAGAAGTTATAGTATAGAAGTTAGTGGTGAAATTTCCCAAAAAATAAAAATGGCTCCTCAAGTTGGACTCGAACCCAAGCAAATTGATTTGCAACCCTGCGGTTAACAGCCCTTGCTTTATCGAGATATTCCTATTTATCGAATTGTTGTGTTTCCCAAAAAATAAAAATGGCTCCTCAAGTTGGACTCGAACCCAAGCAAATTGATTTGCAACCCTGCGGTTAACAGCCCTTGCTTTATCGAGATATTCCTATTTATCGAATTGTTGTGTTTCCCAAAAAATAAAAATGGCTCCTCAAGTTGGACTCGAACCAACGACCCTGCGGTTAACAGCCGCATGCTCTACCGACTGAGCTATTGAGGAACGTTAATGCGGACATAAAGTCCGCATTTTTTTACCTGGCAACGACCTACTCTCCCGGGACCCTGCGGTCCAAGTACCATCAGCACTGGAGAGCTTAACTTCTGTGTTCGGTATGGGAACAGGTGTATCCTCTCCGTCATTGTCACCAGATCAAC